>NZ_JBIDAN010000009.1:162190-328613 GCF_043202495.1 Streptomyces sp. NPDC048185
GTCCCTCCGCCTCCTCCCACCGGCGGACAACCGACCGGACCCGGCAGGTTCTGGCCCCTACCGGCTGACCAAGCGCGCCCACCCACTCCCCCTGACGGCGGCCCGCGTCCGCTCGGGCCCGGGAGTCCCTCCGCCTCCTCCCACCGGCGGACAACCGACCGGACCCGGCAGGTTCTGGCCCCTACCGGCTGACCAAGCGCGCCCACCCACTCCCCCTGACGGCAGCCCGCGTCCGCCCAGGCCCGGAAGTCCCTCCGCCTCCTCCCACCGGCGGACAACCGACCGAGCCCTGCGGGTTCTGGCCCCTACTGGCTGACCAGGCGCCTCCGCCCGCTCCCCGACGGCGGCCCGCGTCCGCCCCCGGTCCGGAGTCCTCCGCCCCGCGCTCCCGGCGGCGGCCCAGCGCCCCTAGCCGGCTGACCAGGCGTGCCCCTCCGCTCGCACCGCCGTCGGCAGCCCGGCGTCTTCCCCAGGCCGGAAATACCCCGCCGCTCCCTCAGCGGCGGGCAACCGACCGGACCCGGCGAAGTCCTGCCCCTACCGGCGTGCCCTCCCACTCGCCCCCAGCCCGGGAGTGCCCTTCCACTCCCACCGGTAGATCCCGTCCAGGGCGGAGGCCGTCCGGCCGTGGGTGCGCGGCTGCGCGTCCGGGCGGTGGCCGGGGCCGCGCTTCCGGTTCCGTACGCCCGGCGTCCGAGGCACGACAAGACGCCGCCGCCCCCGTCCGGAGGTGTCCGGACGGGGGCGGGGCACGGTACGAGGAGAGGGGCAGCGGGGACTTGGCCCTTCTCCCCGAGCTCGGGGCGGGCGGTCAGCCCATCTCCTCCAGGGCCTTGCCCTTCGTCTCCTTCACGTACTTCAGTACGAACGGGATGGAGAGCGCGGCGAAGATCGTGTAGATCACGTAGGTACCGGAGAGGTTCCAGTCGGCCAGCGACGGGAAGCTCGCGGTGATGGCCCAGTTGGCGATCCACTGCGCGGACGCGGCCACGCCCAGGGCGGCGGCGCGGATCCGGTTCGGGAACATCTCGCCCAGGAACACCCAGACGACCACGCCCCAGGACAGGGCGAAGAACAGGACGAAGACGTGGGCGGCGATCAGGGCGACCCAGCCCTGCGTGGCCGGGAGCTTGCCGTCGACCAGGTCGAAGGAGAACGCCCAGGCCTCGAGCGCCAGGCCGATCACCATGCCGACCGAGCCGATCAGGGCGAGCGGCTTGCGGCCGACGCGGTCGACGAAGATCATCGCGATCACGGTGCCGACGATGTTGATGATCGACGTCGTGAACGAGTAGAAGAACGAGTCCGTCGGGTCGACGCCGACCGACTGCCACAGCGTCGACGAGTAGTAGAACGCGACGTTGATGCCGACGAACTGCTGGAAGACCGACAGGCCGATACCGATCCAGACGATCGGCTTGAAGAAGAAGCTGCCGCCGAGCAGGTCCTTGAAGGACGACTTCTCCTCACGGTGCATCGCGTGCTCGATCTCGGCGACGCGCGCGTCGAAGTCGACGTTCTTGCCCTCGACCTCTTCGAGGATCTGCTTGGCGCGCTCGCGCTTGCCGACGGAGATCAGGAAGCGCGGGGACTCCGGGATGGCGAAGGACAGCAGGCCGTAGAGGACGGCCGGGACGACCATGACGCCGAGCATGACCTGCCAGGCCTCCAGGCCCATCAGCTCACCGCGCTGGTCGCCGCCCGCCGCGTTCAGCAGGCCCCAGTTGACCAGCTGGGACACGGCGATGCCGATGACGATCGCGGCCTGCTGGAAGGAGCCGAGCCGGCCGCGGTAGGCGGGCGGGGAGACCTCGGCGATGTACGCCGGGCCGATCACCGAGGCCATGCCGATGGCGAAGCCGCCGATGATGCGCCACATGGCGAGGTCCCACAGCGCGAAGGGCAGTGCGGAGCCGATGGCGCTGATGGTGAACAGGACCGCGGCGATCTGCATGCAGCGGATGCGGCCGATGCGGTCGGCGATGCGGCCGGCGGTCGCGGCGCCGATCGCGCAGCCGATCAGCGCGACGGCGATGACCTGGGCCAGCACCGCGGAGCCGACGTCGTAGCGGTCCCGGATGGCCTCGACGGCGCCGTTGATGACGGAGCTGTCGTAGCCGAAGAGGAAACCGCCCATCGCGGCCGCCGCCGCGATGAAGATGACGTGCCCGAGATGATCGGGGTGAGCCGTTCTGGCTCCTGGATTGGGTGCCTGCGCTGTGCTGGCCACGTGTACTCCTCGGGCTTCCGGCAACGCTGCCGGGGTGGTTCGCCCTTCGAGGTGCCACTGGTAGGTACCTGAAGGTAAAAGCAACGTTGCAGAGACTATGCCTTCAAGTTTCGAAGTCAATAGGTCGAGAGCTGTGAGTTATGCGATGCCCTTGATGACCTTGTGTTCAAGAGTTGAATTTGACGTGCCCGGCTTGCGACGGTCTACACAGGCTGACGCAGACGCTGGCTGATGACCTTCGACACGCCGTCGCCCTGCATGGAGACGCCGTACAGCGCGTCGGCGACCTCCATCGTCCGCTTCTGGTGCGTGATGACGATCAGCTGCGAGGCCTCCTGGAGCTCCTGCATGATCCGGATCAGCCGCTGCAGGTTGGTGTCGTCGAGCGCGGCCTCGACCTCGTCCATGACGTAGAACGGGCTGGGCCGCGCCTTGAAGATCGACACGAGCAGTGCCACCGCCGTCAGTGACCGCTCCCCGCCCGACAGCAGTGAGAGCCGCTTGACCTTCTTTCCCGGCGGCCGCGCCTCGACGTCCACGCCCGTGGTGAGCATGTTGTCGGGGTCGGTCAGCACCAGGCGTCCCTCACCGCCGGGGAAGAGCCGGCTGAACACACCCTCGAACTCCCGGGCCGTGTCCCGGTAGGCCTCCGTGAAGACCTGCTCGACGCGCTCGTCGACCTCCTTGACCACCTGGAGCAGGTCGGCGCGGGTCTTCTTCAGGTCCTCGAGCTGCTCGCTGAGGAACTGGTGCCGCTCCTCCAGCGCCGCGAACTCCTCCAGAGCCAGCGGATTGACCTTGCCGAGCTGCTGGTAGGCCCGTTCGGCCGCCTTCAGCCGCTTCTCCTGCTCGGCCCGCACGAAGGGCCGGGGGCGGTTGCCCGGGTGCTCCCCCGCGGCGGAGCCGCTGTCGGATCCGGCCTCGGGGAGCTGCTCGCCCTCGGCGGGGGGCGAGGGCGGCACCAGTTGATGCGGCCCGTACTCGGCCTCGAGCCCCGCCGGTTCCACACCGAGTTCCTCCAGCGCCTTGGTCTCCAGCTGCTCGATGCGCAGCCGCTTCTCGGCGCCGAGTACCTCGCCCCGGTGAACTGAATCCGTCAACTTGTCGAGCTCGGCCTTGAGGTCGCGCCCCGCGGTGCGCGCGGCCGCCAGCTCCTGCTCGCGCCGGGCCTTGGCGGCCTCGGCGGCGGTGCGCTCCGTGTCCGCGCGGGCCAGGGAGACCTCGACGTGCGCCAGCAGTTGCCGGGCACCCGCGGCGACGGCCTCGGCGACGGCCGCCTCGTGCCGCAGCCGGGCCCGCCGCTGTTCTGCACGCGCGCGTGCCTCGCGTTCCGCGCGGGCGGCCCGGTCGAGGGAGTCGGCGCGCCCGGCGAGCGCCTTGACCCGCTCCTCGTGCGTACGGGCCTGGAGGCGGGCCTCCATCTCGGTCTGGCGTGCGTTGGCACCGTCGGCGGCGAGCCGGTCGCGGACGGAGGTGTCGGGCTCCTCCTCGACGGGTGTCTCCTCGGCGACCGCGAGCCGCTCGGCCAGCTCCTCGACGTCCATCAGCGCCTTGTCCAGCGCCTCCTGCGCCCGCTCGGCCGCCGCGGCGGACCGCTCGGCCTCCCCGGCAGCGCCCCGCGCCTGTCCGGCGAGCCGCCCGAGCTGCTGGGCGACGGACGACTTCTCCCGGTCGGCGGCGCGGCGCCGCTCCCCCAGCTCCTCGACGAGGGCGGCACACTCCCGGCGCCGTTCGACGGCCGCCTCCTGGGCCTCGGCCAGCTCGGCGCACCGCACGCCCAGTTCGGCCAGCTCGGCGGCGGCCTGGTCCACGGACGCCTGCACCTCCAGCAGGCTGGGCGCCCCGGCGGACCCGCCCTGCGCGAAGTGGGCGCCCAGCAGGTCGCCCTCGGCGGTGACGGCGGTCAGTCCGGGGTGGGCGTAGACGAGGTCCTCGGCGTCCTCCAGGGTGCCGACGACGACGATCCCGCGCAGCAGCCGCCGTACGGCGGGCATCAGGTCGGCGGGCCCGCGGACGAGGTCGGCGGCGTACGGCGCCCCCTCGCTCCGCGGCTCGTGCGGTACGTCGTCGGGGGCGCCGGCGAGCAGCAGGGCGGCCCGCCCCGCGTCCTGCTTGCGCAGGTACCGGATCGCGTCGGCGGCGGCCGCCGGGGACGCCATCGCGAGGGAGTCCGCGGCGGCCGCGAAGGCGACGGCCAGGGCGACCTCGTGACCCGGCGTCACGGTGAGGAGTTCCGCGGCGGGGCCGAGCAGCCCGCCGAGGCCGTCCCGTGCGGCGAGCAGCGCACCGGTGCCGTCCTTGCGGCGCAGGCCCAGGGCGAGGGCGTCGTGACGGGCCTGCGTCGCCGCGCGTTCGCGCTCCGCCGCGGTGACCGCCTCGCGGGCGGCGCTCCGGGCGGCCTCGGCCTCGGCCAGCCGGCGCTTGGCGGCCTCGTGCCGCTCGGCGAGTTCCTGGTCGCCGGCCTCGATCCCGTCGACCTCGGCCTGGAGCGCCTCGTACTCCTCCTGGGCGGCGGCGGCCCGTTCCCGGGACTCGTCCCGGGCGGTGGCCAGCCGCTCGATCTCCGCCTGGGCGGAGGCCGCGCGGGAGCGGGCGGCGCCCACCTGGCCGCTGAGCCGGGCGAGCCCCTCGCGACGGTCGGCGATGGCGCGGGCGACGTCCTTGAGGCGGCGCTCTTCCAGGGCCAGTTCGCGTTCGAGGTCGGCGCGGTGGGCGACCGTGTCCTCGAGGGCGCGCTCGGCCGCCTCCAGGGCCGCTTCGAGTTCGGCCTCCTGCTCGCGCACCCGGGCGGCCTCGCGCTCCAGGTCCTCCGGGTCCCGGCCGCGCCGCTCCTCGGGGGGCGTGGAGGTGGCGCTCTTGACGCGGGCGTCGGCCAGGGAGATCGTGCCGCGCACCCGCTCGGCCAGCTGGGAGAGCTCGTGCCAGGTCTGCTGGGCGCGTTGCAGGCGCGGGGTGAGCCGGCGCACCTCGTCCTCCAGGTCCGCCTCGCGCCGCAGCGCCTTGCCCAGCTCCCGTTCGGCGCTCTCCTTGCGCTCCTTGAGGGCGGCCTCGTCGGCGATCTCGGTCCGGAGCGCCTCGCGCAGCCGCACGAGATCGTCGGCGAGGAGCCTGAGCCGGACGTCCCGCAGGTCGGCCTGGATGACGGCGGCCCTTCTCGCCACCGCGGCCTGCCGGCCCAGCGGCTTGAGCTGGCGCCGCAGTTCGTCGGTGAGGTCCTGCACGCGCGCCAGGTTGGCCTGCATCGCGTCCAGTTTCCTGAGCGCCTTCTCCTTGCGCTTGCGGTGCTTGAGGACGCCGGCGGCCTCCTCGATGAAGGCGCGGCGGCCCGTGGGGTCGGCGTGCAGGACGGAGTCGAGCTGGCCTTGGCCGACGATGACGTGCATCTCGCGGCCGATGCCGGAGTCGGAGAGCAGTTCCTGGATGTCGAGCAGGCGGCAGGTGTCACCGTTGATCTGGTACTCGCTGCCGCCGTTGCGGAACATGATCCGTGTGATGGTGACCTCGGCGTACTCGATGGGCAGGGCCCCGTCGGAGTTGTCGATGGTGAGGGACACCTCGGCGCGGCCCAGCGGCGGGCGGCCGGTGGTGCCGGCGAAGATCACGTCCTCCATCTTGCCGCCGCGCAGCGACTTGGCGCCCTGTTCGCCCATGACCCAGCTGAGCGCGTCGACGACGTTGGACTTGCCCGAGCCGTTCGGGCCGACGACGCAGGTGATGCCGGGTTCGAAGCGGAGCGTGGTCGCCGAGGCGAACGACTTGAATCCGCGGAGGGTCAGGGCCTTCAGGTGCACGCCGCCGGACTCTACCTTTCGGGGGTGTCTCACTCCATGAACCGGTGAACCAGCGCGGTTTCACAGGTGAACGTGCAGGGCACATCAGACGTTGAAGAGGGTGAAAGGATGCACGGGGGAAGGGTCGGGCGGGGCTGGAGCCGCCGACGAGGCCGACGAGACGGATGGGGCGGGCAAAGAAAGAAGGGACGCCGAAGCGTCCCTTGCAACTCTGACAACTGAGCGGTTGTACGGGCGGCCCGACCACTGCAGTGCCGTCGGTGGAGCGATGCAGTGATCAGGTGAGCGCAGGCTCCGCCTGGTGTGCGTCAACGCTCTCCATGCTCTCCATGATCCTGTCGTGAGAAGCGGCAGCCGCCAGCGCGTCGTTCTCCGCCTGGATTCGTCCGAGCTCGGATTCCAGGTCCTGGACGCGCTGCTGGAGCCGTCGCATCTCGGCGAGGAGTCGCGGGTCGGAGCCGCCGACGTAACCGAGAAGCGCCTTTGCCATGATGGATGGTCCTCCACAATGAGTGACCGACCGAAGCGGTGCGGGTCGATGGGTCGTGAGGGATTCGCACCCGCGGTGCTTGGCACTCTTGAGTTTTTACTGCCGTTCAACCATGCCAAACAGCTAAGGTGCGCGGGGCTTTCAGCGTCTCACCAAAAAGTTTGACGGTCAACACGATCACGCCCCGTATTGACGGGTGCCCGGGGCGCGCGGCCGGGAAACGGCGGCGCGGCGACTCCTGCGGGCCCCGTGGGGGCGTGGCGATCATCCTGGGTGGGGAGCCTGCCACGAGGTCGGTGTTCTTGGCAACCACCTGCTCGTTTTCGTTCCGCCGGCCCCTCGGCGCGTCCCCTCCCCGGGCGCCCGACGCGCTCCGCGCGGTGCCCCGTCAGCGGATGGCGAAGCCGTCGTAGCCGCCGCGAGGTGTGTCCCAGATCTCGGTGACGCCGTCCACGCGCCCGGGCGTGTCGTCGCCCCGCAGCCAGTCGAGCAGGTCCTCGCACCGCTCCCGCGGGCCTTCGGCGACCACCTGGACCCGCCCGTCGGCCAGATTGAGAGCAAAACCACTCATCCCGCCGAGCTCCAGCGCCCTGGCCCGCGTGAACCAGCGGAAACCCACGCCCTGGACCTGTCCGCGTACCCACGCGACCAGTCGTACATCCTCGCTCATGAGTGCAACCTAACCAGTCAATGTCACTCCGGACACTTCGCCCCCTGGCGCCATGCGGTACCGTCCCCACCCAATGAATCGCAGTTGAAACTCACTCGATCGTGTGAGTTCTGTGGTGAACGCGAGGGCACGACGACCGCGAGGACCAGGAAGGCCAGGACATGGGACGCCACCGACGCTCCGCCGCCGGCCGCGCCGCGCAGGGCCACCGCACGGGCGGCTCCGCGGGACAGGGCCGGCAGCCGTCGGCCCGGGGCGCGGGTGACCGCCCCACGATGGGCATCGCGCCCTACCTGAACCCCGAGGCGTACGCCGAGGCCCGCGCGAAGAGCGACGCCTACCTGTTCGGGCCGGACGACCGGGCCGGCGAGGGCCGTCCGGAGGCGAGCCGTACGGTTCCCTTCCCCAGCGACGGCTTCACGCCCGACGACGGCGCACAGCGCGCGGGGTCGCGGCGTCGCCGGAGGAAGAGGGCCGTCGCTCCGGTCCGCACGGGCCTGCTCGGAATCTCCGCCGCCGTGGCCCTCGGCACGGTCGCCGTGGCCACGGGTGCGGTGCCCGGCCTCGACAACTACCGGATCGGCGGCGCCGGCGGCGGCGACCGGGTGCAGTCCGCCGACGTCCCGACCAACAACCCGGCCGAGCAGGGCGGCACCTCCGGCAGCGCGGACACCGGCCTCGACGGCGGCACGTCCGCGAGCCGCGGCGCGGGCCGCTCCGCCGCGCCGTCCGCCTCCGCCTCCGCCTCCGCGTCGCCCTCCTCGCCCTCGTCCTCCCCCTCCCCGTCGGCTTCCGCCTCGACGTCGGCCGCGCCCACCGAGGCACCGTCGAAGACGGCCGAACCCGAGACGTCCACGCCCAGCGGGGAGCGGCAGCCCACGCCGTCGCGGACGGCCACGAAGGAGCCGGAGCGCCCGACCGCCGCACCCGCGGGCACCGTCTCCGAGCAGGCCGCCGCCGAGGCGAGGGTGCTCCAGCTCGTCAACGCCGAGCGCGCCGACGCGGGCTGCAGCCCGGTCGCCGCGAACAGCGCGCTGCGCACACTGGCCGAGGACTTCAGCGAGGCCATGGCGGCACAGGGCTTCTTCGACCACACCGACCCCGCCGGCGCCACCCCGTGGGACCGGGCCGAGGCGGCCGGCATAGACAATCTCGGCGGCGAGAACATAGCCCGCGGGCAGGCCGACGCCCAGGCCGTGATGGACGCCTGGATGGCCAGCCCGGGGCACAGGGCCAACATCCTGAACTGCGACTTCCGGACCCTGGGCGTCGGCGTCCACTTCGGCCCGGGCGGCCCCTGGTGGACGCAGGACTTCGGCTACTGAGCCGGGCGCCCGGGGCGCTGTCGTGCGGGCGGCGCCCCCTGCGGGGCAGCGCTGTGCTCACGTACGCTGGGGACATGTCGACCACGCAGGAGCGCACGGAGGAGCAGGACCTCCCGTACGACGTGTTCTCCCGGGGCTGTCCCTCGCGCGGCACTCTGGAGCACGTCACGGGACGCTGGGGCGCGCTGACGCTCGGGGCGCTGTCCGAGGGCTCCTTCCGCTTCAACGAGCTGCGCCGCCGAGTCGACGGCGTGAGCGAGAAGATGCTGTCCCAGACCCTGCACGCGCTGGAGCGCGACGGCCTGGTGCACCGCGAGGCCCAGCCCACCAACCCGCCCCGCGTGGACTACGAACTCACGCCGCTGGGACGCGAGGTGGCCGGACGCCTGATCACGCTGATCCAGTGCCTGGAGGGGCACATGGACGAGGTGCTCGCGTCGCGTGAGCGGTACGACGCCCGGGGCTAGGACACGGCGCGCGGCGGGCGCTGGCACTTCGGGCAGAAGTAGCTGGAGCGGTTCATCCACGGCCGGCGCCGCATCGGCGTCGCGCAGCGGCGGCAGGGCAGGCCCTCGCGGCCGTACGCGTCGAGCGAGCGGTCGAAGTAGCCGGACTCTCCGTTGACGTTGACGTACAGGCTGTCGAAGCTGGTGCCGCCGACGGCGAGGGCCGCGTTCATCACGTCCCGGACGTGGCCGAGGAGTTCGGCGGTGCGGGGCCGGGTGAGGGTGGCGGTCGGGCGTTCGTAGTGCAGGCGGGAGCGCCACAGCGCCTCGTCCGCGTAGATGTTGCCGACGCCGCTGATCAGCGACTGGTCGAGCAGGGCCCGTTTGACCGTGGTGCGCTTGCGGCGGAGCGCCTGGTGGAACGCCTCGTCGTCGAAGAGCGGGTCGAGGGGGTCGCGGGCGATGTGCGCGATGACGTCCGGCAGTCCGTCGGGGGAGGTGTCGTGCAGGGAGAGACCGCCGAAGGTGCGCTGGTCGACGAAGCGGAGCTCGGTACCGAGGGTGTCGGCGAAGCGGACGCGGATGCGCAGGTGCTTCTCGGCCGGCACCTCGTGCGGCTGGACCAGCAGCTGGCCGCTCATGCCGAGGTGGGCGAGAACCGCCTGGCCGGTGTCCTCCAGCGGCAGCCACAGGTACTTGCCGCGGCGGCTGGGGGTGCCGATGCGGTGGTCCTTCAGGCGCTGGGCGAAGTCGTCGCCGCCGGCGATGTGCCGGCGTACCGCACGCGGGTGCAGCACCTCGGCGTCGGCGACGGTCCGGTGGGCGACCCAGCGTTCCAGGCCGCGCCGGACGACCTCGACCTCGGGCAACTCGGGCATGGCTTCCCCTCGGAACGGTCCGGTGGACGGCCCGAGCGCCCGCCCCGGGGCTGGGGCGGGCGCTCGGGTCGTGCTGTGCTGTGGTGCGGTCAGGCGGAGGCCGACGGTGCGCCGGCGTTCGGCTCGGCGACGACGTCCGCGGCCGACGGGGCTTCCGTGGCCTTGGCGCGCTCGTCCGCCGCGGCGCGGATGGACCGCCACGCGGATTCCGCGGCCTGCTGCTCCGCCTCCTTCTTGCTGCGGCCGGTGCCGGTGCCGTACGAGACGCCTCCGACGCGGGCGGCAGCAGTGAAGGTCTTCTCGTGGTCCGGGCCGGTCTCCGTGACCAGGTACTCGGGGACGCCGAGCCCTTCGGTCGCGGTGAGTTCCTGGAGGCTGGTCTTCCAGTCCAGGCCGGCACCGAGGTTGGAGGACTTCTCGATCAGCGGGTCGAACAGGCGGTGCACCAGTTCGGAGGCCGCGTCGAGGCCCTGGTCGAGATAGACCGCGCCGATCACCGCTTCGAGGGTGTCGGCGAGGATGGACGCCTTGTCCCGGCCGCCCGTGCCCTCTTCACCGCGGCCGAGCCGGATGAAGGAACCGAGGTCGAGCCCACGGCCCACCTCCGCCAGCGCGCGCGAGTTGACCACCGCGGCCCGCAACTTGGCCAGCTGGCCTTCGGGCAGGTCGGGGTGGGTGCGGTACAGCGTGTCCGTGACGACGAGGCCGAGGACGGAGTCACCGAGGAACTCCAGCCGCTCGTTCGTCGGCAGACCGCCGTTCTCGTACGCGTAGGAACGGTGGGTCAGTGCACGCACCAGAAGGGCGGACTCGAGCTGATAGCCGAGCCGCCCTTCCAGAAGCGTGTGGGACGAGGCCTGGGTGTCCGCCTTCTTCTTGGCGTCTTCCGCCTTTTTGGGGACTGACACAGTGCCTCTCACCAGCCGCTCAGACCTCGAGGACCTGGCGCTTGTTGTAAGTGCCGCAAGACGGGCACGCGATGTGCTGCTGCTTGGGCTCGTGGCAGCGCTCGCACGCAACCAGGGTGGGGACCGCAGCCTTCCACTGCGACCGGCGGTGGCGCGTGTTGCTGCGCGACATCTTCCGCTTCGGAACAGCCACGGCTACTTCTCCTGCTTCTCGTCGACGCCAGGTTCGGCGCCGCTCATCTCGTCCTTCTCGCCGTCTCCGAGTGAACCGGCGAGTCCCTGCAAAGCCGCCCAACGGATGTCGACGGCGTCATGGTGGTGGTCCGGGTCGTCCGACAGGCGCACCCCGCACTCGGAGCACAGACCCTGGCAGTCTTCCTGGCACACCGGCTGCATCGGCAGTGCGAGCACCACCGCATCGCGCAGCACGGGTTCGAGGTCGATCAGACCGTCCTCGACGAAGAGCCTGTCCTCGTCTTCCTCGGCGTCGTCGGCCGGTTCCGCCTTCACGCGGCCCCGGTCGTCGGCGTCAGGGTACGAGAACATCTCCTGGAAGTCCGCTTCGAGCTGCTGCTCCAGCGGCTCCAGACACCTTACGCACTCCCCCTCGGCCTTGGCACGGGCGGTGCCTGTGACGAGCACCCCTTCCAAGACCGACTCGAGCCGGAGCTCGAGCTCCAGCGGGGCGCCTTCCGGCACTCCGATGACTCCCGCGACACCGAGGTCCCGGGGAGCGTCGACCGTGCGGTTCAGGCGCTGCAGCGCACCAGGACGCCGTCCCAGCTCGTGCGTGTCGAACACGAGAGGGTTCCGGTGGTCGAGGCGGGCGTTCAGAGCCATTCCTGCTTTCGATCTTCCGAGCTGGGGGAACGCCGCCCTGCGGTGTCCCCGGGCAGCGTGGATCGCGGACGTACGCGCGACCGAAGAGCCAGGATACTGGACCTTTCGCTCTCGGCCCAATCCGCCCCCGGGGGCGGCGCCGGGACCGGCCCCGGGCTAGAGCCCGCGGCCCTGTTCGTAGGCCCTCAGCTGCTCGGCGCTGATCATGCTGGTGTCGAACAGGCTGGTCTCGTCCAGGGTCCCGGGCTGGGCCGGCGGCTGCTGCGGGGGCTGCTGGGGCTGCTGGGGCTGGGCGTAGCCCTGGGCGTCGTAGGCCGGCTGCTGGGGGTCGTAGCCCTGGTACGCGTACGGGTCGGTCTGCTGCTGGTAGCCGTACGCGTCGTGCCCGCCGTCGTAGGGCTGCTGGTAGCCGCCGTACGGGTCGGGCTGCTCCTGCGCGTAGCCGTAGACCGGCTGCTGCGACGGCATCTCCGGGACGGCCTGCGCCGCTGCCGCCGGCTGCTGCTCGCCGTACTCCCGCTGCCGCGGCTGCCCGGCGGGGGCGTCCGAGAGGGCCGCGAGGTCGGCGAGGTAGTCGGCGTCGCTGGAGTGCTGGACGGTGACGAGGTCGTCGGCGAGGGCGCCGAGGTCGTCGGTGGCGATCCGGCCGTGCAGCTTCTGGCGGCCGCGGCCGACGGCCTCCAGGGTCTTGGCCAGGACCGCCTCGAAGGCGCCGAGCTTGGTGTCGACGTAGGTGTCGGCGTCGCGGCGCAGGGTCTCCGGGTCGTGGCTGCGCTCGGGGGCGTCCTCGTCCTCGTAGCCGTTCTCGTCGAGGCCGGGTCCGGTGCCGAGGAGCTTCTCCCGGCCCCGTCCGACCGAGCCGAGGGTCTTGGTGAGGACGACCTCGAAGTTGGCGAGCTTGGAGTCGACGTAGTCGTCGGCCTCGGCGCGGACCTCTTCGGCCTCCTGGCGGGCCTCGGCGAGGATCCGGTCGGCCTCGGCCTGGGAGCGGCGGGCCACCTCGGTGTCGGCGATCAGGGAGCCGCGCTCCGCGTGCGCGCTCTCGATGATCCGTTCGGCCTCCTGACGGGCCTGCGCGACCATCTGATCGCGGTCGCCGATCAGTTCCTGGGCCTGGGCGAGGGAGCCGGGAAGCTCGGCGCGCAGCTCCTCCAGCATCGAGAGGAGCTCGGCGCGGTTGATCACGCACGAGGCCGACATGGGCATGGCGCGGGCGCCGGAGACCATCGCGGTGATCTCGTCGAGCTTCTTCTGCACGTCCACCGTGTGCTCGCCACTCTCTACAGCTGTGTTGGAGACGGACGGGACGACTGTACGACCCTGGGGTGTCACGGGGACACCGGGTGACGGATTGCCGGTCTCCGGGGGCCGTTCGGGGCGCGGGCGGGGTGTGCTCAGTCCTTCCTCAGACGCTCCGAGAGCGCTTCGAGGACCAGCGGCGGCACCAGGTGGGAGACGTCGCCGCCCCAGGTCGCGACCTCCTTGACGAGGGAAGACGACAGGAAGCTGTAGGTGGGGTTGGTGGGGATGAAGAGGGTCTCCACACCGGAGAGGCCGTTGTTCATCTGGGCCATCTGCAGCTCGTAGTCGAAGTCGCTGACCGCGCGCAGGCCCTTCACGATGGCCGGGATGTCGCGCTGCTTGCAGAAGTCGACGAGGAGGCCGTGGAAGGCCTCCACGCGGACGTTCCCGTACTCGGCGGTGACCTGGCCGATGAGGTCGATCCGCTCCTCGATCTCGAACAGGCCCTTCTTGGCCTGGTTGATCATCACCGCGACGTAGACCTCGTCATAGAGACTGGAGGCCCGGGCGATGATGTCGAGATGTCCGTTGGTGATGGGGTCGAACGACCCGGGACAGACGGCGCGGCGCACTTGAGTTCCCTCGCTCTCCGGTCCGGTCATCGTGCGTCTTCGCACGGTGAGGCGGCGCGACCGTACCAAAACGTTCCCTCGCCGTAGCGACGGGACCGGATCGCCTCGAAGCCGTCGGGCCAGCCGAATTCGCCGCCTCTGGTGCTGCGCTCCACGGTGACGAGCGCTTCCCCGGTGAGCCACCCCTCCGTGCGGAGTGTGAGCAGGATCTCCCGAAGATCGTCGTCGGAGACGGCGTACGGCGGGTCCAGGAAGACGATGTCGTACGGTTCGGCCGGGGCCGGGGTGCGGATGATCTGTTCCGCTTTGCCCGCCCTGACCTCGGCGCCGGGCAGGCCGAGGGACGTGGCGTTGTCCCGGACGGTGCGGGCGGCGCGGGCGTCGGCCTCGACGAGCAGGACGTGTCCGGCGCCGCGGGAGAGCGCCTCCAGGCCGACGGCGCCGGATCCGGCGTACAGGTCGAGGACCCGTTCGCCGTCCAGGGGGCCGCCGAGCAGGGACTGCCAGGTGGAGAAGAGGCCCTCGCGCGCACGGTCGGAGGTGGGGCGGGTGCCAGTTCCCGGCGGGACGGCTAGGCGACGTCCGCCGGCCTTGCCGGCGATCACGCGGGTCATCTGGGGTCCTTGGTCGTGGGCGGCTTTTACGTTCAGTGTGGCTGGTGGCGCGCTTGCCCGCGCCCCTGGGGGCGGTGTCTTCAGCCCTTTTCCAGGTACTGCTCCCTCTCCTCGTCCAGGAGGGCGTCCAGGGCCGTGCGCAGGCCGGGGAGGCCGGTCAGTTCGGGGTCGGCGGCGACCACCGCCGCCGCCTCCTGCCTCGCCTCGGCGATGATCTCCTCGTCCTCGATGACGGCGAGGACGCGCAGGGAGGTGCGGGCGCCGGACTGGGCCTGGCCGAGGACGTCGCCCTCGCGGCGCTGTTCGAGGTCGATGCGGGAGAGCTCGAAGCCGTCGAGGGTGCCGGCGACGGCGGCCAGCCGCTGCCGGGCCGCGCTCGCCTCGGGCATCTCGGTGACCAGCAGGCACAGACCGGGGGCGGAGCCACGGCCGACGCGGCCGCGCAGCTGGTGCAGTTGGGAGACGCCGAAGCGGTCGGCGTCCATGATCACCATGGCGGTGGCGTTCGGGACGTTGACGCCGACCTCGATGACCGTGGTGGCGACCAGGACGTCGGTCTCGCCCGCGGTGAAGCGGCGCATGACGGCGTCCTTGTCGTCGGGCTGCATGCGGCCGTGCAGGATCTCGACCCTGAGCCCCTGGAGCGGGCCCTTCGCGAGCTGTTCGGCGACGTCGAGGACGGCGAGCGGGGGGCGTTTGTCGGCGTCGCCGTCGGCGGGCCCCTGCTGCTTGGAGTTCTTCTTCGGAGTGTCCTCCTCGTCCCCGATGCGCGGGCAGACGACGTACGCCTGGTGGCCGTTGGACACCTCCTCGCGGACCCGCTCCCAGGCGCGCGTCAGGAAGTGCGGCTTGTCGACGGCCGGGACGACGTGGCTGGCGATCGGTGAGCGTCCGGCCGGGAGCTGGTCCAGGACGGAGGTCTCCAGGTCGCCGAAGACGGTCATGGCGACGGTGCGCGGGATGGGCGTGGCGGTCATGACGAGCAGGTGCGGAGGCTGTTTGCCCTTGCCGCGCAGGGCGTCGCGCTGCTCGACGCCGAAGCGGTGCTGTTCGTCGACGACGACCAGGCCGAGATCGTGGAACTGCACCTTGTCCTCGATCAGCGCGTGGGTGCCGATGACGATGCCGGCCTCGCCGGTGGCCAGGTCGAGCAGGGCGTGGCGGCGGGCGGCGGCGCCCATCGAGCCGGTGAGCAGGACCACCTTGGTGGCGTTCTCGGCACCGCCCAGCATGCCGCCCTCGGCCAGCTCGCCCATCATCTCGACGACCGACCGGTGGTGCTGCTGGGCGAGCACCTCGGTGGGGGCGAGCATCACGGCCTGCCCGCCCGCGTCGACGACGGCGAGCATGGCGCGCAGGGCGACCATGGTCTTTCCCGATCCGACCTCGCCCTGGAGCAGCCGGTGCATCGGGTGGTCGGTGGAGAGGTCGTCGAAGATCTCGCGGGAGACCTTGCGCTGGCCGTCGGTGAGGGTGAAGGGGAGGCGGTCGTCGAAGGCGGCGAGCAGGCCGTCCGGCTTCGGCTTCCGCGGGACGGCGGGCAGCTGGGTCTCGGCGTGGCGGCGGCGGGCCAGGGCGACCTGGAGGACGAAGGCCTCGTCCCACTTCAGGCGGGCGCGGGCGTCCTCGATGTCCGCCTTGGTGTGCGGACGGTGGATCTTCAGGAGGGCCTCGGGCAGGGAGACCAGGCCGCGGCCCTCGCGCAGGGAGTCCGGCAGGGGGTCGACGGCCTCCTGGGCGCTGGGCAGGACCGTCTGGACCGCCTTGGCGAGCTTCCAGGACTCCAGCTTGGCGGTGGCCGGGTAGAGGGGGATGAGGGCGCCCGCCCAGGACTCGACGGTCTCCTCGCCCTCGGCGTCGCCGCGCAACAACTCGTAAGCGGGATGGGCCAGTTGCAGTCGGCGGTTGAAGACGGAGACCTTGCCCGCGAACATCGCCCGCGTGCCCGGCAGGAGCTCCTTGTGGGGCTTGTGGACGCCGTTGCCGAAGAAGACCAGCTGGAGGCGGCCGCTGCCGTCCGTGATGGTCACTTCGAGGCGCTGCCCCTTGCCGCGCGGCGCCTTGGCGGAGGCGAAGGTGTGCAGCCGGGCGTCCGCGACCTGGGCGACCACCGTGACGTGCTCGTCCATGGGGAGGTCGGCGAGGTGGGTGAGCTGGCCGCGCTCCTCGTATCTGCGGGGGTAGTGGTGGAGGAGGTCGCCGACGGTGAGCAGGCCGAGATGCTCGGCCATCACCTTCGCGGTGGCGGGGCCGAGCACCTTCTTGAGGGGTTCTTGCAGTGCGGGCACGAGATCCATTGCACACCACCGCACTGACATTGCCGTCCACCCGGCCCGGACGAAGCGCGTTACTCGACGCCGATCAGGAGCAGCGCGCCCTGCCGGCCGCCCCGGTAGACGACCGTGTCGACGGCGAGGTAGGCCTCGCGGACACGTGCCTCCAGGGTGTCGGCGAGGGGCCCGGGGGCGCCGTCGCCGAGGACGAGCGTCACCAGTTCGCCGCCCGCCGCGAGCATGCGGTCCAGCACGGTCCCGGCCACGCTCGTGACGTCCGCGCCGATCACGGCCACGTCCCCGTCGATGAGGCCGAGGACGTCGCCGGCCTGGCAGATGCCGGCCGTCGTCCAGGAGCGGTGCTCGGCGACGGTGACCTCGGCGCAGCGGGTGGCGCCGGCCGCCGAGGTCATCGCCACGACGTCCTCGTCGAAGCGCCGGTCGGGTTCGTGCACGGCGAGCGCGGCGATGCCCTGGACCGCGGAGCGGGTCGGGATCAGGGCGACGCGGACGCCTTCGGTGCGGGCCTGCTCGGCCGCCGCGGCGGCGGTGTGGCGCAGCTCGGCGTCGTTGGGCAGCAGCACGACCTCGCGCGCGTGGGCCCGCCGTACGGCCTGGACGAGCTCCCCGCTCGCGGGCGGCTCCCCCGGGCGCGCGAGCACCGCGGTGGCGCCGGCCTCGGCGTACAGCCCGGCCAGGCCCTCGCCGGGCACGACGGCGACCACGGCGCGCTGGGCCCGTTCCCGCGGTGGGCGCTCGGCGCCGGTGGTGTGCACGTCGCCGTGCCCGAAGTGGGTGATCCGGATCCGGTACGGTCGGCCGGCCTCGACGCCCGCCTCGACGGCGGCTCCGGCGTCGTCGACGTGCACGTGGACGTTCCACAGTCCGTCGCCGCCGACCACGACGAGCGAGTCCCCGAGCGCGTCGAGCCGCCGCCGCAGCCGTGCCACGGCGGCGTCCTCGGCCTCGAGGAGGTAGATCACCTCGAAGGCGGGACCGTCCGCGGGGCCGTCGGCCGGGGCGCACTCCCCCTCGGCCGGGGCGCATTCCCGGGTGGCCGCCGTCACCGCGTGCTCCACGCGCGCGTGCGGCACGACCGCCGCCCCCGCCGCCGGCGTCCGCCCGGTGAACGTCTCGACCAGGGCGGCGAGCACGGTCACCAGGCCGTGTCCCCCGGCGTCCACCACCCCGGCGCGCTCCAGGACCGGCAGCTGCCCGGGGGTCGCGGCGAGTGCCGCGCGGGCGCCCTCGTAGGCGGCGTGGGCCACGGCCGCGCAGTCGTCCCCGGCCCCCTGTGCCGCGTCGGCGGCTGCCGAGGCGACCGTGAGGACGGTGCCCTCGACCGGGTGGGCCACGGCCTGCCGGGCGGAGTCGGACGCGTGCCGCAGGGCCAGCCGCAGACCCGGGCCGTCGGTGTGGGTGGGTCCGCCCCGTTCGGTGAGCACCTGCGCCAGGCCGCGCAGCAGCTGGGCCAGGATGGTCCCGGAGTTCCCCCGGGCGCCGATCAGCGCCCCGTGCGCCATGGCGCCGACGGCGTCGGCCAGCGTGGGTCCGGCCGTCGGCATGGGACCGCCGGCCGCCCCCGTGTCCGGCCCGGCCGGTGCCCCGCCGACCTCGTGCGCCGCGAAGACCGCCTCCACGGCGGCCACGGCCGACTCGACGGTCAGATAGAGGTTCGTCCCGGTGTCCCCGTCCGCGACCGGGTAGACGTTGATCGCGTCGATCTCCTCGCGTGCCCGGCCGAGCGCGCGCAGCGACAGGCCGCACCAGGTACGCACCGCCAGAGCGTCGAAGAACCTCTGCGGCACCTGCGCCACCTGCGCCTCCTTGAGCTGCTGGACGTGGCAGGCAGCGTAGACCCCGGGAGGGTGCCCACCGGAAGAGGGCCGGGGGCGGGCCGCTGAACCGCCATGGTAGTTTCGTTGTACGGGAGCAGCCGTTGTATGCTGCTCCGGTTGCCCGATCCGATCGGGCTTTCCCCCTGGCACCGCCACTCAGATCACGGACCGTTCGCGCTCGAGATCCTGTCCCGGCATGCCGGGATCAACCGTAAGTGCATCTGAAGTCTTTGGAGTGACCCGTGGCTGCCAACTGCGACGTCTGTGGCAAGGGGCCGGGCTTCGGCAACAACATCTCGCACTCGCACCGCCGTACGTCCCGTCGCTGGAACCCGAACATCCAGCGTGTGCGTACCGTGGTCGGCGGGACGCCGAAGCGCGTGAACGCTTGCACCTCGTGCATCAAGGCCGGCAAGGTCTCGCGCTGACGCGTCCAGCTGAGCGCGCGGCCACTGCCCGGTCCGCTGCAAAAAGCCGGTCCACTTCGGTGGGCCGGCTTTTTGCCGTGCCCGCGCACTCCGGGGGCGCAGGCGTCCGGTGACCGCTCCCCGCGGGCCGGCCGCCTCCTTCCGGCGGCCGGCGTAGCGGTGTCACGCCGAGGGCGTGTCCCTCCGGAGCTGCCAGCCGTGGTCCACGGGGCCGATGCCGCCGCCGAGCGCGAATCCCGCCGCGATCGCACCGGTCACGTACTCCTTGGCGGCCGTCACCGCCTCCGGCACCGACCGTCCCTTCGCCAGACCGCAGGCGACGGCGGACGCGAGGGTGCACCCCGTGCCGTGCGTGTGCCGGTTGTCGAGGCGCGGGGCGCGCAGCCAGTGCTCCTCGGAGCCGTCCGTGAGCAGGTCCACGGCGTCCCCGGACAGGTGCCCGCCCTTGATCAGCACCCAGCGCGGGCCGTACTCCAGCACGGCGGCGGCGGCCCGGCGCAGGTCGGCGTCGGACTCGACGCGCACGCCGGTGAGTTGCGCGACCTCGTCGAGGTTGGGCGTGGCGACGGTGGCCACCGGCAGCAGCTTGGTGCGTACGGAGTCCAGGGCGGAGGCGGCGAGCAGCGCGTCGCCGTGCTTGGAGACGCCGACCGGGTCGACGACGGCCGGGGCGTCGGTGCCGCCGATCAACTCGGCGACCGTCTCGACCAGTTCCGCGGAGGACAGCATCCCGGTCTTGACGGCCTGCACGCCGATGTCGTCGACGACGCTGCGGTACTGCGCCCGGACCGCCTCCACGGGCAGTTCCCAGGCGCCCTGCACGCCGAGGGAGTTCTGCGCGGTGACGGCGGTGAGCACGCTCATGCCGTGCGTGCCGAGGGCGAGCATCGTCTTCAGGTCCGCCTGGATGCCGGCGCCGCCGCCGGAGTCGGACCCGGCCACGGTGAGGACGGACGGCGGCCTCATGCCTCGACCTCCCCGAAGTGGTCCCAGCCGCCCTGGCTGGTCCAGGGCGCCCCGTCGACGGTCACCTGGGGCAGCGCCGAGGGGTTGAGGACCTCGCCGATCACCTTCCAGCGGGCGGGCAGCTTCACGTCCGGCGGGAAGGTCGCCACGATCGCGTGGTCCTCTCCCCCGGTGAGCACCCACTGCATCGGGTCGACGCCGACGGCCTGACCGATGTCGTTCATCTGGGACGGGATGTCGATCTGCCCGGAGCGGATGTCGATCCGGACCTTGCTGGCCTCCGCGATGTGGCCGAGGTCGGCGATCAGTCCGTCACTCACGTCGCACATCGCGGTGGCGCCGAGCCCCGCGGCGGCCGGGCCCGCGTGGTACGGCGGCTCGGGACGGCGGTGGGCCTCCACGAAGGCGCGCGGCGAGCGGAAACCGCGGGAGAGCACCGCGAACCCGGCGGCGGACCAGCCGAGCCAGCCGGTCACCGCGACGAGGTCGCCGGGCTGGGCGCCGCCCCGGGTGACGGGCTCCTGGTTGCGCAGGTCGCCGAGGGCCGTGATGGACACGGTGATGGTGTCGCCGCGCACCACGTCGCCGCCGACCACGGAGGCGCCGGCGACCTGGCACTCGTCGCGCAGTCCGTCCATCAGCTCGGTCGGCCAGGTCACCGGGAGTTCGGCGGGCACCACCAGGCCCAGCAGCAGCGCGGTGGGCACGGCGCCCATCGCGGCGATGTCGGCGAGGTTCTGTGCCGCCGCCTTGCGGCCCACGTCGTACGCGGTGGACCAGTCACGCCTGAAGTGCCGTCCCTCGACGAGGATGTCGGTGCTGGCCACCACCCGGCGGTCGGGCGCGGCGACCACCGCGGCGTCGTCGCCGGGGCCGACCCGGACCGCCGGGGTGGAGGTGAGACGGGAGGTGAGCTCCCTGATGAGCCCGAACTCACCGAGCTCACCAACAGTGCCCTTCATGGCCTTACTCCCCTTCTGTCCCTGTACCTGTCCGTGCCCGGTCGCGCGTCGCCTCTGTCCTGGTTACGGTCGAGACAGCCGTTTCCACGGTCCGCGCAGACGTCAACTCGTGTCATCACACCACCCCGGCGCGCGGGCTCCACGTCCCGCGGGTCTCCCCGCGGAGAGCGACGACGCGATACCGTGGCGTTCCTTTTCCCCACATGATCCTCGTGGCCGCTCTGGAGGTTTCGTGGTACAGGCGTACATCCTGATCCAGACGGAGGTCGGCAAGGCGTCGACCGTCGCCGAGACGATCAGCAAGATCCCTGGAGTGATCCAGGCCGAGGACGTGACGGGACCCTACGACGTCATTGTCCGCGCCCAGTCCGACACCGTCGACGAGCTGGGCCGCATGGTGGTCGCCAAGGTCCAGCAGGTGGACGGCATCACCCGCACCCTGACCTGCCCGGTCGTCCATCTCTAGCCCCCGTCTACGCTGGGCCGGTGAACTTCTCCCGTCACCGGCGCCTCCGCCTGCCCGCTCTCGCGTTGTTGATCGCCGCCGCAGGCTGCTCCTCAGCAGACGACAGCGTGCCGGCGGCGGTTCCCAGCCCGGACGCGAAGGTCACCGAGCTGTGCCAGAACCTGGACAAGGCGCTGCCGTCGACGGTGGACGGCCTGAACCGTGAGGACCCCGGGCCCGCCTCCGCGCTGACGGCGGGCTGGGGAAACCCGCTGATCATACTGCGCTGCGGGGTGGAGCGGCCCGCGGAGATGGACGATCCGGAGGCCGACGGCGTCGAGGTCGACGGTGTGGGCTGGCAGCTGCAGAAGCAGAAGAGCGGGGCGTTCCGCTTCACTACGACGCTGCGTGAGGCCTATGTCGAGGTGACCATCCCCGAGGACCGGGCGGGGCGCGGGATGGCGCCGTTGGTCGACCTCGCGCCCGCCGTGAAGAAGGCGATCCCCGAGGGGATCGCCTCCTGAGACGGCGCGGTCCGTCCGCAGGTCAGCGAAGGCCCGTGGACCGCCGCAGCGCCGCCTGGACCAGCCGGTCCACCAGCTCCGCGTAGTCGACGCCGGTGGCCTCCCACATCTTCGGGTACATGGAGATCGGCGTGAAGCCGGGCATCGTGTTGATCTCGTTGATCACGAACTCGCCGTCCTCGGTGAGGAAGAAGTCCGCGCGCACCAGTCCCTCGCACGAGGCGGCATCGAACGCCCCGACGGCCAGCCGCTGGACCTCGGCGGTCTCCTCGGGCGTCAGCGGGGCGGGGACGACGCCGGGCGTCGAGTCGATGTACTTGGCCTCGAAGTCGTAGTACGCGTGCGCCGAGGGCGGCGGGATCTCGGCGGGGACGGAGGCCCGGGGACCGTCCTCGAACTCCAGCACCCCGCACTCGATCTCCCGGCCGCGCAGGGTCGCCTCGACGAGGATCTTCGGGTCGTGGCGGCGGGCCTCCTCGATCGCCTCGTCGAGGCCCGAGAGGTCGTCGACCTTGGTGATGCCGATCGAGGAACCCGCGCGGGCGGGCTTCACGAACAGCGGCCAGCCGTGCTCACCGGCGAAGTCCACGATCTTCCCGCGGGCGCCGGAACGGTCCTGCTCCCACTCGCGGGGCCGGATCACCACGTACGGGCCGACCTTCAGCCCGTAGGAGGCGAACACCGCCTTCATGTACTCCTTGTCCTGGCCGACGGCCGAGGCGAGCACGCCCGAGCCGACGTACGGCACGCCGGACAGCTCCAGCAGGCCCTGCAGGGTGCCGTCCTCGCCGTAGGGGCCGTGCAGCACGGGGAAGACGACATCGACCTCGCCCAGCGCCTTGGGCACGGAGCCGGGTTCGCTGTAGACGACTTCGCGGTTGGCGGGGTCGACGGGGAGCACCACGGCGCCCTCGGTCGACTCGGCGAGCTGGTCGACGCTCGGGGTGCGCCGCTCGGTGATCGCCATGCGCTCCGGCTCGTCCGCGGTGAGCGCCCAGCGCCCGTCCTGGGTGATGCCGATCGGCAGGACGTCGTACTTCGTCCGGTCGATGGCCGCGAGGACGGCGCCGGCGGTGACCACGGAGATCCCGTGTTCGGAGCTGCGCCCGCCGAACACGACGGCCACCCGCGGCTTGCGGTGCGGCTGCTCGGGGCTCTGGGGGAGGTTCTCGGTGCTCATATCGCGTTGAGAGTACCCGCCCACGGTGCCGCGAGACAGCGTCGGCGGGGCCGCGTGGCGCGGGTGGCACCCGGGTGCCGGCCCGGCGTCGCTCAGCGTCGTTCGGGCTTCGCGCTGCGCGACATCAGCTCCTTGACCGCGACCACCGGGGGCTTGCCCTCGTGCACGATGGCGACGACCGTCTCGGTGATCGGCATGTCGACGCCGTGCCGACGGGCCAGATCCAGCACCGACTCGCAGGACTTGACGCCCTCGGCGGTCTGCTTGGTGACCGCGACGGTCTCCGCCAGGGTCATGCCCCGGCCGAGGTTGGTGCCGAAGGTGTGGTTGCGGGACAGCGGGGAGGAGCAGGTCGCCACCAGGTCGCCGAGACCGGCGAGCCCGGAGAAGGTCAGCGGGTCGGCGCCGAGGGCGACACCGAGCCGCGTGGTCTCGGCGAGGCCGCGGGTGATGAGCGATCCCTTGGCGTTGTCGCCGAGGCCCATGCCGTCCGCGATGCCGACGGCCAGCCCGATCACGTTCTTCACGGCGCCGCCGAGCTCGCAGCCGATGACGTCGGTGTTGGTGTACGGGCGGAAGTACGGGGTGTGGCAGGCGGTCTGGAGCCGCTGGGCGACGGCCTCGTCGGGGCAGGCGACCACGGCGGCGGCCGGCATGCGGGCGGCGATCTCCCGGGCCAGGTTGGGGCCGGTGACCACGGCGATGCGCTCGGCGCCGACCTTGGCGACGTCCTCGACGACCTCGCTCATCCGCATCGCGGAGCCGAGTTCGACGCCCTTCATCAGGGACACCAGGACGGTGCCCGGTGCCAGCAGGGGCGTCCAGTCGGCGAGGTTGGCGCGCAGCGTCTGCGAGGGGATCGCGAGGACGGTGAAGTCGGCGTCGCGCGCGGCCTCGGCGGCGTCGGTGGTGGCCCGCAGGTTCTCGGGGAGTTCGACGCCGGGCAGGTAGTCCGGGTTGGTGCGGGTGGAGTTGACGGCGTCGGCGAGTTCGGCACGGCGTCCCCACAGGGTCACGTCGCAGCCGGCGTCGGCGAGGACCGTGCCGAAGGCGGTGCCCCACGATCCGGTGCCGAAGACGGCCGCCTTGACGGGCTTGCTCACGTGCCCTGCCCTTCTGCCTGCTTGCCCTGCGTCTGTGCCGCCTGTGCCTGTGCCTGTGCCGCCTGGGCCGCCTGGGCCTGCGTCCGGCGGCGCTGCTCGATCCGTTCGCGGCGCGGGTCGTAGGGGGTCTCGGGCGCCTTCTCGCCGCGGATCTCCTCCAGCTGGCGGGTGACGGCGGCCATGATGACCTCCGTGGCCTCCTTCAACAGGTCCGCGGTCATCTCCCGGTCGTAGAAGCGCGACAGGTCGACCGGGGGCCCCGCCAGGACGCGGTGGGTCTTGCGCGGCAGCAGGTTGGGCTTCTTGGCATACGGGGGCAGCAGTTCGTTGCAGCCCCACTGGGCGACCGGGATCACCGGGCACTTGGTCTGCAGGGCGACGCGTGCGGCACCGGTCTTGGCGGTCATCGGCCAGCCGTCGGGGTCGCGGGTGAGGGTGCCCTCGGGGTAGAAGGCGACGCACTCGCCGCGCTCCACGGCGTCGATCGCGGCCCGGAAGGCGCTGAGCGCGTCCGTGCTCTCGCGGTAGACGGGGATCTGCCCGGTGCCGCGCATCGCGGCGCCGACGAATCCCTTCCTGAAAAGGCCGCTCTTCGCGAGGAATCGCGGCACGCGACCGGTGTTGTACTGGTAGTGCGCGTACGCGAAGGGGTCGACGTGCGAATTGTGGTTCACGGCGGTGATGAATCCACCGTCGTCCGGCATGTTCTCCATTCCCCGCCAGTCCCGCTTGATCAGAACCACCAGCGGCGGTTTGCAGATCACCGCGGCGAAGCGGTACCAGAAGCCGATTCTGCGGCGGGGCACGCGGACACCTTTCCTCCAGGGCCTGGGGCCGGACAAGTGTCGCCCCGGGCCGCCCGTCTGTCGAGAACACCGTACGCCCCGGCGAGTGAACCGCCAGATCCCCCAGGTGACAATGGCGGCGACGAGAGAAGGACGGAACACTCGTGCAGTGGACCTTGGTCGTGCCCGTGAAGACCCTCGCCCGGGCCAAGAGCAGACTGGCCGACACCGCGGACGACGGGGTGCGGCCGGGTCTCGCGCTGGCGTTCGCGCAGGACACCGTGGCGGCCGCGCTGGCCTGCCCGGCGGTGGCGGATGTGGCAGTCGTCACGGACGACGTCCGGGCGGGCCGTGAGCTGGCGAACCTGGGCGCCCGGGTCGTTCCGGACGAGCCGGGCGGCGGTCTCAACGCCGCCCTGGCGCACGGGGCGGCCGCCGTACGGTCGGTCCGCCCGGAAAGTCCGGTGGCCGCACTGAATGCCGATCTTCCCGCTCTGCGGCCGGCGGAATTGTCGCGCGTACTGGGGGCGGCCGCACAATTCCGGCGCGCCTTTCTCCCGGATGCCGCGGGAATCGGAACAACCCTGCTGACCGCCTCGCCGGGGCGTGAATTGTCCCCCGCATTCGGCCCGGATTCCCGGGTCCGCCACCGTGCGTCCGGGGCGGTGGAACTGCGCCTCGACGCGGTGGATTCCGTGCGGCAGGACGTCGACACCGGCGACGACCTGCGGACCGCGCTGGCGCTCGGGGTGGGGCCCCGTACGGCCGCGGTGGCGGCGCGCCTGCTGATCGCCGGGCAGTAGGCTGCGGACATGCAGGCGACCGCATACACGTACGACCCCGACAGCCGCAGCGGGCAGGTACTGCTCGACGACGGCACCCCGGTGCCCTTCGACGCCGCGGCGTTCGACGCGGGGGGCCTCAGGCTGCTGCGGCCCGGGCAGCGGGTGCGGGTCGAGACCGAGGGGACGGGCGCGGACCGCCGGATCACACTGGTGACGCTCCACACGTTCTGACCGCCGGGAGCCGCAGGGCCCCGAACACGCCGCGGGCCGGACTCCCGAGGGAGTCCGGCCCGGCGCGTGAGTGCCCCTGTGCCCCGTCACCCGTTACTTCTTGCGGGCGGTGGCCTTCTTGGCGGTGGTCTTGCGGGCGGTCGACTTCTTGGCGGGGGCCTTCGTGGCCGTCGCCTTCTTCGCCGGCGCCTTCTTGGCCGTCGTCTTCTTCGCCGCGGCCGTGGTGCTCTTGGCTGCGGACTTCTTGGCGGGGGCCTTCTTCGCCGTCGTCGCCTTGGCCGCGCCGGTGGTCTTCTTGGCGGTCGTCTTCTTCGCCGCCGCGGTGGTCTTCTTCGCCGCGCCCGTCGCCTTCTTCGCCGCGCCGGTCGCCTTCTTGGCGGCGGCCTTCTTGCCCGCGGCCTTGGAGATGGTGGGCGGCGGGCCGGACAGGCTGCCCTTGGGCGCCTTCTTGACCGCGATGTCGTTCTTCGGCAGCTTCTTCGAGCCGCTCACCAGGTCCTTGAAGCCCTGACCCGCGCGGAAGCGCGGCACCGAGGTCTTCTTGACCCGAACCCGCTCGCCCGTCTGGGGGTTGCGGGCGTAGCGGGCCGGACGGTCGACCTTCTCGAAGGAACCGAAGCCGGTGACCGAAACCCGGTCCCCCGCGACCACCGCACGGACGAGGGCGTCCAGGACCGCGTCGACAGCGTCGGCGGCCTGCTGCCTGCCGCCCAGCTTGTCGGCAATCGCTTCTACGAGCTGCGCCTTGTTCACGTCTTCCCCTTCGGAGACATCGCCAGAACGAATCTGTTCAAGCCTTTTCGCACGTTAGGCAGATATATACCGCAAATCAAACACGAAACGGGCTAATCACCCTTGTGCCGCAACGGACTCGGCGGTCTCGGCCTGTTCAGCGTTCCTCGTCGGGGAATCGACCCTCGTCGAGGTCCGCGGTGAACCGGTCCAGACGTCTTGCCGCACCGGCGAGATCGTGCTTGGCCGCGGCCGTAATGACCAGCAGCTTCCGGGTCAGCGCCATCCGTACGCCCTCCGGGACTTGCAGTGCGCGCACTCTTGTGTGCGCTTCCTTGAGCCGGACCGCGACCGCCGCATAGAGCTCGAGTTGGCCGTCGTGTTCCATGCACAGATTGTGCCATCTGGGGCGAGTTGTCGCCTGCGCAGGGGGCAACTGCCGCCCCGGACGGCCCTCCGAGCACCGGCGGAGTCGGCGGTTCCACTCCTCGCGTACCCCACCAATCACAGCCGTAACGTGGGAAGTTGAGTGTCCGGCCGACGGCTTCGGGACCGGATCGGGCCCGGACACGGCCGTACCCCCGATCGGGCTGATCGGGGGTACGGAGGGGAGCGTTGGGTGGCCGAAACTCGACCTTGTGCGCAGCCGGAGGGGCCGCGGGTCAGACCGGGAGCGTCTGCGGCTTGAACGACGGGCGCTTCGCCTCGTAGGCGGAGATGTCGGCCTCGTTCTGGAGGGTGATCGAGATGTCGTCCAGCCCGTTCAGCAGCCGCCAGCGGGAGTTCTCGTCCAGCTCGAAGGAGGCCGTGATGCCCTCGGCACGCACCTCGCGGGCCTCGAGGTCGACGGTGATCTCGGCCTGGGGGTCCTTCTCCGTGAGCGCCCACAGCGCGTCGACGATCTTCTGGTCGATGACCACGGTGAGCAGGCCGTTCTTCAGCGAGTTGCCGCGGAAGATGTCGGCGAAGCGGGACGAGATCACGGTCTTGAAGCCGTAGTTCTGCAGCGCCCAGACGGCGTGCTCGCGCGAGGAGCCGGTGCCGAAGTCGGGGCCGGCGACCAGGACGGTCGCGCCCTGCCGCTCGGACTGGTTGAGGATGAAGGACGGGTCCTTGCGCCAGGCCTCGAACAGCCCGTCCTCGAATCCGTCCCGCGTCACCTTCTTGAGCCAGTGGGCGGGGATGATCTGGTCGGTGTCGACGTTGCTGCGGCGCAGCGGGACGGCCCGGCCGGTGTGGGTGGTGAATGCTTCCATGACTCTCAGACTCCAGCGGGCGTGGGGGCGTCGGCGGACAGGTCGGCCGGGGAGGCCAGGTGGCCCAGCACCGCCGTGGCGGCCGCGACCTGCGGTGACACCAGGTGGGTGCGGCCGCCCTTGCCCTGCCGTCCCTCGAAGTTGCGGTTGGAGGTGGACGCGGAGCGCTCGCCCGGGGCCAGCTGGTCCGGGTTCATGCCCAGGCACATCGAGCAGCCCGCGTGCCGCCACTCGGCGCCGGCCTCCTTGAAGACGACGTCCAGACCCTCGGAGACGGCCTGCAGGCCCACCCGCGCGGAGCCGGGGACGACCAGCATCCGTACGCCCTCGGCGACTTTGCGGTCCCGGACGATCTCGGCGGCGGCGCGCAGGTCCTCGATGCGGCCGTTGGTGCAGGAACCTACGAAGACGGTGTCCACCGCGATCGAGCGCAGCGGCTGACCGGCCTCCAACCCCATGTACTCCAGGGCCTTTTCGGCGGCGAGGCGCTCCGAGGCGTCTTCGTACGAAGCCGGGTCGGGGACGGCGGCGGAAAGCGGCGCGCCCTGGCCCGGGTTGGTGCCCCAGGTGACGAACGGCGACAGCTCGGCGGCCTCGATGACGACCTCGGCGTCGAACTCGGCGTCGTCGTCGGTGCGCAGCGTCTTCCAGTACTCGACGGCCGCGTCCCAGTCCGCGCCCTCGGGGGCGTGCGGACGGCCCTGGAGGTAGGCGAACGTGGTCTCGTCGGGGGCGATCATGCCCGCCCGGGCGCCGGCCTCGATCGACATGTTGCAGATGGTCATGCGGGCCTCCATCGAGAGCTTCTCGATGGCCTCGCCGCGGTACTCCAGGATGTAGCCCTGGCCGCCGCCGGTGCCGATCTTCGCGATGATCGCGAGGATCAGGTCCTTGGCCGTGACCCCCTCGGGCAGCTCACCGTTGACGGTGATCGCCATGGTCCTGGGGCGGGCCATCGGCAGCGTCTGCGTGGCCAGGACGTGCTCGACCTGGGAGGTGCCGATGCCGAACGCCAGCGCGCCGAAGGCACCGTGCGTGGAGGTGTGCGAGTCACCGCAGACGACGGTGGTGCCGGGCTGGGTCAGGCCCAGCTGCGGGCCGACGACGTGCACGACGCCCTGCTCCACGTCGCCCAGCGGGTGCAGCCGGACGCCGAACTCGGCGCAGTTCTTGCGCAGCGTCTCGAGCTGGGCCCGGGAGACCGGGTCCGCGATGGGCTTGTCGATGTCGAGCGTCGGGGTGTTGTGGTCCTCGGTGGCGATGGTCAGGTCGAGCCGGCGCACCGGGCGGCCGCTCTTGCGGAGGCCGTCGAAGGCCTGCGGGCTGGTCACCTCGTGCAGCAGGTGCAGATCGATGAAGAGGAGGTCGGGCTCGCCCTCGGCGCGCCGGACGACGTGGTCGTCCCAGACCTTCTCCGCGAGTGTCCTACCCATCGCTTTCCCTCCGGTCGGCGACAACGCGCCGACCCAACTAGAGATCTTGAGGAGGCAGCGCCCTCACCCCTGTTTCCGGGCGACCGCCGCCAGGCCCTTTCGTCACGGGCCCTTTGTGACTTCGTGCCTTCAAGAGTGGCGGGTTCCACGGAAAATTGAACTTGCGTTTCACAGAGTGAGACGGGAGTATCGTTGCATGGACAACAGTAGCGGCGTCGGCGTTCTGGACAAGGCGGCCCTCGTCCTGAGCGCTCTGGAGTCCGGTCCGGCCACCCTCGCGGGGTTGGTCGCGGCGACCGGACTGGCACGACCCACGGCCCACCGCCTGGCCGTGGCGCTGGAACACCACCGTATGGTGGCGCGCGACATGCAGGGCCGTTTCATTCTCGGCCCGCGCCTGGCCGAACTGGCCGCGGCGGCCGGCGAGGACCGCCTGCTCGCCACGGCGGGCCCGGTGCTCACCCACCTCCGTGACGTCACGGGCGAGAGCGCCCAGCTCTACCGCCGCCAGGGAGACATGCGCATCTGCGTGGCCGCGGCGGAGCGCCTCTCGGGCCTGCGGGACACGGTCCCGGTCGGCTCCACGCTCACCATGAAGGCCGGCTCCTCGGCACAGATCCTGATGGCCTGGGAGGAGCCCGAGCGCCTGCACCGCGGCCTGCAGGGCGCCCGCTTCACGGCGACCGCGCTGTCCGGCGTCCGCCGCCGGGGCTGGGCGCAGTCCATCGGCGAGCGGGAGCCCGGCGTCGCGTCCGTCTCCGCTCCGGTGCGCGGCCCCTCCAACCGCGTGGTGGCCGCCGTCTCGGTCTCCGGCCCCATCGAGCGCCTGACCCGCCACCCGGGCCGGATGCACGCCCAGGCGGTCATCGACGCCGCCGGCCGCCTCTCCGAGGCCCTGCGCCGCACCGGCTGACCGCTTCCCCGCAGCACCCGACCGGGACAGGACCCGCCCCAACGCCGCGGCGGGCCCTGTCCCGGTCTCATGCGTTCTCGGGGGCACCCTCCCCGCGCTCCGCCTTCCGGCGCGACCGGTGGGCGAACCGGTCACGCGCACGCCTGCCCCGCTCCGCGAGCGGCACCTGCCCGTGGGCCGCCGCGAGGCCGAAGGCCGGCATGTCGGCGTAGATCGACTCGTACGAGCCCTCGGGCACGACGTACGTCTCGTGCCACAGCCCCACGTGCCCCCGCACCCTTCCGGCCCGCTCCTTGCGGTTGATGATCGCCCAGGCCCGGTGGTGGAACATGTCGGGCGAGTGCGCGTAGCGGTAGAGCTTCTCCTTGGACTCCCAGTACTGGACGACGTAGTACGTACGCGGCGAGGCCGTCAGCAGCACGCGCCCCAGGAGTCCCCGGTCCGGCGCCTTCTCGAGCTCGCGGAGCATGCGCAGCATGGCGAGGAGGACCGGCAGCCACTGGTGCACCGCCCAGAAGCGGTTGATCCTCATGCCGATCAGCAGGACGGTCACCTCCCCCTCGGCGGCGGCGGTGGTACGGCCCGCGGTGACGGACTGGCCGGGCATGGCGCCTCCCCGTGTTGGTGAGCGGCACTCTCCAGTGCCCCATGTTTGGATAGTGACGGTATCCGAGGAAGGGCGCAAGGGATGCGACTGGCCGATCTGAGCAAGCGCAGCGGGGTCTCCACCGCGACGATCAAGTACTACCTGCGCGAGGGCCTGTTGCCGCCGGGCCGGCAGGTCAACGCGACGACGGCCGAGTACGGCGAGGAGCATCTGCGCAGGCTGCGCCTGGTGCGGGCGCTGATCCAGGTGGGCAAGGTGCCGGTGGCGACCGCGCGGGAGGTGCTCGGGCACGTCGACGACGACTCCCTGGGCCGCACGATCCGGCTGGGGGCGGCGCTGTGGGCGCTGCCGCAGGACCCCGAGCCCGACGAGGAGGACCCGGCCGTGGTGGCGGCTCGGGCGGAGGTGGACAGCCTGCTGGAGATGCTGGGCTGGGAGACCGCCCGGGAACTGGCCCCCCTCTCCCCCGTGCACCGCTCACTGGTGGTGGCGGTGGCCGCGCTGCGCCGGCTGGACTACCCCTGGGACGCGGAACTGATGGCGCCGTACGGGGAGTTGATGCACGAGGTGGCCCGGCGGGATCTGGACTTCATGGAGAGCCGGGCCTCCGAGGAGGAGAGGGTCGAGCTGGCGGTCGCGGCGGCGGTGCTCTTCCAGCCCGTACTGCGGGCGCTGCACCGGCTGGCGCAGGAGGAGGAGTCGGCACGGCGGTACGGCATCGAGTGAACGCCGAAGGGGGCTCCCGCCTGAACGGGAGCCCCCTTGGGACTCGTACCCCCGACCGGATTCGAACCGGCGCTACCGCCTTGAGAGGGCGGCGTGCTAGGCCGCTACACAACGGGGGCGTGGACTCTGCAGGCGTTGGATACTGCACCGCCGCAGGTCCGAGCTGGTCTACCTGGACTCGAACCAAGACTAACTGAACCAGAATCAGTCGTGCTGCCAATTACACCATAGACCAATGATGGTTTAGACCAGTCAGTACCCCCGACCGGATTCGAACCGGCGCTACCGCCTTGAGAGGGCGGCGTGCTAGGCCGCTACACAACGGGGGCCCTAGCGATCCTGCATCGAAGTCAGCGGGAGCTACCCTTGCTGTCCTCGCGGGAAGGATCTGTACCCCCGACCGGATTCGAACCGGCGCTACTGCCTTGAGAGGGCAGCGTGCTAGGCCGCTACACAACGGGGGCTTTGCGGATGGTCTCCGCGATGCAGATGAGCTCTGCGAGCTGGCCTACCTGGACTCGAACCAAGACTAACTGAACCAGAATCAGTCGTGCTGCCAATTACACCATAGGCCACTGGAACGCAAGCCCCTGCGGGGATTTTGTTCTAGCGTTGCGCCTCCGGTTCCGGCCTTTCGGCCCGCTCCCCGGCGGCGCAGGAAGAACATTACCTGAAGGTGGACGGGGCTCCAAAACGGGTATCGGCGCGGAGGAGCGCGGGCAGTTCGGAGAGGGACGCGATGCGGCGCGGTCCGGCGGGCGGGTCGACGGTCGCGTAGGCGCCGCCGCGGTCGATCCAGACCGACAGCAGCCCGGCGTCGTGGGCTCCGCGCCCGTCGATCTCCGGGTGGTCGCCGACGTAAGCGACCTGGTCAGGCGCCAGCGACAGGGTTTCGCAGGCCGCCAGGAAGGCGCCGGGCTCGGGTTTGGAGACGCCCAGCTCGGCGGCGCACAGGATGGCCTCGAAGCGGTCGTGCACGCCGAGGACGCGCAGCTTGCGGTCCTGGACCGTCAGACTGGAGTTGGACAGCACGGCGTGTCGGTGGCTGGCGGAGAGGGCGTCGAGGACGGGCACGACGTCGGGGAAGAGGGACCAGGCGGCTTCGTAGTGCGTGACGTAGCGCTGGAACCACTCGTCGGCCTCGGCGTCCGTCAGCTCCGGACGGCCCAGGAAGACCCGGGCGCGGTCGCGCCGCTGCGTGACGAAGTCCACCTCGCCGGCGGAGAAGCGGGCCCACTGCCGGTCGGTGATCTCCCGCCAGCGCACGAGGGCCTCCTCGGCCGACCCGTACCCGGCGAGCAGGCCCTCGGCCACCAGGTGGGCACGCATGCCCTCGCGGTCGGCGGTGGTGTAGTCGAAGAGTGTGTCGTCGACGTCCCAGACCACGGCGCGAATGCTCATGGTCCGACGGTAACGCGCGGGACCGGGCGTGTCGGGCGGTCGCGCCGCGCGGGCCGGTCGGACCACGGCGTCGGACGGGGCCGGGGCCACGAGGAAGTTCGGTGACGAAGCAGGTGACCCCGCGTCGGCGCCGCGGCCCGTCCAGGTGGGACAGGCCCCGTCGCCCCGGCCCGAGGTGAACGCGGCCAGGGTGTGCCCGGTGCCGGGGAGGTGGGGCCCCTCCGACCACTCACTGTCCTCGAAGACGTCCCACAGCGGCCCCTCGTCCTCCTGCGCCTCCGGGAAGCCCCCGTCCGCCGAGGTGTCGTAGAAGCAGCCGGTGCCGGCGTCGACGGAGGAGGGGCGGTACCCGGCCGGGTACCGCCCCTTCGTGTGCGTGCGTGCGGGTGTCAGGCCGCGAGCTTCGCCAGCGCCGCGTCGATGCGGGCCAGCGCCTTCTCCTTGCCCAGGACCTCCAGGGATTCGAAGAGGGGCAGGCCGACCGTGCGGCCGGTGACGGCGACGCGGACGGGGGCCTGGGCCTTGCCGAGCTTCAGGCCGTGGGCCTCGCCGGCGGCCAGGACGGCCTCCTTGAGGGACTCCGGGGACGTCCAGTCGGCCGCGTCCAGCTTCTCGCGCGCCGTGCTCAGCAGGGCGTCCGAGCCCTCCTTCATGGCCTTGGTCCAGCTGGCCTCGTCGGACACCGGCTCCGGAAGGAACAGGAAGTCGACGTTGTCCGTGATCTCGGAGAGAACCTTCAGGCGGGTCTGCGCGTGCGGCGCGATCGCCTGCCACTTGGCCTCGTCGAAGTCCTCGGGCGCCCAGGGGGCGACGGGGGCCTTCAGCCAGGGGCGGCAGCGCTCGGTGAAGTCCTTCACCTCGAGCATGCGGATGTGGTCGGCGTTGATCGCCTCGCACTTCTTCAGGTCGAAGCGGGCCGGGTTGGGGTTCACGCCGGAGATGTCGAAGGCGGCGACCATCTCGTCGATCGTGAAGATGTCCTGGTCGGCGGAGAGCGACCAGCCGAGCAGGGAGAGGTAGTTGAGCAGGCCCTCGGGGAGGAAGCCGCGCTCGCGGTAGAGGTTGAGGCTCGACTGCGGGTCGCGCTTGGAGAGCTTCTTGTTGCCCTCGCCCATCACGTACGGCAGGTGGCCGAAGGCCGGGATCTCCTTGGCCACGCCGAGCTCGATCAGCGCCTTGTACAGGGCGATCTGGCGGGGGGTGGAGGAGAGCAGGTCCTCGCCGCGCAGGACGTGGGTGATCTCCATCAGGGCGTCGTCGACCGGGTTGACCAGCGTGTAGAGCGGCGCCCCGTTGGCGCGGACGATGCCGTAGTCCGGGACGTTCTCCGGGAGGTAGGTGATCTCCCCGCGGACCAGGTCGGCGAAGGTGATCGCCTCGTCGGGCATCCGGAAGCGGACGATCGGCTCGCGGCTCTGGGCCCGGTACTCCTCGACCTGCGCGGCGCTCAGGTCGCGGCAGTGGCCGTCGTAGCCGGAGGGCTTGCCGGCGGCGCGGGCGGCCTCGCGGCGGGTGTCCAGCTCCTCCTGGGAGCAGTAGCAGTGGTAGGCGTGGCCGGCGTCGAGCAGCTTGGCGGCGACGTCCTGGTAGATCTCCATGCGCTGCGACTGGCGGTACGGCGCGTGCGGGCCGCCGACCTCGGGGCCCTCGTCCCAGTCGAAGCCCAGCCAGCGCAGCGAGTCGAGCAGCTGGTTGTACGACTCCTCGGAGTCGCGGGCCGCGTCGGTGTCCTCGATGCGGAAGACCAGCGTGCCCTGGTGGTGCTTGGCGAACGCCCAGTTGAACAGGGCGGTGCGGACCAGGCCCACGTGGGGGTTACCGGTGGGGGACGGACAGAATCGGACGCGTACGGGGGAGCCGGGTGCGCTAGCCACGCTTGACAACCTTGTTGGTGAGAGTGCCGATGCCTTCGATGGTGACGGCGACTTCGTCGCCGACGTTGAGGGGGCCGACTCCGGCCGGGGTGCCCGTGAGGATCACGTCGCCGGGGAGCAGCGTCATGGCCTCGGAGATGTTGACGATCAGGTCCGCGACGGGGTGGATCATCTCGCTGGTGCGGCCGAGCTGGCGCTGGGCGCCGTTGACCGTGAGCTGGATCGTCAGGTCGTCCGGGTCGAGGTCGGTCTCCACCCAGGGGCCGAGCGGGCAGGAGGAGTCGAAGCCCTTGGCGCGGGCCCACTGCTTCTCGCGGCGCTGCACGTCGCGGGCGGTGATGTCGTTGGCGCAGGTGTAGCCGAGGACGACGTCCTTGACGCGGTCGCGCGGGACCTCGCGGCACATGCGGCCGATGACGACGGCGAGCTCTGCCTCGTGGTGCAGTTCCTCCGTGAAGGAGGGGTACTGGATGGCGTCGCCGGGGCCGATGACCGAGGTGGACGGCTTGAAGAAGGCGAACGGGGCCTCGGGCACCTCGTTGCCGAGTTCGCGGGCGTGCTCCGTGTAGTTGCGGCCGAAGGCCACGACCTTGTTGGGGAGCACCGGCGGCAGCAGCCGTACCTTGCTCAGCGGCACCTTGGTGCCGGAGAGCTCGAAGTCCGCGAAGGGGATGCCCTTGATGATGTCGAGGACGAGCTCGTCCGGCTGGTCGCCCTCGACCGCGCCGAAGGCGACGTTTCCGTCGATGGAGAACCTGGCGATGCGCACGGGTTGTGTGGCCCCTTGACTGAGCTGGCTGGAGTCTGACGCTCCAGGCTAACGCGGCAGGGGGCGGGCGCCTCGCGCATTGCCCGCCGTGACTCCTGACGGAGCAGCGTGTGCGGGCGCCCGTGGGCCCGTGGGCGGCCGGGCGGCTGAACGCCGCGCGGCCGGGCGGCGTACTACTGTGCGGCGGTGGCCGCGACGGGGATCTCCATGAGGACCGTGCGCCGGGGGTTGGCGGTCTGGGTGGGGAGTTCGACGGCGTGCTCGCGCTGTTCCGGCGTCTGCAGTTCGCCGGCGCCGTCGAGGTGCGCCAGCGTGGTGCGTCGCGGGTTGGCGATCTTGTGGAACATCATCGTCGTCTTCACGGTTGTTCGAGACCCTGTCGTGTGCGGGCGCCGGGAGGGGCAAGTGACCCCTGCGGGGGCGCGGGTTGTCGGTTTTGCCTTCTCTGTAAAGCGTCAGGCTAAACATGCAATTCCCCGCCGACCGACGGAGAGTCGATGAAGGGCGTGTGAGTTTGCTCACTTATCAAGGGTCAAACCGGTCAATTCCGACGGGCGTCGCACCCTGACGAAACAGACATTGACTCCCTGAAGCGACCATTCCGCTCCTGATCATGTCGACTGGGACACCGCTTACCTCCCGGCGTTTCGTAGGCATACGTCCGCTTTGCGGGTGATCGTTTTCTACCGGCCGTAAAACGCCCCTCACGTGCTGTCACGTAGGTCACGGCCTGGCCCACGGGCCTTGTTGGAGATCCGGCACTGTGCTGGAATTCCACGGACCGCCGCAGGATCGAGCCGGCGCACAGGGGGCGCACCACAGCGCCGAGCGGCGGCACGAAGGGGGAACCAGCGCCGGTCACTCACGACCACCACGGGGGCGTATTCAGGGCGCCCCTATGACGCCGACACCGTGCTCAGCCGTTCACGCGGCCGGGTGCCTGGTCCAGAGGTTGCGACGCTAGTGCAGGGACGTTTCAAGAGGGATGGCAGCGCTTCGGCGGAGCCGGAGCCGCACGGCGGGAATGGCCCCAGGGCCGTCGGCTCCTCGCCCCAGCACGCCCAGAACCCGGGTCAGGCCCAGGCCGGCGACAGCGGTGACCGCTCCGGGCGCCCCGGCCCGGGTGCGACGACGCCCGCCCCCGGCCAGCAGCCGTCCGCGAAGCCGGCCACGGGCTCGACCGGCCCGGGTCCGCGCATAGCCCTGCGCAACTGGCGCATCTCCACCCGCCTCGTGTCGCTGCTCGCGCTTCCCGTGGTCGCGGCCACCTCCCTGGGTGCGCTGCGCATCAACGAGTCGATGGACAACATCCAGCAGCTCGACAACATGAAGCTGCTGACCGAAATGACCAAGCAGGCCACCGAGCTGGCCGCCGCGCTCCAGGAGGAGCGCGACCAGTCCGCCGGCCCCCTGGCGCACGGCTCGACGTCCAGCGCGATCGCCGTCAAGGGCGACCGGGAGAAGACCGACCGGGCGCTGAAGAACTTCCTCGACCAGTCCGAGGAGATCGACGCCGCGAGCAAGGACGGCAACCTCGTCGGCGTCCGCGACAGCCTCGTCGGCCTCGCCAGCGACCTGAACGACCTGAACAAGATCCGCGGCACCGCCTATGCGGCCAAGGACAACTCGACCCAGACCGTCGAGGCCTACCACCGCCTGATCACCAACCTGCTCGACCTCTCGCAGGACATGGCGGAGGCGACCAGCAACCCCGAGATGATCCAGCGCACGCGTGCCCTGGCGGCCTTCTCCTCTGCCAAGGAGTACGCGTCCATCCAGCGCGCGGTCCTCGCGGCGGCGCTTCCGGCGAGCAACACCACCAAGGGCGAGCTCTCCGAGAACGACCGGCTCTACGCGCAGTCCGCGCTGCAGAGCCAGACCTCCGAGATCCGCAGTTTCAGCAGCATCTACGGCGACGGCGCCGAGGACCTCCTGAAGCCGATCTCCCAGGGCAACCCGGTGATCGAGTCGTCCGACCAGTACGCCGGCCGCGCCTTCGGCCGGGTCAACGGTCTGGCCCAGCTCGACGCGCGCTCCTACCAGGACTGGCTGGACGACAGCTCCACCAAGATCCAGCAGATGAAGAACATCGAGCTCCGCCTGCTGGAGGACATGGAGCAGAAGGCCCGCGAGCTGCGCAGCGAGTCCGAGCAGGAAGCGATCATCTCCGGTGTCCTGATCCTGCTCGTGCTCGGCGTCTCGCTGGTCGGCGCGTTCGTCGTGGCCCGGTCCATGATCCGCTCGCTGCGCCGCCTGGAGGAGACCGCGACCAAGGTCGCCCAGGACCGTCTGCCCGAGCTGGTCAAGCAGCTGTCCGAGACCGACCCGCAGGACGTGGACACCTCGGTGGAGTCGGTCGGTGTGCACTCCCGGGACGAGATCGGCCGGGTGGCCGCGGCCTTCGACGACGTGCACCGCGAGGCGGTTCGCCTCGCCGCCGAGCAGGCCCTGCTGCGGGGCAACGTCAACGCGATGTTCACCAACCTCTCGCGTCGCTCCCAGGGCCTCATCCAGCGTCAGCTCTCGCTCATCTCCGAACTGGAGTCGCGCGAGGCCGACCCGGACCAGCTGTCCTCGCTGTTCAAGCTCGACCACCTCGCCACGCGCATGCGCCGCAACGGTGAGAACCTCCTCGTCCTCGCCGGTGAGGAGCCCGGCCGCCGGTGGACCCGCCCGGTCCCGCTGGTCGACGTGCTCCGCGCCGCCGCCTCCGAGGTGGAGCAGTACGAGCGCATCGAGCTGGCCTCCGTGCCGAGCACCGAGGTCGCCGGCCGCGTGGTCAACGACCTCGTGCACCTCCTGGCCGAGCTGCTGGAGAACGCGACCTCGTTCTCCTCGCCGCAGACCAAGGTCAAGGTCACCGGTCACGCGCTGCCCGACGGGCGCGTGCTGATCGAGATCCACGACACCGGCATCGGCCTCTCGCCGGAGGACCTGGCCGCGATCAACGAGCGGCTCGCCTCGCCGCCCACCGTGGACGTCTCCGTCTCCCGCCGCATGGGTCTGTTCGTGGTCGGCCGCCTGTCGCAGCGCCACGGCATCCGCATCCAGCTCCGTCCGTCCGACTCCGGTGGTACGACCGCGCTGGTCATGCTGCCCGTCGACGTCGCCCAGGGCGGCCGCAAGCCGCAGCCCAAGCCGGGTCAGCCGGCCGCGGGCAGCGGCGGTCCGGCCGCGGCGCAGGCCGCGGCGGGCGCCGCGGCGGCCCGGCGCGGCGGCCAGGGAGGCGGCGCGCTCGGCGGTGGCGGTGCCTTCGGCGGCGGGGCCTTCGGCGGCGGCAACGGCGGCGGCGCCCTCGGTGCCGGTGCCCAGCAGGGCGGCGGCCGGCTCGGCGCCGGTCAGGGACCGCGGGCCGCACTGCCCGGCCGGGACGCCGGTGGACGTCCGGGCGCGCCGGCCGGCGCGCGTGGGCCCCAGTCCCCCGCGGCCCCGAACCAGCAGGGCCGGCCGGCTCCGGCCGGTGCGGGTGCGGGTGCCGGTGCTGGTCAGGCGCCCGGTGCTCCCCAGGGTCTGCAGGCCGCGGGCATGAACGCCCCACAGGGCCAGGACGCCTTCGGCGGCCGCGCCCCGGTGCCGCCGCAGCGCGGCAGGCGCAAGAACAACGGCAAGGGCAGCGGCGAGGCCGAGCAGGGCCGTCGCCCGCAGCTGCCGGCGCGCGGCGGTCCGCGGGCCGAGCTGCCCGGCGGCGAGCCGCAGCCCCGCGTGCCCAGCTGGAGCGACGAGAACGCGCAGCCGCCGGTGCCGCGCGCCTCGCTGGACGCCCCGCGCGGACACGAGGAGCCGGACGCTTCCCGGCCGGACCGGACGCCGCGCTTCGGCGACCAGCAGGGTCCGGGCGCGACCGCCGAGATGCCGGCGATCCCCCGGCGCGGCGAGCCCCAGGGCCCCGGCACCACGGCGGAGTTCGCCCGCCCTGACTTCGACGCCCCGGCGCCGCGCCAGGACGACCCGCAGAACACGGGACAGTTCGCCGGGCCCGCCGCGGACCCGTACGGCCGCGAGGGCATGAACGCCCCGCGCAACGACCAGTTCGCGCGGCCCGAGCCGGCCGCCCCGCAGCAGGACGGCGGGCCGTTCGTCCGCTCGGACGTCTTCGGCGGGCAGCCCGGCCACCAGGGACCGAACGACCCCGCCTCGGCCGGCCGGTTCCCCGGCGCCCAGGCGTACGGCGACGGCTCGACGGGGCAGCACCGCCTGCCGGACCGGCAGGACCCGGCCGCCACCGGCCAGTTCGACCGTCCGCAGGTCAACGGCGCCCACGCGGGCGACGACTTCGGCGCCCCGCGTCCGCCTGCCCCGCAGCAGCGTCCCGCCCAGCCGGAGCGTCCGGCCCGGCCGGAGCCCCGCCACGGCGCCCCGGCGCAGCAGCGGCCGGCCGACGGATGGGCCCTGCCGCCGGCCTCCGGTCCCGGCGACGGACGCACTCCGCTGTACGACACGCTGGAGACCAACTGGTTCCACGGCGACCGCCGGGAAGGGGCGGAGAGCAACGCCCCCGCGCCCGCGCCCGCCACGGAACCGCAGGCCCAGCCCCAGACCCCGGCGGCCCCCCAGCGGCCCGCCGGCTCCGCCTGGCGCAGCTCGCCGAACGACGATCTCGTCCGGCAGGCCGAACGCGTCCGGCAGCCCGCGGCCGGTGGTGTCACCACCTCCGGTCTGCCGCGCCGGGTGCCCCGGGCCAACCTGGTCCCGGGCACGGCTCAGCAGCAGTCGCACCAGAACGGTCCGCAGGTCTCGCGCGCGCCCGACGACGTGCGCGGCCGGCTGACCAATCTCCGTCGGGGTATCGCACAGGGCCGGCAGGCCGGTACCAACCAGACCGGCAGCTACCCGCGGCCCACTCACCAGCAGGAGCGTTAGTTGAGCCCGATGAGCCAGGCGGCACAGAACCTCAACTGGTTGATCACGAATTTCGTGGACAACACCCCAGGGGTGTCCCACACCGTCGTCGTGTCCGCCGACGGACTCCTTCTGGCGATGTCGGAAGGCTTCCCGCGCGATCGCGCAGACCAGCTCGCGGCGGTCGCCTCGGGGCTGACCTCGCTGACCGCCGGGGCGTCCCGGATCTTCGAGGGCGGCAACGTGGCCCAGACGGTCGTGGAGATGGAACGCGGGTTCCTCTTCCTCATGTCCGTCTCGGACGGCTCGTCCCTGGCCGTTCTCGCGCACCCTGAGTGCGACATCGGCCTCGTCGGCTACGAGATGGCGCTGCTGGTCGACCGCGCGGGCGCGGTCCTCACCCCGGACCTGCGCGCCGAACTGCAAGGCAGTCTGCTCCACTGATCGGCCCCGGCACCACCCGTCTCACCAAATCACCGTCCGGCCGCCACAATCCCCCCACCGGCCCCCGTCAGACGGCACGACTGACCGACCTGCTGTCCCGCCCGGAGGATTCATGACCCCGCCCACCGCCTCTCATGATCCGTACGCGGAGCCGTACGAGGACGAGGGCGACCAGCCGCTGGTACGTCCGTACGCGATGACCGGCGGCCGGACGAGGCCGCGCTACCAGCTCGCCATCGAGGCGCTGATCAGCACGACGGCCGACCCGGCAGCGCTCATGGGGCTGCTCCCCGAGCACCAGCGCATCTGCCACCTGTGCCGCGAGGTGAAGTCGGTGGCGGAGGTGTCGGCTCTGCTGGCCATGCCGCTGGGTGTGGCCAGGATCCTGGTCGCGGACCTCGCCGAGGCCGGCCTCGTCGCCGTCCACCAGCCGGGCGGCGACGAGAACAACGGCGGTGCGCCGGACGTGACACTGCTCGAAAGGGTGCTCAGTGGACTTCGCAAGCTCTGACGGAGGCCGGGCGACCACCTCCGCGAAGATCGTGGTGGCCGGCGGCTTCGGCGTCGGCAAGACCACGTTCGTGGGCGCCGTCTCGGAGATCAACCCGCTGCGCACCGAGGCCGTGATGACCTCCGCCAGCGCCGGGATCGACGACCTCACGCACGCCGGGGGCAAGACGACCACCACGGTCGCCATGGACTTCGGCCGCATCACGCTCGACCAGGACCTGATCCTCTACCTGTTCGGCACGCCCGGCCAGGACCGCTTCTGGTTCATGTGGGACGACCTGGTGCGCGGTGCCATCGGCGCGGTCGTGCTGTGCGACACCCGCCGGCTGGCCGACTGCTTCCCGGCCGTCGACTACTTCGAGAACAGCGGGCTGCCGTTCGTCGTCGCGCTCAACGGCTTCGACGGGCAGCAGCCGTACACCCCGGACGAGGTCCGCGAGGCCCTGCAGATCGGCCCCGACACCCCCATCATCACCACCGACGCCCGGCACCGGGCCGACGCCAAGAGCGCGCTGATCACGCTGGTGGAGCACGCGCTGATGGCACGGCTGAGGTAGTCCCGGGGCCGAAAGATCCAAGTCGGCAGGCAACTACGGCAGTTGTCGTAGACGTACCGGAGTCGGCTGTGTCCTTTGACACGGCCGGCTCCGGCGTTCATAACGTTTCGGCAGAGGAATCGGGTGGTACCGCCACAGCTCGCGGTCGATCGGTGTCACTGCGCGCACGAACGGCCCGTCTTTTGACGGGCCTCGCTCTTTATGACCGTTTTATCTAGGGCTTACATCACGTGTAACCGCCTCGTTCCACTGTTTGGAAGAGCGCAGGTCGTCGTGCTGAAATGCGAGAACTGCCCAATGGTCAAAGACGTACTCAGCAGTAGCACGTACTCGATGGCGAACTGGGCGCTGATACACAGCGGCACGACGTAGGTGCCGACCGCCGAGAGGTTGTTGGTCGAGTGAGGCGAAGCAATAACAGTCCCGAGCCATCGGCCCGGGGCAACTTCACCCCGCCGCCGCGCGCAGCGGCGCCCGCCCCCGTGCCCGCCCCGGAACCCACGGCCGCGCCCGCCCCGAGCGGCGGCCGTTTCTCCCCGCGCAACTGGCGGGTGACCACCCGGCTGAACGCGATCCTGCTCCTCCCCGTGCTGGTCGGCCTCGTCATGGGCGGCTTCCAGGTGAAGAGCTCGATCGACACCTGGCAGGACGCCGAGGACGCCGAGAACACCGCACGTCTGGTGCGCGCCTCCCTCGGTTACGCCAACGCCCTCTACAACGAGCGCGACATGACCGCCGCGCCGCTGCTGCAGGGCAAGGGCGAGAAGGACGAGACCGTCACCCAGGCCCGCCGGGCCACGGACGAGGCCGCCGACACCTTCGACGAGGCCGCGCAGGCCATGCCGGGCAAGGACGGTCTGGAGCGCCGGCTGAAGGTGTTCCGCGAGCAGGAGCCCAAGCTCCAGACGCTGCGCGTGGCCGCCTACACCTCCAAGCTCAAGGGCGTGGAGACCGAAGAGGGCTACACCGGCATCGCCCACCCGCTGATGGAGTTCGCCAACGAGCTCGGTCTGGGCACCGGCAACATCACCTCCTACGGGCGTACCGTCTACGCGATCTCCCTGACCAAGGCCGCGCTCTCCCTGGAGCGCTCCATCGGCATGCACATGCTGGTCAAGCCGGGTCCGGAGCCGAGCCACCTCGCCAGCCAGCGCGTCGCCCTCTCCTCGTACGCCTACCTCGAGCGCATCGCCATCGAGGAGTACATCGGCGGCGGCACCGAGGCCGACGCCAAGAAGCTCGAGGACGCCGAGGCGAAGCTCAAGGAGGACGGCGCGGCCATGGCCAAGGAGGCCAAGGCCAAGGACCCGGACTACGTGGCGCCGCCGGCCAACCCGACGACGATGATCTCCGAGCTGGCCGGGCTGGACTCCACGGACGCCGGTGCCCGCGCCGAGCTGGCCGGGCAGGGCATCACGCCGGAGAACTGGTGGGCGGTCAACACCCTCAAGTTCGACGCCTACAGCAAGATCGAGTCGGACATGGCCGACAAGGCGGTGTCCGAGGCCTCCGCCATCGCCGACGACGCCGAGCAGGACACCTACATCACCGGTGCCGTCGTCGTCATCGCGCTGCTCGCCGCGTTCATCCTGGCCGGCATGGTGGCCCGCCAGATGAGCCGCTCCATGCGCCAGCTGCGCAACGCCGCCTTCGGCATCGCCGAGCAGCGGCTGCCGACGCTGGTCGACCAGCTCTCCCGCACCGACCCGGGCCGGGTCGACACCCGGGTGGCCCCGATCCCGATCAACTCCACCGACGAGATCGGCGAAGTCGCCCGCGCCTTCGACCAGGTGCACCGCGAGGCGGTCCGCCTCGCCTCCGAGCAGGCCCTGCTGCGGGGCAACATCAACGCGATCTTCACCAACCTGTCGCGCCGCAACCAGTCGCTGATCGAGGGCCAGTTGAGCCTGATCACCGACCTGGAGAACAACGAGGCCGACCCCGACCAGCTGGAGAACCTCTTCCGGCTGGACCACCTCGCCACCCGTATGCGCCGCAACGGCGAGAACCTCCTGGTCCTCGCCGGCGAGGAGCCCGGCCGCCGCTGGGACCAGCCGGTCCCGCTGGTGGACGTGCTGCGCGCGGCCTCCTCCGAGGTGGAGCAGTACGAGCGCATCGAGCTGTCCGGCGTGCCCGAGGCCGAGATCCACGGCCGGGCCGTGACCGACCTCGTGCACCTGCTCGCCGAGCTGCTGGAGAACGCCACCACGTTCTCCTCCCCGCAGACGAAGGTCCGCGTCACCGCGACCCGGCTGCCCGACGGGCGCGTGATGGTCGAGATCCACGACAAGGGCATCGGCCTGACCGCCGAGGACTTCGCGGACATCAACCACAAGCTGGCCAACCCGCCGACCGTGGACGCCGCGATCTCGCAGCGCATGGGCCTGTTCGTGGTCGGCCGGCTGTCCGACCGGCACGGCATCCGCGTCCAGCTGCGCCCCTCCGGGGAGCAGGCGGGCACCACCTCGCTGGTCATGCTCCCGGACGCCATCACGCACGGCGGCGGCGGCGAGCAGCAGATGCAGCGCGACGAGTTCACCGTCTCGCAGATCATCCCCGAGCAGAACTTCCGGGGCGAGAGCTTCGGCCAGGTCGGCCAGCCCATGCGGACCGCGGCGGAGCTGGGCTTCGACGACAGCCGCTACACCGAGGTCCCCGACGACATCCGCGAGCTCGACCCCGTCGGCCGCTCCCTGATGCGCGAGGAACGCCGCGCGGCCCTGGAGGCCCAGGCCCAGCCCGAGCTGCCCGGTCCGGCGGACGCCGACGGGCACGAGAACGCCGATGCGGCCGGTTACCCGGACCAGTTCACCGGGCAGCAGCCGGTCTACGGCCAGGGCGGTTACCAGGAGCAGCAGACCGGCGCGTACGACCAGCAGTCGTCGTACGCCGATCAGCAGCAGGCGTACGAGGAGCCGCGGCAGGCGTCGTACGAGGAGCAGTACTACGCGCCGAACGGCGGCCTGCCCCAGGGCGACGACTACGCGTCGAACGGCGGTTACGCCGGCCCGTCCTACGCGGAGCCGGGCCCGAACGGCCACCAGCCGGCCGGGTCCGGCGTCCAGGAGCCCTACTCGGCCTTCGAGCAGCGGCGTCACCAGGACGACTGGCCCCAGCAGGACGGCTACCGGAACGGCTACCAGGACCAGTACGCTGCGGAAGCCCCCGAGGCGGAATCCGCGCAGGCCGCTGACGTGGCCGACGCGGACCGCGTAGGCTTCGACCGTCCGGGACCGGCCTCCTCCGCCGCCCACCGGCTCACCGACGCCGGCCTCCCGCGCCGCGGTTCCACCGCGGGCGGCCCGGGCGACGCGAGGCCCGTGGACCACGAGGCTCCGGCTTCGGCGCCGGCGGACGGCCCCGGCGACTGGCGCTCGGCCAACGACGAGCGCTGGCAGCAGGCCTCGCAGCTGCGCAAGCCGAAGGCGGGCGGGGTGACCTCCTCCGGCCTGCCGCGGCGGGTCCCCAAGGCCAACCTGGTCGAGGGCGCCGCCGAAACGACTCCCCAGGGGGGCCCACAGGTCTCCCGCGCCCCGGAGGACGTCCGGGGCAGGCTGAGCAACCTGCGACGCGGCGTCCAACGAGGCCGCACCGCAGGCAGTGAAACGAACGGCCAGGACACAAGGAATGAACACCGTGGTCCTGACAGCACCTACAACCAGGAGCGTTAGTGTGAGCCCGATGAGCCAGGCGGCACAGAACCTGAACTGGTTGATCACCAACTTCGTGGACAACACCCCGGGGGTGTCCCACACGGTGGTGGTCTCCGCCGACGGACTCCTTCTGGCGATGTCCGAAGGGTTCCCGCGCGACCGCGCCGACCAGCTCGCGGCCGTCGCCTCCGGTCTGACCTCGCTGACCGCCGGTGCCTCGCGCATCTTCGAGGGCGGCAGCGTGAACCAGACAGTTGTGGAGATGGAGCGGGGATTCCTCTTCATCATGTCCATCTCCGACGGTTCCTCGCTCGCGGTTCTCGCACACCCGGAGGCGGACATCGGCCTCATTGGGTACGAGATGGCCCTTCTGGTGGACCGTGCGGGCACGGTCCTGACGCCCGATCTGCGGGCCGAGCTCCAGGGCAGCCTTCTCAACTAAAGGACAGACGGTGCGTTTTGGTGTCCCGTGGCCGTAAAGTTTCGGGACGCGGCTCCACAGTGATGGATGCCAGGCACAGTCGGAGGAGGAGAAAGTGGCAACACCCCCAGGCGGTCCGTCTTCGGGCAACTGGTCGTACGGCCCTGCGCAGGGCCAGAACGACGGCTCGGCGAACGGGTACGGCTTCCCCTCCGCCCCGAGCCACCGGCAGCCGTACGCGCCGCAGGGCCCCGGCCCTTCGCCGTACGACCAGCCGCACGCTCCGCGCATCCAGCCCGTGCAGCCGCAGCGCCGCACCCCTGAGCCGGCGCCCGCGGGCGCGTCGAACAACCCCCTGGTGCGTCCGTACGCCATGACGGGCGGCCGCACCAGGCCGCGGTACCAGCTCGCCATCGAGGCACTGGTGCACACCACCGCGCAGCCGCACCAGATGCAGGGCCAGCTGCCCGAGCATCAGCGGATCTGCAACCTCTGCCGGGAGATCAAGTCGGTGGCCGAGGTCTCGGCCCTGCTGACCATCCCTCTCGGCGTGGCCAGGATCCTCGTCGCCGACTTGGCGGAGGCGGGCCTGGTCGCCATCCATCAGCCCGGCGGCGACGAGAACGCCGGCGGCCAGCCAGACGTGACACTGCTCGAAAGGGTGCTCAGTGGACTTCGCAAGCTCTAGCGGAGGGCCTTCCCGCTCCACCACGTCCGCGAAGATCGTGGTGGCTGGCGGTTTCGGCGTGGGCAAGACCACGTTCGTCGGCGCCGTCTCGGAGATCAACCCGCTGCGCACCGAGGCCGTGATGACATCCGCGTCTGCGGGTATCGACGACCTCACCCACACCGGGGACAAGACGACCACCACGGTCGCCATGGACTTCGGCCGCATCACGCTCGACCAGGACCTGATCCTCTACCTGTTCGGCACGCCCGGCCAGGACCGCTTCTGGTTCATGTGGGACGACCTGGTGCGGGGCGCCATCGGCGCGGTCGTGCTGGTCGACACGAGGCGTCTGGCCGACTGCTTCCCGGCCGTCGACTACTTCGAGAACTCCGGGCTGCCGTTCGTCATCGCCCTGAACGGGTTCGACGGGCAGCAGCCGTACAACCCGGACGAGGTCCGGGAGGCACTGCAGATCGGTCCGGACACGCCGATCATCACGACGGACGCGCGGCACCGGGCCGACGCGAAGTCGACGCTGATCACTCTCGTGGAGCACGCCCTGATGGCCCGCCTCCGCTAGCAGCTCCGCCGTCTGCGGCTCAGCCTGCCGCCGTCTGCGGGTCCGCCTGCCACCGCCTGCGGCTCAGCCTGCCGCCGTCTGCGGGCAGTCGTGCCGCTGGGGCGGCACGGGTGGGCGCAGGCGGCACCCCGCAACGCCGGGTTGCGACACGCCCCCTGCGGCCACCGTGCTGCCGGGGGCTGTTTCGTCGCCGGGTGCGGGTAGTTCGTGGCTGGTCGCGCAGTTCCCCGCGCCCCTAGGTGGGTTGACCAGCCCGGCGTTAGACAGAAGCCCCGCGCCCTGGGTGGGCTGACCTGCCCGGTGATGGGCCGGAGCCCCGCGCCCTGGGTGGGCTGATCGGCCCGGTGGTGGGCCGGAGCCCGATACGCGTTGAGGCCCCCTCCTGTGTGGAGGGGGCCTCGAACGTGTGGGCTGGGGTCAGCGCCAGCTGTGGGGGGCTCGGAAGCCGGGCTCGCGCTCCAGGCGGCGCCAGCCCGCGCGGACGCGGCCGCCGCCGTGGGTCGGGGCGATCTCGGCGGGGCGGGCGGCGGCGCGGGCCAGCAGGAGGGCCGTGATGGCGGCGACCTCCTCGGGCCCGGCGTGGCCCTTCTCGACGCGGATGTCGGGAGTGGTCATGGGAGTGGCTCCTCGGGTCACTGCGGCGGGTTGCCGTGCTTGCGGGAGGGCAGGTCGGCGTGCTTGGTCTGCAGCATCGCCAGGGAGCGGACGAGGACCTCGCGGGTCTCGGCGGGGTCGATGACGTCGTCGACGAGGCCGCGTTCGGCCGCGTAGTAGGGGTGCATCAGCTCGGCCTTGTACTCCTTGACCATGCGCGCCCGCATGGCCTCGGGGTCCTCGGCGCCGGCGATCTGGCGGCGGAAGATGACGTTGGCCGCGCCCTCGGCGCCCATCACGGCGATCTCGTTGGTCGGCCAGGCGTAGGTCAGGTCGGCTCCGATGGACTGCGAGTCCATGACGATGTAGGCGCCGCCGTAGGCCTTGCGCAGGATCAGCGAGATGCGGGGGACGGTGGCGTTGCAGTAGGCGTAGAGCAGTTTGGCGCCGTGGCGGATGATGCCGCCGTGCTCCTGGTCGACGCCGGGCAGGAAGCCGGGCACGTCCAGGAGGGTGACGATCGGGATGTTGAAGGCGTCGCACATCTGCACGAAGCGGGCGGCCTTCTCCGACGCCTCGATGTCCAGGACGCCGGCCAGGGCCTGCGGCTGGTTGGCGACGATGCCGACGACCTGGCCGTCCAGGCGGGCCAGCGCGCAGATGATGTTGCGGGCCCAGCGCTCATGCACCTCGAGGTACTCGCCGTCGTCGACGATCTCCTCGATCACCTTCGCCATGTCGTACGGCCGGTTGCCGTCCGCCGGGACCAGGTCGAGCAGGACGTCCGAACGGCGGTCGGCCGGGTCGGAGCACTCGTGACGGGGCGGGTTCTCCCGGTTGTTCTGCGGGAGCAGGGAGAGGAGGTAGCGGACCTCGGCGAGGCAGGTCTCCTCGTCGTCGTAGGCGAAGTGGGCGACCCCGGAGGTCTCGGCGTGCACGTCGGCGCCGCCCAGGCCGTTCTGGGTGATCTCCTCGCCGGTGACCGCCTTGACGACGTCCGGGCCGGTGATGAACATCTGCGAGGTGTCGCGGACCATGAACACGAAGTCCGTCAGCGCCGGGCTGTAGGCGGCGCCGCCCGCGCACGGGCCGAGCATCACCGAGATCTGCGGGATGACCCCCGAGGCCCTGGTGTTGCGCTGGAAGATGCCGCCGTAGCCGGCCAGCGCGCTCACGCCCTCCTGGATGCGGGCGCCGGCGCCGTCGTTGAGGGAGACCAGCGGGGCACCGGCCGCGATGGCCATGTCCATGATCTTGTGGATCTTCGTGGCGTGGGCCTCGCCCAGCGCACCGCCGAAGATGCGGAAGTCGTGCGCGTACACGAAGACCGTGCGGCCCTCCACCGTGCCCCAGCCGGTGATCACACCGTCCGTGTACGGCTTCTTCGCCTCCAGCCCGAACCCGGTCGCCCGGTGCCGGCGCAGCTGCTCGACCTCCCGGAAGGAGCCCGCGTCCAGCAGCAGCCCGATCCGCTCCCGCGCGGTCAGCTTGCCCTTGGCGTGCTGCGCCGCCGTGGCCTTCTCGCCCGGCCCGGCCAGAGCCTGGGCACGGATCTCGTGCAGTTCGGCCACTCGCCCGCGCGCGTCCGTCGGCTCACCCGGCGCCTCATCCAAAACGGTCATGTAGCGACTCTACGAAGCGGACCGAGGAATGCGAGCCGTCGACTCCGTACAGTCTCCGGCGTGTTTTCCTGGTAGCACTGAACAGAACCTCGACGGCATGCAGCCGTTTCGACTGCTCAGGGGCCGTTGGCCTTGTAGGGGTCGCACAAAGCCGTCAGCTGAGAGTCACCTCACATTCGTGGGTGGTACATACCACCCCTGGAGTGACACGGAGGCGCAGTCGGCGGCCCGTGGTGACGATCTCGACCGACTCGTCGGCGCTCACGACACCCCGCACCGGATGGTCCCAGACGATCTCCAGGGGCGCGCCCGTGCGCGGCGGCTCGCTCACGCAGAGCGTAGCGGTACGGCCCCGGCGCCGGACCAGCACGCTTGCCCCCGCCGTCGCGGTGAGCGGGCCGGCCGTGCCGGGCTGCCAGAAGTTCGCCGCCGTCAGGCCGAGCGAGGGGACGGCGACGGCCTGGCACCGGTCGTCGTTGGCGAGGACCGTCATCCATCCGCGGTCGGCGGCCCGCCGGGCGACCGTCCGGCGGGCCGCCCCCGGCATGAGGACGTAGACGTACCCGGCACCGTCGGGGTCCGTGCCGTGGTCCAGCCAGAGCGTCTGCCAGCGGCGGGTGCGGCGCTCGGTGGTGCTGGTGGTGTTGATGTCCGACCAGGCACCGGTGCGGTCCTCGCGCAGGGTCCGCAGGCCGCCGTCGGGCACGATCCAGCCGCCGTGCCCCTCCAGGTGGGCCCAGTCCCGGCCGCGGGCGAGGGCCTGGGTGCCGCCCTCCCCCAGGTTGCGGTTGTCGACGACCGTCTCGACGGGGACACCGTCCGCGCAGGTGATGCCCGCGCCCAGGCAGACCACGGCGTCGGCGAGGAAGTACCAGGACTTGCGGGCCTCCAGGGTGGAGCCGAGCCCCTTGAGGTGCTGGCCGACGGCGGCGTACTCGCCGTCGGTGGTGCCGCCGACCCAGCGCACGTCGGGCTTGGGCGCGCCCCACTCGCCGCCCGCCCGGTCGGGGAGCCGCCGGGTGGAGACGGTGGTGCCGGGCAGGCGGTACCAGTCGACGGTCGGCCAGAACCAGTCGGTGTACTGGTCGGACGGGCTGCCCTCGGCCCACCAGGTGAGCATTCCGGAACCCGTGTGCCAGCCGCGCGGGTTCTCGCCGTTGCCGCACTCGTAGTGGGCGATGCGGTCGCTGGCCATGGCGAGGCCCGCGGTGAAGGCGGGCCGGCGGTGCACGGCGCGGTCCATGGCGGCGTAGAGGTGGTGCCCGGCGGGCTCGGGCGCCGCTTCGACGGGCGCGTCGGCGACGGCCCGCAGCCGTGCCAGGTCGGCCACCCCGAACTGGGGCGCGGTGAGGACGGGCGTGACGGTGTCGCGGGCGATCCAGCCCTTGATCCGCGCGTGCCAGCGGTCGCGCTCGGCCTCGCTCGCGCCGCCCGCGAGGACCGCCATCGCCGCGATGAGCTGCTGCCCGTGGAAGTGGTCGCTGCGCATGACGTGCAGGTCGTCGCTCGCGAGGTATCCGCGGCTGAGCGCGCGCCCGTTGACGCAGTCCATGACCAGCCCGTCGTGGACGAGCGGTGCGTAGGCGCGCTCGACGCTGTCGAGGACGATCTGCCGGCCCCGATCCGTGACCTCCCACTCCGACCCGGCGAGCAGGGCGAACAGCCGGCCCAGCCCGTCCAGCATGACCTGGCCGTACGTGCCCGAGTAGGCGATCCAGGTGTGCTGGACGAACGATCCGTCGGCGTAGAGGCCGTCGCCCTCGGTGACGTACGGGAAGACGGGCGAGAGGGCGTCGCGGGCGAGGGCGATCTTGGCCGGGGCGCGGCCCAGGATGCCGCGCAGGGCGACGGAGCGGCACAGGTCGACGCGGTTGGCGCCGGTGGAGGTGCCGGTGTAGTCGCCGAGCATCGTGTCGGGGACGAAGTGGTCGACGGCGGCGCAGGCGGCGTCGACGCGCTCGGCGCCGAGGCGGTCGTACAGGGCGGCCGTGATGTCCATGAGCAGGCGCGGACTGCCGATCTGCCACTCCCACCAGTTGCCGTAGCGGGCGGTGGCGGGGTTGTAGACGGTGGCGGCGAGGTGGTCGAGGCCGCGCAGGACGTCGGCGAGGAGGGCCGCGTCGCCGGTGGAACCGGTGCCCTGCTGGACGTACGCCTGCGTCATGGTCCACAGCCGACCGTAGCTGAAGGTGATGCCGGCGGGCGGGTCGAAGGGGTGGCCGGGCCACAGCGACGTCGGGGTGGGGGCCATGGCGGCGCGGAAGGCGCGGGCGCGTGCGCCGGTCTCGGCGAGGCGGGAGGCGTACGGCTCGGCGGCCGGGTCGTAGCCGGAGCCGAGGGCGATGTCGAGCCAGCGCCGCCGGAGAGCGGTGAACGGGTCGTCCGCGGCCGTGGCGGGGACGGCGAGCGACGGGCCGAGACCGGCGGCCAGGGCCGCGGCGAGCAGGACGGTGCGTCGGGTGGGAGCGGCTGGATTCCGGTGCGCGCGGTGCCACGGAGAGGTCATGCTCATGCCGTCTATCACGTCCGCGCCGGCCGGGAAAGAGTGCCGCACGGAGTGATCCTTTCGAGAAACTCCGCGGATGATGTTGAATATTGAACAGAATGGGTCTACGGTCGTTCCCGTTGGACTGATTGAACATTCAACGAAAACCAAGGAGAACGTCATGGGCCTCTTCGGCAACAAGTCCGCCGCTCCCGCCGCCACCGCTACGCCCGCCGCCGTCAATCCGGACCTGGCCGCCCTGACCGGCGACTACGTGATCGACCCGTCCCACACCACGATCGGTTTCGTCGCCCGGCACGCCATGGTCACGAACGTCAAGGGCAAGTTCCTCGACTTCACCGGCACGCTGCACCTGGACGGCGCCGCCCCGGCCGACTCCACCGCGTCCCTCGACGTCACGATGGACAGCATCGACACCGGGTCCGCCGACCGCGACGGCCACCTGAAGAGCGCGGACTTCTTCAAGACGGACGAGTTCCCCACGATGACCTTCCGTTCCACCAAGGCGGAGGCCCTCGGCGGTGACGACTACCGCATCACCGGCGACCTGACGATCCTCGGCACCACCAAGCCGATCACCATCGACCTGGAGTTCAACGGCGCCGCCAAGGACCCGTTCGGCAACGAGCGCGTCGGCTTCGAGGGCAAGGCGGAGATCCTGCGCTCCGAGTGGGGCCTGACCTGGAACGCGGCCCTGGAGACGGGTGGCGTCCTGGTGTCCGACAAGATCAAGCTGAACTTCGACATCTCGGCGATCAAGCAGGCGTGAGGCCCCCGGCCCCCTCGGGAGCGGTGAAGTCCACGTCGGCGGCGGCCCGGACCCGGATACGGCGGCCGGGCCAGCCGATCATCCGGTAGATCGCGTTGGCCTGGGCGATCGAGCGGTCCGCCGGGACGAGGTCGGCGTCCCCCTCACCGCGCAGCGAGGTGGTGTGCCCGTCGGACACGACGACCAGGTCGTAGCCCCGGCTCAGCGCCTGACGTGCCGTGGTGTCCACGCAGACCTCCGTGGCGAAGCCGGTCACGATCAGCTCGGTGACGCCGAGGGCCTTCAGCGTCCCGTCGAGACCGGTCCCCAGGAAGCTGTCGGGCGTCGTCTTGTCGACGACCGTCTCCCCCTCGCGGGGCGCCAGTTCCGGCACGACCCGCCACCCCTCGGTGCCGGGCACCAGTTCCTCGTCCCCCTGCCGCACCGTCACCACGGGCACACCGGCGGCCCGGGCCCGTGCGCTCAGCCCCGCGATCGCGGCGACGGTCTCCGCGGCCCGGTGGGCGATGCCCATCAGCGCGTTCTGCATGTCGATGACGAGGAGGGCGGAGCACTGCGGCATGAGGTCACGTTAACCGCTCGTGCCGCGGCGGGAAACGGGCTAACCTGCCCTGCGTGAACAGCCCCGAAGCATCCAGACTCCGGCCACCGGCTCTCCGGTGGCCGTTGCCGATGTCGGACTGAGGGGCGCGCTCCGCGCGTACCCGGGGTCGTCGTCGTGACCGCCGCCGGACGGCCGTCCGCCGTGTCGTGTCGACGTCGACTTCCGGGGTGCGGAGTTTCTTCATGCCGTTCGCTCTTCTTCTGCTGGGCCTTGCCGTATTCGCCCAGGGGACATCCGAGTTCATGCTGTCCGGGCTGGTGCCGGACATCGCGAGGGATCTACAGGTCACCGTCCCCGCGGCGGGGGCCCTGACCTCCGCCTTCGCGGTGGGGATGGTCGTCGGGGCGCCGCTGATGGCGGGGCTCGCCCGGCGGTGGTCGCGGCGCGGGGCCCTGCTCGGGTTCCTGGCCGTCTTCCTCGCCGTCCATGTGGTGGGTGCCGTCACCGACAGCTTCGGGACGCTGCTCGTCACCCGCGTGGCCGGTGCGCTGGCCAACGCCGGGTTCCTGGCCGTCGCCCTGGTGACCGCCGCCGGCATGGTGCCGCCGCAGGCCAAGGGACGGGCCACGTCCGTGCTGCTGGGCGGGGTGACGCTGGCCTGCGTGGTCGGGGTGCCCGCCGGGGCGCTCCTCGGGCAGGTGTGGGGCTGGCGGTCGGCCTTCTGGGCGGTGGCCCTGCTGTCGGTGCCCGCCGTGATCGCCGTCGCCCGGTCGGTGCCGGCCGGGGCCGCCGATGCCGGCGCTCCCCCGCTGCGGGGTGAGCTGGAGGCCCTGCGCGGGCCCCGCCTGGCGGCCACGCTGCTGCTGGGGGCCCTGGTGAACGGGGCGACCTTCTGCACGTTCACCTACCTGGCGCCGCTGACCACCGAGGTCGGCGGGCTGGACGGCGCGTGGACGCCCGGGGTGCTCGCGCTGTTCGGCGCGGGGTCGTTCGTCGGGGTCAGCGCCGGTGGACGCTTCGCCGACCGGCGCCCGGGCCCGGTGGTGACGGCGGGCGGGGCCGCGCTGTGCGCCGGGTGGGCCCTGCTCGCGCTCGGCGCCGGGCACCCGGCCCTCGCGCTCGGGCTCGTCTTCGTGCAGGGCGCGCTGTCCTTCGGCGTCGGGTCCACGCTGATCTCCCAGGCCCTCTACGCGGCGCCGGGCGCGCCCACGCTGGCGGGCGGTTTCGCGACGGCCGCGTTCAACGTGGGCGCGGCGCTGGGTCCGTGGGCCGGGGGTGCGGCGATCGGCGCGGGGTTCGGTTACCGGTCGCCTGTGTGGGTGAGCGCGGCCCTCGCGGCCTGCGCCACCGCACTCGCCCTCGCAGCCCCGATCACGAGCACGGCCCGGCGGCGCCCTGAGCGGGCCTGACCGGGCATCGCCGTGCGGCGGGCGCGGGAGGACGCGGCAGTCGCCGTCCGCGCCCTCCCGCGAGCGCGGACGGGCGCGGGCCTCGCGGCCTGCGCCGCCGCACTCGCACTCGCACTCGCTCGCGGCCCCGATGGCGGGCACGGCCCGGCGGCGCGCGACGCGGGCCTGACCCGGAGCACCGGCAGCCGGCGAGCGCCGACAAGCGCGGCGGTATCGGTCACGCCGTCCGGCGGGCGCGGACGGACGCGACAGTCGTCCGTCATCGCCCGCCGGTCGGCGCGGGCGGACACGGGGAGCCGTCGTCGTCGCCGGTCGGCGCGGGTGGGGGCCGGCTCAGAAGCCGCCGCCGAAGTCCCCTCCCCCGCCGAAGTCGCCGCCGCCGAAGCCGCCGCCGAAGTCGCCGGGGTCGAAGTCGCCGCCGGACACGTCACCCCCGTCGTAGCCGCCGAAGTCGCCGTACCCGGCGCCGTAGTCGGCCGCGTACGTCGGGGTGGCCATCATGCTGCCCAGCAACGTGCCGACCAGCAGGCCGGGCAGGATGCCACCGCCGAAGTAACCGCCCGCCCAGGGGCCGTAGGCCGGGCCCGCGTCCCAGTACGGGCGGCGGCCGTAGTCGGTGTCCACCTCGCGGACCATGGGTTCCCGGCCGTCGGACAGGCGGGCCCGGTCGGCCGCGCACACCGGCACCTCGCGGGTGGCGCCGCCCGGCGGGGTCCAGGTGGCGTCGGCGACGGACGGGCCGTGGCGCGGGTCGAAGAAGCACGGCGGGCGGCGCTCGGGCAGGGGCCTGCCCTCGCGGCGGGCGGAGAGCTGCGCGAGGGAGAAGCGGCCGTCCTCCAGTGCCTCCGTGACGGCCCGGACGTCCTCCGGCCGGCGGGCGTCCGCCATGTACGTCTTGGCCTGGTCGTAGGCGTCCAGGGCGCGTTCGTAGTCGGCGCGCATGGCGTCGTCCGCGCGGGGCTCGGCGGGGTGGAAGTCCAGGCGGTCGAGTTCCTCGCCGAACGCCGTGATGTCCTCGTCGACCACCACGCGCAACCGTTCCAGCGCGGCCCGCTGCTCCGCCTCGCGGCGGTGCCGGTTGCGCCGCACCAGCGCGTAGGCACCCGCGCCGCCGACCACCACGACCGCGCCGGCGCCGATCAGCGCCCCCGTCGAGACGGTGGAGCCGCCCGAGTCCCAGGAGGCGGGTGCGGAGCCCCGCACGCTGCGCAGCGCGTCGTCCACGAAGTCGTTGAGCTGGGCCTTGGGGTCACCGGCGCCCTGCACGGCCGTGACCAGGTTGTTCACTCCCTGGCGGCTCAGCACACTGCTGTCGGCGCGCGCGTCGAAGCGGTCGCCGAGGCGGATGCCGTACAGGCCGGTGACCCCGGTCTCCGTGCGGAGGTTCTGGAAGAGGTTCTGCGTCGGGTAGTCCGACGGCAGGACCGCCACGAAGACCGGCTCGTCCGCGCTCTCGATCTTGTCGGCGAGCGCGTCCGCGTCCGCGTCGGACAGGAGGTCGGAGGCGGCCGGGTCCACGTAGACGGGACTCTCGCGCAGGGCCGCGCCGATCTCGGACACGTCCGTGGCCGCGTGGGCTCCGGGCGCACCGGCCATCAGCGCCGCGAGGGCGGCGACGACCGGCACGACCAGCAGGCGTATGAGGACTTGCATACGGACGTCCTTCATACGTTCGAAAGTACCCGAATCCCCCTCAATGAGACTTCAGTAAGGGGGCGGAAACCCTCGCTCACCGGGCCGGTGCGACCCCCGCGCGCAGCAGGCCGTACGTGTACGCGTCCTCCAGCGCCTGCCAGGACGCGGCGATGACGTTGTCCGCGACGCCGACCGTGGACCACTCGCCCGTCCCGTCGGACGTGGAGATGAGGACCCGGGTCGTGGACTGGGTGCCGTGCACGCCCTCCAGGATCCGGACCTTGTAGTCGACCAGGTCGAGCTTGGCGAGCTCCGGGTAGATCTTCTCCAGGGCGACCCGCAGGGCGCGGTCCAGGGCGTTGACCGGGCCGTTGCCCTCGGCCGTGGCGACGATGCGCTCGCCCTTGGCCCACAGCTTCACGGTGGCCTCGTTGGCGTGGGTGCCGTCGGGGCGGTCCTCGACGATCGCGCGCCAGGACTCGACCTCGAAGTACTCCAGCCGCCTGCCCTCGGCCTCCGCGCGCAGCAGGAGCTCGAAGCTCGCGTCGGCGGCCTCGTACGTGTAGCCCTTGAGCTCGCGCTCCTTGACCCGCTCGACGACCCGGCCGACGAGTTCCCGGTCGCCGCCGAGGTCGATGCCGAGCTCCTTGCCCTTGAGCTCGATGGAGGCGCGGCCGGCCATGTCGGAGACCAGCATGCGCATGGTGTTGCCGACCAGCTCGGGGTCGATGTGCTGGTACAGGTCCGGGTCGACCTTGATCGCGGAGGCGTGGAGGCCGGCCTTGTGCGCGAAGGCGGACACGCCGACGTAGGGCTGGTGGGTGGACGGGGTGAGGTTGACGACCTCGGCGATGGCGTGGGAGATCCGCGTCATCTCGCGCAGCCGGCCCTCGGGCAGCACCTTCTTGCCGTACTTCAGCTCGAGGGCGGCCACGACCGGGAACAGGTTGGCGTTGCCGACGCGCTCGCCGTAGCCGTTCGCCGTGCACTGGACGTGGGTCGCGCCCGCGTCGACCGCCGCGAGGGTGTTGGCGACCGCGCACCCGGTGTCGTCCTGGGCGTGGATGCCGAGCCGGGCGCCGGTGTCGGCCAGCACCGTGGCGACCACGGCCTGGATCTGCGCCGGGAGCATGCCGCCGTTGGTGTCGCACAGGACGACGACGTCGGCGCCCGCCTGGGAGGCGGCCCGGACGACGGCCTTCGCGTACTCGGGGTTGGCGCGGTAGCCGTCGAAGAAGTGCTCGCAGTCGACGAAGACCCGGCGGCCCTGGGCCTTCAGGTGGGAGACGGTGTCCGCGACCATGGCCAGGTTCTCGTCGAGCGTGGTGCGCAGCGCCAGTTCGACGTGCCGGTCGTGGGACTTGGCCACCAGCGTGATCACCTGGGCGCCGGACTCCAGCAGGGCCCTGACCTGGGGGTCCTCGGCGGCGGTCGTTCCGGCGCGACGGGTGGAGCCGAAGGCGACGAGCTGGGCGTGCCGGAAGTCGATCTCCTCCTGGGCGCGGGCGAAGAACTCGGTGTCGCGGGGGTTCGCGCCGGGCCAGCCGCCCTCGATGAAGCCCACGCCGAAGTCGTCCAGGTGCCGTGCGATGGCCAGCTTGTCCGCGACCGTGAGGTTGATGCCCTCGCGCTGCGCGCCGTCGCGCAGGGTGGTGTCGAAGACGTGGAACGAATCGTCGAGTTCGCTGGTTGCGGTCATGATCTGAAGGCTCCTGTATGGGATCTCGGTCTACCGGAATGACCGGCTCCACCATCCATCTATGATCCCTCGCGCTCTCTTCCCGGCTTGGGGTGGGCCAGGAAAACGAAAAACCTCTCGCGGGTGCGAGAGGTCTGCGCGCGGGTCGAGGACGACGGTGTCCACCCGTACCTGGTCGTACGTGGTGGTCACTGCGGACCGGCGCGCCTGCTGCCAATAATCATGGCGAACGAGAGCACGGGGGAAGTCTGGCACAGTCCCTCCCCGTTCTCACCGTCCGTCTCAGGATGCGGGCGGAGCGCGTCCGCGTCAGGACCGGGCGTAGAGGCCGTCGGTGAGGAACTCCCCCACGTGGCCGAGGACCTGCTCCCGATCCGTCCCGCGCAGCCCGATCGCGACGTGGATGGCGAAGCCGTCGAGGAGGGCGCGCAGCCGGGCCGCGAACCGGTCGGGGTCGACCGGGCGGAACTCGCCGCGCGAGACGCCCTCGGCGAGGAGGGCGACGAGGTCGCGGTGCCAGGCTCCCTCGATGGCGGCCTGCCGCTCGCGGGCGGCTGATTCGACGGCAGCGTTCTGCGAGCGGTTCCACACCTCCAGCCACAGCGTCCAGTGCGGGTCGCGGTGGCCGTCGGGCACATAGAGGTCGACGTAGGCGTCGAGGCGTGCCCGGGCCGTGCCGGTCCGGGTGAGCAGGCGGGCGCGCTCCGCGCCGAGGCGGCCCTCGCTCCACTCCAGGGTGCGCAGCAGCAGCTCGTCCTTGGAGTGGAAGTAGTAGAGGAGGTGCCCGCTGCTCATGCCGACCTCGCGGCCGAGCGCGGCCATGGTGAGCTTCTCCAGGCCGCGTTCGGCGATCATCTCCATGGCGGCGGCGAGCACGTTCTCGCGCGGCGGGGCCTGCCTGCGCCCACCACCGGCCATGTCGCTGCTCCTAGATCCTCGGCTGCTGCTGCGTGATGCAGTGGATGCCTCCGCCGCCCGCGAAGATCGTACGCGCGTCCACCAGGGTCACCGTGCGCTCGGGGAACAGGCGGCGGAAGATGCCCGCCGCGAGTTCGTCGTTCGGGTCGTCGAAGGCGCAGAGCACGACGCCGTCGTTGCACAGGTAGTGGTTGATGTACGAGTAGTCGACCCAGTCGCCCTCCTCGTCCTTCAGGACGGTCGGTGCGGGGATCTCGACGACCTCCAGGCGGCGGCCCCTGGCGTCGGTCTGGCCGCGGAGGATGTCCAGGTACAGCTGCGAGCGGGCGTGGTCGGGGTGGCGGGGGTCGCGCTGGCTGTGCACGACGACGGTGCCCGGCCGCGCGAAGGCCGCGACGATGTCGACGTGGCCCTGGGTGCCGTACATGCCGTAGTCGCCGGCCAGGCCGTGCGGGAGCCAGATCGCCTTGGTGGTGCCGAGCTTGGCGTGGATCTCCGCCTCGACCTCCGCGCGGGTCCAGCCGGGGTTGCGGCCGGAGCCGAGCTGGACGGTGTCGGTCAGCAGGACCGTGCCCTCGCCGTCGACGTGGATCGCGCCGCCCTCGTTGACGAGCGTGCTGCCGAGGACGGGGACACCCGCGAGATCCGCGACATGACGGCCGATCTTGGAGTCGTGCTCCCAGCGGGCCCAGTCCTGGGCGCCCCAGCCGTTGAACACCCAGTCCACGGCGGCCAGGCCGCCCTGCCCGTCCGTCACGAAGGTCGGGCCGATGTCCCGCATCCAGGCGTCGTCCAGCTCGCGCTCGACCAGCTCGACGTCGGGGCCGAGCAGCTCGCGCGCGGTGTCGCCCTGGCCGGGCCCGTGCACCATCGTCACCGGCTCGAAACGGCGCACCGCGCGGGCGACGGACGCCCAGGCCGCCCGGGCCTCGGCAAGCTCCTCGTCGTTCGTGAACGTCGGGTTGGGGCCGGGCCAGGCCATCCAGGTGCGTTCGTGCGGGGCCCACTCGGGGGGCATGCGGAAGGTCATGAAGGTGTCCCAGGAGGTCAGAGGAAGTAGAGACGGTTGAGGGAGACGGAGTCGGCCGGTTCGGAGCGCAGCGGGTCGCCGTCGAGGGTGACCAGGCCGGTGCGCTGGTCGACGTCGACCTGTCCGGTGCGGGAGTTCAGGCGCAGGTCGGCCGGGCCGATGCCGCGGGTGCCGCGTACGGCGACCCTGCGGCGGCGGGTCGGCATGGTGTCGCTGCCCTGGTCGAGGGCGGCCTGCGCGACGAAGGCCACCGAGATGTCGGCCGGTGTGGCGCCGTGCGCGCCGAACTGCGGGCCGAGGACGAGGGGTTCGCAACTGTCGGTGGCCGCGTTCGGGTCGCCGACCACGCCGTAGGCCGGGAAGCCGGACTTGAGGACCAGCTGCGGCTTGGCGCCGAAGTACTCCGGGCGCCACAGGACGATGTCGGCGAGCTTGCCGACCTCGATCGAGCCGACCTCGTGGGACAGCCCGTGGGCGATGGCGGGGTTGATGGTCAGCTTGGCGATGTAGCGCAGGACGCGTTCGTTGTCGTTGTCGTCGCCGGGGGCGCCGAACTCGGCCTTCATCTTGCCGGCCATGGCGAAGGTACGGCGGACCGTCTCGCCGGCCCGGCCCATGCCCTGCGCGTCGGAGGAGGTGATGCCGATCGCGCCCAGGTCGTGCAGCACGTCCTCGGCGCCCATGGTCCCGGCGCGGATGCGGTCACGGGCCATGGCGGCGTCGCCCGGCAGGTCGGTCTTGAGGTCGTGGACGGAGACGATCATGCCGTAGTGCTCGGCGACGGCGTCCCGGCCGAAGGGCAGGGTGGGGTTGGTGGAGGAGCCGATGACATTGGGGACGCCCGCCATCTTCAGCACGTTGGGGACGTGTCCGCCGCCGCAGCCCTCGATGTGGAAGGCGTGGATGGTGCGGCCCTCCAGGACGCGGAGGGTGTCCTCCACGGAGAGGCACTCGTTCAGGCCGTCGCTGTGCAGGGCGACCTGGACGTCGTGCTCCTCGGCGACGCGCAGCGCGGTGTCGAGGGCGCGTGTGTGGGCGCCCATGTCCTCGTGCACCTTGAAGCCGGACGCCCCGCCCTCGGCCAGGGCCTCGACGAGCGGCGCCTCGTGCGACGAGGAACCCCGGCCCAGGAAACCGATGTTGACCGGCCAGGCGTCGAACGCGCCGAACGCGTGTTTCAGGGCCCAGGGCGAGTTGACGCCGACGCCCCACACCGGGCCGAACTCCTGGCCGATGACCGTCGTCACGCCGGACGCGAGCGACGCCTCCATGATGCGCGGGGAGAGCAGGTGGACGTGGGTGTCGACGGCTCCGGCGGTGGCGATGAGGCCCTCGCCGGACACGATGGACGTGCCCGTGCCGACCACGACGTCGACGCCGTCGAGGGTGTCGGGGTTGCCGGCCCGGCCGATGGAGCAGATCCGGCCCTCGCGGATGCCGATGGAGACCTTGCGGATCCCCTGCGCCGCGTCGATCACGACGACGTTGCTGATGACGACGTCGCAGGTCTCGCGGACGGCGGCGGCCTTGAGGTGCAGCCCGTCGCGGGCGGTCTTGCCGAAGCCGGCGAGGAACTCGTCGCCGTGGCGCTGGGCGTCGGACTCGACGCGGACGGTCAGTCCCGAGTCGCCGAGACGGACGCGGTCGCCGGCGCGGGGGCCGTGGGTGGCGGCGTACTCGTACGGGGTGAGGCGGCGGGCCTCGGCGGGGTGGCCTCCTGGGCGGCTCATCGCTCTCCCTCCTGATCGGGTGTTTCCGTGACGCCGAGGTAGCCGCAGGCGGCGGCCCGGCGCAGGGCCTCCTCCTTCGCGCCCGGCGCGTCCAGCGGGCCGTCGACCAGACCGGCGAACCCGATCGCGACACGGCGCCCGCCGATCGGCACGAGCCCGACCTCGGCGCTCTCCCCCGGCCCGAAGCGGACGGAGGACCCGGCGGGCACGGCCAGGCGCATGCCGTAGGCCCGCTGCCGGTCGAAGTCCAGGCGCGGGTTGGCCTCGAAGAAGTGGAAGTGGGAGGTGACGGAGACGGGGACGGTCGCGGTGTTGGTGACCGTCAGCCGGATCACCGCCTCGGGGTCGGCGTGCTGCGGGCCGGGCAGCAGCGCGCCCGGGGCCCGCTCCCCCAGCCCGCCGCCGATGGGGTCGGAGACGACCGCGAGCCGGGAGCCGTCGTCGAAGACCGCCTCCACGTGCACCTCGGTGACGACGTCCGCGACACCGGGCAGCACGTCCTCGGGCCCGAGCACGGACCGGGCGCGCTCGATGGCCTCCGCGAGCCGGGCACCGTCGCGGGCGGCCTCGCAGACGGTGTCCGCGATCAGGGCCGTCGCCTCCGGGACGTTGAGCCGGAGCCCTCTGGCCCGGCGGGCACGGGCCAGTTCGGCCGCTCCGAAGAGCAGCAGCCGGTCACGTTCCGTGGGAGTCAGTCTCACGACGCGGCACCTCCTTGCCTTCCACGCGTTAGAGCATCACTCTAAACGCCGAGCACATGGATCGGAAACGTTGACGGACAGCCTTGGTGGACGTCACATTGAACGTCGCTCTAAACATCAGGCGGCCGTCGAAGGAGACCAGCCATGCCGATAGAACAGCGCGGTGTCGACACCATCCCCGAAGCCGAACGCACCAGCGGGCCCCGGGACCTGGTCTCGATCCTGCTGGGGTCCAACCTCTGCCTGGGCGTGATCGTCTTCGGCTGGCTGCCGCCGTCCTTCGGCCTCGACTGGTGGGGCTCGGTCAGTTCGGTGATGGCGGGAACGGTCGTCGGCACGCTGTTCACGGCCCCCCTCGCGCTGGTCTCGCTGCGCACGGCGACCAACCTGTCGACCTCGTCCGGCGCCCAGTTCGGCGTGCGCGGCCGGCTGGTGGGCTCGGTGGTCGGGCTGCTGCTGGCCCTCGGCTACACCGCGCTGACCGTCTGGATCGGCGGCGACGTCATGGTGGGGGTGCTCGGGCGGCTGTTCGGGCTGCCGGACGGCGGGGCCTCCTACGCCGTGGTGTACGGGCTGCTCGCGGCGGCGACCGTCGCGGGCGCGGTCTACGGCTACCGGGTACTGCTCGCCATGTCCCGGGTGCTGGCCTTCGGCATGACGGCCCTGCTGGTGCTGGGCGTGCTCGCCTACGCCCCCGACTTCACCACCGCCGCGCTGCCGGACGCGGGCGGCTATCTGCTGGGCGGGTTCTGGCCGACCTGGCTGCTGTCCGCCGTGGCCGCCGGACTGTCCGGGCCGATCGCCTTCATCACGCTGCTCGGCGACTACACCCGCTACATCTCCCCGGCCCGCTTCTCCTCCCGCCGCGTCCTGCACGCGACCTGGCTGGGGCTGCTGCTGGGCCTGCTGGTGCCGCAGCTCTTCGGCACCTTCACGGCGTACGCGGCGCGCGCCGCGCTGGACTACGCGGGCCCGCTGGTCGACGCCTCCCCCGGCTGGTACCTGGTCCCGCTGCTGCTCGCCGCCTCCGCGGGGTCGGTCGGCAACGCGGGTCTGATGCTGTACTCGATGGGCCTGGACCTGGACGCCATCCTGCCGCGCGCCTCCCGGGCGCGGGCCACCTGCACGGTGGCGGTCGTCGCCACGGTCTGCGTCTTCGCCGGGCACTACGCGTGGGACGCGCAGTCGGCGATGACGTCGTTCGTCCTGCTGCTCACGGCCATCGGCACGCCCTGGGCGGTCATCACCCTGATCGGCTTCGTCCGCTCCGGCGGGCAGTACGACGCGGACGCGCTGCAGGTCTTCAACCGGCGGGCGCGGGGCGGCGTCTACTGGTACCGGGCGGGCTGGAACGTCCCGGCCACGGTCGCCTGGGCGGCGGGCGCGCTCGTCGGCGTACTGGCGGTGTCCCTGCCGGCGTACGAGGGCCCGCTGCTGGCGTTCACCGGCGGGGTGGACTGCAGCTTCCTGCTGTCGGGGCTGGTGGGCGGGGTGGTGTACGTGCTCTCGACGCGGGGCGCGGTGGCGTCCGCGACAACGGAGCCCATCGCCCACACGCCCGAGCCACAGGGCGAACGCGCCTAGCCACACCTCCGGGAGGCCGCCGAGGCCCTCCGCACCCGCCCGGGCCACGCTCCGGACACGCCGCACGCAGGGCGCGGGGCCCGCTTCCCGGCCGACCGAGCCGCACGCGGGGCCGCCTGCTTCCCGGCCGACCGAGCCGGACGCGGGGCAGGGGCGCTGGGCCCGCTTCCCGGCCGGGCGAGCCGGGCGGTGGACGCGTGCAGCGCGCGTCGCGTCCCCGGTGCCGGGGGCCGGCCCGGTGGGCCCGGTGTGTCCGCTTCTCGGCCGACCGCGTCGGGTGGTGGCGGGCACGGGCCGGGGAACCCGGCGGTGCCCCCGGCGGGGCCCGCACCCGGACCCCCGGTGCCGGGCGCCTTACGCCAGGCGGTGCATCCAGCCGTGCTTGTCCTCGACCGTGCCCCGCTGGATGTCGAGCAGCGCGGCCCGCAGACGCAGCGTCACCTCACCCGGCTCGCCCCCGCTCTGCTTCCACTCCGCGCCGCTGCGCTTCACCGTGCCGACCGGCGTGATCACGGCCGCCGTACCGCAGGCGAAGACCTCCGTGAGGCTGCCGTTCTCCGAGTCGCGCTGCCACTGGTCCACCGACACGCGGCCCTCCTCGGCCTCGTAGCCGAGGTCGCGGGCGACGGTGAGCAGGGAGTCACGGGTGACGCCCTCCAGGATGGAGCCGGTGAGGGACGGCGTGATGATCTTGTCCCCGTACACGAAGTACAGGTTCATGCCGCCCAGCTCCTCGACCCACGTGCGCTCGATGGCGTCGAGGTAGCAAACCTGGTCGCAGCCCTTCGCTGCGGCCTCGGCCTGCGCGAGCAGCGACGCCGCGTAGTTGCCGCCGGTCTTGGCGTCACCCATGCCGCCGGGGACGGCGCGGACGCGGTCCTCGGAGACCCAGATGGAGACCGGCTTGACGCCGCCCGGGAAGTACGCGCCGGCCGGGGAGGCGATGACGATGAAGAGGTACTCGTTGGCCGGCTTCACGCCCAGGCCGACCTCGGTCGCGATCATGAAGGGGCGCAGGTAGAGGGACTCCTCGCCGCCGTGCGCCGGCACCCAGTCCTGGTCCTGGCCCACCAGCGCGTCACACGCCTCGATGAACGTCTCCACCGGCAGCTCGGGCATGCCGAGGCGGCGCGAGGACGCCTGGAAGCGCTGCGCGTTCTTCTCCGGGCGGAAGGTGGCGACGGACCCGTCGGGCCGGCGGTAGGCCTTCAGGCCCTCGAAGATCTCCTGCGCGTAGTGCAGGACCATGGTGGCCGGGTCGAGGGAGAGCGGGGCGTACGGGACGAGCTGGCCGTCGTGCCAGCCGCGGCCCTCCGTCCACTTGATCGTCACCATGTGGTCGGTGAAGTGGCGGCCGAACCCCGGATTGGCCAGGATCGCCCCCCGCTCGGCGTCGGAGAGCGGGTTGGCGGACGGCTTGAGCTCGATCGTGGGCGTCGTCATGGATTGATGTCCTTCACCGGTTGTCGTGACGGGCCGCGTTCACGCCCGTACGGCCGGTGGCCGGTGCTAGGACGTCCGAGCATTCCCTCATGTCGCGGCTTCGCGTTCGATTATCGCGCGCGGGCGGCGACGGATGAAACAGGGTGAATGCGGCCCAGGGTTCGATGGTCGCACCTGGCGGACGCAGCAGAAAGCCGCCGGGTGCCTTGGTTTTCGGACCCGGCGGCTTCGAAAGGTGTGGTTTCGCGTGCGCGGCCCGGTCAGCCGGCTACTCGTACGGCGAGGGCGTCGCCGATCTCGGAGGTGCTGCGGGCGGGCTTGCCGACCCGCTCGGCGAGGTCGGCGGCGACGGCCTCCTCGATCCGGGCCGCCTCGGCGTCGTGGCCGAGGTGGCGCAGCAGGAGGGCGACGGACAGGACCGTGGCGGTCGGGTCGGCCTTGCCCTGGCCGGCGATGTCGGGCGCGGAACCGTGCACCGGCTCGAACATCGAGGGGAATTCGCCGGACGGGTTGATGTTCCCGCTCGCGGCGACGCCGATGCCGCCGGAGACGGCCGCGGCGAGGTCGGTGATGATGTCGCCGAACAGGTTGTCGGTGACGATCACGTCGAAGCGCTCGGGCTGCGTGACGAGGTAGATCGTCGCCGCGTCGACGTGCATGTACTCCGTAGTGACCTCGGGGAACTCCTCGGCCACCTTGTTGAAGACGTTCGTCCACAGGTGACCGGCGAAGGTCAGCACGTTGTTCTTGTGGATCAGCGCGAGCTTCTTGCGGGGGCGGGCCTGGGCGCGGGCGAAGGCGTCGCGGACGACGCGCTCGACACCGTAGGCCGTGTTGACGGAGACCTCGGTGGCGACCTCGTGGGGGGTGCCCTTGCGGATGGTGCCGCCGTTGCCCGTGTACGGGCCCTCGGTGCCCTCGCGGACGACGACGAAGTCGATCTCCGGCTGGCCGGCGAGCGGGGTGGCGACACCGGGCAGGAGCTTCGACGGACGGAGGTTCACGTGGTGGTCGAAGGCGAAGCGGAGCTTGAGCAGGAAGCCGCGCTCCAGCACGCCGGACGGCACCGACGGGTCGCCGATCGCGCCGAGCAGGATGGCGTCGTGCGCCTTGAGGGCGTCGAGGTCGGCGTCGGTGAGGGTCTCACCGGTGGCGTGGTACCGCCGGGCGCCGAAGTCGAACTCCTTGGTCTCCAGCTTCACATCCTGCGGAAGGACGGCGGAGAGGACCTTCAGACCTTCGGCCACGACCTCCTGGCCGATGCCGTCACCCGGGATCACTGCGAGATTGATGCTGCGAGACATGACCGCACCCTACCCCTCGTCCCACGGGATGACATGCGGCGTCCGGCATGCGGACACCGCAGGCGTCACCCCGGGTCCCGCCCGTGCTCAGTGGCCGGTGGAGCCGCCGTTGTCCCGGCGGTCGAGGGCGCGCTGGAGGGCGGCCGCGGCGTTCTTGCGGTCGGAGTCGCTGGTACGGGAGGTGTGGCGGACTCGGCGGCGGACGGTCGTCTCGGCCATGGGGAATCGACTCCTTCGACGCAGATGCGGAGTGCGGAATGGGGGTTACGAGACGCCGGAAGGGGCGGGGAGCCGTGGGCCGCAGGGGTTGCCTGCACGGTGCCCGGCTCACGACCGCCATTCGCTTGATCGAGCGAGACGTTCGGCTCCTACAAAAGTAGGGGAGCGGCGCGCTTCTGTCTGCACAATTACTCGGACTTCCTACTATCTGAGACGGCCGAGCGGGTCACCCGGCGCCGACCTGCGGTTTCGCGTGAGCACGGCGTCCACACGACTGATCCTGCGCACGGCGTGTGGCATCGCGTTCCGGGCGCGGGAACGGTGAGGGCATGAGCGACACGGCCAGAGCACTTCTCGAGGGCGGCCCGCAGGATCTGCCCGAACGGGTCGTCCCGATCACGACCCCCGGTGAAGACCTGAAGATCGAGCTGCGGAACGGCTACGAGCACTTCAGGCCCACCGACCGCCGGGCGGACACACCGGAGGGCAGGCTCCGGGTGTACGAGTGGTGGGAGCGGACCGAGATGCCCGGCTAGACCCCCGGGCACGCGGACGGGCCAGGTCCGAAGACCTGGCCCGTCCGGGGTGCGCCGGGCGTCAGCCCATGTGCGGGTAGGTGTAGTCGGTCGGCGCGACCAGCGTCTCCTTGATGGCGCGGGTCAGGGTCCAGCGCATCAGGTTCTGCGGGGCGCCGGCCTTGTCGTTGGTGCCGGAGGCACGGCCGCCGCCGAAGGGCTGCTGGCCGACGACGGCGCCGGTCGACTTGTCGTTGATGTAAAAGTTGCCGGCCGCGTAGCGCAGCTTCTCCATCGTGTACGCCGCCGCCGCGCGGTCGTTGGAGATGACCGAGCCGGTGAGGGCGTAGTCGGACACCGACTCCATCTGGGTCAGCATCTCGTCGTACGCGTCGGCCTTGCTGTCGTCGTACACGTGCACCGCGAGGATCGGGCCGAAGTACTCGGTGCGGAACACCTCGTTCTCCGGGTCGGCGCACTCGATGACGGTCGGGCGGACGAAGTAGCCGACCGAGTCGTCGTAGGAGCCGCCGGCGACGATCGTGCAGGCGTCGTCCTCCTTGGCGCGGTCGATGGCGGCCTTGTTCTTGGCGAAGGACCGCTCGTCGATGACGGCGCCGATGAAGTTCGACAGGTCGGTGACGTCACCCATGGTGAGGTAGTCGACCTCGGCGGCGAACTCCTCCTTGAACCCGTCGTTCCAGATGGACGCCGGGATGTACGCGCGGGAGGTGGCGCTGCACTTCTGGCCCTGGTACTCGAAGGCGCCGCGGGTCAGCGCGGTCTTGAGCACGGCGCGGTCGGCCGACGGGTGGGCGACCAGGAAGTCCTTGCCGCCGGTCTCGCCGACCAGGCGCGGGTAGGTGCGGTACTTCTCGATGTTGTTGCCGACCGTCTTCCACAGGTGCTGGAAGGTCTTGGTCGAGCCGGTGAAGTGGATGCCGGCCAGGTCGCGGTGGTTCAGGGCGACCTCGGAGACCTCCAGGCCGTCACCGGTGACCAGGTTGATGACGCCCTTGGGCAGGCCGGCCTCCTCCAGCAGCTCCATGAGCAGCACGGCGGCGTGGGTCTGCGTCGGGGACGGCTTCCAGACCACCACGTTGCCCATCAGGGCGGGGGCGGTGGGCAGGTTGGCCGCGATCGCGCTGAAGTTGAACGGCGTGATCGCGTAGACGAAGCCCTCCAGCGGGCGGTGGTCCATGCGGTTCCACACGCCGGGCGAGTTGGCCGGGGGCTGCTCGGCCAGGATGTTGCGGGCGTAGTGGACGTTGAAGCGCCAGAAGTCGACGAGCTCGCAGGGGCTGTCGATCTCCGCCTGCTGGGCCGTCTTGGACTGGCCGAGCATGGTGGAGGCGGCGATGGTCTCGCGCCACGGGCCGGACAGCAGCTCGGCGGCGCGCAGGATGATCGCCGCGCGGTCGTCGAAGGACATCGCGCGCCACGCCGGGGCGGCGGCCAGGGCGGCGTCGACCGCGTCCTGGGCGTCCTGGCGGGTGGCGTTCGCGTACGTGCCCAGGCGAGCCTTGTGGTTGTGCGGCTGCACGACGTCGAAGCGCTCGCCGCCGCCCATCCGCTTGACCCCGCCGATGGTGCACGGCAGGTCGATCGGGTTGTCGGCCAGCTCCTTGAGCTTGACCTCCAGCCGGGCGCGCTCGGGCGAGCCGGGGGCGTAGCCGTGCACCGGCTCGTTGACGGGGGCGGGGACCTGGGTCACAGCGTCCATGGGTTCCGTAACTCCTTTAACTGAGCGGTCTTGCGAGCGGGTGGGCTCAGCCCTTGCTGACCATCGAGCGGACGAAGAACCGGAGGTTGGCCGGCTTCTCCGCCAGACGGCGCATGAAGTAGCCGTACCAGTCGGTGCCGTAGGCCGTGTAGACGCGCATGCGGTGACCCTCGGCGGCCAGTCGCAGGTGCTCGTCGCTCCGGATGCCGTACAGCATCTGGAACTCGTACTCGTCGAGCTTGCGTCCGGCGGACCGGGCCAGCTCCTGTGCGATGGAGATCAGGCGGGGGTCGTGGGACCCGATCATCGGGTAGCCCTCGCCCTCCATCAGCGTGCGCAGGATGCGGACGTACGCCTTGTCGATCTCGTGCTTCTGCTGGTAGGCGACCTCTGCGGGCTCCTTGTAGGCGCCCTTCACCAACCGTACGCGACTGCCGCTGTCGGCGAGGCGGCGCGCGTCGGCCTCGGTGCGGAAGAGGTAGGCCTGGATGACACAGCCGGTCTGCGGGACGTCCTTGCGCAGTTCCTCGTGGATGGCGAACATCGAGTCGAGGGTGGTGTGGTCCTCGGCGTCCAGGGTGACCGTGGTGCCGATCTCGGCGGCGGCCTCGACGACCGGGCGGACGTTCTTCAGGGCCAGCTCGTGGCCGCCGTCCAGCGCCTGGCCGAACATCGACAGCTTCACCGACATCTCGGCGCGGCTGCCGAGGTCGAGCGGCTTGAGCCGGTCGATCAGCTCCAGGTAGGCGTCGCGGGCGGCCTCGGCCTGGGCGGGGTTGGTGATGTCCTCGCCGACGACGTCCATCGTCAGCTCCAGGCCCTTGCCGGTGAGGTCCTGGATGATCGGCACGATCTCGTCGACCGTCTCGCCGGGGATGAACCGGTCGACGACCGGCTTGGTCACCGGCGCCGCCGAGACCAGACGTCGCATCTTGTCGCTGCGCGACGCGGCGAGAATCACGGGACCCAGCACGGGGCACCTCCACTTACCAAGCAACACAAGACCGATACCCGACGTTTCGGGAACGGCACGGAGAACCACCGTGAAATCTAGGGACCTCCCCGATCGTCGGCCATCGACAGCTGTCACGCATCCGTGCCACGGTTCTCAGACAGATGTATGAAGGCGCCGCGCAAATGCGGCAGAATGCCCACGTGACGTCGGATTCCAGAGGTGCGGCAGGTTCCGGGAGCTCCCGGGGCGACTACCAGGAGCTGGTCGACGAGGTCTCCGAGCTGCTGGGCGCCCCGGCGACCCTGGAGAACCGCGACTTCGAGCTGATCGCCTTCGGCGCGTACGACAGCGAGGGGGAGCTGGACCCCTCCGCCCTGGATCCGGTGCGCACCCGCTCGATCCTCACCCGCCGTTCGACGGCGGCCGTCCGGGCGTGGTTCGAGGGCTTCGGCATCACCCGGGCGACCGGCCCGGTGCGCATCCCGCCGACCCCGGAGGCGGGGGTGTACCGGGGGCGGATCTGCCTGCCGGTCCGCCACCGGGGTGTCGTCCTCGGGTACGTGTGGCTCCTGGACACCGACCCGGGCCCGACTCAGCGGCAGCTCACCGCGGCCATGGAGGTGACAGCCCGGATCGGCGCGCTGCTCGCGGACGAGGCGCAGCACGGCGCCGATCTCAGCCGGGAGCTGCGGGCCGTCCTGACCGCCGAGCGCGACTGGCAGCGGGACATGGCCGTCACCGAGCTGCGCACCGCCCTAGGCTCCCGCGCGGAGACCCTGCACACGGTGGTGTGCGTGGCCCCCTGGCCGTCCGCCGACCCCGAGGACGCGCCCTCGGTGCGTACGGTGCCGGGGGCGACGGCGCTGTGCACGGTGCCGTGGAGCGGGGCGGCCAGGTCGCTGGCCCTGCTGGTCCGGCTGCGCTCGACGGATGTGCTGACCCCGGCGACGTCGGCGGCGGGACGGCTGCTGGAGCGGGCGCGCGGGACGGCGGGGGCCGCGGCGGTGGCGGGCATCGCGGCGGGCGTCTCCGCGCCGCGCAGCGGGCTGGGTGAGCTGGCCGACGCCTGGTGGGAGGCGTCAGCGGCGGCCCGGGCGGCGCTCGCCGAGACCCGCTTCGGGCCGATCGCCGAGTGGGCGTCCATCGGACCGTTCCGGCTGCTGGCCGGGCTGCCTCCGCGGGCCGCGCACGACCCCGCCGTCCGGGCGCTGCTCTCCCCCGCCCACCGCGAGCTGGCCCGCACCGCCGAGGTGTACCTCGACCGCGCCGGCCAGGCCGGCCGTACCGCCGCCGAGCTGGGCATCCACCGGCAGACGCTGTACTACCGGCTCTCACGCGTGGAACAGCTCACGGGCCTGGACCTGGACGACGGCGAGGACCGACTGCTGCTGCACATGGCGCTCAAGGCGCATCGCCTGTAGCGGCCTCGATCACCCGCCGGAGCCCCTCGGTCAGGGCGTCGCCGTCCGGTGCGGACTTCGGGTCGAAGGTCCACTGGGCGATGAGGCCGGTCATCAGGGTCACGTAGAAGCTGCCGAGCGTGTCCGCGGTCTCGTCCGGCACGTCCTCCTCCCGGCCGCCCATGAGCAGGGGGATGATGCCCCGTCCGGCCTCCCGCTGGGCACGGGCGAGGTGGTCGCGCAGCTCCGGCATCCGGTCGCCCATGACGATGACCTCCATGCTGAGGTGCCACAGCGAGCCGGGCGCCCGCATGGTGCCGATGATGTTGGACCACACCAGGCGGAACCGTTCGAGGGAGCCGGGCTCCGTGCCGGCCAGAGCGGCACCGTCTCCCGCGAAGGCGTCGCCCATCCCCTCGACCAGCGCCACGTAGGCCTGCGCGAGCAGTGCGTCCTTCGACCCGTAGTGATAGCCGATGGACGCCAGGTTGGTCCCCGACTCCTTGACGATGTCCCGCGCGGTGGTGCGCGCGAACCCCTTCTCGAGCAGGCAGCGCTTCGCGCCCTCGAACAGATCCTCACGGTGTCCCATGACGTCACCCTACCCGCCCTCGCATACAGGCGTCTTAAACAATGTTCTATACAGACGTATAAGACGTGCGTACAGTCACCGTCATGACAACGAACCCGCCCCGCGCCGGGCGCCGCGAGTGGACGGCGCTCACCGTCCTGATGCTGCCGCTCCTCCTGGTCTCGATGGACGTCTCCGTCCTCTACTTCGCGATCCCCTCGATCAGCGCCGATCTGGAACCGAGCGGCACGCAGCAGCTGTGGATCTTCGACATCTACGGCTTCGTCCTGGCCGGTCTGCTGATGACGATGGGTTCGCTGGGCGACCGCATCGGACGGCGCAGGCTGCTGCTGATCGGCGCGGCGGCCTTCGGCGCGGCCTCCGTCGTGGCCGCCTACGCGCACAGCGCCGAGACCCTCATCGCCGCCCGTGCGGTCCTCGGCATCGGCGGCGCGACCCTGATGCCGTCGACGATGGCGCTGATCCGCACGATGTTCTCCGACCCCTCGCAGCGGGCGAAGGCGGTCGGGCTGTGGTCCGGGGTGATGACCGCGGGCATCGCGCTGGGCTCGGTGATGAGCGGCGTGCTGGTCGAGTACTTCTGGTGGGGCTCGGTCTTCCTGGTCAACCTGCCCGCGATGGCGCTGCTCCTGGTCCTCGGACCGGTGCTGCTGCCCGAGTCGCGCAGCCCCCGCGCCGGCCGCTTCGACCTGCTGAGCGTGCCGCTGTCGATGGCCGCGGTCCTGCCCGTGATCTACGGCCTGAAGGAGATCCCGACCGAGGGCTGGCACGTGCGGTACGTGATGTCGGTGACCGTCGGCCTGCTCTTCGCGGCCCTGTTCGTGCACCGCCAGCGCACCGCCGCGTCCCCGCTGATCTCACCCGAGCTGTTCCGCACCCGCGGCTTCACCCCGGCCGTCGTCCTCAACCTGGTGTCGGCCTTCGGGATGATGGGCTCCTCCTACTACACCACCCAGTACCTCCAGTCGGTGCTGGACAAGAGCGCGCTGGAGGCCGCGCTGTGGGCCCTGCTGCCGTCGGTGCCGATCGGTCTCGCCGCGCCGCTCGCCATGCGGCTGGTCCAGCGGGGCGTGGAGCGGGCGCACGTCGTCGCGGGCGGCTTCGTGGTCGCGGCCGCCGGGTACGGCCTGCTGGCCCTCTCCGGCACCGATTCCCTGTGGCTGCTGCTGGGTGCGTGCGCCGTCATGGCGAGCGGCATCGTCGCGGTGATGTCCCAGCTCGCCGACCTGGCGCTCAGCTCCGCACCGGTCGAGAAGGCGGGCGCCGCGTCCTCCCTGATGGAGACCGGCACGGAGTTCGGCGGCGCCCTGAGCCTGGCCGTACTCGGTTCGGTCGGCACGGCCGTGTACCACCGCGAGATGCCGGCCGCGGCGCCGGACGCGGCCCGGGAGACCCTGGGCGGCGCGCTGGCCGTCGCGCGTGACCTTCCCGGGACCGCGGGAGAAGCGCTGGCGACGGCGGCGCGGGCGGCGTTCACCCACGGGATGCAGGGCGCGGCCGTCGCGGGCGCGGTGCTGCTGCTGGTGGCGGCCGTCCCCGCGGCGCGAGCACTGCGCGGGATCCGGGTGCGCGAGGAGGCGGAGACGGCGAACGCCGGACAGGCCGACTCGCTCAGCCCGTCCGGCGTTTGAGGAACGTGTCAGACCAGGTTCACCGACCGGGCCGAGGCAGCGCCGATCTCCGAGGCGACCTCGGTCAGCACCGCGGCGGGCACCGTGTCGTCGACGGTGAGGACGGCCAGCGCCTCGCCGCCGACGGTCGCGCGGGCGACTTGCATGCCGGCGATGTTCAGGCCCGCCTCGCCGATGACCCGGCCGACGGTGCCGACGACGCCCGGACGGTCCTCGTAGCGCAGCACCACCATGTGGTCGGCGAGGGCGAGGTCGACGTCGTACTCGCCGATGGCGACGATCTTCTGCACGTGCTTCGGGCCGGCCAGCGTGCCGGAGACCGACACCTCCTGGCCGTCGGAGAGGGTGCCGCGGACGGTGACCACGTTGCGGTGGTCGGCCGACTCGGAGCTGGTGGTCAGGCGGACCTCCACGCCGCGCTCCTGGGCGAACAGCGGGGCGTTGACGTAGGACACGGTCTCGTCGACGACGTCCTCGAAGACACCCTTGAGGGCCGAGAGCTCCAGCACCTTCACGTCGTGCTGGGTGATCTCGCCGTAGACCTCGACGTCGAGGCGGACGGCGACCTCGCCGGCCAGCGCGGTGAAGATCCGGCCGAGGCGCTCCGCGAGCGGCAGGCCCGGCTTGACGTCCTCGGCGATGACGCCGCCCTGCACGTTCACCGCGTCGGGGACCAGCTCACCGGCGAGGGCGAGGCGCACCGACTTGGCGACGGCGATGCCGGCCTTCTCCTGGGCCTCGTCGGTGGAGGCGCCGAGGTGCGGGGTGCAGACGACCTGGTCGAACTCGAACAGCGGCGAGTCGGTGCACGGCTCCTTGGCGTACACGTCCAGGCCGGCGCCGGCGACGCGGCCCTCCTTCAGCGCCGAGTACAGCGCCTCCTCGTCGACGATGCCGCCGCGCGCGGCGTTGACGATGCGGACGCTCGGCTTGACCTTGCGCAGCGCCTCGTCGCCGATCAGGCCGAGGGTCTCGGGGGTCTTGGGCAGGTGGACGGTGATGAAGTCGGAGACCTCGAGCAGCTCGTCCAGCGACACCACCTTGACGCCCATCTGCGCGGCCCGCGCGGGCTGCACGTAGGGGTCGTAGGCGACGACCTTCATGCCGAAGGCCGACATGCGCTGCGCGACGAGGGCGCCGATGCGGCCGAGGCCGACGACGCCGAGGGTCTTCTCGGCCAGCTCGACGCCGGTGTACTTGCTGCGCTTCCACTCGCCGTTCTTGAGCGCGGCGTTGGCCTGCGGGATGTTGCGGGCGGTGGCGACGAGCAGACCGCAGGCCAGCTCGGCGGCGGTGACGATGTTGGAGGTCGGGGCGTTCACGACCATCACGCCGGCCTTGGTGGCGGCGGAGACGTCGACGTTGTCCAGACCGACGCCGGCCCGGGCGACGACCTTGAGCTTCTTGGCGGCGGCGATGGCCTCGGCGTCGACCTTGGTGGCGGAGCGGACCAGGATCGCGTCCACGTCGGCGATGGCGGGGAGCAGTTCGGCCCGGTCCGCACCGTTGCAGTGGCGGATCTCGAAGTCGGGGCCGAGCGCGTCCACGGTCGCGGGCGACAGCTCTTCGGCGATGAGTACGACGGGTTTCGAGCTCACGTGAGTCCTCACAAGTCCAATGCGGACGGCCGTCCCGACGGCCGCATGCGGTGGAGGGGAGTGACACCGGGAAAGGGCGGCGTGGTGACGTGCCGGCACTTCTCCGGGGTCGCTAGGCCGCGTGGAAGACGCACGACGCTGTGAGCCTGACGCGTATGTGTGCAGCAGTCTAGTGGCGTGGCGGATGCCGTCCTGCGCCTCTGCGGAAGGATCACCCGTCCGTGGCTGGACGGGATGGACAACGCCGCACCTACGACGTTACCCCGGGTTCGCCGAAGGGGCCGGAGCGATGTGCTCCGGCCCCTTCGGCCGTGAGGCTTACGCCTCCTCGTCGACCCAGCTCATGAGCTTGCGCAGCTCCTTGCCGGTGGTCTCCAGCAGGTGCTCGGAGTCCTGCTGCTTGTACTCGTTGTACTTCTTCAGACCGCCGTGGTACTCGTCCATCCAGTTCTTGGCGAACGTGCCGTCCTGGATCTCGGCGAGGACCTTCTTCATCTCGGCCTTGGTGGCGTCGGTGATGATCCGCGGGCCGGTGACGTAGTCGCCCCACTCGGCGGTCTCGGAGATCGACCAGCGCATCTTCTCCAGGCCGCCCTCGTACATGAGGTCCACGATCAGCTTCAGCTCGTGCAGGCACTCGAAGTAGGCGATCTCCGGCTGGTAGCCCGCCTCGGTCAGGGTCTCGAAGCCCGCCTTGACCAGCGCCGCGGTGCCACCGCAGAGGACGGCCTGCTCACCGAACAGGTCGGTCTCGGTCTCCTCGGTGAAGGTCGTCTTGATGACGCCGGCGCGGGTGCCGCCGATGCCCTTCGCGTACGACAGGGCCAGCGCGAAGGCGCTGCCCGTGGCGTCCTGCTCGACGGCGGCGATGCAGGGAACGCCGCGGCCCTCCTCGTACTGACGGCGCACCAGGTGGCCCGGGCCCTTCGGGGCGACCATGCAGACGTCCACGCCGGCCGGGGGCTTGATGAAGCCGTAGCGGATGTTCAGGCCGTGACCGAAGAACAGCGCGTCGCCGTCCTTCAGGTTGTCCTTGATGTGCTCCTCGTAGACCTGGGCCTGGATGGGGTCCGGGACGAGGATCATGATGACGTCGGCCTCGGCGGCGGCCTCGGACGGGCTCACCACGCGCAGGCCCTGCTCCTCGGCCTTGGCCTTGGACTTGGAGCCTTCGTGCAGACCGACGCGCACGTCGACGCCGGAGTCGCGCAGCGACAGGGCGTGGGCGTGGCCCTGGCTGCCGTAACCGATGACCGCGACCTTGCGGCCCTGGATGATGGACAGGTCGGCGTCGGCGTCGTAGAACAGCTCGGCCACTGGGTTCTCTCCTTGTGTGCAGGTGTTGCGTCCCACCGTATGCCGGTGAGGGGAAGGGAAGTTTCGGGGTCTCGGAATGCGGGCGGCCGGGCGTGGCGCCGGCCGCCCGCTTTCCGCCGTTACGCGGACCGGTCCAGTGCGCGCAGCGAGCGGTCCGTGATCGAACGGGCGCCGCGGCCGATGGCGATCGTGCCGGACTGGACGAGTTCCTTGATGCCGTACGGTTCCAGCATCTTGAGCATGGCGGACAGCTTGTCGCTGCTGCCGGTGGCCTCGATGGTGACGGCCTCCGGGGAGACGTCGACCGTCTTGGCGCGGAAGAGCTGGACGATCTCGATGATCTGGGAGCGCGTCTCGTTGTCGGAGCGCACCTTCACCAGAACGAGTTCGCGCTGCACGGCCTGGGTGGGCTCCAGCTCGACGATCTTGAGCACGTTGACCAGCTTGTTGAGCTGCTTGGTGACCTGCTCCAGCGGGAAGTCCTCGACGCTCACGACGATGGTGATGCGGGAGATGTCGGGGTGCTCGGTGACACCGACGGCGAGCGAGTCGATGTTGAAGCCGCGGCGGGAGAAGAGGGCGGTGATCCGCGCCAGGACGCCGGGGGTGTTCTCCACCAGGACGGAGAGCGTGTGCTTGGACATGGTCTGCTTCCTCTGCTTGAAAGTCCTGACGGCTCTCAGTCGTCTTCGCTGTCGCCGAAGTCGGGGCGGACGTCCCGGGCGGCCATGATCTCGTCGTTGGAGGTGCCGGCGGCGACCATCGGCCAGACCATCGCGTCCTCGTGGACGATGAAGTCGACGACGACGGGGCGGTCGTTGATGGAGTTCGCCTCCTCGATGACCTTGTCGAGGTCGGCGGGGTCCTCGCAGCGGATGGCGTAGCAGCCCATGGCCTCCGACAGCTTGACGAAGTCGGGGACGCGGGTGCCGCGGGCGTCCGGGTTGATGTCCTCGGGACCGGAGTGCAGCACCGTGTTGGAGTACCGCTGGTTGTAGAAGAGGGTCTGCCACTGGCGGACCATCCCGAGGGCGCCGTTGTTGATGACGGCGACCTTGATCGGGATGTTGTTCAGGGCGCAGGTGGTCAGTTCCTGGTTGGTCATCTGGAAGCAGCCGTCGCCGTCGATCGCCCAGACGGCCCGGTCGGGCATGCCGGCCTTGGCGCCCATGGCGGCCGGGACGGCGTAGCCCATGGTTCCGGCGCCGCCCGAGTTCAGCCAGGTGGCGGGCTGCTCGTACTGGACGAAGTGCGCGGCCCACATCTGGTGCTGGCCGACGCCGGCCGCGAAGATCGTGCCCTCGGGCGCGAGCTGCCCGATGCGCTCGATGACCGCCTGGGGGGAGAGCGAGCCGTCCCCGGGCTGGTCGTAGCCCAGGGGGTAGGTGTCGCGCCAGCGGCTGAGGTCCTTCCACCAGGCGGTGTAGTCGCCCCGGTTGCCCTCGCTGTGCTCCTTCTGGACCGCCTGGACGAGGTCGGCGATGACCTCGCGGGCGTCGCCGACGATCGGCACGTCGGCCTCGCGGTTCTTGCCGATCTCCGCCGGGTCGATGTCGGCGTGGACGATCTTGGCGTACGGGGCGAAGCTGTCCAGCTTGCCGGTGACGCGGTCGTCGAAGCGGGCTCCGAGGGCGACGATCAGGTCGGCCTTCTGCAGCGCGGTGACGGCGGTGACCGCACCGTGCATGCCCGGCATTCCCACGTGCAGCGGGTGGCTGTCGGGGAACGCGCCGAGCGCCATCAGGGTGGTGGTGACGGGCGCTCCGGTGAGTTCGGCGAGGACCTTCAGCTCGGCGGTGGCCTGCGCCTTGAGGACGCCGCCGCCGACGTAGAGCACGGGGCGCTTCGCGGCGGTGATGAGCTTGGCCGCCTCGCGGATCTGCTTGGCGTGCGGCTTGGTGACCGGGCGGTAGCCGGGCAGGTCCATGGCCGGCGGCCAGGAGAAGGTCGTCTGCGCCTGCAGCACGTCCTTCGGGATGTCGACGAGGACGGGGCCGGGACGGCCGGTCGAGGCGATGTGGAACGCCTCCGCGATCGTCTTCGGGATGTCCTCGGCCTTGGTGACCAGGAAGCTGTGCTTGGTGATCGGCATCGTGATGCCGACGATGTCCGCCTCCTGGAAGGCGTCCGTGCCGATCGCCTTGGTGACGACCTGGCCGGTGATCGCGACCAGCGGCACCGAGTCCATGTTCGCGTCGGCGATCGGCGTCACCAGGTTGGTGGCGCCGGGACCCGAGGTCGCCATGCACACGCCGACCTTGCCGGTCGCCTGCGCGTAACCGGTGGCCGCGTGGCCCGCACCCTGCTCGTGCCGGACGAGCACGTGACGCACCCGGCTGGAGTCCATCATCGGGTCGTACGCGGGGAGGATCGTGCCACCGGGAATGCCGAATACGGTGTCGACCCCGACCTCCTCGAGCGAGCGGATGAGGGACTTCGCACCCGTGACGTGCTCGGGTGCGGACTGGTGTCCTCCGGATCGGGGCCGCGGCTGCGGGTGATGGGCCCCGGTGGCCTGCTCGGTCATCGGCATTCTCTTCTCGATGCTGAGGGTTTTTGCGAGGGTTGGGCGATCTGCGGCTGTTGCTCGGCAGGTGCCTGTGCAACAAAAAACCCCTCGTGCCATAAGGCAAGCGAGGGGAGCGCGCCGGGTGTGGGTCGCTGGGAGTCCGGGTCGGTCCGGACGTCACCAGCTTCAGCCGACGCGCTTTCCAAGTACGAGAATTCGGGTGCGCATGGCACTGACCCTCCCCCCGGCACGCACCCACTGTCAAGTGGGTGGGACGGGCGTCTCATTATGTGAGCGCAGGGCTGTTGCGCCTCCCAGGACGGCCGGCATGCCGGACCCCAGGCCACCGGCGACCGGGCCGGGGGGAGCGTTGCCGACGCCCGCGCCGACGGTGTCGGTGTACACCCCCGCGCCGCCGCCGGCGAACGCCGGTTCGGCCGGTCCGTGCGGCACCGCGTAGTGACCGGTGCCGAGCGCTCTGCGCAGCCGGTGCTCGTCCAGCGGCCCGGAGAAGGCCATGCCCTGTCCGTGCGTGCAGCCCATCGCCCGCAGGGCGACGATCTGCTCGGGCAGGTCCACTCCGTCGGCCACGGACATGAGCCCGAGGTCGGTGGCGATGCGGAGCAGCCCGCTGGTGATCTTGTGCAGCCGGGCGGACTCGACGACGCCCTCGACCAGGCTGCGATCCAGCTTGAGGACGTCGACGGGGAGCCGCCGCAGGGCGGTGATCGCCGCGTAGCCGCTGCCGAACCCGTCGAGCGTGATCCGGACACCCACCCGCCTGAGTGCGTTGAGCCGGCGCTCCAGCTCGTCCAGGCCGACCCGGGGGTCGGTGTCGGACAGCTCGATCACGAGGGAGCCCGGCGGCAGCCCGTGCCGGGTGAGCAGGGCCTCCACGGAGCCCAGCGGCATGGAGCGGTCGAGCAGCCGGCGGGCGCCGATGCGCACGGCCACCGGCACCGACAGGCCCGCCGCCGCCCGTTCCGCCGCCTGCTCGACGGCCTCCTGGAGCACCCAGCGGTCCAGCTCGGCGGTCTTGCCGCCGTCCTCGGTGACCCGGAGGAACTCGGCGGGAGTGAACAGCACGCCTTGGGACGACCGCCAGCGCGCCTGGGCGCACACGGACGAGATCCGGCCGTCCGTCAGGGACACCACCGGCTGGTGCAGCAGCGCGAACTCGCCCTCGTGCAGCGCGGCCCGCAGCCGCCCGGCCAGCTCGGCCTTGCGCACGACGTCCTGCTGCATCTGCGGCCGGTACAGCTCGACGCGGCCCTTGCCGGCCGCCTTGGCGCGGTACATGGCGAGGTCGGCGTTGCGCAGCAGCTCGCCCGCGCCCAGGCCCGGTTCGGCGAACGCGACGCCGATGGAGGCGTTGACGCGGACATCGTTGCCGTCGATGAGGTAGGGCTGCGAGAGGGTCGTCCTAAGGCGGTCGGCGAGCTCCAGGATGTGTCCTTCGCGCGCGGTGCGGTCGCGGGTGCCGTCGCCGGCGATCAGGGCGGCGAACTCGTCGCCGCCCAGCCGGGAGGCGGTGTCCCCCTTGCGGACGGCCTCCTGGAGTCTGTGCGCGGCCTGGACGAGCAGCTCGTCCCCGGCCTGGTGCCCGATGGTGTCGTTGACCGCCTTGAAGCCGTCGAGGTCGATGAAGAGCACCGCCGTGCCGCGCAGGGCGGCGCCCCGGTCGGAGGCGCGGCGGCCGGACAGGGCCTGCTGGACGCGCCGGGTGAACAGGGCGCGGTTGGGCAGGTCGGTGAGCGGGTCGTGCTCGGCGTTGTGCTGGAGCTGCGCCTGGAGCCGCACTCTTTCCGTCACGTCACGGCTGTTGAAGATGAGGCCCCCGTGGTGCCGGTTGACGGTCGACTCGACGTTGAGCCAGCCGCCGGCCCCGGACCGGAAGCGGCACTCGATGCGCGTGGTGGGTTCCTCGACCGGGTCGGCGGCGAGGAAGCGGCGCACCTCGTGCACCACGCAGCCCAGGTCCTCCGGGTGGATGAGCCCCGCCAGCTCGCTGCCGACGAGGTCCTCCGCCGGGCGGCCGTAGACCCCGGCGGCGGCCGGGGAGACGTAGCGGAGGAAGCCGTTGGGCGCGGCGATCATGATCACGTCGCTGGAGCCCTGCACCAGGGAGCGGAAGTGGTTCTCCTTCTGGGCCAGTTCCTGGGTGAGGGTGATGTTGTCGAGCAGCATGATGCCCTGGCGTACGACCAGGGCGAGCACCACCGTGCCGCAGGTCAGGAGCACCACGCGGTCGACGCTGCGGCCGTTGAGGACGTTGTAGAGGATCCCCAGGGTGCAGACCGCGGCGGCGAGGTAGGGCGTGAGCGCGGCCAGGGACCCGGCGATGGGCCGGGCGGCCGGGTAGCGGCTGTGCTCGTCGCCCGGCACGGACGCGGGCTGGGGGGCGGGCACCGGACGAGGGCTCTCGACGCGCCGGCCCGGCACGTGCTCGTGGACCACCCGCGTGTGTCCGCCGGCTCCGTCCCCGTCGTGCGGCCGCAGGCGCCACGACGCGGCCCAGGGGGCGTACGCCAGCAGCAGCGAGCCCGCGAACCATCCGGCGTCGAGCAACTGGCCCGAGCGGTAGTTGTTGTGCAGCAGCGGCGAGGTGAACAGGGCGTCGCACATCACCGTCAGGGCGAGCGCGCCGATGGCGGTGTTGACCGTGGACCGGCCCCGGGGCAAGCGCCTGAAGTGCAGCGCGAGCACCATGCTGATCAGGGCGATGTCCAGCAGCGGATAGGCCACGGAGAGCGCGGCGTGCGCGACGCTGGAACCGCCCTCGGCCTTCGCCGCCTGGGCGAGCGCCAGGCTCCAGGCCAGGGTCAGCAGCGAGCCGCCGATCAGCCAGGCGTCCAGGCCGAGACAGATCCAGCCGGCCTTGGTGACCGGACGCTTGGCCAGCACCAGCAACCCCACGATGGCGGGCGGCGCGAAGCACAGGAAGAACAGGTCGGCGTAGCTGGGGCTGGGCACCGGCTGCCGCAGGACGACCTCGTACCAGCCCCAGACCAGATTGCCCAGGGACGCCATCGCCGAGGAGAGGGCGAACAGGAGCCAGGCGGGCCGGAAGCGGACCCGGCGGCCGCGGGCGTAGACGAAGCACGAGACGGCGGCGGCGCCGGCGGCGGCGCTGAGCCCGAAGTCGCCCATGATCGTCGCGATGTACTCGGATCCCCAGCCGAGCGCGGAACCGACGGCGTACGCCCCGCAGACCAGTGCCAGGGCGAGCTGGCGGAAGAGGGCCGGACCGCCGAACGCCGGTGCCGGCGCGGGCGGCAGGGGGCCGGACGCGGTAGGCGTCCGCGGTGCTCCGTCCAGCGTGGACACGGACGTGGGCGGACTCACCGTGGCCTCCCGGTCCGCGCCGCCGCCGCGTCCCGGGGGCCCGGGTGCGCCGGAGTCGCCTGCCTCCTGCGGCTGTTGTGCCTGCGCTGGTGGTGTCCGTGGTGTCCGTGGTGTCCGTGGTGACCGTGGCGGCCACCGTGGTGACCGTACCCGTCCCGTCTGCGCGTGGCCGTGCGCCAGGGTCGCCGGTGGCGGCTCCGCCGCGTCGGGTCGTTCGTCCATAGGCCGTGCATCGCCCGTCGCCCCCCTCACAGTCTGGGTTGTCCGTCCCCGGCGCCGAACCGTGCGCGGCGCGCATCCCCTGTCGGACGATACACCAGTCTCGTCACTCAGGGACATAGCTTCTCTACGCTCCGTGACGACCAGGGAATATGCGGGTACCCACCGCACCCGGAAAGTTGCGGAGGGTACCTGAAACGGATTACCCGCCCGTCGTCAGGATCACGTTGCGCAGCGGCTCCCGGTTCACGAATCGGGTCAGCTGGTCCACCAACAACCGCTCGGCGCGCGGCAGGAACGCGGACGTCGGCCCGCCGACGTGCGGGCTGACGAGCACTCCCGGAGCCTGCCACAGGGGGTGGCCCGGCGGCAGCGGTTCGGGGTCGGTGACGTCGAGGGCGGCGGTGATGCGCCCGCTCTCCAGTTCGGCGAGCAGCGCCTTGGTGTCGACGACGGGGCCGCGCGCCACGTTGACGAGCAGGGCCCCGTCCTTCATCCGGGCCAGGAAGTCCGCGTTCACGAGGCCGCGGGTCGTCTCGGTGAGCGGCGTGGAGAGGACGACGACGTCCGCCTCGGGGAGCAGCGCGGGCAGTTCGGTGAGCGGGTGCACCGGGCCGCGCGCCGTGGTGCGGGCGGAGCGCGCGACGCGCGCCACCCGCGCGACCTCGAACGGCACGAGCCGGTCCTCGATCGCGGCGCCGATCGACCCGTATCCGACGATGAGCACGTTCCGGTCGGCGAGCGCGGGCCGGAAACCGCCGAGCCACTCGCCCCGGTCCTGCGCCCGCACGAAGTCGGGGACACCGCGCAGCGACGCCAGGATCAGGGTCAGCGTCAGCTCGGCGGTGCTGGCCTCGTGGACACCGCGCGCGTTGCACAGGCGCACGCCCGCGGGCAGGTGGCCGAGTCCGGGCTCCACGTGGTCGATGCCGGCGGAGAGCGTCTGGACAACCTGGACGGACCGCATCAGGGGCAGTGGGCGCGTCCCGAGCCCGCTGGGCTTCATGTAGGGGACCACGTAGAACGCGCAGTCGGCCGGGTCGGCGGGGAAGTCCTCCTCGCCGTTCCAGTAACGGTAGGCGGGACCCTCGGGGAGGCCCTCTATCTCGTCCGGCGGGATGGGCAGCCACACGTCAGCAGTCATGTCAGGAGGCTATGTCAGGACCGTGGAACGGCAGAGGTTAGGTTGGGTGGCCTGACGAGGGAGGGTCACGACCAGGTGGAGCGCAGGACGATCGGCGCGACGGCACTCGCGGTGGGGGCCGTCGGACTGGGGTGCATGCCGATGAACTGGGCGTACAGCGCGTCGCGGCAGCGGGGGGACGAGTCGGTCAGGGCGGTGCACCGGGCCCTCGACCTGGGTGTGTCCCTGCTGGACACCGCGGACATGTACGGCCCGTTCACCAACGAGCTGCTGCTGGGGCGGGTGTTGAAGGAGCGGCGTTCCGACGCCTTCGTGTCGACGAAGGTCGGACTGCTGGTCGGTGATCAGCACATCGTGGCCAACGGCCGTCCCGGCTATGTGAAGCGCGCCTGCGACGCCTCCCTGCGCCGGCTGCAGACGGACGTCATCGACCTCTACCAACTGCACCGCGCCGACCCGGAGGTGCCCGTCGAGGAGACCTGGGGCGCGATGGCGGAGCTGGTCCGGGCGGGGAAGGTGCGGGCGCTCGGCCTGTGCGCGGTCGGTGCCCGGTCGGCCCGGCGGCCGGGGGCGCGGCTGCACGACGCGACGGTGCGGCAGCTGGAGCGGGTGCAGCAGGTGTTCCCGGTGAGCGCCGTGCAGGCCGAGCTGTCGGTGTGGTCGCCGGAGGCGCTGCGCACGCTGCTGCCCTGGTGCGAGAGCAGGGGCGTCGGTTTCCTCGCCGCGATGCCGCTCGGCAACGGCTTCCTGACCGGCACCCTGACGCCCGGGCAGGGCTTCGAACCGGAGGACCTGCGCGCCCGGCATCCCCGTTTCACCGCCGAGATGATGGCCGCCAACCAGCCGATCGTGGCCGGTCTGCGCAGAATCGCGGCCCGGCACGGCGACGACGTCACGGCGGCGCAGGTGGCGCTGGCCTGGGTGCTGGCGCAGGGCGGGCACGTGGTGCCGGTGCCGGGCACCAAGCAGGAGCGCTGGGTGACGCAGAACGCGGGGGCGGCCTCACTGCGGCTGAGCGGGCCGGACCTGGCGGAGATCGGGGGCCTGCCGACGGCGCAGGGCTCGTGGGACTGAGGCGACGGTCCGGCTTCGGGATTCGGGGATCGGGAACCTGGAAAGGCCCAGCGGTGTATGACAGGGAGAACCGCCGCGTCGAAGGGACTCAGATCGTGCGACGTCGATCCGTGACGGCCGTGCTGGCCGCCGCCCTCCTGCTGACGGCCGGCTGCTCCTCCGACGACGGGGAGCCGTCGGGCGCGGCCGGGAGCGCCTCCGCCGGCGGGACGACGGCGGGTTCGTCGTCCCCGGGCCCGTCCGCCGGGGAGACACCGCCCGCGAAGGGGTCGGTGAAGGTCGTCCGTACGGTCGCCACGGGGCTGAAGAGCCCGTGGGGTCTGGCCCCGCTGCCGGGCGATGGTCTGCTGGTCTCCTCGCGCGACGAGGCCACGATCACGCGGGTCGACGAGAAGACGGGGCGCACGACGGAGCTCGGCGAGGTGCCCGGGGTGTCGCCCGCCGGGGAGGGCGGCCTGCTGGGCATCGCCCTCTCCCCCGACTACGCGTCGGACCACATGATCTACGCGTACTTCACCTCCGCCTCGGACAATCGCATCGTGCGCATGCTGTACGACGCGAAGAAGCCGCCGGGAGAGCAGCTGGGCGCCCCGGACACGGTGTTCAAGGGCATCCCCAAGGGCGTCATCCACAACGGCGGCCGGATCGCGTTCGGGCCGGACGGGATGCTGTACGCGGGCACCGGCGAGAGCGGTGAGCGGGGCCTGTCGCAGGACAGGAAGTCCCTCGGCGGCAAGATCCTGCGCATGACGCCGGAGGGCGAGCCGGCTCCCGGCAACCCGTTCCCGGACTCCCCGGTGTACTCGTACGGGCACCGCAACGTGCAGGGGCTGGCCTGGGACGCCGAGCAGCGGCTGTTCGCCTCGGAGTTCGGGCAGGACACCTGGGACGAGCTGAACGCGATCAAGCCCGGCGGCAACTACGGCTGGCCGGAGGCGGAGGGCAGGTCCGGCGACTCCGCCTTCCAGGACCCGATCGCCCAGTGGAACACCGACCAGGCCTCGCCCAGCGGCGTCGCCCTCGCCGAGGGTTCCGTCTGGATGGCGGGCCTGCGCGGCGAGCGGCTCTGGCGCGTCCCGCTGAAGGGCACCCGGGCGTCGGCGGACCCGCAGGCGTTCCTGGAGGGGAAGTACGGCCGGCTGCGCACGGTGGCCGCGGCGGGCGGTGACAGGCTGTGGCTCGTGACCAGCGACACGGACGGCCGGGGCGACGCCAAGGACGGGGACGACCGGATTCTTGAGCTGAAGGTGACGTAGGCGCCGGCGCCGCCCGTCACTCGTCCTGGCCGGGTGCGGGCGGGTCCTCGGCGGTCGCCTCCCGCTCGCTCCCGGGCCTGCCGGGGCTCGCCCGGTGGACGACGACCCTGCCCGACGCGAGATCTATCGGGCCGCGGCCCGGGTCGCCGTCGCCGACGTCCTCCCGGGTCAGTTCGAGCCGGTTCTGCTCGTCGCGGGTGTGCTTGCGGCCGGGGGCGAAGAGCTCCTCGAAAGCGTTGAACACGCGCCCTCCCTCGATCGGCGTCCCTCCAGCGTATGCCTCAGTCGGCCGAACGGGTGGTGAGCGTCCCGGCCGGGAACAGCGCGAGCCGGTGCGCCAGCGCCGCCGCTTCGCCGCGGCCCGAGACGCCGAGCTTGGCCAGGATGTTGGAGACGTGGACGCTGGCGGTCTTGGGCGAGATGAAGAGCTCCTCGGCTATCTGGCGGTTGGTGCGGCCGTCGGCGACCAGCCGGAGGACGTCGCGCTCCCGGCTGGTGAGGCCGAGTGCTTCGGCCGGGTCGCCGGGGGCTGTGGCCGGTGCGGCGGCGTGGCCGAGGACGAGTCCGGCGCGCTGGGCGAGCCGGTCGACGGCGTCTTCGAGGGGGCGTGCGCCGAGGTGGCGGGCGACGGTGCGGGCGAGGCGGAGCAGTTCCGTGGCACGGGCCCGTTCGTCGTCGCCGCCGGCGGCCAGCAGGGCACCGGCCAGCCGGTGGCGGACGCGGGCGAGTTCGTAGGGCCGCTCCAGGCACTCGAACGCGGTGACCGTCTCCGTCCAGGTCCGCACCGTGTCCCGGCCCCGGGCGCGGTCGAGTTCGGCGCGGACCCACCGCTCGTGGGCCAGCCAGACCGGGGCGCCCGTGGTGAGTGACTTGGCGGCACCGGCGAGGCGTTCGAGCACCTCGGCGCGCCCCTGTTCGGCGGCCGGCAGACCGTGTGCGCCGGCCTCGGCCTCGGCGGCGGCCAGCAGCAGGGGCCAGCCGTAGCGCTGGGTGCCGGGCGGGAAGCCCGCCTCCAGGGCCCGGTCGAGTTCGGCCCGGGCGTCGAGGACTCGGCCCTCCACGGCGGCGAGGCGGATGGTGAGGGCGGCGAGCGGCAGCTGGTACTGCGGCGTGAGGTTGTGCGTGCCGTAGGCGGCGCGGGCCTCGGCGAGCAGCCGGGCGGCCTCGGCCGTCTCACCGCGGGCCAGCGCGACGACGGCACGCTTCGTGCAGGCGCCGCCGCGTGGTGCGGGCCCCCGGCCCGGGGCGCCGGCGGTGAGCGCTGCCTCGACCGCCTCGTCCCAGCGCCCCAGGGAGATGAGCGACTCGGAGAGGTTCCCCCACACCCAGGCCTCGGACTCCAGCAGGCCCGTCCGGCGGGTGAGGTCGACGCCTTCGCGCAGGATGCCGACCGCCTCCTCGGAGCGGCCGACGCTCTCCAGGACCGAGGGCAGGTTGACGTGGCTGCGGGCGACCACGACGGACTGCCCCTGCGCCACGACCCGGTCCCTGACCTGGTACATCTCGGCGAGCCCGGCGTCGATGTGGCCGGCGTCGACCATCAGTCCGCCGAGGGTGAGCCGGGCGTTGAGTTCGATGTCGGCGGCGCCCACCATCCGCGCGTACTCCACGGCGCGCTCCGCGGCGGTCACGGCGTCCGGGCCGGGGTTGTGGAGCATCGACCAGTTGGCGGCCATGGCCAGCACCTCGGCGTGCACCTTGGACGGCGGCAGGCCGCGGACCAGTTCCTGGGCGATGCCGAGCTCCCGCCAGCCGTCACCGCGGCCCTGGGCCTGGACCAGCAGGGAGCGCTGCGTCCAGAACCACGCGGCGCGCTGCGGGTCCCGTCCGTTCGGCCGGGCCTCGGGGCCGGACTCCTGCTCCTCCTCCAGCAGGCGCAGAGCCCGCTTGGTGATCTTCAGGGCGCGCTCGCGTTCCCCGCACAGCCGCCCGGCCACGGCGGCCTCGGCCATCAGGTCCAGGTAGCGCAGGGGCGCGGTCTCCGGGTGGCAGCCGCAGGGCGGGTAGACCTCGGTGTAGTCGACGGGGCGCAGGGTGGCGCGTACGTCGTCGGGGGCGGAGTCCCACAGTTCCATGGCCCGTTCCAGCAGCCGGAGCTGTTCGGAGTAGGCGTGGCGGCGCCGGGCCTCGACGGAGGCGTCCAGCACGGCCGGCAGGGCCCTGGCCGGGTCGTGAGCGTGGTACCAGTAGCTGGCCAGGCGCATCACGCGCTCGTCGGCGGGCACCAGCGTCGGGTCCGCGTCCAGGGCCTCGGCGTAGCGGCGGTTGAGGCGGGAGCGTTCGCCGGGGAGCAGGTCGTCGGCGACGGCCTCGCGGACCAGGGAGTGGCGGAAGCGGTAGCCGTCGCCGTCGGGCGCGGGGAGCAGGAGGTTGGCGTTCACGGCGGCCCGCAGCGCCTCGATGAGGTCGTCCTCGGCGAGCCGGGCGACGGCGGCGAGCAGCCGGTACTCGACGGTGGAGCCGCCCTCGGCGACGATCCGGGCGACGCGCTGCGCGCTCTCGGGCAGGGCCTCGACGCGGACCAGGAGCAGGTCGCGCAGGGAATCGGTGAGGCCGGTGCAGCAGCCTTCGTGGGCGGCGACGGCGAGTTCCTCGACGAAGAAGGCGTTGCCGTCGGAGCGTTCGAAGATCTCGTCGATCTGGAGCTGGTCGGGTTCGTGGGCGAGGATGCCGGCGATCTGGCGGCCGACCTCGTCGCGGGTGAAGCGGCCGAGCTCGATGCGGCGGACGGTGCGCAGCCGGTCGAGTTCGGCGAGCAGGGGGCGCAGCGGGTGGCGGCGGTGGATGTCGTCGGAGCGGTAGGTGGCCAGGACGACGAGGCGGCCGGTGCGCAGGGTGCGGAAGAGGTAGGCGATCAGGTGGCGGGTGGAGGCGTCGGCCCAGTGCAGGTCCTCCAGGACGAGGACGACGGTGTGCCGGGCGGCGACGCGCTCCAGCAGGCGGGCGGTGAGCTCGAAGAGGCGGGCCATGCTCTCCTCGTCGTGCCGTCCGCCGCCGGTGCCCGGCGCGGTCTCGCCCAGTTCGGGCAGCAGCCGGGCCAGTTCCTCCTCCTGCCCGGCGGCAGCGGCGGCCAGCTCCTCGGGCAGTTCGCGGCGCAGGGCGCGCAGCGCGGTGGAGAAGGGGGCGAAGGGCAGTCCGTCGGCGCCGATCTCGACGCAGCCGCCGAGTACGACGACGGCGCCCCGGCGGCGTGCGGCGGCGGCGAACTCCTCGACCAGGCGGGTCTTGCCGACGCCGGCCTCGCCGCCGAGCAGCAGCGCCTGCGGCTCTCCCCCGGCGCCGGACGCCGGGGAGGCGTCCTGGCCGCCGGCGCGGGCGAGGGAGTCGTGCAACGTGTCCAGTTCGCCTGCGCGGCCGACGAACACGGGACTGACGGACCTGGTCTCCACGTGCCTGAGCATCGCACGGGGGTCCGGCGGCGGGGCACCGGTTTTCGACAGGCGGACGGTGGCCGGTACGACGGCGGGGAGGGAGGCCGTGCGGCCTCCCTCCCCGGTCCCCCCGTTCACGCGGCCCGGGCCAACCGGTGCCGGCGCGGCAGGAACCTATGGCTCTCCGCCGGGGCCGTGTCGTGGCGGGCGTCCCGGCGGGCCGCGCGGCGGGCGCGGGCGGCCTCGCGGGCCAGCCTGGCCTCGTCGGCCCGGCGGATCAGTTCGGCGGCGCGGAGCTGCTGGATCTCGTACTCGTACATGGTGTGTCCCTCGGTGAGAGTCCGGTTCGGAATCGCTCGCTGCGATGCCTCCACCTTCGTCTCCCAGGGGGGTGGCCCACATCGGGTAAGTGCCGCATCTTCGGCGGCCGCGCGGGGCCTTAGACGTACGTGAGGGGTCTTAGGGCGTGCGCCGGGGGCGCCGCGATGCCCTAAGACCCCTTACGGACGGCGGGGACGTCAGCCCACGGACGGCACGGCCAACATGACGTCGGTGTACTTGAGCACGGCGAGGATCAGGCCGATCACACCCAGCGCGACGCCGGCCCAGGAGACCGACTTGATCCACGCGGCCTGGGGCCTGCCGGGCGCGCCGAACGCGGGCCGGACCAGCACCACGACGCCGACGATCAGCGCGATCAGCGCGAACACGCCACCCCACAGGGCCGTGGCCTGCCAGGCGTCGCCGTATCCCTTTTCGAGCATGGTCTGGACGTTGGAGGACTGGGTCGTCTCCAGCTGCCCGAAGACCGCCTCGCGGGCGGAGGCCACGGTGCCGACCCAGCTGCCGGTCAGCGAGACGATGCCCAGCCCGGCGGAGACGACGGCACCCGCGCCCTGGCCGACGCCGGTCGGGCCCTCCTTCTCGACGGCACCGGCTTCGGCGTCGGTCTCCGCATCGGTCTCGTCCACCGCGGGGCCGTCGACCGTGGCGTCACCGTCCACGGCCGTGTTCTCGGCGGCGTCGGTCTTCGCCACCTCGTCCACCTCGTCCTGGTCGGTCTTGCCGACGGTCTCGTCCACTGTCTTCGTTCCCATGCCTCGCACCGTACGGACGCTCTCTGAGAGGTCCCTTAATGATCGTTGTGAGCGTCGCGCGCGCGTGCCGCACGCCACTCGGGAGCCAGCACGGCCCACACCTCCATGTCCTGGCGGACGCCCCGGTGGGGGAAGCTCTCGCGCAGTACGCCCTCCCGCATCATGCCGAGCCGCCGGGCGGCGTTGACACTGGGGGTGTTCGCGGACGACGCGTGCCACTCCACGCGGTGCATGCCGCGCTCGTCGAAGGCCCAGTCGATCAGGACCCGGGCACCGCGGGTGACCAGGCCCCGGCCCGTTCCCGCCGGCTCCAGCCAGCAGCCGATCTCGCAGACGCCGGTGGCCGCGTCGAAGACCCGGAAGAGCAGCCCGCCGACGAGCTTGCCGTCCAGCCACAGCCCGTGCAGGAAGCCGCTGTCGGCGGCGTGCCGGTCGGCGTAGGACTGCAGCAGTTCCCGGGCGGAGTCGACGTCGGTGGCCTTCGCCCCGAAGGGGATGTGCCGGGTGATGAAGTCCCTGCCCCGGTCCAGGTGGGCCAGGAACTCCTCGGCGTGCCAGGTCTCCAGGGGGCGCAGTTCGGCTCCGTCGTCACCCAGTGATATCGCGTACATCGCGCTGCCGTTCCTCCTCCGCCAGGACGTCCGCCACTTCGGCGTCCGTCGCCGCGGCCAGCCTCTCATGGGCGGCTCGGCACTCGGGCGGCTCGATGCTGAGGCGGGGCAGCCAGGCGTCCAGCCGGCGCGGCAGCCACCAGTTGGCCCTGCCGAGCAGGTGCATCAGCGCGGGCACCAGGAGGGTGCGGAGCACGAAGGCGTCCAGGGCGACGGCGGCGGCCAGCGCGATGCCGAACATGGCGATCACCCGGTCGCCGCTGAGCACGAAGGCGAGGAACACCGAGATCATGATGACCGCGGCGGAGTTGATCACCCGGCTGGTCTCGGCGAGGCCGACCCGGACCGCCCGGCGGTTGTCGCCGGTCTCCAGCCACTCCTCGTACATCCGGCTGACCAGGAAGACCTGGTAGTCCATGGAGAGCCCGAAGAGCACCGACACCATGATGACGGGCAGGAAGGGCTCGATCGGGCCCGCGCTGCCGAGCCCGAGCAGTTCGCTGCCCCAGCCCCACTGGAAGATCGCGACGACGATCCCGAAGGAGGCGGCCACGGCGGCGACGTTCATCGCCGCGGCCTTGAGGGGGATGCCGACGGAGCGGAAGGCCAGCAGGAGCAGCAGGCAGCCGAGGCCGACGACGACGCCGACGAAGAGGGGCAGCTTGCCGACGATGACGTCGGCGAAGTCGTCGTAGCCGGCCGTCACGCCGCCCACGTGGACGTCCAGCGCGGTACCGGTCTCGGCGCGCGGCAGCACCTCGGAGCGCAGCCGCTCGACCAGGTCGCTGGTCTGCCGGGACTGCGGCGCCGACTCGGGTACGACGGTGAGGTACGCGGCGTCGCCGCCGGAGTTGTACGTGACCGGTGTGACCGAGGAGACGCCCTCGGTGGTGCGCAGGGTGGCGTCGAGGTTGTCCAGCGCGAGGCGGTCCTCGGCGCCGCGGACCTCGGTGACCAGGGTGAGCGGGCCGTTGACGCCAGGACCGAAGCCGTCGGCGAGCAGGTCGTAGGCCTGGCGGGTGGTGGTGCCCCGTGGGTCGTTGCCCTGGTCGGAGGTGCCCAGGCGCAGGCCGAGGGTGGGCACGGCGAGGACGGTGACGACGACGAGGGCGAGGGCGCCGAGCAGCTTGGGGTGGCGCTCGACGAAGGCCGACCAGCGGGCGGCGAACCCGGTGGGCACCTCCGGCTCGGGTCCGTGCTCGGCGAGCCGGCGCCGTTCGCGCCGGTTCAGGGCGCGCGGGCCGATGTACGACAGCAGGGCCGGCAGCAGCGTCACGGAGGCCGCGACGGTGAGGATCACGGTCAGCGAGGCGGCGAGGGCGACTCCGTTGAGGAAGCCGAGCCGGAGGATCAGCATGCCCAGGAGGGCGATGCAGACGGTGGCACCCGCGAAGACGACGGCCCGTCCGGTGGTCGCGACGGCGTCGGCGGCGGCCTCGGCGACGGACAGGCCCCGCTTCAGTCCGCGCCGGTGCCGGGTGACGATGAACAGCGCGTAGTCGATGCCCACGCCGAGCCCGATGAGGGTGCCCAGCATGGGGGCGAAGTCGGCGACGGTCATGGCGTGGCCGAGCAGGGTGATGCCGGCGTAGGCGGTGCCGACGGAGACCAGTGCGGTGGCGATGGGCAGCAGGGCCGCGGCGACCGAGCCGAAGGCGAGGAAGAGGACGACCGCGGCCACGGCCACGCCGACGACCTCGGCGAGGTGGCCCTCGCCGGTCTCGGTGAGCGCTATGGCGCTGCCGCCCAGTTCGACCCGGAGTCCGTCGGTCTCGGCCGCCTCGGCGGTGTCGACCACGGCCCGTGCCTGACCGGCGTCGATGTCCTGGGAGGCGTCCTCGAAGGTGACGGTGGCGTACGCGGTGCGGGCGTCCTCGCTGATCCGGGGCGAGTCGGGCTCGTCGTACGGGTTGGTCACCGCGGCCACCCCGGGCAGGTCCGCCACGCGTTCCAGCGTGCGGGTCATGGCCTGTTCGACGTCGGCGGCGCGGACGCTGCCGCCCGTGGTGTGCCAGACGATCGTGTCGCTGTCGCCGCCGAGGCCGGGGAAGCCGGATTCGAGCAGCCGGTAGGCGCGGTCGGAGCCGGTGCCGGGGATCCCGTAGTCGTTGGAGTACGCGGAGCCGGCGACCGTGGCGGCCGCGGCCACGCCGCCGAGGGCGAGCAGCCAGAGCAGGACGGCTGTGAGGCGACGTCGAACACACCAGCGTGCGAGGGCTGCCACGAACGTGCTCCCGGGTGTCTATTTGTGGATCTTTGTCCGGGAACCGATGTTCATGGTGTGAACAGCCCGCAAAGAACGCATGAGCGATGCGAGGACACTCTTTCAGCCGAACGTGATCGTTTGCGGAGTTCGTGGCCTTCTTCACAGAAGCGGGGGACGGGCCGCCGGAAATCGGGGTGCGCGCCGGGCCCGTCGCCGCTATGCATGGCGGTCTATGTCTATGCCTGATCTCACTCACTCCGCCTATCCGCGCAGCAACGGTTACGACCCGCGCTGGATCATCGAGCACCAGATGGGACCGCATCCGCTGTGGCTCCTGGAATGGCTGGCCCCGGCGCTGGGCCTCGACGGCCTGCCGCCCGGCGCCCGGGTCCTGGACCTGGGCTGCGGACGGGCGCTCACCTCGGTCTTCCTGGCCCGGGAGTACGGCCTTCAGGTCACTGCCGCCGACCTGTGGATCCGGCCCGACGAGAACGCGCGGCGCGTCGCCGAGGCGGGCGTCGCCGACCGGGTGCTGCCGGTGTACGCCGAGGCGCACGACCTGCCCTTCGGTGAGAGCACGTTCGACGCGGTCGTCAGCATCGACGCCTACCAGTACTTCGGCACAAGTGACCTGTACCTGCCGACGCTCACGCGGCTGCTGAGGCCCGGCGGGCGGATCGGCGTGGTCGTACCGGCGCTGCGGGAGGAACCGGAGGGCGTGGAGCCGCCGGAACATCTGAAGCCGCACTGGGATCCGGGGTTCTGGGCGTTCCACTCGCCCGCCTGGTGGCGACGGCACTGGACCCGCAGCGGCGCCGTCGAGGTCGAGGCCGCGGACTGGCAGCCCGACGGCTGGCGGGACTGGCTGCGGTGGAGCGAGATCTGTGCGGCGGAGAGCCCGAGCGAGTTCATGGCGGGGATGGCACGCGACTCGGTGGAACTGCTGCGTGCCGACGAGGGGCGCGCGCTGGGCTTCGCCCGGGTCGTCGGGCGCCGTACGGACTGACACAGCGCCGCACGCCGTGGCGCCGCCACCGCACGGCTGACGCGGCACCGTACGCCGTGGCTCATGAGCCGCGGCACGGCCGTGCGGCGTGACACGCCGAGGGGGATGCACCGTGACCGATGCATCCCCCCGAAGCGGTGAGAGGCGGCGTCAGCCCTCGACGCCCAGCTTCTCCAGGATCAGCTCCTTGACGCGGGCCGCGTCCGCCTGACCGCGGGTCGCCTTCATGACCGCGCCGACCAGGGCACCGGCCGCGGCCACCTTGCCGCCGCGGATCTTGTCGGCGACGCCCGGGTTGCCGGCGATGGCCTCGTCGACGGCGGCGGTGAGCGCACCCTCGTCCGAGACGACCTTCAGACCGCGCTTCTCGACGACCTCGTCCGGCGTGCCCTCACCGGCGAGGACGCCCTCGATGACCTGGCGGGCCAGCTTGTCGTTCAGGTCGCCCTTCGTGACCAGCTCGGTCACCCGGGCCACCTGCTGCGGCGTGATCGCCAGCTCGTCCAGCGACTTCTGGGACTCGTTGGCGCTGCGGGCCAGCTCGCCCATCCACCACTTGCGGGCGGAGGCCGCGTCGGCGCCGGCGTCGATCGTGGCGACGATCGGGTCCAGCGCGCCGGCGTTCAGGATGGCCTGCATGTCGGTGCCGGAGATGCCCCACTCCTCGCGGAGCCGGTTGCGGCGCACCAGCGGCAGCTCGGGCAGGGCGGACCGGATCTCCTCGACCCACTCGCGGGACGGGGCCACCGGCACCAGGTCGGGCTCCGGGAAGTACCGGTAGTCCTCGGCCTCCTCCTTCACGCGGCCCGAGGTCGTGGACCCGGTGTCCTCGTGGAAGTGGCGGGTCTCCTGGATGATCGTGCCGCCGCCGTTCAGGACCGCCGCGTGCCGCTGGATCTCGAAGCGGGCCGCGCGCTCCACGGACCGCAGCGAGTTGACGTTCTTCGTCTCGGAGCGGGTGCCGAACTTCTCGGTGCCGTTCGGGCGCAGCGACAGGTTGACGTCGCAGCGCATCTGGCCCATCTCCATGCGCGCCTCGGACACGCCGAGCGCGCGGATGACCTCGCGCAGCTCGCGGACGTACGCCCGCGCGACCTCCGGCGCACGCTCCCCCGCGCCCTCGATCGGCTTGGTGACGATCTCGATGAGCGGGATGCCGGCGCGGTTGTAGTCCAGCAGGGAGTGGGACGCGCCGTGGATACGGCCGGTGGCGCCGCCGACGTGCGTCGACTTGCCGGTGTCCTCCTCCATGTGGGCGCGCTCGATCTGGACGCGGAAGGTCTCACCGTCCTCCAGCTGCACGTCGAGGTAGCCGTCGAAGGCGATCGGCTCGTCGTACTGGGAGGTCTGGAAGTTCTTCGGCATGTCCGGATAGAAGTAGTTCTTCCGGGCGAAGCGGCACCACTCGGCGATCGAGCAGTTCAGCGCGAGGCCGATCTTGATCGCCGACTCGACGCCCGTCGCGTTGACGACCGGGAGCGCGCCGGGCATGCCGAGGCAGACCGGGCAGGTCTGGGTGTTCGGGTCGGCGCCGAGCTCGGTCGAACAGCCGCAGAACATCTTGGTCTTGGTGCCGAGTTCGACATGGACCTCGAGGCCCATGACGGGGTCGTACGACGCCAGCGCGTCCTCGTACGACACCAGGTCGGTCGTGGTGGTCACGGTGAAACTTCCCTCTCAGCCCAGCAGGACGTCGTCGTCGCCCAGCCGCTTCAGCTCGCGGTAGAGGATGGCGAGGCCGGTGACGATGGCGGCGGCGGACACGGCGGCGTCGACCAGACGGAGCGTGTCGCTCTCGGTGCGGGCCAGCTTCGCCTGCTTGGCGACGCTGACCGCGCCGAACGCGGTGGTGGCCATGGACAGGTACAGGCCCGACTTGGACTTCTTGAAGCCCTTGGCCTTCGACAGTGCCTTGCTCACAGCGACGGAGCCTCCTCGATCAGCGGGTGGCCCCACTTTTCCACGAAGGCGGCCTCGACGGCGGCGCCGACCTTGTAGAGCCGGTCGTCCTTCATGGCGGGGGCGATGATCTGCAGGCCGACCGGGAGGTTGTCCTCCGGGGCGAGGCCGCAGGGCAGCGACATGGCCGCGTTGCCCGCCAGGTTGGTGGGGATGGTGCACAGGTCGGCCAGGTACATGGCCATCGGGTCGTCGGCGCGCTCGCCGATCGCGAAGGCCGTGGTCGGGGTCGTCGGGGAGACGATCACGTCGACCTGCTCGAACGCCTTCTCGAAGTCACGCGTGATGAGGGTGCGGACCTTCTGGGCGCTGCCGTAGTACGCGTCGTAGTAGCCGGAGCTCAGGGCGTACGTGCCGAGCATGATGCGCCGCTTGACCTCGGGGCCGAAGCCGGCCTCGCGGGTCAGGGAGGTGACCTCCTCGGCGGAGTGCGTGCCGTCGTCGCCGGTCCGCAGGCCGTAGCGCAGGCCGTCGAAGCGGGCGAGGTTGGAGGAGCACTCGGAGGGCGCGATCAGGTAGTACGCGGAGAGCGCGAGGTCGAAGGACGGGCAGTCCAGCTCGACGATCTCGGCGCCCAGCTCCTTCAGCAGCTCGACGGACTCGTCGAAGCGCTGGATGACGCCGGCCTGGTAGCCCTCGCCGCGGAACTGCTTGACGACACCGACGCGCATGCCCTGCACGCTGCCGTTGCGGGCGGCCTCGACGACCGCGGGGACCGGGGCGTCGATGGAGGTGGAGTCCATCGGGTCGTGCCCGGCGATCACCTCGTGCAGCAGGGCCGCGTCCAGGACCGTGCGGGCGCAGGGGCCGCCCTGGTCCAGGGAGGAGGAGAAGGCCACCATGCCGTAGCGGGAGACGCCGCCGTACGTCGGCTTCACACCGACCGTGCCGGTGACGGCCGCGGGCTGGCGGATGGAGCCGCCGGTGTCCGTGCCGATGGCGAGCGGGGCCTGGAAGGCGGCGAGGGCCGCGGACGAGCCGCCGCCGGAGCCACCGGGGATCTTGGTGAGGTCCCAGGGGTTGCCGGTCGGGCCGTACGCGCTGTTCTCCGTGCTCGACCCCATGGCGAACTCGTCCATGTTGGTCTTGCCGAGGATGACGACGTCGGCGGCCTTCAGGCGCTTGGTGACGGTCGCGTCGTACGGCGGGAGCCAGCCCTCGAGGATCTTCGAACCGACGGTCGTGGGCACGCCCTCGGTGGTGAAGATGTCCTTGAGCGCGAGCGGCACACCGGCCAGCGGGCCGAGCTTCTCGCCGCGCTCGCGCTTGGCGTCCACCGCACGGGCCTGGGCGAGGGCTCCCTCGCGGTCGACGTGCAGGAAGGCGTGCACCTTCTCGTCGACGGCCTCGATGCGGGCCAGGTGGGCCTCGGTGACCTCGACGGCGGTCAGCTCGCCGGAGGCGATCTTCGCGGCGATCTCGGCCGCGGTGAGCTTGATGATGTCGCTCATGGCGGTTACTCCTCCCCCAGGATCTGCGGCACCTTGAAACGCTGCTGCTCCTGGGCCGGGGCGCCGGAGAGCGCCTGCTCGGGCGTGAGCGACGGACGGACCTCGTCCGCGCGCATGACGTTCGTCAGCGGCAGCGGGTGAGAGGTCGGCGGTACGTCTTGGTCGGCGACCTCGCTGACGCGGGCGACCGCGCCGATGATGTCGTCCAGCTGTCCCGCGAAGTGCTCGAGCTCTTCGGGCTTCAGCTCCAGACGCGCCAGCCGGGCGAGGTGGGCGACCTCCTCGCGCGTGATGCCAGGCATGCAGCGTTCCTCTGGGGTGAGTGCGTGTGTTTCGGGCCGATCGGTTCGGGCCCAATCCTATGGGGCCGGGCCGGGTGGCCGTTAAACGGTTTCCCCCGGTGCCGCTCCCCCGCGCCGCGTCTCCCATGCCTCGCTGCTCAGGAAGTGGTTGTCGTAGAGGTCCTGGACGTCGAGGATGCTCTCCGGCGGGACCTCGCCGAGGCGGATGCGCTGCAGGTGGCGGAAGTACTCGAAGCGTTCGACGCCCGGTGTGAGGACGATGAGCAGGTCGGCGTCGGCTCCGGGCACGGCGGCGAAGGCGTGCGGCTTGCCGGGCGGGACGACGACGAGGTCCCCGGGGCCCGCGGTGACGACCTCGTCGCCCGAGAGGACGTCGGCGGCGCCGTCGAGCAGGAAGAACATCTCGGCGGAGTTGTCGTGCCAGTGCGGCTTGGCACCGTCGGCGCCCGCCGTGAGGGTGACGCGCTGGGTGGACAGGGCTCCGCCGGTCGAGCTGCTGTCGGCCAGCAGCCGCACGGTGGTGGGCGCGCGGCCGACGACTTCTGCCTCGGCCGCGCGGACGATCACGGACTTGTCGGACCTCGGAACGAACAGCGACATCGTCGGACCCCTTGGCGATGGTACGTACGGGTGTGTCCGGACGGCTCGGGGCAGCCCGCCCCGATCAAACCACCGGTGACGCGCCGGCCCGCGCGCCGCGCACGCGGGTACCCCCGGATGCGGCACCCGGTCACCGGCGGACGCCCGCCCGCCGAGGGACCGCTGCCCGGGTGAGCCGCACCCGGAGCCCGTGAGCGCGGCACCCCTCGTCGGGCGCGCCGGCCGGCGGAGCGTCACTCGCCGGCCGGCGCCACGAGGAAGCCGGTCCGGTCACCACCGATGCGGCGCGGCGACCGGCCCGCCCGGGCTCGTCCCGCCCGGCCGTGGCGCGGTGTCCCCCGGGTGCCCCGGCGAGGAGACCGCCCCTCCGCTCAGCGCGTACGGACGTGTCACTCGTCGGTCGCCGCCGCGGGGAGCGCAGCGGCGGGGCGGACCCAGCCGCGGGAACCCCGGGCGCGCAGCCACGCCGTGGTCTCCTCGGGCGGCATGGCCGCCGCGACCAGCCAGCCCTGCACGGCGTCGCAGCCCAGGTCGCGCAGGCGTTCCCAGGTCTCGTCGTCCTCGACGCCCTCGGCGACGACGAGCAGGCCGAGGGAGTGCGCGAGGTCGACGGTGCAGCGCACGATCTCGGCGTCCTCGGTGTCGACGGCCAGCCGGGCCACGAACGAGCGGTCGATCTTGAGCTCGCTGACCGGGAGCCGGCGCAGGTGCACGAGGGAGGAGTAGCCGGTGCCGAAGTCGTCGAGGGACATCTTCACGCCGTGCGCGGTCAGTCCGGCGAGGGTGTCGGCGGCGCGCTGCGGGTCCTCCAGCAGGACGTGCTCCGTGATCTCGAGCTGGAGCGCCCCCGCCGGGACGCCGTGCCGGGCCAGCCGCGCGGCGACCGAGCCGGCGAAGCCGGGGGTGTGGACGTCGCGCGGGGAGACGTTGACCGCGACCGGCACGAACAGGCCCTGGGCGCGCCACCGGGCGACCTGTGCGAGCGCCGTCTCCAGCACGTACTCCGTCAGGTGGGGCATCAGCCCGGAGGACTCGGCGATCGCTATGAACTCGTCGGGCGGCACGCTGCCGCGCTCGGGGTGCACCCAGCGCACCAGTGCCTCCAGGCCGGCCACCTGTCCGTCGAAGCGGACCTTGGGCTGGTAGTGCAGCCGGACCTCGTGGGCGTCCAGGGCCCGCCGCAGATCGCCCAGCAGGCCGAGCCGGTCGGGGGTGTTGGAGTCGCGCTTGGACTCGTAGGCCTCCACACCGGTGCGGTCCCGCTTCGCCTGGTACATCGCCACGTCCGCCCGGCGCAACAGCCCCTCGGCGTCCAGCGCGTGGTCGGGGAAGACGGCGACCCCGGCGCTGGCCTCCAGGACGAGGGTGAGCCCGTCCAGGTCGAGCGGCGAGCTGAGCGCGGCGACGAGGCCACGGGCGACCCGGGTGGCCGAGGTGGTGGAGTCGGCGACCGGCAGCAGCACGGCGAACTCGTCACCGCCCAGCCGCGCGGCCTCCGCCCCGCGCGGCAGTGCCAGCCGCAGCCGGTCCGCGGTCTGCAACAGCAGCCGGTCACCGGCGAGATGTCCGAGGGTGTCGTTGACCGACCGGAAACGGTCCAGGTCGATCAGCATCAGGGCGGAGCGGGCGCCGACCCGTTCGGCGTCGTCCAGCGCGCTCCAGGTCCGCTCCAGCAGCCACTGCCGGTTGGGCAGTCCGGTCAGCGGATCGCGCAACTGCTCCTCCGCCCGGGCGCGGGCGATCCACAGCGTGGAGTCGAGGGCGATCAGCGGGATGGAGAACAGCGGCAGCAGCAGCGGCTTGGCGACGGCGACCACGCAGACCAGCGGCGCGATGCCGAGCAGCGCGACGGCCACCAGGCCGTGCCGGACCAGGGCGGTGCGGGCGACGGTGGGCAGTCCGGCCCGCGGGGTGTGCAGGTACCACAGCAGGGCGCGGGTGACGGCGAGGTAGGCGACGGCGACGAGCACCACCTTGGGGGCCGCGTACACCCCCCAGGAATTCGGGTCCCAGGGGTGCTCCACGGACGGGACGGAGCCGCAGATCCCCAGCAGCAGCGCACCCGCCGCGATGCCGAGGATGTCCACCGCGCCGTGCAGGACGCCCTGCCGCCAGCGGCCCCGGCGGGCTATGCCGACCAGGACGACGACGGTGAGGCTGACCATGCCGGCCGGGACCCAGCCGTAGAGCAGCAGGACGGCGAGGGTGAGGGCCGCGCCCGAGCCGGTGCCGCCCCACCAGCGGGAGCGGCCGAGCATGACCAGGTGGCCGACGACGATGCCGGTCAGCACGGCGAGGGACCAGCCGGCGGTGCCGGAGGGGAAGAGGGCGTGGCCCTCGGCGAAGGCCCGGTAGAAGCCGGCGCCCAGGACGAACGCGGCCGCGGCCACGACCGCCGCGGGCAACGCGGGCCAGGACGGGTGCCGTTCGGCGTCGGACATCGCGGGCGCGCCGGCGGCCGGCGGCGCGGTGCCCGGGGCGTCCGCCGCGGGGGGCCGCGCGCCACCACCGCGCCGCCCGAGCCACCGGCTCACGTGCCACGTCCCCACCAGGTGACGCAGACGCAGCCGTGAGCCCGCGGCGGCGCTCTCGGTCGGTTCCATTCCCGTCCCTCTCACAGCCGGGGGTGCCCACGCCACGCGGCCCTGCGCCCGACACACCCTCAACGGCTCCGCGTTGGAGAACCCTGCCCCCTGTTCCTTGGGGCAGGGGGATGCCCCCGACCGCAGCTGGGCACGGCAGGCGCACCCCTCAACAGTAGGCCGCAGAAGGCTTCCAGGGGCACCGGTCGCCGACGGTTGCCCGAATGCGACCCGGCCACCCGTATGCATCTGGTATGCGCCGATCGGGTGGCCTTCAACCGCTATTCCTCGGCCGAAAGCGCGGCGGCGGTGGCCGCTTCGGGTCCTTCCTCGAGCAGGACGGTGAAACCGTCCTCGTCCAGGACGGGCACCTTGAGCTGCATCGCCTTGTCGTACTTGGAGCCGGGGTTGTCGCCCACCACCACGAACGACGTCTTCTTGGACACCGACCCGGTCACCTTCGCGCCCCGGCTCTGCAGGGCGTCCTTGGCTCCGTCCCGCGTGAACTTCTCCAGGGTGCCGGTGACGACCACGGTGAGTCCTTCGAGCGGGCGCGGGCCCTCGTCCTCGCCGGTCGACTGTTCCTCCAGCGGGACTCCGGCCGCCTTCCACTTCCGCACGATCTCGCGGTGCCAGTCCTCCGCGAACCACTCCTTGAGGGAGGCGGCGATGATGGGGCCGACCCCGTCGGTGTTCGCCAGCTCCTCCTCGGTGGCCTGCTCGATGCGCTCGACCGAGCGGAACTGACGGGCGAGTTCCTGGGCCGCGACCGGGCCGACGTGCCGGATGGAGAGGCCGTTGAGGAAGCGGGCGAGCGGCCGGCTCTTGGCCTCCTCGATGTTCTTCAGCAGGGCGAGGGTGTTCTTCTTCGGCTCGCCCTTCTGGTTGGCGAAGACCGTGACGATCTTCTCGTCGCCGGTCTTGGGATCGCGCTTGGGCAGCCCGCTGTCCGGGTCGAGGACGTAGGCCTTGATGGGCAGGAGCTTGTCGACGGTGAGGTCGAAGAGGTCGCCCTCGTCCACCAGCGGGGGGTCGGCCGGTTCGAGCGGCGCGGTCAGCGCGGCGGCCACGACGTCACCGAAGTGCTCGATGTCCAGGCACTCGCGGCCGGCGAGGTAGGAGAGGCGGCCGCGCAGCTGGGCCGGGCACTTGCGGGCGTTGGGGCAGCGGAGGTCGATGTCGCCCTCCTTCATGGCCCGCAGGGGCGTCCCGCACTCGGGGCACTCGGCCGGCATGACGAACTCACGCTCGCTGCCGTCCCGCAGGTCGGCGACGGGGCCGAGGATCTCGGGGATCACGTCGCCGGCCTTGCGCAGCACCACCGTGTCGCCGATGAGGACGCCCTTGGCCTTGACGACCTCCTGGTTGTGCAGGGTGGCGAACTCCACCTCGCTGCCGGCCACGGTGACCGGCTCGACCTGCGCGTACGGCGTGACGCGGCCGGTGCGCCCGACGCCCACCTTGATGTCGACGAGCTTGGTGTTGACCTCCTCGGGCGCGTACTTGTAGGCGATGGCCCAGCGCGGGGCGCGCGCGGTGGAACCGAGGCGTCCCTGGAGGCGGATCTCGTCGAGCTTGACGACGACGCCGTCGATCTCGTGCGCCACGGAGTGCCGGTTCTCGCCGTAGTAGGCGATGAACTCCCGTACGCCGTCGAGGTCGTCGACCACCCTGTTGTGCGGGGAGGTGGGCAGGCCCCAGGTCGCCAGGAGGTCGTACGCCTGGGAGAGGCGGGTCATGCCCGTGTAGCCCTCGAGGGCGCCGATGCCGTGGACGACCATGTGCAGCGGCCGGGAGGCGGTGACGCGCGGGTCCTTCTGGCGCAGCGAACCGGCCGCCGCGTTGCGCGGGTTGGCGAAGGGCTTGTCGCCGCCCTCGACCAGCCGGGCGTTGAGCTCCTGGAACTTCTCCATCGGGAAGTAGACCTCGCCGCGGATCTCCACCAGGTCGGGGACCTCGTCGCCGGTGAGGCGCTCGGGGATCTCGGCGATGGTGCGGACGTTGGGCGTGATGTCCTCGCCGGTGCGGCCGTCGCCGCGGGTGGCGGCGCGGACGAGCCGGCCGCGCTCGTAGGTGAGGTTGACGGCCAGTCCGTCGACCTTCAGCTCGCACAGGAAGTGGTACTTCTGCTCGCCCAGCTCCTTGGCGATGCGCTCGGTCCAGGCGGCGAGCTCGTCGTCGTTGAAGGTGTTGTCGAGGGAGAGCATGCGCGAGCGGTGCTCCACCGCCGTGAACTCCGTCTCGTAGGAACCGGCGACCTTCTGGGTCGGCGAGTCCGGGGTGCGCAGCTCCGGGTACTCCTCCTCCAGTGCCTCCAGGGAACGCAGCAGCCGGTCGAAGTCCGCGTCGCTGATGACGGGGGCGTCCTTCACGTAGTACCGGAAGCGGTGTTCCTCGATCTGCTCAGCGAGCTGCACGTGCTTCTCGCGCGCCTCGGCGGGCACGCTCGTCGTCTCCGCCTGCTTGTCGCCGGCCACCGTGTCGTCCTCCCGTTACTCTGGGTTGTCCGCGAGGGATCTCGCCGCCCGGACGCAGTGGGCGAGCGCGCGGCGGGCGTACTCGGGGGACGCGCCCGCGAGTCCGCACGACGGCGTCACCGTGACCGCCTCCGCGAGAAGCCCCGGATGCAGCCCCAGCCTGCGCCACAACGTCCTGACCCCCATGACGCTACCGGCAGGGTCCGACAATGGGCCGTCCGTCCCCGGCACGACACCGGTGAACAGCCGGGTGCCGCCCTCCACCGCCTCACCGATCGCGTCGTCGTCACGCTCGGTGAGGAGGGAGAAGTCGAAGGAGATGCCCGCGACGCCGGCCCGGCGCAGCAGGGCGAAGGGGACGTCGGGTGCGCAGGAGTGGACCACGACGGGTCCCTCGCCGTGCACCCCGACGGTGTCCCGGAGGGTCGCCTCCACGACCTGCCGGTCCACGGCCCGGTGGGTGCGGTAGCCGCTGGCGGTGCGCACCTGGCCGCGCAGCACGGCGGTGAGGGAGGGCTCGTCGAGCTGGAGGACGAGCGTCGCGCCGGGCACGCGGCGCCGGAGTTCGGCGAGGTGCAGGCGCAGGCCCTCGGCGAGGGAGGCGGCGAGGTCGCGGGTGGCGCCCGCGTCGGACAGGACGGCCTCGCCGCCTCGCAGTTCCAGGGCGGCGGCCAGTGTCCAGGGGCCGACGGCCTGGACCTTCAGCGGCCCCTGGTAACCCTGCGTGAACTCCTCCAGCGCGTCGAGGTCCTCCCCCAGCCACGCCCGGGCCCGCTTGGTGTCGCGGCCCGGGCGGTCGCCGAGGCGCCAGCCGCTGGGCTCCACGCGCGCGTACAGCTCGACGAGCATTCCGGCGCTGCGGCCGATCATGTCGGCACCGGGGCCGCGGGCGGGGAGCTCGGGCAGGAAGGGGAAGTCCTCGAAGCCGCCGGTGGCGGTCTTGACGGCCTCTCGGGCGTCCTGGCCCGGCATGCTGCCGACGCCGGTGGCGGGGGCGAGGGGGAGGGTGTCGTTCACGGGAAGAAGCGTACGCAGGGGTGGGGAGGTTGTTCGCCCCCGCCGCCCCTTCCCGTTCCGTCCCCGGGGGCTGCCGGCCCCGGACCCCGACTGTCGGCCTGGACGGCCTCGTCCTCGAACGCCGGACGGGCTGAAAAACAGCGGTCCGCTATCTGCCCGGGCGCACCGTCAGGTCGTTGACCTCCGCGTCCCTGGGCAGGTCCAGGGCCATGACGATCGTCGTGGCCACCGACTCGGGGTCGATCCACTGCGCGGGGTCGTACTCCTTGCCCTCCTGCCGGTGGACCTTGGCCTGCATGGGGCTGGCGGTGCGGCCGGGGTAGACGGAGGTGACGCGGACGCCGTTGGCGTGCTCCTCCTGGCGCAGGGAGTCGGCCAGGGCCTTCAGGCCGTGCTTGGAGGCGGCGTACGCGGCCCAGCCGGCGTGCGCGTTGAGCCCGGAGCCGGAGTTGACGAAGAGGACGTGCCCCTGGGCGACGCGGAGCTGGGGCAGGAAGAGGCGGGTCAGCTCGGCCGGGGCGACGAGGTTGACGCCCAGCTGGTGGCGCCAGGTCTTCGGGGTGAGGTCGCCGACGGGGCCGAGGTCGACCACGCCCGCGATGTGCAGCAGGGAGTCCACGCGGTCGGGCAGCGTCTGGTGCGAGAAGGCCCAGGACAGCTTGTCCGGGTCCGCGAGGTCGCCGACCAGCGTCTTCGCGCCGGGGAACGCGGCCGCCAGTTCCTTCGCGCGGCCCGCGTCGCGCGCGTGCAGCACGACCTCGTCGCCGCGCTCGTGCAGGCGGCGGGTCACGGCCGCGCCGATGCCGGAGCCCGCTCCGGTGATCACATGTGTAGCCATGCCCGCCATGCTCGCATCACCGCGGGCTCAGGCCACGCCCTGGCTCTCCTCCAGGTAGGCCAGCGCGCCGACCGGCTCCTCGGCGAAGAACACCAGCTCGGTGAGGGGACGCGGCAGGAAGCCCTCGTCCTCCATGCGGCGGAACTGCTCCCTGAGCCCGTCGTAGAAGCCCGCCGTGTTGAGCAGCACGACCGGCTTGTCGGTGTGCCCGTGCTTCTTCAGTTCGAGGATCTCCGTCGCCTCGTCCAGGGTGCCGGTGCCGCCCACCATGATCACCACGGCGTCGGCCTTCTCCAGCAGCAGCCGCTTGCGCTCGGCGAGGTCCTTGGCGATGACCATCTCGTCGGCGCCCTCGCGCGCCTTGGCCGCCAGGAAGTCCACGGAGACGCCCAGGAGCCTGCCTCCGGCCTCGTGCACACCGTCGGCGACGACCTTCATCAGCCCGGTGTCCGAACCGCCCCACACGAGCGTGTGCCCGCCCTTGCCGAGGAGGGTGCCGAACTCCTTCGCGGGGCGCGTGTAGCGCTCGTCGAGGTCGGCGGCGGAGAGGAAGACGCAGATGTTCATGCATCCACGGTACGGGGGGCGTGCCGCCCGGGAAGAACCCGGCTCCGGGGCACGCTGTACCGGAGACGTGGTCCACCCGAGGAGGAGCGAGCATCGTGACGAAGGGTCATCGCATCACCATCGAGCGGAGCGACCGGCACGTGCGCGTGGTGCACGGCGGGCAGGTCCTGGCCGAGAGCGACGGGGCACTGGCCCTGCACGAGACGGGCTGTCCCGACCGGTACTACCTCCCCGCCGAGGACGTACGCACGGACCTGCTGACGCCGTCCGCGACGCGGACGCACTGCCCGTTCAAGGGCGACGCGTCGTACTGGTCGCTGCCGGACGCGGAGGATCTGGTCTGGGCCTATCCGGACCCGAAGCCGGACGTGGCGGAGATCAAGGACCACCTGTGTTTCTACGACGTCGAGGTGTCCTCAGGGATGAAACCCGCGCAATAGGGCAATCTGCACCACCATGGACAAGAAGACGCTTTCGCGCGACGGCACGCACCTCGCGTACGAACGCACCGGGCAGGGACCGGCCGTGGTCCTGGTCAGCGGGGCGATGTCCACGGGTGCCACGCTCGCACCCCTGGCCACGGCGCTGTCGGACCGCTTCGACGTCACCGTGTACGACCGCCGGGGCCGGGGCGAAAGCGGTGACACGGCGCCCTACGCGGTGGAGCGCGAGGTCGAGGACCTGGCGGCGCTGATCGAGGCGGTCGGCGGCGAGGCGTCGCTGTACGGCGTCTCGTCGGGCGGCGCACTGGTCCTGCGGGCCGCGGCGAGCGGGCTGCCGGTGCGCCGGGTCGCCGTCTACGAGGTGCCGTACGCCATGGACGACGACTCGGCCCGGGCCCGCGCGCAGTACACCGAGCGGCTGGGCGAAGCGCTCGGGCAGGGGCGGCGCGGGGACGCGGTGGAGCTGTTCCTGCGGCTCACCGGCCTGGGCGAGGAGATGATCCGGGGTGCCCGCCGGTCGCCGATGTGGGCCGGCATGGAGTCGGTCGCGCCGAGTCTCGCGTACGACGACGCGGTGATGGGCGACGCCCGGGTGCCGCGGTCCCGGTTGGCGGAGATCGCCGTTCCCGTGCTGGCCCTGGCGGGCGACGCCGGCGCCGGCTGGATGCGCGAGGCTGCGCGGGCCGTCGCCGACGCCGTGCCCGACGGCGCGTACCGGGCCCTGGAGGGCCAGAGCCACATGGTGGAGCCGGGCGTGCTGGCGCCGGTGCTGGCGGAGTTCTTCGCGGGCTGAGACGTCAGGCCACGCCCGCCGTGGCGCGCACGGTCGACGCGATCGTCGCCGAGCCCACCACGCGCGTGCCGTCGTACAGCACGATCGCCTGGCCGGGGGCGACCCCGCGCACCGGCTCCGTGAAGGTCACCTCCAGGGTGCCGTCGACCAGTTCGGCGCGGACCTCGGTCTCGCCGCCGTGGGCGCGCAGCTGGGCGGTGTAGGTGCCGGGGCCGGTGGGGGCGGCGCCGCACCAGCGGGGCTTGATCGCGGTCAGCGCGGTGACGTCCAGCGCCTCGGCCGGGCCCACCGTGACCGTGTTGTCCACCGGGGAGATGTCGAGGACGTAGCGGGGCTTGCCGTCGGGCGCGGGCGTGCCGATCCGCAGGCCCTTGCGCTGGCCGATGGTGAAGCCGTAGGCGCCCTCGTGGGTGCCGAGCCGATTGCCGGACTCGTCGACGATGTCGCCCTCCGCCCGGCCCAGCCGGTCGGCGAGGAAGCCCTGGGTGTCGCCGTCGGCGATGAAGCAGATGTCGTGCGAGTCGGGCTTCTTGGCGACGGCCAGCCCCCTGCGCTCGGCCTCCGCGCGGATCTCGTCCTTGGTGGTGAGCGTGTCGCCGAGCGGGAACATGGCGTGCGCGAGCTGGCGGTCGTCCAGGACGCCGAGGACGTAGCTCTGGTCCTTGGCCATGTCGGAGGCGCGGTGCAGTTCGCGGGTGCCGTCCTCGCGCAGGATCACCTTCGCGTAGTGGCCGGTGCAGACCGCGTCGAAGCCGAGCGCGAGGGCCTTGTCGAGCAGCGCGGCGAACTTGATCTTCTCGTTGCAGCGCAGGCACGGGTTCGGGGTGCGGCCCGCCTCGTACTCGGCGACGAAGTCCTCGACCACGTCCTCGCGGAAGCGGTCGGCGAGGTCCCAGACGTAGAAGGGGATGCCGATGACGTCCGCGGCGCGGCGGGCGTCCCGGGAGTCCTCGATGGTGCAGCAGCCCCGGGCGCCCGTGCGGAAGGACTGCGGGTTGGCGGAGAGCGCCAGGTGGACGCCGGTCACGTCGTGCCCCGCCTCGGCCGCGCGGGCGGCGGCGACGGCGGAGTCGACTCCGCCCGACATGGCGGCGAGGACACGGAGGGGACGGGTGCGCTGCGGGGTGTCAGTCATAACCCTTCCAGGGTACGGGGGCGCGGGAACCGGAGCGCGCGTATATGCGTTGAAGATCGCATGGGGGCGAAGAGCGGGTCCGCGGGCGGATCCAGGGACGCGGACCGGCGCATCGGGCGCCGGGCGCTGATCGTCGGCGGCACGGCGGCGGCCCTGGGCACGGCGGTGCTGGCGCGCGACGAGCTGGCGCGGCTGTGGTGGCGCACGCCGGGCGTGGAGAAGCCCCGCGAGGAGGGCGCCGTCGACTACTCGGGCGCCCGGTGGGTGGCGGCGTCGGACGCCAACTGGCGGCGCGCGGACCGGCCCGATGACTTCGGCATCGACATGGTGGTCGTCCATGTCACACAGGGCAGTTTCGCGAGCGCCGTGAAGGCGTTCCAGGACCCCGGTCACAAGGCCGCCACGCACTACATCGTCGGCCAGGACGGGCACGTCACGCAGATGATCCGCGAGCTGGACGTGGCCTATCACGCGGGCAACCGGGAGTACAACGAGCGCAGTGTCGGCATCGAGCACGAGGGTTTCGTGGACCGGCCGCAGGACTTCACGGACGCGATGTACACCGCCTCGGCCCGGCTGACCGCCGTTGTCTGCGCGCGGTACGGGATACCCGTCGACCGCGAGCACATCATCGGCCACGTGGAGGTGCCGGGCACCGACCACACCGATCCGGGGCCGCACTGGGACTGGGACCGGTACATGAGGCTGGTCCGGCGGGCGGCGACGAGCGGCCCGTCCCCCGGCGCCTCGAGAAGCGCCTGACCCGCACGTCGGTCACGTCAGTCCGGCCGCCCGTGCGCGTTCCACCGCCGGTCCGATCGCCTTGGCGAGGGCCTCGACGTCGGCCTCGGTGGAGGTGTGGCCGAGGGAGAAGCGCAGGGTGCCGCGGGCGAGGTCCGGGTCGGTGCCGGTGGCCAGCAGGACGTGGCTCGGCTGGGCGACGCCGGCGGTGCAGGCGGACCCGGTGGAGCACTCGATGCCCTGGGCGTCGAGCAGCAGGAGCAGGGAGTCGCCCTCGCAGCCGGGGAAGGTGAAGTGGGCGTTGGCCGGCAGCCGGTCCACCGGGTCGCCGCCCAGCACGGCGTCCGGGACGGCCGTGCGGACCGCGTCGACCAGGCCGTCGCGCAGGGCCCCGATCTCGCGGGCGAACCACTCGCGCCGCTCGGTGGCCAGGCGACCGGCCACGGCGAAGGAGGCGACGGCGGGCACGTCGAGGGTGCCGGAGCGGACATGGCGTTCCTGGCCGCCGCCGTGCAGGACGGGCACGGGGGTGTACTCACGGCCCAGCAGCAGCGCGCCGATGCCGTAGGGGCCGCCGACCTTGTGTCCGGACACCGTCATCGCGGCGAGCCCCGAGGCGGCGAAGTCGACGGGGAGCTGACCGACGGCCTGGACCGCGTCGGCGTGCAGCGGGACGCCGAACTCGGCGGCCACGTCCGCGAGTTCGCGGACCGGCATGATCGTGCCGATCTCGTTGTTGGCCCACATCACGGTGGCGAGGGCGACGTCGCCGGGGTCGCGGGCGATGGCCTCGCGCAGCGCCTCGGGGTGGACGCGGCCGTACGCGTCGACCGGCAGGTACTCGACGGTCGCGCCCTCGTGTTCGCCGAGCCAGTGGACGGCGTCCAGGACGGCGTGGTGCTCGACGGGGCTGGCCAGCACCCGGGTGCGGGCGGGGTCGGCGTCGCGGCGGGCCCAGTACAGGCCCTTGACGGCGAGGTTGTCGGCCTCGGTACCGCCGGAGGTGTAGACGACCTCGCTGGGGCGGGCGCCGAGGGCGTCGGCGAGGGTCTCGCGGGCCTCCTCGACGGTGCGCCGTGCGCGGCGGCCGGACGCATGGAGGGAGGAGGCGTTGCCGGTGGCGCCCACGTGCGCGGTGAGTGCCTCGACCGCCTCGGGGAGCATCGGGGTGGTCGCGGCGTGGTCGAGGTAAGCCATGGTGGGGCCGATTCTACGGGGCGGCCCCGCGCGGCCTCGGGTCAAGGCCGGTCTCTTCGGCGAACCGGGACCGGGCCGCGCCGCGGGTGGCTCACAGACTCCACGACATCGTGTGGTCCGCGGACATGACCGCGACCAGGACCAGCAGGTCGGCGACGCCCAGTCCGAGACCGAGGAGGGCCCGGCCGCGGCGGGCGGTGCCGCGCCACAGGGCGACGCCGGCCAAGGCGATGGCGACGGGGCCCAGGAAGACGTTGAGGACGAGCAGGCCGAGGAGGCCGAGGACGAAGGACGCGACGGCCATGCCGTCGGTGTCCCGGATACCGGTCCGGCGGGTGGCCGGTGCGGTGAGCTGCACGGTGTTCTCCCTACGGTGCGTCGGTGGGCCGGACGGTGCGTCGGTGGACCGGCGGCGGTCAGTGGGCGGAGCCGCTCCGGCGGCGGCCGTGCCGCTCGCGGATCGCGAAGACGCCGAGCCAGACGGCGATGACCAGGCCGACGGCGACGGAGAGACTGAGCGGCGCGTGGGCGACGGTGCCCAGGACGGCGCCGAGGAGCAGGAGCGCGACGACGAGAAACAGCATGGAGCGGATCCCCCAACCTTCGGTGAACGGTTGTAGTTACAGTTGTTCACTGACTTTCCAGTCTAGCGCGCTCCAAGGCTTTCCAATTCCGGAGAACAGTTGTTAACTGCATGGCATGAGTCACACCCTCGGCGTTCGGCAGGCCCAGAAGCAGAAGACCCGTCAGGCACTCCTGGACGCGGCGCTCGCGCTGCTGGAGGAGCAGAGCCTGAGCAGCCTGGGCCTGCGCGAGGTCACCCGTGCCGTCGGCGTCGCCCCGACCGCCTTCTACCGGCACTTCCGCTCCACCGCCGACCTCGGTGTGGCCCTGGTGGAGGAGGCGCTGGGCAGCCTGCATCCGATGATCCGGACGACGGTGTCGCCCGCGGAGGACAGTGACGAACGCATCGCCCGCGCCGTGGAGCTGATCGCCGGCCACGTGGCCGCGCACCCCGCCCATGTTCGGTTCATCGCCCGGGAGCGCCACGGTGGGGTGCAGCCGGTGCGGGAGGCCATACGCGACCAACTGGCCCGGTTCGCCGAGGAGGTGCAGGCCGAGCTGGCCAAGGACCCGCAGTCGGCGGGCTGGCACGACGACGACCTGCTGATGCTCGCGGGCCTCTACGTCGACCAGATGCTGATCACGGCGTCGCTGTTCCTGGAGACGCTGGAGGCCCCGGAGGAGGAGCGGCGGAACGTGGCAGCCGTCGCCAACCGCCGCATGCGGCTGATCAGCATCGGCCGCCGGCACTGGCTGGACTGACCGGGTGGGACGACGCGGAACGCGCCCCGGGGCGCCGGGACGGACAGATCCCGGCGCCCCGGGGCGCGGTGACGGGAAGGGCGGACGGCCCCGCCCGGAGCGTCAGCCGAGCCGGACCCGGGCCAGCTGACGGGACTGGGCGACCAGGCGGTCGGCGCTGTCCCACACCTCGGCGTCCTCCTCCAGGAAGCCGCCGGCGAGGTTGCGGGTGGTGATGGACACGCGCAGCGGGCCCGGCGCCGGGCGGCAGCGCACGTGCACGGTCAGCTCGACGGTCGGCACCCAGCCGGTCAGCCCGATCTCGAAGGCGGTCGGCGGCAGCGCGTCCACCGCGAGGAGCAGCGAGAGGGGGTCGGCGTCACGGCCGTCGGCGAGCCCGAACCAGGCCCGCATCTCACCCTTGCCCGAGGGCTGCCCGAGCGCCCAGCCCAGGGTGGCGGGGTCAAGCTTGAGCATCAGCCGGTCGGTGATGGCGGAGCTGCCCTCCACGGGGGCGGGACCGTCCTCCGGGCCGAAGCACTGGTCCATGGGCGGGATCACGGGCGGCTTCGCCGACGTGCGGACGTCGTCGGGCAGTGCGCCTAGGTCGCCGTAGGAGGCGAGGACACGGATGCGCTCGACCTCGTTGCCCTCGTCGTCGTACTGGAAGAGGGACGCCTGGCCGGTGGAGAGCGTGCGGCCGGTGCGGACCGTCTCGGTGCGGACGACCGCCGGGCCCGGCTGGGAGGCGGTCAGGTAGTGCGCCGAGACGGTGAAGGGGTCGGGGTGCGGCAGTGCGTCCCCGAGGGCGCGGCCCAGAACGGCCAGCAGGTAGCCGCCGTTGACGGCGCTGATGATGGTCCAGCCGGCGGAGAGGTCGATGTCGTAGACACCGGGCGCACGCCGGGTGAGGCTGGTGTCCCGGTCGAACTCGCTGTCGCCGATGAGGGCCCGGGTGGCCGGTGCGGAGGCTGCTTCTGGCATGGCTGCACGGTACAACAGGAAACTACTAAGCGGTAGCTTTTTCTGTTGCCGGAGACTTTGTCGCGCGCGGGAGCCCTGTCACTCCCCCTCGACGACCGTCGACCGCCGGTTCCACGCGCGCGGCGCCCGCCAGTGGAAGCGCAGGGCCAGCAGGCGCAGGACGAAGGCGGTCACCACCGCGAGACCGCTCGTGAACGGGCTCAGCGCGTCGAAGCGGATGCACAGGACGACCATGGTGGCGCCGACGATGGCCGGGACGGCGTACAGATCGCGGTCCCAGCGCAGCAGCGAGGGCACCTCGTTGGCCAGCACGTCGCGCAGCACCCCGCCGCCGACCGCGGTGGCCATGCCCAGACAGGCGGATGCGGTCAGGCCGAGCCCGTAGTCGTACGCCTTGGTCGTGCCGGCGACGCAGAACAGGCCGAGGCCGGCCGCGTCGAAGACGTTGACGCCGGTCTGGAGGCGCTCGACGTGCGGGTGGAGGAAGAAGACCAGCACCGTGGCGAGCAGCGGGGTCAGGAAGTACCCCAGGTCCGTGAACGCGGCGGGGGGCACCGCGCCGATGATCAGGTCCCGGAACAGCCCACCGCCCAGTGCGGTGACCTGGGCGAGCACGGCGATGCCGAACACGTCGAAGTTCTTGCGGACGGCCAGCAGGGCGCCCGAGATGGCGAAGACGAAGATGCCGATCAGGTCGAGCGTGTGCTGCACGGTCGGGCTGAAGAGTTGCTCGTACACCCTGCCATTCTCACCTGCCGGAGAGCCCCCGCCTTACAAACGAAGGCGGGGGCTCACGGACCGGGCGGGCTACTTCTTCTTCGCCGAGTTCTTCTTGGCCGGCGGCTCGGCCTCACCGTCCGCCTCCGGCGCGGCGGTCTCACCCTGCGCCGAACCGGCCTCGGGCGCCGCGGGTTCGTCCCCCTCGGGCACCGTCGGCTCCCCCTCGGGCGCCGCCGGCTCCGCCTCGGCGTCCGCCTCCGGTCCGGGAGCGGCCTCGGCCTCGGAACCGGCCGCCGGCTCGGCGTCCGCCTCCGGCTTCGCGCCGGTTCCCGCCTCGGACTCGGCCGTCTCCGGCTGGACCGCCTCGGGACTCCCGTCCGCGGCCTCGGCCTCGGCCTCAGGGGCCTCAGCCTTCGAGACCACCGCCTCGGCGGGCTCCGCCTTCACGGGCTCCGCCTTTCCGGGGCCGGCCTTCGGAGTCTCCGCCTTGGCGGGCTCCGCCTTCACGGTTTCCGCCTTCGCGGGCTCCGCCTTCGGAGTCTCCGTCTCCTCGGATTCCGTCTCCGCGGGCTCCGTCTCCGCGGCCTCCGCCTCCGGAGTCGCCGTCTTCACGTCCTCCGCCTTCGCGGGTTCCGTGTCCGTCGGCTCCGCGTCCGCGTTCGCCGCTTCCGCGTTCGCCGCTTCCTCCGTGACCGCCGCCGACGTCTTCGCGGACTGCGCCAGGTCCTCGTCCGGCACCGTCTCCGCCGCCTCCTTGGCGGCGGTCAGCAGGACGACGTCCTGCGGGGCCTGGTCCTCGAAGTTCTCCGGGTGGTGGCAGGCGACCTGCTGGCCCGGCCGCAGCTCCTTCAGCGGCGGCTCCGTGGTCTTGCAGATCTGCGTCGCCTTCCAGCACCGCGTGTGGAAGCGGCAGCCGCTCGGCGGGGAGATCGGCGAGGGCACGTCCCCGCGGAGCAGGATCCGCTCGCTCTTGGCGCCCCGGCGCTTCGGGTCCGGCACCGGCACCGCCGACATCAGCGCCTTGGTGTACGGGTGCATCGGCGCCTCGTACAGCGAGGTGCGGTCGGCGAGTTCGACGATCTTGCCCAGGTACATCACCGCGATCCGGTCCGACACGTGCCGGACGACGGACAGGTCGTGCGCGATGATCACGTAGGTCAGGCCGAGCTCCTGCTGGAGGTCGTCCATGAGGTTGACGACCTGCGCCTGGATCGACACGTCCAGCGCGGAGACCGGCTCGTCCGCCACGACCAGCTTCGGCTTCAGGGCGAGCGCGCGGGCGATGCCGATGCGCTGGCGCTGACCGCCGGAGAACTCGTGCGGGTAGCGGTTGTAGTGCTCGGGGCTGAGGCCCACCAGCTCCAGGAGCCGCTGGACCTCCTTCTTCACGCCGCCCTCGGGCTCCACGCCCTGGAGGCGGAACGGCGCCGAGACGATGCCGCCGATGGTGTGCCGCGGGTTCAGCGAGCCGTACGGGTCCTGGAAGATCATCTGGATGTCCCGCCGCAGCGGACGCATCCCGGCCGTCTTCAGCCGCGTGATGTCCTTGCCCTCGAAGTGGATCGAGCCGCCCGTCGGGTCCTGGAGCCGGGTGATGACCCGGCCCATGGTCGACTTGCCGCAGCCCGACTCGCCGACCACGCCGAGGGTCTCGCCCTTGCGCACCTCGAAGTCGATGCCGTCGACGGCCTTGACCGCGCCGGCCTGGCGCCGGAGGACGCCCTTGCGGATCGGGAAGTGCTTCTGCAGGCCCTCGACCTTCAGCAGCACCTCACGGTCCTCGGGAGAGGACGCCTGGGCCGGAACCGTCGTCGCGTCCGTCTTCTTCGTATCGCTCACAGCTTCGGCGCAATCTCTTCGGTCCAGATCCGCGTGCGGTCCTCCGGCGAGAGGTGGCAGGCGGAGAAGTGTCCGCTGCCGACCACCTGGAGTTCCGGCCGCACGGTACGGGTGACATCGCCCTTGGGGATGTCCGCGTACGGGCAGCGCGGGTGGAAGGCGCAGCCCGAGGGGACGTTGATGAGGCTCGGCGGCGAGCCCTTGACCGGGATGAGCCGCTCGGAGGTCTCCCGGTCGATGCGCGGCATCGAGCCGAGCAGGCCCCAGGTGTACGGGTGCTGCGGCCGCTCGAACACGTCGTCGACCGAGCCGCGCTCCACGCACCGGCCGCCGTACATCACCAGGACGTCGTCGGCGATCTCGGCGACCACACCGAGGTCGTGGGTGATGAGGACGACCGCGGAGCCGAACTCCTTCTGCAGGTCGCGGATGAGGTCGAGGATCTGCGCCTGGACGGTCACGTCGAGGGCGGTCGTCGGCTCGTCCGCGATGAGCAGCTCGGGGTTGTTGACCAGCGCCATGGCGATCATCGCGCGCTGGCGCATACCGCCCGAGAACTCGTGCGGGTAGCTGTCGACGCGCTTGCCGGGCTCGGGGATGCCGACCCGGTCGAGCATCTCGATCGCCCGCGTGCGCGCGGTCTTCTTGTTGACGTCGTGGTGGACCCGGTACGCCTCCACGATCTGGTTGCCGATCGTGTAGTACGGGTGCATCGCGGACAGCGGGTCCTGGAAGATCATCGCCATCTCGCGGCCGCGCAGCCGGCGGACCTCGTCCGGGTCGGCGGAGACCAGCTCCTTGCCGCCGAGCCAGATCTCGCCGGACATCCGCACGTTCTTGCCGCGCGAGCCGAGCCGGTGCAGGCCCATGATCGCCAGCGAGGTGACGGACTTGCCGGATCCCGACTCGCCGACGATGCAGAGGGTCTTGCCCTTCTCCACCTGGAAGCTGAGTCCGTCGACGGACTTGACCAGGCCGTCGTCGGTGGGGAAGTGCACCTTGAGGTCGCGGACCGCGAGGAACGCGTCGGGCGCGTCCGAGGGCGGGGTCGTGGGCTCACCCACGGCGGCCCCGGTCTTGGAGAGTTCGGTCACGAGAGCCTCACGCGTGGGTCGGCGGCGGCGTACAGCAGGTCCACCAGGAGATTGGCGATCACGACGAAGAAGGCTGCGAGCAGGGTGACGCCGAGGATCGGGGGCAGGTCGTTGTCGGTGATGCCCTGCACCGCGTACTGGCCGATGCCGGGCAGCGAGAACACCTTCTCGGTGATCACGGCGCCGCCGAGCAGCAGGCCGAGGTCCATGCCGAAGACGGTGATGATCGGCGTCAGCGCGGCCCGCAGCCCGTGCCGGGCCACCACCCTGCGCTCCCGCAGGCCCTTGGCGCGGGCCGTGCGGATGAAGTCCTCGTTCATCGTCTCCAGCATGCCCGAGCGGGTGAGGCGCGCGTAGATGGCGGAGTACAGCAGGGCCAGCGAGCACCAGGCCGGGAAGAGCGTGTTGGCCCACTGGGCCGGGTTCTCGGTGAACGGCACATAGGTGCGGCCGAAGATCGGCCACTGGAAAGTGAACAGCAGGAGCAGCAGGTTGCCCGTGAAGAACATGGGCAGCGACACACCGGCGAGCGCGACGCCCATGAAGGTGCGGTCGAAGACGCTGCGGGGCTTGAGCGCCGAGATCACACCGATCAGGACACCGGAGACCAGCCACAGCACGGCGGCCCCGCCGGCCAGCGAGAGGGTCACCGGGAGGCGGGAGGTGAGCTGCGGCCACACCTCGACGTGGGTCTTGAAGGAGTAGCCGAAGCAGGGCGCGTCACACTGCGCCGTGGTGGGGCCCAGGTTGTAGGTGGCGCCGCTGACGATCCCCTTGATGAAGTGCCAGTACTGGACGTACAGGGGCTCGTCCAGACCGAGGTTCTGCTTGACCGCGAGGATGTCCGCCTTCGTCGGGCTCTTTCCGATGTACTGCTGCGCGAGCTGGTCGGCGGTCTGGCCGGCGAGCCGCGGCAGCAGGAAGAAGATCGCGAAGGTGACCGCGGTGACGACCAGCAGCAGGATCACTGCCGCGAACGTCCGACGGAGGATGTACGAGATCACGGGGACCGGCGCTGGTGCCCGCGGGCCGCGAAGCCCGCGGGCACCAATGCCTTCACCTGCCTTCCGGGGCTACTTCTTGGTCGTGCCGATGTTGAGGTAGTCGTACTGACCGCTGAAGGCCGCCGTGGACACCAGGTTGGTGAAAGTGGTCGGGCGGTACAGCAGGACCTTGAAGTAGGTCAGCGGGACGAGGGTGGCCAGGTCCATCGCACGCTTGTCGATCTGGGCGTACAGCGCGTTGCGCTCGGTCTCGTTCTGGGTGGCGATGGACTTCTCGAGCGTCTCGTTGATCTGCTTGTCGTTGATGTACGACAGGTTGGTGTTGCCCGAGGCGCCGATCGCGTCACCGTGCAGGATCTGCTGCAGGAAGCCGTAGCCGGACGGCCAGTCGGCACCCCACTGCATCATGTGCAGGCCGATGTTCTGCTTCTTGTCGAACGTCGGCACACCCGCGTAGTCGGTGAAGTACTTGCCCGACGGGTACTGCTTCAGGCTGGCGTTGATGCCGACCTTTTTCAGCGAGGCGATGATCGCGGTGGCCGCGTCGATCTCCTGCGGCCGGTCGCTGCGCGCCGAGATGTTGGTGTTGATGGCGGTCTTGCCGCAGGCCTTCAGCTGCTCCTTGGCCTTGGCGACGTCGCCCTTGCTGCCGTCGGTGGCGTAGACGTCCGACTTCTCGTAGCCGGTGATGTCCGGCGGCAGGACGGTGCCGGCGATCTCACCGCGGATCGGGCCGCCGAGGGCGGTCTGCACGGAGACCTTGTCGATGGCGTACTGGACGGCCTTGCGGCACTCGACCTTGTCGAACGGCGCGACCTGCGAGTTGATCGCCATGTAGACCAGGCGGCCACCGTAGGTGTTGTCGGTGTTGGCCTTCAGGGCGTTGTCGTTGACGACCTTCGCCTGCGTCGCGGCCTGGACGCCGGTGCCGCCGAGGTCGATCGCGGTGCCGGACTGGACGTCCTGGTCGATCGTCTCGGCGTTGACCTTGAGCTTGACGACGATCCTGTCCGGGTACTGCTTGCGCAGCGGGTCCGTCTTCGGGTCCCAGTTCTCGTTGCGGACGAGGACGGCCTGCTTGCCCTCCTCGTAGCTCTCGAACTTGTACGAGCCGGAGGACACGATGCTCTTGACGTAGTCGATGCCCTTGTCCTTGGACTGGGGCACCGGGGCCGTCTGCGGCGTGGCGACCAGGTAGTCGAACTCCTGGAAGGACCGGTTGAGGTGGAAGACGATCGTGGTGTCGTCCGGCGTCTCGATGGACTTCAGGCCCTCGGGGCTCTTGTCCTTGTACGGGCCCTTGTACTTGTCGCCGTCCTGCATGAACTGCTGGAAGTAGTTCGGGCCGAGGGAGAGCACGTCACGCGCGAAGTTGGAACGCTCGACGGCGTACTTGACGTCCTTCGAGGTGATCGGGGTGCCGTCCTGGTACTTCAGACCCGCACGCAGCTTGTACGTCCAGGTCTTGCCGCCGTCGCTCGGCACGCCCTTGCTGGCGGCGAGGTCCGGGACCAGGGTGTTGCCCTTCTCGCCCGCGCCGGGCTGGAAGGTCATCAGCGGGCGGGCGTAGAGCCGGCTGAGGTTGTACATGTACGCGTAGTACGTGTTGCCGGGGTCGAAGGAGTCCGGCACGTCCGCGTACTCGTACGTGACCGTCCCGCCCTTCTGGGTGGAGGCGTTGACGACACCCTTGGTCGCAGCGTTGGCCTCAGCCGAGTTCTTACCGTTGTTGTCCGAGTTGTCATCGGCCTTGCTGCAAGCCGAAAGCAGCAAGCTCGCACTGCCGATGGCCGCGACCGCGGCCAGCGCTGACCTTCGCATGATGGTCTGCTTCCCCTCCATTGTTGGCAAATCTTTGGGACTCTCGTGACAGTCGCCGGTCAGCGGCTGCGCGGGTCGAGAGCGTCACGGAGACCGTCGCCGAGCAGGTTGAACGCCAGGACGGTCACGAAGATGGCGAGACCGGGAACGATCATGAACTGGGGGTCGACCTGGTAGAAGGCGACCGCCTGGTTGATCATGCCGCCCCACGAGGCCTGCGGAGGCTGGATGCCGACGCCGAGGAAGCTCAGGGACGCCTCGAAGATGATGTTGGTCGGGATGAGCAGCGTCGAGTAGACGATGATCGGGCCCACGAGGTTCGGCAGCAGCTCCCGGAAGAGGATGTACGGGCCCTTGGCCCCCATCCCGCGGGAGGCGTCGATGAACTCCCGTTCACGCAGCGCCAGCGTCTGGCCGCGGACGATGCGGCCCAGGTAGGGCCAGTTGAAGAAACCGATGACGAAGACCAGCACCATGATGTGCAGCGGCAGGCCCTCCAGTCCGAAGGCGCCGCCCTGCAGGGTCGCCGAGATGGCGATCGCGAACAGCAGGAGGGGGAAGGCCAGGAAGGTGTCCATCAGCCGGCTGATGATCGTGTCGACGCGTCCGCCGTAGTAGCCGGCCACCACGCCGAGGATCGCACCGATGGTGTTGGACAGGATCGTGGCGCCGAAGGCGACGACCAGCGAGACCCAGGAGCCCTCGAGGATGCGGGTGGCGATGTCCCGGCCGAACTTCGGCTCCACACCGAGCGGATGGTCCCAGCTCATGCCGCCGAAGTCACCCTTGGGCAGCGAGGTGTTGGGATCGATCAGGTCCTGGTTCAGGGCGTTGGGGTCCAGGTCGAAGATCGCCTGAATGGGACGGGAGAGGACCGCGAGGAGGATCAGCAGGATCACGATGACCCCGCCGGCCACGGCGACCTTGTCCTTCTTGAAACGGGACCAGGCGATCTGCCCCAGGGAACGGCCCTCGATCTGCCCCTTATCGGCACCGGCGAGGACAGCCTCGGGCTGTGCCTCGGCTTGCGCCCCGGTGGTCTCGATCGGTGCGGTCACAGTGACCCGACCCCTCTCGCCGGTGGTGACCGGCCTACACCCGCCGTGGATTACGGCTTTGTCGACTTGCTCTCGATCACGGGATCGAACGATCCGGTGTCTGTCTCGGGAGTCTTCAGCGTCGTCACGATCACCCGCCAGGTCTGACCGGGAAAGTATGCGCAACCGTGATGCGTTGCTGGGGATTCCGTTATCCGAACAGTGGGTAACGGCCTTCGGACGAAGGACAGTTGGGACACAACGGCGAAATCGCCGACCTTCGTGACCTTCCGCCGGCGTCTACGCGCGAAGAAGTGTGTGGGTGACGTGAAGGCCACGGAGCGTCGCCGACGCGGACGAGGCCACCCGACGCACCGTCAGAAGCCGCCGCGGGCCGGTGGGTAGCCGTACCCGGCACCTGGCGCCTGGGCGGGGGCCGCGTGGGCCTCCCGGTCGTAGAAGGGCCGGGCGTGGGCACGCAGCCACATGGCGACCGGGTCGTGCGCGTCGGTCATCGCCACCGTCGACACCGGCAGCCCCTCCGGCACCGCTCCGACGGACTGCTGCATCATCGCGCGCACCGCGTCCACGGCCGGCGGCGACGTGTCGTACACGTCCAGACCGATGGCGAGGTAGGGCGCGCCGAGCGACGGCTGCACCCAGGCGCGGCGCAGCGCGCGGACCGCCGGGGTGCGGTGGGCGTTCTGCGCGAGCAGGGCGTAGAACTGCGGGATCTCGATGGCCGGTTCGGACAGGCGCAGGGGCCCGGCGGGCTGCCGGTCGAGACCGGAGGCGATGCGGCGCAGGTCGAGCCAGGGGATGCCGACGCCGCCGCCGGGGGCGTGCGGATTGAGCCAGAGGCCGTAGTGCTCCGGGTAGAGGGCGCGGGCCGCTTCCAGGCCGTCGACCACTTCGTACGACCGGTTCCAGCCGCTGGCGGAGAGCTCCTGGGCGGAGGTGACACAGGGCGCGTAGCCGCAGCCGTCGACCTCCATGTTCCCGTACTGGGCGTCCGGGGAGCCGGCCTGGCCGTGCCACAGCAGCATCCAGACCTGGCCGGTCGCGGGGGTGGCGAGGGCGCGCAGCAGGGCCTCGTAGGCGTCGTAGCGTCCGGGCGTCACCTGGCGCAGCATGTGCTCGACCTGCCCGGTCGCGGCGGTACCGCTCGCGCTCACCTTTTACCGACCCTTCGAGAATCGTCCCCTGTTTCCGGAACCAGCTTAGGGCTCCGCCGGGTGCCGTGGCTTCAGAGCTCGGGGCTCGTCGTCCGTCGGCGGGTGCCGGTCCGTCGTGGCTCGTCGCGCCTGCGCGGCGGGGCCGCGGAGGTCACAGCCCCACGCCCCTTCGGGGCCTCTCCCCGCCCGCGTTCACAGGTCCTGGTCGTAGAACGGGCGGACCTTGTCCCGCATCCAGTCGCAGACCGGGTCCTGGGCCGCTTCCAGGAGAACCAGGTTGACGGGCCACGCGACCGGGACCGCGCCGAGGGCGCGGCCGAGGGCGTCGAGGGGGAGGGCGCGGGCGTCGCCCTCCCAGTGGGACAGCTCCACGCCGACGAACATCACCGGGTCGGCGGTCTCGACGGCGGCCAGGCAGCGGCGGGCGGTGCGGACCACGCCGGTGGCGGCGAACTCGGCCGAGGCGGCGGCCAGGAAGTCCACCGGGTCGTCCTGCCAGTCGGGTTCGAAGAGGCGGACCCGGCCGCCGGACGCGGGCCCGTCCAGCGGGGTGCGCCCGGCCCGGCACAGCTCCGCCACGGCGGCCGGCGGCAGCGGGATGCCGACCACGCCGTCCGGGTTCACCGCGATGCCGACCTGCGGGGGCAGTCCGCGGGCGAACTCGGCGGCGGGGGCGACGGTGTACCCCATGTGGGGACCGGCGACGCTGCGGAGCTGCTCCTCCGAGCTGAAGACCGGCACATGGGCCTGGCCGTCCCATTCGACCGTGGGCAGGTCGAGCGGGCCGGTGCCGGGGCCGCCGCCGTTGGGCAGCGGGACCCAGACGAAGCTGCGGCCGAGGACCTCGACGATCCGGCCGGCGGCGCCCGGCACCCCGAGGGAGGCGGACAGCACCTCCTCCAGCTCGTTGCCGGGCCATCCACCGTGCGGGTGGGGATGCGCCTGCGCCGGGAACCCCGGTGAGAGGTCCGCCGGGAAGTCCGCTGGGAAGTCCATCTGCCTACCGCCTGCCTGGTACCGCTGCTGTGGCTGAAAAGGCTAACCCGTTCGGCCCCGTCGGCCCACGGTCCGTCACCTCAGCCGGTGAAGGCGATCCGGTGCAGCGCGTCCGCCGACGCGCGGTCGAGGAGGACCGCCGAGGAGCAGCCGGCGGGCAGGGTGCCCTCGGCCACGGAGGCCAGCAGCCGGGTGGTCGCCGCGCGGTGCCGCAGGAACGCGTACCGGGAGACGCCCCGGCCGCGCTCGCGCTGCCCGGCCAGGGCGTCGTCGGCGCCGACGTCGAGGAGCAGCAGGTGCAGGGTGCCGCCGCGGCGGCGGGCCTCGCGGGCCAGCCAGCCGCGCACCCAGGGCTGGGTGCCGCAGTCGTGCACGACGACGCCCTCGCCGGAGCGCAGGGCACGGCGCAGCCCGGCGTAGTGGGCGAGGCGGACGAGGGGGCGGTAGAGGGCGTAGGGGAGGACGCGCGGCATCCGGCGGTCCCAGCGGTCGCGGGTGTCCTGGGAGTCGACGCGCCGGCCGCGCACGGCGCGCCGCATCAGGGTGGACTTGCCGCTGCCGGGCAGGCCGGTGATCACCACGAGGTCGTGGGGCCCGAAGAGCAGGGCGTGCGGGCTGCGGCCGTCGCGGTCGCGCAGATCGCGGACGACGGGTGCGGGCAGTGCGGCACGCGCCTCCTCGGCCGGTGCGGGCCGCTTGGGCAGCGCGATGCCCGAGGTCGTTGCGTACGCCGTGGTCCTGTTCACCGTGATCGTCCTCCCCTGGGGCGGTTCACGAGTTCCCGTCCCCGTCGAGTGTAAAGAGAAGGTAATGCGGCGGTCTCGCGTTTTCGTGCGCTTACTGCCACAAGCCGGTTACAGATCACGGTCTGCCACGAACAGGCCCGGCGTGCAATGATGGCGGCGCCAACTGCATACCGGCCGTTTGAATCCGCGCGGGAGAGTCCCCGGCCGCGCCGGGGCGCCGAAGGAGCAAGTCCCTCCCTTGAATCTCTCAGGCCCCGTTACCGCGCGGGCGAGGCACATCTGAAAAGCGGGCCGCCGTCCGACGGCTGCCCCACCCAAGGTGCAAGTCCTGACCGCCGTGCTCCGGTGGTCATGGCGAACCTCTCAGGTTCCGATGACAGATGGGGAGGACCGACCTCGCCCGTGCCGTCCTGTCCTGGGAGACGACCGACCGATGAGCAGTACCGAAATCCGCCGCACCGCGCTGGATGCCACGCATCGCGCGCTGGGCGCGACCATGACCGACTTCGCCGGCTGGGACATGCCCCTGCGCTACGGCTCCGAGCGTGACGAGCACGTCGCGGTGCGTACCCGGGCCGGGCTCTTCGACCTCTCCCACATGGGCGAGATCACCGTCACCGGCCCGCAGGCGGCCGACCTGCTGAACTTCGCGCTGGTCGGGAACATCGGCAGCGTGAAGCCGGGCCGCGCCCGCTACACCATGATCTGCCGCGAGGACGGCGGCATCCTGGACGACCTGATCGTCTACCGCCTCGGCGAGACCGAGTACATGGTGGTCGCCAACGCCTCCAACGCCCAGGTGGTGCTGGACGCGCTCACCGAGCGGGCCGCCGCCTTCGACGCCGAGGTCCGCGACGACCGCGACGCCTACGCGCTGCTGGCCGTGCAGGGCCCCGAGTCCCCCGGCATCCTCGCCTCGCTCACCGACGCCGACCTGGACGGCCTGAAGTACTACGCCGGCCTGCCCGGCACGGTCGCCGGCGTCCCCGCGCTCATCGCGCGCACCGGGTACACCGGCGAGGACGGCTTCGAGCTGTTCGTGAAGCCGGAGCACGCGGTGGAGCTGTGGCAGGCGCTGACCAAGGCCGGCGAGGGCGCCGGGCTGGTCCCGTGCGGCCTGTCCTGCCGGGACACGCTCCGCCTGGAGGCGGGCATGCCGCTGTACGGGCACGAGCTGACCACGGCGCTGACGCCCTTCGACGCCGGGCTCGGCCGGGTGGTGAAGTTCGAGAAGGAGGGCGACTTCGTGGGGCGGGCCGCCCTCCAGGAGGCCGCTTCCCGGGCCGAGGCGAACCCGCCCCGCGTCCTGGTCGGCCTGGTCGCCGAGGGCCGCCGGGTCCCGCGTGCCGGGTACCAGGTCGTGGCCGACGGCGAGGTGATCGGCGAGGTCACCTCCGGCGCCCCGTCCCCGACGCTGGGCAAGCCGATCGCCATGGCCTACGTCGACGCCGCGCACGCGGCGCCGGGCACCGCCGGGGTCGGCGTGGACATCCGGGGCACCCACGAGCCGTACGAGGTCGTGGCGCTGCCTTTCTACAAGCGCCAGAAGTAGACACTGGGCGCGCGGGGCCCTTCGGTGCCCCCTCGTGCGTCCGGCGCTTCTCAGCAGCAGTTCCGCAGTCCCCCCTTCAACACCACTCCCCCGCGTACAGGAGAATTCAGGCCATGAGCAACCCCCAGCAGCTGCGCTACAGCAAGGAGCACGAGTGGCTGTCGGGCGCCGAGGACGGCGTCTCGACGGTCGGCATCACGGAGCACGCGGCCAACGCGCTCGGCGACGTCGTCTTCGTCCAGCTCCCCGAGGTCGGCGCCACCGTGTCCGCGGGCGAGACCTGCGGCGAACTGGAGTCCACCAAGTCGGTCTCCGACCTCTACTCCCCCGTCTCCGGCGAGGTCACCGAGGTCAACGAGGACGTCGTCAGCGACCCGTCGCTCGTGAACAGCGCGCCCTTCGAGGGCGGCTGGCTGTTCAAGGTGCGCGTCAGCGAGGAGCCGGGCGACCTGCTCTCCGCCGACGAGTACACCGACTTCGCCGGCGCCTGAGGAGACGGACGCATGTCGCTTCTGAACACCCCCCTGCACGAGCTCGACCCCGACGTCGCCGCCGCCGTCGACGCCGAGCTGGACCGCCAGCAGTCCACCCTCGAGATGATCGCCTCGGAGAACTTCGCCCCGGTCGCGGTCATGGAGGCCCAGGGCTCGGTCCTCACCAACAAGTACGCCGAGGGCTACCCCGGCCGCCGCTACTACGGCGGCTGCGAGCACGTCGACGTGGTCGAGCAGATCGCCATCGACCGGGTCAAGGCGCTCTTCGGTGCCGAGCACGCCAACGTGCAGCCGCACTCGGGCGCCCAGGCCAACGCGGCGGCGATGTTCGCGCTGCTCAAGCCAGGCGACACGATCATGGGTCTGAACCTCGCCCACGGCGGGCACCTGACCCACGGCATGAAGATCAACTTCTCCGGCAAGCTCTACAACGTCGTCGCCTACCACGTCGGCGACGACGGCCAGGTCGACATGGCCGAGGTCGAGCGCCTCGCCAAGGAGAACAAGCCGAAGCTGATCGTGGCGGGCTGGTCGGCCTACCCCCGGCAGCTCGACTTCGCCGAGTTCCGCCGGATCGCGGACGAGGTCGGCGCGTACCTGATGGTCGACATGGCGCACTTCGCCGGTCTGGTCGCGGCGGGCCTGCACCCGAACCCGGTCCCGCACGCCCACGTGGTGACCACCACCACCCACAAGACGCTGGGCGGCCCGCGCGGCGGTGTGATCCTCTCCACGGCCGAGCTGGCCAAGAAGATCAACTCCGCCGTCTTCCCCGGTCAGCAGGGTGGCCCGCTGGAGCACGTGGTGGCCGCCAAGGCCGTCGCCTTCAAGGTCGCGGCGAGCGAGGACTTCAAGGAGCGCCAGCGTCGTACGCTGGAAGGCGCCCGGATCCTGGCCGAGCGCCTGGTGAAGGACGACGCGAAGGCGGCGGGCGTGTCCGTCCTGACCGGCGGCACGGACGTCCACCTGGTCCTGGTCGACCTGCGCGACTCGGAGCTGGACGGCCAGCAGGCCGAGGACCGTCTCCACGAGGTCGGCATCACGGTCAACCGCAACGCCGTCCCGAACGACCCGCGTCCGCCGATGGTGACCTCCGGTCTGCGCATCGGTACGCCGGCCCTGGCGACCCGCGGCTTCACGGCCGAGGACTTCGCCGAGGTGGCGGACGTGATCGCCGAGGCGCTCAAGCCGTCCTACGACGCCGAGGCGCTGAAGGCCCGGGTGAAGGCCCTGGCGGACAAGCACCCGCTGTACCCGGGTCTCGGCAAGTAATCCACAGCAGCACCCGGGGGCGCCGCGCGGGCCACGAGCGAGCACGGCGCCCCACCCCCTCCGCACCACCCCCGTTCTGAGGAGTTCCCGTGGCCATCTCGGTCTTCGACCTGTTCTCGATCGGCATCGGCCCGTCGAGCTCGCACACGGTCGGCCCGATGCGCGCGGCCCGCATGTTCGCCCGGCGCCTGCGCAACGAGGAACTGCTGGGCTCCGTGGCCTCGGTCCGGGCCGAGCTGTACGGCTCGCTCGGCGCCACCGGTCACGGCCACGGCACGCCCAAGGCGGTGCTGCTCGGCCTGGAGGGCGAGTCGCCGCGCACGGTGGACGTGGAGAGCGCGGACGACCGCGTCGAGACCATCAGGACCTCGGGCCGCATGAACCTGCTCGGCGAGCACGAGATCGCCTTCTCCTACGACGACGACCTGGTCCTGCACCGCCGCAAGGCCCTCCCCTACCACGCCAACGGCATGACGCTGTGGGCGTACGACGCGGCGGGCACGGAGGTCCTCTCGAAGACGTACTACTCCGTCGGCGGCGGCTTCGTCGTGGACGAGGACGCGGTGGGCGCGGACCGCATCAAGCTCGACGACACCGTGCTGAAGTACCCCTTCCGCACCGGCGACGAGCTGCTGCGCCTGACCGAGGAGACCGGCCTGTCGATCTCCGCGCTGATGCTGGAGAACGAGCGGGCCTGGCGCGACGAGGACGAGATCCGCGAGGGCCTGCTGGAGATATGGCGCGTGATGCAGGCGTGCGTGGCCCGCGGCATGTCCCGCGAGGGCATCCTGCCGGGCGGCCTGAAGGTCCGCCGCCGCGCCGCGAACACCGCGCGCAAGCTGCGCTCCGAGGGCGACCCACAGGCCCTGGCCATGGAGTGGATCACGCTCTACGCGATGGCCGTGAACGAGGAGAACGCGGCCGGCGGCCGGGTCGTCACCGCGCCGACTAACGGCGCGGCCGGGATCATCCCGGCGGTCCTGCACTACTACATGAACTTCGTCCCCGGCGCCGACGAGGAGGGCGTGGTCCGCTTCCTCCTGGCGGCCGGCGCGATCGGCATGCTCTTCAAGGAGAACGCCTCCATCTCCGGCGCCGAGGTCGGCTGCCAGGGCGAGGTCGGCTCCGCCTGCTCGATGGCGGCGGGCGCGCTGGCCGAGGTCCTGGGCGGCTCCCCGGAGCAGGTGGAGAACGCCGCCGAGATCGGCATGGAGCACAACCTCGGCCTCACCTGCGACCCCGTCGGCGGCCTCGTCCAGATCCCCTGCATCGAGCGCAACGGCATGGCCGCGGTGAAGGCGGTCACCGCGGCCCGGATGGCGATGCGCGGCGACGGCTCGCACAAGGTCTCCCTCGACAAGGTCATCAAGACCATGAAGGAGACGGGCGCCGACATGTCCGTCAAGTACAAGGAGACGGCCCGCGGCGGGTTGGCGGTCAACATCATCGAGTGCTGAGACCTCTGGGCTCATAACGTGTGCCGGGCCCGGCGGCGAGAGATGCGCGGGGCCCGGTGTGGCGGCTCCCGGACGGGGCAGCCCACAGGGGCCGCGCCGGGCACGGCGCGGGGATGCCCGGCACGAGCGGAACGGAGGTCCACCCGTGGACTGGCTGTTCATCATCAAGCCCGCGGACACCGCGCCGGACGGCGGATCGTCCGCCAAGAGGTACATGCTGGAGCTCGCCGAGACCGAACCCCGCCGGGAGTGGTGCCTGTCGAGGTGGCGGCGCATGGCCGCAGGCGACCGCCTGTGGATCTACTTCGCCAGTCCGGTGCGGGAGGTCGCCGCGGTGGCCGAGATCGAGGACGAGCCGTTCGAAGCGGCCGGGAACCCGCGTCAGCCGTGGCGCGTCCGGGCGACGCTCATCCCGGCGGCGACCCGCCGCCTGAACCGCGACCCCGTGCCGCTGCACCTGCTGGCCAACCGGCACCCGCAAGGGGTCACCCGGGTGAAGGACACCGACCTGGCGCTTCTGCTGCGGCACGCCGGCCTGTAGTACCCACCTCTGCCCCGAGGGCACTCGTCTCACATCGTGGCATCGACTTTCCGTCAGGTAAGACGCCTGGGATCGTTGCAGGGCACACACATGTTCCACGCGTGAAAGACCGAGCCATGCCCGCATCCGCCACCGGTTCAGCCGAGGCACCCGTCAATCCGCGGTCCCGTGTCCTCATCGCCAGCCTCATCGGCACGACGATCGAGTTCTACGACTTCTACATCTACGCGACCGCCGCCGTCCTGGTCTTCCCGGCGCTCTTCTTCCCGAACAGCGACCCGACCACGGCACTGCTGTCGTCCTTCGCGGTCTTCGGTGCCGCGATGGTCGCCCGACCGATCGGGGCCGTCTTCTTCGGGCACCTCGGTGACCGGCTCGGCCGGAAGAAGACGCTGGTGGTCTCGCTCCTCACCATGGGCATCGCCACGTTCCTCATCGGCGCGCTGCCCACCTACTCACAGGCCGGCTGGGTCGCCACGGCGCTGCTCGTGCTGATGCGGCTCGCGCAGGGCTTCGCCCTCGGCGGCGAGTGGAGCGGCGCCGCCCTGGTCGCCACCGAGAACGCCCCCAAGGGCAAGCGGGCGCTGTACGGCACCTTCCCGCAGCTGGGCGCCCCGCTCGGCTTCATCATCGGCAACGGCCTGTTCCTGATCATCGGGGCGCTGCTGCCGTCCGCGGCCGGCGCCGACCCCACCCAGCCCTCCGACGCCTTCACCGACTGGGGCTGGCGCATCCCGTTCCTGTTCTCCGCCGTGATGGTCGCGATCGGGCTGTGGGTGCGGTCGCGGCTGGTGGAGTCCGCGGTGTTCACCAAGACCCGGGAGACGGGGAAGGTCCGCAAGCTGCCCCTGGCCACCGTGGTGCAGGGCCACTGGAAGCAGCTCATCCTGGGCACCTTCATCATGCTGGCCACCTACGTGCTCTTCTACCTGATGACCACGTTCTCGCTGAGCTACGGACGCACCGCCGAGGACGCCGACGTCCCCGGTCTGGGGTACAGCTACACCACCTTCGTCCTGATGATGATCTTCGGTGTGCTGTTCTTCGCCGCCTTCACCCTGGTCTCCGGCCCGCTCGCCGACAAGTACGGACGGCGCACCACCCTGATCTGGATCACCGCCGCGATCCTGGTCTTCGGCCTGGTCTGGGTGCCCCTGATCGGCCTCGGCACGCTCGGCGTGGTGCTGTGGCTCGTGCTCGGTTTCACGCTGATGGGCATGACCTTCGGCCCGATGGGCGCGCTGCTGCCCGAGCTGTTCCCGACGAGCGTGCGCTACACCGGTTCCGGCATCTCGTACAACGTCAGTTCCATCCTCGGGGCGGCCGTCGCGCCGTTCATCGCGGTGGCGCTGTGGGAGGCCGGTGACGGCTCGCCGTGGCTGGTCGGCGTCTACCTGTCCGCGATGGCCGTGCTGACGCTGACCGCGCTGCTCCTGGTCAAGGAGACCAAGGACGTCTCCCTGGACGAGGGCGAGCCGCTCTCGGCGAACGACGGCACCCGGGCCCCGGCCGCCTCGTCCGCCTCCTGAACCAGACCGGCGCGCACCACCGCCGCACGCCGAGCGCCCGCGCGCCCGGCGTACGGGCGCCGATCCGGGGCATAACAACAACTCCCGCCCCCAGGGCACTTCAGCCCCACCGGCATCCGAGGGAGTCCTCATGCTGCGCGGCATCGACGTGAGCGCGTACCAGTCCTCCAGCTACAGCACGAACGGCCTGTCCTTCGTCTTCATCAAGGCGACGGAGGGCCGTTCGTACGTCAGCCCCAAACTCGCCGCCCAGACGGAACGGGCCCGCGACGCCGGGCTCGTCGTCGGCTTCTACCACTTCCTGTGGCCCGGCAACCTCACCGCCCAGGCCGAGTACTTCCTGTCCAAGGCCCCGGAGCGGAAGGGCGACATCCTCGCCGTCGACTGGGAGACGACCGGCGAAGGCACCCATGCGAGCAACGCCGAGAAGGACCGCTTCATCCGGACGCTGAAGGAGCTGCGACCGGACAACCGGGTCGTCCTCTACTGCAACCGGCATTTCTGGTTGAACGTCGACACCACCTCGTACGCCGGCGACGGCCTCTGGATCGCCGACTACGTGACGGCGGGCAAGCCCCGCATCCAGGCGAAGTGGCGCTTCCACCAGTACACCGACGACCCGGTCGACACGAACGTCGCCGACTTCGCGAGCAAGGACACGCTGAAGCAGTGGGCGCAGAGCGCCTGAGCGTCAGCCCCGGAAACCGGCGGGGCGTTCCGGGGAGGCCTTCGCCAGCGCCTCGGTGACCTCGGCCACGCCCGCGCGCAGGCCGTACACCGGGGTGTCGGGCTGCTGGCGCCAGGAGTCGTCGATGCCGCCGGCGTCCACGGTGTCGAAGCCGAGCTCGTCGATCAGGGCGCGGACCTTGGCCTTGGCCGCCTCGTCGTCGCCGGCCACCGGGAGGGCCGTGCGCCCGGGGTCGCCGGCCGGGCGCGGGCGGTCCAGGATGTCCTGGGCGTAGGTTCCGTTGAAGGCTTTGATCACCGGGTGGCCGAGGTGGCGCTCGGTCCAGCGGCTCTCGGTGAGGCCCTCGTCCTCGATGCCGGCGATCCGGCCGTCGCGCTGCTGCGGGTAGTAGTTGCCGGTGTCGATGACCGCGACGCCGTCGGCGGCCCCGTCCAGGACGCCGGACGGCAGGTCGGGGACCGCCTTGAGGGGGATCGTGACGACCACGATCTCCGCGCCGCGCGCCGCCTCCTCGACGGGCACGGGCGTCGCCCCGGTCTCCTCGGCCAGCGCGGTGAGCGTGTGCGGGCCGCGGGAGTTGGCGACGGAGACGTCGTGCCCGAGGGCGGTCAGCCGCCGGGTGAGATTGCCGCCGATGTTGCCCGCGCCGATGATGCCGATCTTCATGGTCCTGACTCGCCTGGCCTTCCGGAGGTCGTGTCCAGCGGGTCCGGCGCGCGTCCGCCGCGCCGGTGATCAGCGGCAACCTCCGGGCACGGCGGGCTATTCCGGCGCCGCCCCTCCTTCACCGGTCCGGAGCAGCGCGAGCGTCTCCTCCAGTTCCCGGCGCAGCACGGCCGCCGCCCGGGGCGCGTCGCCCGTCGCGACGGCGTCGACGAGGGCCGCGTGGGTGTCGTCGCCCGTGTTGGGGTCGCGCTCGCGCAGGGGGACCAGGTCGAGCAGGTCGACCAGGGTGTCGCGCAGCGTGGGGGCGAAGTCGGCGAACAGGCCGGTGAGCAGGGGGTTGCGGGCGGCGGCGACCACGGCCCGGTGCAGGGCGATGTCGGCGTCCACGAAGGCGGCGTCGTCCCGCGCCGAGGCGGCCCTGCGTTCCGCCAGCGCGGCCCGCAGCGCCGCGATGTCGTCGTCCGTGCGCCGGGTCGCCGCCAGGTGGGCTGCGTGGACCTCGACCGCCATGCGGACCTCGTAGACATCGGTCACCGCGGCCCGGCGCAGCCGGGTGGGCCAGTCCTCGAGGGGCTCGGTGGCGATCACGAAGACGCCGGCGCCCTGCCGGGCGCGGACGAGGCCCGCTCCGGCCAGGGCGCGCAGTGCCTCGCGGACGGTGGAGCGGCCCACACCGAGATCCCTGGCCAGGGTGGTCTCGCCGGGCAGCCGGGTGCCGACCGGCCAGTGCCCGCCGGTGATCTGTTCGCGCAGTCGTTCGGTGGCCTGCTCGACCAGGGGACTGGGACGGACGGCGCCTAGCGGCATGGGAGTTCACCAATCGTGCGGGAAAAACGACGGGCCGGGAGAACCAACTTGTCTGAGGAGCTGAGGTGTGGATAGCGTACCCGGCATGACGCTCTGCGGTCTCCTTCTCCTCGGCTGCCGCGGCGGGGCCTGACGCGACCGGCACCCCGCCGCGGAGTGCCGTGCTGCCGGTCACCGTCCGACCGAGCCGAAGGCCACCAGCAGACGATGACCACCACCTCGAGCACCACCACCCCGAGCACCGCCCCGCAAGAGCGGCCGGCGTGGAACCCGCAGCGGCCCAGCCCGATGCCGTACCACCGCTACCGCCCCTTCGACGAGCGTGTCGCCGTACCCGTCACCGACCGGCGCTGGCCCGCCGCCCGGCTGCGGCGGGCTCCGCTCTGGGTCCCCGTCGACCTGCGCGACGGGAACCAGGCCCTCGCCGAGCCGATGGACACGCCCCGCAAGCGCCGCTTCTTCGATCTGCTGGTCGCCACCGGCTTCAAGGAGATCGAGGTCGGCTACCCGTCCGCGAGCCGCACCGACTTCGACTTCGTACGGCACCTGGTGAGCAGCGGCGCCGTTCCGGACGACGTGACCCCCGTCGTGTTCACCCCGGCCCGCACCGATCTGATCGAGCGCACCTTCGAGGCGATCCGGGGCATGCCCCGGGCGGTCGTTCACCTGTACGTGGCGACCTCGCCGGTGTGGCGGGACGTGGTGCTGGGAAGGGGCCGCGAGGAGCTGTGGCGGACCGTGCGGGAGGCCGCCGAGCTCATGGCGCGCCGCGCCGACCCCGCCGCGCACGTCCGCTTCCAGTTCTCGCCCGAGACCTTCAACCTCACCGAGCCCGACTTCGTCCTGGAGCTGTGCGACGGGCTGACCGAGCTGTGGGACGCGAGCCCCGACCGGCCGGTCACGCACAACCTCCCCGCGACGGTCGAGATCGCCACCCCGAACGTGTACGCGGACCAGATCGAGTACATGCACCGCCACCTGGCCCGCCGGGACTCGGTGATCCTCTCCGTCCACCCGCACAACGACCGCGGCACCGGCGTGGCCTGCGCGGAACTGGCCGTGCTGGCGGGCGCCCAGCGGGTCGAGGGCTGCCTGTTCGGCAACGGTGAGCGCACCGGCAACGTCGACCTGGTCACCCTGGCCCTCAATCTGTTCGCCCAGGGGGTGGATCCCATGGTCGACCTGGGCGACATCGACGCCGTCCGGGAGACCGTCGAGCACTGCAACCGGCTGCCCGTGCACGTGCGCCACCCGTACGCCGGCGACCTCGTCCACACGGCGTTCTCCGGCACCCACCAGGACGCCATCGGCAAGGGGCTGGCCCACCACGCCCGGGCGGCGGCCGAGGCGGGGGTGCCCGGGGCCGAGGCGCCCTGGGCGGTGCCGTACCTGCCGATCGACCCGGCGGACGTGGGGCGTTCCTACGAGGCCGTGATCCGCGTCAACTCCCAGTCGGGCAAGGGCGGGGTGGCGTACCTGCTGCGCACGCACGCGGGGTACGACCTGCCCGCGCGGATGCGGCCGGAATTCGCCCGCGTCGTGCAGGAGGCGACGGACGACAGCGGGCGGGAGGCCACCGGGAAGGAGCTGGCGGAGCTGTTCCGGGCGACGTACCTGGACGACGGCGGGATCGTGCTGTCCGCGTGGTCGTCGCACCCGGAGCCGGCCGGCGGCCGCCGTTTCGTGTGCACCCTGGAGACCGGCGGGCGTGCCTCGGACCACGAGGGCACCGGGGAGGACACCCTCACCGCGTGGGGCGACGCCCTGGCCGGTGCCGGACACCCGGTCGACGTGCTGGACGTGGTCGTGGACGGGCAGGGCGGCACGGAGGGCGGCCGGGTGACCGCGTACGCCGAGTGCCGGGCCGGGGGCAGGACCGTGTGGGGCGCGGGTGAGGGTGGCTCGGGCCCGGAGGCGTCGGTGCGGGCGGTGCTGTCCGCGGTGAACCGGGCGACGGCACGCTGACGGGGCCGCGGGTGCCGGGCGCCGCACGGCGTGCGGCATGACGAGGGGGCGCCCGCCGGTCGGCCGGACGGGCGCCCCCTCGGGCATCGCCTACTTGTTGAGGTGCGCCCAGAACTCGTCGAACGACAGCATCTTGTCGCCGTTGAGGTCACGGCCGGCGATGATCGCCTCGGCCACCGACTCGGTGACGTTCCAGTCACCGCCCTGGGCCAGCGCGGTCTTGAACTCGGCAGCGGTGATGAACCCGTCACCGTCCGTATCGATCCGCTCGAACTGCTTGCGCGCTTCCTCGATGTCCGCCACCGATCAGCCCCTCATCCGTGCTCCGGTCGTGCTGTCGCACGCCACTGACGCAGGTCAGATTAGCTGCCCGTGCGGGCCTCGAGTGCGGCGACCACCCACCCGAACTCCTCCTCGTACGTCGGCTGGGGCCCGAGACCGCCCACGACGGCCGACAGCTCGCGGTACCGGCCCACCTGGCTGTCGGTCATCGCGGTCAGGCGTTCCAGCACGGCGGCGGGGTCGGCGTCACCGAGCAGCGGGCGCAGGACGTCCCCGGCCTCGGGTGCCCCGGGGGCGATGCCCCGGCGCAGCGCGTCGCCCGCGAGCTGCACCAGACGGCTGACGAACCACATGGACGTGCCGGGAGGCACGTCCGGCCCCCGGTCGGCCGCGTTGAACTCCACCATCCTGCGCATCAGTGCCCGGAAGCCCGGGTCCTGGATCAGCTCGGCCAGCTCCACCCAGGCGTCCACCTGTTCCGGCGTCGGGTCGTCGGGCAGGGTGGCCGCCGTGAAGCGCAGCCGGCGGCGCACGTCGGGGTCCGCCGTGTCGATCCCGTCGAAGATCTCCGTCATGAAGTCCTCGACGATCCGGCCGCGTTCGGCCGCCGACAGGCGCGCCAGTCTGTTCATCAGGGTCATCTCCTCCGCGGTCGAGCCGCGTCGCGCCACGGTCGACAGCACCGCACGGGTCACCTTCAGCGACGTGATCTGCGCGTCCAGCGCGCTCACGTGCGCCGCCGCGACCTGCGCGACCGTCGTCTCGCCGGACAGGATCCGGCGTACGTCGTCCAGGCCGAGGCCCAGTTCGCGCAGGGTGCGGATCAGCTCCAGGCGGGCCACCGAGGCCGCGTCGTAGAGCCGGTAGCCGCCCGCGGAGCGGGTCACCGGGGGCAGCGCGCCCTCGTCGGACCAGTAGCGGACGGTGCGCACGGTCAGCCCGGTGGTCCGCGCCAGCTCGCCGATGGTCATGAGTCCGGTGCCGTCGTCGGTCATGTCTGGGAGTCTGGGCCTTCCAGTGGGTGGAGACTCAAGGGGCACGGTGACGGAGAGCCTGCGGCAGATTCTGGACGCGGCGGCGCGGGGTACCTTCCCGCCGCCGGACGGCGGGACGACGGTGGTCGCGCAGCCCGGTCCGCGGGACGCGGGTGTCATCGCCTTCACGGCGCACTCGGTCGTCTTCACGGACGAGGACGAGGGGTGGGTGCGCGAGACGCTGGGCTCCCTGGAGTGCGATCCCTACGCCGCGACGATGAACGCACGGTTCCTGGCGGCCCTCATGGAGCGGACCGGCCGGACGACCGACACGACCGACGTGCTGCTGACCGGGGCGCCGCTGGCGGGGCCCCCGCGGCTCGCGCTGACGGAGGTCGCCGGCCCCGGGCATCCGCGGGTGGTCTCGGCGCGGCGGCGGCGCGAGGACGTGCGGGTGTGGGCGGCGGACGGCGGGGTGCTCGTGCTGGGCCGCGGGGTCGCCGGGCGGCTGGAGGTCGCGGTGGAGGTGGCGGAGGGGGCACGGCACCGGGGGCTGGGGCGGCGACTGGTGACGGCGGCGCGGCAGCTGGCCGGGGGCGAGCCGGTGTGGGCCCAGGTGTCGCCGGGGAACGCCCGCAGTCTGCGGGCGTTCCAGGCGGCGGGGTATCGGCCGGTGGGGTCGGAGGCGCTGTTCCTCCCTCCCTCACGGGCGGGCGGTCAGTGCCAGGGCTCGTAGTGCGGGTTGCTCTCGCACTCGCTCATGATCTCGGTCTTGGTCTGCTTGTCGACCGGGCAGACGCCGATGACGTACCGGCGGTCGATGCCGCCGGGGAAGGCGACCTCGACCTGGTCGGCCCACTTGTGGGTGTCGCCGATGGTCTTGTTGACGTCGACGCCGCCGGGCGCGTCGACGTAGTAGTTGTAACCCGACTTGTACCAGGTCTTGTACAGGTCGTGGTCGTAGGTCGTCGACACGTACGGCGAGGGCTGGTTGACCAGGACGTACTTCTCGAGGTCGTACTGGCCGTCGTGCACGTCCCTGGCGTGGAAGCCCTCTTCGAACACGACCTGCGGGCCCCGGCTGTCGCTGCGGTAGAGGGTGCCGCAGGTGGTGCGCCAGACCGGCCGGGGCGTGATGCGCGCGACGTCGACGTCCCGGTCGGCGGCCGCCTTGACCTTGTCGTCGAACTGGGGGCAGGCGGGGGCGGCCTTCGCGGGTGCCGCCGCCGGAGCCGCCGCGCCGGGGGCGGCGGCGGAGGTGGCGAGGACGGCGGAGAGCGACAGGACGGCGGCGGCCGCCCGGCGCCGCAGGCGTGTGGTGATCATGCGCGTACGATCCCGGCTCCGCGGGGGCGGGCCGCGGATCATCACCCGATGGTGGCGTGTCGACCGGACCTCCTTGCCACGAACTCCCGTGCGGTCAGCGGAAGATGCCGGTGTGGCCGAGTGAGTAGCGGCCGGGCTGCGGGTAGACGGCGAGGCCGTGCGGGCCGCTGCCGACCTTGATGCGGGCGAGCTGTTCGCCGGTGCGGGTGTCGAGGGCGTACACCTCGGCGTCGTAGCGGCCGGAGAGCCACAGGACCTTGCCGTCGGCGGAGACGCCGCCCATGTCGGGGCTGCCGCCGCCGGGCAGGCGCCACTTCTTCGTGAGCTCGTCGCGGGCGAAGTCGAAGACGGAGATGGTGCCCTCGCCCCGGTTGGAGACGTACATCTCGCGGGAGTCGCGGCCGACGTAGAGGCCATGGGCGCCCTTGCCGGTGGGCAGGAGGGTGGGGGTGGCGAAGGTGTCGCCGTCCAGCACCCACATGCCGTCGGCCTTCATGTCGGCGATGTAGAACTTCTTGCCGTCGGGCGAGATCTTGACGTCCTGCGGCATCGCGCCGTCGAAGGGGAGCTTCTGCTGGGCGACGACCTCCATCCTGCGGGTGTCGACCTTGAGCAGTTCGCCGCTGAACTCGCAGGAGACGACGAAGTAGCGCCCGTCGAGGGAGAAGTCCGCGTGGTTGACGCCGTAGCAGGTGACGGGGACGGTCTTCTCGACCTTCATGGTGTGCGGGTCGCGGAAGACCAGTTCCCGGTCGAGGGAGGCCATGACGACCGCGTACTGGCCGTCGGGCGTGAAGTACAGGTTGTAGGGGTCGTGGACGTCGACCGGTGTGCCCGCCTCGCCCGTCCGCGGGTCGATGGGGGTGAGGGTGTTGCCCCGGTCGTTGTTGACCCACAGGGTCTTCAGGTCCCAGGACGGCACCACGTGCTGGGGCTGGCGGCCGACCGGGATGGTGTCGACGACCTTGTCGGTCTTCGGGTCGATGACCGTGACGGTGTCCGACTCGGTGTTGGGGACGTAGACCCGGGAGGGGAAGTCCTTGACCACCGGGGAGAGCTTGTTCGGACGGTCGGCGGCGTAGACGTCCTTCGGGTCGAGGACGGGCGGCATGCCGGGCAGGCCGTCGACGGCGGGTCTCCGCTCGGCGGGGGTGGCCTTGGCGGCACGGGTGCTCGGGTGGGTCCCGCCGGACTGCTGCCGTCCGTCACCGCAGGCGGCGAGGGCGACGAGGGCGAGGCCCGCGATCAGGGTGCGGGTGAGGGTTCTGGCGTGCATCAGCCGATCAGCTCCGTGGTGGTCACCGCGTGCAGGCCGCGGCGGTCGAGTTCTTCCAGGAGGGCGGGGAGGGCGGCGACCGTGTCCGCGTAGCCGAAGTGCAGGCTCACCACGGACCCGCCGCGGACCGCGCCGAGCACGGTGCGGGTGACGGTGGGGGCGCCGGGCGAGGTGAAGTCGAGGGAGTCGACGTCGTAGGAGAGGACGTGCGGGTATCCGGCGCGGACGGCCAGCCGTTCGACGAGCGGGGAGGCGCGGGCGGCGCGGGAGGGCCGGAACCAGGTGCCGATGGAGCCGGTGAGGCGCTTCAGCCGCCGGGCGCAGTCGGTGATCTCGGCGTACGCCTCCGCCTCGGTCATGGCGTTGACGTCCAGGTGGCGCTGGGTGTGGTTGCCGAGGTCGTGGCCGCCGTCGAGGATCCGGCGGGCCAGTTCCGGGTGGGCGTCCAGCCACGTGCCGACGGCGAGCACGGTGACGCGGGCGCCGTGCCGTTCGGCCTCGGTCAGGATCGCGCGCGCGGTGGCGGGGTCGCCCTGGCCGTGGAAGGTGAGGGCGACGCGTGGGCGGTCGCGGGGGCCGTGGGCGATCTGGACGGGACGGCCGGGGAATCGGCGGGGCGCGGGCGCGGCGGGCGGGCGGGGCCGGGCCGGCGTGGAGGGCGAGGGGCGCGCGGCGGGGTGCGCGACGGCGCCCTTCGTGCCGCATCCGGTGGTCAGCGCTCCCGCGGCGACGAGTCCGGCGCACGCGGCCAGTGCGGTTCGGCGGTCGGTCGTGGTCACCGCACCATTTAAGGGGCGTCGTGCCCGAAAAGGGGTGATTCGTCCGAACGGCGGCCGGTCCCACGGGCACCCCGGCGACCGAGTGCGCGGGACGGTGCGGGGTGGCGCGGTGCGATGCGGTGCCGGTCAGCGGACGCCGCGCCGTGCGGTGCGGCGCAGTGAGCCTCCACCAGCTTGAAGACGCAGGTCGAAGGGCTGGTGTGACCCGCGCACAGGGGACGCACTCCGGTCGTGGGCGGCAGTCCGCGGAGAAGATCGTTCGCCGAGAGTCGTACGCCTTGTCGCGGGTCGTCGGCCGTGTGCGCCCCGAAGGCGCGATGCCCTTCGGGGCGCGCGGCAGGGGTGCCGGCTCAGGCGTTGTAGCCGCCGTGGGCGTCCAGCACCGCGCCCGTGACGTACGACGCGGCGGGACTCGCCAGGAAGGCGATCGCCGCGGCGATTTCGTCGGGGTGCCCCATGCGTTGCAGGGACAGCGAGCTGACCAGGGCATTGAGGGTCTCGGGGTCCGGCGGTTCCATGCCGCCCTCCATCAGTCCGGCCTCCACGACGTTGGCCGTGATGTTCCGGGGCCCGAGGTCGCGTGCGACGCCCATGGTGTACCTCTCGATCCCGGACTTGGTCGCCGCGTAGTCGGCAAGGCCGGGGGCGCCCACCCGGGAGCCCAGTCCGGAACTCACCGTGATGATGCGACCGCCCTCGCGCATCACTCGGGAGGCGGCCCGGGTGACGGCGATCACGCCGAGGTAGTTGGTGGCGTGCATCCGGTCCAGTGCGGCGGTGTCGGCGTCCGGGTCGTCCACCGTGCCGGCCACGGAGATCGCCGCGTTGTTGACGAGGATGTCCAGGCCGCCGAAGTGCGCGACCACGTCGTCGATCAGCGCCGGCGCCCGGCTCGTGTCCGCCTGGTCGGACTGGAAGGCAACGGCCTTGGCTCCCTTGCCGTGCACCTCGTCGACGACGGCCTGCGCCTGCTTCTCGGAGCTGACGTAGGTGAAGGCGACGTCGGCGCCCTGCTCGGCCAGCAGCCGTACGGTCGCGGCTCCCAGTCCGCGCGACCCCCCGGTGACCAAGGCGACCTTGCCCATGAGTGGCTTGCTCATTCTTCCCACCTCGTTGATCGACCCTTCCCGCAGTCGCAACACTAATTGTTACGACAGGTGGTTGCAACCTTAACTGTTACGACTGCGCCGTCGTAACATGAAGCGTTGCGTCGGAGAGGAGGGCATCATGAGTGCCAACAGCAGGCTGACCATTGCCGCCCACGCGCTGGCCTGGATCGGTCTCTACCAGCGCCAGGGCCATGAGGTCGCCACCTCCGAGCAGATCGCGACCAGCGCGAACACCAACCCCGTGGTGATCCGGCGGCTGCTCGGCGAGCTGCGCAGGGCAGGGCTCGTGGAGTCCCGGCGGGGCGTGGGCGCGGGCTGGTCGCTGGCGCGCGAGCTGGAGTCGATGACCCTGCTCGACGTGTACGAGGCAGTGGAACCCGGCCCGCTGTTCGCGATGCACCGCACCACCCCGGACCAGGGATGCGTGGTGGGTCACGGCATCCAGCCGGCGATGCAGAGCATCTACGAGGGCATCGAGGAGACCCTGAGACACGAGCTGGCCCGCGTCACGCTCGAGAACGTGCTCCGGGACGTACTCGCGGCACCTCGCTAGCCTCCCCGTTACGCCTTGACATCACCAAGATCCCCATTGATGCCCCAGCCAGTGAACAGCCGGGCAACCAGTCACGCCCATGCCGGTTGCGTCATCTCTCGCTCCGGTTTTCGAAGTCAGGCGCTGACGGGCGATCTACTCCGCAGACTGCCGCCGACGACCAGCGTGAGCACCCGCAGAGCCGGTCACACCAGCCCTTTGACCTGCGCCTTCGAGTTGGCGGAGGCTCAGTGCGGTGCGGTGCGGTGCGGCGCGGCGTGATGCCGAGTGGCGCGACGCGGGGCGGGCCGGTCAGCGGGCGCGGCGCGGTGCCGGTCAGTCGACGCGGCGCCGGCTCAGCGGTCCGAGACCCGCATCTCGAACCAGGTGGTCTTGCCGCGCGGCAGCAGATCCACCCCCCAGCGGTCGGAGAGCCTGTCGACCAGGAAGAGGCCGCGTCCGCTGACGTCCGTCTCCTGGACCGGCATCAGACAGGGCAGCCCCCGGGAGGGGTCGCGGACCTCGACGCGGATCCAGCCGGGGCGGCGGCGCATGTGGAGGCCGAAGACGCGGGCGCCGGTGTGGCGTACGGCGTTGCCGACCAGTTCGGAGACGAGCAGGACGGTGTCCTCCGTCACCTTGGGTGACAGGTGCCACTGACGCAGTGCCACCACCTGGGCCAGGCGGCGGGCGATGGCGGCGGACTCGGGACGGGACGGTAACGGAACGTCACACTCCGTCGGATTGCCGTACAGCTCCAGCGCCTTGAGCGCGTACTCGTCCTCGACCGCCGGCGACCAGCGCGCCGCGGTCGCACGTCCGGCTCCCCGCGGCTGTTCCGTACCCTCCAGCCCCGCCATTCCCCCATCATGGCCGCACTCGGCGGACTCCGGGGCGGTTCCCGGTGAATGCGCCGGCGCGGAGCCGGGACCCTCAGGGAGGCGTGTGGCATGTGCCAGGGGCAGTTCGGGACCGCGGCCGGCGGCGCTGACCTGCGCGGACTGCTCGGCCGGAGACAATCGGGGAACTCCCTCGACAAGGCGCGCTTAGTGGTGCGTTAAGGCTGCCATAAGCCGCCCCATCGAGGGACCCGGATCAGACATCACGTCAATTGCAAGGGCTGGGAACGGTGTCAGACGAATTTCGCCTTGCCGGGGCCCTCCTCCACGAAACTGCGCATGCCGCGCTCGCGGTCCTCGGTGGCGAACAGGCCCGCGAACCAGTTCCGTTCGACGGCGAGGCCGGTCTCGATGTCCGTCTCCAGGCCGGTGTCGACCGCCTCCTTCGCCGCGCGCAGCGCGATCGCGGGGCCCTTCGCGAGGCGGGCGGCCCAGGCGTGCGCCTGTTCGTAGACCTCGGCGGCGGGCACCACGCGGTCCGCCAGGCCGATCGTCAGTGCCTCGTCGGCCTTCACCTGTCGGCCGGTGAAGATCAGGTCCTTGGCCTTGGAGGGGCCGACCAGGCGGGACAGGCGCTGGGTGCCGCCCGCGCCCGGGATCAGGCCGAGCAGGATCTCGGGCTGGCCGAACTTGGCGTTGTCCGCCGCGATGCGGAAGTCGGCGCAGAGGGCGAGTTCGCAGCCGCCGCCCAGCGCGTATCCCGTCACGGCGGCGACGACCGGCTTGGGGATGCGGGCCACCGCGGTGAAGGAGTCCTGCAGGGCACGGGCACGCGCGATCATCGCCGCGTGGTCCATCACCTGCATCTCCTTGATGTCCGCGCCCGCCGCGAACACCTTCTCGCCGCCGTAGATGACCACGGCGCGCACGTCCTCGCGCCGCGTGGCCTCCTCGGCGAGCTCCTTCAGCCGGTCCTGCGTGGCGATGTCCAGCGCGTTCATGGGCGGGCGGTCCAGGCGCAGCGTGCCGACGCCGTCCGCGACTTCCAGATGTACGGTCATGCACAGCAGGTTAACGGCGACTAACGACTGTCGTCGGTGCCGTCGCTCACACTCGACCGGCAGTCCGGGGCTTGCCCCCAGGCAGGCGCAACACGGGGGTTGACGCCGACGGCCCCGGTGCCGTACCTCGCGTCGAGGGGCACCGGGGCCGTGCGCGGTCCGCACCGAAGGGCTCAGGCCTTCCACTGCTCCCAGGACATGTTCCAGCCGTTGAGGCCGTTGTCCGGGGCGATGGTCTCGTCGTCGGAGTTCTCGACGACCACGACGTCACCGACGAGCGAGTTGTCGAAGAACCAGGCGGCCGGCGTCTTGCCGTCCCAGCCGCCCTGCACGTCGCGCAGGCCGACACAGCCGTGGCTGGCGTTGCGGTTGCCGAAGGCGTCGCCGCCCCAGTAGTTGCCGTGGATGAAGGTGCCGGAGGTGGACAGGCGCATGGCGTGCGGTACGTCCTTGATGTCGTACTCGCCGCCGTAGCCGACCGTCTCGCCGTTCATGCGGGTCACGGCGAGCTTCTCGGTGATGACCATCTTGCCGTTCCAGGTCTCGTACCCGGGGGCGCCCGTGGTGACCGGGACGGTCTTGAGGACCTTGTCGTCCCGCTCGACCCGCATCGTGAGCTTCTTGGCGTCCACGACGGAGACCTGCTTGCGGCCGACGGTGAAGGAGACGGTCTTGGTCTGCTCGCCGTAGACGCCCTCGCGGCCCTCGACGCCGTCGAGGTCGAGGTCGACGGTGACCTTGGTGCCGGCCTGCCAGTACTTCTCGGGACGGAAGTCCAGGCGGTCGTTGCCGAACCAGTGGCCCTCGACCTCGACGGCCGGCTCGGTCTTGATGCGGATGGCCTTCTCGACGTCCTCGGGGTGGGTGATGCCCCGGGTGAAGCGGATCGAGAACGGCATTCCGACGCCGACCTTCGAGCCGTCCTCGGGAGTGAAGGTGCCGATGAAGGTGTTCTCCGGCGTCAGCGTGGTGAAGCGGGAGTCCTCCGCCGCCGTGCGGCCCTCGGAGTCCTTGGCGACCGCGTGCACGGTGTAGGCGGTGGAGGCGGCCAGGTGGGTGGACGGCGTCCAGGTGGCGCCGTCCCCGGATATCTTCCCCTCGACCGGGTCGCCCTCGGCGTCCTCGACCACGACCTCGGTCAGCTTGCCCTTGGCGGCGGCGACCTTGAGGGCGCCGCTGGTGTCGACGGCCTTCGCCCCGTTGGCCGGCGCGATGGTGACGACCGCCTCGGACTGCTTGCTCTGTGCGGCGGTGGCGTCCTTGGCGTCGCCGCCCTTGCCGTCCCCGGATCCCGGGTCCGCGCCGCCGCCGCAGGCGCTGACCGCCAGCAGCACGCCGAGCATCAGCGCCGGCAGGCTCCTGCCGGCTCTCCTGCCGCTCCGCCCCCGGATGCCGGCCGACGACGTCCCCGATATCGGACGCACGTTCACCTTGTCTCCCCTCGCCGGGCCTGGTCCGGCCCGCGCCCCAGTGCGCGCCCTCGCGCACCGGCGCATCGTAACCGCAGGCCAGGGACGTTGCGGCCAGAGGAATTGTCACTGTTCCGTACCGAGTTGGCGCCGTGGTGCGTCGGCTCACCGCACCGCGCCGCCCGCCTTCCACGCCTTCCAGCTCATGTTCCAGCCGCCCAGGCCGTTGTCGGGGGCGACCTTCTTGTCCTTGCTGTGGACGACCTCGACGACGTCACCGACCAGGCTGCGGTCGAAGAACCAGCCCGCCGGGGTGTCGGACCCGCCGCCCTTGACGTCGCGCAGACCGACGCAGCCGTGGCTGACGTTGGCCCGGCCGAAGGTGTCGTCGGGCGCCCAGTAGTTGCCGTGCAGGAAGGTGCCGGAGCTGGTCAGGCGGATGGCGTGCGGGACGTCCGGGATGTCGTACTCGCCGCCGAAGCCGACCGTGCGGCTGTTCATGCGGGTGACGTCGAGCAGCTCGGTGACCACCATCTTGCCGTTGTAGGTGGGCGTCGACGGCGCCCCGGCGGTGATCGGCACGGTGGCCACCAGGGCGCCGTCCCGGCGCACCTCCATGGTCCGCTCGACCGCGTCGACCAGCGAGACCTGGCTGCGGCCGACGGTGAAGGAGAACGTCTTGTGCTGGAGCCCGTACACGCCCGGTGCGCCCTCCACGTCGCGCAGCTCCAGGGCGACGGTGACCTCGGTGCCGGGCTTCCAGTACGTGCGGGGCCGGAAGTCGAGGCGGTCCTTGCCGAACCAGTGGGGCCGGACCTCGGTGGCGGGCTTCGCGGTCACGGAGACGGCGCGTTCCACGGCGGCGCGGTCGGTGATCTCCCGGTTGAACTCCAGCGAGACGATCATGCCGGTGCCGACGACCGAGCGGTTCTCGGGGGCGGTGTACGCGATGAAGCGTTCCTCGGGGACGTAGGTGGTGAAGGTGGTGTGCCGGGCGGAGCGGCGCCCGTGGCCGTCCAGGGCCACGGCGTCGACGGTGTACTTCGCGGCGAGCGCGAGCCGGTCGTCGGCGGGCTCCCAGCTGAGGCCGTCGGCGGAGATCCGGCCGGGCACCGGGCTCTCCTGCGCGTCCTGCGACTTGACGACCTTCACCGATTCCAGGCGTCCCTCGGGCACCCGCACCGACAGCTCCCTCTCCGGCCGGACGCCCTTGCTCGCGTCGTCCGGGGTGACGCGGATGGCGTCCTCGGGGGCGGGCGGCTTGCCGAACACCTCCCCGATGCCGGAGCCGATGCCGCCGCTGCCGCCCGAGGTGCATCCGGCGGCCCCGGCCAGCAGTCCTGCCCATGTCATTACGGCGGCCAGCGCGGCCCCCGCGCGCCGTGCGCGCCCATGTACGTGCCTCACATCCACCCGTAACGACCGGCCGGCTCTGGGGAAACGTGAGTGCGAGCCACGGGGTGGGCAGAACAGTGGGGAGGACGACGCGACGGGGAGCAGCGGTCGGGACACCGTGCGCCCATTTTCCCGTCACTGCGACGTCGTTCCACGAGCCGCAGGAGGCTGACAGGTGTCCAGCGCAGCCGAGCAGGAGGCGGTGGCCGGCAAGCGGGCCGCCGAGGACGGGCGCCCCGCCGTCGTGGTGAACGGTGCGCGGCGTGCCGCGCCGCCGCCCGCCGAGCCGGCCTGGCCGGGCACGCCGGTGCCGCTGGGCGCCCGGTTCCGGGCGGGTCCGGACGGGGTGCCGGGGACCAACTTCGCGCTGTGGGCGGGCGGGGCGGAGGCGGTCGAGCTGTGTCTGTTCGACGAGCGGGGTCCCGGCGGTGCGGAGCGGCGGGTGCGGCTGACCGAGCTGACGCACGAGGTCTGGCACGGCTTCGTGCCGGGCGTGCTGCCCGGGCAGCGCTACGGCTACCGCGTGCACGGCCGCTGGGACCCGTGGACCGGCGCCCGCTGGAACCCGGCGAAGCTGCTGCTCGACCCGTACGCCCGCGCGGTGGACGGCGAGTTCGGGCTGCCGCCCGAGGTGTACGGGCACGTCCGCGACTGGCCCGAGCAGCATGTGGCGGACACGGTGCGCGACGACCGGGACTCGGCGCCGTACGTCCCCAAGGGCGTCGTCGTCCACGACGACGACGACTGGTCGGACGACCGCAGGCCCAAGACGCCGTGGGCGGACTCGGTCATCTACGAGCTGCACGTGCGCGGTTTCACCAAGCGGCACCCCGGCATCCCCGAGGAACTGCGCGGCACGTACGCGGGTCTGGCGCACCCGGCGGCGATAGAGCACCTGGTGAAGCTGGGCGTGACGGCCGTCGAGCTGCTGCCGGTGCACCAGTTCGCGCACGAGGACCACCTGCTGAGGCGGGGCCTGAAGAACTACTGGGGCTACAACTCGATCGGCTACTTCGCCCCGCACGCCGCCTACGCGGCCTCCGGCACCACGGGTCAGCAGGTCGGCGAGTTCAAGCGGATGGTGCGGGCGCTGCACGCCGCCGGCATCGAGGTCGTCCTCGACGTGGTCTACAACCACACGGCGGAGGCCGGCGAGCTGGGCCCGACGCTGTCCCTGAAGGGCATCGACAACCGCGGCTACTACCGCCTGCAGCACGACGCCCGCCGCTACGCCGACTACACCGGCTGCGGCAACACCCTGCACGTCGTCCAGCCGCACGTCCTGCGCCTGATCACCGACTCGCTGCGGTACTGGGTGACGGAGATGGGCGTGGACGGCTTCCGTTTCGACCTGGCGGCGGCGCTCGCCCGCTCGATGCACGACGTCGACATGCTCTCCCCGTTCCTCGCGGTGATCGCGCAGGACCCGGTGCTGCGCCGGGTGAAGCTGATCGCCGAGCCGTGGGACGTCGGCTCGGGCGGCTACCAGGTGGGCGCCTTCCCGCCGCTGTGGACCGAGTGGAACGACCGTTACCGGGGCGCCGTACGGGACTTCTGGCGGCACGCCCTGCCGGACGTCCGGGAGATGGGCTACCGCCTGTCCGGCTCCAGCGACCTGTACGCCTGGGGCGGGCGGCGGCCGTACGCGTCGGTCAACTTCGTCACCGCGCACGACGGGTTCACCCTCCGCGACCTGGTGTCGTACGAGCGCAAGCACAACGAGGCCAACGGCGAGGGCAACCGGGACGGCGCGGACGACAACCGGTCCTGGAACTGCGGCACGGAGGGGGAGACGGACGACGAGGACATCCGCGCGCTGCGGCGGCGGCAGCTGCGCAATCTGCTGACCACGCTCCTGCTGTCGACCGGCGTGCCGATGCTGGTCGCCGGCGACGAGATGGGGCGCACCCAGCGCGGCAGCAACAACGCCTACTGCCAGGACAACGAGATCGGCTGGGTGGACTGGAGCCTGCTGGACGACCCGGACTGGCGGCCCCTGTTCGAGCTGACCTCCCGGCTGATCGCGCTGCGCCACCGGCACCCGGTGCTGCGCCGCCGCGCCTTCTTCTCCGGCCGGGCCCACTCCGCGGACGGCCTGCGCGACCTGGCCTGGTTCACCGCCCGGGGCACGGAGATGACGGAGGGCGACTGGTACGCCCCCGCCGCCACCCTCGGCATGTACCTGTCCGGGCGGGACATTCCCGGCCGGGACGAGCGCGGGGCGCCGATCACCGACGACAGCTTCCTGGCCGTCCTGCACGCCGGTGACCGGCCGGTGGACTTCGTGCTTCCGGGGGCGCCGTGGGCGGAGCGGTACGAGGTGGTCGTGGACACCGGCCGGGAGGAACAGTCGCGGGCGCCGGGCGAGGAGTACGCGGCGGGAGGCCCGGTCACGGTGCCGGGACGGACGGTGCTGCTGCTCAGGGCGGGCTGAGCGGCAGCACCCTCTGGTCCCGGGTCACCGCTCGAGGAACGTCAGCAGATCGGCGTTGAGCCGGTCCCGGTGGGTGATGAACAGGCCGTGTCCGGCGTTCGGGTACTCGATCAGCTCCGCGCCCGGCACGATCCGGGCGGTGCGCCGGGCGGTGCGCTCGATCTGGGCCGAGGCGTCGGCGGTGCCGTGCACGACGAGGGCGGGCACGTCGACGGCGGCCAGCGCGGCGCGGTGGTCGTACCGGAACGCCGCCTCGAAGAGCCGCGCCAGCGCCCAGGGTGCGGTGGACAGGCACTGCCTCATGGTCCAGTCGATCAGCGCGGGCGAGACGTCGTTGCCGAGGTGGGTGGCGAACCAGGGCTGGGCCCGGTCGGCGAACCACTTGGGCCGGTCGGTGCGGAAGGCGCGCAGCGTCGCCTCCAGCGCGGCCTCGGGCGCCCCCTCGGGGTTGTCGTCGGTGAGCAGCAGGAACGGCAGCACGGCGGAGACGAACGCCACCCGGGCCACCCGCTCCCGCCCGTGCCGGGCGAGGTGGCGCGCCACCTCGGCGCCGCCGACCGAGTGGCCGATCATCGTCACGTCGCGCAGGCCGAGGTGGTCGAGCAGTGCCGCGATGTCGTCGGCGGAGGTGTCCAGGTCGTAGCCCCGGGAGGGCCGTTCGGAGCGGCCGTGGCCGCGCCGGTCGAGGGTGACGCAGCGGTAGCCCCGCTCGACGAAGAAGGGGATCTGGTACTCCCACATGTCGCCGTTCAGTGCCCAGCCGGCGACGAACAGCAGGGGCTCGCCCTCCCCGTGCTCCTCGTAGGCCAGCCGGGTGCCGTCGTGGGTCTCGAAGAACATGGGCTCCCCCTCGGTGGTGGTCTCGGACCGGGCTCCAGTCTCGGCCGGGCGGCGGGGGCGGGCCATTCCCTCCGGGGTAAGGGCCGACGCGGTCCGGCCCCGTCGCGGTGTGTTGCGGCTCCTTGTCGGCTTCGTGAACGCGCCGGTGATCTCCTTGACCGGGCACCGGCCCCGCTGACAGCGTCCCAGGTCATGAGGCCTCCAGCCGTTCACCGGTGCGGATGCGCCGTGCTCGTGGCGCGGCGCCATGTCGACCTGTGCCGCCAGTCCGGCGCCGTCTGTCGCTGACCCGCGCCCTCACGCCTCCCCCCTCCTCTCCTCGCCCCCTTCTCTCCCCTGGATCACGCATGCCCGAGATATCCCGTCGTGTCTTCGGTGGCCTGGTCGGCGGCGGGGCGGTGACGGCCGTCGCCGGTACGTCCGCCACCGCCTCGGCCGCCCCCGCCGAACGCCCGTTCCGCTCCCGCCCCGCCTCCGCCCGCCCGCGCAGACGCCCGAACATCCTGTTCATCCTCGGCGACGACCTCGGGTGGGCCGATCTGTCGTCGTACGGCGCCCCGCACATCCGGACGCCGAACCTGGACCGGCTCGCCGCGCAGGGGGTGCGGTTCACCGACGCCTACTCCGGCTCGGCGACCTGCTCCCCGACGCGGTTCAGTCTGTACACGGGCCGCTATCCGGGCCGCACGAAGGGCGGTCTCGCCGAACCCATCGGCAATCGCACCCAGGGCCTGGACCCGAACCACCCGACGCTCGCCTCGCTGCTGAGGAAGGCCGGTTACGCGACCGCCCTGATCGGCAAGTGGCACTGCGGCTGGCTGCCGGACTACAGCCCCACCAAGTCGGGCTGGGACGAGTTCTTCGGCAACTTCGGCGGCGCCCTGGAGTACTTCTCCAAGCTGGGCCAGCTCGGCGACTACGACCTGTACGAGGGCGACGCCACCTACCAGGACCTGCGGTACTACACCACGGTGCTGACCGAGCGGGCCGTCGAGTACGTCGGCCGGGACCACGACAGGCCGTGGCTGCTCAACCTCAACTTCACCACCCCGCACTGGCCGTGGCTGACCGAGGACGACGCGGAGACGGGCGCGGAGATCGCCGCGGAGATCCGCTCGGGGAACGTGCTGGGCGCGCTGCTGCACAACGACGGCGGCTCGGTGGAGAAGTACCGGGAGATGGTCGAGAACCTGGACGCCTCGGTCGGCCGGGTGCTCGCCGCGCTGCGCCGCTCCGGCCAGGAGGAGAACACGCTCGTCGTCTTCGCCAGCGACAACGGCGGCGAGCGCTTCTCCTACCAGTGGCCGCTCAGCGGCGGCAAGTCCGAACTGCTGGAGGGCGGCATCCGGGTGCCGACCGTCCTGCGCTGGCCGGCCGGCGTCGACGCCCGCCAGGTCAGCCACGAGCCGGTGTTCTCCCCCGACTGGACGGCCACCCTGCTGGAGCTGGGCGGCGCCCGGCCGGACCCGGCCTACCCGCTCGACGGGCACAGCTTCGCCGGCTACCTGCTCCGCGGCGAGAAGGTGCCCGAGCGCGACCTGTTCTGGCGGGTGCGGGGCAACCGGGCCCTGCGACGCGGCGACTGGAAGTACTACCGCGACGCGGACGGCCGGGACCACCTGTTCGACCTGGCGGCCGACGCCCGCGAGCAGGCCGACCTCGCCGCGGACCGGCCCGGGCTGCTCGCGGAGCTGAAGGCGGCGTGGGAGAAGGTGGACGGCACGCTGCTGCCGTACCCGGCGCTCTGACGCGGGGACACGGCACATCGGCCGGTGCGCTCGGCGGCGCATCGGCCGATCGGACGATGCCTCCGTACGACCCCCGGCGCGGGCGAAAACTCGGTGGGCACTGTCAGTGGTGAACCGTAGGCTCGCTGCTGATGCCCACGACACCTGCCCCCGCCCCGGACTCCGCCGGCAAGCGTTCCGCCGTACGCTCCCTGCTGCGGCTGTGGCCGTACGTCCGCCCCGTGCGGGCCCGGCTGTCCACCGCCGCGTTCACAGCGGTCCTCGCCTCCTGCGTGGGGCTGGTGATCCCCCTCGTCCTGAAGTGGATGGTGGACGGGCCGGTCGCCGACCGGGACCCGGCGGGCGTGTGGCTCGGCGCGCTGTACCTGCTGCTCCTGGGGCTGGCGGAGGCACTGCTGTTCGGGCTGCGGCGCTGGCTGGTGGCCCGGCCGCTGGCGGGCGTCGAGGCGGGGATGCGGGCGGATCTGTACCGGCACCTGCAACGGCTGCCGGTCGCCTTCCACGACCGCTGGGCCTCGGGCCAGTTGCTGTCGCGCGGGACGACGGACCTGATGCTGCTGCGCATGTTCCTCGCCTTCCCGCTGACGTTCCTGCTGGTCAACGGCGTCACGATCCTGGTCGGCGTGGGCATAATGCTGGTGCAGGACTGGACGCTGGGGCTGGTGATCCTCGGGCCCGCCATCCCCGTGATGATCACGTGCGGGATCTTCGAGAAGAAGTACTCCGAGGTGGCGCGGCGGGCGCAGGACCAGGTCGGGGACCTGACGACGGTCGTCGAGGAGAGCGTGCTCGGCATCCGCATCATCAAGGGCTTCGGGCGGCACCGCAGCCAGGCCCGCGCCTTCCACGAGCTGTCGCACACGCTGCGGGGCACGGAGCTGCGCAAGGCGCGGCTGCTCGCGGCGATCTGGGCGGTCATCGTGACGCTGCCGGAACTGGCGATCGGGGCGGCCCTGGTGGTCGGCGCGGTGCAGGTGGCGGACGGGGCCTTGTCGGCGGGAACGCTGGTGGCGTTCCTGTCGACGGCGCTGGCGCTGCGGTGGCCGGTGGAGTCGATCGGGTTCCTGCTGGCGATGAGTCAGGAGGCCGCGACGGCCACGGACCGGTACTTCGAGGTGATGGACGCGGAGGTCGAGACGCCGGGGGGTGCCGGTGGACCGGCGCCGGTGCCGGGGGACGGGGCGGGCGGATTGCGGTTCGAGGGGGTCCGGTTCCGGTATCCCGACGCTCCCCCCGGTTCCCCGCCCCTCCTCGACGGCGTCGACCTGCACATCCGCCCCGGGGAGTCCATGGCGCTGGTCGGCGCCACCGGCAGTGGCAAGACGACGCTGACCGCGCTGGTCCCCCGGCTGCACGAGGTGACCGAGGGCCGGATCACGCTGGACGGCGAGGACATCGCCGGCCTGCCCCGCGAGGAGCTGCGTGCCATGGTCGCCGTGGCCTTCGAGGAGCCCACGCTCTTCTCGGCGAGCGTCGGCGAGAACGTCCTGATGGGCGCCGGCGAGGGCACCGGCGCTGACGCTCTGGAGCGGGCCCTGGCCGTGGCGCAGGCCGACTTCGCGCACGCCCTGCCGCAGGGCACCGACACCCAGGTCGGCGAGCAGGGCCTCAGCCTGTCCGGCGGGCAGCGCCAGCGCCTCGCGCTCGCCCGGGCCGTCGTCGGCCGGCCGAGGTTCCTCGTCCTCGACGATCCGCTGTCCGCGCTGGACGTGCACACGGAGGCCGCCGTGGAGGCCGCCCTGCGCCGGGTGCTCGCGGACACCACCGCGCTGATCGTGGCCCACCGCCCCTCCACCGTGCTGCTCGCCGACCGGGTGGCCCTGCTGTCCCGGGGCCGGATCGCCGCCGTCGGCACCCATCACGAACTGCTGCGCACGAACGCCGAGTACGCCCATCTGATGTCCGGCGCGGGCGAACAGGAGGAAGACCGGCGATGACGGCACCCATCACGTCCCCGCCCGCTCCCGGCGAGGCGGAGGACCCGCCGCCCCGGCCCGGGGACGCCGAGCACCCCGGCGACGACTTCGACCGCGACGTCCTGCCCAGCCCGCCGGGCGCCACCGCGGCCCTGCTGCGCTCGCTGCTGGCGCCCCTGCGGGCCCGCGTCGTGGTCACGGTGCTGCTCCTGCTGCTCCAGCAGGCGGCCGTGCAGGCGGGACCGCTGCTGGTGGCGTACGCCATCGACCGTGCCGTGCCGGCCTTCCGCGACGACGACCACGGGCCGCTGATCGCGGTCGGTGCCGGGTACCTGCTGTGCTCGCTGACCGCCGGCGCCCTGCAGTACGCCTTCATCGCCGCGTCCGCCCGGGTCAACCAGGACGTGCTGCTGGACCTCAGGGGCCGGATCTTCCGGCACGCGCAGGCGCTCAGCGTCGACTTCCACGAGCGCTACACGTCGGGGCGGCTCATCTCCCGCTCCACGACGGACGTCGAGTCGCTGCGGGAGCTGCTCAGCGAGGGGCTGCAGGAACTGGTCACGGTCATCCTGTCCTTCGTCTACATCTCGGCGATGCTGCTGTGGCTGGACCTCGGGCTCGGCGCGGTCGCGGTGGCCTCGTTCGTACCGCTGTACGGGCTGGTGCGGCTGTACCAGCGGCGCGCGGGGCGCGTGTACCGGAAGCGGTCCACGGCGATCGCCGCGGTGATCGTCAAGTTCGTGGAGACGATGAACGGCATCAGGCCGGTGCGCGCCTTCCGCCGGGAGGCCGCCAACGACGCCGACTTCGCCGCCCTGAACCGGCGTCACGAGCGGAGCAACGGCGACGCGCTGCTGGAGATGGCCCGTTACGTCGTGGGCTCCCGGCTGGTCGCCAACACGGCCGTCGCGGGGATCGTGCTGTGGGGCGCGTACCGGGTCGCGGACGGCACGCTGGCGCTCGGTGTGCTCGCGGCCGCGGTGCTGTACCTGCGCCGGCTGTACGACCCGATCGACCGGCTCGGCATGTTCCTGAACTCCTACCAGTCGGCGGCGGCCTCGCTGGAGAAGATCGCCGGGCTGCTGGCCCAGACGCCGTCGGTGCCCGAGCCGGCCACGCCGAGGGAGCTGCCGCCGCCGGCGTCGGAGCACCCCGGGCGGGAGGTCGTCTTCGACGGCGTCCGGTTCGGCTACCGCACCGGCGGTGAGGTGCTGCCCCGCTTCGACCTGACGATCCCGGCCGGGCAGACCGTCGCCGTGGTCGGCTCGACCGGCGCGGGCAAGTCGACGCTGGCCAAGCTGCTCGCCCGGTTCTACGACCCCTCCGACGGGCGGGTCCTGCTGGACGGCACCGACCTGCGCGACCTCGCCGTGCCCGAACTGCGGCGCGGGGTGGTGATGGTGACGCAGGAGGCGTTCCTGTTCTCCGGGACGGTCGCCGAGAACATCGCCATCGGGCGTCCGGAGGCGACGCGGGAGGAGATCGAGCGGGCCGCGAAGGCGATCGGCGCGCACGACTTCATCGCCGCGCTGCCCGACGGCTACGACACCGACGTCCGCAAGCGGGGCGGCCGGATCTCCGCCGGGCAGCGGCAACTGGTCGCGTTCGCGCGGGCGTTGCTCGCCGACCCCGCGGTGCTGATCCTGGACGAGGCGACCAGCTCGCTGGACGTGCCCGGTGAGCGGGCGGTGCAGCGGGCCATGGCGACGGTGCTGAAGGGCCGTACGGCGGTGGTGATCGCGCACCGGCTGTCGACGGTGGAGATCGCCGACCGGGTGCTGGTGATGGAGCACGGCCGGATCGTGGAGGACGGCGCGCCGGCCGAACTGACCGCGGGGACGGGCCGCTTCGCGGACCTGCACCGGGCGTGGCGGGACAGTCTCGCGTGAGCGGCGCCGGGGGGTGGCGGACGGGTGGCACCTCGGTCGACGCGTACGAGGATCCCGGCACGCCGGACTGCCGGGGCGGCTGGCGGTATCTGTGGTGGCTGGTCGGCCGGCAGTGGCGGCGCTGTGCGGCGGGAGCGGTGCTGGCCAGCGTGTGGATGGTGCTGCTGGCGGCGACGCCGTACCTGATGGCGCGGGCGGTCGACCACGGACTGGAGCCCGGTGACCTGGGCGCGCTGGCCGGCTGGACGGGGGCGCTGGCCGCGGCGGGCGCGGTCAACGCCTGGCTGGGCGTCCTGCGGCACCGCACGATGACGCGGGTCCGGATGGACGCCAACTTCCGCACGGTCAAGGTCGTCGTCGGACACGCGACGCGGCTCGGCGCGGCGCTGCGGCGGCAGGTGGGGACCGGTGAGGTCGTCACCATCGGGGTGGGCGACGTGCAGACGATCAGCCAGTCGCTGACGGCGGTCGGGCCCGGCTTCGGGGCGATCGTCGCGTACGCGGCGGTCGGCGGTCTGATGCTGTCGGTGTCGGCGCGGCTGGCCCTGGTCGTGCTGCTCGGCGTGCCGGCCCTGGGAGTGCTGCTGGGGCCGCTGATGGGCCGGCTGCAGGGCCGGGAGACCGAGTACCGGGAGCGGCAGGGTGTGCTCACGGCGCGCATCGGCGACCTGGCGGGCGGGCTGCGGGTGCTGAACGGGCTGGGCGGCAAGAATCTGGTCGCGGACGCCTTCCGGCGGGACTCGGCGCGGCTGCGCGAGCAGGGGTACCGGGTCGGGGCGGTGACGAGCTGGATCCAGGCCATCGGGGTGGGACTGCCGATGCTCTTCCTGGGCCTGGTGACCTGGCTGGGCGCCCGGCTGGCCGTGCGGGGCGAGATCAGCGTGGGCGAGCTGGTGTCGGTGTACGGCTATGTCGTGGCGCTGGGCTGGCCGGTGGCGTTCCTGATCGAGATGAGCCACCAGCTCAGCCGGGGCGTGGTGGCCGCCCGCCGCGTGGTCGCGTTCCTGCGGCTGGAGCCGGAGCCGGACGAGGGCACGTGCGACGCCCCGGCCGAGCCGTCGGTGCTGTACGACCCGGCGTCCGGGGTGCGGGTGCCGCCGGGGCGGCTGACCGTGCTGGCCGGGGCCCGGCCGGCCGACGCGGCCGCCGTGATCGACCGCCTCGGGCGGTACGCCCCCTCCGACGTCACGTGGGGCGACGTCCCGCTGGCCGGGATACCGCTGTCGCGGGTGCGGGAACGCATCCTCGTGGCGGAGGCGGAGGCCGACCTGTTCGCCGGCACCCTGCGCGAGGTGATCGGCGCCGCCGGAGCACGCCCGGCGGACGTGGACGGCACCGCCGCGCGGCCGCGCGGGACGGACCCGACCGACCACCTCGGCCTCGCGGACGGCACCGCCGTGCACCCACCCCGCACGGACCCGACCGACCACCACGACCCCGCGGACAGCACCGCCGTCCAGCCACCCCGCACGGACCCGACCGACCACCACGACCCCGCGGACAGCACCACCGTCCAGCCACCCCGCACGGACCCGACCGACCACCACGACCCCGTGGGCGCCCGGCGGCACGCCGGTCCGTCCTCGGAGGCGCGCCTGGCGGGGGCCATCGGTGCGGCCGTCGCCGACGACATCGTCCGGGGTCTGCCCGAGGGGCTGGACACGGTCGTCGCCGCGCAGGGCCGCGATCTGTCGGGCGGCCAGCGGCAGCGGGTGCGGCTGGCGCGGGCCCTGGCGGCGGACCCGGAGGTGCTGCTGGCCGTGGAGCCGACGTCGGCCCTGGACGCCCACACTGAGGCCGCCGTGGCGGAGCGGCTGCGGGCGGCGCGCGCGGGCCGTACGACCGTACTGGCCTGCACCTCGCCGCTGGTGCTCGACCGGGCGGACGTCGTGCACTACCTGGTCGACGGCAAGGTCGCGGCCCGCGGGAGCCACCGGGAACTGCTCGTCGCCGAGCCGGGTTACCGGGAGCTGGTGGCGCGGGACGCCGAGGACGCCGAGGACGCCGAGGAAGAGGAGGCGGTGCGATGACCTCGCCGCAGCCGGTGGCGACCGGGCAGCTCCCCGTCGCCGAGCGCGCCGCCGTGCGACGGGCGATGGCGGGCCTGGTGCGGGCCGACGGGCGGGCGTTCGCCGCGCTCCTCGGCCTGAACGCGCTGGCCGCCCTGGCCGGGCTCGCCGGTCCGTGGCTGCTGGGCCGCATCGTCGACGAGGTGCGGGCCGGAGGCGGGGTGGGCGCCGTGGACCGGATGGCACTCGCCATCCTGGCCTGCTCGGCCGCCCAGTTGCTGCTGGCCCGCTGGGCCCGGTACGTGGGGCACCGCTTCGGTGAGCGGACGCTGGCCCGGGTGCGGGAGCGGTTCGTGGACCGGGCGCTGGGGCTGCCCGCGGCCGTGGTGGAACGGGCGGGCACCGGCGACCTGACGACGCGGGGCACGGCCGACGTGACCACCGTCGGCACCACGCTGCGCGACGCCGGTCCGGAGCTGCTGGTCAACGCCGTGCAGACGCTGTTCCTCACCGCCGCGCTGTTCGTGCTCTCCCCGCCGCTCGGCGTCGTCGCGCTGGTGCTGCTGATGCCGATCCGGTGGGCGCTGCGCTGGTATCTGCGCCGCGCCCGGGACGGCTATCTGGCCGAGGGGGCGGCCAATTCGGACGTCGCCGAGATCGTCGCGTCGACGGTGGCGGGCGCCCGCACGATCGAGGCCTTCCGGCTGGCCGGGCAGCGGGTCGAGGCGAGCCGCCGGGCGCTGGCGGTCTCGCGGCGCGCCCGGTTCCACACGCTGTACCTGCGCAGCGTGCTCTTCCCGGTGGTCGAGGTGTCCTACGTCGTGCCCGTGGCCGGCGTGCTGCTGGCCGGCGGGCTCCTGCACGCGCACGGGATGGTGAGCGTGGGTGCGGTGGTGGCCTGCGCGCTGTACCTCCAGCAGCTGACCGGGCCGCTCGACGAGGTGCTGATGCGGTTCGAGGAACTCCAGCGCAGTGGCGCCTCCTTCGCCCGGGTGGAAGGGCTCGCGCTGGCTCCCCGGGCCGCTGCGGACGACGCGGCGGTCCCGGCGGACGACCGCATCGACGTGGCCGGCGTGGGTTACTCGTACGACCGGGGCGGCGAGGTGCTGCGCGGCGTGGACCTGAGCGTGCGGCCGGGTGAGCGGCTGGCCGTGGTCGGGCCGTCCGGGGCGGGGAAGACCACGCTTAGCCGGCTCCTCGCGGGCGTGGACGCGCCGGACGAGGGCTCCGTGACGGTGGGCGGGGTGCCGGTGGTCGCCCTCTCCCCGGAGCGGCTGCGCCGTCAGGTCGTGCTGGTCACCCAGGAGCACCATGTCTTCCTTGGCACGGTTCGCGACAATCTGCTCATCGCCGAACCGGAGGCGTGCGACGACGCGTTGTGGGCCGCTCTCGCCGCGGTCGGCGCCGAGGAGTGGGTGCGGGAACTGCCGGACGGTCTGGGCACCGAGCTGGGCGGCGACGGTGCCCGCGCCGACGGCTCCCGGGCCCAGCAGCTGGCTCTCGCGCGGGTGGTGCTGGCCGATCCGCACACACTGATCCTGGACGAGGCCACCGCCCTGCTGGACCCGACGACGGCCCGGCACACCGAGCGGGCCCTCGCCGCCGTGCTGGAGGGCCGTACGGTCATCGCCGTCGCGCACCGGCTGCACACCGCGCACGACGCCGACCGCGTGGCCGTGATGGAGGACGGCCGGCTCACCGAACTCGGCACGCACGACGAGCTGGTGGCGGCCGGCGGGGCGTACGCGGCGCTGTGGGGATCGTGGCACGGAGAGTCCCGCGAGGCATCCTCCGCGGGCGGTCCGGCGGCGGCCGGCTGACTGAGCGGGCAGTCAGTACGGGCCGCTACGGCAACGACTCCGTATATCGAACATGAACGCCCGGACAACGAACGATTTCCGGCCAAGTTACTGACGCGGTCCTGACAAGAGGGGAGATCTCCTGCCACTCTTCCCACGGCTGCTCCACAGCGCCCCCACAGCTTCGTCATCGGCGCCGTGCCGTGGCCAGCTCCTTGCACGTGGTTTCTGCGTACCGACTAGCTCTGCCCGGCCGGCTCACCCGCCGTCCGGTCTCCCCTGGCCGCGCGACCCGCGGCCACGCAGAAGGAGTCAGTGTTGAGCAGCAGCACTCCCCACAGACGCACCTCCCACACCACGCACCGCCGCGCGGCGGGCGTCGCCCTCGCCGGTGTCGCCGCGCTGATCGCCACGGCCTTCCAGGCCGGCGGCGCCACCGCCGCCCCGCGGCCGGCCTCCGCGCCGGGCGCCGAGTCCGTCAAGCTCACCCCGGCCCAGCGCGCGGAACTGATCCGGGACGCCAATGCCACCAAGGCCGCGACGGCCGAGGACCTGGGCCTGGGCGCCAAGGAGAAGCTGGTCGTCCGGGACGTGGTCAAGGACCGCGACGGCACGCTGCACACCCGTTACGAGCGGACCTACGACGGGCTGCCCGTCCTCGGCGGCGACCTGGTCGTCACCACCGCCGAGTCGGGGAGGACCGAGCAGGTCGTGAAGGCCACGGCCAAGGCCATCAAGCCGGCCACCGTGACGCCGAAGATCACCGCCGCCAAGGCCGAGCAGCAGGCGGTCTCCGCCGCGAAGGCCGCCGGCGCCGCGCAGCCGGACGCCGACCGCGCCCCGCGCAAGGTGATCTGGGCGGGCAACGGCACCCCGGTCCTGGCTTACGAGACGGTGGTGGGCGGCCTCCAGGAGGACGGTACGCCGAACGAGCTGCACGTCGTCACCGACGCGGCCACCGGCGCCAAGCTGTACGAGTACCAGGCGATCCACGAGGGCACCGGCAACACCATGTACAGCGGCACGGTGACGCTGGGCACCGCGCAGTCCGGGTCGTCCTACACGCTGACCGACACGGCACGCGGCAACCACAAGACGTACAACCTGAACCACGGCACGTCCGGCACCGGCACGCTCTACTCCGGGCCCGACGACACCTGGGGCAACGGCAGCGCGTCCAACACGGAGACCGCCGCCGCCGACGCCCACTACGGCGCCGCGCTGACCTGGGACTACTACAAGAACGTCCACGGTCGCTCCGGCATCCGCGGCGACGGCGTGGGCGCGTACTCCCGGGTCCACTACGGCAACAACTACGTCAACGCCTTCTGGTCGGACAGCTGCTTCTGCATGACCTACGGCGACGGGTCGGGCAACACCCACCCGCTGACGTCCATCGACGTGGCCGCGCACGAGATGTCCCACGGCGTCACGTCGAACACCGCGGGCCTCAACTACAGCGGCGAGTCCGGCGGTCTGAACGAGGCCACCTCGGACATCTTCGGCTCCTCGGTCGAGTTCTACGCCAACAACTCCTCGGACGTCGGTGACTACCTCGTCGGCGAGGAGATCGACATCAACGGCGACGGCAGCCCGCTGCGCTACATGGACAAGCCCAGCAAGGACGGCGCGTCCAAGGACTCCTGGTACTCCGGCCTCGGCGGGATCGACGTCCACTACTCGTCCGGCCCGGCCAACCACTTCTTCTACCTGCTGAGCGAGGGCAGTGGCACCAAGACCATCAACGGTGTCACCTACAACTCGCCGACCTCGGACGGCCTCCCGGTCACGGGCATCGGCCGCGCCAAGGCGGAGAAGATCTGGTTCCGCGCGCTGACCACGAAGTTCACGTCGACCACCAACTACGCGGGCGCCCGCACCGGCACCCTCGCGGCGACCGGTGAGCTGTACGGCACCGACAGCGCCGAGTACAAGGCGGTGCAGGACGCGTGGGCGGCCATCAACGTCGGCTCCCGCTCGGGCGGCGGCGGTGGCGGCGGCACGACCGTCGAGAACGCCGCCAACGTGAACATCCCCGACTACGGCGCCGCCGTGACCTCCTCGATCACGGTTTCCGGCCGTACCGGCAACGCGCCGAGCAACCTCCAGGTGGGCGTGGACATCGTGCACACCTGGCGCGGTGACCTGCAGATCGACCTGGTGGCCCCGGACGGGTCGACGTACCGCCTGAAGAACAGCGGCTACGACTCGGCGGACGACGTGCACGAGACCTACACGGTCAACGCCTCGTCCGAAGCGGCCAACGGCACCTGGAAGCTGCGCGTCCAGGACCTGGGCCGGCTGGACACCGGCTACATCGACGCCTGGCGCCTCACCTTCCCGTAGGCCCGCACCGTCCCACCACAGTCAGGGCGCCGTCCCCGGAGGTTCTATTCCCGGGGGCGGCGCCCTCCCCATGACCGCCGCGTTTTTGCCAAGCCCATACGCGGGCGGGGTTGCGGTTTTGCCGAGGTCACACGGGTTCATGTTTCCGCAACATTCACCCGGTCGTCGATTTTCGGCCAACATCATTCGACCCTCCTGACATGTACGCGGCACTGGTGTCACTCTTCCCTCACCCGCCGCACAACTTCGCACTCAACGCCGGCCGGCCACCCCACGCCGACCGGACTCCCCCACCGAAGGAGCTTGTGTGTCCTCCCTCTTCGCGCGCCACAAGCGCAGCACGCTGGCCGTCGCCACCGCCGTCGCGGCCGGCGCCCTGCTCACCACCGGCCTGACCGCCGGCAGCGCCACCGCCGACACCGCCGCGCCGAAGGCCCTCCCGGGCGCCCCGGTGCTGCTGTCGGACTCCGCCCGCACCGCGCTCATCCAGGAGCAGCAGCAGTCCGCTGCCGCGACGGCCCAGCGGATAGGCCTCGGCGCCCAGGAGAAGCTGGTCGTCAAGGACGTCGTGCGGGACGTCGACGGCACCGTCCACACCCGCTACGAGCGCACCTACGAGGGCCTGCCCGTCCTCGGCGGCGACCTCGTCGTGCACCAGGCGAAGTCCGGCGCCACCCAGGGCGTGACCAGAGCGACGAACGCCGCCATCAAGGTCGCCACCGTGACGCCGAAGATCGCCGCGTCGAAGGCGCAGCAGCAGGCGCTCGGCGCCGCGAAGGACGCCGGGTCGTCGCAGGCCACGGCCGGCTCCGCGCCCCGCAAGGTGATCTGGGCGGCCGACGGCAAGCCGGTCCTCGCCTACGAGACCGTCGTCGGCGGCCTCCAGGACGACGGCACCCCCAACGAGCTGCACGTCATCACCGACGCGGCCACGGGCGCCAAGCTGCACGAGTACCAGGGCATCGAGACGGGCTCCGGCAAGAGCCTCTACTCGGGCACGGTCACCCTCGGCACCTACAAGTCGGGCTCGACGTACCAGCTGTACGACACCGGGCGCGGCGGCCACAAGACGTACAACCTGGCCCGCAGGACCTCCGGCACCGGCACCCTGTTCACCGACGCCGACGACGTCTGGGGCACCGGCACCGCCTCCAGCTCCTCGACCGACCAGACGGCCGCCGTGGACGCCGCCTACGGCGCGCAGGTCACCTGGGACTTCTACAAGAACACCTTCGGCCGCAACGGCATCAAGAACGACGGCAAGGCGGCCTACTCCCGGGTCCACTACGGCAACCAGTACGTCAACGCCTTCTGGGACGACAGCTGCTTCTGCATGACCTACGGCGACGGCTACGGCAACACCAGCCCGCTGACCTCGCTGGACGTGGCCGGGCACGAGATGAGCCACGGCGTCACCTCCAACACCGCGGGCCTCAACTACAGCGGCGAGTCCGGCGGCCTCAACGAGGCGACCAGCGACATCTTCGGCACCGGCGTGGAGTACTACGCGGCCAACTCCGCCGACAAGGGCGACTACCTCATCGGCGAGAAGATCGACATCAACGGCGACGGCACCCCGCTGCGCTACATGGACAAGCCCAGCAAGGACGGCGCGTCCAAGGACTACTGGTCCTCCAGCCTCGGCAGCGTCGACGTGCACTACTCGTCGGGCCCGGCCAACCACTTCTTCTTCCTGCTCGCCGTGGGCAGCGGGGCGAGGACGGTCGACGGGGTCAGCTACAACTCCCCGACGTACAACGGCTCCACCGTCACCGGCATCGGCCGCGCCAAGGCGCTGCAGATCTGGTACAAGGCGCTGACCACGTACATGACGTCCACGACCAACTACAAGGCCGCCCGCACGGCGACCCTGAACGCGGCCTCGGCGCTGTACGGCTCCACCAGCACCGAGTACAAGACGGTGGCCGCGGCCTGGTCCGCGATCAACGTGAACTGACCGGCACCGGCACGAGCGCCGGCACCGCGGGCGGCACCCGGAACCACCGGTTCCCGGGTGCCGCCCTACCCTTGGTGCCCATGTCCTTCACGTACGACGACGTCGGCGCCACCCGCGAGCAGGACCACTGCCCGCCCGGCTTCCGCCCCATGCACGTACGCACGCGCCTCGGGGAGGGCGAGCCGGTGTTCCGGCGGGCGGCCGAGGCCGTGCTGACCTGGGAGATGCACCGGGCGATGGGCGTCGGCATCGACGCGAGCGCGGACCGCGCCGCGCCCGGCGTCGACGTCACCGTCACCCTCGCCGGGATGATCAAGGCGCCCTGCCGGGTGGTGTGGACGCTGGAGGAGCACCGCCGGGCCGGCTGGGCGTACGGCACCCTGCCCGGCCACCCCGAGTCCGGCGAGGAGGCCTTCGTCGTGGACCGCACCGGCGACGGCACGGTCTGGCTGACCGTGACCGCCTTCAGCCGCCCGGCCAAGTGGTACGCCAAGGCCGGCGGCCCGGCGACCCGGGGTTTCCAGCACGCCTACGCCCGCCGCTGCGGCACCGTCCTGCGGCGGCTGAGCGGCGGCGACGAGGAGGACTGAGCGCCGCCCCGCCGCCGCTCGGGCCTCACCGCATCAGCAGCCCCGCCGCCTCCCCCACCTCGTCGGACGGCACCGCGACCAGCCCGGCCTCCGCACCGGACGCCAGCAGCCGGTGCGCGGGCAGGATGCGGACCGTGTAGCCGAACGGGCCGGTGCGGTCCAGGGCGAGCGGGCCCTCGTACAGCCAGCGGCCCTCCAGGTCGGGGCCGCCCACCGGTTTCAGCGGCACGGTCGCCGCGTCCGTGATGCGGTCCTCGGAGTCCACCCGGCCGGAGACCGCCTGGACCTCCACGTCGTCCGGGGCGAGGTCGCCGAGGTTCACCCGCACCCGCAGGCCGAGCGTCGAGCCGAGCTCCGCCGTGGCGGCGGGCGCGGACGTCTCGACGTGGTCGACGCTCACGCCGGACCAGGCCGCCCGCACCCGGGTCTTCCACTCGGCGAGCGCCCGGGCGGAATCCGGGTCCATCGCGCGGTGCGCCTCGGCCGCCGGTGCGTACAGCCGCTCGACGTACTCCCGGACCATCCGGCCGGCCAGGACCTTCGGGCCGAGCAGGCTCAGGGTCCTGCGGACCATCTCGATCCACCGGTCGGGCAGCCCGCTCGCTCCCCGCTCGTAGAAGCGGGGGGTGATCCGCTGCTCCAGCAGGTCGTAGAGGGCGGCGGCCTCTATGGCGTCGCGCCGGTCCGCGTCGGTCCCGGCGCCGTCGGCGGTGGGGATGGCCCAGCCGAAGTCCGGCTGGTACCACTCGTCCCACCAGCCGTCCAGCACCGACAGGTTGAGGCAGCCGTTGAGCGCCGCCTTCATGCCGCTGGTCCCGCACGCCTCCAGGGGCCGCAGCGGGTTGTTCAGCCAGATGTCGCAGCCCGGGTAGAGCTTCTGCGCCATCGCCATGCCGTAGTCGGGCAGGAACACGATGCGGTGCCGCACCCGCGGGTCGTCCGCGAACCGCACCAGCTCCTGCACCAGCCGCTTGCCGCCGTCGTCCGCCGGGTGCGCCTTGCCCGCGACGACGATCTGGACCGGCCGCTCGGGGTGCAGCAGCAGCTCCGTCAGCCGGTCCCGGTCGCGCAGCATCAGCGTGAGCCGCTTGTACGACGGGACGCGCCGCGCGAACCCGATGGTGAGCACGTCCGGGTCGAGGACGTCGTCGATCCAGCCCAGCTCGGCGGTGCCCGCGCCGCGCTGCCGCCAGGAGGCGCGCAGCCGCTCGCGCACCTCGGTGACCAGTTGCTCGCGCAGGGTGCGGCGCAGCTCCCAGATGTCCTGGTCGGGGATGTCGGCGACGGAGTCCCAGCGGTCCGAGCCGCCGACGGTCATGGCGTCCTCGGCCCGCTGCACGCCGATCTGCCGGGCGCCGAGCCGGAACACCTCGGGGGCGACCCAGGTCGGGGCGTGCACACCGTTGGTGACGGAGGTGATCGGCACCTCCTCGGCGTCGAAGCCGGGCCACAGTCCGGAGAACATCTCCCGGCTGACGCCGCCGTGCAGCAGGGAGACGCCGTTGGCCCGCTGGGCCAGGCGCAGGCCCATCACGGCCATGTTGAACAGGTTGGGCTCGCCGCCGGGATAGGTCTCCATGCCCAGCCGCAGGACGCGCTCGACGTCGATGCGGGGCAGCTCGGAGCCGGGGCCGAAGTGGCGGGCGACCAGTTCGCGGTCGAAGCGGTCGATGCCGGCCGGGACGGGCGTGTGGGTGGTGAAGACGGTGCCCGCCCGGACCGCCTCCAGCGCGGAGTCGAACTCCAGCCCCCGGTCGCAGAGTTCGGCGATGCGCTCCAGGCCGAGGAACCCGGCGTGGCCCTCGTTGGTGTGGAACACCTCCGGTTCGGCGTGCCCGGTGAGCCGGCAGTACGTCCGTACCGCCCGGACACCTCCTATGCCCAGCAGCATCTCCTGGAGGAGCCGGTGTTCGCTGCCGCCGCCGTAGAGCCGGTCGGTGACGCCGCGTTCGCCGAGGTCGTTCTCCTCGACGTCCGAGTCCAGGAGCAGCAGCGGCACCCGGCCGACCTGGGCCAGCCAGATCCGGGCGCGCAGCTCCCGGCCGCCGGGCAGGGCGAGGGCGACGCGGGCCGGGGTGCCGTCGGCCTCCTTGAGCGGGGCCAGCGGCAGCTCGTGCGGGTCGAGGACGGGGTAGTGCTCCTGCTGCCAGCCGTCCCGGGACAGGGACTGCCGGAAGTAGCCGTGCCGGTAGAGCAGGCCGACCCCGACGAGCGGCACTCCGAGGTCGCTGGCCGCCTTCAGGTGGTCGCCGGCCAGGATGCCGAGGCCGCCGGAGTACTGGGGCAGGGCGGCGGTGATGCCGAACTCGGGTGAGAAGTAGGCGACGGCGGCGGGCAGTCGGCCCGGCTGGACCTGGTACCAGCGGTCGCCGGTCATGTAGTGGTCGAGGTCGTCGGCCACCGCGGCCAGCCGGCGCAGGAACCGGCGGTCCTCGGCCAGCTCCGCCAGCCGCGCGGGCGGGACGGTGCCGAGCAGCCGCACCGGGTCGCGGCCGGACTCGGCCCAGCATCCGGGGTCGACGGACTGGAAGAGGTCGCGGGTCTCCGCATGCCAGGACCAGCGCAGATTGCGGGCCAGATCGCTGAGTGGCCGGAGGGGGTCGGGGAGAACGGGACGGACGGTCAGTCGACGGATCGCCTTCACACTCCACCTCTGCGCGTTCGCTCGATTGGACGGGGTGCGTGTTCCCTCGTCGTTCATGACGTTACCGGCGTTGCTCCGTCCCTCGCCGGGGGCTTCGCCCCACAACCCCCCAATCCGCTTGAACGGCCTCACCCTCGCACGCCGGACGGGGCTGCACGCATCGGCGTGTCGATATGGCCGGATCTTTCCCCATCGGCCTTCTTGTGACATGTCGCCCCGCACGAAAAGCTGCACATGTCGCGGAGGCACTGATTGCGGGAGCGACGCGCGGGAAGGCGTTCGGACGGGACCCGCCGTGTGTGTCGACATACGCGCGAGTAGTTAACAAAGTGCCGGATTGCCCACCCGAACAGTGGGGGAAGGCTCCTGCGGTACGCCCCACAAGGCACACCCGCAGGACCCATCTCCCCAGAGTCATCCGCCCACCCTCGTTGACGCGGACAGGAGCGGTCATGCCCGCCAAGCACCACTCGCCACCCCCCACCGCACCCGGCACCGGAGCGGTCCCCGTGCGCCCGGCCGAGGCCGGGCCGCCGGCCCCGGAACCACCCTCGGCCGGGCGTTCCACCGTCGTCGGGCGCATCCCCGTGCTCGACGTGCGCCCCGTCATCCAGGGCGGACGCCGGCCCGCCAAGGCCGTGACCGGCGAGGCGTTCGAGATATCGGCCACCGTGTTCCGGGAGGGCCACGACGCGGTGGCGGCCAACGTCGTCCTCAGAGATCCGCGGGGCCGGCCGGGCCCGTGGACGCCGATGCGGGAGCTGGCCCCGGGCACCGACCGCTGGGGAGCCACGGTGCGGGCCGGGGAGCCCGGCCTCTGGTCGTACACCGTCGAGGCGTGGGGTGATCCGGTCACCACCTGGCGGCACCACGCGCAGATCAAGATCCCGGCGGGCATCGACACGGAGCTGGTCCTGGAGGAGGGCGCCCGGCTGTACGAGCGCGCCGCCGCGGACGTACCGGAGAGCCGGGCGCGCAAGCAGCTCCTGGCCGCCGTCGACGCGCTGCGGGACGAGTCGCGCCCGGCCGCGTCACGGCTGGCGGGGGCGTTGACGCCGGAGGTGGACGCGGTGCTGGCCCGGCATCCGCTGCGGGAGCTGGTCACCACCTCCGACCCGCTGCCGCTGCTGGTGGAGCGGGAACGTGCCCTGTACGGCTCCTGGTACGAGTTCTTCCCCCGCTCCGAGGGCACCGCCGACCGGCCCCACGGCACCTTCGACACCGCCGC
>NZ_JBIDAN010000010.1:0-273040 GCF_043202495.1 Streptomyces sp. NPDC048185
CCGCCCCGACGGCACCATCGCCCACGCCGAGAACCCGCCCAAGAAGTACCAGGACATCTACCCGATCGCCTTCGACGCCGACATGGACGGCATCGTCGCCGAGACCGTCCGCGTCCTCAGGTTCTGGATGGACCACGGCGTGCGCATCTTCCGCGTCGACAACCCCCACACCAAACCCGTCGTCTTCTGGGAACGCGTCATCGGCGAGATCAACCACGCCGACCCCGACGTCATCTTCCTGGCGGAGGCCTTCACCCGCCCCGCGATGATGGCCACCCTCGCCCAGATCGGCTTCCAGCAGTCCTACACCTACTTCACCTGGCGCAACACCAAGCAGGAACTGACCCAGTACCTCACCGAACTCGCGGGGGACGCCGCCGCCTACATGCGGCCCAACTTCTTCGCCAACACCCCCGACATCCTGCACGCCTACCTCCAGCACGGCGGCCGCCCCGCCTTCGAGGTCCGCGCCGTCCTCGCCGCCACCCTCTCCCCCACCTGGGGCATCTACAGCGGCTACGAACTCTGCGAGAACACCCCCCTGCGCGAGGGCAGCGAGGAATACCTCGACAGCGAGAAGTACCAGCTCACCCCCCGCGACTGGGACGCCGCCCACCGCGAGGGCCGCACCATCGCCCCCCTCATCACCAAGCTCAACACCCTCCGGCGCGAGAACCCGGCCCTGCGGCAGTTGCGCGATCTGCACTTCCACCACGCGGACAACGAAGAGGTGATCGTGTACTCGAAGCGCCAGGGATCGAACACGGTTCTGGTGGTCGTGAACCTCGACCCCCACCACACCCAGGAGGCCACGGTCTCGTTGGACATGCCGCAACTCGGCCTGGACTGGCACGAGTCGGTGCCGGTGCGCGACGAGCTCACCGGTGAGACCTATCACTGGGGCAGGGCCAACTATGTGCGCCTCGAGCCGGGCCGGACGCCCGCGCATGTCTGCACGGTTCTGCGACCGTCCACCCCGCAGATCGGAGGGTCCCCGACAACATGATCGTCAACGAGCCCGTACCGGACACCTTCGAGGACACTCCCGCCAAGGACCGCGACCCGGACTGGTTCAAGCGGGCCGTCTTCTACGAGGTCCTCGTCCGTTCCTTCCAGGACAGCAACGGCGACGGCGTCGGTGACCTCAAGGGCCTGACCGCCAAACTGGACTACCTGCAGTGGCTCGGGGTGGACTGCCTGTGGCTGCCGCCCTTCTTCAAGTCACCGCTCAGGGACGGCGGCTACGACGTCTCCGACTACACCGCCGTCCTGCCCGAGTTCGGCGACCTGGCCGACTTCGTCGAGTTCGTCGACGCCGCCCACCAGCGCGGCATGCGCGTGATCATCGACTTCGTCATGAACCACACCAGCGACCAGCACCCGTGGTTCCAGGAGTCCCGGAAGAACCCCGACGGCCCCTACGGCGACTACTACGTCTGGGCCGACGACGACAAGCAGTTCCAGGACGCGCGGATCATCTTCGTGGACACCGAGGCGTCGAACTGGACGTACGACCCGGTCCGCAAGCAGTACTACTGGCACCGCTTCTTCTCCCACCAGCCGGACCTGAACTACGAGAACCCGGCCGTGCAGGAGGAGATGATCTCGGCCCTGAAGTTCTGGCTGGACCTCGGCATCGACGGGTTCCGCCTGGACGCCGTGCCGTACCTGTACCAGCAGGAGGGCACCAACTGCGAGAACCTCCCGGCCACGCACGCCTTCCTGAAGCGGGTGCGCAAGGAGATCGACGACCAGTATCCGGACACGGTGCTCCTCGCCGAGGCCAACCAGTGGCCGGAGGACGTCGTCGACTACTTCGGTGACTATCCGAGCGGCGGCGACGAGTGCCACATGGCGTTCCACTTCCCGGTGATGCCGCGGATCTTCATGGCGGTCCGGAGGGAGTCGCGCTACCCGGTCTCGGAGATCCTGGCGAAGACCCCGGCGATCCCGTCCGGCTGCCAGTGGGGCATCTTCCTGCGCAACCACGACGAGCTGACCCTGGAGATGGTCACCGACGAAGAGCGCGACTACATGTGGGCGGAGTACGCCAAGGACCCGCGGATGCGCGCCAACATCGGCATCCGACGGCGCCTCGCCCCGCTCCTCGACAACGACCGCAACCAGATCGAGCTGTTCACCGCCCTGCTGCTGTCCCTGCCCGGCTCGCCGATCCTGTACTACGGCGACGAGATCGGCATGGGCGACAACATCTGGCTCGGCGACCGCGACGCGGTGCGCACCCCCATGCAGTGGACCCCGGACCGCAACGCCGGCTTCTCGTCGTCGGACCCGGGCCGGCTGTTCCTGCCGACGATCATGGACCCGGTCTACGGCTACCAGGTGACGAACGTCGAGGCGTCGATGGCCTCGCCGTCCTCGCTGCTGCACTGGACCCGCCGCATGATCGAGATCCGCAAGCAGAACGTGGCGTTCGGCCTGGGATCGTTCACCGAACTGCCCTCGTCCAACCCCGCCGTACTGGCCTTCCTGCGCGAGTACGAGGACGACCTGGTGCTGTGCGTCCACAACTTCTCCCGGTTCGCCCAGCCCACCGAGCTCGATCTGAGCGCCTTCGAGGGACGCCACCCCGTCGAGCTGTTCGGCGGGGTCCGCTTCCCGGCCGTCGGCGAGCTGCCGTACCTGCTGACGCTCGCCGGGCACGGCTTCTACTGGTTCCGGCTCCGCAAGGACGCCGCTTAGCCCCCGCCCCCGGGCGGGGCGGTTTCCCCCGCCCCGCCCGGGGCACGCATCAGTAACACCCCGACGACCCGGGGAAAGGACGCGACGCCATGTCGGAAGCCGTCATACGCACCGTCACGAGCCCGCCCGGACTCCTTGCGTCCCTGGACCCGCTGCTGCGGGAATGGCTGCCGCGGCAGCGCTGGTTCGCGGGCAAGGGGCGCCCGGTCACCGGGTTCTCGCTGGTCGCGGCCACCGAGCTGCTGCCGGCCGACGCCCGTCTCGGCCTCTTCCACGTGCTGGTGCGCGCCCACCAGCCGCTCGTGCCGGCCCTCGCTTCCCCCGAGCAGCCGGGCGACTGCTACCAGCTGCTGATCGGGGTGCGCGAGGCGCTGCCGCCCCGGCTTGCGCCCGCCCTGATCGGGCACGTCACCGAGGGCCCACTGGCCGGGCGCACCGCCTACGACGCCCTGCACGACACCAGGCCCGCCGAGGTGCTGCTGGAGGCGCTGCGCTCCCGTGCCCGCGTCGGCGGGCTCCGCTTCGAGCGCGACCCGGACCAGGAGATCCGCTCCGGACTGGTCCCACGCCTGATGACCGCCGAGCAGTCGAACTCGTCGGTCGTGTATGGAGATACGTTCATTCTCAAGCTGTTGCGCCGGATCGTGCCCGGGATCAACCCGGATCTGGAGCTGCCGCTGGCGCTGGCCCGCGAGGGCTGCCCCCGGGTGCCCGCGCCCACGGGCTGGATGGTGGCGGACCTGACCGGGCGGACCTGGGTGCTGGGCGTGCTCCAGCCGTACATGCAGGGCGCGACCGACGGCTGGGAGCTGGCCCTGCGCGAACTGGCCAAAGGCGAGGACTTCGCCGCCGAGGCCCGGGCGCTCGGCCGGGCCACGGCCGAGGTGCACACCGCGCTGGCCCGCGCCCTGCCGACGGTCACGCTGGGCCACAGCCGGCTGCGGCCGCTGGTCGACGGCATGATCGCGCGGCTGGAGGAGGCCGTCCACGCGGTGCCGGCCCTGACGCCGTACGCGCCCGGCCTGCGCACGGCGTTCACGGCCCTGGCCGACCTGGCCGGCGAGGGCCGCACCTGGACCGCGCAGCGCGTGCACGGCGATCTGCACCTCGGCCAGTGCCTGCGGTCGCCCTCCGGGCAGTGGTCGCTGATCGACTTCGAGGGCGAGCCCGCGAAACCGCTGGCCGAGCGGCGGCTGCCGCAGCCCGCGGTCCGGGACGTCGCGGGGATGCTGCGCTCCTTCGACTACGCGGCGCACTCGGCCGAGACCCCGGTACCCGGCTGGGCCGAGACCTGCCGGGCCGCGTACTGCACCGGGTACGCGGAGGCCGGCGGCTTCGACCCGCGCACCGACCCGGTGCTGCTGCGCGCCTACGAGACGGACAAGGCCGTCTACGAGGTGGTGTACGAGGCCCGGCACCGTCCCGACTGGCTCCCGGTGCCCCTCTCCGCGGTGCGCCGCCTGGCCGTGCCCGACCGGCCCGGCGTCATCTCTTGATCCTCTCTTCCCGCTCGCTCGTCGCCTAGGAGGCTCCTCCCGTGACCCCCCGCCCCCCGTCCAGCGGTCCGGATCCGAAGAAGACGGCCGAGGAGAAGAGCACGAAAATGGCGGCCGCCGAGAGGACACCCGCGCAGAAGGCGGTGAAGAAGACGGCGAGGGCAGCCGTGAAGAAGGTGGTCCCGCAGGGAAAGGGTCCAGAGAAGGTCACTGCGAAGAGGGCCACGGCGAAGAGGACCACCGCCACGAACGCTCCTGCCGAGAAGGCGCCGGCGAAGAAAGTGGTCGCGAAGAAAGTGGTCGCGAAGACGGCGGCCACGAAGAAGACGGTGACCGAGAAGGCCGTGTCCAAGAAGGCCGTCACGAAAAAGGCCGCCGCGAAGAAGGCCCCGGCGGCGAAGAAGACCGTGACCGAGAAGACAGTGCCCGAGAAGACCGTCACCACGAGGGCCACCGCGAAGAAGGCCCCGGCGGCGAGGAAGACCGTCGCGAGGAGGGCTCCCGCGCCGCGGCGGACCACCGCCGGCGCGGCGGCCGTGGACACCGCCCCCGCCCCCGTCGGAGCCACCGCCTCCGTCGCGCTCGACGCCGGTGACCGGGAGCGGCTGCTGGCCGGCACGCACCACGACCCGCACTCCGTGCTCGGCGCACACCCGGTGCCCGGCGGAATCGCCGTCCGGGTGTTCCGGCCGTACGCGCTCGCCGTGACCGTCCTGGCCGGCGAACTGCGCGCCGAGCTGACCCGCGACGGGGAGGGATTCTTCTCGGGACTGCTGCCGCTCGCCGAGGTCCCGGCCTACCGGCTCCTCGTCGCCTACGAGGGGACGGTCCAGGAGACCGAGGACCCGTACCGCTTCCTGCCCACCCTGGGCGACCTGGACCTGCACCTGATCGGCGAGGGCCGGCACGAGCAGCTGTGGCAGGCGCTCGGCGCGCACCCGACGACCCACCAGGGGGTGACCGGCACCCGTTTCGCGGTGTGGGCGCCGAACGCGCGCGGGGTGCGCGTCGCCGGCGGCTTCAACTTCTGGGACGGCACCGGCCACCCCATGCGGTCGCTCGGCGGGACCGGCGTGTGGGAGGTGTTCCTGCCCGGCATCGGCGCGGGCGAACTGTACAAGTTCGAGATCACCCGGCCCGACGGCTCGCGCACCTTCCGCGCCGACCCGCTGGCCCGCCGCACGGAGGTCCCGCCGGCCACGTCCTCCGTCGTGCACGCCTCGGACTACACCTGGGGCGACGACGCATGGCTGGCCGCCCGCGCCGGCGCGCCCGCGCACGAGTCCCCGATGTCGGTGTACGAGGTCCACCTGCCGTCCTGGCGCCCGGGTCTGACGTACCGCGAGCTCGCGGAGCAACTGCCCGCGTACGTCAAGGACCTGGGCTTCACGCACGTCGAGCTGATGCCGGTCGCCGAGCACCCCTTCGGCGGCTCGTGGGGCTACCAGGTCACCGGCTTCTACGCGCCCACGGCCCGGCTCGGCGACCCCGACGACTTCAGGTACCTGGTCGACCGGCTGCACCAGGCCGGCATCGGCGTCCTCATGGACTGGGTGCCGGCGCACTTCCCGCGCGACGACTGGGCGCTGGCCGAGTTCGACGGACGCCCCCTGTACGAGCACTCCGATCCGCTCCGGGCCGCCCATCCGGACTGGGGGACGCTGGAGTTCGACTTCGGGCGCCGCGAGGTGCGCAACTTCCTCGTCGCCAACGCCGTGTACTGGTGCGAGGAGTTCCACATCGACGGGCTGCGCGTCGACGCGGTCGCCTCGATGCTGTACCTGGACTACTCGCGCGAGCCGGGCCAGTGGACGCCCAACGAGCACGGCGGCCGGGAGAACCTGGACGCGGTGGCGTTCCTCCAGGAGATGAACGCCACCGTGTACCGGCGGGTGCCGGGCGTCGTGACCGTCGCCGAGGAGTCCACGGCCTGGGACGGGGTCACGCGGGCCACGCACCACAAGGGGCCCAGCGGCTTCGGCGGGCTCGGGTTCGGGCTGAAGTGGAACATGGGCTGGATGCACGACTCGCTGGAGTACCTGAGCCACGAGCCGGTGCACCGCAAGTACCACCACGGGGAGATGACGTTCTCCATGGTGTACGCGTACAGCGAGAACTACGTGCTGCCGATATCGCACGACGAGGTGGTGCACGGCAAGAAGTCGCTGGTGTCGAAGATGCCGGGCGACTGGTGGCAGCAGCGCGCGAACGAGCGGGCGTACCTCGGTTTCATGTGGGCGCACCCCGGCAAGCAGCTGCTGTTCATGGGACAGGAGTTCGCGCAGGGCGCCGAGTGGTCCGAGGAGCGCGGCCCCGACTGGTGGCTGCTCGATCCGCAGTACGGGGCGGCGGCCGACCACCGGGGCGTGCTGGACCTGGTCCGCGATCTGAACACCGCGTACCGGGACACCCCCGCGCTGTGGCAGCGGGACACCCACCCCGCCGGCTTCTCGTGGGTGGTAGGGGACGCGGCCGAGGACAACGTCCTCGCGTTCCTGCGGTACGACGCGGACGGCGTCCCGCTGCTGGCGGTGTCGAACTTCGCGCCGGTCGTCCGCCCCGACTACCGGCTCGGCGTACCCGACGAGGTGCCCGCCTGGCACGAGGTGCTCAACACCGACGCCGCCCGGTACGGCGGCGGCGACGTGGGCAACCCGGGCCCGGTGAAGCCGGAGCCGCAGGGGTGGCACGGCCGCCCGGCGAGCATCCGGCTGACCCTGCCGCCCCTGGCGACGGTGTGGCTGCGGCCGGCGTGACGGACCGGTCCCCGGCCGCCCGGCGGCAGCCGGGGCCTTCCCCGGAGGTTCCGACCCCGGTGACCCGGTCTACCCGGCCGCGTCCACCAGCCCCTTCGGCAGCGGCTCGGCGTGCAGGACGCCGAGGTGCTGGGTGGCGCGGGTGAGGGCCACGTACAGGTCGCTCGTGCCGTAGCGGCCGGGCTCGACCACCAGGACGGAGTCGAACTCCAGGCCCTTGGACTGGCGCGGGTCGAGGAGGACGACGGACCGGGTCAGGTCCGGCTCGGCGCCCGCCGTGACGCCGTCCAGGCGGGCCGCGAGCGCGCCGTGCAGCTCGCGCGGGGCGATGACGGCGAGGCGGCCCTCGTCCGGGGCCAGCTCCCGGACGGCCTCGGCGACGGCGGCCGGGAGGTCGCCGGCGGCCCGGATCCAGGGGCGCACGCCCGTGGAGCGCACCGAGCTCGGCGGGGCGAACTCCGGGTCCTCGGCGCGGACGACGGCCGCCGCGAGGTCCATGATCTCGGCCGGGGTGCGGTAGTTGACGCCGAGGCGGGTGTGCTCCCAGCGGTCCTCGACGTAGGGCGCGAGGATCTTCGACCAGGAGCCGACACCGGCCGCCTCCGCGGTCTGCGCCGGGTCGCCGACCAGGGTCATGGAGCGGGTCGGGCAGCGGCGCATCAGCAGCCGCCACGCCATCGGGGACAGCTCCTGGGCCTCGTCGACGATGATGTGCCCGAACGCCCAGGTGCGGTCGGCCGCCGCGCGCTCGGCGGCGCTGCGGTGGTCGTCCTCCTCCTGGCGCTCGGCGAAGCGCTCGGCGTCGATGATGTCGTGGGCGAGCAGGACCTCGGCGTCCTCCTCGTCCTTGTCCTCGAACTCGTAGGTCCGGGACGCGTACGACACGTCGAGCACGCCCTGCGCGTAGGCGATCTGCTCCTCCCGCTCACGCTCGGCGCGGGAGCGGGCGATCCGGTCGTCGACGCCGAGCAGCTCGGCCGCCTCGTCCAGCAGGGGGACGTCGGAGACCGTCCAGTGCCGGGTGACCGGGCGGCGCACGGCGGCGGCGTCCTCGGCGGGCAGGAAGTCCTCGGGTGCGGCGAGGAAGTCGGCGACGAGACGCCGGGGGGTCAGCCGGGGCCAGAGCCGGTCGACGGCCGACCAGACCTCGGGGTTCTCGGCCAGTTCGTCGCGGATCTGGGTGATGTCGCTGGGGTCGAGGAGGTTGGTGCCGTCGTAGGGGTCGGTGCCGATGCGTTCGGCGACCATGTCGGTGAGGGTGTTGAGGATGTGGCCCTCGAAGTGCTCGCGGGCCACGTTGTGCGGGAGCCCCGTGGCGCGGGTGCGCTCGCGGGCGACGTTGACCAGGTCGTCGTCGAGCATGAGGACGTCCCGGTCGTGCTCGATCGCGATGACCGGGTCCGGCAGCGCCTGCCGGTCGCGGACCACCTCGGCGAGGACGCCGGCCATGTCGGCCCGGCCCTTCACCGCCGCCGCCTCGGGAGTGTCGGCGGCGGTGGCCTTCACGCCGGGGAACAGCTCGCCGACGGTGGCGAGGAGCACCCCGGTCTCGCCCAGCGAGGGCAGCACCTCGCCGATGTAGCCGAGGAAGGCCGGGTTGGGGCCGACGATGAGGACGGCGCGCTTGGCGAGCAGTTCGCGGTGTTCGTAGAGCAGGTAGGCGGCGCGGTGCAGGGCGACGGCGGTCTTGCCGGTGCCGGGGCCGCCCTCGACGACCAGCACGCCGCGGTGCGGGGCGCGGATGATGCGGTCCTGGTCGGCCTGGATGGTCTGCACGATGTCGCCCATGCGGCCGGTGCGCGCGGAGTTCAGCGCGGCGAGCAGCACGGCGTCGCCCGACGGGTCCTCGTGGCCGGTGCGCATCTCGTCGCCGAGGTCGAGGATCTCGTCGTGCAGGGCGGTGACGCGGCGGCCCTCGCTCGCGATGTGCCGGCGGCGGCGCAGGCCCATGGGGGTGTGGCCGGTCGCCAGGTAGAAGGGGCGGGCGACGTCGGCCCGCCAGTCGATCAGTACGGGGGTGCGTTCGGCGTCGTCGGCGCGCAGGCCGATGCGGCCGATGTGGTGGCCCGCACCGGAGGCCAGGTCGATGCGGCCGAAGCACAGGGAGCCGTCCACCGCGTTGAGCGCGGCGAGCAGCCCGGAGCGCTCGGCGACGAGGATGTCCCGTTCCAGTCTGGCCTGCATCGGGGTGTTGCCCTGCGCGAGCGCGTCCGTGACCGAGACCTCGGTGTCGCCCCGCAGCGCGTCCACGCGCGCGTACAGCCCGTCGATGAATTCCTGTTCGTGCCGCAATTCATCGTCCGGAAATTCGTTGTTTGACAATGCCACTCCCGCCCGCATATACTGTGCTCAGTGAACTTCTTCGTGACGCCTATTTTCTGAAGTCACGAATCAACGAATATACGCAAAGAAATCCCCCGAGCGCAATTGCACTCGGGGGATTTCTTCTGCCTGCGCCGGTCACAGCACGTCGGACAGCTCCTCCAGCAGCCGCCGCTTCGGCCGGGCGCCCACCATCGCCTTCACCGGCTCACCGTCGCGGAACAGCATGAAGGTCGGCATCGACAGCACCTTGTAGGCGTTGGTCGTCTCCGGGTTCTCGTCGACGTTCAGCTGGACCACCCGGAGCCGGTCCGCCTCCTCCGCGGCCAGGGCGCCGAGCACCGGGGCCATCTGCCGGCACGGCGGGCACCAGTCCGCCGTGAACTCCACCAGCACCGGCAGCCCTGCCCCGACGACCTCGTCCGCGAAGGTCGCGTCGGTCACCTCGGCCACACCAGTCGCTACGCTCACAGTCCTCGCCCTCCCAGTTCGCACTCGGGCTCCGGGCCCCCCGGAACCAGCGCCTCGGTGGCCAGCCCGTCACGCGCCCGCTCCGCGCGCACCAGCTGGTCCGCGACCGTCGCGCGCACGCCCCGCAGCTCGCCGATCAGGGCGTCCAACTCCGCCAGCTTGCGGCGGTAGACGGCCAGCGACGCCGGGCACGAGTCGCCCTCCGGGTGACCGGCCCGCAGGCACTCCACGAAAGGGCGGGTCTCCTCCAGGTCGAACCCGAAGTCGCGCAGCGTCCTGATCTGGTCCAGCAGCTTCACGTCGCGCTCGTCGTAGGTCCGGTACCCCTGGGCGTCCCGCCGCGCGGGCAGCAGCCCGCGCGACTCGTAGTACCGCAGCGTCCGCGTCGTGGTCCCGGCGCGTGCGGCCAGCTCACCGATTCGCATGAGGACGAACGTAAGCCTTGACGCGGACGTCAAGGCAAGGAGGAGGGGAAAGGGCCGGGCGGCTGAGCGTCGGGGGGAGCCCTCAGCCGCCCGGTGCTGTGCGGGGCGGGGGGTCAGGCCTTGGCCAGCTCCTTCTCGCCACCCTGCTCGGGCAGCTCCGCCGGGGTGTCGCCGCCGCCGTGGCCGTCGTCCAGGAGCGTCCGCTCGTCGAACGGGACCCGGCCGGCCAGCACCTCGGCGACCCGGTCCTTGTCGATCTCCTTGGTCCAGGTGCCGATCAGGACGGTCGCCACCGCGTTGCCCGCGAAGTTGGTCAGGGCGCGGGCCTCGCTCATGAAGCGGTCGATGCCGACGATCAGGCCGATGCCGTCGACCAGGGCGGGCTTGTGCGACTGGAGACCGCCGGCCAGCGTCGCGAGACCCGCGCCGGTGACACCGGCGGCACCCTTGGAGGCGACGAACAGGAACAGCAGCAGCGGGATCTGCTCCCCGATCGACATCGGCGTCCCCATGGCGTCGGCGATGAAGAGCGAGGCCATGGTCATGTAGATCATGGTGCCGTCGAGGTTGAACGAGTAGCCGGTCGGGACGGTGATGCCGACCACCGGCTTGCTGACGCCCAGGTGCTCCATCTTGGCGATGAGACGGGGCAGCGCCGACTCGGAGGAGGACGTGGAGAGGATCAGCAGGAACTCGCGGCCCAGGTACTTGAAGAGCGAGAGCGCGTTGACGCCGGTGCAGATCTTCAGCAGCGCGCCCAGCACCACGATCACGAACAGGATGCAGGTGACGTAGAACCCGAGCATCAGCACGGCCAGGCTCTTCAGGGCGTCCACACCCGCCGAACCGGTCACCGCCGCCATCGCGCCGAACGCGCCGACCGGCGCCGCCCACATGATCATGGCGAGGACGCGGAAGACCAGGCGCTGGATGTGCTCGACGCCGCGCAGCACGGGCTGACCGGCCTTGCCCATCGCCTGGAGCGCGAAGCCGCAGAGCAGGGCGATCAGCAGGGTCTGCAGGACCTCGCCCTCGGTGAACGCCGAGACGATCGTGGTGGGGATGATGCCGAGCAGGAACTCGGTGGTGTCCTTGGCCTCGGCGTCGACCTGCGCGTGGCCGGTCTCCTTGACGGCGTCGGTGACCGCGAGGCCGGAGCCCGGGTCCAGGATGTTGCCGACGATCAGGCCGATCGCCAGGGCGACCAGCGACATCACCATGAAGTAGACGAGGGCGATGCCGCCCACCGCGCCGACCTTCGCCGCCTTGCGGACCGAACCGATGCCGAGCACGATCGTGCAGAAGATGATCGGCGAGATCATCATCTTGATCAGGTTCACGAAGCCGGTGCCGATCGGCTTCAGCTCGACCGCGAAGTCGGGCGCGATCAGGCCGACGGCGATACCGAGGGCGACCGCGACGATCACCGCGATGTAGAGATAGTGCGTGCGGTCCCGCTTGGCGGGGGGTGCGGCAGGTGCCGTATCGGCTGTGGTCACGGCGGCCCTCCTTGACGACGTCGTCGGCATCACCGGCGTGCGGCTCACGTCCGGGCGGTTCGGTTGGGGATGCGGCGACTATCTCCTGCCCTGTGAGCGCGGTCACCCTTGCGTTCATTTAGTTCGCAATCAGCCAGGAGAGACACTGGCGGCATGCGCCTCAGCATCCCCCGGCCCCGCAGCCTGGCCGGCCAGCTCTTCGCGATGCAGGCCGTGCTGATCGCGGTCGTCGTCGCCGGGTACGCGCTGTTCACCTACCTCAGCGACCGGGGGCAGGCCGAGGAGGCGGCGGGACGGCAGGCCAGGTCGGTGGCGCTGTCGATCGCCGATTCGCCGTCCGTGCTGGAGGCCGTCGGCACCGCCGACCCCACGTCACGGCTCCAGCCGTACGCGGTGCGCGTCATGCGGGACACCGACGTCGACTTCGTCACGATCATGACCCCGCAGGGCATCCGCTGGACCCACCCCGAACCGCAGCAGATCGGCCGTCCTTTCCAGGGCCACATCGAACGCGCGCAGCGCGGCGAGACGTTCACCGAGACCTATACCGGCACGCTCGGGCCGTCGGTCCGGGCGGTCACACCCGTGCGGGACGACGGCCGGGTCGTCGGACTGGTCAGCGCCGGCATCAAGGTGGAGGAGATCAGCAAGCGGGTGCAGGACCAGCTGACGGCCCTGCTCGGCGTCGCGGTCGGTGCCCTGGTGCTCGGCGCGGTCGGCACGTACGTGATCAACGCGCGGCTGCGCCGGCACACCCACGGCATGAACGCGGACGAGCTCAGCCGCATGCACGACTACCATCAGGCGGCGCTGCACGCGGTACGGGAAGGGCTGCTGATGCTGGACTGGCAGTACCGTGTCGCGTTGATCAACGACGGCGGACGGGAGCTGCTCGGCGTGAGCGGCGACGTGGTCGGTGCCTCGGTCGCCGACCTCGGCCTGCCGGCGCAGCTGACGGGGGCGCTGCTGGCGTCGGAGCCACGGGTGGACGAGGTGCACCTGACGGCCGAGCGGGTGCTGGTGGTGAACACCTCGCCCGTCTCCGGCGGTGAGCGCCGGGGCACCGTGGTGACCCTGCGCGACGTCACCGAGCTGCAGTCGCTGATGGGCGAACTGGACTCGGAGCGCGGCTTCACGCAGGCGCTGCGCTCGCAGGCGCACGAGGCCGCCAACCGGCTGCACACGGTCGTCTCGCTGATCGAGCTGGGGCGCGCCGAGGAGGCGGTGGACTTCGCGACGGCCGAGCTGGAGCTGGCGCAGGCGCTCACCGACCAGGTGGTGGCGGCGGTGAGCGAGCCGGTGCTGGCCGCGCTGCTGCTGGGCAAGACGGCACAGGCGAACGAACGGGGAGTGGAACTGGTGGTGTCGCAGGACAGCCGGCTGGACGACGGGCTGCTGCCGTCGTCCCTGCCCGCCCGGGACCTGGTGACGATCCTGGGCAACCTGATCGACAACGCGGTCGACGCGGCCCAGGGCCGGGTGCCCTCGCGGGTGACGGTGGCGGCGTACACCGGCAGGGACACGGCCGGGGCCGGTTCGGAGCTGGTGCTGCGGGTCTCGGACACCGGCGCGGGCGTCGACCCGGCCCATGCCGGGCTGCTCTTCCAGCGGGGCTTCTCCACCAAGCCGGCCGGGCCCGGCGGACGGGGCCTGGGTCTCGCGCTGGTCCACCAGGCGGTGCACCGGCACGGCGGCACACTGACCGTGACGGAGGCCGACGGAGGCGGCGCCCGCTTCGAGGCACGGCTGCCGCTGGACGGCACCGCCGGTCCCGGGACGGAGCCCCGCGTCGCGGGCACGGAGCCCGGCGTCGCGGCCGCGGGCGGGGCGCCGGCCGGCAGACCGGGGCACGGAGGCCGGGGATGAGTGAAGCGCAGCTTATCCGCGTGCTCGTCGTCGAGGACGACCCCGTCGCCGCCGACGCGCACGTGATGTACGTCGGGCGGGTGCCGGGGTTCACGGCCGTGGGCAAGGCGCACAGCGGGGCGGAGGCGCGGCGCGTGCTGGACCGTACCCCCGTCGACCTGCTGCTGCTCGACCTGCACCTGCCGGACGTGCACGGGCTCCAGCTGGCCCGTTCGCTGCGGGCGGCCGGGCACCACACCGACGTGATAGCGGTGACGTCGGCCCGGGACCTGACGGTCGTGCGGGAGGGGGTGTCGCTGGGCGTCGTCCAGTACGTGCTGAAGCCGTTCACCTTCGCCACCCTGCGGGACCGGCTGGTGCGGTACGCCGAGTTCCGGGGCACCGCCGGCGAGGCGAGCGGCCAGGAGGAGGTGGACCGGGCGCTGGCCACCCTGCGGGCCCCCGCCCCGGCGGCGCTGCCCAAGGGGCTCAGCGCGCCCACGCTGGAACGGGTGACGGGCGCGCTGCGGGGCGCGGAGGAGGGCCTGACCGCGGCCGGGGTGGGGGAGGCCGTGGGCATCTCGCGGATCACCGCCCGCCGTTATCTGGAGCACCTGGTGGACACCGGCCGGGCCCGGCGCAGCCCGCTCTACGGGCAGGTGGGGCGGCCCGAGCTGGTGTACCGGTGGCTCCGGAGCACCCGGCGGGACGGCTGAGCAGAGGCGGTCCGCGCGGGTAAACCACCGCACACGCATTGACCTGACTAGACCACTCCTCTTACGTTCGCCGAGCAGCCGTCCCGGCCACACCGTCGTGCGCCAGCAGGAGGTCGTTGCCCGTGCGTCCCACCGTCCGGTTCACCGCTCTCGTCGCCCTGACCGCGCTCGCCTCCACCGCACTCGCCGCCTGTTCGAGCGGCTCCGGCAGCGATCCGGACACGGTGAAGGTCTCCTACAAGCAGTCGACGGACAACTCCGTCAAGGTGATGGACACCTACCTCGCCGACATCAAGAAGCAGTTCGAGAAGGCCCATCCGGGCAAGAAGGTCGAGCTCGTCCCCATCAAGGCCCCGGACTCGGAGTACTACACCAAGGTGCAGCAGATGCTGCGCTCCCCCAAGACCGCGCCGGACCTGGTCTACGAGGACACCTTCCTCATCAACTCCGACATCACCAGCGGCTACTTGAAGCCCCTCGACGCCTACCTCGCCGAGTGGCCGGACTGGGACAGGTTCATCGGCACCGCGAAGGCGGCGGCCAAGGGCGAGGACGGCAGGACGTACGGCGTCCCGGACGGCACCGACACCCGCGGGTTGTGGTTCAGCAAGGACGTCTTCGCCAAGGCCGGCCTGCCCGCCGACTGGCAGCCGAGGACCTGGGACGACGTGCTCTCCGCGGCCCGCGCCATCAAGGAGAAGGTCCCCGGCGTCACCCCGCTCAACGTGTACACGGGCAAGCCCGCCGGCGAGGCCGCCACCATGCAGGGCTTCGAGATGCTGCTGTACGGCACGAACGACGGGACCACCGACCCGCTCTACGACAAGAGCGGCAAGAAGTGGATCGCGGCGGGGCAGGGCTTCAAGGACTCCCTCGCGTTCGTCGAGACGGTCTACAAGGAGAAGCTCGGCCCCGAGGTGTCCGACGCGCTCGACCCGAACTTCGCCACCACGGTCCGCGGCGAGCTGCTCCCGCAGGGCAAGCTCGGCATCGCCCTGGACGGCTCCTGGCTGCCGCAGGACTGGCTGGAGGGCAGCGGGCACGAGTGGCCCGCGTGGTCGGAGGAGCTGGGCCTGGCCGCCATGCCGACCCAGCACGGCCAGGCGCCCGGCAAGGTGAGCATGTCCGGCGGCTGGACCTGGGCGATCCCCGCCAAGGCGGCCAACCCGGACCTGGCCTTCGAGTTCGTCAAGACGATGCAGACCAAGGCCAACGCGCAGAAGTGGTACGTCGCCAACTCCGGCATCGCGGTCCGCGAGGACGTCGCGAGCGACCCCGCGTACATCCGGGCACAGCCCGGCCTCGAGTTCTTCACCGACCTGGTCGCCAGCACCCACTACCGGCCCGCCTACCCGGCCTACCCGAAGGTGTCCGTCGCCGTCCAGGAGGCCATGGAGGGCGTGACGACCGGTGACCTGTCGGTCGAGGAGGCGGCGCGCGGCTACGACGAGGCGCTGGAGGAGGCCACCGACGGCCAGGTGGTCCGCAAGTGACCGCGGCCGCGCCGCGGCGAACGGATCCCGAGGTCCGCAAGGTCCCGCCGGGTCCGCCCGCCGTCCCGGCCCGCCCGGGGCCCGGCTCCGTGCGCCGTTCCCTGGTCCGCGCCCTGCCCGTCTCCCCCGCGCTCCTCCTGCTGCTGCTGTTCCTCGCCGGCCCGATCGCCTACTGCGTCGTCATCGCCTTCACCGACCTCCAGCTGACCGGGCAGGCCGAGGAGTCCTTCGTCGGGTTCGACAACTTCCGGCGGGCCTTCCGGGACGAGGCGTTCCTCAACGCCGTGTGGCTGACGCTGGTCTTCACGGTGCTGTCGTCTCTGATCGGGCAGAACACCCTGGGGCTGGCGCTGGCCTCGCTGATGCAGCGGGCCTCGAAGCCGGTCCGCACGCTCACCGGCGGCATCGTCGTCACGGCGTGGGTACTGCCGGAGGTGGTGGCGGGCTTCCTGCTGTACGCCTTCTTCCGCCGCGAGGGCACCCTCAACGCCATCCTCGACCAGCTCCATCTGCCCTCGCAGAACTGGCTGTTCACGCTGCCGATCCTGGCGGTGTCCTTCGCCAACGTCTGGCGGGGCACCGCGTTCTCGATGCTGGTGTACTCCGCCGCCCTGAACGAGATCCCGAAGGAGGTCACCGAGGCCGCCGAGGTGGACGGGGCGAGCGGCTGGCGCCGCATGTGGCACATCACGCTGCCGATGATCCGCCGTTCCATCGGCACCAATCTCATGCTCAACACCCTGCAGACGCTGTCGGTGTTCGGCCTGATCTGGGTGATGACGCGCGGCGGCCCGAGCGGCAGGAGCCAGACGCTGCCGCTGTTCATGTACGAACAGGCCTTCCAGAACAGCCTGATCGGTTACGGCACGGCGGTGGCACTGCTGCTGTTGCTGATCGGCTCCCTGTTCTCGGTCGTGTACCTGCGCCTGCTGCGGACGGAGGTCTGACCGCCCATGTCCCGCACAACACGCACCACGCGCACGACGCGCACGCCCGCCTCCCGGCGCACGAGACGACGCCTGGCCGCCGACGCCGGACTGCTGGTGGCCGCCGCCGCCTTCGTGCTGCCGCTGGCGTGGGTGGTGCTGTCCGCGCTCGACCCGCACGCGAGCCTGCGGGTGAAGGCTCCCGACGGCCTCACCCTGGACAACTTCGACGCGATCCTCACCGACGACATCACCTTCACCCCGCTGTTCAACAGTCTGGTGCTGTGCGGCGGCGCCACCCTGCTGACGGTGGTGTGCGCGGCGCTCGCCGCGTACCCGCTGTCCCGTTTCCGGTCCCGGCTGAACCGGCCGTTCCTGCTCACCGTCCTGTTCGCGACCAGCCTGCCCATCACGGCGATCATGGTGCCGGTCTACGCCCTGTTCGTACGGGTCAACCTGATCGACACCCTGCAGGGCACGATCTTCTTCTTCGCGGCGTCCCAACTGCCCTTCGCCATCTGGCTGATGAAGAACTTCATGGACGGCGTGCCCAAGGAGCTGGAGGAGGCGGCGTGGACGGACGGCGCGTCCTCCTTCCAGTCGCTGCTGCGGATCGTGCTGCCGCTGATGGGCCCGGGGGTGGCGGTGGTGACGGTGTTCTCGTTCGTGATGATGTGGGGGAACTTCTTCGTCCCCTTCATGCTGCTGCTCAGCCCGGACCGGATGCCGGCGTCGGTGAGCATCAACGACTTCTTCGGCAACCGGGGCATGGTGGCGTACGGGCAGCTGGCGGCGTTCTCGATCGTCTACTCGACGCCGGTGATCCTGCTGTACGTGCTGATCTCCCGGCGGCTGGGCGGCGGCTTCGCGCTGGGCGGGGCGGTCAAGGGATGAGCGGGGCGGCCGAGGGGCGAGCCGGGGGGCGTCCGGACTCGCCCGTAGATTCGCACAATCCGTATCGCTGGGTGAACAGCCCGTAGTCAAGTCGGGCGGGGGCCCCTACGGTGTGGCCCGTGCGCCGACCCTCACCCCACCCGAACCAGTCGGGCCCCCCGTTCAACGCCCTCGCCGCCCGCCGCCTCCGTGCCGCCCTCGGCATGGGGCCAGAGCACGTCGCCCACGGCATGCGGGTGTCGTACGGGCTCCCGTACGTCACCCCGGACCTCGTCGTCGCCTGGGAACGGGGGCTGGCCTCCCCCGGCAACTCCGAGCTCACGGCCCTCGCGGGCGTGCTGTGGTGCTCGCCCGGTGAGCTGCTCGGCCGCCCGCAGACCCTGCGCGAGCACCGCATCGCCCGTGGGCTCGCCCCCGAGGACGTGGCGCGTGCCGTCGGGCTCGGGCTGGACGCCTATCTGAAGATGGAGGAGAAGGAGGACTGGCGCGGCACCGACCGCCAGTCCTCCGCGCTCGCCGACGTGCTCGGCCTCGAACTGCCCGACTTCGTCACCGTCACGGGGCGCGACGGCAAACTCGCCGACCTGCTGCGCAGCGCGGTGAACACCCGCTGGCAGGGCTACGTCCGCCCGGTCGCCAAGATCGCTCCGCTGGACCGGCGGATCCTGGAGGACGTGCTGCAGGAACTGCACCAGGACTACCAGGGGCACATGGTCGCCACCCTCAGCTGGGGCGGTGGCAGCGGCGACTCGAGCGCGGCCGGCCGCGACTACCTCGAGCGGATCGTGGACCACTTCTGGACGGTGGTGCGCAAGCACACCGAGTGAGACCCGGCCGGTCAGCCCGCGTCGGCCGCGGCGGCCAGGATCCGGGCGAGCTCGGCCGGCGCGGTGAGCATGGGCCAGTGGCCCGAGTCGAGGTCGGCGAAGTCGACGCGCTTCGCCCGGGCGAGTTCCGGGACGTCGCCGGCGCCGATCCACTCCCGTGCCTGCGCGGCGGTGAACTCCGGGCACACGACCACGACCGGGACCTCGAACCGACGCTCGTCCGCGAACCGCACGGTCCCCCGGGCCACGCCCTCGGGCACGGGGATCGCGGCGGCCGCGAACTCCCGCCTGGCCTCCGCGTCGAGATCGGCGGCGTCCGGCCCTTCGAACGGGTCCCAGCCGGGGAAGGGCATCACACCGTCGCGCACCTCGAAGAAGTCGGCGTACGGCTGTCCGTCGCCGGTCGGGAACCCGCCGACGAGGGCGACCCCGGCCACCCGCTCCGGCCGCCGGTCGGCGGCCAGCCAGGCCAGGGTGCAGGCGGCGGAGTGCCCCGCCACCAGGCACCTTCCGGACGCCGCGTCCACCGCGGCGAGCACCGCCGCCACCTGGTCGTCGAGCGTCGCGGACGGGGCGCCGTCGCCCTGGCCCGGGAGGGTGAGCGGCACGGGGCGGTGGCCGAGCGGTTCCAGCGCGGACGCGACGCGGTCCCACGCGGACCCGTCCAGCCACAGGCCGCCGGCGAGCAGGATGTCCATGATCGGTTCTCCCTCTGAGGGCTGTTCGAGGTCGGTTCTCGGGCTTCTCGCTCCGGGGTCTGCCCGGCAGCGGTGTCACCGTAGGGGGAGATCCGGACGATCCGCTGCCGGTATTCCGGCGGCCGTCGGAGCGGCCGGACTAGCCTGCTCCCGTGCCGAACGACCTCAGCCCCACCGCGCGAGCGCTGCGCACCCTGGAGATCCTCCGGGCCCGCCCCGGGACGACGGCCGGCGACCTCGCGGAGCGGCTGGGCGTCACCGAACGGGCCGCGCGAAGGTACGTCGGGATCCTCAGGGAGGCCGGCATCCCCGTGCAGTCGGCCCGGGGACCGCACGGCGGGTACCGGCTGGGGCGCGGGACGCGGCTGCCCCCGGTGCACTTCACGCAGGCCGAGGCGCTCGGCCTGGTGATGGCGGTGCTCGGCGACCAGCCGGCCGCGGCCGACGCCGACGACCTGGTCGGCACCGCCCTGGGCAAGGTCGTCAAGGCGCTGCCGGAGGGCGTCGGCCGGCAGGCGGCGCTGCTGCGGGAGTACGCGGCGGCCGCGCCCGACCCGCACGCGGTCCGCCCGGACCCGGCCGTCGTCAGCGACCTCGTCGACGCCGTCGCGGCCCGGCACCGCGTGCTGGTCGCGTACCGCAGCGAGGCCGGGAACGAGTGGGAGACCGAGGTCGAGCCCTGGTCCCTCGTCGTCCGCCACGGGCGCTGGTATCTGCTGTGCCGCTCCCTGCGCGCCGACGCGATCCGCACCTACCGGGCCGACCGGATCCGCGCGGTCCGGGCGACCGGGCACGGCTTCGCGCCGCCCGAGGACCTGGACCCGGTGGCGGTGCTGGAGGAGCACCTGGGGCTCGGCTGGGAGTTCGCCACCCGCGTGGTGTTCGACGCCCCGCCGGGCGAGGTGGCCCCGTGGATCCGGCCGCCCATGGGGCGGCTCGAGCCCTCGGGGGACGGGTGCGTGCTGACCGGCAGCACCCGCAACCCGGACATGTACGCGCAGGAGTGGCTGGCGCGGCTGCCGTTCGCCTTCCGCGTCGAGGGCGGGGAGGAACTGCGGGCCGCGGTGGCGGCGCTGGCGGCCCGCTTCACCGCCGCGGTCGCGGAGGAGCGGGCCTGAACAGCCCGTGCCCCTCCAGAAGACCGACTAGAAGACCGACTCGGCCTCGTCCATGCGGTCCTTCGGCACCGTCTTCAGCTCGGTCACGGCCTCGGCCAGCGGCACCATGACGACGTCCGTGCCGCGCAGCGCGGTCATCCGGCCGAACTCGCCCCGGTGCGCGGCCTCGACGGCGTGCCAGCCGAAGCGGGTGGCGAGCACCCTGTCGTAGGCGGTCGGCACGCCGCCGCGCTGGACGTGGCCGAGGATGACCGGCTTGGCCTCCTTGCCGAGCCGGCGCTCCAGCTCGTACGCCAGCGCGGTGCCGATGCCCTGGAAGCGCTCGTGACCGTACTTGTCGATGGCGCCCTTGCCGTAGTCCATGGAGCCGTCGACGGGGTGGGCGCCCTCGGCGACGCAGACGACGGCGAACTTCTTGCCGCGGGCGAACCGCTCCTCGACCATCTTGACCAGGTCGGCCGGGTCGAAGGGCCGCTCGGGCAGGCAGATGCCGTGGGCGCCGGCGGCCATGCCGGACTCCAGGGCGATCCAGCCCGCGTGCCGGCCCATGACCTCGACGACCATCACGCGCTGGTGGGACTCGGCGGTGGTCTTGAGGCGGTCCATCGCCTCCGTCGCCACGCCGACCGCCGTGTCGAAGCCGAAGGTGCGGTCGGTGGAGGAGATGTCGTTGTCGATCGTCTTGGGCACGCCGACCACCGGCAGGCCGGCGTCGGACAGCATCCGGGCCGCCGTCAGCGTGCCCTCGCCGCCGATCGGGATCAGCGCGTCGATGCCGAAGTTCTGGATCATGTCGCCCGCGTTCTCGCAGGCCTCGCGGAGCCGGTCGCGCTCCAGCCGGGAGGAGCCGAGGATGGTGCCGCCGCGCGCCAGGATGCCGCTGACCGCGTTCAGGTCGAGGGCACGGTAACGGCCGTCCAGGAGGCCCGCGTAGCCGTCCTCGAAGCCGATGACCTCGTCGCCGTAGTTGTCGACCGCTCGGTGCACGACCGACCGGATCACTGCGTTCAGGCCGGGGCAGTCGCCGCCTGCGGTGAGAACTCCGATACGCATCGTGCTGTGTCTCCTGCTCGCTGTGGACACCGGTGAGCCAGGTCCGATTCTTTCACGTCCCCCAAGGGGATGCCGCTTCCGTACGGTCGGCACCATAGCCGCCCTCGAGCGCCACTCATTGACGGGCGCCTTATCTATTGGGAGAGGTATTGTCAAGAGGGTTCCGCTCACCCCGGTGGGCGATTTTTGTGCACGGGGACGGCCGCCGCCGGGCACCAGCCATCAGGACAACCGCCATCAGACGGAACGGAGAGCACGCGTGACGCGCAGCGTGTACGTGACCGGTATCGACCGCGGCGACGGCCGCCAGGTCGTCGAGCTGGGGGTCATGGAGCTGCTGACCCGCCAGGTCGACCGGGTCGGCGTCTTCCGTCCGCTGGTCCACGACGGGCCGGACCGGCTCTTCGAGCTGCTGCGCGCCCGCTACCGGCTCTCGCAGGACCCCTCGACGGTCTACGGCCTGGACTACCAGGAGGCCTCCGCGCTCCAGGCCGAGCAGGGCACGGACGAGCTGGTCTCCGCGCTGGTCGACCGGTTCCACCTGGTCGCCCGCGACTACGACGTCGTCCTCGTCCTCGGCACCGACTTCGCCGACACCCAGCTCCCGGACGAGCTGTCGCTGAACGCGCGGCTCGCCAACGAGTTCGGCGCCTCGGTGCTCCCGGTCGTGGGCGGCCGCAAGCAGACCGCCGAGTCGGTGCTCGCCGAGACCGTCAACGCCTTCCGCGCCTACGACGGGCTGGGCTGCGACGTCCTCGCCATGGTGACCAACCGGGTCGCCCGCGAGGACCGGGACGAGATCGCCGAGCGGCTCGCGAACCGGCTGCCGGTGCCCTCCTGGGTGGTGCCCGACGAGCCCGCGCTGTCGGCGCCGACCGTCTCCCAGATCGCGCACTCCCTCGGCGCCGAGGTGATCCTCGGGGACGACTCGGGCCTCGCCCGCGACGCGCTGGACTTCGTCTTCGGCGGGGCCATGCTGCCCAACCTGCTGGCCGCGCTGACCCCCGGCTGCCTGGTGATCACCCCCGGCGACCGGGCCGACCTGGTGATCGGCACCCTGGCCGCGCACAGCGCCGGCACCCCGCCGATCGCCGGCCTGCTGCTGACCCTGAACGAGGTGCCGGGCGACGGCATCCTCACCCTCGCCGCCCGGCTCGCCCCAGGCACGCCGGTGCTCTCCGTGACCGGCAACAGCTTCCCCACCGCCGAGCAGCTGTTCTCCCTGGAGGGCAAGCTGAACGCGGCCACCCCGCGCAAGGCGGAGACCGCCCTCGGCCTCTTCGAGCGGTACGTCGACACCGCCGACCTCAGCAAGCGGGTCTCCGCGCCGAGCAGCGACCGCGTCACGCCGATGATGTTCGAGCACAAGCTGCTCGAACAGGCCCGCTCCGACCTGCGCAGGGTCGTCCTGCCCGAGGGCACCGAGGAGCGGGTGCTGCACGCGGCGGAGGTGCTGCTGCGCCGGGGCGTGTGCGAGCTGACGCTGCTGGGCCCGGTCGAGCAGATCCGCAAGAAGGCCGCCGACCTCGGCATCGACCTCGGCGCCGCCCAGCTCATCGACCCGGCGGTGTCCGGGCTGCGCGACTCCTTCGCCGAGAAGTACGCGGCCCTGCGTGCCCACAAGGGCGTCACCGTGGAGCTGGCGTACGACGTCGTCTCCGACGTCAACTACTTCGGCACGCTGATGGTGCAGGAGGGGCTGGCCGACGGCATGGTGTCGGGGTCCGTGCACTCGACGGCGGCGACCATCCGCCCGGCCTTCGAGATCATCAAGACCAAGCCGGAAGCGTCGATCGTCTCCTCCGTCTTCTTCATGTGCCTGGCCGACAAGGTCCTCGTCTACGGCGACTGCGCGGTGAACCCGGACCCGGACGCCGAGCAGCTCGCCGACATCGCGACGCAGTCGGCGTCGACGGCGGCGCAGTTCGGGGTGGATCCGCGGATCGCGATGCTGTCGTACTCGACCGGCACGTCCGGTTCCGGCGCGGACGTCGACAAGGTGCGCGAGGCGACCGGGCTGGTCCGTTCGCGCCGCCCCGACCTGCGGATCGAGGGACCGATCCAGTACGACGCCGCCGTGGAGCCGTCGGTCGCCGCGACCAAGCTGCCCGGGTCCGAGGTCGCCGGGCAGGCCAGCGTGCTGATCTTCCCCGACCTGAACACCGGCAACAACACGTACAAGGCCGTGCAGCGCTCGGCCGGCGCCATCGCCGTCGGCCCGGTCCTCCAGGGCCTGCGCAAGCCGGTCAACGACCTGTCCCGGGGCGCGCTCGTCCAGGACATCGTCAACACGGTCGCGATCACCGCGATCCAGGCCCAGACCCCGACCGAGAAGGCTGCCGAACAGTGAGCTCCCCCACCCGCGTCCTCGTCCTCAACTCCGGCTCCTCGTCGGTGAAGTACCAGCTGCTGGACATGCGGGACGGCAGCCGGCTGGCGGTGGGTCTGGTCGAGCGCATCGGCGAGCAGACCTCCCGGCTCAAGCACACCCACGTGGCCGGCGGCGACACCCGTGAGCAGAACGGCCCGATCGCCGACCACGAGGCCGCCCTGAAGGCGGTCGCCGGGGAACTGACCCGGGACGGTCTGGGCCTGGAGTCGCCGGAGCTGGCCGCGATCGGGCACCGGGTCGTGCACGGCGGCATGTTCTTCACCGAGCCCACCCTCGTCGACGACTCCGTGCTCACCGAGATCGAGCGGCTGATCCCGGTGGCACCCCTGCACAACCCGGCCAACCTCACCGGCATCCGCACCGCGCAGGCACTCCGCCCCGACCTGCCCCAGGTGGCCGTATTCGACACGGCGTTCCACACCACGATGCCGGAGTCGGCGGCGCGCTACGCGATCGACCCGAAGATCGCCGACCGGTACCGCATCCGCCGCTACGGCTTCCACGGCACCTCGCACGCGTACGTCTCCCGCGAGACCGCGCGGCTGCTGGGCAAGGACCCGTCGGAGGTCAACGTCATCGTGCTCCACCTCGGCAACGGCGCCTCGGCGTCGGCGGTCGAGGGCGGCCGGTGCGTGGACACCTCCATGGGGCTGACGCCCTTGGAGGGACTGGTGATGGGTACGCGGTCGGGAGACCTGGACCCGGCCGTCATCTTCCATTTGGAGCGCGTCGGCCAAATGTCCACGGACGAGATCGACACTTTCCTCAACAAGAGGAGCGGTCTGTTCGGCCTGTGCGGCGACAACGACATGCGGGAGATCCGCCGCCGGGTGGACGAGGGCGACGAACGGGCGCGCCTGGCCTTCGACATCTACATTCACCGGCTGAAGAAGTACATCGGCGCCTATTACGCCGTTCTCGGACGGGTGGACGCGGTCGCCTTCACGGCCGGGGTCGGCGAGAACGCGGCACCGGTGCGGGAAGCCGCCGTGGCGGGCCTGGAGGGACTGGGCCTGGCGGTCGACGCGGACCTGAACGCCGTGCGCGGCGACGGGGCGCGGCTGATCTCGCCCGCGTCCGCACGGGTGGCGGTGGCCGTGGTGCCGACCGACGAGGAAATGGAGATCGCGACACAAACCTACGCGCTGGTAAATGGTTCGGGGAATCTCACCTGAGCGGCATCCCGCCCTTTTGTATTTTCCGCCAGACGGAATATTCCGCAGCGAAACAAACCGATAGGATCGCCCCATGCGCCGTTCGAAAATCGTCTGTACTCTCGGCCCCGCGGTCGACTCCCACGAGCAGCTCGTCGCGCTGATCGAAGCCGGCATGAACGTGGCCCGCTTCAACTTCAGCCACGGAACCCACGCCGAGCACCAGGGCCGTTACGACCGTGTCCGGGCCGCCGCCAAGGAGACCGGCAGGGCCATCGGTGTCCTCGCCGACCTGCAGGGCCCCAAGATCCGCCTGGAGACCTTCGCCGAGGGCCCCGTCGAGCTGGTGCGCGGTGACGAGTTCACCATCACCACCGAGGACGTGCCGGGCGACCGGACGATCTGCGGCACGACGTACAAGGGCCTGCCCGGCGACGTCGCCAAGGGCGACCCGGTGCTCATCAACGACGGCAACGTCGAGCTGAAGGTCACCGAGGTCGACGGCCCCCGGGTGCGGACGATCGTCATCGAGGGCGGTGTCATCTCCGACCACAAGGGCATCAACCTGCCCGGCGCCGCGGTGAACGTGCCCGCGCTGTCCGAGAAGGACGTCGAGGACCTCCGGTTCGCGCTGCGCATGGGCTGCGACATGGTCGCGCTGTCCTTCGTCCGGGACGCCAAGGACGTGGCCGACGTGCACCGCGTCATGGACGAGGAGGGCCGCCGGGTCCCCGTCATCGCCAAGGTGGAGAAGCCGCAGGCGGTGGACAACATGGAGGACGTCGTGATGGCGTTCGACGCCGTCATGGTGGCCCGTGGCGACCTGGCCGTCGAGTACCCGCTCGAGAAGGTCCCCATGGTGCAGAAGCGCCTGATCGAGCTGTGCCGGCGCAACGCCAAGCCGGTGATCGTGGCGACCCAGATGATGGAGTCGATGATCACCAACTCCCGCCCGACCCGCGCCGAGGCCTCCGACGTGGCCAACGCGATCCTGGACGGCGCGGACGCGGTCATGCTGTCGGCGGAGTCGTCCGTGGGCGCGTACCCGATCGAGACCGTGAAGACGATGTCGAAGATCGTCACCGCGGCCGAGGGGGAGCTGCTCTCCAAGGGCCTCCAGCCGCTGGTGCCGGGCAAGAAGCCGCGCACGCAGGGCGGTTCGGTGGCCCGCGCCGCCGCCGAGATCGCCGACTTCCTGGGCGGCAAGGGCCTGGTGGCCTTCACCCAGTCCGGCGACACCGCGCGCCGCCTGTCCCGCTACCGCGCGGCCCAGCCGATCCTCGCCTTCACCACCGACGAGTCCACCCGCAACCAGCTGGCGCTCAGCTGGGGCGTGGAGCCGCACGTGGTGCCGTTCGTCAACAGCACGGACGAGATGGTCGAGCTGGTCGACCAGGAGATGGTGAAGCTCGGCCGTTTCAACGACGGCGACGTCGTCGTGATCACCGCCGGTTCGCCCCCCGGCGTGCCCGGCACCACCAACATGGTCCGTGTGCACCACCTCGGTGAGGCGCGCCGCGCCTGACGCCGGCCGCGGTACACGACGAGGGCGCCCCCTGTGGTCAGGGGGCGCCCTCGTCGTGCGCGGCTCCCGGAAAGGGCCCGGCGGTGCGGTCAGGACGTGAACTGGTGCAGCCCGGGGATGTGCAGGGTGCCGCCGAACTGGCCGGCCTGGACGACCGTCACGTTCGTGAAGTAGATCAGCGGGATGTCCAGCGGCGGCGGGTTCTCGGGGTCGAAGGTGATCGGGATCAGTCCGAGCAGGTTGCCCGAGATGCTCTCCGTGTACATCACCGTCTCACCGTCGCGGATCGTGGACGTCGAGCCCTTGGCCGCCTGCACGTGGTAGGTCTTGCCGGACTGGTCGTCCTTCACCGTCTGGTGCAGGTCGCCGATGTCGGTGCCGTTCGAGACGACGTACTTGAGCACCTTCTTGGTGGTGCCGTTGGCCGTCCGGACCTCGACGACGCCCTTGTACGAGGCGCCCTTGAGCAGCAGCGAACTCGCGTTCAGGTACCAGGGGTCGTCGGGCAGCGGCACCTTGTTGTCGACGCCGCCCTCCGCGTCCGTGGCGACCGGGCAGTCGTCCACGTCCGGGCCGGCGCTCTCGGAGGCGTCGGGGCCGGGCGAGGCGGTGGCGGCGTCCCCGGCGGCCTCCGTGGCCCCGTCGACGGCCTCGTCCACCGTCTTGCCCGCGTCCTCGGCCGCCCCGGACGCCGCGTCGGTGACGTCCTTCGCGGTGTCCGTCGCCGTACCGGTGACGTCCTTCACCGTGTCGGTGGCCTTCCCGACCGTGTCCTCCACGGTGCCGGAGGCGTCCTTCGCGGCGCTCCCGCCGGTACCCTCGCCGGCGCTCGCGGACGCCGAGGGGGTGGGCGTGGGGCTCGGGCTCTCCTCGGTCTTGCCACCGGTGAAGATGCTCCCGATGGCGTCGCCGAGGTCCTTCAGCACGCCGCCGCTCTCGCTCTCGGACGGCGAGGGCGACGGGGTCTCGGTGCCGGACGCCTTCTCCTGGCTCCGGTCCTCGGGGGACGCGGAGGGTGCGGGCTCGGCCTCGTCGTCGGAACCTGAATCCGGCGAAGAGGTCGAACCGGCGCCCTCGTCGGCGCCCTTGCCGCTGTCCTGGTCCGCGTCACCGGAGGCCGAGGGCTCCGGCTCCGTCGCGTCGTCCGTGCCGCCGGACTCGTCGCCGGCCTTCTCGTCGTCCGCCTCGTCGGTCGCCGAGGGCGACGGCGTGGGGGACTCCGCAGAGCCCTTCTCGGCGTCCTCCAGGGCCGCGACGCAGTCCTTGTACTCGTCGGCCGTCAGGCTGTTCGACGGCGGTGCCGCGTCGTTGCCGTCGGCGAGGGCCAGCGTCGGCGTGAACCCCATCCCCATGAGGACCGCCGTGGGCATCGCCGCCAGGGCTATCGCCTTCCCGGCCGGCATGTGGAACCTGGTGAACAACGGCTTCTTGGGTGCCGCGTGGCGCGGCCCGGTTCTCACACGGGACGCCTCCACGTCGGTCCCGCGGGTCACCTCGTCAGCCGGCACTGTGCCTCCCGTTCGCCCCGTTGGCCGGGCTCGTTCCTGACAGATCGTTCGGCTCTTGCACACCGCCCCGCGGCTGCGGCACCGCGGCGTCGGGCACCGGGGTTCCGGGGACCACGCCCTCGGGCGCGCCGCCCGTTCCCTTGCCCTCCACCGGCGGCTCGGCCTGCGGCGGCCGGCCCGGTACCCACGACACGGCCATCGCTCCGCCGGTCAGCGCCAACAGGAAACCGATGAGGAAGCCACCGAGGTTGGACACGGGGATGGACACCAGCGCCAGCAGGATCGCCGCCACGCCCGCGAAGACCCGGACGTGCTTCTGGAACCACAGGCTGACGCCCAGGACGACCAGCAGCACGCCGATGATCAGGGACCCGGCGCCCGCGGTGGTGGCCATCGCCAGCGTCAGGTGACCGATCTGGAGGTTCGCGTACGGGAAGTAGGCGATGGGGAGTCCGCCGAGGGCGACGAACAGACCGGCCCAGAACGGCCGCGCACCTCTCCAGGCACGGAACTGCAGCCTCCGGCGGGTGAACTGGCCGGTTGCGGCAGGAGTCTCGGCGCTCATGGAAAACAGCTCCCTGGTACGGCTTTGCTGTGGTGGAGATGTGGGCCGTGCGTGAAGGCGCGGCCGGAGAGTGGACGGGCGGGGGCGCCATCGGCTCCCCCGCCCGTCAGCGAGTGCTTAGTAGCACTCCTTGACACCCTTGGACAGCGACATCTTCAGACCGCTGAGCTTGAAGGTTCCGGCGGTGGTCGCCCACGCCGTCTGCTTCACGCCGGTCAGCGTGACCGAGTCGGCCTGCTGCGAGAACCCGTACGGGTTCGCGGTGTCGCCCTTCTTGATGCCCGGACCCTTGGCGGCGTCCTTGGCCGCGACGCCGATGTCGATGCCGCGGAACGTGGCATCGGCCTCGAGCTGCTCGACGTCGATGTACAGGTTCTCGGCCTCGACCGCCTTGCTGCCGCCGCCGGCCTTCAGCATGAGACTGACCGAGCCGATGAGCGGGATGTCCGGGGTGACCACGGACTGGCACATGCCCTTGATCGACGCGGACTTGAACGCCGACACGGCGACGGGGTGAGCCGTCTTCTGCCCGTCGAGCGTGTAACCCGAGTCGATCGCCCCGTACTGGACGAATCCCGTACCGTCGAGCTGATCCGCCGTCACCTTGAACGACTGGCCGGAGACGCTGAACGATGCGGCGAGGGCGCCCTGCGCGAGCGCGACGCCTATCGCAGCCGTGGCGGCCACGCTGGGCACCATCACCACGGCGAACCGCTTCCATCTGGTCCCGCCACGCACCTGGGACTCCATATTTCCTCCTTCTCGGACGTACATCTCCTGGCCTCGGCCCGCCCCCGGATCGGCGGCTCGGCCTGGCAGGGATGGGAGAAGTGCTACGTCCTCGGGAAGGAGAGCGCCCGCGCTCGGAGGCACGTACCATGCGCCCGAATCACCGGCGATCACCCCCGAGCGACAACCACTGGTCGCGCCTGACACGCATCACGCACAACCCTGCTGGACAGGCTTCACCGGGTGGGTGAAGACCCCCCTGCCCAAGAGCCGGCCCACTGCCGCCGGCTCTGCTCGGTGGGGACCCAGGAACCCCCGCGACCCGACTGGCTTTCGGGGTACGGGAATGGACCGAGCGTCGCCGATCGTGGTGCATTCTCGCCGCCGACACAAGGGGGTTCGTTACTCACTAGTAACGGCCGGATAACCATGGGACGACGCACCGGCCCCGAACGGCGACGCTGGGTGTGCCATGAGGGAGGAACAAAACTATTGATCGCTGGACAGAATCCGACAGAACGACGCCTGCGACTTACTGGCAGTAACAGCGGCCGCGATTGCCAAGATTTGGCAAAGCGCGGCCGCATTGGCGTCTGGTCGGCAGTTCTCTCACTCGGGCATCACCCGGCCGGACGGTCGGCGACCGCCCGGCGAACGGGCTCCCGTACGCCCCTCAGAACAGGGCTCGGGCGAGCGCCCTGCGTGCCGCGGTCACCCGCGGGTCGTCGGCGCCGACCACCTCGAACAGCTCCAGCAGCCGCATCCGTACGGCGTCCCGGTCGTCCCCGGCCGTACGGCGCACCGTGTCGATGAGCCGGCCGAAGGCGTCCTCCACGTGCCCGCCCACCAGATCCAGGTCGGCGGCGGCGATCTGCGCCTGCGCGTCGTCCGGCTTGTCGGCCGCGTCCTGACGGACCCGCTGCGGGTCGGCGTCCTGAACGCGCTGCAGCAACTCGGCCTGAGCGAGGCCCAGTTTGGCCTCCGTGTTGCCCGGTTCGTCGCTGAGCACGTTCTTGTACGCACGGACGGCACCGGCCAGGTCACCGGCGTCCAGCGCCTGCACGGCGGCCTCCAGCGCCGCGTCGTGCGGCCCGGCCGGGCGCTCGGGGGCGGCGGTCCGGTCCGCGCCCGGCTCCGCCTCCGGGTCGACGACGAGGCCGGTCAGGCCGAAGCGCTGCTCGGCTACCTGCACCAGCTGGTCCAGGGTCTGACGGATCTGCGCCTCGCCGGCGGCGCCCTGGAACAGGGGCAGCGCCTGTCCGGCCACGACCGCGAAGACGGCCGGGATGCCCTGGACGCCGAACTGCTGCATCAGCATCTGGTTGGCGTCGACGTCGATCTTGGCGAGGAGGAAGCGCCCGTTGTACTCGACGGCGAGCCGCTCCAGGACGGGGCTCAACTGCTTGCAGGGCTCACACCATTCGGCCCAGAAGTCGATGACGACCGGGACCTCGGCGGACCGCTGCAGGACGTCGCTCTCGAAGCGGGCCTCGTCGACGTCGATGACGAGATCGGCCGGGGAGACGCCCCCCGCTCCGCCGTGCCGGGCGGCCTCGGCGCGCGCCTGCTCCGCCTTGGCCTTGGCCTCCTGGGCCGCCTTCACCGCGGCGAGGTCGACGACCCCGCTCATGGACATGTTCCGTGGCTGCATGGGTCTATCCTCCCCTGTCCTGCGCGCGTGTGTGAAAAGCGGTGTGAAAGCCCGCCCTGATGTGTGCCGTCGGCACGGGTCGTGCGGCGCCGGGTCCCCACCCTGCGCCCGTGGTCGTCGCTCGGGCACGGGCGTACCCGCGCTTTCGCTACGAGTCGTAGCGTAATGCCATGACGGGCCGTCGGAACACCCCGCCCCGGTGATCTCCCTCACGGCCGGTCCGCGCAAACACGCCGGTTATGGTCGGGACATGCAGAGCAGCACCCCCGCCGGCCGTGCCGGGCGCCCGCGCAGCGCCGCGGCGGACACCGCGATCCTGGCCGCGACGCGGGCGGCCCTGGTGGACCTGGGCTGGTCGAAGCTCACCCTGGGAGACGTGGCGACGCGGGCCGGGGTTGCGAAGACGACCCTCTACCGTCGCTGGGCGGGCAAGAACGAACTGGTCGTGGACGCGGTCGCGGAGCTCTTCGACGAACTGGAACTGCCCGACCGCGGCTGCCTGGCCGCGGACATCGAGGGTGTGGTGCTGCAGTTCGCGGCGATCCTGGCGCGGCCGGAGGCCAAGAGCGGGCTGATGGCGGTGGTGGCCGAGTCCACGCGGGACGAGGCGCTGCGCGAGCGCATCCGCGCCTCCATCGTCGACCGGCAGAAGCGTCTGGTGCTGGAGGGCAGGGCCCGCGCCCAGGTCCGGGGCGAGCTGCCCGCCGAGACCGACCCGGCCGAGGCCGCGCGCACCGCGGACCTCATCTTCGACGTGGTGGCGGGCGCGGTGGTCCACCGCACCCTGGTCAGCGCGGAACCGGCGGACGGCGACTGGGTGCGGGGCTTCACGCAGGTACTGCTGTGGGGCCTGTCCACACCCCCACCTGACGACACCCACCGACCGACCTAGCCCGCCGAAGGGCAACCTCCAGCCGGCCCGAGCCGCGCAACGGCACGCTCCACCCGACCGAGCCTGGTGACGGTGCCTCTCGGCCGACCGAGCCGGGTGACGGCACATCCATCCGGACCGAGCCGGGTGACGACACCTCTCGGCCGACCGAGTCGGGTGGTGGGTGGGCAGAGGGCCGGGGGTCCAGGGGGCGGAGCCCCCTGGGAACGCCCGCGGCGGCCGGCGGCGCCTAGAACCCCGCCGGTTCCGTGTACACCCCCCACTCGTCCCGCAGCACCCCGCAGATCTCCCCGAGCGTCGCCTCCGCCCGCACCGCGTCCAGCATCGGCTCGATCATGTTGCCCCCGGACCGCGCCGCACCGAGCATCGCGTCCAGCGCGGAGCGCACGGCCGCGTCGTCCCGGGCCGCCTTGCGCTCGCCCAGCACCCGCACCTGCTCGCGCTCCACCTCGTGGCTCACCCGCAGGATCTCCAGGTCACCGGTGACGGAACCCGTGTGGACGTTGACGCCGACGACCTTCTTGTCGTCCTTCTCCAGGGCCTGCTGGTAGCGGAACGCCGACTCGGCGATCTCGCCGGTGAACCAGCCGTCCTCGATGCCGCGCAGGATGCCCGAGGTGATCGGGCCGATGGGGTGCTGCCCGTCCGGGTGGGCGCGCAGCCCGCGCTCCCTGATCTGCTCGAAGATCTTCTCCGCGTCCGCCTCGATCCGGTCCGTCAGCTGCTCGACGAACCACGAACCGCCCAGCGGGTCGGCGACGTTGGCGACGCCGGTCTCCTCCATCAGCACCTGCTGCGTCCGCAGCGCGATCTCGGCGGCCTGCTCGCTGGGCAGCGCGAGTGTCTCGTCCAGGGCGTTGGTGTGCAGGGAGTTGGTGCCGCCGAGCACGGCGGCCAGCGCCTCCACGGCGGTGCGCACGACGTTGTTGTACGGCTGCTGCGCGGTCAGCGAGACGCCGGCGGTCTGGGTGTGGAACCGCAGCCACTGCGCCTTCTCGCTCTTCGCGCCGTACACGTCCCGCATCCAGCGCGCCCAGATGCGCCGGGCCGCGCGGAACTTGGCGATCTCCTCGAAGAAGTCGACGTGAGCGTCGAAGAAGAAGGACAGCCCGGGCGCGAAGACGTCGACGTCCAGTCCCCTGCTGAGCCCCAGCTCCACGTATCCGAAGCCGTCCGCCAGCGTGTACGCCAGCTCCTGCGCGGCCGTGGCCCCGGCCTCGCGGATGTGGTATCCGGAGACGGAGAGCGGCTTGTAGGCGGGGATGCCCGCCGCGCAGTACTCCATCAGGTCGCCGATGAGGCGCAGGTGCGGCTCGGGCTGGAAGAGCCACTCCTTCTGGGCGATGTACTCCTTGAAGATGTCCGTCTGGAGCGTGCCGTTGAGCACGGACGCGTCGACGCCCTGCCGCTCGGCGGCGACGAGGTACATGCAGAAGACGGGCACGGCGGGCCCGCTGATCGTCATCGAGGTCGTCACGTCGCCGAGCGGGATGTCCTTGAACAGCACCTCCATGTCGGCGGCCGAGTCGATGGCGACCCCGCAGTGCCCGACCTCGCCCAGGGAGCGCGGGTCGTCGGAGTCGCGGCCCATCAGCGTCGGCATGTCGAAGGCGACGGAGAGCCCCCCTCCGCCGTTGCGGAGGATCATCTTGTACCGCTCGTTGGTCTGCTCGGCGTTCCCGAACCCGGCGAACTGCCGGATGGTCCACGTCCGCCCCCGGTAGCCGGTGGGGTACAGCCCGCGGGTGAAGGGGTACTCCCCCGGCCACCCGATCCGCTCGAACCCCTCGTACCGGTCCCCGTCCCGGGGCCCGTAGACCGGCTCCACGGGATCACCGGAGAGCGTGGTGAAGTCGGCGTCACGCTTGCGCGCGGCGTCGTACCGAGCCTGCCACCGACGGCGGCCTTCCTCTATGGCGTCAGCGTCCATACGGACAAATTTACTAGGACGTCCAAGTAAATGTCGATGGGGTACCGCCGTACGGGTGTCCGTACGGCGGTGGGGTCAGGCCTTGGCGGGTGCCGGCACGGGCTTGGCGACCTTGGCGTCCAGCTCCCGGCTGATCTTCCGTTCCACGAAGAAGGCGGCTGTCGGGACGGTCCCCGCGAGCAGCACCCAGAGCTGCTTCTTGACCGGCCACTTCGCCTTGGAGCCCAGGTCGAAGGCGAAGACGAGGTAGATGACGTACAGCCAGCCGTGGGCGATGCTGACGACCCGGGTGAAGTCGGCGGCGCCGTCCATCTCCAGGGCGTACTTGGCGATCATGCCCAGGCACAGGGCGATCAGCAGGACACCGGTGACGTACGCCATGACGCGGTAGCGGGTCAGCACGCTCTTTTTCATGCCTACGAGCGTAACCACACGTTTCGGGCGATCTTCCGGCGGCCCCGCCGCCGGACTCAGTCCCCCTCGAAGTCCCCGGCGGCCACCCGCAGGGGCCTCAGCATGGCGAAGATCTCGCCGCACTCCTCGGCGTCGTACGCGCCCAGACCGAAGTCCATGGCCATGAGGTCGCGGGTGGCCGACTCGACGACCTCGCGGCCCTTGCCGGTGATGCTGGCGAGCGTGCCGCGGCCGTCGTTGGGGTTGGGGCGCTTGTCGACCAGGCCGGACCTGACCAGGCGGTCGACGGTGTTCGTCACCGAGGTGGGGTGCACCATGAGCCGTTCGCCGATCTTGGACATCGGCAGCTCGCCCGACTTGGAGAAGGTGAGCAGCACCAGCGCCTCGTAGCGCGCGAACGTCAGTCCGTACGGCTTGACCACCGCGTCCACCTCGGCCAGCAGGATCTGGTGCGCGCGCATGATCGAGGTGATCGCGGCCATGGAGGGGACTCCGCCCCAGCGCTGCTTCCAGAGTTCGTCGGCGCGGGCGATGGGATCGAAGGAGAGGCTGAGGGGCTTCGGCACGGCATCAGACCTTACCGGCCGGTCACATGCCGGTCAGCCCCGTCTCGCCCCTCGATACCACCGCCCCGCCGGCAACGTCATCCGGCGAGGTGGCGTTCCACGGTCTCGACCTTGGACGTGAGGCCGTCCGTCACTCCGGGGCGGACGTCCGCCTTGAGGACCAGCGACACCCGGGGCGCCCGCGCCTCCACGGCGGCGACGGCGCGTCGGACGACGTCCATGACCTCGTCCCACTCGCCCTCGACGGACGTGAACATCGCGTCGGTGCGGTTCGGCAGCCCGGACTCGCGGACCACCCGGACCGCGTCGGCCACGTACTCCCCGACGTCCTCGCCGACGCCCAGCGGCGTGACGGAAAAGGCGACGATCATGCGTTGACGATCCCTTCCTGGCGGGCGCGCGAGGCGATGACCGCGTTCTCGGCCTCGCGCTTGAGCCTGCGCTCGGCGAAGAAGCCGCCGGTCGGCAGGACCGACAGCACGAAGTACAGGGCGGCCGTGCCGAAGGGCCACTTGGCGCGGTTCCAGGCGTCCGCCCAGAAGAGGACGTACAGCACGAACAGGATGCCGTGGATCGCGCCCATCACCGGCACCGCGTTGAAGTCCGTGGTCCGCTTCAGGACCGAGCAGACGAGCAGCAGCAGGAACGAGATCGCCTCGGGGCCCGAGACCAGGCGGAGGCGGCGGAGGGCGGTGGCGGTCTTGAGGTCCACGGGTCACCTTCGGTGGGAGAGGGGTCGGGGGAGGGATCGATCGCGAGCCGACGCTTTGTGAACACACTCACAAGCGCCCGTCCATTGTGGCAAACCGATGGCACGTCCGGGTGAGGGGGTCGGCGTCTGCCCACGGGGCCTGTCGGCGGACCCGTCTGACGGCTACGTTCTCATTTGTGGCGATGTTCCGACTCCAGGGCAGCAAGGTGCTCGCCGTCGACATGACCGGGGACGCCGTGAAGGCGAAGAACGGCTCGATGGTCGCGTACGACGGGGAGATGGCCTTCAAGAAGCTGAGTGGTGGCGGTGAGGGCATCCGGGGCATGGTGACCCGGCGGCTCACCGGCGAGCAGATGACCGTGATGGAGGTGAAGGGGCAGGGGACCTGCTGGTTCGCGGACCGGGCCTCGGAGATCACCCTGGTGGGGCTCCGTGGCGACACGCTGTACGTCGAGTCGAGCAACTTCCTGGCGGCCGACGCCGGGCTGCGCACGGGCACCAGCTTCACGGGCACCCGCGGCGCCGCGCAGGGCAACGGGCTGTTCACCACGACGGTCGAGGGGCACGGACAGGCGGCGATCATGTCCGACGGCCCGGCGGTGGTGCTGCGGGTGAGCGCGCGGTACCCGCTGACCGTCGACCCGGGGGCGTACGTCGCGCACCAGGGGAACCTGCGGCAGACCTTCCAGTCCGGTGTGACCTTCCGCACGCTGCTGGGCGAGGGCGGCGGGGAGGCCTTCCAGATCCGCTTCGAGGGGGACGGACTGGTGTACGTACAGCCGAGCGAGCGGAACACGATCGCGGGGGACGTGTGACATGGCCTTCGAGGAGATCAACTCCAAGATGGTCCGGGCGACCGTCGCACCCGGGCAGCGGCTGTTCAGTCAGCGCGGCGCGATGCTCGCGTACCAGGGGGACGTGTCCTTCACGCCCAACCTGACCGGCGGCCGGGGCGGGGTCATGTCGATGATCGGCCGCCGGGTGGCGAACGAGGACACCCCGCTGATGACCGTCGAGGGCAGCGGCACGGTGTTCTTCGGGCACGGCGGCCACCACGTCCAGGTGATCAGCCTTTCGGGCGACACCCTGTACGTGGAGGCGGACCGCCTCCTCGCCTTCGAGGGCACCCTGGAGCAGGGGACGATGTTCCTCGGCTCGCAGGGCGGGGTCATGGGCATGGTGCGCGGACAGGTCAGCGGGCAGGGACTGTTCACGACCACCCTGAGAGGACACGGCGCGGTGGCGGTGATGGCCCACGGCGGCGTCTTCGAGGTGCCCGTCACCCCGCACCGGGCGGTGCACGTCGACCCGCAGGCCTACGTCGCCCACCACGGCGACGTCCGCAACCGGCTGTCCACGGCACTGGGCTGGCGGGACATGGTGGGGCGGGGCTCCGGCGAGGCGTTCCAGCTGGAGCTGAGCGGCAGCGGCACGGTGTACGTCCAGGCGTCGGAGGAGAAGCTGTGAGCACCGTCCACCACGACCCGGCGACGCTGCCGGCCGACGACAACGTCAACGCGTACACCTTCTGTGTGGAGCTCACCGGGAGCCGGTGGTTCCTGCAGAAGGGGAAGATGATCGCCTACTACGGGACGATCGACTTCAACGGGGTCGGGCACGGCCGGCTGGACCGTCTGATGCGCACGTCCTTCCATTCACCTCTGCACGCGAGCGACTGGGTGGTGGCCGAGGGGTCGGGCAAGATGCTCCTCGCCGACCGGGCCTTCGACGTGAATTCGTACGACCTCGAAGACGGCAACCTGACCATTCGCTCGGGCAACTTGCTCGCTTTTCAGCCAAGTCTCGCCCTCAAGCAGTCGATCGTGCCGGGTTTTCTGACGCTGATCGGAACCGGAAGGTTCGTGGCGGCGTCGAACGGTCCGGTGGTGTTCATGGAACCGCCGATCCGGGTGGACCCGCAGGCCCTGGTCGGCTGGGCGGACTGTCCGTCCCCCTGTCATCACTACGACCACGGGTACATGACCGGCCTGCTGGGCGGTCTACGTGCGATGACGGGCCTGGGCGGCGCCTCCGGGGAGGAGCACCAGTTCGAGTTCGTGGGGGCGGGGACGGTGCTGCTCCAGTCGAGCGAGGCGCTGATGGCGGAGCAGCCGACGGGGGTCGCTCCCCAGCAGGCGGGCGTGCCCGGCGGCGGGGGTCAGGGCGCGCCGGGAGGCCGGTCAGGGGTACCGGGGCTTCCCGGACAGCTGGGAGACCTCCAGCGCCGCTTCGGGCTGTGAGCGGTAACCTGCGGAGTGTGACATCGAACGCGTGCGCACCCGTCTCACCGTCACACGCCACCCCTCACTAGTTCGCTTTTCAACTTCTTAGGTAGACTTCATTCATGGAGACCGAGACGGCCACCCGCTGGCTGACCGATACGGAGCAGTGTGCCTGGCGCACCCACCTGGAGGTCAACAGGCTGTTGACGCACCAGCTCGAGAAGGACCTGCAACCGTTCGGCCTGACAATGAACGACTACGAGATCCTGGTGAACCTCTCCGAGTCCGCGGACGACCGGATGCGGATGAGCGACCTCGCCTCCGCCACCCTGCAGTCCAAGAGCCGCCTCTCCCACCAGATCACGCGCATGGAGAACGCGAACCTGGTCCGGCGGGAGAACTGCGAGTCCGACCGCCGCGGGCTCTACGCCGTCCTCACCGAGCACGGCCTGGAGACGATGCGGAAGGTCGCACCGCACCACGTGGCGTCCGTGCGCCGGCACTTCATCGACCTGCTCGACCCCGAGGCGCTGACGGAGCTCGACAAGGCGCTCCGGCCCATCGCGGAGCACCTGCGCGGCCAGCGAGGACGCCCCTGACCGCGGACGGCCCCCTCGACAGGTCCTAGGCCACCGGCAGGCGGAGCTCGAACAGGGCGCCGCCTGCCGGTGCGTCGCCGACCGTGAGCGTGCCGCCGTGCCGCTCCGCGACGTCACGGGCGATGGCGAGACCGAGACCGGCCCCGCCGTCGTCGCGGCTGCGGGCGGCGTCGAGCCGTACGAACCGTTCGAAGATCCGTTCCCGGTCGGCCGCCGGCACACCCTCCCCGTCGTCCGCCACCGCGGCCACCGCCGTCCCGCCCTCCCGGCGCACGGACACCTCCACCGCCGAGCGGGCGTGCCGCTGGGCGTTGTCGAGCAGATTGGCCAGCACCCGCTCCAGCTGTCCCCGCGACCCGGCGACCGCCACGGCGCCCTCGGCCCGCACGCCCACCCCGGCCCTGCCCTCCGCCTGCGCACGCGCCAGCGCGGCGAGGTCGACGCGCGCGTCGGCGGGCCGCTCCCCCGCGTCCAGCCTGGCCAGCAGCAACAGGTCGGTGGCGAGCCGCTGCAGCCGTACGGTGTCCTGGACGGCGCCGTCCAGGTCGAGCAGCTCCGGATGAGCGGCGGCCACCTCCAGCTGGGTCCGCAGCGAGGCGATCGGACTGCGCAGCTCGTGCGAGGCGTCGGCGACGAACCGCCGCTGCCGCTCCACCGAGCTCTCCAGCGCGGCCAGCGTCTCGTTGGTCGTGGAGGCGAGCCGGGCGACCTCGTCGTGGGTGCCCGGCACGGGAACCCGCCGGGCGAGGTCCTCGCTCGCGGTGATCGCGGCCATCTCCCGGCGGATGCCCTCCACCGGGCGCAGCGCGCGCCGGGTGACCAGCCAGGTCACCCACGCCACGACCGCGAGCAGCACCGGGAAACCGATCAGCATGACCGTCAGCGCGGTGTCGACGGCCCCGTGCTCGGCGGAGAGCGGGGCGCCGGCGTAGACGGTGAGCCGGCCCTTGTCCCGGGTCTCCACGGGCACGGCGGCGAACCGGTAGTCCTCCGTGTCGCCGTCGATCGTCGCCGACCCGTCGCTGACGGTGGTCCGTTCCCCGATCTCCCCGGGCTCCAGGGACTCGCCCGGGTCGTCGTCATCGTCGTCCCGGTCGTCGTCGCCACGCTCCCCCGTGGCGGCCGGCAGCGGCTTCACCCCGGCGACACCGGTGCCGCTGATCCGTTCCAGGTCCTCGCTGACGGCGACCAGCCCGCCGTCCCCGTCGACGACCTGCACCGGCCGGTCGTCCACGTCCAGCGACAGCTCGCCGTACGGCGTCCCGACGGCGAGCTCGGCGGCCACCTCCCGCGCGGAGCGCTCCGCCTGGGTGCCCGCCTCGCCGAGCAGGTTGGAGCGCAGGGACAGCAGGACGGCGGCGCCCGCCGCCACGAGGGCGACGGCCACCACGAGGGTGGCGGCGAGCGTCGCGCGGGCCCGGACGGACCCGAGGAGCCGGCTCATCGCCCGGTCTCCAGCCGGTATCCGGCGCCGCGCACGGTCCGGATGAGCCCGGCGCGCAGTTTGCGCCGCAGCGCGCTGACGTACACCTCGACGATGTTGGGGTCGCCGTCGTAGGCGAAGTCCCAGACGTGCTCGAGGATCTGCGCCTTGGACACGACCTGCCCGGCCCGTACCACGAGCTCCTCCAGGACGGCGAACTCCTTCGCGGTGAGGGCGACTTCGCTCTCACCGAGGAACACCCGGCGGGCGGCGGTGTCGACCTTCAGGTCCCCGTGGACGTGGACCGGCGAGGCCCCGGCGCCCTGGGCCCGCCGCCGCAGCAGCGCCTTCACCCGGGCGACGAGGACGACGTACGAGAAGGGCTTGGTGAGGTAGTCGTCGGCACCCGTGTCCAGGCCCTCCGCCTCGTCGTACTCGCCGTCCTTGGCGGTGAGCATGAGGATCGGCACGTCGTGCCCGGCGGCGCGCAGGGCGGCGCAGACCCGGTAGCCGTTGAGGCCGGGCAGCATGATGTCGAGGATCACCAGGTCGTACGCGCCCTCGCCGGCCCGGCGCAGCCCCTCCCGCCCGTCGTGGACGACGTCCACGGCGTAGCCCTCGGCCGTCAGGCCCTTGGCGAGCGAGACGGCGAGGCGCTTCTCGTCCTCCACGATCAGCATGCGGGAGGGGCGGCGCGAAGCGCCTCCGGCGGGGTGGTGGGTGACGGGTGGGCGCATGGCGCAAGGGTCCCAGAACGAACCTGAAGGTTCCTTCAGGCGGCTTCAGGCTGCCCTCAGCGTCGGCCGGTGACAGTGGGGACGTCGGAACGAAGCGACAGGGAACGACTCGGGAGGAACCGCATGAAGCGCAACATCGTGATCGCCGCCGTCACCGCCGGAGCACTGGCCGCGGGCGGCACGGCGACGGCCCTGGCGACGGGGGACGACGACGCGGCGCACCGGGGCGACGACGCCCGGGTGACCTCGGTGAAGGTCTCGGCCGGCGACGCGATCGCCTCCGCGCTGCGGAAGGCGCCGGGCACCGCCGTCTCCGCCGAACTGGACGACGCGGACGGCGACGACGACGGTGAGCGCGCGGCCTGGGAGGTCGACGTCCTCTCCGGCGACGGCACCTGGCACAGCGTCCGCGTCGACCCGTCCACCGGCAAGGTCCTCGGCTCGCGGACGGAGTCCGACGGCGACTCCGACGGCACCGACGAGGCGCGGACCGCGCTGAAGGGCACGTCCGTGGACGCCGCCGGGGCCGCGAGGGCCGCGGCCGGCCACGGCACCGTGACGTCCGTGGAGCTGGACGACGACGGCGACGACGGCGGCAGGGCCGTCTGGGAGGCCGAGACCCGCGCCCCGGGCAAGGCCGAGCGGGACTGGCTGGTCGACGCGAAGACCGGCAAGGTCACGGCCGAGCGTCCGGACCACTCGGACTCGGACGACTCGGACTCGGACGACTCGGGCTCGGGCGACTCCGGCCCGGACGACGACTGAGCGTCCCCGCCCGCTCGCCCGGCCGGCCGCGGTGGCCCGGCGGCACCAGCGCCACCGCCACGGCGACCGCGCCGGACACCGCGAAGCACACCGGCAGCGGCAGCCGCTCCACCAGCAGGCCCACCCCCGCCGCACCGGCGGACATCCCGGCGTTCACGGCGGTGTTGACCCAGGCGCCCGCCCGGTTCCGGAAGCCGGGCGGCACGCTCTCGTCGGCGATCAGGTACGCCGTCGTCAGCGCGGGCGCCACGAACAGCCCCGCGCAGGCGACGGCCACGACCAGGGTGCCGACACCGGGGGCGAGACCGGCGGCGGCCAGGCAGAGGCCGAGACCGGCCGCGAGGAACGGGAGCCGGACGCGGGCGGACGAGCCCCAGGTGACGGCGCCGTTGAGCAGGCCGCCGACCGCGCTGCCCACCGACAGGGCCGCGAGCACCCAGGCGACGGTGTCGCCCCCGAGGCCGCGCTGCCCGGCGAAGGCGACGACCAGCAGGTCCACGGCGCTCACCGCGACCCCGACGCCCGCGGTGACCACGACGGGCTGCAGCAGGGCGCGGCCGTGCCCCGCTCCCGGACGGCCGGCGTCCGCCCCGGGGCCGTCCGCCGTCCGCAGCGCGCCCGCCGCGGGTGACGTGGCGAAGGCGAGGGTGCCCGCCGCCACCAGCACCGCGCTGAGCAGCACACCGGCGGCCGGCGGGGCGACGCCGACCACCACGCCGACCAGGAGCGGGCCCGAGACGAACAGCAGTTCCTCGGCGACGCCGTCCAGGCCGTAGGCGCGCTGGAGCATCCGCCGGTCGGGCAGGAGTGCGGCCCAGACCGCGCGCATCGTGGGGCCGAGCGGGGGCGTGCAGGCTCCCGCGAGGGCGGCGGTCACCGCGAGGACGGCCGCGGGCGTGCCCGGGTGCGCGCAGGCCGCGGCCAGCGCGCACAGCAGGGCGGCGTACAGCGCGGCCATGGGGAGCAGCGCCCGGCGTGGGCCGTGCCGGTCGACCAGGCCCGCGCGGTAGGGGGACAGGAAGACGCCGGTCGCGCCGAACAGCGCCATGACCGTGCCGGCCACGGCGTAGGACCCGGTGGCCCGGGTCACGGAGAGCATCAGGGCGAGGCCGACCGTGCCGTACGAGAGCCGGCCGACGAGGGCGGCGGCGAACGTGCGGCGGGCATGGGGGACGCGGAGGACGGCGGCGTACGAGGGCCGCGGAAGGGGCGTGGACACGCGAAGGTTCCTCAGGAGGGAGGCGACGAGGGGACACCGAAGCGCGCGACGGCCGGATGCGGCGGTCGCGTGCGGGGCGGGTCCTAGGCCAAGAGGAGGAACACGCGCGTCAAGCTAGCAACGGGGTGCGCGGACCGGCCAGCCCTTTTCCGGTCCGCGTCGGCCGCCGGTCAGCCCTGCGTCAGCCCCGTCACCAGTTCGTCCGCGGCGCGGTACGGGTCCAGTTCGCCCGACACGATGCGTTCGGCCAGCGCGCCGAGGCGCCGGTCGCCGTGGAGGTCGCCGATGCGTTCGCGCAGGGTGGTGACGGCGATGGTCTCGACCTCGCGGGCGGCGCGGGCCCGGCGGCGCTCGGCCAGCACGTCCCGCTCCTCCATCCAGGCGCGGTGCTTCTCCAGGGCTTCCACGACCTCGTCGACGCCTTCGCCGCGCGCGGCGACCGTCTTGACGATGGGCGGGCGCCAGTCCCCGGCGGCGCGGGCCTCGCCGAGGCCCAGCATGTGGTTCAGTTCGCGGGCGGTGGCGTCCGCGCCGTCGCGGTCGGCCTTGTTGACGACGTAGACGTCGCCGATCTCCAGGATTCCGGCCTTGGCCGCCTGGATGCCGTCGCCCATGCCGGGGGCGAGGAGGACGACGGAGGTGTCGGCCTGCGAGGCGATCTCCACCTCGGACTGGCCGACGCCGACGGTCTCGACGAGGATCACGTCGCAGCCCGCCGCGTCCAGCACGCGGATGGCCTGCGGCGCGGCCCAGGCGAGGCCGCCGAGGTGGCCGCGGGTGGCCATGGAGCGGATGTAGACGCCGGGGTCGGAGGCGTGCTCCGACATGCGCACCCGGTCGCCGAGCAGGGCGCCGCCGGAGAACGGCGAGGACGGGTCGACGGCCAGGACGCCGACCCGCTTGCCCTGCTTGCGGTACGCCGTGACCAGCGCCGACGTGGACGTGGACTTGCCGACGCCCGGCGAGCCCGTCAGGCCCACCACGTACGCGCCCCCGGTGAGCGGCGCGAGGGCCGCCATGACCTCCCTGAGCTGCGGGGACGCCCCCTCCACCAGGGAGATCAGCCGGGCCACGGCCCGCGGCCGGCCTTCCCTGGCCTGGGCGACCAGCGAGGAGACGTCCTGCATCACAGCTCCGTTCCGAGTAGCGCGTACGTGAGGAGAAGGGGGGTCAGGCCTTGGGGACCCGGACGATCAGCGCGTCGCCCTGGCCGCCGCCGCCGCACAGCGCCGCCGCGCCGACGCCGCCGCCGCGCCGCTTGAGCTCCAGCGCCAGGTGCAGGACCAGCCGGGCGCCGGACATGCCGATGGGGTGCCCCAGGGCGATGGCGCCGCCGTTGACGTTCACCTTTTCGGTGGACACGCCGAGGTCCTTCATGGACTGTACGGCGACGGCCGCGAACGCCTCGTTGATCTCGATCAGGTCGAGGTCGCCGACCTCCAGGCCCTCCTTCTTCAGGGCGTGCTGGATGGCGTTGGACGGCTGCGACTGCAAAGAGTTGTCGGGGCCGGCCACATTGCCGTGGGCGCCGATCTCGGCGATCCACTCCAGGCCGAGCTCCTGGGCCTTGGCCTTGCTCATGACGACCACGGCCGCCGCGCCGTCGGAGATCTGGGAGGCGGAGCCGGCGGTGATCGTGCCGTCCTTCGAGAAGGCCGGGCGGAGCTTGCCGAGGGACTCGGCGGTGGTGTCGCCGCGGATGCCCTCGTCCTTGCTGAACAGCACCGGGTCGCCCTTGCGCTGCGGGATCTCGACCGGGGTGATCTCGGCCTCGAAGATGCCGTTCTTCTGGGCGGCGGCGGCGCGCTGGTGGGACAGGGCGGCGATCTCGTCCTGCTCCGGACGGGCGATGCCGAGGCGCGTGTTGTGCTTCTCCGTCGACTCGCCCATGGCGATGTTCTCGAAGGAGTCGGTCAGCCCGTCGTGGGCCATGGAGTCGAGCATCTGGACCGCGCCGTACTTGTAGCCCTCGCGGGACTTCGGCAGCAGGTGCGGGGCGTTCGTCATGGACTCCTGGCCGCCGGCCACGATCACGTCGAATTCACCCGCGCGAATGAGCTGGTCGGCGAGCGCGATGGCGTCGAGGCCGGAGAGGCACACCTTGTTGACGGTGAGCGCCGGGACGTTCATCGGGATGCCGGCCTTGACGGCGGCCTGGCGGGCCGGGATCTGGCCGGCGCCGGCCTGGAGGACCTGGCCCATGATCACGTACTGGACCTGGTCGCCGCCGATACCCGCACGGTCGAGTGCGGCCTTGATCGCGAAGCCGCCGAGGTCGGCCCCGGAGAAGGACTTCAGCGAGCCGAGCAGCCGCCCCATCGGGGTGCGGGCACCCGCGACGATGACGGAGGTCGTGCCGTTCGTTGCAGAAGACATGAGCTGCGATCCCCTTTTCCGGCCCGCACAGGCCGAGGAGTGAACGAGGGTTTACTCGAATGTACTGAGCGGTATCCCGCCCGTCACCGTGCTGTCGGTGTGATCGCCCGCACGTTGCGCAACCGCCTCCGGAGCGCTGCACTGATTCCATGCTGACGCGAATCGACCACATCGGAATCGCCTGCCACGACCTCGACGCGACCGTCGAGTTCTACCGTGCCACCTACGGCTTCGAGGTGTTCCACACCGAGGTCAACGAGGAACAGGGCGTGCGCGAGGCCATGCTCAAGATCAACGATACGTCGGACGGCGGTGCCTCGTACCTCCAGCTGCTCGAGCCCACCCGCGAGGACTCCGCGGTCGGCAAGTGGCTCGCCAAGAACGGCGAGGGCGTCCACCACATCGCCTTCGGCACGGCGGACGTCGACGCGGACGCCGCGGACATCCGGGGCAAGGGCGTGCGCGTGCTGTACGACGAGCCCCGCCGCGGTTCCATGGGGTCGCGGATCACCTTCCTGCACCCCAAGGACTGCCATGGCGTCCTGACAGAACTGGTCACTTCGGCGGCCGTTGAGTCACCTGAGCACTGACCCTCGTAGATAAGGGCCGGTAGGGTTGGGTGCGGTCGCCGCTCAGTCCAGGGTGACCCGGTCCTGTCGTCGTCGGCGCCGGGACCGCCGGGGTCCGTGTTTCGGGGGGCGAGCGACGGGGCAGCAGCCCATGCTCCGCCGTTGATCTGACACCATTCCCCCGGGGGCCCCGTTCGGTGGACGGACGGAGCCCGTTCTAAGGGATTTGCGACCAGGGGACGGATGGGACCGCGCAGTGCGGGGCTACGAGAGCCAGGAGCGAGAGCCGGCGGCTGACGTCGACCACCTCTCTCGGTTCGAGGCCGAGATGAAGCGGCTGAAGACCGAGCGGGAAAAGGCGATCCAGCACGCCGAGGACCTCGGCTACCAGGTCGAGGTGCTGCGCGCCAAGCTGCACGAGGCGCGGCGCACCATCATGTCCCGGCCCGCCTTCGACGGCGGCGACATCGGGTACCAGGCCGAGCAGTTGCTGCGCAACGCGCAGGTGCAGGCCGACCAGCTGCGCGCGGACGCCGAGCGGGAGCTGAGCCAGGCCCGCGCGCAGACCCAGCGCATCCTCCAGGAGCACGCCGAGCAGGCCGCCCGGCTCCAGGCGGAGCTGCACCAGGAGGCGGTGACCCGGCGCCAGCAGCTCGACCAGGAGCTGGCCGAGCGCCGGCAGACCGTCGAGTCGCACGTCAACGAGAACGTGGCCTGGGCGGAGCAGCTCCGGGCCCGCACCGAGCAGCAGGCCCGCCGCCTGCTCGACGAGTCCCGCGCCGAGGCCGAGCAGGCCCTGTCCGCCGCCCGCGCCGAGGCCGAGCGGCTCACGTCCGAGGCCCGGCAGCGGCTGCGCACCGACGCCGAGACGGCGCGTGCCGAGGCCGAGCAGCTCCTGCGCCGCGCCCGCACGGACGCCGAACGGCTGCTGAACGCCGCCTCCACGCAGGCGCAGGAGGCCACCGACCACGCCGAGCAGCTGCGCAGCACCACCGCGAGCGAGTCGGAGTCCGCCCGCCGGCAGGCCCAGGAGCTGAGCCGGACGGCCGAGCAGCGCATGAGCGAGGCCGAGGAGGCGCTGCGCAAGGCGCAGACCGAGGCCGAGAAGCTGGTCGCCGAGGCCAAGGAGTCCGCGGCCAAGACCCTCGCGAGCGCCGAGTCGGCCAACGAGCAGCGCACGCGCACGGCCAAGGAGCAGGTCGCCCGGCTGGTCAGCGAGGCCACCAAGGACGCCGAGACCACCAAGGCCGAGGCCGAGCAGCTGGTCGCGGACGCCCGCGCCGAGGCCGAGAAGATCGTCGCCGAGGCCGCCGAGAAGGCCCGCACGGTCACGGCCGAGGAGTCGGCCACCCAGCTCTCCAAGGCCGCCAAGACCGCCGAGGACGTCCTGAACAAGGCGTCCGAGGAGGCGAAGCGGACCACGAAGGCCGCCGTCGAGGAGGCCGAGCGGATCCGCACCGAGGCCGAGGCGGAGGCCGACCGGCTGCGGGCCGAGGCGCACGACATCGCCGAGGAGCTCAAGGGCGCGGCGAAGGACGACACCAAGGAGTACCGCGCCAAGACGGTCGAGCTCCAGGAGGAGGCGCGGCGGCTGCGCGGCGAGGCCGAGCAGCTGCGCGCCGACGCGGCCGCCGAGGGCGAGAAGATCCGCGCCGGGGCCCGCAAGGAGGCCGTGGCGCAGATCGAGGAGGCGGCGAAGACCGCCGAGGAGCTGCTCGCCAAGGCCAAGGCGGACGCCGACGAGCTGCGGCAGACGGCCACCGCGGACAGCGAGAAGGTCCGCACCGAGGCGATCGAGCGGGCGACGACCCTGCGCCGGCAGGCCGAGGAGACCCTGGAGCGCACCCGCGCCGAGGCCGAGCGGCACCGCGCGGAGGCCGCCGAGCGCGCCGAGGAGCTCCAGGCGGACGCCGAGCGGGCCGCCCGTGAGCTGCGCGAGGAGACCGAGCGCGCCGTCGAGGCGCGGCAGGCGGAGGCCGCCGAGGAGCTGACGCGGCTGCACGCCGAGGCGGAGGAACGCCTCGGTGCCGCGGAGCAGGCGCTGACCGAGGCCCGTGAGGAGGGCGCGCGGATCCGCCGTGAGGCCGCCGAGGAGAGCGAGCGGCTGCGCACGGAGGCCGCGGAGCGCATCCGCGCGCTCCAGCAGCAGGCCGAGACGGAGGCCGAGCGGCTGCGCACCGAGGCCGCCGCCGACGCCTCCGCGTCCCGTGCGGAGGGCGAGGCCGTCGCCGTACGGCTGCGTACCGAGGCCGCGAGCGAGGCCGAGCGGCTGAAGTCGGAGGCGCAGGAGAGCGCCGACCGGGTGCGGGCGGAGGCGCAGGCCGCCGCCGAGCGCATCGCGGCGGAGGCGTCCGAGACGCTGGCCGCCGCCCAGGAGGAGGCCGCCCGGCGCCGCCGCGAGGCCGAGGAGTTGCTGGGCGCCGCCCGCCAGGAGGCGGACCAGGAGCGGGAGCGGGCCCGCGAGCAGAGCGAGGAACTGCTGGCCTCGGCGCGCAACCGCGTGGAGGAGGCGCAGGCCGAGGCGACCCGGCTGGTCGAGGAGGCCGACCGGCGCGCGACCGAGATGGTGTCGGCCGCCGAGCAGCACGCCCAGCAGGTGCGGGAGTCGGTCGCCGGGCTGCACGAGCAGGCCCAGGAGGAGATCACCGGGCTGCGCAGCGCCGCCGAGCACGCGGCGGAGCGCACCCGGCGCGAGGCCGAGGAGGAGGCGGACCGGGTCCGCGCCGACGCCTACGCGGAGCGGGAGCGGGCCAGCGAGGACGCCGGGCGCCTCAGGCGCGAGGCGCAGGAGGAGACCGAGGCCGCCAAGACGCTGGCCGAGCGGACCGTGTCCGAGGCCATCACGGAGGCCGACCGGATCCGCACGGACGTCTCCGAGCACGCCCAGCGGATGCGTACGGAGGCCTCCGACGCCATCGCCGAGGCCGAGCAGTCGGCGGCGCGCACCCGGGCGGACGCCCGTGAGGACGCCAACCGCATCCGGTCCGACGCGGCGACGCAGGCGGACACCCTGATCACGGAGGCGCGCTCCGAGGCCGAGCGGCTGACCACGGAGACGGCCGCCGAGACCGACCGGATCCGCACGGAGACGGTCGAGGAGGCCGAGCGGGTCCGCGCCGAGGCGGCGGCCGAGGCCGAGCGGCTGCGCTCGGAGGCGGCCGGCGAGGCGGAGCGGCTGCGCACCGAGTCGGTGACCGAGGCCGACCGGGTCCGGGCCGAGGCGAGCGCCCAGGCGGAGCGGCTGCTGTCGGAGGCCGGCGGGGAGGCGGAGCGGCTGCGGGCCGAGGCCGCCGAGGCGGTCGGTTCCGCGCAGCAGCACGCCGAGCGGATCCGCACCGAGGCGGAGCGGCTCAGGGGTGAGGCGGCGGCGGAGGCCGAACGGGTCACGACGGCCGCCCGCGAGGAGGCCGAGCGCACCCTGGACGAGGCCCGCAAGGACGCCAACAAGCGGCGTTCGGAGGCGGCCGAGCAGGTCGACACGCTCATCACCGAGACCACGGCCGAGGCCGACAAGCTGCTCACCGAGGCCCAGCAGCAGGCGCAGAAGACCACCGCGGACGCCGAGTCGCAGGCCGACACGATGGTCGGCGCGGCCCGCACGGAGGCCGACCGGATCGTCGCCGAGGCGACGGTCGAGGGCAACACCCGGGTGGAGAAGGCCCGTACGGACGCGGACGAGCTGCTCGTCGGCGCCCGGCGGGACGCGACGGCCATAAGGGAGCGGGCGGAGGAGCTGCGCGAGCGCCTCACCTCGGAGATCGAGGAGCTGCACGAGCGGGCCCGCCGCGAGGCCGCCGAGACGATGAAGTCGGCCGGCGACCGCTGCGACGCGCTCATCAAGGCCGCCGAGGAGCAGCTCGCCAAGGCGGAGGCGAAGGCCAAGGAGCTGGTGTCGGAGGCCAACTCCGAGGCGGGCAAGGTGCGCATCGCCGCCGTCAAGAAGGCCGAGGGGCTGCTGAAGGAGGCCGAGCAGAAGAAGGCCTCGCTGGTCCGGGAGGCCGAGGAGCTCAAGGCCGAGGCGGTCCGGGAGGCCCGGCGCACGGTCGAGGAGGGCAAGCGCGAGCTGGAGACCCTGGTGCGGCGCCGCGAGGACATCAACGCCGAGATCTCCCGGGTGCAGGACGTGCTGGAGGCGCTGGAGTCCTTCGAGGCCCCGGCGGGCGGCAAGGACAACGGCGTGAAGGCCGGTGCGACGGTCGGCGCCCCCCGTTCGGGTGGCAAGTCGTCAGACGGCTAGCGTGCGGGGCGGTTTCCGTGTCTCCTGGAAGGCTCTGACTCACCCTCCGTCTTGACCTTTGACCTGAACTTTGGCAAGCCGTCCGTGGGTTAGCCACTCAAAAGAGGTGTCATTCTCCAGATCAAACACGCATCCGCTCGATGACACACCGCATTGGCACCTAGGATTCCCTCTATCACCTCACCCGGTCTCTTTCGACAGGAACCCCATGAGCGACACTTCCCCCTACGGCTTCGAGCACGTGCGGCGTGGGTACGACCGCGCTCAGGTGGACGAGTACATCTCCAAGATCATTTCTGATCGCGACAGCGCCTTCTCCCGCATCACCGCTCTGGAAAAGCGCATCGAGGAGCTCCACCTCGAGACTCAGAACGCCCAGGCCCAGGTCAACGACGCCGAGCCGTCGTACGCCGGTCTCGGTGCGCGGGTCGAGAAGATCCTGCGCCTCGCCGAGGAGGAGGCGAAGGACCTGCGGGAGGAGGCCCGGCGCGCCGCCGAGCAGCACCGCGAGCTCGCCGAGTCGGCGGCCCAGCAGGTGCGCAACGACGCCGAGTCGTACGCCGCGGAGCGCAAGGCCAAGGCCGAGGACGAGGGCGTCCGCATCGTCGAGAAGGCCAAGAGCGACGCGTCGCAGCTGCGGTCCGAGGCGCAGAAGGACGCGCAGTCCAAGCGCGAGGAGGCGGACGCCCTCTTCGAGGAGACCCGCGCCAAGGCCGCGCAGGCCGCCGCCGACTTCGAGACGAACCTGGCCAAGCGCCGGGAGCAGTCCGAGCGCGACCTGGCCTCCCGTCAGGCCAAGGCCGAGAAGCGGCTCGCGGAGATCGAGCACCGCGCGGAGCAGCTGCGCCTGGAGGCGGAGAAGCTGCGCACGGACGCCGAGCGCCGCGCCCGCCAGACCGTCGAGACCGCGCAGCGCCAGGCCGAGGACATCGTGGCCGACGCCAACGCCAAGGCCGACCGCATCCGTTCCGAGTCGGAGCGCGAGCTCGCCGCCCTCACCAACCGCCGAGACTCGATCAACGCGCAGCTCACCAACGTGCGCGAGATGCTGGCGACCCTCACGGGCGCCGCGGTGGCCGCCGCCGGCACGCCGGCCGAGGACGAGTCGGTCTCCCGCGGGGTGCCGGCCCAGCAGTCCCGCTGACGCCGGAGCACGCTCCGGCCGAACAAGAGCGGAACACGGGCGAAGCCTTCTGTCACTGGGGTGGCAGGGGGCTTCGTCACGTTCTAGCGTGGGCCGCATGATCGAGCTCGAGGGGCTGACCAAGCGGTACGGCGAGAAGGTGGCGGTCAACAATCTCACCTTCACCGTCAGACCCGGCATCATCACCGGTTTCCTCGGGCCGAACGGTGCGGGCAAGTCGACCACCATGCGGATGGTGCTGGGTCTGGACCGGCCCACCGCCGGCGACGTCCGCATCGACGGCCGCCGCTACGACCAGTTGAAGGACCCGCTCACCTACGTCGGCGCCCTGCTGGACGCCAAGGCGATGCACGGCGGACGCAGTGCCTACAACCACCTGCTGTGCCTGGCGCAGGCCAACGGGATCCCGGCCCGGCGGGTGCACGAGGTGCTGGACACCGTCGGTCTGACGGCGGTCGCGAAGAAGAAGGCCAAGGGCTTCTCCCTCGGCATGGGCCAGCGGCTGGGCATCGCCGGCGCGCTGCTCGGCGACCCGCGGATCCTGATGTTCGACGAGCCGGTCAACGGCCTGGACCCCGAGGGCATCCACTGGATCCGCAATCTGATGAAGACGCTGGCCGCCCAGGGCCGTACGGTCTTCGTCTCCTCCCACCTGATGAGCGAGATGGCGCTGACCGCCGACCATCTGGTCGTCATCGGCCAGGGCAGGCTGCTGGCGGACACCTCGATGGCCGAATTCATCGAGGAGAACTCCCGCAGTTACGTCCGGATCCGCACCCCGCAGCGGGAGCGGCTCCTCGACGTGCTGCACGGTGCCGGGATCACGGTCGTCGAGAGCGGCGCCGAGGTCCTGGAGGTCGACGGCGACAAGTCGGAGGCCATCGGCGAGCTCGCGGCGCGCAGCCAGATCGTGCTGCACGAGCTGAGCCCGCAGCGGGCCTCGCTGGAGGAGGCGTTCATGCAGCTGACGGCGGAGTCGGTGGAGTACCACGCCCACGACGGGCAGCCGCTCGCGGCCGCGCCCCCGGCGGCGGAGCAGGGCGGACAGCAGCGGGCACAGCAGTGGGGCAGCGACTGGAGGCAGCGATGAGCACGGCCGCGACACAGGTCGTCCGGTCCGAGTGGACCAAGATCCGGTCGGTGGCGTCCACGGTGTGGACGCTGTCCCTGGCCGTGGTCGTCACCGTCGCCCTCGGCATGCTGATCTCGGCCCTGTCGAAGAACGAGTTCGACGACATGAGCGAGCGGGACCGGCTCTCCTTCGACCCGACCTTCATCAGCTTCGCCGGGATGAGTCTCGGTCAGCTGGCGATGATCGTCTTCGGGGTGCTGGTGGTGGCGAACGAGTACAGCTCCGGCATGATCCGCACCTCGCTGGCGGCCGTGCCGCAGCGCGGCACCTTCCTGTTCAGCAAGATCGCCGTGGCCACCGGTCTCGCCTTCGTCGTCGCCATGATCACCAGCTTCGTCGCCTTCTTCCTCGGGCAGGCGATGCTCGGCGACCTCAAGGCGTCGATCGGTGACCCGGGCGTACTGCGGGCGGTCATCGGCGGCGGCCTCTACATGACCCTCATCGCGATGTTCTCGATGGGCGTCGCCGCGATGCTGCGCTCACCGATGCTGTCGCTCGGCATCCTGATGCCGTTCTTCTTCCTGATCTCCAACATCCTGGGCAACGTCGACGTGACCAAGAAGGTCGGCCAGTTCCTGCCCGACCAGGCCGGCAGCAAGATCATGCAGGTGGTGACACCGCTCGACGACGACACCCCGTACGGCCCGTGGGGCGGCCTCGGGATCATGGCGCTGTGGGTGGTGGCGGCGCTCGTCGGCGGATATCTGGTGCTGAAGCGGCGGGACGCCTAGGACCTGCCACGCCCCGCGACCCCGGCATGACCCAGACGGCAGGTCCTGGGGGCGGGTCCGGGGCGGCCGGTTCTTTTACCCGGACTTGAAGGGAACCGTCAGCGCCTCGATAAGCTCCTAACCCTTACGGGGGCGTGTGCCCCGCTGTCCTGAACCTTTCGATGGGTGCGGAGCATGATCGAGGCAGTCGGCCTGACCAAGCGCTACGGCGACAAGACCGCTGTGTACAACCTGTCCTTCCAGGTGCGGCCCGGCGCCGTCACCGGCTTCCTCGGACCGAACGGCTCCGGCAAGTCGACGACGATGCGCATGATCCTCGGCCTGGACAACCCGACCGCGGGACACGTGACGATCGGCGGCCACCCGTACCGCAGGCTCCCCAACGCCCCCCGTCAGGTCGGCGCCCTGCTCGACGCCAAGGCCGTGCACGGCGGCCGGTCCGCCCGCAACCACCTGCTGAGCCTGGCCCAGCTGTCGGGCATCCCCGCCCGGCGCGTGGACGAGGTGCTCGGCGTCGTCGGCCTGCAGGACGTGGCCAGGCGGCGCTCCAAGGGCTTCTCCCTCGGCATGGGCCAGCGGCTCGGCATCGCCGCCGCCCTGCTCGGCGACCCCCAGGTGCTGCTCTTCGACGAGCCGGTCAACGGCCTGGACCCCGAGGGCATCCTCTGGGTGCGGAACCTGATGAAGGCGCTCGCGGCGGAGGGCCGCACGGTCTTCGTCTCCTCGCACCTGATGAGCGAGATGGCGCTGACCGCCGACCACCTGATCGTCATCGGGCGCGGCCAGCTGCTCGCCGACATGAGCGTGACGGCCTTCATCTCGGCGAACTCCGCCGACTTCGCGCGGGTGCGCACGCCGGACACCGAGCCGCAGCTGCGCGAGAAGCTGACGTCCGCGCTGACCGAGGCGGGCGGGCACGTGCTGCCCGAGCAGGACGGCGCCCTGCGGGTGACCGGCCTGCCGCTGCCCCGGATCAGCGACCTCGCGCACGAGTCCGACGTACGGCTGTGGGAGCTGTCGCCGCACCAGGCCTCGCTGGAGGAGGCGTACATGCGGATGACGCAGGGCGCCGTCGACTACCGGTCGACCATCGACCAGAAGGCCGGGCTCCAGCAGCCGCTGCCGCCCGGCGCGCAGCCGGCGATGCCGGTGCCCGGACAGGGCCAGCCCGGCTGGTACGCGCCGCCGCCGCCCCAGCCGGGCGGTCGGCCCGCGCCCCAGGGACCGGCGGGCCAGGCCCCGGCGGGCTCCTACGGCGCCCCGGCCGCGCCCGGTGCGCCCGCTGCCGGCGCTGCTCCCGCTGCGGGCGCCCCCTCGGGCAACCCGTACGCGCAGCCGTCCCCGCCGGCCCCCGCGACCGCGCCGGCCGCCCCCGCCCCCGCTCCTGTCGCCCCGGCTCCCGTCACCGCCCCAGCCCCCGCCGCGCCCGTCACCGACCCGACCAAGTCCGAGGACGCCCGATGAGCACGCCCCAGCCCCCGATGCCGCAGGCCGCACCCCAGTGGCAGGCGGCGCCCGGTTCGCCGTACCCCACCTACACCTCGCCGATCCCGGTGGTGCGCACGCACCTCGGGCACGCGCTGGCCTCCGAGTGGACCAAGATCAGGTCGGTGCGCTCGACGATGTGGACGCTGGGCGTGTTCGTCCTGCTGGTCCTCGGCATCGGCACGCTGACCGGAGTGGTGGTGGCGAACTCGACCACGGACGCGTCCGGTGAGAGCGCGCTCAGCCTGGGCTTCTTCGGTCTGCTGCTGGGCAGCATGTGCCTGATCACGCTCGGCGTGCTGACCACCGCCTCGGAGTACGGCACCGGCATGGTCCGTACGACGATGACCGCGTGCCCCAGCCGCGGCCGGGTGCTTGCCGCCAAGGCGATCGTCTTCTTCCTGGTCGCCTTCGTGGTGACGCTGGTGTCCTCGACGCTCATCGCCCTGATGCACGTCGCCCTGCTGGAGGACCACGGCGCGGTGTCGCCCTCCGGCGAGGAGTGGCTGAAGGGCACCGTGGGCGTCTCGCTCTACGTGGCGCTGCTCGGACTGCTCTCGCTCGCCGTCGGCTCGGTCATCCGGCACTCGGCGGGGGCCATCACCATCATGATCGGGGCCGTGCTGGCGCCGCTGGTGATCGCGCTGTTCATGTTCTCGCGGTCCCTGGAGGACGTGCGCACCGCCCTGTTCGAGTACTCGATCCCGAACCAGATGAGCATCTTCTACACCAACTCGCTCACGGAGTCCGGCCCGTCCGGCTGGGACCCGCTGTGGATCATGCTCGTGGTGACGGCCCTCGTGTTCGCCGGCGCCTTCGCCCTGCTGCAGAAGCGGGACGTCTGAGGGCCGCTCAGAACCTCGGCGCGTTACGGGACCGCTGCACCCGCGTGGTGCGGCGGTCCTTCGCGTTCCAGCAGGCCTTGTGCCAGTGCCGCCGGTCGTCGACGCCCGCGTGCGCCGGCCAGGCCACCACGTGCGGGACGCCGTCCGGGATCAGCTGGTCGCAGCCCGGGCAGCGGTACGACTTCCCCTGCGCGCTCGCGCCCGCCACGTGCCGTACGCTCCAGTCCTCGCCCTGCCAGCTCTCCGAGGACTGCCAGCCGCCGTAGCGGCCGGAGCCGTCGTCCTCGGCGCTCCGGCCGGACTGGCCGGCTCCCTTGGGTCGGTTGCGACGCGGGGACACGGGACACCTCACGGAGCTATACAGGAACTACGGACCGCGTCCAGCCTACGCGGCACGGGCGGGCGCCTTCGGACCTCCCGTGACGGCCGATTCTGCAGACAATCCGCAAATCCCTTCGCCCGGCCGTGTCCTCGGCACGTGTCGGACGGTTATGCCGTGTGGGGGAGCTCCGTGTCGGAGCCGAGGAAGCAGGAAGAGCAATGCGCGTTGGAAGTTTCGTGTTGGGTGCCCAGTTCCCGGGCCAGGGCCAGGGAGAAGCGCTGCACCGCGCGGTCCGCTCGGCCGAGGTCGCCGAGGAGGCGGGGCTCGACACGGTCTGGCTGGCCGAGCACCACTTCGTGCCGTACGGCACGTGTCCGTCGGCCGTGACGCTGGCCGCGCTGCTGCTGGGCCGCACCCGCCGCATCCGGGTGGGCACGGCGGTCAGCGTGCTGCCCACCGTCCACCCCGTGGCGCTCGGCGAGCAGGCCGCGCTGCTGCACGTCACGAGCGGCGGCCGGTTCTCGCTGGGCGTGGGCCGCGGCGGCCCGTGGGTCGACCTGGAGGTGTTCGGCGCGGGCCTGGAGGCGTACGAAAAGGGGTTCCCCGAGTCACTCGATCTGCTGGTGCGCTGGCTGCGCGAACCGGCCGTCGGCGCCTTCGGGGACCGCTTCCGGTTTCGCGAGGTGCCCGTCGTGCCGCGGCCCTCGGAGTCGCTGTCCGAGGCGCCGGGACCGGAGGTCGTGGTGGCCTGCACCTCCCCGGCGAGCGTGCGCACGGCGGCGGAGCGGGGACTGCCGATGCTGCTCGGCATGCACGTCGGGGACGAGGAGAAGGCCGAGATGGTCGCCCTGTGGCGGCGGCACGCCCGCGCCGCCGGCCGCCCGGAACCGGAGATCCAGGACGCGGCCCACGTCTCGGCCGGCGTCTGCCAGATCGCGGACCGGCGCGCCGACGCGGCGGAGACGCTGCTCAAGGCGATGCCGGGCTGGCTGCGGCAGGGCCTGGGCGCCCATGTCACGGTGGACGGCCGTGCCCGGCGGATGCGCGACCCGCTGGCGTACACCGAACTGCTCTGCGGACTCCACCCGGTGGGCACCCCCCGGCTGTGCGCGGACCGGCTCGCGGCGACCGGCGAGCGGACCGGCATCTCCCGTTTCGCGCTGCTCGTCGAGGGCTCCGGCGACCTCGCGGCCACCGAGGAGAACGTACGGCGGCTCGGGACGGAGGTGCTCCCCCAGCTCCGCTGAGCGGGCCGGGGACGGACGCCCGGGACCCGCGAGGGTCCGGGCGGACAGCTTGCCGCTCCGGTACGAACCGCACCTCCCGCGTACGGAACGGCAAGCGGACGACCATCGCGTCAGCAGTCGCGGAACTCGGGCGACTGATTCAGGATCTGGCTGCGCACCGAGGTGAAACGGGTCAGCTTCTCGTCGACGGAGGAGTCCAACGGGAACACCGCCACCCGGTGGCAGTTCTGGAAGGCCAGCCGCACCCCGAAGTGCCGCTGCAGCGCACCGCGTATGGCGTCACTCGCGAGCGCTCGCAGCAGCTGACCGCGCGCCTGCTCGTCCGGCGGGGGCGTCTGGTTGTCGGCGAACGCTCCGCCGTCGACCTTCAGCTGTGCCACCAGGGAGCTGATCATCTCCCACGCGTAGGGCAGGGAGGTCCGGACGCAGTCGACGAATTCTGCTTCGTCGACCTCGCCTCGCTCGGCCTTTTCGAGTAGGGCCGGTGAGACGTCGAGCGACATGGGTACTCCTCTCGCACCCCCGAACGACAGGGGTTGCCGGACAGTGAAGGGAGCGCGCGATGCCGGACACGCTGAGTACACACCTCGCGACCTCCCGTTCAATACCGTAAGCAACCGATCGTGACCGCACCAGGAGAATGCCCAGATGGGCATCATCCGGTACGCACACAATCGGCCAGTGCGCAACACGGGTCCAATGGGAGAAGTGGGGCGTTCCGTCGGGCGCCGGGGGCGGAGGCGAATCGCGCCGGGAGGGGCGCGTCGAGTAGCGTTGCCGACCATGCGTCTCGTCATTGCCCGCTGCTCCGTCGACTACGCCGGACGGCTCACCGCCCACCTCCCCTCGGCCCCCCGGCTGATTCTGGTCAAGGCGGACGGCAGCGTCTCGATCCATGCCGACGACCGGGCCTACAAGCCCCTGAACTGGATGTCGCCTCCCTGCACCCTCAAGGAGGGCGCCGGTGACGAGGCGGGCGTCTGGACCGTCGTCAACAAGACGGGCGAGAAGCTCATCATCACGATGGAGGAGATCCTCCACGACTCCTCGCACGAACTCGGCGTCGATCCCGGCCTGATCAAGGACGGCGTCGAGGCGCACCTCCAGGAGCTGCTCGCCGACCGCATCGAGACCCTCGGCGAGGGCTACACCCTGATCCGCCGCGAGTACCCGACGGCCATCGGCCCCGTCGACATCCTCTGCCGGGACGCCGACGGGAAGACCGTCGCCGTCGAGATCAAGCGGCGGGGCGAGATCGACGGCGTGGAGCAGCTCACGCGTTACCTGGAGCTGCTGAACCGGGATCCCCATCTCGCCCCGGTGCGCGGCGTCTTCGCCGCCCAGGAGATCAAGCCGCAGGCCCGGGTGCTGGCCACCGACCGCGGCATCGGCTGCCAGGTGCTGGACTACAACGCCCTGCGGGGCATCGAGGACGACAAGCTGCGGCTGTTCTGAGCGGTACGGGCGTCGAGCCCGTGCACGGAAGGGGCCGGGTCCGTGGTGCGGACCCGGCCCCTTCGTGTCGCCTCAGATGATCTGTCCGGTCGTCGGGGCGGATCCCGTGCCGCCGGTGGAGGTGCCGCTCTGCGTCGCGGTCGCGGTGCCGCCGGCGGGAGCGCTCGCGGTGGTCGGGGTGGTGGTGCCGGGGCCGCTCGCGCTGTCGGAGGTCTCCGGGGTCGACGGCGGGGGCGGCTGCGACGTCGGCGACTCGGAGGGCGGTTCGGACGTGGGCGTCTCCGACGGCGGAGTGGTGGGCGGCTTGGACGTCGTCGGCGGCTTCGACGTCGTGGGCGGCTCGGACGACGCCGGCGGCTGCGTCTTCGTCGGCGAGCCCGGGCCGCTCGGGCCGCTCGGGCCGCCGGAACCGCTCGGGTGTCCGGGCCCGCTGCTGCCGCCGGCGCTGCCCGACGGCCGGGCCGTCTCGCTCGGCGCCGGGTCGTCGGAGGTGCCGAGGGTGCCGTCCGGGCCGGGGTCGCTCGGACGGGCGGTCGCCTCGCCGGTGTCCGCGGAGCCGTTGCCGTCGTCCTCCGGCCGGTCGGCGCCCAGACTGCCGTCGTCGACGCCCTGGCTGGCCGACGGGTTGACGCCGACCTGGTCGGCGGGTGTGCCCGCGTCGCCCTCGGAGGTGGCGCCCAGCGTCACCACCGTGCCGAGCACGGCGACGAGCAGCGCGCCCGCGCCGGCGGCCACCAGATTGCGCCGCGCGAGGCCCTTGATGCCGCCTCCGGGCTTGCGGGACGGCCCGGGGGACGGTTCCCGGCGGACGACGAGCGTCGGGGACTGCGGGGACGGCTGGAGCGGCGGGAAGGGCGCGGGCACACCGGCCGGCGGCGACGCGGACTCCTCGTGCCGGGCGTCGGGCACCTCCTCGCCCGCGGTCGGACCGAAGACGGTGCCGAACGCGCTGCCGCCGGCCCCGAGTCCGGCCGCCGTGGCACCGGACGCGCCGGTGCCCGGGCCGGGTGTGTCGCCCGAGCGGTCCACCACCAGCGCGAGGGCACGGCGGCCCGCGACGGCGCCGCGCTTGTCGGAGAGCGCGCCGCGCAGGCCGATGGACGCCTCCAGTTCGGCGCGGGCCCGGTCCAGCTGTCCCTCGCACAGGGCGAGGACGCCGAGTTCGTGGTGGAAGTGCGCCTGCTCGGCGACGTCACCGGCGAGCCGGGAGGCCTCGGCGCCGGAGCGCAGCGCCCGTTCCCAGGCGCTCCAGTGGAGTCCGGCGGCGAACGCGGGCGCCGCGGTGCGGGCCAGCCGGACGGCGGGGCTCTCCTCGTCGTCCACGGGCGGGGTGGTCGCCGGCACCAGCACGGCGAGGGCGGCCAGTACGGCGTCGGCCTCGGTGCAGACCCGCTCGGGCGTGACCGAGGGGTGCCCCGCCCACCAGGCGTAGTGCCGGGCGGCGGCCAGTGCCCGCTCCCGGGCGTCGTCGGCGTACCCGGCGCTCTCCAGCTGGGTGAGGACCCCGGCGGCGAGCCGGTAGCGGGAGCCGACCGGCGAGACCAGTCCGCAGTCGGCCAGCTCGCCGAGGGCGGCGTCCGCGTGGGTGTCGCCGACCAGCGCGGGCAGGTGCGCCTGGTGCGGCACCTCGCCGCCGAGGGCGACGGCCAGTTCGAGGGCGGCGCGGGCGGAGGCGCTCAGCCGGGCGGCGAGCAGCGGCGCGGGTGCGGCGGCCTCGCCGACGGACGGCAGGGGCACCTCGTCGCCGTCGGCGCCGTCGTAGGGCGTGTCGTCGTCCGGGCGGGCGTCGGCGAAGACGCCGAACTCGTCGACGGCGTCGGCCCCGGCCCGCAGCCGGTCGCGCCGGCGCAGCAGCGCACCGGCCTGCACGAAGCGCAGCGGCAGGCCCTCGGACTCGAACCACAGGTCGCCCGCCCAGTTGGCCTCCTCGTCGGTGAGGGACCGTCCGGCCGCGCGCTCCAGCAGCTCCACGCCGTCCGAGCGGTCGAGGCCGGTGAGGAAGACCTCCTCGACGGCGGAGCCGGCGGAGGGGGCGGGCACGTCCGGCGTCGCGGCGACGAGGAAGGCGCACTCGGGGGTGGCGTCCAGCAGTTCGTCGAGGGCGGTGGCGCCGAGCTCGGCGTCGTCCAGGACGACGACCGCGCCGACATCCCGGACGAGGCCGAGCAGTTCGTCCCGTTCCGGCCGGTGCAGGGGGGCGCGGTACACGGCGTGGAAGAGGTCGTACAGCAGGTCGTCGACCGTGCGGCGGAAGCCGTTGAGGCGGATCACGCCGTCGGGGGCGAGGTCGGCGCAGTCCTCGGCGACGACGTCGAGGAGGCTGGTGCGGCCGGAGCCGGACGGGCCGGTCAGGCGCACCGACCGGCCGCGGGCGAGCAGCCGGGCCAGGCGCTCGCGTTCGTCCTGGCGGGCCAGGAGCCCGAGCGCGGGCGGCACCGGCCCCGGGGGGACGGGCGGCCGGGCGGCGCGCTCCAGCTCGGCGCGTTCGGCCGCGGTGAGCCGCTGCGGCCGGGCGGGGCGCTCGGTGGGCGGGCAGACCTCGATCTCGCTGCCGTCGACGGGGTTGACGGTGAGCAGGAAGTCGCCGGAGACGAGCCGCACGGTGCGGGCGAGCGCGGGCGCGTGCTGTCCGAAGTCGGGTGTGAGGGGGTCCCTGGGCGGGCGCGGGCGCGGCGTGCTGCCGTCGTGGCCGTGCTCCTCGGGTCCCCGGGTGTTCGGGTCCATAGGTCCAAGCCCCCCAAAAGCGTCGTGTGCCGGGTCCCCGGTCGGGACCACCCCTCCCGGCCTTGCCGCACACCGCGCTGTCGCTTCTGGTCCGGGCCCGCCAGTGGGTTGCGATGCGGCGGGCAGCCAGACCCTAAACCTTCGCTCAGTATGTCCGACAGTCCGGGGTGCCGGCCCGTCCGAGACGTCACGGTCTCGTGAGGATTGCGCGCGTCGGGCGTTTCGCCGGACCGTGTCCCGCGGGTCCGCGCGGCCGCCGGAGGGCACCGGCTCCCGGGCGTCACACCCTGGGCAGGGTCTCCACGCCGATGCCGCCCTCGATGGCCAGGATCCTGTGCAGCCGGGTGGCCACCAGCAGGCGCTGCATCTGCGGCGGTACGCCGCGCAGCACCAGGCGCCGGCCGCAGCGGCCGGCCCGCCGGTGGGCCCCCATGATCACCCCGAGCCCGGTGGCGTCCCAGGAGTCCAGCTCTGACAGGTTCAGGACCAGGTCGCCGACTCCGTCGTCGACGGCCGAGTGCAGGACCGTACGGGCGTCCGCCGCGCTGCGCACGTCGAGGCGGCCCCCGACGACCAGCTCGACGTGGTCGCCCCTGATGTGCATATGCGCTCCCCGGCATGCGTCTCGGCGATGTGTCCCACGGGGTGATTTCTCGTCCCGCGAGGTGGTCTCTCGGCGGTATCAGGTCATGCAACCTCTGACTGACCGGAACGATCGGAGGTTGCCGCCTGTAAGCGAACCGATACCGAATTCACCCCGGCGTGTGATGTTGCGCGGGCCGGGGGTGGACTCGGTGCGGACTCAGTGCTTGTAGAAGCCCTGCCCGCTCTTGCGCCCGATGTCACCGGCGTCCACCATCCGGCGCATCAGCTCCGGCGGGGCGAACTTCTCGTCCTGGGACTCGGTGTAGATGTTGCTCGTGGCGTGCAGCAGGATGTCGACGCCCGTCAGGTCGGCGGTGGCCAGCGGCCCCATGGCGTGGCCGAAGCCCAGCTTGCAGGCGAGGTCGATGTCCTCGGCGGTGGCGACGCCCGACTCGTACAGCTTCGCGGCCTCGACGACGAGGGCGGAGATGAGGCGGGTCGTCACGAAGCCGGCGACGTCGCGGTTGACGACGATGCAGGTCTTGCCGGTGGACTCGGCGAACTCGCGGGCGGTGGCGAGCGTTTCGTCGCTGGTCTTGTAGCCGCGCACCAGCTCGCACAGCTGCATCATCGGGACCGGCGAGAAGAAGTGGGTGCCGACGACCCGCTCGGGGCGCTCGGTCACGGCCGCGATCTTGGTGATCGGGATGGCGGAGGTGTTGGACGCGAGGATCGCCTCGTCCTTCACCAGCTTGTCGAGGGCGCGGAAGATCTCGTGCTTGACTTCCAGCTTCTCGAAGACGGCCTCGACGACCACGTCCGCGTCGGCGGCGGCGTCCAGGTCGGTGGTCGCGGTGATGCGGGCGAGGGCGGCCTCGGCGTCGTCCGCGGCGAGCTTGCCCTTGGCGACGAACTTGTCGTACGAGGCCTTGATGCCGTCGGTCCCCCGCCGGATCGCCTCGTCGGTCACGTCGCGCAGGACGACGTCCCAGCCCGCCTGGGCGGAGACCTGGGCGATGCCGGACCCCATGAGTCCGGCTCCGATGACGGCGAGCTTCCGTGCCACTGTGCGACTCCCCTGATACAGGCCGTTTGTGTCCTCTCGGCCGGAGATTAGCGGGCGTGAGCCGCTGTGTGACCGGTTAGTAACGCGCGTCACGTCTCAGATGACGGACATCACACCGGGGGGTGCCATTCGGGTGTCAGTCCGCGCCCCGGACGGCGTAGTTGAGGACCCGGTCGCTCAACAGGTCCTCCATCTCGTCCAGCAGCACGAGGGTGTCCCGGGACACTTCGGCGGGTTTCCCCCCGGCCGTCATGCGGCGGCCGACGGCCGTCATCACCGTGCCGTGCAGCCAGCTGATCTGACCGGCCATCAGCGACGGCACGGGGTCGTCGTCGGGGGCGCCGGTCACCTCGCGCAGGGTGCGCTCCAGGTCGTTCTGCACCTCCTGGGCGATCGCCCAGAGCCGGGAACGCAGGGCGGGCGAGGCCTCGATGACCCCCATGAACCGCGCGTATCCGTCCATGAGGCCCATCCGGGGCGAGACCGACTCGACCTCCTCGCGCAGCTCCCGCAGCACGGCCCGGGCCGCCGACTCCCCGTCGCGCCGCCCGCGCACCCAGCGCGAGAGCCGGTCGGTCACACCCTTGGAGCGGTCGAGGAAGAGATCCTCCTTGGCCGGGAAGTAGTTGTAGACGGTGTTGACGGAGACGTTCGCGGCGTCCGCGACCTCCGCCACCGTCACCGCCTCGAAGCCGCGCTCCAGGAACAGCCCCGTGGCCACATCCGAGATGTACTGCCGGGTCTGCCGCTTCTTCCGTTCCCTGAGTCCCTCTGCCATGTCCGCATCCTAGCTTCGCTGGGGCCGATCAAAACTTGGGGTCATTGCAAAATTACAGTGACTCTGTTTTTCTGGGCGCATGGCAATCATCAGTACGGCCGGACTGGCCCGTACCTTCGTCACGAAGCAGGGCCCGGTCGAGGCCGTGCGCGGCATCGACCTGACGGTGCGCGAGGGCGAGATCCTCGGCCTCCTGGGCCCCAACGGCGCCGGCAAGACGACGACCCTCCGGATGCTCACGACCCTGCTCGCCCCCACCGGCGGCGCGGCCACCGTCGCCGGCCACGACCTGGCGACCGACCCCGCCGGGGTGCGCCGGGCCTGCGGGTACGTGGCCCAGTCGGGCGGCGTGGACCCGCAGCTCACCGTGCGGGAGGAGCTGGTCACCCAGGGCCGCCTGTACCGCCTGTCCAGGGCGCGGGCGGCCGAACGCGCCGGAGAGCTGGCCCGCGACCTGGATCTGGAGGGGCTGCTCGACCACAGGTGCGGCGCCCTCTCCGGCGGTCAGCGGCGCCGGCTGGACATCGCGATGGCGCTCACCCACGGTCCCGAGGTGCTCTTCCTGGACGAGCCGACCACCGGTCTGGACCCGGGCAGCCGCGCCGGCCTGTGGGACCTGGTGCGCCGGCTGCGCGACGAGAACGGCACGACCGTCTTCCTGACCACCCACTACCTCGACGAGGCCGACGCGCTCTCCGACCGCCTGGTCGTCGTCGACCGGGGCGTGGTGGCGGCCGAGGGCACGCCGGCCGCCCTGAAGCTGGAGTACGGCGGCTCGCTCGACGCCTCGCTCCAGGACACCTTCCTCGCCATCACCGGCCGCGGCGCCGCGCCCGCGGACGCCACCCCCGTCGCCGTCTAGCACCCCCCGGGAACTCCGATGCTGCTCCACGACACCGGCCTGATCTACGGCCGCTATCTGCGCCAGTCCCTGCGCTCACGCTTCGCGCTGCTCTTCGGCGTCCTGATGCCGCTGCTGTACCTGCTCTTCTTCGGGCCGCTGCTGACCGATCTCCCGCTGGGCGGGCGGGGCAGCTCCTGGCAGGTGCTGGTGCCCGGACTGCTGCTGCAACTCGGGCTGTTCGGCGCCTCGTTCGCCGGCTTCATGATCATCCTGGAGAAGGGGCAGGGGGTGGTCGAGCGGATGCGCGTCACGCCCGTCAGCCGGCTGGCCCTGCTGCTGGGCCGGGTGCTGCGGGAGGCGACGGTGTTCGTCTTCCAGGCGGTGCTGCTGGTGCTGGCCGCCGTCGCGATGGGGCTCAGGGCACCGCTGCCCGGCGTGCTGATCGGGTTCGCGTTCGTCGCGCTGCTCACCGTCTCCCTGGCGTCGCTGTCCTACGCGCTGGCGATGAAGGTCGCCACCCCGCAGGGGTTCGGGCCGGTGATCAACGCGCTGACCATGCCCGCGATGCTGCTGAGCGGCCTGATGCTGCCCATGACGCTGGGCCCGCGCTGGCTGGACGTGCTGTCCCACCTCATGCCGTTCCGCTATCTGGTGGACGCCGTGCGGGACGCCTTCGTCGGCCACTACGCCACCGCGCACATGCTGTACGGCGCCCTGGTCGCCGTCGGACTGACGGCACTGTCCGTGACGGTGGGCACACGCGTGTTCCGGACCGCCGGGGCGTAACTACGCTGGCCCCATGGTCAACCTGACGCGCATCTACACCCGGACCGGCGACCAGGGCACCACCGCCCTCGGTGACATGAGCCGGGTCCCCAAGACCGATCTCAGGATCTCCGCGTACGCCGACGCCAACGAGGCGAACGCGGTGATCGGCACGGCGATCGCCCTCGGCGGCCTGCACGAGGAGGTCGTGAAGGTCCTCGTCCGCGTCCAGAACGACCTGTTCGACGTGGGCGCGGACCTGTCCACGCCGGTGGTGGAGAACCCGGAGTACCCGCCCCTGCGGGTCGAGCAGTTCTACGTCGACAAGCTGGAGGCGGACTGCGACCGCTTCCTGGCCGAGGTGGAGAAGCTCCGCTCCTTCATCCTCCCCGGCGGCACCCCCGGCGCGGCCCTGCTGCACCAGGCGTGCACGGTGGTGAGGCGGGCCGAGCGCTCGACGTGGGCGGCGCTGGAGGTCCACGGCGAGACCATGAACCCGCTCACCGCGACCTACCTCAACCGCCTCTCCGACCTGCTGTTCATCCTGGCGCGCGTCGCCAACAAGGAGGTCGGCGACGTGCTGTGGGTGCCGGGCGGGGAGCGCTAGCGCGCCCCCTCCGTCTCCCGGCCCGAGGGGGTCGGGACCGTCCCGCCCGGGGCCTTCTTCGGCCAGATCGCGTACGTCAGCGCGATCAGGCCGTGGATGCCCACCGCCCTGAGCGCCACCCACTGGAAGTTCCGCAGGGACGAGATGTTCCCGTCGTCCCCGACGTACCACACGGCGCCCTGGAGCAGCGCGCAGGCCACCGCGGCGCCCAGCACCGTGCGCAGCCACAGCCGTGCCTCGTGCAGGGCGCGGGCCGTGCCGTAGCGGGGCGGCTTCGGCGGGGGCGGGCCTCCGGCCAGGCGGTGGGCGGCGTGGCCGTCGAGCCAGCGGATCGTGTAGTGGCCGTACGCGACGGTGTAGCCGATGTACAGCGCCGCCAGGCCGTGCTCCCAGCCCGGCTCGGCCCCGTTCCTGAGGTCGACCGCCGTGACGGCGAACAGCACCAGTTCCAGCAGCGGCTCGCACAGCAGCAGGACCACACTGGTACGGCGCCACTTCAGCAGGTAGCGGGCGGCCAGCCCGAGCGCCAGCAGCACCCAGAAGCCGGCCTCGCAGGCGATGATCAACGCGACGACCACGACGCACTCCTCTCGTTCACCCTTCCAGGCTCCCGGGGGAATCCGCGGCGTACGTCGTCGCCGGTGACGAACCCGCGGTACATCGAAAGATGCAGTACCGGACCCTTCCCGGGGATCAGGCGGGCGGGGCGCGGGCCGTGTTGGATGGTGGCATGGCCGTCTCCCTCCCCCGCCCGCGCCGCTTCGACGTGTACGCCGCGTCGGCCGGTCTGCTCGGCGGGCTGCTGCTGTGGGGCATCGGCCTGGGCGTCCGGCCGGCCGACGAGCCGGTCGTGCTGTTCGACGGCCGCTGGCCGCTGCTGGTCCCGCTCGCCGTCACGGCGGGCTGCGAGCTGCTGCGCCGGGCCGCGCCGCGCACGGGCCTGCTGATCGGCACGGCCGCCCTGATCGCGGACACGCTCACGCAGGGCAGCCTGGTCACGGTGATCATGTACACCGACCTGATGTACGCCGCCGTGCTCTACGGCCCGCCGGCCTCGGCCCGCCGCATCCCGTGGATCACCGGCCTGCTCACGGTGGCCGGCACGGTCGTGCCGTTCGCGCTGTGGCGGGTGCCCGAGGCGCTGCTGATCGGCGTCGCGGTCGGCATCGTGTCGTTCGCGCCCGCCTCCACGGGCCTGATCGTGCGCAGCCACCGCGAGGCCGCCGACGCGGCCCGGCTGCGCGCCGAGCAGACCGCGCTGCTGGCCGAGATGGACCGCGTGCAGGCGGTCACCGCGGAACGGTCGCGGATGGCCCGCGAGTTGCACGACATGGTCGCCAACCACCTCTCCGCGATCGCCATCCACTCCACGGCCGCCCTGTCCCTGGACGACCCGGCCACCACCCGGCAGGCCCTGGGCGTGATCCGGGAGAACAGCGTCGAGGGGCTGGCCGAGATGCGGCGGCTGATCGGCCTCCTGCGGGACACCGGCGGCGACACCGGGCCGGCCGCCGCGCCCACCCTCGACGGTCTCGGCGCCCTGGTCGACGGCGCCCGCGCCAACGGCCTCGACGTCACCCTGGAGGCCGCACCCGGCGAAGGCATCCCCGCGCCGGTCGAGCTGGCCGCGTACCGCATCGTGCAGGAGTCGCTGACGAACGCGCTGAAGCACGCCTCGAAGGGGCCGGTCGGTGTGGCCGTCACCCGCGACGGACGCCTCCTGCGGGTCCGGGTCACCAGCGCGTACGGTGACCGGGACGTGCCGCGCGCCCCCGGCTCGGGCGCCGGTCTGGTCGGCATGCGGGAGCGGGCCGCACTGCTGCAGGGCACGTTCGAGGCCGGGCCGGAACCGGCGGGCGGCACGGAGGTCTGGGCCGTCCGCGCCACCCTGCCCCTGACCGAAGGAGACCCCGCATGATCCGCGTCCTCGTCGCCGAGGACCAGTCCGCCGTCCGCGCGGGACTGGTGCTGATCCTGGGCAGCGCCCCGGACATCGAGGTGGTCGGCGAGGCGGCGGACGGCGAGCGGGCGGTGGAGCTGGCCCGGGAGCTGCGACCCGACCTGGTCCTGATGGACGTGCAGATGCCCCGTCTGGACGGGGTGTCGGCGACCCGGCGGGTGGTCGGCGAGGGCCTGGCCGACGTGCTCGTGCTGACCACGTTCGACCTCGACGAGTACGTCTTCGGGGCGCTCAGGGCGGGCGCCGCCGGGTTCCTGCTGAAGAACACGGAGGCGAAGGACCTGATCACCGCCGTGCGCACGGTGGCGGGCGGCGAGGGGATCGTCGCCCCGGCCGTCACCCGGCGCCTGATCGCGGAGTTCGCGGCGCGGCCGGTCCGGGAGGCCACCGCCGACCCGGCCGTCCTCGACGGCCTGACCCGCCGGGAGCGCGAGGTCCTGTCCTGCCTCGGCGAGGGGCTGTCCAACGCCGCGATCGCCATCCGCCTGGACATGGCCGAGGCCACGGTGAAGACGCACGTCAGCCGTCTGCTGGGGAAGCTGGAGCTGCGCAGCCGGGTGCAAGCGGCGGTTCTTGCCCAGGAGTTGGGGATCTAGCCACCTTCGCGAGCACTGGTCCAGACCTATTGACCTATGGTCCAGACCTTTCTATTCTCGCGGCACGCTGGCATGAGGCTCAGTCATGCCCACAACAACATCCCCACATAAGGAGGCGCAGCATGCGCTTCGGACACAGAGCCGCGGCCCTCGCCGCGACCCTGGCCCTCCCCCTCGCCGGACTGGTCGGGCTCGCGAGTCCCGCCCAGGCGGCCACGAGCGCCACGGCCACCTTCGCCAAGACCTCCGACTGGGGGACGGGCTTCGGCGGCAGCTGGACCGTGAAGAACACCGGAACCACGGCCATCAACTCCTGGACCGTCGAGTGGGACTTCCCCACCGGCACCAAGGTCACCTCCGCCTGGGACGCCACCGTCACCAACTCCGGTGACCACTGGACCGCCAAGAACGTCGGCTGGAACGGGACGCTCGCCCCCGGCGCCTCGGTCTCCTTCGGCTTCAACGGCAGCGGCCCCGGCTCCCCCTCCAACTGCAAGCTCAACGGCGGCAGCTGCGACGGCACCTCCGTCCCCGGCGACGCGGCACCCTCCGCGCCGGGCACACCCACCGCCTCGAACATCACCGACACCTCGGTGAAGCTGTCCTGGTCGGCGGCGACCGACGACAAGGGCGTCAAGAACTACGACGTCCTGCGGGACGGCGCCAAGGTCGCCACCGTGACGGGCACCACCTACACGGACAACGGCCTCACCAAGGGCACCGACTACTCGTACACCGTCCAGGCCCGGGACACCGCCGACCAGACCGGACCGGCCAGCGGCGCCGTGAAGGTCACGACCACCGGCGGCGGGGACGGCGGCAACCCGGGCACCGGTGACGAGGTCAAGATGGGCTACTTCACCAACTGGGGCGTCTACGGGCGCAACTACCACGTGAAGAACCTGGTCACCTCCGGCTCCGCCGAGAAGATCACGCACATCAACTACGCCTTCGGCAACGTCCAGGGCGGCAAGTGCACCATCGGCGACGCCTACGCCGACTACGACAAGGCGTACACCGCCGACCAGTCCGTCGACGGCGTCGCCGACACCTGGGACCAGCCGCTGCGCGGCAACTTCAACCAGCTGCGCAAGCTGAAGGCCAAGTACCCGCACATCAAGGTCATCTGGTCCTTCGGCGGCTGGACCTGGTCCGGCGGCTTCCCCGACGCGGTCAAGAACCCGGCCGCCTTCGCCAAGTCCTGCCACGACCTGGTCGAGGACCCGCGCTGGGCCGACGTCTTCGACGGCATCGACCTGGACTGGGAGTACCCGAACGCCTGCGGCCTGAGCTGTGACACGACCAGCACCAAGAACGCCTTCAGCTCCATGATGAAGGCGATGCGGGCCGAGTTCGGCAACGACCTGGTCACCGCGGCCGTCACCGCCGACGGCTCCGCCGGCGGCAAGATCGAGGCCGCCGACTACGGCCCGGCGTCGCAGTACATCAACTGGTACAACGTGATGACGTACGACTTCTTCGGCGCCTGGGAGAAGAACGGTCCGACCGCTCCCCACTCGCCGCTGACCTCGTACGCCGGCATCCCGCAGCAGGGCTTCAACACCGCCGACGCGATCGCGAAGTTCAAGGCGTCCGGCGTGCCGGCCGGCAAGCTGCTGCTCGGCATCGGCTTCTACGGCCGCGGCTGGACCGGCGTCACGCAGGCGGCCCCCGGCGGCACCGCGACCGGCCCGGCGGCCGGTACGTACGAGGCGGGCATCGAGGACTACAAGGTCCTCAAGAACAGCTGCCCGGCCACCGGCACCGTCGCCGGCACCGCGTACGCGCACTGCGGCACCAACTGGTGGTCCTACGACACCCCGGCGACCGTGAAGTCCAAGATGGACTGGGCCGAGAACCAGGGCCTGGGCGGCGCCTTCTTCTGGGAGTTCAGCGGCGACACCGCGAACGGCGAGCTGGTGAGCGCCATCGACAGCGGCCTGAAGTAACTCTCACGGGCCTACGGGCCCAAGCAACATTGACGCTCCCCCAGACTTCGTCCGGGGGACCCCCACACAGCGAGTGACTGTGGCTACGCCACATTCACTCGCTGTCCGGGCGGGGCTGCTTCCAGCCACGCGAGGAATCCGGTCAGCGCGTCTTCGCTCATCGCCAGTTCGAGCCGGGAGCCGCGGTGCAGACACGCGAGGACGACGGCGTCGGAAAGCAGCGCCAGCTCCTCCTCCCCGTCCGGGAGCCGGCGGCCGGCCACCTCGATCGCGGACCGCTCGAGGACCCGGCGCGGCCGGGGGGAGTACGAGAAGACGCGGTACCACTCGACCCGGTCGCCGTTGTAGCGGGCCACGCCGTAGGCCCAGCCCTTGCCGCCACCGTCGTCGCCCTCCTCGGGCGCGTCCCAGCGCAGGGAACAATCGAAGGTACCGCCGGAACGCTGGATCAGCCTGCGGCGCAGACCGAAGACGAACAGTCCGACCACCACCAGGGCGACGACAATTCCGCACACGGTCAGAGCGAGGACCATCGGCACCGACCTCCTCGTCTCCTAGGTAACGGAACGGAAAAATCACCCTGATCTGCCTCAGCCGCGGCCGGGTCCGGATCGCTCCGGTCCCAGCCGCGGCTGAGTGACGTCATAGCACAGCGCCGTGGTTCAGCGCCCCGCCGCCGCGCGCAGTCGCACGTCCGCGCGACGCTCGGCGTGGGCGTCGCCCTCCGCCTTCGCGCGCTCGAGCTCCCGCTCCGCACGCTGGACATCGATCTCGTCCGACAGTTCGGCGATCTCGGCCAGCAGCGACAGCTTGTTGTCGGCGAACGAGATGAAACCGCCGTGCACCGCGGCGACGACCGTCCCACCGTCACTCGTACGGATGGTCACCGGGCCCGACTCCAGCACACCGAGCAGCGGCTGGTGACCGGGCATGACGCCGATGTCGCCGGACGTGGTGCGCGCGACGACCAGGGTGGCCTCGCCGGACCAGACCTCTCGGTCGGCCGCGACCAGCGCGACGTGCAGCTCAGCAGCCAAGGTGGCTCCTCGGGTCACCACCCGGCGGGAGAGCCGGGTGTTGGTTACAAGTCTAAGGGGCGTGCCGGAGGGGGCGGGACGTGCCCGCCCCCTCCGGTGTGAGCCCTGGGGCCCACGGTGAGCGCGAGGCTCAGGAGACGCCGAGCTCCTTGGCGTTGTTCTTCAGGTCCTCGATGCCACCGCACATGAAGAACGCCTGCTCCGGGAAGTGGTCGTACTCGCCGTCGCAGATCGCGTTGAAGGCCGCGATCGACTCGTCCAGCGGGACGTCCGAACCGTCCACGCCGGTGAACTGCTTCGCGACGTGGGTGTTCTGGGACAGGAAGCGCTCCACGCGACGGGCACGGTGGACGACGAGCTTGTCCTCCTCGCCGAGCTCGTCGATACCGAGGATCGCGATGATGTCCTGCAGGTCCTTGTACTTCTGCAGGATGTTCTTCACGCGCATCGCGGCCTGGTAGTGGTCCGCCGCGATGTACCGCGGGTCGAGGATGCGGGACGTCGAGTCCAGCGGGTCCACGGCCGGGTAGATGCCCTTCTCGGAGATCGGACGGGACAGAACCGTCGTCGCGTCGAGGTGGGCGAAGGTGGTGGCCGGGGCCGGGTCGGTCAGGTCGTCCGCGGGGACGTAGATCGCCTGCATCGAGGTGATCGAGTGACCACGGGTCGAGGTGATGCGCTCCTGGAGGAGACCCATCTCGTCGGCCAGGTTCGGCTGGTAGCCCACCGCGGAGGGCATGCGGCCGAGCAGGGTCGACACCTCGGAACCCGCCTGGGTGAAGCGGAAGATGTTGTCGATGAAGAACAGCACGTCCTGCTTCTGGACGTCACGGAAGTACTCGGCCATGGTCAGGCCGGCCAGCGCGACGCGCAGACGGGTGCCCGGCGGCTCGTCCATCTGGCCGAAGACCAGCGCGGTCTTGTCGATGACGCCGGACTCGCTCATCTCGTCGATGAGGTCGTTGCCCTCACGGGTGCGCTCGCCGACACCGGCGAACACGGAGACACCGTCGTGGTTGTTGGCGACGCGGTAGATCATCTCCTGGATGAGCACCGTCTTGCCGACGCCGGCGCCGCCGAACAGACCGATCTTGCCGCCCTTGACGTACGGGGTCAGCAGGTCGATGACCTTGACGCCGGTCTCGAACATCTCGGTCTTCGACTCGAGCTCGTCGAAGTTGGGCGCCTTGCGGTGGATCGGCCAGCGCTCACCGTCGTACTGCTCGTCGACGTTCAGCACCTCACCGAGGGTGTTGAACACCTTGCCCTTGGTGAAGTCGCCGACGGGGACGGAGATGGCCGTGCCCGTGTCGGTCACCGGGGCCTGGCGGACCAGGCCGTCGGTGGGCTGCATCGAGATGGTGCGGACCAGGCCGTCACCGAGGTGCTGCGCGACCTCGAGGGTCAGCGTCTTCAGCTCGCCGGCGTTGGCCGGGTCGGCGACCTCGACGTGCAGCGCGTTGTAGATGTCCGGCATCGCGTCGACGGGGAACTCCACGTCGACGACCGGGCCGATGACCCGCGCGACGCGGCCGGTGGCCACGCCCGACGCAGCGGTCGGCTCAACAGTGGTGGTCATTAGTTGTCACTCCCCGCGGTCGCGTCGGCCAGTGCGCTCGCGCCACCGACGATCTCGCTGATTTCCTGGGTGATTTCGGCCTGGCGGGCCGCGTTGGCAAGACGGGAGAGCGTGTTGATCAGCTCGCCCGCGTTGTCGGTGGCCGACTTCATCGCGCGCCGCGTGGCGGCGTGCTTGGAAGCGGCCGACTGCAGCAGCGCGTTGTAGATGCGGCTCTCGACGTAGCGCGGCAGCAGGGCGTCGAGGACGTCCTCCGCCGACGGCTCGAAGTCGTACAGCGGGAGGATCTCGTCCTTCGCCGCCGACTCCTGCGCGACCTCTTCGAGGCGCAGCGGAAGCAGCCGGGAGTCGACCGCCGTCTGCGTCATCATCGAGACGAACTCGGTGTAGACGATGTGGAGCTCGTCCACGCCGCCCTCGGCCGTCGCCTTCTCGATGGTCTCGATCAGCGGCGCCGCGACCTTCTTGGCGTCCGCGTACGTCGGCTCGTCGGTGAAGCCCGTGAACGACTCCGCGACCTTGCGCTCACGGAAGTTGTAGTGGGCGAGACCGCGCCGGCCGACGATGTACGTGTCGACCTGCTTGCCGTCGCGCTCGAGGCGCTCGGTCAGCTGCTCCGCCGCCTTGATGGCGTTGGAGTTGAAGGCGCCGGCCAGACCGCGGTCGCTCGTGAGGAGCAGAACCGCGGCACGGGTCGGGTTGTCCGCCTCCGTGGTCAGCGGGTGCTTCGTGTTCGACCCGGTACCGACCGCCGTGACCGCGCGGGTCAGTTCCTGCGCGTACGGCGTGGAGGCCGCCACCTTGCGCTGCGCCTTGACGACGCGCGAGGCGGCGATCATCTCCATCGCCTTGGTGATCTTCTTGGTCGCGGTGACGGATCGGATGCGACGCTTGTAGACCCGGAGCTGGGCTCCCATGAGTCAGGTCCCTTCCTTACGTCACTTGGCGGTGGACGGGGCGTCCTCGCCGAGCAGCTTGCCGTCCGAGGTCTCGAACTGCTTCTTGAACGACGCGATCGCCTCGGCGACGGCCTGCAGGGTGTCGTCGGACATCTTGCCGCCCTCGCGGATGGAGGTCATGAGGCCCTGCTCCTGGCGGTGCAGGTACTCGAGGAGCTCCTTCTCGAAGCGGCGGATGTCACCGACGGGCACCTCGTCCATCTTGCCGGTGGTGCCGGCCCAGACGGAGACGACCTGGTCCTCGGTGGCCATCGGCTGGTACTGGTCCTGCTTCAGCAGCTCGACCATGCGCTGACCGCGCTCCAGCTGCGACTTCGACGCGGCGTCCAGGTCGGAGCCGAAGGCGGCGAACGCCTCGAGCTCACGGAACTGGGCGAGGTCCACGCGCAGTCGGCCGGAGACCTGCTTCATGGCCTTGTGCTGGGCGGAGCCACCGACGCGGGAGACCGAGATACCGACGTTCAGGGCCGGACGCTGGCCGGCGTTGAACAGGTCGGACTCCAGGAAGCACTGGCCGTCGGTGATGGAGATGACGTTGGTCGGGATGAACGCCGAGACGTCGTTGGCCTTGGTCTCGACGATCGGCAGACCCGTCATCGAACCGGCGCCCATGTCGTCGGAGAGCTTGGCGCAGCGCTCCAGCAGACGGGAGTGCAGGTAGAAGACGTCACCCGGGTAGGCCTCGCGGCCCGGCGGGCGGCGCAGGAGCAGCGACACGGCGCGGTAGGCGTCGGCCTGCTTCGACAGGTCGTCGAAGATGATCAGGACGTGCTTGCCCTCGTACATCCACTGCTGGCCGATGGCCGAGCCGGTGTACGGCGCCAGGTACTTGAAGCCGGCCGGGTCGGACGCCGGGGCGGCCACGATGGTCGTGTACTCCAGCGCGCCGTTCTCCTCCAGCGCGCGGCGGACCGACGCGATGGTGGAGCCCTTCTGGCCGATGGCGACGTAGATGCAGCGGACCTGCTTGTTCGGGTCGCCGGTGCGCCAGTTGTCACGCTGGTTGATGATCGTGTCGACGGCCAGGGCGGTCTTGCCGGTCTGGCGGTCGCCGATGATCAGCTGACGCTGACCACGGCCGATCGGGGTCATGGCGTCGACGGCCTTGTAGCCCGTCTCCATCGGCTCGTGCACCGACTTGCGCTGCATGACCGTGGGGGCCTGCAGCTCGAGGGCGCGGCGGCCGGACGTCTCGATCTCGCCGAGGCCGTCGATCGGGTTGCCGAGCGGGTCGACCACGCGGCCGAGGTAGCCCTCGCCGACGGCCACGGAGAGGACCTCACCGGTACGCGAGACCGGCTGACCCTCCTCGATGCCGCTGAACTCACCGAGGACGATGGCACCGATCTCGCGCTCCTCGAGGTTGAGGGCGAGGCCGAGGGTGCCGTCCTCGAACTTCAGCAGTTCGTTGGCCATGGCCGAGGGGAGACCCTCGACCTTCGCGATGCCGTCGCCGGCAAGGGTGACCGTACCGACCTCCTCGCGCGAGGCCGCGTCCGGCTTGTACGACTGGACGAAGTTCTCCAGCGCGTCCCGGATCTCCTCCGGCCGGATCGTGAGCTCCGCCATCTGAGTTCCCTGCTCTCCTTGTTGGGCCCGAAGTTTCACTTGGGGGGTATTCCACGAGTCGGGACTCCCCCCAATAAGAGGTGAATCCTCTGCACGGCCCAACCAGGGCCGTCGTAAGTACGTACTGCTTGTTGTGCTGTTGTCGCGCGGGGAGCGTCAGCTCGCCAGACGGCGGCCGGCGTCCTCGAGACGGTCCGCGATGGAGCCGTTGATGACCTCGTCACCGACCTGCACCCGGATCCCGCCGAGGACCTCGGGGTCCACGTCGAGGTTGAGGTGCATCGGACGGCCGTAGACCTTCGCGAGGGCGGCGCCGAGGCGCTGCTTCTGCGTGTCGCTCAGCGGCACCGCCGAGGTGACGACGGCGACCATCCGGTCTCGCCGGTCGGCGGCGAGCTTGGACAGGGATTCGAGTCCCGACTCCAGGCTACGTCCCCGCGGCGCGGTCACGAGGCGCGTCACCAGACGCTCGGTGGTCCGCTCCGCCCGGCCGCCGAGCAGGCTGCGCAGCAGCTCGCCCTTGGCCGAGGTGGTGGCCGACCGGTTGGTCAGCGCGGCGCGCAGCTCGGTGTTCGAGGCGACGATCCGGCCGAACCGGAACAGCTCGTCCTCGACGTTGTCGAGCCGGCCCCGCTTCTGCGCGGCGGTGAGGTCGGCGGTGTTCGCCAGCTCCTCCAGGGCGTCCACCAGGTCGCGGGACTGCGACCAGCGGGAGCGCACCATGCCGGACACCAGGTCGGCGGCGGGGCCGCTGATCTGGGTGCCGAGGAGGCGCTGGGCGAGCTCGGCCTTGGCCTCGCCGGCCTGCGCCGGGTCGGTCAGGACCCGACGCAGCGACACCTCGCGGTGGAGCAGCGCGGTGACGGAGGCCAGCTCGTCGGCGAGCGAGCCGGCGTCCACGGACGTGGAGTCCGTCAGCGCGTCGAGACGCTCACGTGCGGCGGCCAGGGCCTCGCGGCTCGCTCCGTTCATCGGGTTGCCTCTGCCTTCGTCGCCTTGTCGTCCAGCTCGTCCAGGAACCGGTCGATCACACGGCTCTGGCGGGCGTGGTCCTCGAGGGACTCGCCGACCAGCTTGCCGGCCAGCTGGGTCGCCAGCTGTCCGACGTCCTGGCGCAGCGCGGACGCGGCGGCCTTGCGGTCGGCCTGGATCTGGGCGTGACCGGCGGCGATGATCTCCTCACGCTGCCGCTGGCCTTCCGCGCGCATCTCGGCGATGAGCGTGGCGCCCTGCTCCTGCGCCTCCTGGCGCAGGCGCGCGGCCTCGTGCCGGGCCTCGGCGAGCTGGGCCTTGTACTGCTCAAGGACGCTCTGGGCCTCGGTCTGCGCGGCCTCGGCCTTCTCGATACCGCCCTCGATGGCCTCGCGGCGCTCTTCCAGAACCTTGTTGATGTTCGGGAGGAGCTTCCAGGCGAGGAAGCCGAAGACGATGACGAAGGCGATCAGGCCGATGACGAGCTCGGGGATCGGCGGGACGAGGGGATTCTCCATCTCCTCGGCCGCGATCTGGAGCATCGGGCTCATGGGTTTGCCTTTCGTCTAGTCGGCTGGTCTGGGATCAGCGATCAGTAGCCGTAGACGAACGGCATGACCAGACCGATCAGGGCGAGCGCCTCACAGAAGGCGAAGCCCAGGATCTGGTTGGCGCGGATCAGGCCGGCCGCCTCGGGCTGACGGGCCAGGGCCTGGGTGCCGTTGCCGAAGATGATGCCGACGCCGACGCCGGGGCCGATGGCAGCGAGGCCGTAACCGATGGAACCGAGGGAACCTTCGACGGCAGCAAGGGTCTGGGACATGCCAGTTCTTCCTTTTCTCAACGGACCGGTGGGGGTTGGCCACCGGACGAATAGTGGAGTGTCGGGGGCGCGCTTGCTCAGTGGTGCTCGGCCATGGCGCCCTGGATGTAGGTGCACGTCAGAAGGACGAACACGTACGCCTGCAGAGCCTGGATGAAGAGCTCGAAGGCGGTCATCACCACGGTCATGATGAATGACACGCCCGCGTAGGCGATGCCGATGCCGTTCAGCAGGTACCAGCTGGCGATCGTGAAGAGCAGCAGCAGGGTGTGACCGGCGAACATGTTCGCGAACAGTCGCACGGCGTGGGTGAACGGCCGGATCAGGATGTTCGAGAAGAACTCGATCCCCATGGCCAGCGGCAGCACCGGGCCGAGCGACTTGTCGTAGCCGGTGACGTTCTTGAAGAACCCGACGAACCCCTGACGCTTGAAGGTCAGCGAGATCCAGGTGACGTAGACGATCGCCGCCAGCACAGCCGGGTACGCGATGATCGAGGTGACCGGGAACTGGGCGACCGGGATGATCGACCAGAGGTTCATCATCCAGACGAAGAAGAAGAGCGAGACGACGAGCGGGACGTACTTCTCGCCTTCCTTCTTGCCGATGGTCTCGTAGACGACCCCGCGCCGGATGAAGTCGTAACCCGCCTCGGCGACCATCTGGAGCTTGCCGGGGACGACCTTCGGCTTACGGAAGGCCGCCCAGAAGAACCCGACGATGACGATCGAACCGAGCAGCGCCAGCAGCATCGGCTTGTTGAAGTACACGTTGCTGTCGTGGTCGCCCCACAGGGGCTCGAACAGGAACGAGTGCAGGCCGGGAGAAGGGAAGCCACAGCCGTCAAAGATGTGGCAGTCGGTCTCGAAGGCGAGCACCTGCGTCGGGTCAGCACTCACCGCGGGCTCCTTCATCGTGGCGCATGGGTACGGCAACCTCGTTGTGTCGGCGCGGCGCGGGGCCGCGGTTCGGCACGGGACTGGTGTTACGGATGTGGGGGCGGCTGTGGGGCATCTCGCCTCGCGATTGAGCAGGCGTCAGCTGGGATGCCCGCGCCCGCGATGCCGCAGTTGGCACCGGACGATAGCAGGACTTCACATGCCTCTTTATCCCGGCCCTACCCCTCACGACGAGTGGCCCGTCTTTTCGGGCTTTTTACCCGACGACTCGGGCTCGACGTAAAGAATCTTGGACTTCATGTGGGCGCGCGTCTGGGCGGCGATCCAGGCGAGGGTGCCGGCGACCAGGGTGAGCGCGAAGGCCCGGGGGTTGAACAGCGTCGTGTTCTTGAACGCGGCGACGAAGACGAACAGCAGAAGAATCTGCGCCGCGTAGAGCATCAGGCCCATCGCCTGGAAGAGGTGCGGAAGCGATTTGGCGGTGCGCTGAAGGATGTAGAGACCGAGCCCCATGAAGAGAATCACCACGAGCGTTCCCACCACGGCTCCGACCGCCCCCTTGCCGCCGGCGACCACGGCGCTGACGACGGCGGCGACAGCGCCGACGGCAGCCGTGGGCACGGCAGCCTGAAGCAAGATCCGGACGTCATTGGACGGCATGGCGGCAACTCCGCTTTTCACAGGGGGCAGTGTGTCGTCATGGACGAGCGTAGCCCCGGGCCGAACGGGGTCCTGACGGCCAAGAGACCGTCGCACTACGGTCCTTAGGCTCTACCCGGGGGTTCTCGTGAACCGTATCACAAACTATTTGATGAGGTCTTTACCTGTGGGTGTGCTTGCTGTCACACATGAGAGTGACCGTGCGCGTCTGTGCAATTACCGCACCGACTTGTCTGGTATTGCGACGCTTCGTTCCCCCACGAGTTGGCAATGCTCTCGTCAGATTCTTACCTTGTGCCCGAGCGGGGGCCGACGGCGGTCGCGCCGTTGACGCCCGAGACGCCCGCGGCGACCGGGACGCGCTCCTCCGCCTCGTCCGCGGCGGCCGGCACCTCCTCCGCCGCCTTCCTGCGGCGCCGGTAACGCGGCGGCACGAAGTGCTCGGCCCAGCGCGGGGCGCGGGGGGTGAAGCGGGGCAGCAGGAGCAGCACCAGGCCGACCGCGCTGAGGAAGACGACGCCCAGCACGATCCACATCGACGCCGAGTTGACGGAGTAGGCGAGCGCGCCGAAGGCGATCAGCGCCGACCAGAAGTACATGATCAGCACCGCCCGGCTGTGGGAGTGCCCGACCTCCAGCAGCCGGTGGTGCAGGTGCCCCCGGTCCGCGGCGAACGGCGACTGGCCGCGCCAGGTGCGCCGCACGATGGCGAGGATCAGGTCGGCGGCCGGGATGGCGATGATGGTCAGCGGCATCAGCAGCGGGATGTACACCGGGACCATCTGGTGCACCGTGTTGCGCTCGGAACCGGAGAACAGCTTCATCACGTCCGGGTCGACCTGCCCGGTGACCGAGATCGCGCCGGCCGCGAGGATGAGCCCGATCAGCATCGACCCGGAGTCGCCCATGAAGATCCGCGCGGGGTGCATGTTGTGCGGCAGGAAGCCCAGGCACATGCCCATGAGGATGGCGGCGAACAGCGTGGCCGGGGCCGCGGCCTCGATGCCGTAGGAGTACCAGATCCGGTAGGCGTACATGAAGAACGCCGCCGCCGCGATGCACACCATGCCGGAGGCGAGCCCGTCCAGGCCGTCCACGAAGTTGACCGCGTTGATGGTGATGACCACCAGCGCGACGGTGAGCAGCGTGCCCTGCCACTGGGTGAGGGCCACCGTCCCGACGCCCGGCACGGGGATCCACAGGATGGTCAGACCCTGCACCACCATGACACCGGCGGCGATCATCTGGCCGCCGAGCTTGATCAGGGCGTCGATCTCGAACTTGTCGTCCAGGACACCGATCAGCCAGATCAGGGCGGCGCCGGAGAGCAGGGCCCGCGGCTCGTTGGACTTCTCGAAGACCTCGTTGAGGTTCGTGAGGTGGTCGGCGACCAGCAGGCCGGCGCACAGCCCGAAGAACATCGCGATCCCGCCGAGCCGCGGAGTGGGTTCCCGGTGCACGTCACGCGCCCGGATCTCCGGCATCGCTCCGGCCACGATCGCGAACTTCCGTACCGGCCCTGTCAGCAGATACGTCACCGCGGCCGTGACGCAGAGCGTCAGCAGGTATTCACGCACGGGCTTCCCCACAGGTCTCGCTGGCCATTCCCAGCCTCACACCCTAGCGATGCGCGCATATGGGTGAGGACTTCCGGGTAGCGACGATGGTTGCACGAGTGGCTGTGCACAGGTGTGCGCCTACCCTGCCTCAGGCCGGGTACGGCGGGAATCGCGCGGCCAGGTCGCGTACGCCGTCCCGGGTCGCGGCGGGGTCCGCGTCGTCCCGCAGCGCCCCCGCGAGCAGCGTGGCCACCGTCCGCATCTCCCGCTCCCCCATGCCCTGCGTGGTCAGCGCCGCCGTGCCCAGGCGCAGCCCCCGGGCGTGCGCGTGCGGCAGCGCACAGCAGTCCAGCACGATCCCGGCCGCCGCCAGCCGGCCCCGCGCGGCCCTGCCGTCGACGCCGAGCGGGGCGGGGTCGACGGTGAGCAGGTGGGTGTCGGTGCCGCCGGTGGTGACGCCGAAGCCCTCCGCGGCCAGGTGGGCGGCGAGGGTGCGGGCGTTGGCGACCACCTGGCGGGCGTACGCGGCGAAGGCCTCGGTCGACGCCTCTCCGAAGGCCACGGCCTTCGCGGCGACGGTGTGCATCTGGGCGCCGCCCTGGGTGAACGGGAAGACGGCGCGGTCGACCCGCTCGGCGAGTTCGCTCCCGCAGAGGATCATGCCGCCGCGCGGGCCGCGCAGCACCTTGTGCGTGGTGGCGCAGACGATGTCGGCGTACGGCACCGGACTGGGCGCCGCTCCCCCGGCCACCAGGCCGATCGGGTGCGCGGCGTCCGCGATCAGATGGGCGCCGACCTCGTCGGCCACGTCGCGGAAGAAGGCGTGGTCCAGGTGGCGGGGGTAGGCGATCGAGCCGTACACGATCGCCTTGGGCCGGTGCGTGCGGGCCAGGGTGCGCACCTGGTCGTGGTCGACGAGCCCGGTCTCCGCGTCGACGCCGTAGCCGACGAAGTCGAACCAGCGGCCGGAGAAGTTCGCGGGCGAGCCGTGCGTGAGGTGACCGCCGTACGGCAGGCCGAGCGCGAGGACCGTGTCGCCGGGGCGCAGCAGCGCGGCGTAGGCGGCGAGCACGGCGGAGGAGCCGGAGTGGGGCTGCACGTTGGCGTGCTCGGCGCCGAACAGGGCCTTGGCCCGCTCGACCGCGAGCCGCTCGGCCACGTCGACGATCTCGCAGCCGCCGTGGTGGCGGGCGCCCGGGTACCCCTCGGCGTACTTGTTGGCGAGCGGGGAGCCGAGGGCGGCCAGCACGGCGGGGGACGTGAAGTTCTCGGCGGCGATCAGCTGGAGCGTCGTCGACTGCCGGCGGCGTTCGGCGAGCAGGACCTCCGCCAGCTCGGGGTCCTGCCGCAGCAGGACGTCGAGCCCGCTGTCATCGGCCGCGAGGGCGTGGGTGACCGACATGATGCGCTCCGGGCATGCGTCGACGGTGACGTACGACCAATGTAGGCCCGGAAAGTCCCGAACGCCCGAATTACCGCGTCACGTCCGCGCCGCGACCCCCGTCAGCGCCGTGACCACCGGGTCCAGAGCCTGGTGTATCTCGTCCCCGATCGACCGGAAGAACGTCAGCGGCGCCCCGTACGGGACCCGAACCCCGACGCGCCCCTCGCACCGCTCGGCCCTGGCGGGCCTCCCGGGCATCGGCACGCTGCGGCGGACTCCGCCCGCCGGCACACCGGCCCTCACGTCCGCGCCGCGACCCCCGTCAGCGCCGTGACCACCGGGTCCAGAGCCTGATGTATCTCGTCCCCGATCGACCGGAAGAACGTCAGCGGCGCCCCGTAGGGGTCGTACACCTCGTCCGCCTCGGCCGTCGGGGCGAGGAGCCACCCGCGTAGAGCCGCCGCCGCGCGGACCAGGGCGCGCGCACGTGCGACCACGCCCTCGTCCAGGGACGGCAGGGTCGCGGGGTCGATGGCGTTCACCAGGCGGGTGAACTCCTTGAGCGTGAAGGTGCGCAGCCCCGCCGAGTGGCCCATGGAGATGACCTGCGCCCGGTGGTCCCGCGTCGCCGTCAGCACCAGGTCGGCCCGGATCACGTGCTCGTCGAGCAGTTCACGCCCGGTGAAGCCGGCCGCGTCCGCGCCGAACTCCGCGAGGACCGTCTCCGCGTTCGCCTCCATGGGCGCGCCCTCGTGGCCCCAGGTGCCCGCGCTCTCCACGATGAGGCCGCCGCCCAGGACGCCCAGCCGCTCCGTCACGAAATGCCGGGTCAGCCGCTCGGTGATGGGCGAGCGGCAGACGTTGCCCGTGCTGACGTGGAGGATGCGGAAGCTGTCCCGGGGAAAACCGAACGTCGTCGTGACCTCCGCGGCGCGTTCCCCGATGCCTATGCCACGCCCCGTCTCAGGGGCCGTCAATTCGCCACCTCGAGGTCGGGTACCACCTTGCGCAGCTCCTCCGCCGACAGCGCGCCGGCGCGCAGCAGCACCGGCACCTCGCCGGTGACGTCGACGATGGACGACGGGACGTTGCCGGGGGTGGGGCCGCCGTCGAGGTAGACGGAGACGGAGTCGCCGAGCATCTGCTGGGCGGCGTCGCAGTCCTCGGGCGCCGGGTGGCCGGTCAGGTTGGCGGAGGAGACGGCCATGGGGCCGAACTCGGTGAGCAGCTCGATCGCCACGGGGTGCAGCGGCATCCGCACGGCGACCGTGCCGCGGGTCTCGCCGAGGTCCCACTGCAGCGAGGGCTGGTGCTTGGCGACGAGGGTCAGCGCGCCCGGCCAGAACGCGTCGACCAGTTCCCAGGCCTTCTCGGAGAAGTCGGTGACCAGCCCGTGCAGGGTGTTCGGGGAGCCGATCAGGACGGGGCTCGGCATGTTGCGGCCGCGGCCCTTGGCCTCCAGCAGGTCACCGACGGCCTCCGACGAGAACGCGTCGGCGCCGATGCCGTACACCGTGTCCGTGGGCAGCACCACGAGCTCGCCACGGCGGACGGCGGACGCGGCCTCACGCAGACCGGTCACACGGTCGGTCGCGTCGTTGGTGTCGTATCGCCGAGCCATTTAGCGGGCCTCCTCGTACACGTACTGCGGGGTCGAAGTCATCAGGGTGTTCACGGCAGCGCCTTGCGGGCGGTCGCGAAGCGGGGGCGCTTGTTGAGGTCGGGGTGGTCGGCCGCGTCGGCCCAGCCCCGCTCCTCGGTGAAGATCCACGGCACCTGGCCGCCCTGGGTGTCGGCGTGCTCCACGACGACGACGCCGCCGGGGCGCAGCAGGCGGTGCGCGGTGCGTTCGAGGCCGCGGATCAGGTCGAGGCCGTCCTCGCCGGAGAACAGGGCCATCTGCGGATCGTGGTCGCGGGCCTCGGGGGCGACGTACTCCCACTCGGTGAGCGGGATGTACGGCGGGTTGGACACCACCAGGTCGACCTGGCCGTCGAGGTCCGGGAAGGCGGTCAGGGCGTCGCCCTGGCGCAGCTCGACCCTGGACCCCTCCATGTTCTTGCGGGTCCACACCAGGGCGTCCTCGGACAGCTCCACGGCGTACACGCGCGAGCGGGGCACCTCCTGGGCGAGCGCGAGCGCGATGGCGCCCGAGCCGGTGCACAGGTCGACGATGCACGGCTCGACGACGTCCATGGCGCGCACGGCGTCTATGGCCCAGCCGACGACCGACTCGGTCTCGGGGCGGGGCACGAAGACGCCGGGGCCGACCTGGAGCTCCAGGTAGCGGAAGTAGGCGCGGCCGGTGATGTGCTGGAGCGGTTCGCGGGCCTCGCGGCGGGCGACGACCTCCCAGTACCGGGCGTCGAAGTCCGCGTCCGGCACGGTGTGCAGCTCGCCCCGCTTGACGCCGTGCAGGTACGCGGCGAGCTCCTCCGCGTCGGTGCGCGGCGAGGGCACGCCGGCGTCGGCCAGCCGCTGGGTGGCCTGGGCCACCTCCGCGAGCAGCAGGTTCACGCTGGTCCTCCGGGGCTGAGCTGTGGTCCGGTGCGGGTGGTGCGGGGTGCTTAGGCGGCGGCCAGCTTGGCCGCCGAGTCCGCGTCGACGCAGGCCTGGATCACCGAGTCGAGGTCGCCGTCCAGGACCTGGTCCAGGTTGTACGCCTTGAAGCCGACGCGGTGGTCCGAGATGCGGTTCTCCGGGAAGTTGTACGTGCGGATCTTCTCGGAGCGGTCGACGGTACGGACCTGGCTGCGACGGGCGTCCGCGGCCTCCTTCTCCGCCTCCTCCTGTGCCGCCGCGAGCAGCCTGGAGCGCAGGATACGCATCGCCTGCTCCTTGTTCTGCAGCTGGCTCTTCTCGTTCTGGCAGGAGGCGACGACTCCGGTCGGGATGTGCGTGATGCGCACGGCGGAGTCGGTGGTGTTGACCGACTGGCCGCCGGGTCCGGAGGAGCGGTAGACGTCGATGCGCAGGTCGTTGGGGTTGATCTCGACGTCGATCTCCTCGGCCTCGGGCGTGACGAGCACGCCGGCCGCGGAGGTGTGGATGCGCCCCTGGGACTCGGTCGCGGGCACGCGCTGCACGCGGTGCACGCCGCCCTCGTACTTCAGCCGGGCCCAGACGCCCTGGCCGGGCTCGGTGGCGCCCTGGCCGCCCTTGGTCTTCACGGCGACCTGGACGTCCTTGTAGCCGCCCAGCTCGGACTCGGTGGCGTCGATGATCTCGGTCTTCCAGCCGACCCGCTCGGCGTAGCGCAGGTACATCCGCAGCAGGTCGCCGGCGAACAGCGCCGACTCGTCGCCGCCCGCACCGGCCTTGATCTCCAGGATGACGTCCTTGTCGTCGCTGGGGTCGCGCGGGACGAGCAGCAGGCGCAGCTTCTCCGTGAGCTCCTCGCGCTGCTTGTCCAGCTCCTTGACCTCGGCGGCGAAGTCCGGGTCGTCGGCCGCGAGTTCGCGCGCGGTCTCGATGTCGTCACCGGTCTGCTTCCAGGAGCGGAACGTGGCGACGATCGGGGTGAGCTCGGCGTAACGCTTGTTCAGCTTGCGCGCGTTGGCCTGGTCGGAGTGGACCGACGGGTCGGCGAGCTTCTTCTCCAGGTCGGCGTGCTCGGCGACGAGTTCCTCGACGGCCTCGAACATCTTGGGCTCCTGCTACTGCGGTGAAGGGGAAGGCGGGCGACCAAAAACGCCGGTCCCGGCGCCCCCCGCCCGGGGGTGCGGCCGTGGACCGGCGATCGGTGGCTCGCTACTTCTTGGAGCCGGCGGCAGCCTTGCCGAAGCGGGCCTCGAAGCGGGCCACGCGGCCACCGGTGTCGAGGATCTTCTGCTTGCCCGTGTAGAACGGGTGGCACTCGGAGCAGACCTCGGCCCGGATGGTGCCGGAGTCGATGGTGCTGCGGGTGGTGAACGACGCGCCACAGGTGCAGCTGACCTGCGTCTCGACGTACTCGGGGTGGATGTCGCGCTTCAAGGTGTCTCCTAGGTTCGGGAGGGCGCCGGGTCGCCGCCGCGGGATGCGGGAGCGTGAACCGGGGCCGACGTACCAGTCTGCCAGGACCGGCCGCATCTCCCAAAACCGGGGGGCGGCGGGATCTATTCCGCGGGTGCCGTCGGCGCCTTCGGGGTGCCGGGCGGCTCAGGACGCCGAGACGACGTCCTCGGCCTGGCCGCCGGCCGTGCCCTCGGTCGCGCTCGCCGGGATCGGCCGGTCGTCGCGCAGCGCGTCCCACACCTGCCGGGCCTTGGCCTCCTCGACGAGGACGCGGTTGCCGTCGGCGGGGTCGTAGATCACCGGCATGGTGACCATGTGCATGGCGCCGGGGCCGATGCCCTTGAGGCCGCTCGCGAAGGACATCAGGGAGTTCACCGAGCCCAGGTCGGAGTCGGTGGTGACGGTCTTGGTGGCGGTGTCGGCGATGTCGTACAGCTTCTTGGGGTTGCCGAGCAGGCCGATGTCCTTGACCTGGTCGACCAGGGCCTTGACGAAGGCCTGCTGGAGCTGGATGCGGCCGAGGTCGGAGCCGTCGCCGACGCCGTGCCGGGTGCGGACCAGGCCGAGGGACTGCTCGCCGTCGAGCCGGTGGGTGCCGGCCTCCAGGTCGAGGTGACTGTCGGGGTCCTTGATGTCCTCGGTGGTGGTGACCTGGACGCCGCCGAGGTCGTCGATGAGCTGCTGGAAGCCGCTGAAGTCGACCTCGAGGTAGTGGTCCATGCGCAGTCCGCTGACCGACTCGACGGTCTTCACGGCGCAGGCGGCGCCGCCGGTGGAGTAGGCGGAGTTGAACATCACGTCCGTCGCGGCGGGGTGCTCGTCGCCGTCGGTGCCGGTGCACTCGGGCCGGTCGATGAGGGTGTCGCGGGGGATGGAGACCACGCTGGCCTTCTTGTGGCCCTTGTGGACGTGCACGACCATCGCCGTGTCGGAGCGGGCGGTGCCGTCGTCGGTGCCGCCGCCGAGCTGCTTGTTGCCGCCGGAGCGGGTGTCCGAGCCGAGGACGAGGATGTTCTCGGAGCCGTTGTCGGCCTTCTCGGGCCGGTCGGTGCCGAGGGCCTGGTCGATGTCGACGCTCGTGAGGTTGCCGTTGAGCTTGAAGTACAGGACTCCGGCGCCGGTGCCGCCCAGGACCACGATGCCCGCGGCGGTCCAGGCCATGGCGAGCAGCGCCTTGCGCCGTCTGTCACGGGGCTTGCGGCGGCGTCCCTTGCCCCGGCGGCGGGACCCGTCGTCGCGGGACTCTCCGGGGCCGGGTATGGCGGGATCCGGCGTGCTCTCGGCGGACATGTGCTCCTCGGTTCTCGTCCGGTCGGCTTACCCCCTGTGCTCAGGGTCGGGTCGGTGCGGCTCCGGCGGTTGTCCACCGGTACCTCACCATCGTCCCCCCGTACGCGGGACGGCGGAACTCGGGACAGGGTTGCACAACGCACTGTGCCCGGCGCGTGTCGCGCCGGGCACAGAGAGTCGCCTCGTCGACCGCCGGCAGGGCGGTCACCTGCGGTTTCAGCCGATGATGTCGTACGCGCCGTAACCGCTGCCGGTCTTCACGGCTGTGGCGAAGATCGCGGTGCCGGCCTTTCCGGTACCGGCGTAGAGGTACATGTTCCCGGCCTTGGTGACGGCCAGGACGTCGGCCTTGCCGTCGCCGGTCACGTCGCCGGGCGAGACGACGCTCTTGACCTCGGGCCAGGCGCGCAGCTTGATGCGGGTGGAGAAGGCTCCGGAGGCCGTCCCGCGGCCCGGGTACAGGTAGAGGTCGCCGTTGCCGGCGCGGGCGAGCAGGTCCGCCTTGCCGTCACCGGTGAAGTCGCCGTGGCCGCGGAGCTGGTTGTAGGCGGAGAAACCGGTGGTCACCTTGATCGGGCTGCCGAAGGTGCCGTTGCCGCGGCCCGGGTAGAGCAGCAGGGTGTTCGCGGAGTCCAGCGAGAGCAGGTCGGCCAGGGTGTCGCCGGTCAGGTCGCCCGGCACGAGGATCTGCTTGCGGCTGCCCCAGCCGGTGGCGAGGGTCTTGTGCGCCCAGGACTGGGTGGAGGGCTGGTAGTGCGACCAGACCAGGCTGCCGTCGATGTCCCGGCTGACGAGGTCCTGGTAGCCGTCCCGGTCGAGGTCGGCCTGGACGACGAGGTTGACGCCGTTCCAGTTGCCCCAGGTCTCGCGGGCGGCGAAGGACGTGCCCTTGGAGTTCTGGGAGTAGCCCACCTTGTTGGACGCCTGGCGCAGCCACAGGTCGGCCCGCCCGTCGCCGTTGAGGTCGGTGTCGTCCACGCGCGGGTAGGTGGTGCCGGCGTAGGTGCTGACCTTGGAGAAGACGCCGTACGCGCCCTTCGCGACGCAGTCCTCCACGCCCCAGGAGACGACGCCGACGATGCGGCCGCCGACGACCAGGGGGCCGCCGGAGTCGCCGTTGCACGGCGTGACGGTGCCCGCGTCGGACCCGGTGGCCGGCGTGCCGGCGCAGACCATGTGGCCCTTGACGTAGTCGGCGCCCCAGGCGGCGGCGCAGGTGCCGTCCGACTGGACGGGCAGCGTGGCGGTCTTCAGGACCTCGGAGATGTCGTCGGAGGTGGAGCTGGTGCGGCCCCAGCCGTAGACCTTGGCGCTGGTGCCGGCCTGGTAGGAGGCCGTGTCGCCGGACGTCGTCATCGGGATCGGCTTGGCCGTGACCGGGTTCGGCAGGGTCAGCAGGGCCATGTCGTTGTCGAGGGTCACCGCGTTGAACGACGGGTGGTTCCACTGCCGCCACACGCCGGACACGGTGCCGCCGTGCAGGTCGGCGTCCGTGGCCAGCTGCGCGGTGCCGGTGACGACGGCGCCGTTGGCGTTCCAGTTGTAGCCCTTGACGCAGTGCGCGGCGGTGAGGATCTTCGTCGGTGCGACGACGGCGCCGCCGCAGAAGAAGCCGATGTCGTCGCTCTCGGCGGTGGTGCCGCGGTCGTCGTAGTACCAGAGCTGGGCCATCCACGGGGCGGTGGAGATGCCGGTCTGGGTACCGCCGATGATCTTCGGGTCGATGGGTGCGGCGCTGCCGGTGGTGTCGCCGCGCTGGGCGCGGCCCGTGCGGTCGCCGGGCTTGTCGTCGCCGGCCACGGCGCCCGCGATGCGGCGCTCCAGCTCGGCCTGCGGCACCGTCCTCGCGGCGGGCCGGACCGACGGGTCCGGCACGGTGGGCGCGGCGATGGCGGGCGACGTCGTCAGCGTGGCGGCCACGAGGCCGGCCAGGCCCGCGGCGAGCGTGGGCAGCGCGAGACGCGTCCCGCGTCTGTGACGGCGCCGTGCGGACGCGGGCAGGGATGTAGGCACTCAAGTCCCCCCAGGAGATGAGAGATTCGGGAAGCGAGCCGTGTGACGTCCGTTGGTCCCCCCGGACGCCGGGCACTCGCGAGGGCGTGATCGTACACCTGTTCACAGACAACGCACAGAGCCGCCCCCGTCACGGGTGTGACGGGGGCGGCTCTGTGCGTTGTCCGCGGCGTTCTCCGCGGTGGTGCGAAGACGTCAGTCGCCGTTGCCCGGCGTCGGAGTCGTCTTCTGGATCTGCAGCAGGAACTCGGCGTTCGACTTCGTCTGCTTCATCTTGTCGAGGAGCAGTTCGATCGCCTGCTGCGAGTCGAGCGCGTGCAGCACCCGGCGCAGCTTCCAGACGATGGCCAGCTCGTCGCTGCCGAGCAGGATCTCTTCCTTGCGGGTGCCGGACGCGTCGACGTCCACCGCCGGGAAGATGCGCTTGTCGGCGAGCTTCCGGTCGAGCTTGAGCTCCATGTTGCCGGTGCCCTTGAACTCCTCGAAGATCACCTCGTCCATGCGGGACCCGGTGTCCACCAGGGCGGTGGCGAGGATGGTCAGCGAGCCGCCGTCCTCGATGTTGCGGGCCGCACCGAAGAAGCGCTTCGGCGGGTACAGGGCGGTCGAGTCGACACCACCGGACAGGATGCGGCCGGAGGCCGGGGCGGCGAGGTTGTACGCACGGCCCAGACGCGTGATCGAGTCGAGCAGCACGACGACGTCGTGACCCAGCTCCACCAGTCGCTTGGCGCGCTCGATGGCGAGCTCGGCGACCGTGGTGTGGTCCTCGGCGGGGCGGTCGAAGGTCGAGGAGATGACCTCGCCCTTCACCGACCGCTGCATGTCGGTGACCTCTTCCGGACGCTCGTCGACGAGGACGACCATCAGGTGGCACTCGGGGTTGTTGTGGGTGATCGCGTTGGCGACCGCCTGCATGATCATGGTCTTGCCGGTCTTCGGCGGGGCCACGATCAGACCGCGCTGGCCCTTGCCGATGGGCGAGACGAGGTCGATGATGCGGGTGGTGAGCACGCCGAGGTCCGTCTCCAGGCGGAGGCGGTCCTGCGGGTACAGCGGCGTCAGCTTGTTGAACTCCGGCCGCCCGCGGCCGTGTTCGGGCGCCATGCCGTTGACCGAGTCCAGGCGGACCAGCGCGTTGAACTTCTCGCGCCGCTCGCCTTCCTTCGGCTGCCGCACCGCACCGGTGAGGTGGTCGCCCTTGCGCAGGCCGTTCTTGCGGACCTGGGCGAGGGAGACGTACACGTCGTTCGGGCCGGGCAGGTAGCCGGAGGTCCGGATGAACGCGTAGTTGTCGAGGATGTCGAGGATGCCCGCGACCGGGATCAGGACGTCGTCCTCGGTGATCTGCGGCTCCTGGACCTCGTCGCGCCCGCGGCGGCCCCGGCGGTCCCGGTAGCGGCCGCGACGGCCGCGGCGGCCGCCGTCGAAGTCGTCCCCGTCCTCGTCGGGCCGCTGCTGGCGGTCCTGGCGTCCGCCGCCCTGCTGGCGCTGACCGCCGCCCTGGTTCTGCTGGTCGTCGCCCTTGCCACGGCGGTCGCGGTCACGCCCGCGGTCACGGTCACGCCCGCGGTCACGGTCGCGGCGGCGGCCCTCGCCGCCGTCACCGGCGTCGCCGCGCGCGTCGCCCTGGTTCTGCTGCGACTGCTGCGCGGACGAGTCGTTGCGCGGCTCGCTCTTGACCTCGGCGACGGCCGTGTCGGTGGCGCCGGCCGGGCTGCCGGCGTCGGCGGTGGCCCGGCGACGGCGGCGCTCGGAGGGGGCGTCGTCGGCGGGGGCGCCCGACTGGTCGGCGGAGGCCGAGACCTTCGGGGACGGCTGGCCGGGGATGTCGATCTGCTGCTGGGCCACGGCCTGGTCGGCGGCCGTCTTGTCGGCCTTCTTCTCGGCCTTGCCGGCCTTCGCCGCCTTCTCGGCGGTGGCGTTCTCCTCGCCCGTCCGGGTTCGGGAGGTGGCGCGGCGCTTCGGCTTGGTCTCGCCGGCGGCGTCCGCGGCGGGCGCGGCCTTGGCGGGGGCGCCCCCCGCGGCCTGCGCCTCCTTGATGACCTCGATCAGCTGGCTCTTGCGCATCCGCGCGGTGCCCCTGATGCCGAGGCCGGATGCGACCTGCTGCAGCTCGGCCAGCACCATGCCCTCGAGGCCGGTACCGCGGCGCCGCCGGGAGCCGGCACCGGTGGCAGGCGCGGAGGCGTCCGTGGCGGGCGCGGCAGCGGTCTCCTCGACACGTGCGCCCATCAGATCGGTGGTGTCGCTCACGAAGGGTCCTTCCCTGGAGCGGACGTCGGCCTGTCTGGCTCGGCGACCGTTTGTGCTGTCCGGCTTCGGTCCTTGCTGTGTGAACCGTGCCGGGGCGGTGGTCCGCCCAATCGGCGGAAGAAATATCTGGTGATGGCGCGCCCCCTGGCCGTGGCACCCAGTGTCTGTGTCACGCGGTGTGGTCGCACCGGTTCCGAAGCGTGCCCGGCGGGCCGCTCAGTGTCCGTGTCGGCCGTACTGACGTACGACGTCGAGCACACAATGCGGCTTGGGGGGCTCCCGGAAGAATGTCTGTCCCGGACGGGGACACGAGGCACCTCGCCATGGTGGGGTCGGGTGCAGACTTGAGATTAACACTACCGGATCCAACAAACATTCCCCCTCTCGAAATCCGGCAACCGTCCGCGTCTAGAGGTCACCGGACGTCGCCAGTGGCAGGACGCTCGCGCCCCGCTGGTCCAGGCTCAGCCGGTTGGCCGCCCAGTCCGTGCCCGCCAGCGCCTCGACCTTGTCGGCCGTGCCGGCGTCGGCCAGCGCCATCACCGTGGGGCCCGCGCCGGAGATGACCGCCGGGATGCCGTCGCCGCGCAGCCGCTCCACCAGGGCGGCGCTCTCCGGCATGGCCGGCGCGCGGTACTCCTGGTGGAGCCGGTCCTCGGTGGCCGGGAGCAGCAGCTCGGGGCGCCTGGTCAGGGCCTCGACGAGCAGGGCGGCGCGGCCCGCGTTGGCGGCGGCGTCGACGTGCGGCACGGTGCGCGGGAGGAGCCCGCGCGCGGTCTCGGTCAGGACCGGCTTTCCGGGTACGAAAACCACCGGAACGATGGAATCGGAGGGGTCCATCCTGATGGCCCGGGCAGCGCCGGCCTCCATCCAGGACAGGGTGAAGCCGCCCAGCAGACAGGCCGCCACGTTGTCCGGATGGCCCTCGATCTCGGTGGCGAGGTCGAGCAGCGCGGCGTCGTCGAGGCGGGCCTCGCCGCCTATGGTCACCGCGCGCGCGGCGACGATGCCGGCGCAGATGGCGGCGGAGGAGGAGCCGAGGCCGCGGCCGTGCGGGATGCGGTTGGCACAGACGATCTCCAGACCGCGCGGCTGTCCGCCGAGGAGGTCGAAGGCGGTGCGCAGGGAGCGGACGAGCAGGTGCTTCTCGTCGCGCGGCAGCGTCTCGCTGCCCTCACCCGCGATGTCGATGTGCAGCCCGGAGTCGGCCACCCGGACGACCACGTCGTCGTACAAGCCCAGCGCGAGGCCGAGGGCGTCGAAGCCCGGGCCGAGGTTGGCGCTGGTGGCGGGGACGCGCACCCGGACGGCGGCGGCGCGGAACGCTGGACCGGCCATCGCTCGATGACTCTCCTTGAGCTGCGTGGTGGTCGAATGACGTTCGATCGGCATTCGGTGACGTACAGGAACTCCGGGGCCGCCGCTTCCTGCCGAACGGGCGACCGCACCGCTGCCGCTTGCCGACCGCGGAGACAGCGCGGTACCGCGGCATATGCGGCGGGCGGGTTCGGTACAGCCTATCGAAGGAAGGTTCTGTGGCGACACAGGGCGCACAGGAGGCGCACGATGCGTGTCGTAAGCCCCCTGTGCACCCCCCGTTCAGTGCTTTCCCGCTCGGGCGTCGCTTACGCCCGTTCGCGCCGGTGGGAGGGGCGCTTTTCCTCGTCGGCGGGGCGGCCCGGCCGCCCCGCCGAGTGCCTGGCGCGCGCCCGGCCGGGCGCGCTCTCAGACGAGGCCGAGGCGCTCGGCCGCGGTGGCCGCGTCGACCGGGACGGTGACCGGCTGGGGGGCGCCGGCGACGGCCCAGTCGGGGTCCTTCAGGCCGTTGCCGGTGACGGTGCACACGATGCGCTGGCCGGGGTCGACCTTGCCCTGCTCGGCGGCCTTCAGCAGACCGGCCACCGACGCGGCGGACGCGGGCTCGACGAAGACGCCCTCCTGGGACGCCAACAGCCGGTAGGCGCGCAGGATCTCACGGTCCGTCACCTCGTCGATGGCGCCGCCGGACTCGTCCCGCGCGGCGAGTGCGAAGTCCCACGAGGCGGGGTTGCCGATGCGGATGGCGGTGGCGATGGTCGACGGGTCCTTGACGACCTCGCCGCGCACGATCGGGGCGCTGCCGGAGGCCTGGAAGCCCCACATGCGCGGCGCCTTCGTGCTGACCTTGTCCGCGGAGTACTCCTTGTAGCCCTTCCAGTACGCGGTGATGTTGCCCGCGTTGCCCACCGGCAGGACGTGGATGTCGGGCGCGTCGCCGAGCATGTCCACGATCTCGAAGGCGGCCGTCTTCTGCCCCTCGATACGCACCGGGTTGACCGAATTGACCAGCGCCACGGGGTAGTTGTCGCTGAGCGCGCGCGCCAGCGTGAGGCAGTCGTCGAAGTTGCCGTCGACCTGGAGGATCTTCGCGCCGTGCACGAGGGCCTGGCCCATCTTGCCGAGCGCGATCTTGCCCTGCGGCACGAGGACGGCGGAGACCATCCCGGCCCGCACGCCGTACGCGGCGGCGGAGGCGGACGTGTTGCCCGTGGACGCGCAGATGACGGCCTGCGCACCCTCCTCCTTGGCCTTGCTGATGGCCATGGTCATGCCGCGGTCCTTGAAGGACCCGGTCGGGTTCGCACCCTCCACCTTGAGGTGGACCTCGCAGCCCGTGCGCTCGGAGAGCACCTGCGCGGGCACGAGCGGCGTGCCGCCCTCACGGAGCGTCACGACCGGCGTGCTGTCGGAGACCGGCAGCCTGTCCCGGTACTCCTCGATGATTCCGCGCCACTGGTGGGTCATTGCTGGTTACTCTCCTTCAACCCGCATGATGCTGGCGACACCCCGCACGGTGTCGAGCTTGCGCAGCGCCTCGACCGTACCGCCGAGGGCGGCGTCGGACGCTCGGTGGGTGACGACGACGAGGGAGGCCTCGCCGTCCTTGCCCGACTGCCGGACGGTGTCGATGGAGACACCGTGCTCGGCGAACACGGTCGCCACCTGGGCGAGGACGCCCGGTTTGTCGGCGACGTCGAGGCTGATGTGGTAGCGCGTGACGACGTCGCCCATCGGCGAGACGGGCAGTGCGGCATAGGCGGACTCGCCGGGCCCGGTGGCGCCGCCGATCCGGTTGCGGCAGACGGCGACGAGGTCGCCGAGCACGGCGGACGCGGTCGGCGAACCGCCGGCGCCGGGCCCGTAGAACATGAGCTGCCCGGCCGCCTCGGACTCCACGAAGACGGCGTTATAGGCCCCGCGCACGCTCGCCAGCGGATGGCTGAGCGGGATCATCGCGGGATGGACGCGCGCGGTGACCGACGCGCCGTCCGCGGCCCGCTCGCAGATGGCGAGCAGTTTGATGGTGCAGCCCATCTCCTTGGCGGAGGCGAAGTCGGCGGCGGTGACCTCGGTCATGCCCTCGCGGTGGACGTCGTCGAGGCGCACCCGCGTGTGGAAGGCGATCCCGGCCAGGATGGCGGCCTTGGCGGCGGCGTCGAAGCCCTCGACGTCGGCGGTCGGGTCGGCCTCGGCGTACCCGAGGGCGGTGGCCTCGTCCAGGGCCTCCTGGTACCCGGCGCCGGTGGTGTCCATGGCGTCGAGGATGAAGTTGGTCGTCCCGTTGACGATGCCGAGCACCCGGTTGACCTTGTCGCCGGCGAGGGACTCGCGCAGCGGCCGGATCAGCGGGATGGCGCCGGCGACGGCGGCCTCGTAGTAGAGGTCCTTGCCGTTCGCGTCCGCCGCGGCGTGCAGGGCGGCGCCGTCCTGGGCGAGGAGCGCCTTGTTGGCGGAGACGACGGAGGCGCCGTGCTCGAAGGCCGTGGTGATGAGGGTCCGGGCGGGCTCGATGCCGCCGATGACCTCCACGACCACGTCGATGTCCCCGCGCTTGACGAGGGCGGTGGCGTCGGTGGTGACCAGGGCGGGGTCGATGCCCTCACGCACCTTGTCGGGCCGGCGTACGGCGACCCCGGCGAGCTCCACCGGGGCCCCGATGCGGGCGGCGAGGTCGTCGGCGTGCGTCGTCATGATGCGCGCCACCTCTGAGCCGACCACTCCACAGCCCAGCAGCGCCACCTTCAGCGGACGCGTACGCATCATCCGACCTCGTTTCCTTCATACCTTCTACGGTTGGACCAGTCTCACGCACCGGACGCGATTTTCTTCCTTTCGTCCGGATCGTGAGACATATATTTCATTTTCGCAGGGGTGCCGGGCGGAAGATCTTCCCGTCGCCCCCTGCCCCGCGACTCAGCCGACGTCGAGACGGAGCAGGTCCTCCTCGGTCTCCCGCCGGACGATGACGCGTGCCTCACCGTCCCGCACGGCCACGACGGGCGGCCGCAGCACGTGGTTGTAGTTGCTGGCCATGGACCGGCAGTACGCCCCGGTGGCGGGCACGGCGATGAGGTCACCCGGTGCCAGGTCGCCCGGCAGGAAGGCGTCCTTGACCACGATGTCACCGCTCTCGCAGTGCTTGCCGACGACCCGGACGAGCATGGGCTCCGCGTCGGAGGCGCGGGAGACGAGGGCGACGCTGTACTCGGCGTCGTACAGCGCGGTGCGGATGTTGTCCGACATGCCGCCGTCGACGGAGACGTACGTGCGCAGCGCCTCCAGCGGCTTGATGGTGCCGACCTCGTAGAGCGTGAAGGCGGTGGGCCCGACGATGGCCCGCCCGGGCTCGACGGAGATACGGGGGGTGGCCAGCCGGGCGGCCTCGCACTCCCGCGTCACGATCTCGGTCAGCGCCTTGGCGATCTCGTGCGGCTCGCGGGGGTCGTCGTCGCTGGTGTACGCGATCCCGAGGCCGCCGCCGAGGTCGATCTCGGGCAGCTCGACACCGTGCTCGTCGCGGATGTCCTTCAGCAGCCCGACGACGCGGTGCGCGGCGACCTCGAAGCCCGACATGTCGAAGATCTGCGACCCGATGTGGGAGTGGATCCCGATGACCTCCAGCCCGTCGAGCTGCAGCGCCCGCCGCACGGCCTCGGCGGCCTGCCCGCCGGCCAGCGGGATGCCGAACTTCTGGTCCTCGTGGGCGGTGGCGATGAGCTCGTGCGTGTGGGCCTCGACGCCGACGGTGATCCGGATCTGCACGCGCTGGCGCCTGCCGAGCTCCTGCGCGACGTGGGCGACGCGGACGATCTCCTGGAACGAGTCGAGCACGATCCGCCCGACACCGGCCTCGACGGCCCGCCGGATCTCGCTCTCGCTCTTGTTGTTGCCGTGGAAGGCGATGCGGTCGGCGGGCATCCCCGCGGACAGCGCGGTGGCCAGCTCACCGCCGGAGCACACGTCGAGGTTCAGCCCCTCCTCGTCCAGCCACCGCACGACGGCCCGGGACAGGAAGGCCTTGCCCGCGTAGAAGACGTCGGCGTCGGCGCCGAAGGCGGTGCGCCAGGCCCGCGCCCGGGCCCGGAAGTCGGTCTCGTCAAGCACGTAGGCGGGCGTGCCGTACTCCTCGGCGAGCCGGGTGACGGCGATCCCGCCGACGGTGACGGCACCGTCCGCGTCGCGGGTGACGGTCTGCGCCCACACCTTGGGGTCGAGGGCGTTGAGGTCGGCGGGCGGCGCGGAGTAGTGGCCCTCGGGGAGGACGTCGGCGTGACGGGGCCCGGCGGGGTGGGCGGAACGGCTCATGGCGTCTTCAGAGCTCTCTCAGAGATGGTCGGGTGCGTCGATACCGAGCAGGGACAGGCCGCCGGCCAGCACCGCCCCGGCGGCTTCGGCGAGCGCGAGCCGGGCGCGGTGGGCGGCCGAGGGTTTCTCCGCCCCGCGCGGGAGCACGGCCGGCAGGAAGGGCAGCGCGGCGTCGGCGACGGTGACGAGATGCCGGGCGAGCCGGTCGGGGGCGCGGTGCTCGGCCGCGGCGGCGAGGACGCGGGGGTGGTCGGCCAGGGCGGTGAGGAGGGGGTCCGCGGGGAGGGGGGCGAGGGCCGCGGGGCGGCCGGGGGCGGTGGGGGGCACTGCCGGGGCCGGTACGGCGAGGGTCGCGGCGGGGGCCGCGGCGGGACCGGCGGGCTCGGTGCCGGGGCCGGGCACGGTACCGGGGCCGACGCCGGCGAGGGGGCCCGGCTCGGCGGGGCCCGCGGTGACATCGGAGAGGGCGGTGCTGAGGCCGACCGGCTCGGCGAGGGCCCCCGGGGCCGCGGTGAAGCCCAGGTCGGCGGCGTTCCGGGTGAGCGCGCGGGTGCGGGCGTGGGCGTACCGGACGCGGAAGAGCGGGTTGCTCTCGCGCTGGACGAGGTGCTCGTCGCCGGTGCGGGGCCGGTCGTGCGGGGCGGGGTGGAGCAGCGCCCAGCGACCGGCGTCGCGACCGAGGCGGAGGGGGTCGGGCTCGCCGGGGGCGGGGACGGGCCGGACGTTCACGGCGAGCTCCGCGGGCGCCGGCCCGGCGGCGTCGACGCGCACTCCGAGGGCGGCGGTCCACTCGGGGTCGGGGGCGGCCGCGCAGCTCGTCCGCACGAGGGCGCCCTGGGAGCGGAGGAGGCGGGCGGCGGCCTCGGCGACGACGACGGCACGCAGGTCGTGGGGGCAGTGCAGCTGCACGACCCGGCCGTCGGGGGCGTCCGCGTACCCGTAGCGCTTCCCGCGCCGCAGGATCTCCTCGACGAGGGCGACGGGGGCGGTGCCGTGGAGGCTGATGTTGAGGAAGCCGGGCCCGGTGAGGACGACGTCCGCGATGCCGTCGACGTCGACGAGATACGGCCGCAGCACCTCGGCGACACGGCGAGGGGGCTGCCCGGCCGGCCGGGCGAGCTGGAGGGCGATGTTGGTGGCGTAGTCGCCGCACCCGCCGGGCCCCGGCGGAGCGACGACGGCCCGCTCGGGCACGGCCACCCGGAGCTCACCCGCGTCGACGGCGCGACGCACCGCGTGCAGCACGGTGCGGGAGAGCTCTACGGGAGTCACGGGTCAAGCGTATGGGAGGAGGGGGGTGGGTAAGCGAACCGGTTATCGGCAATCCCGGGATGTGGACGGCAGCCCGCCTCAACGGTGCGGACGGACTACCCGGCCGACTCGGCCTGAGCGGACGCCTCGCTCTCCCCCGCGGCGCCGAAGACACCGCTGCGCCCGTCGACCAACTGCCGTACGAGGGCGACGAGCTCGGCGGGCTCGAAGGGCTTGGACAGGAAGGCGTCGACAGCGGCCTCGCCCCCTGCGCCGGCCTCGTACTGGGAGGTGGCACTGACGATGGCGAGAGGAAGGTCCCGGGTCCGTGGATCCGCACGCAGCCGCGCGGCGGTCCGGAGCCCGTCCAGCCGCGGCATGACCACGTCCAGCGTGACGGCGTCTGGCCGCACCTGATGGATCACTTCCAGACACTCGACACCATCGGCCGCGGTCACGACCTCGAAGCCCTCCAGCTCGAGATTGACCCTGATCAGCTGCCGGATGACCTTGTTGTCGTCCACAACAAGAACTCGGCCAGACGCCCTAGGCACAACTCGAGAGTAGGTCGGGCCCCGCCACCGCGTCCGGCGTTTCCCGACTTCCACCCCGACCGGGGGGCGCGGGGGTGCCGGCCTTGAACGCCGGGGCTCCGGTTGCGGCGCCGGTGGGGTGGGAGTCGGGGGCTCCGGTGGGGAGGGGCGCCGAGGGGCCTACTCAGGTGCCGCCGCCGGGACGGCGGGGACACAGGCGGTGCTCCGGCGGCCGGGGCGCCGGGACGCCGGTAGAACGGGCGGCAGGGCCCAGGCAGGCAGCCCCGGCCGCCGGGATGCCGGGGCGTCGTCGAGGGCTCCACCGGCTGGGACGTCGAGAGGAGAAACCCGTTGATGACCACCCCGGACGAGCTGGTAGTGTTCTACCCGTCGCCGCGAGCAACAGCTCACCGGCCGACACGCCCCCGTAGCTCAGGGGATAGAGCAACGGCCTCCGGAGCCGTGTGCGCAGGTTCGAATCCTGCCGGGGGCACCTCGCTTCAACCAGCCAGATCATGCGGTTGACCAGCGCAGATGCCAAGCATGAAGAGCGGGAACCAGTCTCACTGGGTCCCGCTCTTTGTCGTTGCTGCGCACTGATCGCGATAGACCTGCGATAGATCACGGTTCGCCCCACACGCGTTCGACTCTTCAGGCAACATCGGGCAGATGACCACTGAGGACGGGGAAGTACGCCGCATCGCCACCGTGACACGCCAACGAATCTCGCAGGCGGCGATGCGGAGAGCTATGCGTCTCGCAGGGGGGCGGTGCGCCTTCCCTGGATGCCCCTCCCCCAGGACGCTGGACAACGGGCTTCCCCTGCTGGAGATCGCTCAGATCTCGTCGTACGCGCCAGGCGCCCCCAGGTACGTGGATGGAGACCACCCCAGCGCTGAAGAGTTGGGCGACAACATCATTGTCCTGTGCCCCACCCATCACGTCCTCGTGGACAGGAATCCTGATTCATACCCCGTTGATGTGCTCTTGCGCATGCGTGAAGCCCACTTCGAGCGCGTCGCCAACGGATTCGAAGAATCTGGAGCAGCCGTTAATCGGCTGGCTGAAGCCTTGGCGGTATGGGAGAGTGAACGCAATAACTCCAGCGAGGAGTTCTGGCATCGCTTCTTTGCTGAGCGGCCGGAAGTACTAGCAATCCCTTTGGAAGGCAAGGCGTACAGCCTTCTCAGCAAATGTTACGTCGGCGGGAAGAACGTGACCAACTCTGGAGGAAACATTCTTGACTTCTTGGCCCAGAACACAGGGAACTGTGCTCTCTTGGAGATCAAGACCCCATCAGCCGAGCTCCTGATGCCTTCCCCGTACCGCACGAACGTATTTGCACCGTCGCGCGAGCTGTCAGGTTCCTGCGTGCAGGTTCTGACCTACAGGGAGAGCCTTACACGCGAACTCATGACATTCGCTTTCTCCGCACCTGACCTTCGCGCCATCAGCCCTCCATGCACGGTGCTCATCGGCGATTTGGAAAGCGAGGGCATGTCCGAAAGTGGACGACATTCTTTCGAGATATTCCGGTCCTCCCTCAAGGACGTTCGCGTTCTAACATACGACGAGCTGTTTCAGGGGATCCGCATGCTCCTAAGCGCTTTGTCATGACTCGGGGGCGCGCAGCCCTACCCCCGAGCCAAACAGCAGCTAGGGCCAGTCGAGTTCCTTTTCGATCTTCTTGTTCATGGCCTCCTCTTGGCCGAGGGTGGAAGCCTGAAGGTCCGGCGAGAGCTCGTACTCCCGAGCGTCCCGCCACACGCGCCAATAGGTGCTGCCGCCCACAGCTAGCGCGTAGAATCACACGGCTATCTGTCCGAGTTCTTCTTTTTCGAACACCCCTTCTCGATATGAAACCTTGACGTCATCCCCGTAGAAGGTGACATCAGACATCACGTCAGGCAGCAGGATGGGCATGCTGGCGATTACAGTTCGTACGGTCCAGTGATCGACCCGGAGGAATTCGGAAATTCCTGGAACCGAGGATGCCTTCAGGCAGAATAATCGTCCATTGTAGGACTCGGATCCGAACGACAGAACCCTGTACGGGCGAGGAGGCAGCGCCACCCTTCGGCCATCGACCCGGTACTCCAGCCACCGACGCCGGACATCCACCAATGCCTTTCGAAGTTCCGGATCGAACCAAGTGATGGTGCACGCCAGATCCGCCGGATACTCCACGGAGCATTCCGGGCACCAGGACGTAGTGACTGAAGACCTCCAGGGTTTGGACCCAGCCGAAGGGCTGAGCTTGTCCACCCTGCTCTAGGCGAGTTCGGTGTTCGTGGAGGTCTTTCCAGCTCCGCAGTAGTGATCCCGAGAATGCACCACCTGAATTCGAATCCACTAGGCGACAGCAGGTAGCGCAGAGTCAAATACCATTCGAGATATGGGATCGTTCTGCGTCCGACAGGCCGCCGGCCCCCGGGGCCCTTTCCGCAGCGGCAAAGATGTGAGCGGCTGTGCCCGTGTCGGTGACACCTTCCGAACCGAGGCCGGGCCCGATTGTGAGCGCCTCACACCTCGGGTTCGAGCAGCGAAAGGCCGCACGCTGGGCAAGGAGCCGTCGGGTCTTGTCGTTGAAGCCGGCTTGTCCACGACCGCTGCCGCTTCCCACAGTTGGCACCGAACATTCCCCCTCGTCTGCAGGTCGCTATGGGGCTGACGATACCTAGGTCGAGGCAGCCCTAACCCCTTTCGGTCTAGGCCGTAGAGACGGCGATTCCCCGGGTGTCCTCCGGGGAACGTGAGTTAGCGAGAAGGTCACAGTTCAGACGTGGCGAGCGGAGCCCGCTGTAAATCTGTCGAGCGCATGCATAGGGTCAGCTCTCGGGCCGTCTGTGGGTCGTCGAAGGGGGCACCGGGTGACCAACGACGACCGCTGACGACTGCCAGGGCCCCCGTGAGTGCTGCATGAGTGTCGATCGCCTGAGGTTGCTCTGGTGTCACGCCACTTCCTGCGCAACAAGCCGCGGGAGTAGAGGTCTCGGTACCGCGGGGACGGTGTTCGACCAAGAGGCTCATCGGCAGGGTGACGCCTGCTCTCTTGAGAAGACGAGTCGCTCTGCGCACGGTATGCGATAGAGATCGGCCCAAGGCTGCACGCGACGGGAAGGGCCCGCAGGTCACGGGTGGTTTCTAGATCGGCCTAAGCATGCCCTTCGGAGCCCTGTGCGCAGGTTCGAACCGAGGGCACCCAGCACGAGGTGCCCAAAGACCCCGTCACCAGCGGAAACGCTGAGGCCGGGGTCACTGCGTATGTGCAGGCCAGTGCGGCCCGGAGCAGTCTTGTGGCGCGGGTCATGGACTGTTCGCGGACACGAAGTTCAGGCTTCTTGCCTGGTCAGCACCGGAGAGCGCAACAGCCCCGAGATGCCTCCAGCCGCTCGATCGAGCGACCGCGGAATCGTCCCGGCGTCACTCCACAACGCCGTTCCCGCCTTGTAAGGTCGTCGGCCACCCTCGCTTTCCCGGATGTCCCGAAAGGTGCCGCATGGCCGAGCTCGCCACCGTAGACCTGACGAAGGCCGCGCCCACGGTCTCCCTGCACAAGCACGGTGTGACGTCGGGGCTGATCAAGGTCAACCTCAACTGGACCTCGCCGCAGGCCACCGCCCGGCGCACGGCCGGCGACGCCCGTGGACTTTTCGGTCGGATCCGGGCATCTCTGCGGTCGGCCGCGGCCAGGAAAGTGGATCTCGACCTCGGGTGCATGATCCGCTGCACCGACGGCACGAAAACAGTGGTCCAGGCCCTGGGGAACGCGTTCGGCGCGGTGGATCGCTTCCCGTACGTCGCACTGGACGCGGACGATCGGACCGGCTCCCGTGCGGTGGGAGAGAACCTCGTCATCAACCTGGACCATCAGGCGGAGTTCCAGAAGCTTCTGCTCTTCGTCTACATATACGAGGGGTCAGGCGACTTCCGCGGCCTCGACGCGGTGGTGACCCTGACCTCGGATCGTGGCGACCGCTTCCGGGTGGTTCTGGACGAGTGCCCGCCCCAGGCGCACGCGTGCGCCATCGCCCTCATCAAGCGTCAGAAGGGCGAACTCGTCATCGGACGCGAGGTGCGCTGGTTCACTCCGAAGGACGGACCCGGCGTCCAGGACGTGATCTCCCGCGCGTACCGGCTCGGCATGAAGTGGACGCCGGGTCGGAAGTAGCTACCGGGTCCTCCGGGAGTGAGGCTCGGTCTTCGGGGTGGTCGTCTACGGCGTGGGCTGGTCGCGGTAGCTGATCTCGCCCAGTACGGCGACCTCTTCCCTTGTCAGGCCGTCGCGTTCCATCGTGTAGGCCATGTGCGCCTCGCGTGCCGCCGCCGCGTCGGCTGCCAAGTGCTGAAGAAGGTCACCGATGGACGCTTCGGGGTTCCGTTCCGCCCAGGAGGCGACCGTGTCATGGCAGAAGGTCTTGATCTGCGCCTCCGTGCTCAGGCGGAATCCCTCGAAGGCGGTTCGTCGAGTCATGCGGCAATCCTGCCCGAGAGGACGCCGGCCCGTGCAGGTGGAGCTGTCGCTGGCCCGGCACGCTGCTATCACATCGGGATCGACGGCGGCCGGGAAGTGAGGAAGAGGCCCCGGTGGTCGGCGTGTTCGCGACCCTGTCTTCCGCTAAGGGATGGTTAACAGGGAGGTTCCGTCATGGTGTACGTGCGTACCAGCACACTCGACTGGATCGAGGACACCGTCGACCGCAACGACGGTGTCGCCGTCATCCGGAATGCTGCTGTGCGTGACCGGGAGGGAAAGGACCGGTTGCGGCTGACGCGTCTTCAGTCCGTGCGGAATCTGATCGTGCGCCGGGGGCTGCGGACGTTCCCCGATCGCTTGCTCTACTCCGAGGAGACCTGGTCCTTCGTCGTCTATCGGCCTGAACTGCTCGTCGTGGACGTCGGCGTGATCGCCGCCGATCCCGGGAAGCGTGCGGCTCTGGAGTTCGTCATGACCGCGCTCAACGAGACCGCCCACGGTCAGTTCTACGTCAGTGAGCACAGCTTCCGTAAGAATCTGCTGGCGCTCGCGTCGGCTCACCCCGACATTCGCTGGCAGTTCACGCGACAGAAGGCCACGGCGTAGGAAGCGGCGTTGCGCCGGCTCGCGCCCCGGCTGGGCGTACGCCGAATATGCACAGCTCGGGAAGGCACGGGCAAGGGCAGGCCCGTCGCGGAGTGGACGGGCCTGCCCTCCAGCTAGCCTGCGGAGCAGAGGCCTTCGTTCGGGCAGAACACCACTCCCGTGAAGTTGTAGCCGGTCCGGATGGTGACCGGATTCGGGTCGGGAGGGAAGTTGACGTAGGAACCGGCGTCAGCCGTGGCGGTGAAGTGGACGGTCGTCCCGACCACGAAGGTCGCGGTGCACGTGCCGGTCGGGGTGGGCGCCGGGTCCCCGGCGTACGGGTCGAACGCCGAAATGTGACAGTTGATTCCGGCGGGGCTGCTGGTGATGGTTCCACCACCCCAGCCGTCGGCCACGTACGCGCCGAGTTGAGCCGTGGACTGAGCATGAGCCGGAGCGACGAAGCCGAGGGCGGTCGTCGTGGCGAGTGCGGTGATGACTCCCATCCCGCGCCAGGCTCGGTTCCTGTGTGTACTCACGGGTGGCCCCTCCGATCGAAGCGATCCCCCTCTCATCACGTTATTCGCCTCCTCGGGGTCCGCAACCGGGGCTCTCCGGCCCTGGCATCGGCGGCGCGTCATCCGCTTCCGGAGTGCCTCACCCACGCCCCGCAGCGAGAGCAACGCACGTGGCCATCGTGGGTGCGTCAGCCTGCCGTTCGGGACAGTTCGATGCCCTCGCGGAGGCGGGCCGGGGCTCCCTCGCTGAGGGTCCAGCCGTGCGGGGCCGCGATGTCCAGGAGGCCGCGGGCGCCCACGCAGCGGTACTTGTGGGTCCAGATGAGCGTCGTGCGCTGTGTCGGCTTCTGCTTCCGGAGTTGCTTCTCTATGCGCTCCCGGTGGAAGGCGGGATCGTCCTCGCGTCGCAGTTCGCTCCAGGACGTCCACCAGCGTGGGCGGGCGGGGAAGACGCCGAGCGTTCGGTCCACGAGGTTCATCACCGGGCGTTCCAGGAAGGGGAGGATTCCGCAGACGACCTCCATCACCAGGCCGTAGGCCACGACGAAGGCCGTGATGGCCAGCCACAGCACCACGTGGAACGGGAAGTACAGCACCGTCAGGGTGTAGCGGAGCCGGCGGTCCGTCTTCGAGCGCGGTGGGCGTGGTTCCCACACGGCGGACAGTGCCGCCGCCGGTGGCGGGGCGGTGGGCCAGGGTGCCGGCTGGGTGTACGCCGGGTGGGCCTGGGCCTGGTGGCCCACCTGGGGGTAGGGGGCGTTCTGGCCGTTGGGGCCGTACGGGGGGTGAGGGAGCGACGGTTGCACCGGGTCACCCAATCACCGGCCCTGTCGGCATGGCAATGTGGCGCCACGCCGACGTCAATCCGTCGCTCAGATACGTCAGTTGACGAAGGGGGCCGTAGTCACTGCCGTGGTCTGGTCCGGGTCCGTTCGCTGGCCCGGGACGTGGTCGTCCACCACCGGCTTGCCCATCGCCGCGGCGATGTGGTCCTGGAGGACCCTGCGCCGTTGCTCGAAGAAGGCGTCGAAGTCGTCGGACCGCATCAGGGCGGGGTCCGCCAGGTGGGTCCTGATGCGCTGTTCGACGCCCTCCGGGCTGGTCTCGGCCGCCTTGGCCAGGCGGTGCAGGTACTCGGACGGTGCGTGGCCGCCGATGATGCGGTTGGTGCGGGCGGTCAGCGGGGTCTTGTTGACGATGGAGTTGTAGACCGCGCGGTCGTGGCCGTTCTTCTGGCACCAGGCCTGCGGGAAGATGTGGTGGATGTCCATCGCCTCGTCGAAGTAGACGCTGACCTCCGCCTTCTCCCCCGTCCGCCAGTCCGCGGCGCCCGCCTTGAGCAGGAGCGCGTAGATGCCCTTGTACGCGGCGCTCAGCCGTGTCCGCAGGGTGAGCAGGCGGCTCGCCGCGAACTGGGCCTGGGTGACGGTGCGGGGTTCGCGGGTCGAACCGCGGATCCATTCGACGACGTCGGGGAGGTCGAGGTTGAACCGGGTCTCGGTCGTGCCGCCGTAGAGCTCGCCGAAGACGCCGCACCAGTACCAGCGGGCCAGCTTCTCCTGTGCCCCGGCGGTCTCCGCCTCCTTGCCGGCGAGGGCGAAGATCGCTGCCAGCGGGATGAGTTGGGTGCCGTACGGGAGGAAGCGGGTGTCGAAGACGAACTGCTGGCGCAGGAACTTGGCGGCGGCCTTGAAGCCGGCGACGACGCCGGGCGCGTAGCGGCGGTAGTCCTCCAGGCTCAGCGCGAGCATGTCCTTGCGCTTGCAGCCGATGCGCGGCAGGCGCTCCTCGTCCGTGCCGGCCTCTTCCTCCTGCCGGCGGCGTTCGGCGGTGGCGAGGAGGGTGACCGCCTGGAGGAAGTCGGTGTTGGAGACCTCCCGCAGGATGGCGTACTCGGGCGCCTCCCAGGCGGTGCGGCACTCGTGCCAGTGCCGGCGCAGGTCGAACTCGTCGGCGGCGTACGTCGCGGTGAGCAACTCGAAGACGGTGAGGGTGACTCCGCCCGTGTTGACCTTCTCGAAGACCTGGCACACGGCCTGGCGCGGGGTGTCCTTGCCGAGTTCGATGACCGGGAAGTGGTAGAGCTCGAAGGGGTGGAGGAAGCTGTCCCGGAAGCCGTACCAGAGTTCCATCGCCTCCGGTGCGAAGCCCCAGTGGCGGGCGAAGCCGTCGCCCCAGGAGTTGTCGAAGAGGCTCCGCAGCGGGAAGACGCGGTGGCTGTACTCCAGCTCCGGTGTCGAGTAGTCCTCGAGGACTTCGCCGCGGAAGTTGACCACCTTGCGCGAGGACGGGATGAAGCGGATGGCGTCCTCCCGGTCCTCGTTCTCGTCGAGGGCCTTGACCATGTCGACGTAGAACCAGCCGCCCACCCTGCGCTTGCGTTCGTCCTGGGTGTCCACGGGGCTGTCCATCGCGAGCGACTGGAACAGGGAGGTGAGGCGCTGCTGGCCGTCGAGGACCAGTGACTCCGGGCGCACCTGTTCGCCGGGGGCCGCTCCCTCGATCGGCCGGTACTTGAAGCGGACGTCTCCGCCGCCCTTGAGCAGCATCACGGTGCCGATCGGGTAGTTGAGGGACACCGAGGCCAGCAGACTCGCGATGTTGGGCCAGGGCCAGACCCAGCCGCGCTGGAACTCGGGCAACTGGATCTTCCCCGCCTCGACCTGCCGCAGCAGGTCCCGCAGGGGCCGCTTGTCGATACTGAACGTCTCGGTCGCCACTTCTCCTCCTTGTGCAGCACAACGCGTCCGTCGGCGCTCGGTCACCGGCCCGGGGGCGGGGGTGCGGGCCGGGACGGTCGTCCACGTCGGCCGCGCTCCGACCGGTCTTCGGGTGTGGCTTCCACCCTGCCCGGGTGCGGCGCGTCCCGGGGGCGTTTTCGATCATTTCCGTGGTGTGCGGAGGCTCGTCACCCGTGCCTACGCTGAGCAGGACGGACGTCGTCCCTGGAGAGGGGCCCTCGGGTGCCGGTAGCTGGACGATCCGGGCTGTGCCGGGCTCGCCGGCGCGGGCGTGAGCGAGAAGGGACGGACACGGTATGCACTGGCTCTTCGGTGACCAGCTCGGTCCGCACTTCCTCGCCCCGGGCGACGGCGGGCCGGGTCGTGACGCGCCGCTGCTGATGATCGAGGCCCGTTCGGTGTTCCGTCGCCGGCGCTTCCACCGGGCCAAGGCGCACCTGGTGCTGTCCGCCATGCGCCACCGGGCGGCCGAGCTGGGTGACCGGGTGACCTACGTCCGGGCCGACACGTACCGGGAGGGGCTCGCGCGGGCCGCGGGCGACCGGCCGGTCACCGTCCACCACCCGACCTCGTACGCCGCCGTTCGGCTGGTGCGTTCCCTGCCCCAGGTCACGGTGGGGCCCGCGCGGGGGTTCCTGGTGGCGACGGACGACTTCGCGCGGTGGGCGGACGGGCACGGCGGCGGGCGGCTGCGCCAGGAGGACTTCTACCGGTGGGTGCGCCGGGGCCACGACCTGCTGATGGACGGCGACGCCCCGGCCGGGGCCCGGTGGAACCTGGACCACGACAACCGGCAACCCCCGCCGGGTGACGCCCCCACCCTCGGCGTCCCGCCGCCCTACCGGCCCCGCGAGGACGCGATCGACGACGAGGTGCGCCACGACCTGGACCGCTGGGAGCGCGACGGCGACGTGTCCTTCGTGGGCCGGGACGGGCCGCGCGCCTTCCCCGCGAGCCGTGCCGAGGCGCGGGCGGCGCTCAAGCGGTTCCTCGCGCACCGGCTGACGACCTTCGGCCCCTACGAGGACGCCGTGCTCGCCGCCGACCCGGTCATGAGCCACAGCCTGCTGTCGTCCTCGCTCAACCTCGGCCTGCTCGACCCCGCCGAGTGCGTCGAGCGGGCCGAGGCGGAGTGGCGCGCCGGCCGGGCGCCGCTCAACAGCGTGGAGGGGTTCGTCCGGCAGATCGCGGGCTGGCGGGAGTACGTGTGGCAGCTCTACTGGTACTTCGGCGAGGACTACCGCCACTCGAACGCCCTCGGGCACACCGACCCGCTGCCCGGCTGGTGGAACGAGCTGGACGCGGACGCGGTGGAGGCGCGCTGCCTGCGCACGGTGCTGGCGCAGGTGCGGGACACGGGGTGGACCCACCACATCCCCCGGCTGATGGTGCTCGGCAGCCACGCGCTGCAGCGGGGGTGGGACCCGGCCGCGGTCACGGACTGGTTCCACCGGTGCTTCGTGGACGGGTACGACTGGGTGATGGTGCCGAACGTCGTCGGCATGTCCCAGTACGCCGACGGCGGCCGGATGACGACCAAGCCCTACACGTCCGGCGGTGCCTACCTGCACCGGATGAGCGACCTGTGCGGGCCGTGCCGCTACCGGCCGGGCGACCGGACCGGCGAGCACGCCTGTCCCTACACGAGCGGCTACTGGGCCTTCCTCGACCGGCACCGGGAGCGGCTCGTCCACAACCACCGCACCGCCCGGCCGGTGCGGCAGCTGGAGGGGCTCGCGGGGCTCGACGAGGTGCGCCGCCGGGAGCGGGACCGCGGTGACGCACCGCCATGAGGCGGCTGCTGCTGGGCCGGTGGAGTGACCCTCGCCCCGGCAACCCGTCCGCCGGACGGCGATCGGCGCATCCATAAAGGGGCACTCAGCCGAAGCACTGGTGTGCGGGTGATCGAGAGCGACAAGGGGTTGTGCATGCTGGGACTGCGGCCCACGGTGGCCGAACAGGTCGGGCGGGTCGACGGTCCACGGACGGCGCGCGACGCGGTCCGCGCCGTGGAGGCGGAGCTGGGGCGCCTGCTCGACGACGCGCTGGGGCGGGCCCGGGACACCGATCCGGTGTTCGCCCGTGACGTCGCGGGCCGGGTCGCGGCGCTGGTCCTGCGGGGCGGGAAGCGGCTGCGCACGGCGTTCGCGTGGTGCGGGTGGCGTGCCGCGGGCGGGACGGGGGACGCCGCGGCGGTGCTGCGCACGGGCGCGGCCCTCGAACTCGTGCAGGCGTGCGCTCTCATCCACGACGACGTGATGGACGGGTCGCCGTTGCGCCGGGGCGCTCCGGCGGTGCACGTGGACCTGGCCCGCATGCACGAGGCGGCGGGCATGACGGGTCCGTCCGAGGCGTTCGCGGCCTCCGGGGCGGTGCTGGCGGGTGACCTCGCGCTGGCCTGGGCGGACGACCTGATGACCGAGACGGCGCTGGGCTCGCCGCACGGGCTCCGGCTGCACCGGGAGTGGCAGGCCATGCGGACCGAGATGGTCGCCGGGCAGTACCGGGACATCCACGCGCAGGCCACGGGTGAGTCCGGTGTGGAGGAGGCGCTGAGCATCGCCACCCTCAAGAGCGCCCTGTACACCGTGGAGCGGCCGCTGGCCCTGGGCGCGTCGCTGGCCGGCGGCGAGGGCGCGGTCCTGGACGCCCTGCGCTCCGCCGGTCGGTGCGCCGGCCTCGCCTTCCAGCTCCGCGACGATCTCCTCGGGGCGTTCGGGGACCCGGCCGTGACGGGCAAGCCGGCCGACGACGACCTGCGCACCCGCAAGCTGACCTGCCTGCTCGCCGTCGGCTCGCGGCTGGCGCGGGCGTCCGGTGACCGGGAGGCCGCGGAGGCGCTCGCCCCGGGCGGGCCCGCGTCCGACGACACGGTGCGCCGGATGCGGGCGGCGCTGGAGCGCACGGGCGCCCGCGCGGTCGTCGAGTCGAGGATCGCGGAGCTGGCCGCGGCGAGCGTGCGGCACTTCGAGGGGACCGGGGCCCCGCCGCCGGTGCGGCGGGAGTTCGCGGCGCTCGTGGAGCGGGCGGCCGGGACGGCGCCGCGGCGCACCGGGGAGGCGGCGTGAGGACCGTGCCGGGCGCCACGGACCACGTGGTGGTGGTGGGTGCCGGGCTGTCCGGGCTCGCCTGCGCGCTGCACCTGCTGGGCGCGGGCCGCCGCGTGACGGTCGTCGAGCGGGACGCCGGGCCGGGCGGCCGGGCGGGCCGGGTGCGGCTGGGCGGCTACGAGGTGGACACCGGGCCGACGGTCCTGACCATGCCGCACCTGGCCGACGAGGCGTTCGCCGCCGTCGGCGACAGCCTGCACCGGCATGTGGAGCTGACGGCCCTGCACCCCGCGTACCGGGCGTCGTTCGCGGACGGCAGCGCGCTCGACGTGCACACCGACGGCGAGGCGATGGAGGCCGAGGTCGAGCGGTTCGCGGGAGCGGCGGAGGCGGCCGGTTACCGTCGGCTGCGGGAGTGGCTGGAGCGGCTGTACCGGGCGCAGATGCGGCGGTTCATCGACACGAACTTCGACTCCCCCTTCCAGTTGCTGCACCCGGATCTGGCGCGGCTGGCGGCGCTGGGCGGTTTCGGGCGGCTGGACCGGCGCATCGGCCGGTTCATCGGCGACCCGCGGCTGCGCCGTGTCTTCTCCTTCCAGGCCCTGTACGCCGGAGTGGCGCCGGCCAGGGCCCTCGCGGCGTACGCGGTGATCGCCTACATGGACACGGTGGCCGGTGTCTGGTTCCCGAAGGGCGGCATGCACGCGCTCCCGCGGGGGATGGCGGACGCGGCCGGTGCGGCGGGCGCGGAGTTCCGCTGGTCGGCGGAGGTGACGGCGCTGGAGCGGTCGGGGGGCCGGGTCCGTGCGGTGCGCCTGGCGTCGGGTGAGCGCATCGCCTGCGACGCGGTGGTGCTGACCTGCGAGCTGCCGGCGGCGCACGAACTCCTGGGCCGCGCGCCCCGGCGCCCGGTGCGGCTGCGGCACTCCCCGTCCGCCGTGATCCTGCACGCCGGGACCGACCGGACCTGGCCCGGTCTCGCCCACCACACCCTGTCCTTCGGCGCGGCCTGGGAGCGGACCTTCGAGGAGCTGACCCGTGCGGGGCGGCTGATGAGCGACCCCTCCCTGCTGATCACCCGGCCGACGGCGCACGATCCCGGCCTGGCGCCGCCCGGCCGGCACCTGCACTACGTCCTGGCGCCGTGCCCGAACACCGACGTGGGCCCTTCGGGCGCCGAGTGGCGGGACCTGGGGCCGCGCTACCGCGAGGATCTGGTCGCGGAGCTGGAGCGCCGGGGCCTGGACGGGTTCGCGGCGAGCGTCGAGGAGGAGCTGCTGGTGACGCCCCTGGACTGGGCGGCGCAGGGGCATGCGGCGGGCAGTCCCTTCTCGGTGTCCCACACCTTCGCCCAGACCGGCCCGTTCCGGCCGCGCAACCTGGTGCGCGGCCTGGAGAACGTGGTGCTGGCGGGCTGCGGCACCACCCCAGGGGTGGGTGTGCCGACGGTGCTGATCAGCGGCAAGCTCGCCGCCGCCCGCGTGACCGGCGGCGGGACCGCCGGCGCCCGTCGCGCGCCCGTCCGTGCGGTGCGGCGGCCCGGCGCCCGGACCCTCACCCCGACCGCGGAGGGCACCCATGACGCGTCGTGAGCTGGACGCCGCGGGCATCACCGACCCCGCCCTGCGCGCCGCCTACTCCGCGTGCCGCCGGCTCAACGCCCGGCACGGCAAGAGCTACTTCCTGGCCACCCGGCTGCTCCCGGTGGAGCGGCGGCCGGCCGTGCACGCGCTGTACGGGTTCGCCCGCTGGGCGGACGACATCGTGGACGACCTCGGCCGGGACCGGACGCCCGCGGAACGCGACCGGCTGCTGCGGCGCCTGGAGGGCGACCTCGCCCACGGGCTGCGCACCGGCGCGGGCGACGAGCCGGTGGTGCGGGCGGTGGCCGACACCGCCGAGCGGTACGCGATCGAGCCCGCGCTGTTTGCGGACTTCATGGCCTCGATGCGCAGCGATCTGCACGTCACGGACTATCCGACCTACGCCGACCTGCGGGGCTACATGCACGGTTCGGCCGCGGTGATCGGGCTGCAGATGCTGCCCGTGCTGGGCACGGTCGTCCCCCGCGAGGAGGCCGCGCCGCACGCGGCGGCCCTCGGGGTGGCCTTCCAGCTCACCAACTTCCTGCGGGACGTCGGCGAGGACCTGGACCGGGGCCGGATCTACCTGCCGGCGGACCTGCTCGCCGCCCACGGCGTGGACCGGCCGCTGCTGGAGTGGAGCCGGCGCACGGGCCGCGACGACCCGCGGGTGCGGGCGGCCCTCGTCGCCGCGGAGGACCTGGCGCGGGGCGAGTACCGGGTGGCGGAGGCGGGCATCCCCATGCTCGACCCGCGCACGCGCCCCTGCATCGGCACGGCGTTCACCCTCTACGGCGGCATCCTGGACGCGATCGCGGACCAGGGGTACGCGGTCCTGCACCGCCGGGCGGTGGTGCCGCGCCGGCGCCGCGCGGCCGTGGCGGCGGCTGGAGCCGTGCGGGTCGCCCTCGCGCGCCGGCGCGCGGCCCGCACCGGACGCCGGGCGCCCCGCCCGGACGCCGCCCCGCTCGAGACGAAGGGAACCGTGGGATGAGTGACCGGGCTGACCGGGCCCGCTGGACACCTCCGCTGCGGCGACGCCGCCGGTCGGACTGGGGGACGCAGACGCCGACCTGGCGGGAGGCCCGCCCGGCGCTGATCGCCGAGGCGCTGAAGCGGGCCTCGGCCCGTCCGTCGGGCAACTGGTTCGTGGTGGGCTCCTCCCGTGAGGTGCGTGCCGGCGGCCGGCCCTACGGCAGGACGGTGGGCGGTGAGGAGGTCGTGCTGTGGCGGGCGGACACCGGTGAGCTGCGGGCGGGCCCGGGGGTCTGCCCGCACCTCGGCGCGCCCCTGCGGGACAGCCGGGTGGTGTGCGGGACGCTGGTGTGCCACTGGCACGGACTGGCCCTGGACGGCGGGCCGTTCGCCGGGTGGGACCCCTACCCGGTGCACGACGACGGGGTGCTGGTGTGGGTGCGGCTGGACGCGGTCGGCGGCGAGGAGCCCACGGACCGGCCCGTGGTGCCGGCGCGGCCGGCGGCGGGCAGCGGGGTGGACGCCGTCTTCACGGCCGTCGGGCGGTGCGAGCCGGAGGACGTGGTCGCCAACCGGCTCGACCCGTGGCACGGTTCCTGGTTCCACCCCTACTCGTTCGTCGACCTGACCGTCGCCCGGCCGCCCCGGGGCGAGGACGACGACGCCTTCGTCGTCGACGTCTCGTTCCGGGTGACGGGCCGCCTGGTGGTGCCGGTGCGGGCGGAGTTCACGGCGCCCGAGCCGCGCACGGTCGTCATGCGCATCACGGAGGGGGAGGGCCGTACGTCGGTGGTGGAGACGCACGCCACGCCGCTGACGGCCGCGGGCGCGGACCGGCCACGGACCGCGGTCGTGGAGGCGGTCGTGGCCGCATCGGACCGGCGCGGCTTCGCCCTGGCGCGGGCCGCGGCGCCCGCGCTGCGGCCGCTGATGCGCCGGACCGCCGGCCGGCTGTGGCGCGACGACCTCGCCTACGCGGAACGGCGCCGGGAGCTGCGCAGCACGGGCCGCTTCCCCGGCTGAGGGCGCGGGACGGTGCTCAGCCTGTCCCGACGCCGCTGAGAGCACGGCGGCGGTACTCAGCCGCTCCCGACCTCGTCGAGGGGGCGGGAGTGATGCCCAGCCGCTCCCCATGCCGCTGACGGCGCAGGTACGGTGCTCAGCCGGTCCGATGCCGCACGGGCACAGGGGCGGTGCCCAGCCGCTCCCGATGCCGCTGAGGGCGCGGGGCGGTGCCCAGCCGGTCCGCTGCCGCAGGGGCACAGGGGCGGTGCCCAGCCGGTCCGACGCCGCCGAGGGTGCCGCGGGCCGATACTCGGCCGCTCCTCAGCAGCCGGGGGCGCGACGGTGCTTCAGCCGGCCCCGGCGCCGACGAGAGCGCGGGGCCGGTGTCCAGCCGTTCCCCACCCCACCGAGGCACGGCGATACCGCAGCCGGTCCCCATGCCGCCGGCGCGGGGGTGCCGAGCCGCTCCCGGCCCCGCCGAGGGCGCGGGGCGGCTCAGCCGGCGCCGATGCTGCTGAGGGCGCGCAGGGCCGCGGAGCGGCCGGCCCGGGGCACCGTCCACAGGGTCTGGCCGCGTACCCCCCAGTCGGCGAGGAGGCGTCCGGCCGCCAGGAAGCCGGTGGTGGCCGCGCGTTCCATCAGGGCCACGGGCAGGTCGCTGCGGATGGCGTCGCCGGCCAGGGTCACCCTCGGGTGGGGCGTCGCCACCGTGGGCCGCCGGGCGTGGGAGCCGACGGGGAAGAACGGGCAGTCGGCGCGCCACTCGTGCCGGGCGTCGACGATCCGGGCCCGCCGGATCTCCGGGTACACCCGGTGCAGGCTGTCGATCAGGCGGTTCTGCACGGTCCGGGGCGCCGATCCGGCGGCGACGGCGTAGGCGTGCAGTTCGACGACGGAGCCGCCGGTGCGGGCGGCCCAGCGGGCGGCCTCGCCCTCGTAGCGGTCGAGGACGCTGATGTTGTCCAGGCCGTCGTAGCCGCTGGTGCCGAGGAAGCCGGGGCGGCCGGCGCGGACCGGCCGGTCGAGCCAGAGCCGGGAGACGAGGAAGGGCGGTGCGGTGGTCAGGGCGGCGACGTCGTCCCGCCAGGGCTCGGTGCCGAGGTCCGGGGACGCGGCGACCACGGCGCGCAGGGCCCCGGGGTCGAGGGCGAGGACCGCGGCGTCGTACCGCTCCAGGGTGCCGTCCGTGCGCACCTGGACGCCGCCGTCGGCGTCGGGGTGGACGCCGCGCACGGGCGTACCGGTGCGGATGTCGGTGCCGAGGCGCCGGAGGTAGTCGCCGAGGGGCTCCCAGAGGGCGTGCGGGAAGGGTTCGTCGGGGACGTCGAAGAGCAGGCCCTCGGCGGAGCCGAGGAAGTAGATGTGGAACATCAGCAGCAGCTCGGCGGCGGACAGTTCGCGCGGGTCGGCGAAGAAGCTGCGGGAGAACACCTCGAAGGCCAGGTGGTGCGCGGCCGCGGGGAAGCGGACGCGTTCCAGGAAGTCCGTGGCGCTCGTGCCGTCGAAGCGTTCGTAGACCCGCGGTACGCGGACGTCGAGGAGCGGCAGGGCGGCGCGGGCGTCCATGCCGGCGAGGTCGCGCCAGCCGAAGGTCGGGCTGAGGGCGACGAAGCCGAGGGCGCTGAGGGGCGGGGTGCGCGGGACGCGGGCGAAGCTGTCGGTGAGTCCGCCGCTGTGCCGCAGCGGGTAGTCGGGCAGCGGGCGGAGGCGGTCGAGGCCGGGGTCGGTGCGCCGCAGCAGGCCGCGCAGGTTGTAGTACTGGCGGAAGAAGGCGTGGAAGCCGCGGCTCATGGTCACCCCCGTCCCGTCGGAGAGCCGGGTGGGCCAGCCGGCGAGGCGGCCGCCCAGGGACTCCTCGCGCTCGTGGAGGGTGACGCGGGCGCCCCGTTCGGCCAGCAGGGTCGCCGCCGCGAGGCCGGCGATGCCGCCGCCGGCCACGGCGACGCGGGGGGCGTCGCCGGGGGCGAAGCGGGCCCGGCCGGGCGGGGGCGTGAGGATCTCGGCCTTGCGGTCGCGGCCGCGGCGGGCGGTCATCGGGCGCTCTCCGCGGCCGGGCCGGCGGTGCCGTTGCGTGCCGTGAAGGTGTGCACGATGCCGGTCTGCCATCCCGCGACGGGGGTGGCGCGTACGCCGGTGAAGCCTGCGTCCGCCAGGCGGGCGGTGAAGGCGGGGGCGGTGTCGAAGTCGACGACGCTGCGCCACAGGTGCCGGTAGAGGGCGCGGTCGCCGCTCAAGGTGCCGGCGGGGATGATCACGCCGTGGCACACGGTCGTCCACAGGGCGCGGTGGGCGGCGGAGCCGCTGAGGCTGTACTCGTGGACGGCGAGCCGGCCGCCCGGCCTCAGCAGCGAGCGGACGGCGGCGAGGACGCCGTCCGGGTCGGTGACGTTGCGGAACAGGTAGGCGGCGAACACGGCGTCGTACGGTCCCTCGCCCGCCGTCGTGGCCTCTTCGGCGGTCAGGTGCCGGAACCGCACGCGGTCGGGCCACGGCTTGGCCAGGGCGCGGCGCAGCATTCCGGCGGAGGCGTCGACGGCCGTGATCCGGGCGCGGGGCGCGGCGCGCAGGAGGGCCGCGGTGGACGCGCCGGTGCCGCAGCCGAGGTCGAGCAGGTGCAGGCCGGCCCCGGCCCGGGGCAGCCGCAGGCGGCGGGCCGAGCGCAGCAGGTCGGTGCGGTAGCCGGGGTTGAGGGCCGTCAGGCGGTCGTAGGTGTGGGAGGCGTGGTCGAAGGCCCGTGCCAGGTCGTGGTCGCGCAGCAGTGTCATCGGTGGCCTTCTCCGGTTCGTGGGGCGGGCGGCGGGCGGCGGGGCAGGAAGGGCAGTTCGGCGGCGGTCCGGAGCATGGGGCCGACGGGGGTGCGCAGGCCGACGCTCCACTCCTCCCAGGGGGAGGTGTCGCCGTCGAGGAAGCGCAGCAGGCGTGCGGGCGGGACGCGGCGGAACAGGTCCGTGAAGAAGGCGGGACCGTCGATGCGCCCGGTGTCCAGGGCCCGCAGCATCACGGCGTCCATGGCGAGGGCCCGGCGCCCGTGCGGCGGGGGGACGTGCGCGCGTCCCGCGTGGAGGGCGGCGGCGATGGCGCGGCTCTGGCGCTGGACGGCGGCGAAGGTGTAGCCGGTCGCCGGGCGGGTGGCGCCGCCGGCGGTGCCGATGCGGAAGACGGCCGGCCCGGTGCGCCGGGCGAAGCGCGCGTCGGTCATGGGGATGATCCCCTGCTCGGCGGACTCGACGGTGAACGCGCCGAGCCGCAGGACGTCGCGGCAGTAGTGGGTGAGCGCCGCCTCGTACGCCGCGGTGGTCAGCGGGGTGCGGGAGAACTCGGTGTACTCGACGAGGGCACGGTCGGGCGCCGTGGGCAGGACGTAGCCGAAGGCGAGGCCGTGGCGCGGTTGCGGCACCCGGAAGTCCATCAGGTCGGCGACGCCGGGGTCGAAGCGGTCCGTGGCGGTGTGCACGAACCAGCCGCGGAAGTGCTGGAGGAGCCGGGTGCGGGCCGGGGGGAGCGTGCGCCTCGGCCGGGAGTCGAAGACGTACCGTGCCCGCAGGGTCAGGGGCCGCCCGCCGGGGTCGGTGCACCGTACCTCCGCGCCGTCGGCGGTGTCGCGTACCGTGTCGGCCGTCGCGCGCAGGACGTGTACGCGCGGGGAGCGGGCGAGCCGGGCGTGCACGAGGTCCTCGAAGTCCGTGGACCGGAGCATGCGGTAGGTCAGCGGCGACGGTCGCACGGTGATCGCCCGCCCGTCGCCGCCGTGCACCCGGAGCCTGGCCCAGGAGGCGCTGACCGCCTCGTCGAGGTCGTCGCCGCCGTGGTCCCAGTAGCACCAGGTCCGCTCGCCGGGGCGCAGCGGTCCGTCGGGGGCCTCCACGAGGGTCACGGTGGGCGAGGTGGGCGCGGTGAGGCGCAGGGCCAGGCTGAGGCCGGCCGCGCCGCCGCCGAGGATGAGCACGTCGCAGGGCTCGGCGGCGGTGCGGGGCGGCCGGCTCACCCGACGCGCCGTTCACCGACGGGGCTCCCGTCCGGGGCGGTGCGCGGCGGGCCGGGCTCCGGCTCGGTGAGGTCCACTCTTCGCTCCCCCTCGCTGCGAGGTCACCGGCTGTCGTTCTCCATCGTGTGTTCCCCGCGCCGGGCACCGCTGGATGCGGCGTGCGCGATCCGGTCGGCTCTCACCCGGATGCCGGATCGCCGTGTGCGCGTGACGTCCACCGGGTCGCGTCCCGCCCGGCGTGGGGAGCGCCATCGGGCGCGCGTACCCGGCGGCGGCGCCTCCTCACCTGCGGACGACGGACTCGATCGCCGCCACGGCCTCCGCCAGCCCGGGAGGGTGCGGCGACCCGGGCACGGTCTGTCCGGCCCAGCCGGGCCCGAGGGTGAGGACGACCGGACTCCGGCGGGCGCCGCGCACTCCCCACTCGATCGCCGCGACGTACTGCGCCAGCGGCCGGCTGGCCGTGGTCCGGGACTGCGCCCACAGGGCCACCGCGGCCGGGCCGGTCCTGCGGACCGCGGCGACGAGGGACTCCACGGGCAGCGAGCCGCCGAACATCCTGATGGGCAGGCCCCGTTCGGCCAGGACGGCGGCCAGCACCTCGAGCGGCAGCGTGTGGTTCTCGGCGGGGACGCAGGCGAGCACGGTGACGGCGCCGGGGGGACCGGCCGGCCCCGGGGGCGTGTGGCGCCGCAGCGCGCCGGAGACGTGCCAGGACAGGAAGTGCTCGACCTCGACGTACCGCTCCCCCGAGCTCTCCCACTTGCGGCCGGCCGCCTGGAGCGTCGGCATGATCACCTCGGTCCAGGCGGCGACCAGGCCGTACTCCTCGATCACGCCGCCCAGCAGCTCGTCGAGGGCGGCGGCGTCCAGGCGCAGGGCGGCGCGGGCGATGCCCTTGCACTCCTGGCGCGCGTCCCCGAGCCGCAGCCCCGTCGCGGCCCGGCTGCGCGCCCGGGCCGTGAGCGGCGTGCCGGGTGCGCGGCCCTCCGGGGGCGGGGGTGTGCCGGTGGCCGGGGGCAGGGGTGCGCCGGTGTCCGCACCGCCGAGGGCCAGGCGGGCGGCCTCGGCCGGTGGCAGTCCGGTGGCCGTCAGGGCGCACATCCGCTCCAGCCGTGCCACGTCCCCGGCGGTCCAGCGGCGGTGCCGGCCGCCGGTGCGGGCGGCCGGACCGAGGCCGTAGCGGCGGTCCCAGGAGCGCACCGTCGTCGGCGCCACCCCCAGGCGGCGCGCCACCTCTCCCGTGGTGAGGCCGCCGCCGGGTCCCGCGTCGGCCGCGCCGTTTCCGTCCATGAATCCACCATACGACGCACAAGCGACGCATGTTGCCTGCGTCGTTCCGCGTGCGAAGAGTGGACCGTACGAGCCGGTGACGACGGCGTACGCGCCGCCTCCATCCGCTCCGCGGGCGGCCCTCCGCCACGGACGACGCAGACGGCAGGAGGAACAGGTCATGACCACGAACACGCGGCGCACCGGCGCACCCGCTCCCGCCGCGCAGGAGACCCCGTACGAGGAGGAACTCGCCCGTGGCCTGCTCGCCGCCGACGAGCACGCCTTCGAGGCCGTCTACCGGCGCTGGGGCTCGCTCGTCCACGGCATGGCCACGCGATCGCTCGGCGACGCGCACGAGGCGGAGGACGTGACGCAGCAGGTCTTCCTCGGCGCCTGGCGCGGCCGGAACGGCTACCGCCCGGAGAAGGGACCGCTGGGCGGCTGGCTGGTCGGCATCACCCGCCGCAAGATCGTCGACGCGCTCGCCGCCCGGACCAGGCGCCTGGCCCTCGTCGACACCGTCGGGCACGACGCCGACGCGGGGCGGCACGAGGACGGCGCGCCGGACGAGGTCCTGGACCGCGTGCTCCTGGTCGACGCGCTGTCCCGGCTGCCGCACGGCCAGCGCGAGGTGCTGTGCCTGGCCTTCTACCAGGACCTCACCCAGGCCCAGATCGCCCGGCGCACCGGGCTCCCCCTCGGCACCGTCAAGAGCCACACCCGGCGCGGCCTCCTCCGGCTGCGCGACGCCGTCGAACAGGGCCGCTCCGACGGGAGTGCGGCGCGGACGCCGGACGGCGGGTGCCACCGCACGCATCCGCGGCGGCCCCCGCGCACGAACCACTGACGAGACCGCGCGAACGTCGCGGCCGCCACGAAGGGATGATCCCCATGACCTCCCGGACCCCCCTCATCCTCGGCGCGTCGGCCGGAGCCTGCGCCCTCGCGCTCACCGTCGCCGCGCCCGTCATGGCCGCGCCCTCCGCGGCCGGCGGCGACACCGCCGAGGTGTCGGTCTTCCACGGCGTCCCCGGCCTGACCGCCGACGTCTACGCCAACGGCGACAAGCTCGTGAGCGACTTCGAGCCGGGCACGGTGACCGACCCCCAGTCCCTGGACGCGGGCACCTACGACATCAAGGTCTTCCCGGCCGGCCAGGGGCCCGACGGCACCCCGGCCGTCGAGAAGCAGATCAAGGTGCCGGCGGGAGCGAACGCCACCATCGCCGCCCACCTCTCCGCCGGCGGCAAGCCCGAACTGTCGTCGTTCGTCAACGACGTCTCCCCGACCGGCGCCGGCCAGGCCCGGCTGACGGTGCGCCATGTCGCCGCCGCGCCGGCCGTGGACGTCCGGGCGGGCGGCCAGCCCGTCTTCACGGGGCTGGAAAACCCCGACCAGGACACCGCCGTCGTCGACGCCGGCACCGTCTCGGCCGACGTGGTGCTGGCCGGCACCGGCACGGTGGCGATCGGGCCGGCGGACCTCCAGCTCAAGGCCGGCGCCGACAACATCGTCTACGCCTGGGGCAGCGCGGCCGACAAGAACCTCGCGCTGGCGACCCAGACGCTCAGCGGCACGGAGTCGGCACCGAAGGGCATGGGCGGCGGCGCCGCGGCCGCGGCCTCCTTCAACTCCTCGGAGCAGTGGCTGGCCTGGGCGGCGGCGACCGGCATGGTCACGCTCACGGGCGTGCTGGTGATCCGCCGGGCCGCGGGCCGGCGTGGATGACGCGGTACGGCGGCTCACCGGTCCCGTCGTGACGGCCGCCGCGCTCGCGGCGGCCGTCACGCTCGGCACCGCCTCCTCACGGCCGACGCCACCACCCGGCGGCGCCGTTCCGGTGCTCGTCGGGCACGTCGACGGTGGCGCCGGTCCGGTCGTCACCCCGGAGCCGACAGGAGAGTGACGGTGTCACACGTCGACGCGGCGCACCTGGTGGAGCTGGCGCTGGGCAACGGCGTCGCGCACGACGACGCGCGTGCCCTGGAGCACATCGCCGGGTGCGAACGCTGCCGGGACGAGCTGCGCCTGATGACCCGTCTGGTCACGGCGGCCCGCTCGGTCGAGGAGGCGGACCTCCCCGCCGCCCCGCCGGGACGGGTGTGGCGGCGCATCACCCGGGAACTGGCCGGCGACTCCGGCCCCGCGGCGAGGCCGGCCCGTGAAGTGCCGGCGGTCCCGGCCGGCCCGGACCGGCCGCGCCGCTCCCCGGGCGCCCCGCGCGCTCCCGGGCGGCGAAGCGGTCCGGCGTGCTGTCTGCTCGCCGGCGCACTGATCGCGTGGTGGCGCATCCGCAGACGCCGGCCCCGGGCGCCCGGGGCGAGCGCGCTCCCGGCCGGGCGGGGGCCGGGTCCGCCCCGTCTCAGCCGCCGACGAGGGCGACCAGCTTGACGAAGACCAGGGTGGCGCCGGCCGTGAGGTCCACGGTCTCGTCGAGGTCCTCCAGCTGGCGGTCGCCGGACAGGACGAAGAAGCCGTTGGCCGTGAAGGCGCGCTCGGCCGCCTCCGTCTGGCGGGCCGCGTCGACGGGACGCGGTCCGGGGAGGCGGTAGCCGTCCCGGACCGGTTCGGCGCCGTCGGGGCGGACCAGGCCGGTGAAGAGATCGGTGGGGTGGGCGTTGTGGCGGGCGGCCTCCTCCCGGACCCGGAGGCCGATCAGTTCTCGTACGGTCGTCCGGTCGGGCAGGCCGGACAGCTCCCACTCGGCGATCCCCTTGCCCGTCGCGGTCTCGTCCCGGAAGGTCACGGTGGCCATCAGGCACCTCGCTCGATCTGGCGGAGGATGGTCTCGTCGGTGATGTCGGTGTCGGCGGCCAGCAGGAACGCCTTGCTGAGGATCAGGGCGAGCCGTTCGTCGTCGAAGGGCAGGAACACCGAGCGGTCCGCCGGGCGCCGTGCCGCGACGACGCACAGGTAGCTGTCGTCCGGTTCCATCAGGACGTTGGCCGAGAAGAGGTGGATCCTGTAGGTGCGCAGATCGCCCCGGACGCGCAGGAAGCGGCCGTCGAGCGTGCAGCGGTCGGCGATCTTCAGACGGGGCAGGAGCCTCTCCAGTACCTCGCGGCGCGCCAGGGCGCTCTCGGTCAGCTCGCCGAACGCGGTCCGCTCCCAGTAGGCGCGGCGGTCGCCGCCGTCGCTCCAGTCGGGGTCGGTGGCGATCGAGGTCACGCCGACGAAGAGGTCCACGTCGCGCATGGCCTCGCTGAACACCAGCGGGGGCACGTCGGCGAGCGGTGACTCGCGCCAGCCGCCCTGCTGCCGGCGGTCGAAGCGCACCTGGTCGGTCGTGGCCAGGCCGTCGTCGCCCGCGGAGCCGGACCAGGTGTGCAGGAAGCGGACCCGCCACTCCCCCGCCGCCAGGGTCCGCTCGGCCTCGTCGCCGTCCCCGTCGTCCCAGGGCCCGAGCAGGCGGCTCTTCCACCCCCGGGCGCGGAACAGGGCGAACATCCTGCGGTAGTGGACGAGGTGCGCGGCGAAGCGGTGGGAACAGACGCCGGTCCGTTCCTCGGCCGGGGTGAGGAGGTAGACCTCGCGGAACGCCTGCTTGAAGGGCTGCCGTATGCGCCGTTCGGTGAGCAGGTCCCGCCAGGCCCGCACGGCGTCGGGGTCCGAGCGGAGTGGGTGCCAGAGTCGTACGGGGGTGTCGTCCGGCACGTCGGGGAGGGCCTCGCCCGTCGCGGGGAGCACGGCCCGCCACTCGCCGGGCGCGACCTCGATCTCCCAGATCAGGCGGCCGGTGAGGGTGCGGGCGAGGGGGTGGCCGGCCAGCTCGGTGCGCCACCGGCCGTACGGGTGGACGGTGTCGACGGTGAAGCCGCCCTCCAGGGCCCGCAGGAGGGTGGCCAGCTGGGCGTTCAGCCGCTTCACCAGGTCGCGCGTCTCCTTGACCAGGCCGGCGTGGTCGCGGCGGACCGGTGCCGGGACGGAGCGCAGCGGGCGGCCGTCCTTCTCCCAGGTCAGTGAGGCGGTGTCGGTGACCGTGACGACCGCCTGGTAGTCGCCGGCCGTCCGCCGCAGGACGCCGTCGTCGTCGAAGTCCAGCCTGGGCAGCCGTAGCGCCACGTCGGTGCGTTCGGCCAGGGCGGAGTCGGCCTTCTTGAGCATCTTGTCCAGTTGCCTGGGCACCCCCGCGTGACGGACGGTCCGGCGCACGGTGCGGATCGCGGTGACCAGCTCGGGGGTCGGGAAGTCCTGGGCGGCGCGGACCACCTCGTACAGCAGGGCCTGGGAGGGGAGCGTCCTGGCCGCCGTCGGGGCGAGCGCGATGCCGGGCAGCAGCCGGTCGAACAGCTCGGGGAGCCAGGGTTCGTCGCGCAGCAGCGCGACCCGCAGGGCCTGGCCGAGCGAGGTGACCTCCCGGTCGGTGAACGCCTTGTCCGCGCGGTAGGGGATCGCGCCGGCCCGGATGGCGTCGGTGCGGTCGGCGGCCGCTTCCAGCGCGCGGCGGGTGAACGCCACGTACGCCGGGCTGTCGGCCGACCGGTGCCAGGTGTGGGCGAGCGGCGGGGCGAATCTGCTCTCCCGGTCCATCTCGGACAGAGCCGCCTGTTCGGCCGGGGGCAGCCCGGCGACGACGGCTGTCTCGTCGGCGACGATGGGGCCGACGTCGCGGGAGAGCCGCTCCACGGCCGTGCTCAGCGTCTCCTCCCCGGCGAGGGCCGCGACGGCGAGCAGCGCGTACGGCTGGCGCACGACGTCCTTGTCCAGCCACGCCCCGACCAGGGCGCGGGCCGGTTCGGACACGTCGGGCGACGGCCCCGTGCGGTGCCGCAGCGCGTCGAGGCCCAGGGTGAGGTCGGCCCAGCCGTGCTCCGCGCACTCCTCGACGAGCAGTTCGAACATCCGGCGGCATGCGGCGGGCGTGTAGCGCGGCTGCCGTTCGGCGGCCGCGGCCCGGATTGCGAGGGCCGCCGCCCGCCTCGCGGGTGTGTTCGAGGCGTCCACCCGGTGGGCCGCGACGAGCAGCGTGCCGAGTTCCTCGTCGGTGACCTCCGACGGGTCGGGGAGCCCGTGCTCGCCGGTGTCGTCCGGGCCGGTCAGCGCGCGCATCAGCCGGTCGGCGGGGCTCGACGGACCCCTCTCACCGTCCCGGGTCACCTGGGCGTCGTTCAGCATGGCCGGATGATCGCAGAGGGGACTGACAACGGGGTCCGATCGCGAGGCTCGATACCCCCGGGGGTACCCGTGCTACGGTGGGAGATATACCCGGGGGGGTACTCAGCCCATGAAGGAGTGACCCGGATGTTCTTCGTCGACACCCTCGAGCTGGAGGGGCTCGGCAACCGTTCCTACCTGGCCGGCGGCGCGCGGAGCGCGGTCGTGGTGGATCCGCCGCGCGACATCGACCAGGTCCTGGCGGTGGCCGCCCGGCGCGGGGTGCGGATATCGCACGTCGTCGAGACGCACCTCCACAACGACTACGTCAGCGGCGGTCCGGAGCTGGCCCGGGTGACGGGCGCCCGCCACCTGGTGCCGGCCGGGGCCGGCGTCTCGTTCTCGCGGGTGCCGGTGTCGGACGGTGACACGGTCGGCGTCGACGCCGGGCTGGAGCTGTGGGCGGTGGCCACGCCGGGGCACACCCCGCACCACACCTCGTACGTGCTGCGGGAGAACGGCGCCCCGGTGGCGGCGTTCACCGGGGGCTCGCTGCTGATCGGCACCGTGGGGCGCCCGGACCTGGTGGAGCCGCGGCTGACCGAGGAGCTGGCGCGGGCGCAGCACGCCTCCGCGCACCGCCTGGCCGCCGAGCTGCCGGACGACACCTCCGTGCTCCCGACGCACGGCTTCGGGAGCTTCTGCTCCTCCGCGCAGGCCGGCGGAGACGCCACCACGATCGGCCGGGAGAAGGCCGTCAACGCCGCGCTGACCGAGGACGTCGACACCTTCGTGGCCCGGCTGCTGGCCGGGCTGGACGACGTGCCCGCGTACTACACCCACATGGGCCCGGCCAACGCCGGCGGTCCCGCGCCCGTCGACCTGACCCCGCCGGCCGTCGCCGACGCCGAGGAGATCGCCGCCCGGCTGGCGGCCGGTGAGTGGGTCGTGGACCTGCGCAGCCGGGTGGCCTTCGCCGAGGGGCATGTCGCCGGGTCGTACAACTTCGAGGCGGACGGCAAGCTCGCCACCTACCTGGCCTGGATGATCCCGTGGGGCAAGCCGGTCACGCTGCTCGCCGCGTCCCCGGAGCAGGTGGCCGCCGCCCAGCGGGAGCTGGTCCGGGTGGGCATCGACCGGCCCGCGGGCGCAGCGACCGGGTCGCCCGAGACGTGGGTGCCCGAGGGCGGGCGGCCGGTGTCGTTCCCGAGGTCGACGTTCGCCGGACTGGCCGAGCGCGGCACGGACGGCGTGGTCGTCCTCGACGTAAGGCGGGACTCCGAGCGGGCCGCCGGACACATAGCGGGCTCCGTGCACCTTCCGGTCCACGAGCTGCACGGGCGGCTGGGCGAGGTGCCGGCGGGCAGCGTGTGGGTGCACTGCGCCGGTGGCATGCGGGCCGCGATCGCCGCGTCGCTGCTGCACGCCGCCGGACGGGACGTGGTGGCGGTCGACGACGGTTTCGACGCCGCCGCGGCCGCCGGGCTGCCGGTGACCGGCACCGGCCCGGACGACCCGGGCCACGGCGGCCGGGGCCACGAGAGCGACCGCACCGACCGCACCGACCGCACCGACCGCACCGACCGCTGAGCATGACCGCTCTGATCGCCGCGCTCCTCGCCGGTGCCGTCGTCGGCCTGGCCCTCGGGGGTCTCGGCGGGGGCGGCAGCGTCCTCGCCGTACCCGCCCTGATCTACCTGCTCCGTTTCGACCCGGCCGACGCGACCACGGCCGGTCTCGTCATCGTCACCCTCACGTCCGTCACCGCGCTGAGCGGGCACGCCAGGGACGGCAACGTCGCCTGGCGCACCGGGCTCCTGTTCGCCGCCGCGGGTGTCGTGCCCGCGATGCTCGCCGGCACGGTGGCCGACCGGGTGCCCGCCGCGGTGCTCCTCGTGGCCTTCTCGGTCGTCGCCGCGCTGGCGGCGTCGCGGATGCTGCGTCCTCCGGTCACCGGCCCGTCCGGCCGCCCCGTCCGCCCCGCGAGGGCCGGTGCCGTCGGCGCCGGGCTGGGCGCGGTGACCGGGTTCCTGGGGGTGGGTGGCGGCTTCCTCGCCGTTCCGGCGCTGGTGGGCGTGCTGGGTCTGGCCATGCGCCGGGCCGTCGGCACCAGCCTCCTCGTCATCACGGTCAACTCCCTGGCCGCGCTCGGCGCCCGGGCCGGCACCGGGATGCACCTGGACTGGGCCGTCGTCGGCCCCTTCACCGCGGCCGCGGTGCTCGGCGCCTGGGACGGCAGACGCCTGACCGAGAAGGTCAGCGGCCGGACGCTGCAGACCCTCTTCGCCTGCGCGCTCCTCGCGGTGGCCCTGTTCATGCTCGCCGACGCGCTCGTCCCGTGAGCGGCCGCCACCGCACGACCGACACATCCGCAGAAAGGACCTCCCCATGACCACCCCCGCCGCTCTCGACCCCCGCCAGGCCCACGCCCGCCTGCACGAACTCACCGTCATCGACGTCCGCACCCCCGGCGAGTACGCCGGCGGTCACCTGCCCGGCGCCCTCAACGTGCCGCTGGACCGGCTCCGGCGTGCCCTGCCCGCCGTCCGTGCCGCCGCCGAGCGCGGCGACGTGCTCGTGGTCTGCGCCTCCGGCAACCGCTCGGCGAACGCCTGCCGTGTCCTCGCCGAGCACGGCATCCGCGCCGCGACCCTCGCCGGAGGCACCGGGGCCTGGGCCGCGCAGGGACACGCACTCGCCCGGCCCGAGGGAGCCGCGAAGGCCACCTGGGGCATGGAACGGCAGGTCCGCCTCACCGCCGGCCTCGTCGTCCTGCTCGGCCTCCTGCTCGGCGTGCTGGTGCACCCGGCCTTCCAGTTGCTGTCCGCGGGCATCGCGGGCGGACTGGTCTTCTCCGCCCTCACCGACACCTGCGGCATGGCGGCCGTGCTCGCCAAACTCCCCCACAACCGGCCCCGCCGCCCCGGCCTGGACGCCACGCTCGCCCGGCTGCGCGGCCACTGACGGCGCCCCGGCGCCGCCCTCAGACCTGCCGGAGCACCACGAGGACGACCAGGAGCACCGTCGCTCCCGCGCTCATGCCGTGCGCGACCACCCCGGTCAGCGGGAAGTGGCGTTCCGCCGTGCCGGTGGCCTGGGAGTGGCGGCCGGAGCTGGGCAGCCAGCGCAGCAGCATCATGAAGCCCAGGGCCGCCACGACCAGGACCGCGGCGCAGGCCGCCCACGCCGTGCCCCGGAGGCCGCCCAGGAGGTACACGGCCCAGGCGGCCAGTCCGCTGACGGCCAGCAGGACGTGACCGACCACCAGCCACAGCGGCAGCCGCGTCACGCCGGGCGTCCGCTGGCGCAGGCCGCCGTGCCGGATCCAGACCGTGGCGAGGTAGGTGCCCAGGGCCGCGGTCAGCAGCCAGGCGCCGAGGACGACCATGTCCATGTGTACCGTTCCCCCCTGCCCGGTGACGGCGCGCTGTGTCTCAGCGGACTCAGCACAGCGCACCCGGCGGGGGCGGACCGGACGTCCATTCCGGGATTCACCCGTAGGCGTGAACCATGGCGCCCGGGTCTGGCCAAACGGGGCCCGGAGTGTCAGGCCAGGGACAGCACCGACGTCAGCACCTGACGCAGCATCGCCGCGGGGTCCGGCGCCGGTCCGGGGGCACGCCACGCCACGAAGCCGTCCGGGCGCACCAGGACCGCTCCGCCCCGCGTCACGCCGTGGGCCTTCGCCCAGTCGGTGTCGTCGTCCTCGGGCAGCAGTTCGGCGTCCGGGGACTTGCCCACCCGGTACGCCGTCAGCGGGACGCTCATCTCGTGGGCCAGCCGCGTCGCCGCCTCGTGCCACCCGCTGGGCTCCGTGGCGTCGCTGAGCAGGACGAGGGTGCGCTCGTAGAGGTCGAGGGTGGAGACGCGGTCCTCACCGCGGCGCAGCCACAGGTGCGGGGCCCTGCTGCCGGGTTCGCCCGTCAGCGAGAGCGCGTCCGGGACCACCGGCGTCGCCGGGTCGGCGCCGACGACCGCGCCCTGGGGGTAGCGGTAGCCGAGGGCGACGTTGAGGATGCCGCGCTGCGGACCGCCGCCGCCTCCGGGGGCCGGGGGCGGGGCGAAGCCGGGGTGGCTGTGCTCGGCGGAGCGGGCGGCGGCACGGGCGCTGGTGGCCTCCGCGACCGGGCGGCGTTCGGCGTCGTAGGTGTCGATCAGGCCGTCACCGGCCCAGCCGTCGAGGACGGCGGCCAGTTTCCAGGCGAGGTTGTGGGCGTCCTGGATGCCGGTGTTGGAGCCGAAGGCGCCGGTGGGGGACATCTCGTGGGCCGAGTCGCCGGCCAGCAGGACGCGGCCCGAGCGGTAGCTGCGGGCGACGCGCTGGGCGGCGTGCCAGGGGGCCTTGCCGGTGATCTCCACGTCGAGGCCGGGGTCGCCGATCGCGCGGCGGATGTGGGCGGCGCAGCGCTCGTCGGTGAAGTCCTCGACCGTCTCGCCGTTCTCCGGGTGCCAGGGGGCGTGGAAGACCCAGTCCACCCGGTTGTCCACCGGGAGCAGGGCGCCGTCCGCGTCCGGGGCGGTGAGGTAGCAGACGATGAAGCGGCGGTCCCCCACGACGTCGGCCAGCCGACGGGAGCGGAACGTGATGCTGATGTTGTGGAAGAGATCCCCGGGGCCGCTCTGACCGATGCCGAGCTGCTCACGGACGGGGCTGCGGGGGCCGTCGGCGGCCACCAGGTAGTCCGCGCGGATCGTGGTGTGCTCGCCGGTCTCCCGGTTCTCCACGATCGCCGTGACCCCCTCGTCGTCCGCGTCGAACGACATCAGCTGCGTGCCGAAGCGCAGCTCGCCGCCGAGTTCGCGGGCGTGGGCGAGCAGTTCGGGCTCGAGGTCGTTCTGGCTGCACAGGCACCAGCCGCTGGGGCTGAACCGGGCGAGTCCGTTGCCGGGGTCGATCTGCTTGAACAGCCACTCCCCCTCGTCACCGACCAGCGTCGGCGTCTGGAGGATGCCGTGGTTGTCGGCCAGCGTGGCGGCGGCCCGGCGGATGCCCGGCTCCGTGCCCGACACCCGGAAGAGTTCCATCGTGCGGACGTTGTTGCCGCGTCCCCGCGGGTGGATGGAGGTGCCGGCGTGCCGCTCCACCAGGGTGTGCCGGACGCCGAGCCGACCCAGGAACACCGAGGTCGACAGGCCGACCAGGGACCCTCCGACGATCAGCACCGGGACGCGGTGGATCCCGGGTCCCGATCGATCGGCTCTTTCGTTCATCGCTCGTCCTCCGTTGGTCGGGCCCCGCTGGGCCGCGGTCGAGTGGCAGGTCCCGTGACATGCAGGGGCCGGGCCTTCATGCATGCCCCGTGACGCCTGCGGCGGCTCAGGCTTCACCCGCTTAACCCGCCTGGTTCGCGGTCCCCGCGGGCACGGCACACGATCGTGCTTGTGCGGCCGGCGCACCCCGCCCCACACGGCGCGCGCGGCGTGCGGTCGCACTCCCCCAGTCCACGAGGAAATTCCCCCGAGAAGAGGTGGGCCGGATGACGGTCTCTCCCGTCGTGTCGTCGGATGCCGCAGCCACGGGTGCCGGGGCGACGGCCGCCGTGTCCGCGGACGCGGGCGGCGTCTCGATATCGGCGTTCGACGGATCGCGCGTGCGGGTCGTGCTGATGCTCGACATCCACGACGGCATGCAGCAGGAGTTCCTCAACGCCTACGAGCGCATCCGTCACCGGGTCGCGGCCGTGCCGGGACATGTCAGCGACCAGCTGTGCCAGTCCCTGGAGAACCCGACGCAGTGGCTGCTCACCAGCGAATGGGAGAGCGCGGCGCCCTTCCTGGCGTGGGTCAACAGCGACGAGCACCTGTCGGCCGTCGAGCCGCTGCAGGACTGTGTCCGCGACACCCGCTCCCTGCGCTACAGCGTGCTGCGGGAGACCCTCGCCGACGGCATCGAGCCGTCCGCCGGGGCCGGTGAGGCGCTGCGGGCCGCTCCCCGGGTGGGGGGCAACGTCGTGCGGCACGCCCTGACCTTCACCGTGCGGCCGGGCAGCGAGGCCAAGGTCGCCGAGCTACTGTCCAACTACGCGTCGCCCGAGGCGCAGGTCGACGGGAACACCCGGCTGCTGCGCACCTCGCTCTTCATGCACGGCAACCGGATCGTGCGGGCCGTGGAGGTGCGGGGCGACCTGCAGAACGCGCTGCGCCACGTCGCCCGGCAGCCCGGGGTGCGGGCCGTCGAGGAGGCCCTCGACCCGTACCTGGAGCAGGACCGCGACCTGGACGACCCGCACTCCGCCCGCCGGTTCTTCACCCTGGCGGCGATGCCGGCCGTCCACCACGTGGCGTCCGCGACCGGGGCCGAGGCCCGCCCGCAGCGGTGTGCGCTGCTCTATCCCGTCCGGGCGGGTGCGGGACCGGAACTCGCCCGCCTGCTGGCCCGGCAGGACGCGTCCGCCGTGTACACGCCGGACGGTCCGGTCCTCGCCGCCACCGTCTTCCACCGCGACGACCTCGTCGTCCGGCTCGTCGACGTGGCCGGGGACCCGGACGAGTCGCCCGCGTTCGTCCTGGGACTGCACGACCGTGCCGGGTCCTCGGACGCGGCCGGTGTCGCGGTGGCCGAGCGGCTGCTGGACACCGCCTCCGTCGGCATCGACGGGCCGCTGACGGACGCCGGCACGCTGTCGCGGCTGCTCGCGCGGGCCCGCATGACGCCGCTCACCGACCGGCGTTCGCTCCCCTCCTGAACCGTCGGCGCGCGCCGGCCCGCCGGCCGGGCCGCGCGCCGTCCTCCCCCACCGCCTTCCGTCCTTCCGGAGTGACCGACATGACAGACCAGCAGGTACGCATCGTCTCCCTCGGCGACATCGCGCCCAACACGCGTCGCGGCGGAGACCTCCGCGCCCTTCTCACGCCCACCACCGCCGGGTCGACCAGCGGCTTCATGGGTGTGGCCATCGTGCAGCCGGGCGAGCGCATCGCCGAGCACTACCACCCGTACTCCGAGGAGTTCGTGTACGTCACCGACGGCACCCTCGAGGTGGACCTGGACGGGGCACCGCACTCGCTCTCCGTCGGGCAGGGCGTGCTGATCCCGCAGAACGTGCGCCACCGCTTCCGCAACGTCGGCGCGGTCGAGGCGCGGATCGTCTTCCACCTGGGGCCGCTGGCCCCGCGGCCGGAGCTCGGCCACGTCGACACCGAGGACGCGGAGGGCAACGCCCTGCCGCACGAGGGCCACGCGGGGTGCGCCGGGCACGAGCGTCCCGCCGCGGCGGCCGAGGCGGTGTCATGACGCGGCGACGGGTCGCCGTCACGGGCATAGGCGTCGTCGCCCCCGGCGGGATCGGCGTGCCCCAGTTCTGGGGCCTGTTGTCCGACGGCCGTACGGCGACGCGGCGCATCTCCCTCTTCGATCCGGCGGGCCTGCGCTCGCAGATCGCCGCCGAGTGCGACTTCGACGCCTCGGCGCTGGGGCTGGACATCGCCACCGTGCAGCGGTGCGACCGGTACGTGCAGTTCGCGCTGGTCGCCGCCGCCGAGGCGGTGCGCGACGCGGAGCTCGACCTGGGCCGGCTGGACCCGTGGCGGGCCGGTGCCACGCTGGGCACCGCGGTCGGCGGCACGACCCGGCTGGAACACGACTACGTCCTGGTCAGCGAGCGCGGCTCGCGGTGGGACGTGGACGACCGGCGGGCCGAGCCGCATCTGGAGCGGGCCTTCACCCCGGCGACGCTCGCGTCGGCCGTGGCCGAGGAGTTCGGCGTGCACGGGCCGGTGCAGACGGTGTCCACCGGGTGCACGTCCGGTCTGGACGCGGTGGGGTACGCCTACCACGCCATCGCCGAGGGACGTGTCGACGTGTGCCTGGCGGGCGCGGCGGACTCGCCGATCTCGCCGATCACCATGGCCTGCTTCGACGCCATCAAGGCGACCTCGCCGAACAACGACGACCCGGAGCACGCCTCCCGGCCCTTCGACGCCGACCGCAACGGTTTCGTCATGGGCGAGGGCGCGGCGGTCCTGGTCCTGGAGGACCTGGAGCACGCCCGGGCCCGCGGCGCGGACGTGTACTGCGAGGTCTCCGGCTACGCGACCTTCGGCAACGCGTACCACATGACCGGGCTGACCAAGGAGGGCCTGGAGATGGCGCGGGCCATCGACACGGCGCTCGACATGGCCCGGCTGGACGGCTCCGCGGTCGACTACGTCAACGCGCACGGCTCCGGCACCCAGCAGAACGACCGGCACGAGACCGCGGCCGTCAAACGGTCGCTGGGCGACCACGCCTACCGGACGCCGATGAGCTCGATCAAGTCGATGGTGGGCCACTCGCTCGGCGCGATCGGCTCGATCGAGGTGGCGGCGTGCGTGCTGGCGATGCACCACCAGGTGGTGCCGCCCACGGCCAACTACACGACCCCCGACCCCGAGTGCGACCTGGACTACGTGCCGCGCGAGGCCCGGGAGCGTTCGCTCCGTCACGTGCTGTCGGTGGGCAGCGGCTTCGGCGGCTTCCAGTCCGCCGTCGTACTCAGCGGTTCCGGTTCTGGTTCCGGCTTGGAAGGAGGGCCGCGATGAGCGGACGACAACGGCCCCGGCGGGCGGTCGTCACCGGCCTCGGCGTGGTGTCCCCGCACGGCATCGGGGCCGAGGCGCACTGGAAGGCCGTCGCGGACGGCACCAGCAGCCTCGGGCCCGTCACCCGGGAGGGCTGCGAGAACCTGCCGCTGCGGGTGGCGGGCGAGGTGCGCGGCTTCGACCCGTCGGAACTGATCGAGGAGCGGTTCCTCGTCCAGACCGACCGGTTCACGCACTTCGCGATGACCGCCGCTCAGCTCGCGCTGACCGACGCACGGTTCGGCCGTGCCGACGTGGAGTCGCCGTACTCGGTCGGTGTGGTCACCGCGGCCGGTTCGGGCGGCGGCGAGTTCGGGCAGCGGGAGCTGCAGAACCTGTGGGGCCAGGGGTCGCGGTACGTCGGCCCGTACCAGTCGATCGCCTGGTTCTACGCGGCCAGCACCGGCCAGATCTCCATCAGCAACGACTTCAAGGGTCCGTGCGGTGTCGTCGCCGCCGACGAGGCGGGCGGTCTGGACGCCCTCGCGCACGCGGCGATGGCCGTGCGGGGCGGCACCGACACGGTGGTGTGCGGCGCGACGGAGGCGCCGCTCGCCCCGTACTCGATCGTCTGCCAGCTCGGCTACCCCGAGCTGAGCCGGGCCACCGAAGCGGACCGCGCCTACCGCCCGTTCACGCAAGGTGCCTGCGGTTTCGCACCGGCCGAGGGCGGGGCCGTGCTCCTGCTGGAGGCGGAGGAAGCGGCGCGCGAGCGCGGGGCCGACCTGCGGGCGACGGTGGCCGGGCACGCGGCGACCTTCACCGGCGCCTCCCGCTGGGAGGAGTCGCGGGCCGGGCTGGCACGGGCGATCGAGGGCGCGCTGGCCGAGGCCGGCTGCCGGCCCGAGGAGGTGGACGTGGTGTTCGCGGACGCCCTCGGGGTGCCGGAGGCGGACCGAGCCGAGGCCCTGGCGATCGCCGACGCCCTCGGACCGCACGCGCGGCGGGTGCCGGTCACCGCGCCCAAGACCGGGACCGGGCGGGCGTACTGCGCGGCGCCGGTGCTGGACGTGGCCACCGCCGTGCTCGCCATGGAGCACGGGCTGATCCCGCCGACCCCGAACGTGTACGACGTCTGCCACGACCTGGACCTGGTGGCCGGCCGGGCCCGTCCCGCCGAGTCGCGCACCGCCCTGGTCCTCGGCCGGGGGCTCATGGGCTGCAACTCGGCGCTGGTCCTGCGCCAGGGCGCGCCCGCCGCCTGAGCACCGGCCCGGCCCGTCCGGAGCCGCCACCGTCCCGAGCAACACCGTCCCGAGCGGGCGCCGCCTCCCGGTGGGCGCCGATCCGAGTGAAGGAGCACCTCCGCATGACCGACCAAGTGGACTACCAGGTGACCGTCGAGGAACTGTCGGCGCTCATGAAGCGCACCGCCGGTGTGCACGTCGACCCGGTCACCCTCCAGCAGCAGGCCGACGCCGGTTTCGACACGTTCGGCCTGGACTCCCTCGGCCTGCTGGGCATCGTGGCCGAGCTGGAGAAGCGGTACGGGCTGGGCCTGCCGGAGCAGGCCGAGCGCTGCAAGACGCCCACGGATTTCCTCGCGCTGGTCAACGGCGCACTGAAGACGGGAGTGTGACGTGGCAGGGCACACGGACAACGAGATCACCATCGCCGCGCCGATGCCGCTGGTCTGGGACATGACCAACGACATCGAGAACTGGCCGCGGCTGTTCAGCGAGTACGCCTCGGTGGACGTCCTCGAACGCGACGGCGACCGGGTCACCTTCCGGCTCACCATGCACCCGGACGAGGAGGGGCGGGTGTGGAGCTGGGTGTCGGAGCGCGTCGCCGACCCGGTGACCCGCACCGTCCGCGCCCACCGGGTGGAGACCGGTCCCTTCCAGTACATGAACATCGTCTGGGAGTACACCGAGACCGCGGAGGGGACCCGGATGCGCTGGGTCCAGGACTTCGCGATGAAGCCGGAGGCGCCCGTCGACGACGCGGGGATGACGGACAACATCAACCGGAACTCCCGCACGCAGATGGCGCTGATCCGGGACCGCATCGAGCAGGCCGCGGGCGAGCGGCGGACCGCCGCGGCCGTCGCCGAGTGACACCGACGAGCCGACTGGCACCGACGAGCCGACTGGCACCGACGAAGGGCACCTCCCCATGCACCACACCCTGATCGTCGCCCGGATGGCACCGGGCGCGGCACCGGACATCGCGAAGGTGTTCGCCGAGTCCGACCGCGGCGAGCTGCCCCATCTGGTGGGCGTCAACCGGCGCAGTCTCTTCGAGTTCGGTGACGGTGTGTACCTGCACCTCATCGAGAGCGACGACGACCCGGCCCCCGCCATCGGCAGACTGACCGGGCATCCGGAGTTCCGCCAGGTCAGCGAGCGGCTGGAGCCGTACGTGTCGGCGTACGACCCGGCGACCTGGCGCGGTCCGAAGGACGCGATGGCGCGCTGCTTCTACACCTGGGACCGGAGCAGCGCCGGCTGACGCCGGTCCGCCGCCGCAGCGTCGGGGCCGCCCGCCTTCCGCGGGCTCGGTGCCGCCGCGGGTCCAGCCCGCGGCGGTCGGCGAGCCCTACGACCGCGACGGCGGCTACCTGGGCGGCCCCCCGGTTCCCTGACCGCGGCCGGCCGCGCCGGCGGGCGGTTCGCGGGACAGCCGGCGGGGCGAGGGGTGATGATCCCCTCATGACCACCACACCCTCCTTCGACCCGCGCGCCCTGCTGGCGGCGAGCCGGCTCGGCGTGCTCGCGACGATCAAGGCGGACGGCCGCCCCCAGCTGTCCCCCGTCAGCCCGTCCTACGGCCCGGAGTCCGGCGTCATCCGGGTCTCGACCCGCGAGGGCCTGGCCAAGACCGCCAACCTGCGCCGGGACCCGCGCGCCACGCTGGAGGTGACCGCCCCCGACGGCAGGTCCTGGGCCACCGCCGAGGGAACGGCGGTCCTGACCGGACCGGGCACCGACCCGCACGGCCCGGAGGTCGACGCGCTCGTGGAGTACTACCGGGCGGCCGCCGGGGAGCACCCGGACTGGGACGAGTACCGGGCGGTCATGGTGTCCGACCGCCGGGTGCTGGTCACGATCACCGTCGACCGGGTCTACGGGGCGGATCTCGGCTGAGCGGGTGCGGGTCGTGGGCCGGCCGGAGTTTTGTGCCGGAGCGGTGATCGATCCGTCCGCCGTTTGCGTACCTCCTGGCGTACGAGTCCCCCGTGTCGCCCTGGAGGCATCATGCGGCCGTCCCGCAGCAGGATCGGAGTCGTCGTCCTGTTCGGTGCGATGACCCTGACCCTCACCGCGCTGGCCTTCCCCGCCGTGCTCGGTCTGGACAAGCCCGACGGCGGTCAGGACCGCGTCGTCGCGAGCACGAAGTACGGCCCGCTGACCGAGGCCGACCGCGACTTCGTCGTCAAGGTCCGGGCCGCCGGGCTGTGGGAGTACCCGCTGGGCGAGATGGCCATGCGGCGCGGCACGACCGAGGCGATGAGGACGGCCGGCGAACACCTCGTCGTCGGGCACGCCGGCCTCGACGCGATGTGCCGCGAGATCGCCCCCGAGCTCGGCATCACCCTGCCCAACAAGGCCTCCCCGCAGCAGCAGGGCTTCGTGGCGACCGTCGACGCCAAGAGCGGCGGGGAGTTCGACTCCTCGGCGGTCAACATCATGCGCGTGACCCACGGTCAGATCTTCCCGGCCATCGCCAAGATCCGGGCCACCACGAAGAACACGCTCGTGCGGCAGCTCGCCGACCTGGCGAACGACACCGTCCTGGACCACATCACGGTCCTGGAGAAGACCGGGCTGGTCGAGTACGACCAGGTCACCTTCCAGCAGACCGGCCCGGCCAAGCTCCCGAAGGACAGGGTCACCCCGCCCCCGCCCCAGCCGGGCGAGGGGGTCCTGGTGCTCAAGCCGCGCCCCGACCTGGACGTGAACACCGCCGCGCCGGCGCCGACGCCGTCACCCGCCGCACCCTGACAGGGCGGCGGGCGGTCAGGCGCCGGGGGGCGCCGTGACGTCCGCCGCCCAGCCCAGCGGGTGCGGCTCGGAGTCGTCCGGTGCCGGGACCAGGGGCTCGCCGCCGGCCTCGCTGAAGGCGGTGAGCGCCTCGACGAGCGCCGCCCGCTGCCGCGGAGCGAGCCGTTCGACGATGGCGGCGACCTCCGTGCGGCGCCGCGAGGTGACGTGCTCCACCGTGCGCCGGCCCTCGTCGGTGAGCCGCAGCAGGGTCTCGCGGCGGTTGGCGGGGTTGGTCTGCCGGTCGGCGAGGCCGGCCGCGATCAGCCGGTCGAGCATGCGCATCGCCGTGGACGGGGCCACGTGCAGCAGGTCGGCCAGGGTGACCAGTTTGGTGGCGCCCCTGGTGGAGAGGACCACCAGCATCCTGAACTGCGGCAGGGTCACCCGCTCCTCCACCTCGGCGAGCGACCGGGCGGAGACCGCCACCAGCAGTCTCGACGCGGCCAGCACGGCGCGGGTGACCGCGTCGACGTCGTCCAGGGCCCCCGCGGGCGTCTCACGCTCCGGCATGTCTCCTTTCTACCGTGCCCGCACGGCCCCGCCACGCACGCGACCGGAACCGCACCTGCCGCCCACCTTTCGACTGTGCAAAGGTGGGCTCGGAAGACGGTTCTCGGTCCGGGCCCGTGCCGGTCGCCCGCGAGAGCCGGGATCCCTGCCACCGAAGGGCGAGCATGACGCGCACCGACACCCCTCCGCACCGGCCCCCGCCGCCCGCCGGATGGCGGCGCTTCGCCGCCCGGCTGCCGATCCTCCTCCACCGCGTGGGGCTCGGACCGCTCTTCGGCGGACGGCTGCTTCTGCTGCACCACACCGGCCGGGTCAGCGGCCTGGACCGTCAGGTGGTCCTGGAGGTGGTGTCCCACGAACCGCAGGGGCCGGCCTGGACCATCGCCTCGGGCTTCGGCCCGCAGGCCGACTGGTACCGCAACCTGCGGCAACAGCCCAAGACCGTCGTCCAGTTCGGCAATCGCCACCACGCCGTCACCGCCCGCTTCCTGCCGGCCGAGGACGGTGCCGCGGTCATGGCCGCGTACGCACGGCGGCACCCGGGGACGGCCCGGCGCCTGTGCGCGTTCATGGGGTTCGCGGTGGACGGCGGCGAGGCGTCGTTCCGCGAGGCCGGGCGGGCCGTCCCCTTCGTGCGGCTCGACGCGTCCGAGGGAGGCCGCCGGGCGTGAGAACGGGCCGGCGGGCCCGGCCGCCGCGCGGGCGGCGCGGGTCACGCGCTGCGCCTGCGGGACGCCGTCTTCTTCGCGGTGCTCTTCGAGGCGGCGCTCTTGGCCGTCGTCTTCTTCCCCGTCGCCTTGGCCGCCGTCTTCTTCCCCGACCGCCCGGCCGACGACTTCTTCGTGGCGGCCGTCTTCTTCGCCGCCGTCTTCTTCGCGGCCGTCGACGTGGACTTCTTGCCGCCGGTCTCCTTCGGCGTGCGGGAGGCCGCCGCCTTGGGCAGCGTCCTGACCTCGGCCTCCTCCCCCTCCTCGCCCCGGGACTCGCGCGCCGCCCGCACGCTGTTCTCCAGGGCGGCCATGAGGTCCAGCACCTTGCCGGACCGCGCCGGCTCCGGGCTCTCCGGGGGTGTCTCGCCGGCGGCCTTGGCGGCGATGACCTCCTCCAGGGCCTCGCGGTACTCGTCGTGCAGGTCGTCCAGGTCGATCTCGCCGAGCGTGTCCATCAGGGCGTCCGCGAGGTCCAGCTCCTGGTCGCGGACCGTGACGTTCGTGTCCGGGGCGACGCCCTCGGGAGCGCGCACCTCGTCCGGCCACAGCAGGCCGTGCATCGCGATGGCCTCGCCGACGACCCGCAGCATCCCGAGGCGCTCGCGGCCCCGCAGCGCGTACTTGGCGATGGCCACCCGGTTGCTGCGCTTGAGCGCCTCGCGCAGCAGGGTGTACGGCTTGGCGGCGGGGGCGCCGCTCGCCGCCAGGTAGTACGCGGCGTCCAGCTGGAGCGGGTCGATGCGCTCCTCGGGCACGAAGGCCACGATCTCGATCGTCCGCGCGGTCGGGATCGGCAGGTGGGACAGGTCGTCGTCGGTGATCGGGATCATCGAGCCGTCCGCGTCCTCGTACGCCTTGCCGATCTCGCCCTGGGTGACCTCGCGGTCCTCCAGCTCGCAGACCTTGCGGTACCGGATCCGGCCGCCGTCCTCGGTGTGGATCTGGCGGAAGGAGATCGCGTGGCTCTCGGTCGCGTTCACCAGCTTGATCGGGATGCTGACCAGGCCGAAGGAGATGGCGCCGTTCCAGATGGACCTCACGTGCAGCTCCTTTCTGATCGCTTGCCACGCTGGGCGGTTTGTCCATGTTTCATGAGTTTCGTGAGATTCTCATCGTATGGCGCCTATCACGGAGGTGGAGGGGCGGCGGGTGGCCCTCAGCAACCTGGAGAAGGTGCTGTATCCGGCGACCGGCCTCACCAAGGGCGAGCTGCTGCACTACTACGCGACCACCGCCGAGGTGCTGCTGCCGCACCTGCGGGACCGCCCGGTGTCCTTCCTGCGCTACCCGGACGGACCCGACGGCCAGCTGTTCTTCACCAAGAACGTGCCGCCGGGTACGCCCGACTGGGTCACCACCGCCGAGGTGCCCCGGTCGGAGGGGCCGGCCCGGATGGTGCTGGTGCAGGACCTGGCGAGCCTGATGTGGGCGGCGAACCTGGTGACCGAGTTCCACACGCACCAGTGGACCGCGGACGATCCCGGCGAAGCCGACCGGCTGGTGTTCGACCTCGACCCCGGGCCGCCCGCGACCGTGGTGCAGTGCTGCGAGGTCGCGCTGTGGCTGCGGGACCGGCTGGCGGCGGACGGGATCGAGACGTACGCCAAGACGTCCGGCGCGAAGGGGCTGCACCTGCTGGCCGGGGTGCGCGGGTCGTCGTCCGAGCGGGTGTCGGAGTACGCGAAGGCGCTGGCGGTGGAGGCGGAGCGGGCCCTGCCGCGGCTGGTGGTGCACCGGATGACGCGCAGCCTGCGTCCGGGGAAGGTGTTCGTGGACTGGAGCCAGAACGCCGCGCGCAAGACGACCGCCGCGCCGTACACGATGCGCGCCCGCACCGAACCGGCCGTGTCCACACCGGTGACATGGGAGGAGGTGGCCGGGTGCGGGCGGCCGGAGCAGCTGGTGTTCCGGGCGGGGGACCTCGCGCCGCGGGTGCGGGACCACGGCGACCTGCTGGCGCCCCTGTTCGACCGGCGCCGTGCGGCGCCGCTGCCCTGACGGTCCTCGGGCCCGGCCGGGCGCCGAGACGGGTTCCCGGGCCGGCGCCGGGCCGGCGGGCCCGCGTCACGCGATGCCCTTTTCACGCCCGTGCGTGCACTCCGCCCGGACGGTCCCCGTGCCGGACCGTCAGACCCGCGCCCACGCGGTGCGGTCCCGGGCCATCGCGTGCAGGGCCTCCACGTCCGCCGGCTTGAGCACCCCGCCCTGGCGGGCCAGACCCGGCAGCTCCTCGGCGGTCAGGACGCGGACCTCGCGCGGCGGGACCGTGACCTCCACACCGGCCGGGCCGGCGAGGACCAGGACGGGACGCACCTCGGCGGTCAGGGCGTAGGAGGCGCGGCCGGCGTCGGCGCGGACCCGGTCCAGCAGGGGCCACGGCGCGCGGCGGCCCAGCGTGACCAGCGGGTCGGCGACCCGGACCCACTGCCTGCGGGCGGGCAGCACGTGGACGGCGAAGAGGCCGCCGGGCCCGATCACCAGGTGGTGGATGCGGTCGCCGCCGGGCAGCGGGACCGAGTGCAGGGTGTGCCAGCCGGCGCCGTCGAGCCGGTCGAGGACCTGCCCGGTCAGCTCCTCGGCCGCCAGCTCCCGGCGGCGCGGGTCGGGGCGCAGCCGGTGCGCCGGACGGGGGTCGCGGTCCAGGGCGACCAGGAGCGCCTCGCCGGGCCGGTTGGGGGCGAGGTCGTCGTCCGGGTGGAGGGAGAGCCGGGCCAGCTCGGCGGGGGTGGGGACCGGGGGCGGGCCGACGGTGACGGCGCCGGTGAGGAAGGGGCCCAGGGCCTCGAGCACCTCGTCCTCGCGCTCGTCGCTCAGCAGGCTGACCCGGGCCGCCTCACGGTCGTACCAGGCGACGTTCCCGCCGTCCGCGCGGCAGACGTAGAGCCGCTCCCGGCCGTGCCGCCAGGTCGGTACGACGCGCAGTCCGCTCATGCACCATCACCCCACGACCATGGGACCAGGAGGGTGCTCCCGGGGCAAGACCGGGCTACCTTTGGACGGGAGCGGGCAGGTCCTCGGGCGGGGTGGGGAGGCGCGTTGCGTACCCGTGGCAAGGGATCCGACGTACCGGCCCCGGCCAGGCCGTGGGACGAGATCGTGCCCGGGCTGTGGATGGGCGGGCACGAGTTCAGGCGGCAGGGCGGGCTGCTGGAGTCCGCCGTGGTGCGGGACGAGTTCGACCTCGTGCAGACGCTGATCAGGCTGCCCGGTCACGGCCCCGGCCCGGGCGTCGAGCACCAGGTGTGGCCGATCCCCGACGGGCCCCTGGACGGGACACAGCTGGCGGGGGTGATCCGGCTCGCCCAGGCCGCGGGCGAGGCGCTGGACGCGGGACGCAGGGTCCTGGTCCGCTGCTACCACGGGTACAACCGCTCCGGGCTCGTGGTCGCGCAGGTCCTGATGTACCGGGGCCGCGGCGCCGAGGAGGCGATGCGGCTGATCCGGACCCGCCGCTCGCCGTGGGCGCTGCACAACGAACTGTTCGCGGAGTACCTGCGGGCCGGTCTGGTGACCGCCCGGCTGCTGGAGGAACTGGCCGAGTAGCCCGGCACGCGACCGGGCAGGCAAAATGGACTCCCGTACGAACGAGGGTGCGGGCCACAGACGATCGCCGACTCGACGGTCACCGAACTCCAGGAGAGCCGTGCTCCCCAGCCGCCGTGGGCGCCCGGCCCGTCTCCCCGCCGCCTGCGCGCTGCTCCTGGCGACCGCGGCGGCCTCGGCGGCACTGGCCGGCTGCGGCGACACGGGCGGGCTGCGGAGCGCCGGCGCCACACCCACCGCGGTCAGCCCCGCCCGCCTGTGGCCGGACCTGACGCCGGCCTCGTCCCCGGCCTACGACATCGGCGAGGTGGACCACGAGGTGGTCGAGGGCGTCGCCGTGCCGGACGGTGACATCCGCCGCGCGGACCCGGTGGCCGCCGTACGGGCCGAGATCGCGGCGCACCCGGACGACTACGCGGGCGACAAGGCACCGTACCGGGAGACGGCCCGCCGCATGCGGGACTGCGGCGCGGCCGGCGAGAGCGCCCGCTGCCCCGTCCTGCGGCCGTACTACCGGGACCTGACCGGCGACGGACGTCCCGAGCTGACGCTGGGCTTCCGGCTGCTGCCCGCGAAGATGACGGCCGTGCGCGTCTACGGCGTCGAGAAGGGACGGCTCGTGCGGGTCATGTCCTACGAGGACGCCGTGAGCGCGGTCGAGCTGGCCGGGCGGTCGGTGATCGTCCGGTCGCCGTCGGAGGTGGCGGGCTACGAGTACCGCCTCCAGTGGACGTGGGACCCCGACCAGGACGCGATGCTCCTCACCCACGACGAGATGCTGCGCACCGGCGACGCGGCGGGCACGGAACGCCCCTCGCCTTCCCCGTCGGTCTCTCCGTCGGCCTCTCCGTCGGTCTCCCCGTCGGCGAGCACCCGGTGAGGGCCGTCCTTCCGCGGTGGGCCGGCCCGCTCGCCCTGAAGGCGGCCGTCTTCATCACCGTGATGTGCTGCGCGCTCGCCGCCCTGCTCGGCGTCCTGGTGCACGTCTCGGTGACCGACCAGACCGTGGGGCAGGCCCGCGACGTCGCCCTGGCCCGGCTGCGGGAGGCGACGGAGGCGTACGAGGCCGGGGACCCGCTGCGCCGGGGCGCGGGCGTCGATCCGCCGGGGCTGCCGCGGTCGCTGCGGGAGCTGGCCGCCTCCGGCCGGCGCGGCACGATGGTCGCCGAGCACGACGGACGCCCCACGATGTGGGCGGCGGGCCCGGCCGCCGGCGGCCGGGCCATCGCGGTGCGGGTCGACCACTCCCAGGGCGAACGCACCATCGACGGCCTGGACCGGGCGATCGTGTGGTCGTCGGGGCTGGCGATCGGGGCGACGCTGGTGGTGGGCGCCTTCGCCGTGACCCGGGTGACGCGCCGGCTGCACACCACGGCGCGCGTGGCCCGGCGGATCAGCGCGGGCGACCTCGACGCACGGGTCGGCGACCCCCGGACGAAGGATCCGACGCGTCCGCAGGACGAGGTGGCCTCGGTCGCCGCCGCGCTGGACTCCATGGCCGCGTCGCTGCAGGGCAAGCTGCTCGCCGAGCAGCGGTTCACCGCGGACGTGGCGCACGAGCTGCGGACCCCGCTGACCGGGCTGCACGCGGCGGCCGAGCTGCTGCCGCCGGGCCGTCCGACCGAGCTGGTGCGGGACCGGGTGGCCGCCCTGCGCACGCTGACCGAGGACCTGCTGGAGATCTCCCGGCTGGACACCGGGCGGGAGCGCCTGGAGGCCGACCCGGAGGAACTGGGCGCGCTGGCCCGGCGGGTCGTGCGGGGATCCGGCACCGGCGCGCGCGTGGACGTCGTACGGGACGCGCGGGTGGAGACCGACCGGCGGCGGCTGGAGCGGGTGCTGGGCAATCTCGTCGCCAACGCCGACCGGCACGGGCGGGCTCCGGTGGTGCTCACCGTGGACGGGCCGGTGATCACCGTGCGGGACCACGGCGACGGCTATCCCGAGTACCTCCTGGCGCACGGTCCGCAGCGGTTCCGCACCGAGAGCGGCGCGAAGGGGCACGGGCTCGGGCTGACGATCGCGCTGGGGCAGGCGGAGGTGCTCGGCGCGCGGCTGGAGTTCGCGAACCCGCCCGGCGGCGGGGCGCTGGCCGTCCTGACGCTGCCTCAGCGGCCCTGACCGGCACGGGCTCCGGACGGACCGCCCGGCCCGTCGCCCGGTCCTTCCCCGATGGCGCAGTGCGACGGGCGACCCCCGCCCGGCGCTCCTAATGTGGCGGTTAGTCACATTCGGCCACGTCGGCACTTTCGACCGCGTCGGCGCTCTCGCCTCCCGGGAGGTATCCATGTCGCTGCTGCACCCTCGTTCCCCCCTGACCCGGCGCATCGCCGTGACGGCCGCCGCCGGCGCGCTCGCCGCCGCCGTCGCCGTCGCCGTCACGCCCGCCGTCGCGAACGACGACTGGGGCGGCGGGGGCTCCGCTTCGGACAGTGCCGGCGTCAACCCCGCCGGGGGAAACGGCGGCGACGGGGGCGGGCGCGACGGCCGGCAGCAGCAGGGCGAGTACCGGGGCCGTGTCACGGCCGACCGGCTCGCCCTGCGCACCGCGCCGAACCGCGGCTCGAAGGTCATCCGGTACGCCCGCCGGGGCGAGGTCGTCCGCATCTACTGCAAGACCCCCGGCGACCGGGTGCAGGGGAACCCGCTCTGGTACCTCCTCACGGACGGCACCTGGGCCTGGGGCGCGGCCCGCTACATCGACAACATCGGTCCCGCGCCGCGCTGGTGCTGATGCCGACGGCCCCCACACCGCACCATTTGGGTAAGTTCCGGACATGACCAAGGCCGGAACCGAGACCGGAATCACCGTGGCACAGGCGGACACACCCGCTCCCGCCGCCCGCCTCCCCCGGCGCCGTGGCATCGAACTCGCCCTCATCGTCATGGCCGTCCTGCTGTCGGTGTTCGGTTACTGCAACGTCGGCCTCGCCCAGCAGGGCGCCCTGCCGCCCGGCGCCGCCGGTTACGGCGCCGGGCTCGGCGTGCTCGCGGTCCTCGCCCATCTGGCGGTACGGCTGCGCGCCCCCTGCGCAGACCCGCTGCTGCTGCCCATCGGCGTGCTCCTCAACGGCCTCGGCCTGGTGCTGATCTACCGGCTCGACCTGGAGACGCCGGGCGACCGGGCGGCCCCGGCCCAGCTGGTGTGGTCCACGCTGGGCGTGGCGCTGTTCATCGTCGTCGTCCTGCTCCTGCGCGACCACCGCGCCCTGCAGCGCTACGCCTACGTCTGCGTCGCCGCCGCGCTCGCCCTGCTCACCCTGCCGATCCTGTTCCCGGCCGTGAACGGCGCCCGCATCTGGATCAGGATCGAGGGCTTCTCCATCCAGCCCGGCGAGTTCGCCAAGGTGCTCCTCGCTGTGTTCTTCGCCGCGTACCTGGCCGCCAACCGCAGCGCCCTGGCGTACGCGGGCCGCCGCGTGTGGCGGCTGCAACTGCCCACCGGACGGGTGCTCGGCCCGATCGTCGCCGTGTGGCTGGTCAGCGTCGGCGTCCTGGTCCTGGAGCGCGACCTCGGGACCTCGCTGCTCTTCTTCGGCCTGTTCGTCGTCCTGCTCTACGTCGCCACCGGCCGCACCGGCTGGATCGCCGTCGGTCTGCTGCTGGCCTCGCTGGGCGCGGTCGCCGTGGGCTGGCTGGAGCCGCACGTGCACAGCCGGGTGGAGGACTGGCTGCACCCCTTCGCGTCGATCGAGGCGGGCGGGGGCGCCAACCAGCTCGCCCAGTCGCTGTTCGCCTTCGCCGCGGGCGGGGTGACCGGCACGGGCCTCGGCCTCGGGCACTCCGTGCTGATCGGGTTCGCCGTCAAGTCGGACTTCATCCTGGCGACGGCCGGGGAGGAGCTGGGCTTCCTCGGCCTGACCGCGGTCTTCCTGCTGTACGCGCTGCTGGTGGAGCGCGGCTTCCGTGCGGGCCTCGCCGCGCGCGACCCGTTCGGCCGGCTGCTCGCGGTCGGCCTCTCCTCGATCGTGGCGCTCCAGGTGTTCGTCATCGCGGGCGGCGTGACCGGGCTGATCCCGCTCACCGGCATGGCGATGCCGTTCCTGGCGCAGGGCGGCTCGTCGGTGGTCACCAACTGGGCGATCGTGGCGCTGCTGATCCGGGTCAGCCACGCGGCCCGCAGCCTGGGCGACGGGCGGGCGGCGCCGTGAGCGGGGAGGGGCCGCGGTGACCCGGCACATCCGGCACGCCGCCGCCTTCTGCGCCCTGCTGCTGGTCGCCCTGGTGCTGAACGCCGCCCGCGTGCAGATCGTTCAGGCGCCGGAGTACGACGACAACCCCGCCAACCGCCGTCCGGACATCGCCCGGTACCAGCAGCCGCGCGGCAACATCCTGGTCGGCGGCGAGCCGGTCACCGGCTCCGTGGACACCGGCGAGCACCTGCGCTTCGAACGGACGTACGCCAACGGCCCGATGTACGCCCCGATCACCGGCTTCGCCTCGCAGGTGTACGGGACGACCCTGCTGGAGCACGCCGAGGACAGCCTGCTGTCCGGTGCCGACCCGATGCTCGCGCCGCTCCCGCTGTGGAACGACGTCACGGGCAACCGCAATCCGGGCGGCGACGTGGAGACCACGATCAACGGTGCCGCGCAGCAGGCCGCGTTCGAGGGGCTCGGCGGACGCAAGGGGGCGGTGGCCGCGATCGAGCCGTCGACGGGACGGATCCTGGCACTGGTGTCCACCCCGTCGTACGACCCCCAGCTGCTGTCCGGCAACAGCGCGGCAGCCACCCGGACCTGGCAGCGGCTGAACGACGACCCGGACAGGCCGATGCTCAACCGGGCGGTGCGTCGGACCTACCCGCCCGGTTCGACGTTCAAGGTGGTCACCGCGGCGGCGGCGCTGGACGCCGGAGTGGTCCGGGACCTCGACGCGCCGACCCGCTCCCCCGACCCGTACACGCTGCCCGGAACGCGGACCCGGCTGACGAACGAGGGCGAGGGCTGCCGGGACGCCTCGCTGCGGGAGGCCTTCGAGTGGTCCTGCAACACGGTGTTCGCCAAGCTCGGCGTGGACGTCGGCGTGGCGGACATGGCGGCCACGGCGGAGGCGTTCGGCTTCAACGACGACGGGCTGCGCGTCCCGTTCTCGGTCGCGCGGAGCACCTTCGACACCTCGGTGGACCGGGCGCAGCTCGGACTGTCGTCGATCGGCCAGTACAACACGCGGGCCACCCCGCTGCAGATGGCGATGGTGGCGGCGGCCGTGGCCAACGGCGGCCAGGTGCGGGCACCGTACCTGGTGGAGCGGACGGTGCGGGCGGGCGGCAGCCTGGTGGCGGCGGCCGGGTCGCGCCCCGCCCGGGAGGTGATGCGGCCGTCGACGGCCAGGCGGCTGAAGGAGCTGATGACCGGCGTCGTGGAGGACGGCACCGGCGCGAACGCGGCGATCCCGGGTGCCACGGTCGGCGGCAAGACCGGCACCGCCCAGCACGGCGTCGGCAACTCCGGCACCCCGTACGCCTGGTTCGTCTCCTGGGCGCAGGGCGACCTCGACCTGGAGCCGAAGGTCGCGGTGGCGGTGGTCGTGGAGGGCTCCCCGGGCGGCCGGGAGGCCATCAGCGGGGGCGGGCTGGCGGCGCCGATCGCACGGTCGGTGATGGAGGCGGTGCTCGCGGAGTGAGCCGGGCACCGGCCCGCGGCCGGCCCGGCCCGACGTCTGAGCACCCCTCACTTCTTTACTCGCGGTCAACAAGTCCCGTCCAGGGGATTGACGAGCTTGCTGACAGGCAGTCTCATAAGACGAGTGAGTGACCGCGGGTGACACGAAGAGGTGGGACAGCCATGACGACCCTGACGGAAGCCGACGCGCTCGACGGTCTGCGCGACGCGCTCGGCCTGCTCAAGGACCGGGAGCAGGTGGCCGAACGGCTCCTCGACTCGTCCGCCAAGCACTCCTTCGACCCGGACAAGGAACTGGACTGGGACGCGCCCTTCGAGGAGGGCAAGTGGTTCTGGCCTCCGGAGCTGGTGTCGCTGTACGACACCCCGATGTGGAAGCGGATGAGCGAGGAGCAGCGCATCCTGCTCTCCCAGCACGAGGCCGCCGCGCTCGCCTCCCTCGGCATCTGGTTCGAGCTGATCCTCATGCAGCTGCTGGTGCGGCACATCTACGACAAGTCGGCGACGAGCGCGCACGTGCGGTACGCGCTGACGGAGATCGAGGACGAGTGCCGGCACTCCAAGATGTTCGCCCGGCTGATATCCCGCGGTGAGACCCCGTGGTACCCGGTCAGCCCGGTCCACCAGCACCTGGGCCGCCTGTTCAAGACGATCTCCACCACGCCCGGCTCCTTCACCGCCACGCTGCTCGGCGAGGAGGTCCTGGACTGGATGCAGCGGCTGACCTTCCCGGACGAGCGCATCCAGCCACTGATCCGCGGCGTCACGCGCATCCACGTCGTGGAGGAGGCCCGTCACGTGCGCTACGCCCGTGAGGAGCTGCGCCGCCAGATGGTGACGGCCCCGAAGTGGTCGCAGGAGTTCACCCGGGTCACCTCCGGCGAGTTCGCCCGCGTCTTCTCCAAGGCTTTCGTCAACCCCGAGGTCTACACGAACGTCGGCCTCGACAAGCGGGAGGCCGTGGCCCAGGTCCAGGCCAGCGGCCACCGCAGGGAGATCATGCAGACCGGCGCGAAGCGCCTGACGGACTTCCTGGACGACATCGGCGTCCTCCGCGGCACCGGCCGCCGCCTCTGGAAGTCCTCCGGCCTCCTGGCGTAACCCACCCCCGCGCCGCCCCAGCCACGCGTAGTCGCGCCGCCGTGCCACCCCAACTGCCGGCAGTCGTGCCACGCCGCCGAGCCCCCGTGCCGCACAGCTGCGGGCAGGCGTACCGCACAGCTGCCGACAGTCATGCCGCACAGCTGCGGGCAGTCGTACCGCACAGCTGCCGGCAGTCATGCCGCACAGCTGCGTGCAGGCATACCGCACAGCTGCCGGCAGTCGTACCGCACAGCTGCCGACAGTCGTACCGCACAGCTGCGGGCAGTCGTGCCGCTGGGGCGGCACGGGTGGGCGCAGCGGCACCCCGTCAGCGCCGGACCACGCGACCCACCCCCGCCGAGCCTCGGCGCCGGGCACCCCCGTGGCGCCGGGCCACGCGACCCACCCGAGCCTCGCCTCGGCGCCGGGCACCCCGTCAGCGCCGGACCACGCGCCTCACCCCACCCAGCCACCCCCACGGCACGTTCCGGACACCACCCACCCCACCGACCCCCCAGCCGCACCCAGCGGAGCGATTACGCTGCGGTCCATGACCCCGCAGGCCCCCACCCCCGCCTACCGCCGGCTCAGCGTCGAGGAGCGCCGCGGTCAGCTCCTCGATGCCGCGCTCGCCCTCTTCGCACACCGGCCGCCGGAGGAGGTCTCCCTGGACGACGTCGCCGAGCAGGCCGGGGTCTCGCGCCCGCTGGTGTACCGGTACTTCCCCGGCGGCAAGCAACAGCTCTACGAGGCCGCCCTCAGGTCGGCCGCCGACGAGCTGCGGCAGTGCTTCGACGAACCCCGCGAAGGGCCCCTGCTGACCCGGCTGTCCCGCGCCCTGGACCGCTACCTGGCCTTCGTCGACCAGCACGACACCGGCTTCAGTGCGCTGCTGCGGGGCGGCAGCGTCGCCGAGACCTCCCGGACCACGTCCATCGTGGACGGCGTGCGCCGGGCCGCCGCGGAGCACATCATGAGCCACCTGGAGGTCGCCGAGGCCGGCCCACGGCTCCGGATGACCGTGCGGATGTGGATCACGGCGGTGGAGGCGGCCTCGCTGATCTGGCTGGACGAGGGCAAGCAGCCGCCCGTCGACGAGCTGCGGGACTGGCTCGTCGAGCAGTTCCTCGCCATGCTGACGGTCACCGCGCGACGCGACCCGCAGACCTCGGCGCTGGTCGAGGTGCTGGCGGAGGATGTCTGACACTGGTGCCGTGAAGAGCGAAGACACCCCCTTCGAGGGCGGCCCCATGGACGGGCGGGTGCTGCCCGTGCTGGTCGGCGCGACCGGGCACCCGCCGAAGACGTACCGCATCCCCGTACCGGCCCCGGACGGCGGACCGCCCACCGTCCTCGTCTACCGGCGCGTGCCCCGCTCGGACCGGGGACGGATCGGGTTCGCGCGGTGGAAGTACGCCTACGACCCCGAGGGCGGCAAGGGCTCCCGCCGGCGCTGGCCGTGGTCCCGGCCGGACGCCACGCCGGATGCCACGCCGGGCGGCAAGCCGGACGACGCCGACGGGTGACGGGATTGCGCCGAACCGCGCACACTCGGCGCGCGCGATCCGGAGGGCCCCCTGATGCTCGCGGTGCGGAGCGGACGAAGGGGCCGCCGCACCGGAGGTGACAACATGTCAGGAAGGCTTCTCCGTCTGGCCTGTACGGCGGCGGTGACGGCGGGGATCGTGTTCGCGCCCGTGCCCGCCACGGCACAACCCGCGCCCCCGCCCGCGCCCGTACTCTCACCCCCGCCCGCTCCCGCTCCCGCAGCCGCACCCGCACCCGCGCCCGCACCCGCGCCTGCGCCCGCATCCGGCGAGCGGTCCGTGACCGAGCTGCTGACAGAGCTTCAGGGCCTGTACCGCGAGGCGGAGAAGGCCACCGAGGCGTACAACGGCACCGAGGAGAAGCTGACGCGACAGCGCGCCGTGGTGCAGCGACTGGAGACCGAGCTGGCCCGGGCCCGGCTCTCCCTGCGGGACGGCCGGGGCGAGGTGGGCCGGCTGGCCCGGCAGCAGTACCGGAACAGCGGCGACCTCTCCCCCTACCTGCGGCTGCTGCTCGCCCGCGATCCCCAGCACGCGCTCGAACAGGGGCATGTGATCGGGCGGCTGGCCCTGGAGCGGGTCGAGACGGTCGGTCGCCTGGCCGACCACGAGGAGAAGGCCGACGACCTGGCCCGCCGGGCCCGCGAAGCCCTCGATGAGCAAGTCGCCCTCGCCGGCCGGCAGAAGAAGGAACGGGACGGGGTACGCGACCGGCTCCATGCCGTCGAGGAACTGCTCGCCTCGCTCAGCGCCGAGCAGCTGGCCCGGCTGGCCGCCCTGGAGAAGAACGGCATCGCCGAGGCCCAGGAGCGGTTCATGGCGTCGGGCGCGATCGGCGACGACGACAAGCCGTCCGCGGAGGGCGACCGGGCGGTGCGCTTCGCGGTGGAGCAGCTCGGCAAGCCGTACGAGTGGGGCGCGGAGGGCCCGGCGGCGTACGACTGCTCGGGGCTGACCTCCGTGGCCTGGCAGCGGGCCGGGACGCCGATCCCCCGGACCAGTCAGGAGCAGTGGGCGCGGCTGGAGCGCGTCTCGCTGGAGGACCTGCGGCCCGGGGACCTCGTCGTCTACTTCCCCGAGGCCACCCACGTGGCGCTGTACCTCGGCGACGGCATGGTCGTCCAGGCGCCGCGGCCGGGCGCCGAGGTCAAGGTGTCGCCGATCGCGGCCAACCCGGTGCTGGGCGCCGTACGGCCCGACCCCGGTGGGGAGCCCCTGCCGCGGTACACGCCGCCGAAGCTCCCCGAGGGGGCCGCGGGCGGATCCGACGAGGGATACGCCGCGCCCTACGCGCCGGCGGCTCCGGAGACCTCCATCAGGTAGCCCTCGGTCTTCTGCGGGTCGAAGAAGAAGTTGTCGAAGTCCGCCGGGTTGTCGAACCCGTTGGCGAAGCGGTCGGCGACCGGCTGGAGCTGACCGGCCGCGCCGATCAGGTTCAGCACGTGCTCCGGCGGCGGGGCGAGCATCGCGTTCGTCCACTTGACGACGTGCTGGGCCGTCTCCCAGTAGCGGTCGAAGGTCTGCTGCATCCAGACCTCGTCGAACTCCTTGTCCCCGTGCTCGAGGATCGAGGCGAGGTAGGCGGCGGCGCACTTGGAGGCCGAGTTGGAGCCCTGGCCGGTGATCGGGTCGTTGGCGACGACCACGTCGGCGACACCGAGGACCGCGCCGCCGCCGGGGAGCCGGCCGATGGGGTTGCGGACGGTGGGGGCGTAGCGGCCGGCGAGGGTGCCGCCGGCGTCGGTCAGTTCGACCTTGGTGGCCCGCGCGTACTCCCAGGGGAGGAACTTCTCCATGAGTTCCAGGGTCAGGGAGAGGTGCTCCGAGGGGTCCTTGACGTCCTTGAAGGCGTCGAGCGGGCCGCCGGGTATGCCCTCCCAGAACAGGATGTCGGCGCGGCCGGAGGTGGTGACGGTCGGCATGATGAACATCTCGCCCACGCCGGGCACCAGGTTGCAGCGGACGGCCTCGGTGTCCGGGTGCTCGGGGCGCGGGCCCAGCCCGTGGACGTAGGCGACGGCGAGGGCGCGCTGCGGCGTGCTGTACGGGGAGCGGGAGGCGTCCCGGCCGAACATCTGAACCAGCTCGCCCTTGCCCGCCGAGACGAGGACCAGGTCGTAGGCGCGGGAGAAGTAGTCCAGGTCGCCGACGGCCACGCCGTGGATGACGAGCTGGCCGCCGCGCTGGGCGAAGGTCTCCATCCAGCCGGCCATCTTCACCCGCTGGTCGACCGACTGCGCGTAGCCGTCGAGCCGGCCCAGCCAGTCGATGGCGCGCTGCGAGGGGCCCGGGTCGAAGGAGCCGGGGGCCGCCACCGAGACGCCGAGTCCCTCGATCTTCGGGGCCTGGGACTCCCAGAAGTTCAGCTGGAGATCGCGCTCGTGCTGGAGTGCCGTGTGGAACATGCACTGCGTCGACATGACCCGGCCCGTGCGGATCTCGTCCGCGGTCCGGTTCGACATCAGGGTGACCTCGTAGCCGTGCGACTGCAGGCCGAGGGCGAGCTGGAGACCGGACTGACCGGCTCCGACGACGAGTATCTTCCGCATGCGGTGTTCCGTCTTCTACTCGGGGGTTTCGTCGAGCGCGTGGCCCACGAGGGACAAGAGGGTCTCGATGGCCGAGATCCGGCGGCGCGCATCCATGATCATTACAGGTATGTGCGCGGGGATCGTCAACGCCTCCCGCACGTCCTCCGCCTCGAACAGCTCGCTGCCGTCGAAGTGGTTGACCGCGACGACGTACGGCAGTCCGCAGCTCTCGAAGTAGTCGAGCGCCGGGAAGCAGTCCGTCAGGCGGCGGGTGTCGGCCATGACGACGGCGCCGATCGCACCGCGCACCAGGTCGTCCCACATGAACCAGAACCGCTGCTGGCCCGGCGTGCCGAACAGGTAGAGCACCAGGTCGTCGTCGAGCGTGATGCGGCCGAAGTCCATGGCCACGGTGGTGGTGAGCTTGTCCGGGGTGGCGGTGAGGTCGTCGGTGTCCTCGCTCGCCTCGGTCATCAGCGCCTCGGTCTGCAGGGGCGTGATCTCGGAGACGGCGGTGACCAGTGTGGTCTTGCCGACGCCGAAGCCGCCCGCCACGACGATCTTCGTCGCGATCGGCGCACGGGTGCGGTCCGTCTGCCAGGGCTGCACGGTCTCGTCCGGTTCGACGAGTGGGGAGACGCCGTAGGCGGCGGCGTCAGAGACGACGGAGTCCACTGAGCACCCTTTCGAGCAGAGCGCGGTCCGGGCGGCCCGTGCCGTGGCCGGTTCCGGTGCCGTACACACGGATCTTTCCCTGGTCCGCGAGGTCGCTGAGGAGCACGCGGACCACGCCGAGCGGCATCTTCAGCAGCGCGGCGATCTCGGCCACCGTACGCATACGGCGGCACAGTTCGACGATGGCCCGCATCTCCGGCATCACCCGGGAGGTCAGCGAACCGTTCGTCAGTTCCTTGCGCTCCTCGGCGGCTTCGAGCGCCGCGGTGCCGGCCGTGGCACCGACGAACGTCTCGACGAGCAGCACGTGGCCGAAGCGGGTGCGGCCGCCGGTGAGCGAGTAGGGGCGGACGCGGGCCGGCTTGCGGTCCGCGCCGCGCACGGGGAGGTTGTTCGAGCCTTTGCTCGGACTGCTGCTCATCGGGCGCTCCCGGTCGACTCGGACTCCAGGGACTGCCGCAGCTCGCTGCGGAGTTCGGGGGTCAGGACGTGACCGGCACGGCCGACGAACAGCGCCATGTGGTACGCGATGACGCTCATGTCGCAGTCCGCGGCGCCGTGCACGCCGAGCAGCGAACCGTCGCTGATCGACATCACGAACAGGCTGCCCTCGTCCATCGCGACCATCGTGTGCTTCACGTTGCCGAAGTCCATCAGCCGGGCGGCGCCGATGGTCAGGCTGCCCACACCGGAGACGACCGTGGCGAGGTCGGCGGCGGAGCCGCGCGGGCCGGTGCGCCGCTCGCCCCTGGCCACCCGGGCCGCCTCGTTCCTGTCCTGGTCGGAGGAGAGCAGGAGCAGGCCGTCGGAGGAGACCACGGCGACGGACAGGATGCCGGGGACCTCCTCGACGAGGTTGGTCAGCAGCCAGTGTAGATTGCGGGCCTCGCTGCTCAGCCCGAACGTACTGGGAGCGGTCAACTGCTTGCCTCCTCGACAGTGCCCCCCGTGGCTTCTTCGGTCGTGCCTGCGGCCGGCGGCGCCTGGTTCTGGTCCGTCCGCTCGGCGATCTCGGCCTCGACGTCGCGCCGCCCGGCCTCCGCCCCCCGGCGGAACCCTCCCAGGCGGCGGCGCAGCGCCTCGGCGTCGACGGAACCCGCCGTGCGCGGCCGTGGGACCGCGGCGGGTGCGGTGATCTTGGGTGTCCGCTTGGGCAGGCCCTTGGCGGTGACGGTGCCACCGGCCGGCTCGGCACCCTCGTCCGCGGTGCGTTCGTGGACGTCGGGGCCGATGGCGTAGGGATCGGCGGCAGCCGGCGCCTCCGGCGGGGCGGCGGCGTGCGGCGGAGCCGGAGGCTGCGGGGCGGCAGGTCCGGGGACCGGGGGCTCGGCCGGAGCCTGGTCCCGAGTCTCGGTGCGCTCCTGCTCCTGCGGCTGTGCCGGGAGGAAGAGCTCCATGGTGGTGTCGTCCGGGAAGTCCCTGACCCCATGCGCGCCGCCCGTCTCCGGGGCTTCCCGCGGCTCGGCGAACTCCTGGGGCTCGACGGCCTCCCGCGGCTCGGCGGCCTCCCGCGGCTCGGTGAACTCCCGCGGCTGGGCGGCCTCCGGCTCGCCGGTGTCCGCGGCCTCGCCGGTGGGCTCCTGCGCGTGGGCGCCCGCCTCCGTCGGCTGGGAGGTTGCCTCAGCGTCCGACACCTCCGTCGGGTCGGGGGCCGCCGCCTCGGCCGCCGACTGCGCGCCGGCCTCCGCCTCCGCGCGCCGTACGGCCTCTTCCGCCGAGGCCACCAGCGGGTCGACGTCCTGGCGCGCGCCCTTCTCCGCGCGGCCCTGCAGGACGTTGGAGTTGGCCTCAGCGTCGGCGCCCGGCAGCGTGAAGGAGCCCGTGCCGTCGGACACCGGCGCGACCGGGGCGAGGGCCGCCGGGGGTGCCGCCGCGAGCAGCGTGCTCGGCAGGACCACGACGGCCGCGACGCCGCCCTGCTTCTGCTCCCGCAGCCGCACGCGAGCCCCGTGCCGGTGGGCGAGCCGGGCCACCACGTACAGGCCGAGCCCGAGCCCGTCCTCCCCCTCCTGGTCGTAGGGAGCTTCCGGGTCGAAGTCGGTGAGGTGGGCGTTGAGCCGCTGGAGCCGCTCGGTGGCCATGCCGATGCCCTCGTCCTGGACGGAGAGCATCACCTCGCCGTTCTCCAGCAGCCAGCCGGAGACCTCGACGGGCAGGTCGGGCGGCGAGAAGGAGGTGGCGTTCTCCATCAGCTCGGCGAGCAGGTGGGAGAGGTCGTCGGCGGCGAAACCGGCCACGTGCGCGTGCGGCGGCAGGGCGGCGATGCGGACGCGTTCGTAGCGCTCGATCTCGCTGACCGCGGCCCGGACGACGTCCACCAGCGGCACCGGACCGGCGCTGTGCTGGATGTGCTCGGTGCCGGCCAGCACGAGGAGGTTCTCGCTGTGCCGGCGCATGACCGTGGCGAAGTGGTCGAGCTTGAACAGGGTGGCGAGGCGGTCCGGGTCCTGCTCGCGGTCCTCCAGGCTCTCGATGACCGCGAGTTGCCGCTCGACCAGGCCCAGGGTGCGCAGCGCGAGGTTGACGAAGGTGGAGCCGATGCTCTTGCGCACGACCTCCAGCTGGGCGGCCGACTCGGTGAGTTCGGCGCGCAGTTCCTCGCGGGCGTCGGCCATCTTCTGCCGCTGGCCGACGAGGTGCTTGCGGTCGGCCTCCAGCGTGGTGACGCGTTCGGCGAGCGTGGCGGCGTGCGCGTGCAGGGTGTTGACGGAGCGCACGACCTGCGCGAACTCGTCGTTGCGGCCGGTGAAGGCGACCGGCTCCTCGACGGCGGGGTCCGCGGCGCCGGCCAGGCGGGCCGAACCGCGGCGCAGCACCGAGAGCGGGCGGGTGAGGGTGCGGGCCATGGCGGTCGCGATGCCGAGCGCGAGCAGGATCAGGGCGCCGAGGGCGGCGATCCGGATCTCCAGCGCGGTCACGTCGTCGTCGCGCAGCTGCTCCAGCGCCGTGGTGCGCTTCTCGTACAGGGCGGACTCGGCGCCGCGCATGGCGTCGACGCGGGCGGAGAGCGCGGCGTCCAGCTTCTTGACGGAGGTGCCGAGGTCGTCGTCGGACAGGGTGGGCTGGTCGGTGAGGCCGGCGAGGTACTTCTCGGCGGAGTTGACCTCGGGCCCGGCGACCGTGGCGTCGAAGCTGTCCCGCGCCGCCTTGGGCGCTCCCTCGCGGAAGTCGGCGAGGGCCGCGTCGGAGCGCACCCGGGCCTGCTGGGCGGCGGCGGTCAGGGCGTCGCGCTGCTCGGTGTCGGCGTCCGAGGAGGTGACGGACTCGGTCGGCAGCCCGGTGATCGGGTCGATGACGGTCTCGGTGCTGCTCGGCACGCCCAGGGCGGCGAGGAGCAGTCCCCGGGTGGCGGCCGCCTGCTGGACGGCGGTGTCCAGTTCGGCGAGGGCGTGGGCGCCGGCGCCCGCGCGGGGCGGCATCTGCTCGGCCAGGTCCTCGGCCAGGGCGTGCAGCTCGGCGATCGCCTCGGAGTAGGCCTCGTGCGCCTGGAGGGCGGTGCTCTTCCCGGTGAGCGCCGACCGGCGCAGCGCGGCGACGGCGTCGAGGTCCTCGCGCAGGGACGCGGGCGTGTCGGTGTCGGCGAGCAGCTCCTCCACCTGCCGGTCGACGCGTGCGCTGCGCTGTTCGGAGGGGGCCTTGGACTTGGGGCGGCCCGCCGCGATGTAGGGGGTGACCTCGTCCCGCTCGTCGGCGAGGGAGTGGGCGAGGGTCAGCGCGTCCTGGGTCTGCTCGGCGAGCGTCACCAGGTCCTGCGAGTCGTGCAGTTGTCCGGAGGCGGCCACGACCGAGGGGGCCCCGGCTCCGGCGACGGCGGCTGCGACGATCGCCACGGCGACGATGAGCCGGTTGCGTACATGGGTGGGACGGCCCTTGCCGACGGGCGGCGCCTCGGCCGCCGGGGTGGAGGGGGTGCCGGGGGCGGTCCGCTCCGCACTCCCCGCGGGGGCCGCCTGCTTGCCTGTGCGACGAGGCCGCGTCTTCTGCACCGGTGCTCGCATTCCTGACTCGTGTACCCGTGGGCCCGGGTGGCGCTCCGTCAACTGGCCGGCCGGCGCGTGCACCCTTTCCCAAGCTCTGGGCCGCTCCCCCGCCGCCGACCGTGCGCCGGACGGGGTGACCTCGTGAGCAGGGCAGGCCCCCCACCGGTTCCCGACCCTCCCAGTGCCGGTGGGCGGTGGGCGTGCATCACCTGACCCGCCACCCGAAGGAGTGAACCCCGGACGGGAGTTGGTGGGCAAGTTTTCGTGGCTCGCGCGACGGGCCCGGCGCGCGCGCCGGTTGGACGTCTGCGGCGGGCGGTGGCACTATGTGCCGCCACGCGCTCCCGGAGTGAAGCATTCCAGCCCAAATCCGGCTGCTGACCTGCGTGACCGGGGCGTTTTCCGGGAGACTTGCCAGCCTTTTGCGGACGCTGTGAAGAGGTCGTGCAGACTGGCCGGATGCGTACGGAAGTCGTTTCGGAACCAGGCCTCGCGGACCGACCCAACGAGGACTTCGCGAGTGTCGCACTACCGGCCTCGGGACAGGGCGGTTCGCTCGTCGTGCTGGACGGCGTGACACCGCCGAGGATCGCGACGGGCTGTCTGCATTCCGTGCCGTGGTTCACCGCGCGGCTCGGTGGGGCGCTGGCCGAACTGACCGTTTCACTCGCGGATGTTCCTCTCTCCGACGTCCTGTCCCGCGCCATCGCGCGTACCTCCGCGGCACACGCGGAAACCTGTGACCTTTCTCACCCGCGCACACCTCAGGCAACCGTGGTCGTGGCGCGCTGGTCCCCCGACCTGGTCGAGTACCTGGTGCTGTCCGACTCGGCCCTGCTCGTGGAGTCTCCCGCCGGCACGGTCACGGCGGTACTGGACGACCGGCTGGCCCGCCTGCCGCGCTCGGCCCTCGCCACGGACGCGATCGTGGACGCCGGCTTCCGCAACAAGGAGGGCGGCTTCTTCACGGCCGCGGCCGACCCGGCGGTGGCGGCGCGGGCGGTGACGGGGACGCTGCCGCGCGAGGAGGTGCGGGCGCTGGCGGCGCTGACGGACGGGGCCGCGCGCTGGGTGGAGAGGTTCCGGGAGGGCGACTGGGCGGACTGCCTCGCCCTGGTGCGCGAACAGGGCGCGCGGGCGCTGGTGGACCGGGTGCGGGAGCTGGAACGCGGGGACGCGGCGGGGACGCGGGAGTACCTCGGCGGCAGCAAGACGCACGACGACGCGACGGTGGTGTACGCGGAGCTCTGAACGGGGCGGTCGCCTCCGGCGCTACTTCTCCATCCCCCGGTTCAGTTCGTGCAGCAGGCGGGCCAGTTCGGCCACTTCGCGCGGGTTCCAGTCGCCGAGCCGGCGGGCGTAGCGGGCACGGCGGGCCTCCCGCACCCTGCCCACCCGCTCCTGCCCTTCCGGGGTCAGGGTGACCAGCCAGGCGCGGCCGTCGGCGGGGTCGGGCTCCCGGGCGACGAGGCCGAGTTCCTCCAGGGCGCGCAGCTGGCGGGACATCGTGGCCTTGCCGACGCCGATGTAGGCGGCGAGCTCCGTGGCGCGCTGCCCACCGGACTCGCCGAGCCGGACGAGGAGGCCGTAGGCGGACGACTCCAGGTCGGGGTGGACCTCCCGGGCCATCTCCCCCTGGTTGGCCCGGGCGCGCCGGAAGAGGACCGTCAATTCCCGTTCCAGCGCCAGGAACTGCGGTTGGTTCACACCACTTCCGGACGGGAGGGATTCGCCCTGGCGACCGCCGCCGTTTCCGTCTTCGTGCACGTCAGCCCCTGCCTCGATTTTCCCGGTCCTGAAAGTTTCCGCCACGGGCCGCCATCACCGCAGCTCGGCAAGTATTTCGCAGGCTTAGACCAACGGCAGCTTCCGGCTCCTCTTCCCAGCCCCGGTTCTACGTGCGTAGCGTCTTCACCGGTCCTGTGAATGGCATGCCCACGCCACTCACGGATTCTCCCCACTCGCGCAACCCCCACCGAGCACCACCGAGCCATCGGAGGCACGTTCATGCTCGTGCACAGATCCGGATCGGCCCGCGGCCGGCGTTTCGCCGCCACCGGGATTCTGCTCGCCGCCCTCTCCCTCCTCCTCGCCCAGCCCGCGTCGGCCGCGGACGTCCCGGCGCGGGGCTCCGCCCACATGGGCATGGGCGTCCTGGCGCACGACGGACAGCAGGGCACCCCCGTCCCCGGCGACGCCACCCAGACGGAGGGCGTGGACGTCTCCGGCCACCAGGGCAACGTCGCCTGGTCGACCCTGTGGAACAGCGGGGTCAGGTGGGCCTACGTGAAGGCCACCGAGGGGACGTACTACACGAACCCGTACTTCGCCCAGCAGTACAACGGCTCCTACAACGTCGGAATGATCCGCGGCGCGTACCACTTCGCCACCCCGGACACGACGAGCGGCGCCACGCAGGCCAACTACTTCGTCGACCACGGCGGCGGCTGGTCCCGGGACGGCAAGACGCTGCCGGGCGCGCTGGACATCGAGTGGAACCCGTACGGGGCCGCCTGCTACGGCAAGACACAGAGCGCGATGGTGACCTGGATCCGGGACTTCCTGAACCAGTACAAGGCCCGCACCGGCCGGGACGCCGTCATCTACACGGCCACCAGCTGGTGGACCCAGTGCACCGGCAACTACGGCGGCTTCGCCGCGAACAACCCGCTGTGGATCGCCCGGTACGCCTCCACGGTGGGGACGCTGCCCGCCGGCTGGGGCTACTACACGATGTGGCAGTACACCTCGTCCGGCCCGACGGTCGGGGACCACGACAAGTTCAACGGGGCGCTGGACCGGGTGCAGGCACTGGCCAACGGCTGAGCGACACACACCCGGCCGGGGGCCCGGGGGTCGCCCCCCGGACAGACACGGCAACGGGGCGCTGGACCGGGTGCAGGCACTGGCCAACGGCTGAGCGACACACACCCGGCCGGGGGCCCGGGGGTCGCCCCGCGGACAGACACGGCAACGGTGCGCTGGACCGGGTGCAGGCACTCGCCAACGGCTGAGCGACACACACCCGGCCGGGGGCCCGGGGGTCGCCCCCCGGACAGACACGGCAACGGGGCGCTGGACCGGGTGCAGGCACTGGCCAACGGCTGAGCGGGCACCGCGTCCGCGCGGCTGCTGACGGCTCACCCGCACGGGGGCCGGGCCCGGGTCTCCCTCTCGGGGACCCGGGCCCTCACCTCTCCCGGTCACGTCCGTCACGCCGCGACCGGAACCTCCGGCTCGGCACCGCTCGCCGCCGGTGCCAGGGCCAGCTCCAGGACCTGGCGGACGTCGGTGACGGCGTGGACGTCGAGCCTGTCCAGCACCTCCGCCGGGACGTCGTCCAGGTCGGGCTCGTTGCGCTTGGGGATGATCACCGTGGTGATGCCGGCCCGGTGCGCGGCGAGCAGCTTCTGCTTCACACCGCCGATGGGCAGGACCCGGCCGGTCAGCGACACCTCACCGGTCATCGCCACGTCCGTACGGACCAGACGCCCGCTGAGCAGCGAGGCGAGGGCGGTCGTCATCGTGACGCCCGCGCTCGGCCCGTCCTTGGGGACCGCGCCGGCCGGGAAGTGGATGTGCACGCCCCGGTCCTTCAGGTCGGCCACCGGCAGCTCCAGCTCGGCGCCGTGGCTGCGCAGGAAGCTCAGCGCGATCTGCGCGGACTCCTTCATCACGTCGCCCAGCTGACCGGTCAGCGTCAGACCCGCCGCGCCCGTCTCCGGGTCGGCCAGGGACGCCTCGACGTACAGCACGTCGCCGCCCGCGCCGGTGACCGCGAGGCCGGTGGCCACGCCCGGCACGGCGGTGCGCCGCTCGGCCGGGTCCTGGGCGGACTCGGGCACGTGGTGCGGCCGGCCGATCAGGGCGCGCAGGTCCCCGTCGGTGACGGTGAACGGCAGCTTCCGCTCGCCCAGCTCGTGCTGGGCCGCCACCTTGCGCAGGAGCCGCGCGATCGACCGCTCCAGGGTGCGCACGCCGGCCTCGCGGGTGTACTCGCCGGCCAGCCTGCGCAGCGCACCCTCGTCGATCGTGACCTCGTCCTCGTCCAGACCGGCCCGCTCCAGCTGACGCGGGAGCAGGTGGTCGCGGGCGATGACGACCTTCTCGTCCTCGGTGTAGCCGTCGAGGCGGACCAGCTCCATGCGGTCCAGCAGGGCCTCGGGGATGGCTTCGAGGACGTTGGCGGTGGCGAGGAACACGACGTCGGACAGGTCGAGCTCGACCTCCAGGTAGTGGTCCCGGAAGGTGTGGTTCTGGGCCGGGTCGAGGACCTCCAGCAGCGCGGCGGCCGGGTCGCCCCGGAAGTCGGAGCCCACCTTGTCGATCTCGTCGAGGAGCACGACCGGGTTCATCGACCCGGCCTCCTTGATCGCCCGCACGATCCGGCCGGGCAGCGCGCCGACGTACGTGCGCCGGTGGCCGCGGATCTCGGCCTCGTCGCGGACGCCGCCGAGGGCGACGCGGACGAACTTGCGGCCCATGGCGTGCGCGACGGACTCGCCGAGCGACGTCTTGCCGACGCCGGGCGGCCCCACCAGGGCCAGCACCGCACCGCCGCGCCGGCCGCCGACGACACCGAGGCCGCGGTCGCTGCGGCGCTTGCGCACGGCCAGGTACTCGGTGATGCGCTCCTTCACGTCCTGGAGCCCGGCGTGCTCGGCGTCCAGGACGGTCTGGGCGCCCTGGATGTCGTAGGCGTCCTCCGTGCGCTCGTTCCACGGCAGTTCGAGGACGGTGTCCAGCCAGGTGCGGATCCACGAGCCCTCGGGCGACTGGTCGGAGGACCGCTCCAGCTTGTCGACCTCCTTCAGCGCGGCCTCGCGGACCTTCTCGGGCAGGTCGGCCGCCTCGACGCGGGCGCGGTAGTCGTCGGACTCGTCGCCCTCCTGCTCGCCGCCCAGCTCGCGCAGCTCCTTGCGGACGGCTTCGAGCTGACGGCGCAGCAGGAACTCGCGCTGCTGCTTGTCGACGCCCTCCTGGACGTCCTTGGCGATGGTCTCGGCCACGTCCTGCTCGGCGAGGTGGTCGCGCAGCTGCCGGGTGGCGAGCTTCAGGCGGGCGACCGGGTCGGTGGTCTCCAGCAGCTCGACCTTCTGCCCGGTGGTGAGGAAGGGCGAGTAGCCGGAGTTGTCGGCGAGCGCGGAGACGTCGTCGATGGCCTGGACGCGGTCGACGACCTGCCACGCGCCGCGCTTGCGCAGCCAGGCGGTGGCGAGCGCCTTGTACTCCTTGACGAGTTCGGCGACCTGACCGGGCAGCGGTTCGGGCACGCTCTCGTCGATACGGGTGCCCTCGACCCACAGCGCGGCTCCGGGGCCGGTGGTGCCGGCGCCGATGCTCACCCGGCCCCGGCCGCGGATCAGCGCGCCCGGGTCGCCGTCGGCCAGCCTGCCGACCTGTTCGACCGTGCCGAGGACTCCGGTCTTCGCGTAGGTGCCGTCGATGCGCGGGACGAGGAGGACCCGGGGCTTGCCGGGCTCGGACCTGGCGGCGGCCTGGGCGGCCTCCACCGCGGCCCGTACCTCGGAGTCGCTCAGGTCCAGGGGGACGACCATGCCGGGCAGGACCACTTCGTCGTCGAGCGGCAGCACGGGCAGGGTGAGCGGTGTGAAGGCAGCGGACTCAGCAGCCATGATCTCCCCTTCGGCAGTCAAGTTGAGTTATGCCGACTCAATGCTTGGGGACCGATGATTGTTCCCGCGGGGCTGTTCGCTGTGAGCGATCAAGGTGCGCCGTCGGCCACGAGCCGCCCTCACCCCTCACCAGCGCGGCCGTATCGCCGGTCATTCCCCCTGCCGGAGTGCCAGGATGGGCCGATGCCCATCACCTCTTACGGCACCCACGACACCCCGGAAGTTCTGGACCGTCGCGAGGGCCCGTACGGCGAGGTCGTCCTGCGCCGGCACGGGGCGCTGCTGCAGATCATCGCGAACGGCTGCTTCCTGATGGACACCTCCGACGGACGCTCGGAGCGCCGGCTCGTGGACGCGGCGGCCGAGGCGCTCGACGGCCGGGCGGCACCGCACGTCCTCATCGGCGGGCTCGGCGTCGGCTTCTCCCTGGTCCACGCGGCCGCCGACCCCCGCTGGGGCCGGATCGCCGTGGTCGAACGCGAGCGCGCCGTCGTCGACTGGCACCGCGCCGGACCGCTGGCCGAGCTGTCCGCCGGGGCGCTGGCCGATCCGCGCACGGAGATCGTCGAGGCGGATCTGGTGGACTACGTCAATGAGACTTCCGCCACGTACGACGCGCTCTGCCTCGACATCGACAACGGCCCCGACTGGACCGTCACCGAGGGCAACGACGGGCTGTACTCACCGTCCGGACTGGCGGGCTGCGCACGGGTGTTGAGGCCCGGCGGAGTGCTTGCCGTATGGTCCGCACAGCCCTCTCCGGAATTCGAAGAAACCTTGCGTAATGCCGGGTTCCAGCAGGTGCGTACCGAAGAGATCCCCGTTGCCCGGGGCGTTCCGGACGTCGTCCACCTCGGCATCGGGCCTGGATAGCAAAGGCGCGGCACCTCCCCGTACGCTGCTGCCCTGGCGCAGATCATTCAAGCGTCAAGCGCAGTCATGGGATCACCCCACGGATTCCGGAAAGCACACCTCAGGGGCGGGCGATGGAGCAGACACAGACCTCCCACAACGGCACGGCGACGGCCACCCAGGGCGCACAGCGCCGCGTACTCGTGGTCGAGGACGACCAGACGATCGTGGACGCCATCGCGACCCGCCTGCGCGCCGAGGGCTTCCTGGTGCAGACGGCGGGCGACGGACCGGCCGCCGTCGACACGGCCGAGGCCTGGCAGCCCGATCTGCTGATCCTCGACATCATGCTGCCCGGCTTCGACGGCCTGGAGGTCTGCCGACGTGTGCAGGCCCAGCGTCCGGTTCCGGTGCTGATGCTCACCGCGCGTGACGACGAGACGGACATGCTGGTCGGGCTCGGCGTGGGCGCCGACGACTACATGACCAAGCCGTTCTCGATGCGTGAGCTGGCCGCCCGCGTGCACGTGCTGCTGCGCCGGGTGGAGCGGGCCGTCGTGGCCGCCTCGACGCCGCGCAGCGGCATCCTGCGCCTCGGTGAGCTGGAGATCGACCACGCGCAGCGCCGGGTGCGGGTGCGCAGCGAGGACGTCCACCTGACGCCCACCGAGTTCGACCTGCTGGTCTGCCTGGCGAACACCCCGCGCGCGGTGCTCTCCCGCGAGCAGCTGCTGGCCGAGGTCTGGGACTGGGCGGACGCCTCCGGCACCCGCACCGTCGACAGCCACATCAAGGCGCTGCGCCGCAAGATCGGGGCCGAGCGCATCCGCACCGTCCACGGCGTGGGTTACGCGCTGGAGACGCCGACGCCATGAGCGACGGACGGGAAGCCGCACGGAGGAGCCCCGGGGAACCCTGGGGCGGCGTACGCCCGTTCTCGATCAAGACCAAGCTGGGCGCGCTGGTCGTCACGTCGGTGCTGATCACCACCGGCCTGTCGGTGATCGCCGTGCACACCAAGACGGAACTGCGCTTCATCACGGTCTTCTCGATGATCGCCACCCTGCTGATCACGCAGTTCGTGGCGCACTCGCTGACCGCGCCGCTGGACGAGATGAACGCCGTGGCCCGGTCCATCTCGCACGGCGACTACACCCGCCGGGTGCGCGAGAACCGGCGCGACGAGCTGGGCGACCTGGCCGTCACGATCAACCGCATGGCCGACGACCTGGAGGCCCAGGACCTCCAGCGCAAGGAGCTGGTGGCGAACGTCTCGCACGAGCTGCGCACCCCCATCGCGGGCCTGCGCGCGGTGCTGGAGAACATCGTCGACGGCGTCACCGAGGCCGACCCGGAGACCATGCGGACCGCGCTGCGGCAGACGGAGCGGCTCGGCCGGCTGGTGGAGACGCTGCTGGACCTCTCCCGCCTGGACAACGGCGTCGTACCGCTGCGCAAGCGGCGTTTCGAGGTGTGGCCGTACCTGTCGGGCGTGCTGAAGGAGGCCAACATGGTCGCCTCGGCGCGCGCGGGCATCGCTTCCGGATCCGGCAGCCACACGCGTACCGACGTGCATCTGGCCCTCGACGTGTTCCCGTCCGACCTGACCGCCCACGCCGACCCCGAGCGCATCCACCAGGTGGTCGCCAACCTCATCGACAACGCGGTGAAGCACAGCCCGCCGCACGGCCGGGTGACGGTCAGGGCGCGCTGCGGGGCACAGCCGGAATCCCTCGAGCTGGAGGTCCTGGACGAGGGGCCCGGCATTCCGCGGTCGGAGTGGCGACGGGTGTTCGAGCGGTTCAACCGGGGTTCGGTGTCCCGGCCGCACGGTCCCGGCAGCGACGGCGGCACCGGGCTCGGCCTGGCGATCGCCCGCTGGGCGGTGGATCTGCACGGCGGCCGGATCGGTGTGGCCGAATCCGAGCGGGGCTGCCGGATTCTCATCACTCTTCCGGGCCTGCCGTCGGCGTCGGGTTGACGTAGGGTTCGAAGCGGAGCACCAAGATCCACGAGTGTTCGCGCTGACGGACACGTGTGACCAGGCACAGGCCCGCGCATTCTTCGCGCAGGGCCGCGGTCTCCCCTTCCCACCCGCAACAGAACCTCGCTTGTTTCCCGCCATTTCCAGCGCCGAAACACGGTCCGCGATGTGACTTACGCGACGTTGAACGGGCCCGGTCTGACCTTCCGGTCCGGGGAGGCGTAGCCTTGATTCCCGCTGTCCACCACCTTGTGAAGCGGAAGAGGGCGGTTCTCGCCGTGTCGCCACAGTCCCCCAGTAACTCGAGCATCTCGACCGACACCGACCAAGCGGGCAAGAACCCCGCTGCCGCGTTCGGTGCCAACGAATGGCTCGTCGACGAGATCTATCAGCAGTACCTCCAGGACCCGAATTCCGTGGACCGAGCCTGGTGGGACTTCTTCGCCGACTACAAGCCCGGGGCGGCCGCCGCCCAGGCCGCGTCCGGCTCCGCGACCGCCACCGGCACGCCGCAGGCCGCCCCGGCGCCCCAGGCGCAGGCTCCCGCCCCGGCCGCCCCTGCGCAGCCCGCCCCGGCCCAGGCCCCGGCGGCTCCCCGGCCGGCCGCCGCCCCCGCGAAGCCGGCCGCCCAGCCCGCGGCCGCGGCTCCCGCCGCTCCGGCGGCTCCGGCGGCTCCGGCGGCGAAGCCCGCCGCCAAGCAGGCCGCGAAGCCGCAGGCGAAGGCCGAGCCCGCCAAGGAGGCTCCCGAGGGCCCCGAGCACGTGACGCTGCGCGGCCCCGCCGCCGCGGTCGCCAAGAACATGAACGCCTCGCTGGAGCTGCCCACGGCCACGTCCGTGCGCGCCGTCCCGGTGAAGCTGCTGTTCGACAACCGCATCGTCATCAACAACCACCTCAAGCGCGCCCGGGGCGGGAAGATCTCCTTCACGCACCTGATCGGCTACGCGATGGTGCAGGCCATCAAGGCCATGCCGTCGATGAACTACGCGTTCGGCGAGAAGGACGGCAAGCCGACCCTGATCAAGCCGGCGCACGTCAACCTCGGCCTGGCCATCGACCTGGTGAAGCCCAACGGCGACCGCCAGCTCGTCGTGGCCGCCATCAAGAAGGCCGAGACGCTGAACTTCTTCGAGTTCTGGCAGGCCTACGAGGACATCGTCCGCCGCGCCCGCGACGGCAAGCTGACGATGGACGACTTCACCGGCGTCACCGTCTCGCTGACCAACCCCGGCGGCCTCGGCACCGTCCACTCCGTGCCGCGCCTGATGCCCGGCCAGTCGGTGATCATGGGCGTCGGCTCCATGGACTACCCGGCGGAGTTCCAGGGCACCAGCCAGGACACCCTGAACAAGCTCGGCATCTCGAAGGTCATGACGCTCACGTCGACCTACGACCACCGGGTCATCCAGGGCGCCGCCTCCGGCGAGTTCCTGCGCCAGGTCGCCAACCTGCTCCTCGGCGAGAACGGCTTCTACGACGAGATCTTCGAGGCGCTGCGCATCCCCTACGAGCCGGTCCGCTGGCTCAAGGACATCGACGCGTCCCACGACGACGACGTCACCAAGGCCGCCCGCGTCTTCGAGCTGATCCACTCCTACCGGGTCCGCGGCCACGTCATGGCCGACACCGACCCGCTGGAGTACCAGCAGCGCAAGCACCCCGACCTGGACATCACCGAGCACGGGCTCACCCTGTGGGACCTGGAGCGCGAGTTCGCCGTCGGCGGCTTCGCCGGCAAGTCGATGATGAAGCTGCGCGACATCCTCGGCGTCCTGCGCGACTCGTACTGCCGCACCACCGGCATCGAGTTCATGCACATCCAGGACCCGAAGCAGCGCAAGTGGATCCAGGACCGCGTGGAGCGCGCCCACTCCAAGCTGGAGCGCGAGGAGCAGCTGCGCATCCTGCGCCGGCTGAACGCGGCGGAGGCCTTCGAGACCTTCCTGCAGACCAAGTACGTCGGCCAGAAGCGGTTCTCCCTGGAGGGCGGCGAGTCCGTCATCCCGCTGCTGGACGCCGTGCTGGACTCGGCCGCCGAGTCCCGCCTCGACGAGGTCGTCATCGGCATGGCCCACCGCGGCCGGCTGAACGTGCTGGCCAACGTGGTCGGCAAGTCGTACGCGCAGATCTTCCGCGAGTTCGAGGGCAACCTCGACCCGAAGTCGATGCACGGCTCCGGCGACGTGAAGTACCACCTGGGCGCCGAGGGCACCTTCACCGGCCTGGACGGCGACCAGATCCGCGTCTCGCTGGTGGCCAACCCCTCGCACCTCGAGGCGGTCGACCCGGTCCTGGAGGGCGTCGCGCGCGCCAAGCAGGACATCATCAACAAGGGCGGCACGGACTTCACCGTCCTGCCGGTGGCGATCCACGGCGACGCGGCCTTCGCGGGCCAGGGCGTGGTGGCCGAGACCCTGAACATGTCGCAGCTGCGGGGCTACCGCACCGGCGGCACGGTCCACATCGTCATCAACAACCAGGTCGGCTTCACCGCGGCCCCCGAGTCCTCGCGTTCCTCCATGTACGCGACGGACGTGGCCCGCATGATCGAGGCCCCGATCTTCCACGTGAACGGCGACGACCCGGAGGCCGTCGTGCGCGTCGCGCGGCTCGCCTTCGAGTTCCGCCAGGCGTTCAACAAGGACGTGGTGATCGACCTCATCTGCTACCGCCGCCGCGGGCACAACGAGTCCGACAACCCGGCCTTCACCCAGCCGCTGATGTACGACCTGATCGACCGCAAGCGCTCGGTGCGCAAGCTCTACACCGAGTCCCTGATCGGCCGCGGCGACATCACCCTGGAAGAGGCCGAGCAGGCGCTCCAGGACTACCAGGGTCAGCTGGAGAAGGTCTTCACCGAGGTCCGCGAGGCCACCTCGCAGCCCGCGGCCGCCGAGCCCACCGACCCGCAGGCCGAGTTCCCGGTCTCCGTGAACACCGCGGTCACCGCCGAGGTCGTCAAGCGGATCGCCGAGTCCCAGGTCAACATCCCCGACCACATCACCGTCCACCCGCGCCTGCTGCCGCAGCTGCAGCGCCGGGCGGCGATGGTCGAGGACGGCACGATCGACTGGGGCATGGGCGAGACCCTCGCCGTCGGCTCCCTCCTCCTGGAGGGCGTGCCGGTGCGCCTGGCCGGCCAGGACTCGCAGCGCGGCACCTTCGGCCAGCGCCACGCGGTCATCATCGACCGCGAGACGGGCGACGAGTTCACGCCGCTGCTGTACCTGGCCGACGAGCAGGCCCGGTACAACGTCTACAACTCCCTGCTGTCCGAGTACGCGGCGATGGGCTTCGAGTACGGCTACTCGCTGGCCCGCCCCGACGCGCTCGTGCTGTGGGAGGCGCAGTTCGGCGACTTCGTCAACGGCGCGCAGACGGTCGTGGACGAGTTCATCTCGTCGGCGGAGCAGAAGTGGAACCAGACCTCCGGTGTGGTCCTGCTCCTCCCGCACGGCTACGAGGGCCAGGGCCCGGACCACTCCTCGGCCCGCCCGGAGCGCTTCCTCCAGCTGTGCGCGCAGAACAACATGACGGTCGCGATGCCGACCTCGCCGGCGAACTACTTCCACCTCCTGCGGTGGCAGGTGCACAACCCGCACCACAAGCCGCTGGTGGTCTTCACCCCGAAGTCGATGCTGCGCCTGAAGGCGGCGGCGTCGACGGCGGAGGAGTTCACGACGGGCCGCTTCCAGCCGGTCATCGGCGACGACTCGGTCGACCCGGCCGCGGTCAAGAAGGTCGTCTTCTGCGCCGGCAAGGTCTACTACGACCTGGAGGCCGAGCGGAAGAAGCGCGGCGTCACGGACACGGCCATCATCCGCATCGAGCGCCTGTACCCGCTGCCGGGTGCCGAGCTCCAGGCGGAGATCGCCAAGTACCCGAACGCCGAGAAGTACCTGTGGGCCCAGGAGGAGCCGGCGAACCAGGGTGCCTGGCCGTTCATCGCGCTCAACCTGATCGACCACCTGGACCTGGCGGTCGGCGCCGACGTCCCGCACGGCGAGCGCCTGCGCCGGATCTCGCGCCCGCACGGCTCGTCCCCGGCCGTCGGTTCCGCGAAGCGCCACCAGGCGGAGCAGGAGCAGCTGGTGCGTGAGGTGTTCGAGGCCTGATCCCTCGCACGGCCCGAGGTGAAGGGCGCGGCCCCCGGTGCTTCCGGGGGCCGCGCCCTTCACCGCGTTCCGGCCCATGGGGCGGGGGCGCATAACCTGGACGGGTAGGACCCGAGGCCCCAGGCGGCCCATTCCCAGGAGAGCACCTGTGTACTTCACCGATCGAGGCATCGAGGAACTGGAGAAGCGGCGCGGCGAGGAGGAGGTCACCTTCGAGTGGCTCGCCGAGCAGCTGCGGACGTTCGTCGACCTGAACCCGGACTTCGAGGTGCCGGTGGAGCGGCTGGCCACCTGGCTGGCGCGGCTGGACGACGAGGACGAGGACGAGTAGCAGCGCCCGTCCTCCCTTGCTGACCCCCGCGGGGTGCCGGTCACGGCACCCCGCGCTCGCATGTCCGGGAGACCTCGCCCGGCCCCGAGGACCACGGGAACGGGTGTCTTGACTTTCGCGTACCGCGATATATCGTGAACAGCGGAGGACGCGATATGGCGCGTTCGGTCGGGAGGTCTTCACCATGTCCGAGTGGTCCGTCGCGGATCCCGGGAAGCTCACGTTCGACGAGCCCGTGAGCGAGCTCCACGTGCGCATCGTCAACGGAACAGTGAACGTCGTGGGCACGGACGAGGGTTCCGCCAGACTCGAGGTCTCCGAGATCGACGGCCCGCCCCTGATCGTCACCCACCGGGACGGCACGCTCACCGTGGCCTACGAGGACCTGCCCTGGAAGGGCTTCCTGAAGTGGCTGGACCGCAAGGGCTGGCGCCGCAGCGCGGTGGTCTCCCTGGCGGTGCCCGCCCGCACGCGCGTGGAGGTGGGCGTCGTCGGCGCCGCGGCCGTGGTGTCCGGGATCGACGCGGGCACCGAGGTGAAGGGCGTCTCCGGCGACACCACCCTGGTGGGCCTCGCGGGACCGGTCCGCGCGGACACGGTCGCGGGGAATCTGGAGGCCCAGGCCCTCACCGGGGACCTCCGCTTCAACTCCGTCTCCGGGGACCTGACCGTGGTGGAGGCCGGCTCGTCCGTCAAGGCGGACTCGGTGAGCGGCTCGATGATCGTCGACCTCGACTCGGCCGACGGACCCACCGACATCAGCCTCACCAGCGTCTCGGGCGAGATCGCCATCCGGTTGCCCCAGCCGGCCGACGCCGAGGTGGAGGCCAACACCGCGAGCGGCACGGTCTCCAGCGCCTTCGAGGACCTCCGGGTGACCGGCCAGTGGGGCGCCAAGCGGATCACCGGCCGGCTCGGCGCGGGCAACGGCCGGCTGAAGGCCACGACGGTCTCCGGCTCCATCGCGCTGCTGCGCCGGCCGCCGGCGGAGGACACGCCGTGGGAGCCGGAACCGGAGGACACCGGACCGGCGGGCGGCACACCGGGCGGCCCGGGGGACAATTCCCCTTCCGGCCGGAACGACGGCACCACCGGCGCCCCGGCCGACGGCACGACCGACAAGAAGGTGCTCTGACATGCCCCCCGTCTTCGCCCACGGCCGCCTCCGCCTGTATCTGCTGAAGCTGCTCGACGAGGCCCCGCGCCACGGGTACGAGGTGATCCGGCTCCTCGAGGAGCGTTTCCAGGGCCTCTACGCGCCGTCGGCGGGCACGGTGTACCCGCGCCTGGCCAAGCTGGAGGCGGAGGGACTGGTCACCCACACCACCGAGGGCGGCCGCAAGGTGTACGCCATCACCGACGCGGGCCGCGCCGAGCTGGCCGACCGCAGCGGCGAGCTGGCCGACCTGGAGCTGGAGATCCGCGACTCGGTCGCCGAGCTCGCCGCCGAGATCCGGGCCGATGTGCGCGGCGCGGCCGGTGACCTGCGGCGGGAGATGCGGGCGGCGGCCGGCGAGGCCCGCCGGGGCAACGGCACCGCGGCCGAGGGCGCAGGGGGCCTCGGCGACAGTGCCGATCTGGGCGACAAGGAGGCCTGGCGCGCCGCCAAGGAGGAGATGCGCCGGGTCAAGCAGGAGTGGAAGGAGCAGGCCCGCCGCGCCAAGGACGAGAGCCGCCGCGCCCGTGACGAGGCCCAGCGGGCCCGGCGCCAGGCCAAGGAGGCGCAGGAGCGGGCCCGCGCCCAGGCGCAGGAGGAGGTGCAGCGCATCGCCCAGCGGGTGCAGGAGCAGATGCAGGACCACTTCTCGCGGGGAGACTGGCCGACGGGACTGCGCGAGGGCCTGGGAGAACTGGTCAAGGAGGTCGGCGAGTTCGGAAAGGACTTCGGGAAGGACCTCGGCAGGGACTGGGGCTTCGGCCGCACCGGCGCCGGCACCGGCACGTCCGCCTCGCGGCCGGACTACTCCCGCACTCCCGCGGACTTCCCGGCGGAGTACGAGCCGGCGTGGGCCCACGAGGACACCGCGGACTCCACCGGTGACCCGGCCCGCGACCTGGACCGGCTGCTGGACCGCTTCCGGGACGACATCCGTGACGCGGCCCGCGACCACGGCGTCACGGCCGACCAGCTCCGCGACGCCCGCGGCGAGCTGTCGACCGCGGCGGCCCGGATCGGGGCGCTACTGCGCATGCCGAAGGCCTGAGCAGGCACGGGAGGGGCTCGCGGGTCAGGCGCAGGCGGCCTCTCCCCCGCCGCCGAGCACCCTCGTCAGCGACTCGTGTGTCACCCCGTGATCGGCGAGCACCTCGGCGGGCAGCCCGGGGCGGACGGTCAGGGCGAGGAGAAGATGCTCGTCGCCGATGTGCCGGTCGCCGCGGGCGACGGCGACCCGCAGGGCGCTCTCCAAGGCCTTCTTGGCGTCCCTGCCGAATGCCCGGCGCCCGGACCACCGGCGTCCGCCCGCCCGGTTGCCGGACATCGCTCCGGCACCGTGGGCCTCCTCCACCCGGGCGACGATCTCCGCGACGTCGATCCCCAGCCCGGCGAGCGCCTCGGTCTCGGCCTGCGACAGGCCGGCTCGCCGCCGCGCCTCCTCCAGCGCCCGCCGCACCGACTCCCTGGCCTCGCCGGCCCCGAGCGCGGTCAGCGCGAACGAGGCGCGGCTGCCCTCCCGGTCCAGCAGGGCGAGGAGGAGGTGCTCGGCGCCGACGGTCTGCGCCTGCGTCCGTTCTGCGTGCTCGAAGGCCTCCTGGACCACGGCACGGGCATCCTTCGTGAACCGTTCGAACATCAATGCCTCCCGTACTTCTTGTGCACGGCCTGCCTGCTGACTCCGAGCTCCGTGGCGATCTCCTGCCACGACCAGCCCTGATTGCGCGCGCTGCGGACCTGCACCGCCTCCAGCTGCTCCAGCAGGCGGCGCAGTGCGGCGACGGCACGCAGCCCGACCCGGGGGTCGCGGTCGCCCGCACGCGCGGCGAGATCCGTTGCTTCACTCATGCGGTCAACCTAGGTTGACACCGTGGATGTGTCAACCCTCATTGACACCTCGTCCCGTCCGGGAACGCGAGCGGCGGGCCCGGAGCACCGGACCCGCCGCGCGCGGACGTGAGAGGGGGCTCAGGACCCGCTGAGCACGATCTTGCCGAACAGCTCTCCGGACGCCATCCGCTCGAAGCCCTCGCGGGCCCGGTCCAGCGGAAGCACCTCGTCGACGACCGGGCGGACGCCGGTGGCGGCACAGAAGGAGAGCAGGTCCTCCAGCTCGTCCTTGGTGCCCATCGTGGAGCCGACGACCTTGAGCTCCAGGAAGAAGATCCGGGTCAGCTCGGCGTGGGAGGGCCGGTCGCCGCTGGTGGCACCGGAGATGACGAGCGTGCCACCGGGCTTCAGCGACTTCACCGAGTGGGACCAGGTCGCGGCGCCCACGGTCTCGATGACCGCGTCGACACGCTGCGGCAGCCGGGCGCCGGGCTCCACGGCCTCCACGGCGCCCAGCTCCAGGGCCCTCTTCCGCTTGGCCTCGTCCCGGCTGGTGGCGAAGACCCGCAGTCCCGCGGCCTTGCCGAGCACGATCGCGGCCGTGGCGACCCCGCCACCGGCGCCCTGCACCAGCACCGAGTCCCCCGGGCGCACCCCGGCGTTGGTGAACAGCATCCGGTAGGCCGTCAGCCAGGCGGTCGGCAGGCAGGCGGCCTCCTCGAAGGAGAGCTCCTTCGGCTTGGGCAGGATGTTCCAGGTCGGCACGGCGACCTGCTCGGCGAACGTCCCCGGGTACCGCTCGGTGAGGATGGAGCGCGGCTCCCCGGGTCCGACCCCGTACCCGGTCTGGCCGATCACGGAGTGCAGGACGACCTCGTTGCCGTCGGCGTCGACACCGGCGGCGTCGCAGCCGAGGATCATCGGCAGCCGGTCCTCGGGGAGGCCGACACCGCGCAGGGACCACAGGTCGTGGTGATTGAGGGAAGCGGCCCGCACATCGACGACACTCCAGCCGGGACGGGCCTCGGGGGCCGGACGCTCCCCCAACTCCAGACCGTTCAGCGGCTGGTCGCGGTCGATTCGGGCGGCGTAGACAGCGAACATGACCTTGACGATAGGTTCCCCGACCGCCGACCGGAACCACACCGCCCTGTGACACACACCCTCTTGCCACACGGCTGCACGAGCTACGGACAGTCGCGCACATGGCTGCGGGCGATCGTGCCTCCCCCAGTGCCTGAACGGCCTGGGAGGTACCCCCAGGGCGGCACGGGTGGGCGGTGGGGGTCCCCCGCCCGAGCGAAGCCGAGAGTGAGTGGGGGAGGCGCCCCGCGACGCCGGTCAGCGCACCCACCCCCTGAGCCGAACCCCGACGACCCGAACCCCGGCCCAGCCCACCCCGGTCCCACCCAAGGCGAACGGCCCCGTCCACCAGGACGAGGCCGTTCACACGCAAAGGGTCACACCGTCACCGGCGCGCAACCCCCTCCGCCCGAGCCGCCGCAGCCACCGCCGCCGTGACGGCCGGCGCGACGCGCTCGTCGAACGGGGACGGGATGACGTAGTCCGCCGCGAGGTCGTCGCCCACGACGGAGGCCAGCGCCTCCGCCGCCGCGAGCTTCATGCCCTCGGTGATCCGCGACGCCCGCACCTGCAGCGCGCCCGCGAAGATGCCGGGGAACGCCAGCACGTTGTTGATCTGGTTCGGGAAGTCCGACCGCCCCGTCGCCACGACCGCCGCGTACTTGTGCGCGACCTCCGGGTGCACCTCGGGGTTCGGGTTGGCCATGGCGAAGACGAACGCGCCCTCGGCCATCGAGGCCACCGCCGGCTCCGGCACCGTACCGCCGGAGACGCCGATGAAGACGTCGGCGCCCGCGAGGGCCGCCTCCAGCGGGCCGGACAGCCCGGCCTTGTTGGTGAAGGAGGCCAGCTCCTGCTTGACCGGCGTCAGGTCGTCACGGTCGGCCGAGACGACGCCCTTGCGGTCGGCGACCGCGACGTCCCCGATGCCGGCCTCGACCAGCATCTTGGCGATGGCGACACCGGCCGCGCCCGCGCCCGAGATCACCGCCCGCAGCTCACCCAGCGCCCGCCCGCTCAGCCGCGCCGCGTTGCGCAGCGCGGCCAGCGTCACGACCGCCGTGCCGTGCTGGTCGTCGTGGAAGATCGGGATGTCCAGCCGCTCCTGGAGCTTGCGCTCGATCTCGAAGCACCGCGGTGCCGAGATGTCCTCCAGGTTGACTCCGCCGAACGAGGGCGCGAGGCGCACCACCGTCTCGACGATCTCGTCGGCGTCCGTGCAGTCGAGCGCGATCGGGACCGCGTCCACACCGCCGAACTGCTTGAAAAGGATCGCCTTCCCTTCCATCACCGGAAGAGAGGCCTCGGGACCGATGTCCCCGAGTCCCAGAACCGCCGTACCGTCCGTCACGACCGCCACGACCGACGACTTCCACGTGTAGTCGTGCACGAGGTCGGGCTGCTCGGCGATCGCGCTGCACACTTTCGCGACGCCGGGCGTGTACGCCAGGGACAGGTCGTCCTTGTCGCGGACCGGCACGGTGGCCTGCACAGCCATCTTGCCGCCGCGGTGCAGCGCGAACGCCGGGTCGAAGGAGTCGAGGGGCTCCGCCCCGGCCTCCTGCTCCGCACTGACGTCGCTGTCGCTGCGAGGATTGACGATCTCCGCTGCCACTTTGTCTTACCCCTTAAGTGTTCATGGTTTGAGGGTTTGTCCACTCCTGGTGAGGGGTGGGCGGGCACCGCCCAGGGACATGGCACGTTGATGCGCATGGGCCCCTGCGCGACGGGCGCGCCGCACACGCGCCCTGAGCCCCTGATGAGGGGTGTAAAGAACCTTCTTACCCGACGGACCGCTTCCGCGACGAGTCCGATAAGTGCAAGCTCACATGTCGGACGCCGCACGTCGCATGTCGGTGACATGACTCATAGCCGGTTATCCGGTCAACTTCTCGGCACCTCTTGACAGCCACGGAGAACCGCACTTCCACGGGCACGCGCGCCCGACGAACCACGTCCGCATGACGGGAAATACCGAAGATCTTTCGGCCGGAAGGACTGATTCCCGCAAAGGTTGGGTCGTGATGTACCGACCTGGTGCGGTTCGGGGGGTCACCCGTTATCCGATTTTGACATGACGGCTCCCCTGAATGGCCGAGTCCGAATGGCAAGATGCCGTAATCACACGAGGTCGCGGCACTCGAAGGTGTGTGCCCTCGTCGACCCACCGCGCCTGTCGGTCCCCCGGCCGGCGTCCCGTCCCATCGGCAACTCCATCATCCGCCGGAGGAACCACCATGACCGCAAGCTCCACCCGTCGTCCGACCGCCGCGCAGTCCCGGCTAGCAGCGGTCGGTGCGATCGCGGTCGCAGGCGCTCTGCTGCTCACCGGATGCGGCGACCAGACCAAGAAGAACGACGGCGGCGGCGACAGCGGGGCCACCTCGGGAGCCCCGCTGGCCGAAAAGCTGCCGCAGGCGATACGTGACAAGGGCGTCATCAAGGTCGGATCCGACATCGCCTACGCTCCGGTCGAGTTCAAGGACGACTCCGGCAAGACGGCCGGCATCGACCCGGACCTCGCGGCGGCCCTGGGCAAGCAGCTCGGCGTGAAGTTCGAGTTCCAGAACGCCACGTTCGACACCCTCGTCGGCGGTCTCGCCTCCAAGCGCTACGACATCGCCATGTCGGCCATGACCGACACCAAGGACCGGCAGGAGGGCATCGACGGCGACACCGGCAAGAAGGTCGGCGCCGGCGTCGACTTCGTCGACTACTTCACCGCGGGCGTCTCGCTCTACACCAACAAGGGCGACGACCAGGGCATCAAGACCTGGGACGACCTGTGCGGCAAGACCATGGCCGTCCAGCGCAACACCTTCTCCCACGACCTGGCCAAGGAACAGGCGCAGAAGTGCGAGAAGGCCGGCAAGAAGACGCTGAAGATCGAGGACTTCGCGACCAACCCCGAGGCCGAGACCCGGATGCGCTCCAAGGGCGCGAACGTCGTCTCCGCCGACTTCCCGATCGCCGCGTACTCCGTGAAGAACTCCGGCGGCGGCAACTACTTCGAGATCGTCGGCGACCAGGTCGAGGCGGGCCCCTACGGCATCGCCGTCGCCAAGGACAACACCCAGCTGCGCGACGCGCTGCAGGCGGCCGTGCAGGCCGTCATCGACAGCGGCGAGTACAAGAAGATCGTCGAGAAGTGGGGTGTCGCGGACGGCGCGGTCACCGAGGCCAAGATCAACGGCGGCTCCTGAACCGTCCCGTTCGACGCGGCTCTGAAAGGCTCCATCCGTGACTGTTGACGTCAACAAGACGACCGGTCCCGACGCGATGCCCCCCGCCGGGCCGGAGGCCATCAAGGCCATTCCGGTCCGGCACCCGGGACGGTACGTGTCCGCGGTCGTCGCGCTCGCCCTCCTGGGCGCGGTCGTCTACGCCTTCGCGCAAGGCAAGATCAACTGGGGAGCGATCCCCGACTACTTCTTCGACGACCGCATCCTCGACGGCGTCTGGAACACCCTGGTCCTCACGGTGCTCTCGATGGTGATCGGCATCGCCGGCGGCATCCTGCTCGCCGTGATGAGGCTGTCGAAGAACCCGGTGACCTCGTCGGTGGCGTGGTTCTACATCTGGTTCTTCCGCGGCACCCCGGTCCTGGTCCAGCTCTTCGTCTGGTTCAACCTGGGCCTGGTCTTCGAGTACATCAACCTGGGTCCGATCTACAAGGACTACTGGTCGTCCTTCATGACGCCGCTGCTGACGGCGTTGCTCGGCCTGGGTCTCAACGAGGCCGCCTACATGGCCGAGATCTGCCGCGCCGGTCTGCTCTCGGTCGACGAGGGGCAGACCGAGGCGTCGCACGCCCTGGGCATGAGCCACCCGAAGACGCTCCGCCGGATCGTGATCCCGCAGGCGATGCGGGTCATCGTGCCGCCCACGGGCAACGAGGTCATCAACATGCTGAAGACGACCTCGCTCGTCTCGGCGGTGCAGTTCTACGACCTGTTCAAGCAGGCCCAGGACATCGGCCAGAACGCGGGCTCCACGGTCGAGATGTACTTCCTGGCCGCCGCCTGGTACCTGATCATGACCTCGATCCTGAGCGTCGGGCAGTACTACGTCGAGCGCTACTACGCCCGCGGATCGAGCCGGTCCCTGCCGCCGACGCCGTTGCAGCGCTTCAAGGCCGCGGTTCTGCCCACGCGCCGTCCGAAGGGAGCCGCGGCATGAAGCAGTCCTCCTCCCACGCCATGGTCAAGGCCGAGGGCGTGCACAAGTCCTTCGGCGCGGTCGAGGTCCTCAAGGGCATCGACCTGGAGGTGAAGCAGGGCGAGGTGTTCTGCCTCATCGGCCCCTCCGGCTCCGGCAAGTCGACCTTCCTGCGGTGCATCAACCACCTGGAGAAGATCAACGCCGGACGGCTGTACGTCGACGGGGACTTGGTCGGCTACCGCCAGAAGGGCGACAAGCTCTACGAGCTCAAGGACAGCGAGGTCGCCCTCAAGCGCCGGGACATCGGCATGGTCTTCCAGCGCTTCAACCTGTTCCCGCACATGACGGCCGTGGAGAACGTCATGGAGGCGCCGGTCCAGGTCAAGGGCGTCAGCAGGGCGCAGGCCAGGGAGCGCGCCATGCAGCTGCTGGAGCGCGTGGGCCTGGGCGACAAGTCCGGCAACTACCCCTCGCAGCTCTCCGGCGGCCAGCAGCAGCGGGTGGCGATCGCCCGGGCCCTCGCGATGGACCCGAAGCTGATGCTGTTCGACGAGCCGACCTCGGCCCTGGACCCGGAGCTGGTCGGTGACGTCCTGGACGTCATGCGCGACCTGGCCGAGTCCGGCATGACGATGGTCGTGGTCACCCACGAGATGGGCTTCGCCCGCGAGGTGGGCGACAGCCTGGTCTTCATGGACGGCGGCGTGGTGGTCGAGTCGGGCAACCCGCGCGACGTGCTGACCGACCCGCAGCACGAGCGGACGAAGTCGTTCCTGTCCAAGGTGCTCTGATCACACGCACACGCCGAGGGGCGGTACGGAGATCCGTACCGCCCCTCGTCGTGCGGTCCTACTTCAGCGCCAGCAGCAGCGTGTCCGACGGCGAGCACCACACCGGCCGCACCTCGCCGAAGCCCTTCTCGCGCAGCACGCGCGCGTGCCATCCGGCCGAGGGCATCTCGCCGTCGGCGTGCTCGCCGTAGATCTCGAAGCGTCGGGCCGTGGGCTCGGCGAGGACGGGGTCCTTGGCGGCGAGCTGCCACCATTCGGACCAGTCGAGGGCACCTTCCCGCTTGGCCTCCTCCATGCGGGCGTGCCGCTGCGCGCGCTCGGCCGCGTTGATCCGCGGCGTGGTCTCGTCGATCATGTGGTCCGCGTTCATGAAGACACCGCCGTCGCGGACCAGCTCCGCGACCCGACCGTAGAGGGCGGCGAGGGGTTCGGCGTGGAACCAGTGCAGGGCCGTCGCGGTCAGGACGGCGTCGTAGGAGTCGTACGGGAGCTTCGCCGGCCAGTCGGGGTCCTTGAGGTCCGCGGTGACGAAGGAGACCCGGTCGTCACCCGCGAAGGTGCCCTCGGCGATGGCGAGGAGCGCGGGGTCGAGGTCCACGCCGGTGCTGACGGCGTCCGGGAACCGGGCGAGCAGCCGGGCGGTGATGGTGCCGGTGCCGCAGGCGAGGTCGAGCACGCGCGGTGCGGGGCCGGTCAGGGCCTCGACCATGTCGAGCATGATCCGGAAGCGTTCCTCGCGGTCCGGCATGTACCACTCCTGCTGCCGGTCCCAGCTCGCCTGCCACGCGTTCCAGTCCGCACCGGTCGTGGTGATCTCCGCGTCCGTCATCGAGCCCCTCCGTCACGTCGGCATACGTAATACCCTGTAGGCACGATCAGCTGTTACCTGACCGCAGGCACGACCATAGAGCCCCTTCGTAAGGACTACAAGTGGAACTGGCCTATTACTCGGATTACGCCGTACGCCTCGTCAACACCGAGGAACCGGCCCGGGGGCAGGACTCCCTGACCTCGGTCGAGGCCGTCCGCGAACTCTTCGGCGCCAACCAGTCGGCGGCCCGGCGGGCCACGGACTCGGACGTGACCCGGTTCCGCTCGGTCCGGGGGCGGCTGCGGGCGGTCTTCGAGGCGGCCGACGAGGGCGACGAGACGCTCGCCGTGGACCTCCTCAACTCCCTGCTCCTGGAGTTCCCGGTGAGCCCCCAGATCTCCGGCCACGACCACCGCGACGACGACGGCCGCCCCCTGTGGCACATGCACCTGGCGGACCACCCGTCCAACGCGACCGCCGGTTTCGCCGCCATCGCCGCCATGGGCCTGGCCTTCCACCTCACCGAGTACGGCGTGGACCGCCTCGGCCTGTGCGAGGCGTCCCCCTGCCGCAACGCCTACCTGGACACCTCCACCAACCGCTCCCGGCGCTACTGCTCCGACCGCTGCGCCACCCGCGCCAACGTGGCGGCCTACCGCGCCCGCAAGCGCCTGGAGGCGGACCGGTCGGACAGCACCGGCCTGAGCGCTGAGACGGCCCAGCGGGCCACGGCGAGCGGCGAGCGCTGACCGGGCCTGCGCGGCCGGTACCGGAAGCGCACCCTGCCCAGCACGAGGTCCTCGGGGACCGTCCCGTAGTCGGTGCTGTCGCCGCCGGCGAAGGCGTTGTCCCCGAGCACCCACCAACCCGCCCCGCGCCGCTCCGCCGCCCGCTTGACGACCAGCAGGTCCTGCTGGAAGGGATGCCGCAGCACGACCACGTCACCGGGCCTGATCCTGGCCCCCCAGTGCACGAGCAGCAGGTCCCCGTGGTGCAGCGTGGGCACCATCGACGGCCCGGTCACCTCGGCCGGCCCGAACGGCAGCGGCCCTCTCGCCCGTCCGGTCTCCTGCGACAGCTCCGGCATCACCCGGCACCTCCCCGGTCTTTCCTCCACCAGTCTCAGTCTCACCCCGGACTTTTGTCCTAAGCCCACGGGGGCACTCGCGAAATCGGGTCTCCCAGGGAGTAATGTCCCCCCTGAGAAGACGATCACGAGGAAGGAACGCTCCATGCTTTCCCGCCTGTTTGCCCCCAAGGTCACGGTCAGCGCCCACTGCGACCTGCCCTGCGGCGTGTACGACCCGGCCCAGGCCCGCATCGAGGCGGAGTCGGTGAAGGCCGTCCAGGAGAAGATGGCCGGCAACGACGACCCGCACTTCCAGGCGCGCGCCACGGTCATCAAGGAGCAGCGCGCCGAGCTCGCGAAGCACCACGTCTCCGTGCTGTGGAGCGACTACTTCAAGCCCCCGCACTTCGAGAAGTACCCGGAGCTGCACCAGCTGGTCAACGACACCCTGAAGGCCCTGTCGGCCGCCAAGGGATCGACCGACCCGGCCACCGGCCAGAAGGCGCTGGACTACATCGCCCAGATCGACAAGATCTTCTGGGAGACCAAGAAGGCCTGACCCGGGCCAGTCACTCCGCACGCCCGCGATCGGTGCACCATCGCAGGCGGACGGACACCCTTCGAGGGGCCCGGCCGCACCGCGCGGCCGGGCCCCTCGTGCGTGGGTCGCGGGTGGCGAGGCCCCGCGACGCCGGCATGATCCGAACGACAGGTTCTAGTGCGGCTCGCGCCACATGGGCCACATCCGGGGGCCGTCCGGCAGGTCCAGGGCGCGGCCGGTGAACTCGAAGCCGAGGCGTTCGTACAGCCCCCGGCTGCGGGCGCTGCTCGCCTCCAGATAGGCCGGCAGTCTCTCGCGGTCGCAGCGGTCGAGGACCGACTCGACGAGCGCGGTGCCCAGGCCCTCGCCCTGCCGTCCCGGGGCCACACCGATCATCCACAGGTACGCGTGGGCACGTCCGGCGGGGTGGATGTCCTCCGTCAGCCTGGCGATCCGCTCGACGCGCTCGTTGTCCGGGTCCACCGCCGCGCGCACCTGGGCGGGCCCGTCGGCGCCCCCGTCGTGCGCGTCGTCGTGCGCGTCCTCCGGCACGGACAGCCACAGCGCGCAGGCCGCGCCGTCCTCGGTGATGTCGATCCACCCGTCCGCGAGCACGGCGTCGGTGAAGGCGGCCATGAGCCGGTGGTGGGTCCCGCGGCGGTACTCGTCGCCGGGGAAGACCCAGCGGCTCACCGGATCGTCCTGGAACGCCTCGTCCAGCAGCCGCACGACCAGGTCCCGGTCGTGCTCCACCGCCGTCCGGATCGCCACACCCATGCCCAACCCGCCCTTCCACCTCAACAGCGCCCGTCCGTACGGCGGTTGAGCCTATCGGCAGGCACCGGCGGGGCGTGAACGGTGTTCCCGGCGGGGTGGCGGGCCCCGCACACCGTGGGGAAGTGCGGGACCCGCCGTACCGGAGCCCTGGGCGGTGCGGTCGTACGGCGGTCAGGTGCCGAACGGCCCTGTACGGGCTCCGGGGTCTTGCGCGGCCGTGGCCGTCAGGTGCTGCGCCGGGTCACGAACTCGGCCAGGGCGAGCAGGCCGCCCGCCGCCTCCGGCTCGGGAACCGCGCGGGCGAGCTCCTGCATGGCCCGCGCCATCCGGTCGGCCGCCTGGGCCTGTGCCCAGTCCCGGCCGCCCGCCCGCTCCACGGCCACTGCCGTGCGCTCCAGGTCCTCCTCGTCCTCCGTGTACGGCGCCGCGTACAGCTCGGCGAGCGCGGCGGCCTCCGGGGTGCCGGCCGCGAGAGCCGCGACCACCGGCAGCGACTTCTTGCGGGCGGCCAGGTCCGCGCCGGCCGGTTTCCCGGTGTGGCCCGGGTCGCCCCATATGCCGATGACGTCGTCGATGAGCTGGAAGGCCAGACCGGCCTCGCGGCCGAAGGCGTCCAGCGCCCGGACGTCCTCGTCGGCCGCCCCGGCGTACAGCCCGCCGATGGCACAGGCGCACCCCAGCAGCGCACCGGTCTTCGCCTCGGCCATCGCCAGGGTCTCACCGAGGGTGACCTCGCCGGGGGCGCGCCGCTCCATGGCGGTGTCCACCTGCTGCCCCTCGCACAGCTCGATGACGCAGTCCGCCAGCCGGACGGCCGCCGCGGCGGACGCCGGATGCGGGTCCGTCGCGAGCAGCCGCAGGGCCAGCGCCTGCAGGGCGTCCCCCGCGAGGATCGCGTCCGCTTGGCCGAACACGGCCCAGGCGGTCGGCCGGTGACGGCGCGTGGCGTCGCGGTCCATCACGTCGTCGTGCAGCAACGTGAAGTTGTGGACCAGCTCCACCGCCGCGGCCGCCCGTACCGCCGCCGCCCGGGCCCCGGCCCCGCCGAGCGCGGCGGCCGAGGTGAGAACGAGGGCGGGGCGGATCGCCTTGCCCGCGTTCGCGGAGGCGGGCGTGCCGTCCGCGTGCTGCCAGCCGAAGTGGTAGAGCGCGACCCGGCGCATGGCGTCGGGGAGCGTCGCCATGGCGGAGCGCAGTTCGGGATCGACCGAGGCCCGGGACCGGTGCAGGAGTTCCGCCGCCTCCTGCCCGTCGGACACGGGCGCCACCCCGGGCTCCCTGTCGCGCTGCCCCCCGATGGTCCCGTGCCGTTCCAGGGTTCCGGTGGGGTGGGGCGCCTCGGCGGCGCCCTGCCCGGCTTCCGTCATCGGCTCACCTCCCCCATGCGTCCGCCTCCGTACCCCCGGGGTGTACCCGCCCGGGCGGGCGGGAACACGGCGTTCGGGAGACTGGCGTCACCGCCAGCGGCCGATCTCGACGTTCTCCAGGACGCCGAGTGCGTCGGGCACGAGGACCGCGGCCGAGTAGTAGGCCGTGACCAGGTACTTGATGACGGCCTGTTCGTTGATGCCCATGAACCGCACCGACAGACTCGGCTCGATCTCGTCCGGGATGCCGGTGGCCCGCAGTCCGATGACGCCCTGGTCCGCCTCGCCCGTACGCATCGCGATGATCGAGGTCGTGCGGGCCTCGCTGACCGGGATCTTGTTGCAGGGGTAGATGGGGACGCCGCGCCAGGTCGGGATGCGGTTGCCGGCGATGTCGATCGTCTCGGGGACCAGTCCGCGCTTGTTGAGCTCGCGTCCGATGGCGGCGATCGCCCGCGGGTGGGCGAGGAGCAGCTTGGTGCCGCGCCGGCGGCTGAGCAGCTCGTCCAGGTCGTCCGGGCCGGGCACGCCGTCGTGCGGCTGGATCCGCTGGTCGTACTCGCAGTTGTGCAGCAGCCCGAACTCGCGGTTGTTGATCAGCTCGTGCTCCTGGCGCTCCTTCAGCGCCTCGACCGTCAGCCGGACCTGCTGCTCCGTCTGGTTCATCGGCTGGTTGTAGAGGTCGGCGACGCGCGAGTGGATGCGCAGCACGGTCTGGGCGACGCTCAGCTCGTACTCACGGGGCCGCGCCTCGTAGTCGACGAAGGTGTGCGGGATGTCCGGCTCGCCGCTGTGGCCGGCGGCGAGGTCGATGGCCTTCTCGCCGTGCTTGTTGGTCCGCTGCTCGGGGATCGAGCGCTGCCGCTGGAGGTGCTCGCGCAGGGTGTCCGAGCGCTCCGCGAGCTGCTCCACCTGCCGGCGGGGCAGGACGAGGACCGTGCAGGCGGTGACCGTGCGGGCGGTGTACTCCCAGATGGCGTCCCCGTCGAGCAGCGCCTGGTCGCCGAAGTAGGCGCCGTCGGCGAGGACTCCGAGCACCGCGTCGTCACCGTACGGGCCGGTGCCGATCTTCTCGACCTTGCCGTGCGCCAGCAGGTAGACCTCGTCGGCCTGACCGCCGAACGAGGCGATCACCTCGCCCGGGCCGAACTCCCGCTGCTCGCAGCGCTGGGCGAGTTCCGACAGGACCTCCTCGTCCTCGTAGGAGCGCAGGGCCGGCAGCTCGCCCAGCTCCGCGGGGATCACCTCGACGCGGTCGCCGGTCTTCACGAACGTCACCCGGCCGTCGCCGACGGCGAAGGTCATGCGCCGGTTCACCCGGTACGTGCCGCCCTGGATGTCCACCCACGGGAGCGTGCGCAGCAGCCAGCGCGAGCTGATCTCCTGCATCTGAGGTACGGACTTGGTCGTGGTGGCCAGGTTCCGCGCGGCCGCCGTGCCGAGGCTCTGCTGCGGCCTGGTCTGCTCGGTGCGGACCTCTTCGCCTACCGACATAAGGAATTGCCCTCCCGGTCATGCCGGACGCCTGCGTCCGGCATCGATGTGCGCGGACCAGCCTTCCTCACGCAACGTGCCGGTGCTATTACCCGAAAGAGCGGGAATGGATCACCGTCCGCCGGGGCAGGGAGAGGGGTTCGCACCGCCGCGCGAAGCAGGACCCCGCCGCCGTGCCGGGGCGGAGGATGTCCGGATCGGCTCGCACACGGCCCGAACAAGTCATAGGGACAGCTCCGTTTCGGTACAAGCACCGTACGAGGCGGTCGCGCCCGGCGGTCGTCGCGCAGCGTGAAGGAGTCGGTCATGGCCTCACCCATGTCCGCGGGCAGTTTCCTCAAGGCCCTGAAGGCCGAGGGTCTCACCGTCGTCGAGGTCGGCGACTGGCGGCACCACAACCGCAACCACAAGGGTCCGTGGGGCCCCGTCCACGGCGTGATGATCCACCACACGGTCACCAAGGGCAGCGCGCGGACCGTGGACATCTGCCGCAAGGGCTACGAGGGCCTGCCGGGCCCGCTGTGCCACGGCGTCGTCACCAAGGACGGCAAGGTCCACCTGGTCGGCTACGGCCGGGCCAACCACGCGGGACTCGGCGACGACGAGGTCCTGCGCGCGGTCGTCGCGGAGAAGGCGCTGCCCCGGGACAACGAGGCGAACACCGACGGCAACCGGCACTTCTACGGCTTCGAGTGCGAGAACCTCGGCAACGGCGAGGACCCCTGGCCGGCCGCGCAGCTGGAGGCGATCGAGCGGGTCGCCGCCGCCGTCTGCCGCCACCACGGCTGGACGGAACGTTCCGTCATCGGCCACCTCGAATGGCAGCCCGGGAAGGTGGACCCGCGGGGGTTCACGATGGCGTCGATGCGGGCGCGGATCCGGGACCGGCTGAAGTGACCGGACGCCGCGCGCCGAGCGGCGTGACAATGGCGGGGTGACCAGCACCGGACCCTCCGACTCCGCCGATCTCGCCGCCCTGCGCCCCCGGCTGCCCTCGCCGGTGCAGGAGGCCGTGGACGAGCGGTTCGAGCGGCGCGGGGTACGGCTGCTGCTGAAGCGCGACGATCTGATCCATCCGGACCTGGTCGGCAACAAATGGCGCAAACTCGCACCGAATCTCGCCACGGCGCACGGCCGTACCGTCGTCACCTTCGGGGGCGCCTACTCCAATCACCTGCGGGCCACGGCCGCCGCCGGACGGCTGCTCGGCCTGTCCACGGTCGGCGTGGTGCGCGGCCAGGAGCTGGCCGGGCGGCCGCTGAACCCGTCCCTGGCCCGGTGCGTGGCCGACGGCATGCGGCTGCACTTCACCGACCGCTCGGCGTACCGCCGCAAGGCCGATCCCGGGACCCTGGCGGCCCTGCTGCGGGCTGCCGGCGCCGAGGACGCGGTCGTCGTCCCCGAGGGCGGCAGCAACGCCGCGGCCGTCCGCGGCTGCCGGGCCCTCGGCGAGGAGCTGGCGGAGCACGCCGATGTCGTCGCGCTCGCCTGCGGCACCGGCGGCACGCTCGCCGGGCTGGCCGCCGGACTCCCCCGGGGCCGGCGGGCACTGGGGATCCCCGTGCTCAAGGGCGGCTTCCTGGCCGACGAGATACGACGGCTCCAGCAGAGGGCCTTCGGCGGACCGCGCGGCACCTGGAGCCTCGACGACCGCTTCCACGGCGGCGGCTACGCCCGCGTCTCCCCCGAGCTCGACTCCTTCGCCGCGGACTTCGAGCGACGTCACGGACTGCCCGTCGAGCGCGTCTACGTCGCCAAGATGCTCCACGGCCTGCTGACGCTGGCCGAGGAGGGCGCCTTCCCGCGGGGCACGACCCTCGCGGCGGTCATCACCGGCCGCCCCTTCCCCTGAGACCGGCCCGGCGCCCGTCCGGCGGATCACTCCACGGACGCGCGGTCCGGCACGCCCTCGCCCTGCCGAAGGGCATGGGCGCCGCCCCCGGCGGCGTGGCCGTCGGTCGCCCGCGCCGCCCCGCCCACCGGCACCGGTCCGGTGCCGCGCCTCCCCTGCGTCCTGTCCGCCGGACGGCCCTACGCGGTCTCCCGGTACGCCGCCGCCTCCTCCAGGTCCAGGCGGCGCAGCAGCGTCCGGAGCATCTCGTCGTCGATGTACCGGCCGTCCCGCAACCGGACGAACACCTCGCGCTCCGCGCTGATCATCTCCCGGGACAGTCGCCGGTAGGTGTCGTCGACGGTCTCGCCGGTGACGGGATTGGCCTGCCCGAGGCGTTCCCAGACGGCGTTGCGGCGGCGCTCCAGCACCGTGCGCAAGCGGTCGGCGAGGGGCGCCGGCAGGGCGTTGCGCTCGTCGGTGAGCAGGTCGTCCAGGCGCTGTTCGGCGGCCCGGGAGGCCTGCGCCTGGGCGTTGGCCTCCGCGAGCGTCTCGGCCTGCACGTCGTGCGCCGGGAACTTCAGCAGGCGGATCAGGGGCGGCAGGGTCACGCCCTGCACGACCAGGGTGCCGATGACCGTGGTGAAGGTCAGGAACAGGATGAGGTTGCGCTCGGGGAAGGGCCCGCCGCCGTGCACGGTGAGCGGGATGGAGAAGGCGATGGCCAGCGAGACCACGCCCCGCATCCCGGCCCAGCCGATGACGAACGGCCCCCTCCAGCCGGGGTCCTCCTCGCGCGCGCGGATGCGTGCCGACAGCATCCGCGGCAGGAGGGTCGCCGGGTACACCCACACGAAGCGGGCCGCGGCGACGACCAGGAACACGGCGATCGCGTACCAGGCGGCCTCGGCACCCTCGTACGCGCCGAGGCCCTTGAGTACCACGGGCAGCTGGAGACCGATCAGGGCGAACACGGCCGACTCCAGGACGAAGGCCACCATCTTCCACACCGCCTCCTCCTGGAGCCGGGTGGCGAAGTCGACCTCCCACGCGCGGTGGCCGAGGTAGAGCGCGACGACCACCACCGCCAGCACTCCGGAGGCGTGCACCTGCTCGGCGGCGGCGTACGCGACGAACGGGATCAGCAGGGAGAGCGTGTTCTGCAGCAACGCCTCCTGCACGTGCGTGCGCAGCCAGTGGATGGGCACCATCAGCACCAGCCCGACGCCGACACCGCCGACCGCGGCGATCAGGAACTCGCCGATCCCGCCGGCCCAGGTGGCGCCCTCGCCGACCGCCGCCGCGAGGGCCACCTTGTACGCGGTGATCGCGGTGGCGTCGTTCACCAGGGACTCGCCCTGCAGGATGGTGGTGATCCGGGACGGCAGCCCCACCCGGCGAGCGACCGCCGTGGCCGCGACCGCGTCCGGCGGGGCCACCACCGCGCCGAGCACCAGCGCGGCGGTCAGCGGCAGCCCCGGCACGATCAGATAGGCCGCGCAGCCGACCACGAAGGTCGCGAAGAGCACGTACCCGACGGACAGCAGCGCCACCGGCCGCAGCTGGGCCCGCAGGTCGAGGTAGGAGCTGTCGGTGGCGGCCGTGTACAGCAGCGGGGGCAGCAGCAGCGGCAGGACGATGTGCGGGTCCAGGGTGTAGTCGGGCACCCCGGGCACGTAGCTGACCGCCAGACCCGCCGCGACCAGCAGCAGCGGTACCGGCACCGGGATGCGCCGGCCCGCCGCGGCGATCGCGGCACTGCCCGCCACCAGCAACAGCAGCGGCATCACGTCCATGGTCCTCGCCCCACCCTTTTCTCCGCGCGGTCACCCGCACGCCCGTCGTAACCTGGCAATCATGAAACAGTGCACGCACGCCGACGCGCTGCCGCACCCGGAGCCGAGGCCGCTGGGAGACACCTGCCCGGAATGTCTGGCCGAGGGGACGGATCCGGTGCAGCTGAGGCTGTGTCTCACCTGCGGCCACGTCGGCTGCTGCGACTCCTCGCCGAGGCAGCACGCGACGGCGCACCACAAGGAGACCGGCCACCCCGTCATGCGGACCTACGAGCCCGGGGAGACGTGGCGCTGGTGCTTCGTCGACCACGTGCTCGTGTGACCCCCGTACGACGGCACCGGGGGGACGGTTCGACCGTCCGACGCCTGGGTACGTCAACCCGGCGCGCGCTCTCCCGATTTGAGCCCGTCGAACCCCTAGCCACTGTGCGTGTTCATGTGTTTACTATGAGTGACAGCAAGGGGTTGGGGTCTCGGGGACAGGAAAGTTCGGAGCGCGATAACGTCACCGCTGAACCACGTGTCGCGTTACCCCGAGGGGCGACCCTCGGCCCTGTAACGCTTGTACCACCTTGGAGGTGAGGGTGTCCCAGATCGCAGGCGAGCCCGCGACCCAGGACTTCGTGGAAGTCCGGCTGCCGGCCGCGGGTGCCTACCTGTCGGTGCTGCGTACGGCGACGGCCGGCCTCGCAGCCCGCTTGGACTTCACCCTCGACGAGATCGAGGACCTGCGCATCGCAGTGGACGAGGCCTGCGCGATCCTGCTGCAGCAGGCCGTGTCCGGCTCGGTGCTCAGTTGTGTCTTCCGCCTCGTCGACGACTCGCTCGAAGTCACTGTCTCGGCGCCGACCACGGACGGTCACGCCCCCTCACGGGACACCTTCGCCTGGACCGTCCTGTCCGCTCTCGCGGGCAAGGTCTCCTCCGCCGTGGACGAGGACAAAACCGTTTCGATCAGCCTCTACAAACAGCGCGGCGCGGGACCCGGGCCGACGTGAGGAACGGGGACGGGCCGGTGCGGGACGAAGAGCGCGGTACACGAGGACTGTCGGCCGAGGGCGCACGTTCGGAGAACGAGGCCCCGCGCATGGCGGACGGCATCGACGGCATTCCCGAGCAGGCCCGGCCGCACCCGGAGGACGAGGCCCCTCCGGGGAGCGGGGGCGGTGCCGTGCGGAGCGCGCCCGCGGCCGGGCGGACCGGGGGCACGCCCGCCCGGCCGGGCCGAGCGGAGGCGCGGGCTCGGGAAAGGGCGACGGGCGGGACGATGAGCGAGCACGAGCGACACTCCCACGACCGGGCGCCGGGCGCGCGCGGCACTCAGGGCACGCGGCACGACCCGCAGGACCGCAGCGGGGCGCGCGCCCTGTTCCTCGAGCTGCGCACGCTGACGAAGGACACGCCCGAGTACGCGGAACTGCGCAACCGGCTGGTCCGCATGCACCTGCCGCTCGTCGAGCACCTCGCACGCCGCTTCCGCAACCGCGGCGAGCCGCTGGACGACCTCACGCAGGTCGCCACCATCGGACTGATCAAGTCCGTCGACCGTTTCGACCCGGACCGCGGGGTGGAGTTCTCCACGTACGCGACCCCGACGGTCGTCGGCGAGATCAAGCGGCACTTCCGCGACAAGGGCTGGGCGGTGCGCGTCCCGCGCCGGCTCCAGGAGCTGCGGCTGGCCCTGACGACGGCCACGGCGGAGCTCTCGCAGCTGCACGGCCGCTCCCCCACGGTCCACGAGCTCGCCGAGAAGCTGTCGATCTCGGAGGAGGAGGTCCTCGAGGGCCTGGAGTCCGCCAACGCGTACTCCACGCTGTCCCTGGACGTCCCGGACACCGACGACGAGTCGCCGGCGGTCGCGGACACTCTCGGCGCCGAGGACGAGGCGCTGGAGGGCGTCGAGTACCGGGAGTCGCTCAAGCCGCTGCTGGAGGATCTGCCGCCCCGCGAGAAGCGGATCCTGCTGCTGCGCTTCTTCGGCAACATGACCCAGTCGCAGATCGCGCAGGAGGTCGGGATCTCCCAGATGCACGTGTCGCGGCTGCTGGCGCGCACGCTGGCGCAGCTCCGGGAGAAGCTGCTGGTCGAGGAGTAGCCGCCGGCGCCGGTCGCGCGGCTACTTCTCGGCGCGGCCGGGTCCGCGGATGCCGAGGGCCCGGGTCGTCGTGGGGTTCACCAGCAGGACCAGCGCCGCGACGGACACGACGGCCAGCACGATCCCCGCCGGGATGGCCACGCTGTCGGCCTGGAGGAGGTTGTAGGCGACCGGCAGCGCCATGATCTGCGTGATCACGGCGGGTCCCCGGCTCCAGCCGCGCCGGCCGAGCAGCCCGCGCGCGGCGAGCAGCGGCAGCAGGGCGAGGACGATCAGGGTGATGCCGCCGGTGACGGCCGAGGTCCGGTCGTCGGGATGCCCGGTGAGCCCTCCCACGAGCATCCAGGCACCGCCGACGACGAGCGCCAGCCCCTCCAGCGCGGCGAGCGCGGCCGCGACGGTCAGCCGGCCGGGACGGGGGCCCGCCTCTTCGGCGGCTTCGGCTTCGGGGGTGGGGTTCTGCTCACTGCTCACCCCTGAAGGGTAGCCCGCACGACGCCGGTGCCCGCGGGCCGGTCCCGCGCCGGTCTCTTACCTGATCCCTACCTCGGCCTGGGCCGGGGTACCGCCCAGTAGGTACCCTGCACACCATGCGTGCACTTCTCGTGGTCAATCCGGCGGCAACCACCACGAGCGCGCGCACGCGCGACGTGCTGATCCACGCGCTCGCGAGCGAGATGAAGCTGGAGGCGGTCACCACCGAGTACCGCGGCCACGCGCGCGACCTCGGCCGGCAGGCCGCGCTGAGCGACGACATCGAGCTCGTGGTGGCCCTCGGCGGCGACGGCACGGTGAACGAGGTCGTCAACGGCCTGCTGCACGCCGGCCCCGATCCGGACCACCTGCCCGGTCTCGCGGTCGTCCCCGGCGGTTCCACCAACGTCTTCGCCCGCGCCCTCGGCCTGCCCAACCACGCGGTGGAGGCCACCGGTGCCCTGCTGGACGCGCTGCGCGAGGGCAGCGAGCGGACCGTCGGTCTGGGACTGGCCTCCGGCACACCCGGCTCGGAGGACGAGGCCGTGCCGGCCCGCTGGTTCACCTTCAACGCCGGGCTGGGCTTCGACGCCGGTGTGGTCGGACGGGTGGAACAGCACCGCGAACAGGGCAAGAGATCCACACACGCTCTCTACGTCCGCCAGGTGGTGCGCCAGCTCATCGGGGAACCGCACCGCCGCAGCGGCACCATCACGCTGGAACGCGCCGGCGAGGACCCGGTCACCGATCTGGTGCTGTCCATAGTCTCGAACACGTGCCCGTGGACGTTCCTCGGCAACCGCCCGATCTACGCGTCGCCCGAGGCGTCGTTCGACACCGGGCTCGACGTGTTCGGGCTCAGCCGGCTGTCGACGGCCGCGGTCGCCCGGTATGGCACACAGTTGCTCACTTCGTCCCCCGAGCGCGGCCCCCGCGGGAAGCACGCCGTCTCCCTGCACGATCTGAGTGACTTCACCTTGCATTCGAAGGTGCCCCTGCCCCTCCAGATGGACGGTGACCACCTGGGGCTGCGGACGAGCGTGACGTTCACAGGCGTACGCCGTGCACTGCGTGTGATTGTGTGAGCAGAACCGGCAAAAGTCCTTTCACTCGAACGTTTAGGCCAGGGTCCACCCCATAGAAGTACGGCTGTGACCTAGTCGACACCGAAGAATCAAAAAAAACTTTCCGGAAGGGGTTGTATCCACCGCCGAGGTTTGCGAGTCTCTTCTTGGCGATCGGGACGGCCCGCAACACCGGCCTCCACAGATCACCGGAACCCCTCTTCAAACCCAAGGACCACGTCGGGAACCCGGCGGTAGGCCCTTCCCTTGTTGAGGGATTCGTGAAAGCGTTCACATTCACAAGCACCCTGCACAGTCATACCAAGGAGAGGTAGCAGCCATGGACTGGCGTCACCGCGCCGTTTGCCGCGAGGAAGACCCCGAGCTCTTCTTCCCCATCGGCAACACCGGTCCCGCGCTGCTGCAGATCGAGGAAGCCAAGGCCGTCTGCCGTCGCTGCCCTGTCATGGAGCAGTGCCTGCAGTGGGCGCTCGAGTCCGGTCAGGACTCCGGCGTCTGGGGTGGTCTCAGCGAGGACGAGCGCCGCGCGATGAAGCGCCGTGCCGCCCGCAACCGGGCTCGTCAGGCCTCCGCCTGACCAGTCACCCCTGCTGACAGCCTGAGCTTGGCGGCGCGTACAGCGAGTACGCAACTCCCGCCCCCGAGCCGCAGCGCGCAGTACCCCGATGCTCTTCCGCATCGCACGAGCACTGGCCTCGGACCGTCACCGGTCCGGGGCTTTTTGCTGTCCCGGAACCGTCCGGGACAGCAGAAAGCCCCGGACGCCCCCGCCCTGCCGCTCCTACTTCTCCGCCGGCACCGGGATGTCCAGGATCACGCTGGTACCGCGCTCGGGAGCCGGGACCATGTCGAAGGTGCCGCCCAGCTCGCCCTCGACCAGGGTGCGGACGATCTGCAGCCCGAGATTGCCGGAGCGGTGCGGATCGAAGTCCTCGGGCAGGCCGACCCCGTCGTCCTGGACGGTGACCAGCAGCCGGGCCTCCTTCGTCGTCCCCCCGCGGACCGCGGTGACCTCGACCGTGCCGGTGTCGCCCTCGCGGAAGCCGTGCTCCAGCGCGTTCTGCAGGACCTCGGTCAGCACCATCGACAGCGGGGTGGCCACCTCGGCGTCCAGGATGCCGAAGCGGCCGGTGCGCCGGCCGGTGACCTTGCCGGGTGAGATCTCGGCGACCATGGCCAGCACGCGGTCGGCGATCTCGTCGAACTCCACGCGCTCGTCCAGGTTCTGAGACAGCGTCTCATGCACGATCGCGATCGAGCCGACGCGGCGTACGGCCTCCTCCAGCGCCTCGCGGCCGCGCTCGGACTCGATGCGCCGGGCCTGCAGCCGGAGCAGGGCGGCCACCGTCTGGAGGTTGTTCTTCACCCGGTGGTGGATCTCCCGGATGGTGGCGTCCTTCGTGATCAACTCTCGTTCACGGCGGCGCAGTTCCGTGACGTCGCGCAGCAGCACCAGCGAACCGATGCGGGTGCCCTTGGGCTTGAGCGGGATGGCGCGGAACTGGATCACCCCGTCGTGCGCCTCGATCTCGAACTCGCGCGGCGCCCAGCCGCTGGCCACCTTGGCGAGTGCCTCGTCCACCGGCCCGCGGGACGGGGCGAGTTCGGCGGTGGTCCGGCCCAGGTGCTGGCCCACCAGGTCGGCGGCCAGGCCCATGCGGTGGTAGGCCGACAGCGCGTTGGGGGAGGCGTACTGGACGATGCCGTCGGCGTCGACCCTGACCAGGCCGTCGCCGACGCGCGGTGACGCGTCCATGTCGACCTGCTGGTTCTCGAACGGGAAGGCACCGGCGGCGATCATCTGCGCGAGGTCCGAGGCGCTCTGCAGGTAGGTGAGCTCCAGGCGGCTCGGCGTGCGCACGGTGAGCAGGTTGGTGTTGCGGGCGATGACGCCGAGGACGCGGCCCTGGCGCCGTACGGGGATGGATTCGACCCGGACCGGGACCTCCTCGCGCCACTCCGGGTCGCCCTCGCGCACGATCCGGCCCTCGTCCAGGGCCACGTCCAGCATGGGGCGCCGGCCGCGCGGGACGAGGTGGCCGACCATGTCGTCCTGGTACGAGGTCGGACCGGTGTTGGGCCGCATCTGGGCGACGGACACGTACCGGGTGCCGTCGCGGGTGGGGACCCACAGGACCAGGTCGGCGAAGGAGAGGTCGGAGAGGAGCTGCCACTCCGAGACCAGCAGGTGGAGCCACTCGAGGTCGGAGGCGTCGAGGGCGGTGTGCTGGCGTACGAGTTCGTTCATGGAGGGCACGTGGCTGAGCGTACCTGGCGGTACGGACAGCGATCGAAATCGGCCAGATTCCGCCGTGCCCGGGCCCTGGAGACACCCGCGGGCCGCGGCGCCTGGGAGGGACCCTCAACCCTCCCGGCACCGCAGCCCGGAGCAACATCGGCCGTGGGGTGTGCGGTCCCGGTCGGCCGAAGGATGAGGAGCCGGGGCAGTCAGGGCAGAGAGCTCCGGTTCCTCGGTCCGCCCTCCTGTGCGGGGAGGGCGGAAGTCCGACGTCCATCTCGCGTGGGTGTCGCGGCACGTGTCTCGGTGACCATTGTGGACTAGACCACTAGCCGTGTCCATGCGGTGGACGGTCTTTGCAGTTGTCGTGTTCCGACGGCCGCCCGGGCGTCCGGGCGGTCGCCTGAAGCCTAACCCTGTTGGCCCACGAGCGGGGCCGGACCGCGGGGGCAATTTCCCCGCGCACGGCGGCGCGCCCGCCCGGCGGGCCGCCGTTTCGGCACGCCCGCGAGGCCCTCCTCTGTTAGATTGGTCTAAACCACATAGCCAGTCCCGGGCACCGGGCGGGTCCCTCACTTCGAAACGGCAGGCAAGCGTGGAAGTTGTCATCGTTCCCGACGCCAGGGCGGGCGGCGAGCTCATTGCCGAGGCCATGGCGCAGCTGCTCCGGCGCAAGCCCGACGCCCTGCTCGGGGTCGCCACCGGCTCGACGCCGCTGCCCGTCTACGAGGCGCTGGCCGCCCGGGTGCGGGCGGGCTCCGTCGACACCGCGCGGGCGCGGATCGCCCAGCTCGACGAGTACGTGGGGCTGCCGGCGGAGCACCCGGAGTCGTACCGTTCGGTGCTCCGGCGCGAGGTGCTCCAGCCGCTCGGGATCGGCATGGACGCCTTCATGGGCCCGGACGGCACGGCCGCGGACGTGCAGGCCGCCTGCGAGGCCTACGACCGGGCGCTCGCCCAGGCCGGCGGGGTCGATCTCCAGTTGCTGGGGATCGGGACCGACGGGCACATCGGGTTCAACGAGCCGTGCTCCTCGCTCGCCTCTCGGACCCGGATCAAGACGCTGACCGAGCAGACCCGCGTCGACAACGCCCGGTTCTTCGACGGCGACATCGAGCAGGTCCCGCACCACGTGATCACGCAGGGCATCGGCACCATCCTGGAGGCCCGGCACCTGGTGCTGCTGGCCACCGGCGAGGGCAAGGCGGACGCCGTCGCCGCGAGCGTGGAGGGCCCCGTCGCGGCCGTCTGCCCGGCCTCTGCGCTCCAGTTGCACCCGCACGCCACGGTCGTCGTCGACGAGGCCGCCGCGTCCAAGCTGAAGCTCGCCGACTACTTCCGGCACACCTACTCCCACAAGCCCGACTGGCAGGGCATCTGACCGGCGGGTCCGCGCGCATCCCCCGCGGGCCCGAAGGCGGAAGGCGCCGCACCCCCCGGCCGGGAGGTGCGGCGCCTTCGTCGTGACGGGCCGGGTGCGCGGGTCAGGCGCCGGCGACGACCTCCGCCGCCGCCCGGCCGCAGACGCGGGCCGCGCCGTGGGTGGCCACGTGCAGGGCGCCGCGGGGCTCGGCCCCGGGGACCCCCATCTCGACCACGATCGTGTCGGGCCGGGCCGCCAGCAGGGTGTCGAGGGCCGCCGCCATCCAGGGGTGGCGGTGCTCGTCGCGGACGACCGCCACGACGCGGCGCGATCCGGACGCCGCCAGCACCTCGCCGCCGGCGTCCGCTCCGGCGAAGCTGCCGGTCTCGGTGCCGGGGAGCAGCCGGCCCAGCTCGGCGGCGACGCCCCAGGGGGTCTCGTCGCCGACCGCGATGTTGGCGACGGGGGTGAGCGCGGCGACGTACGGCGGTGCGGTCAGCGGGGTGAAGCCCTCGGCGCCGGTGACGCGCAGGGCGCGGCGGGCCGCGCGCAGGCCCACGTCGCCGTCGGCGGGCAGGGACCGCGAGGCGTCCGCCCGCTCCGCCGTCCAGCGGGCCAGGGCCCGCACCCGCCCGGCCGCGTCGGCCAGGCGCTCCTCGGGCAGCTCTCCCGAGCGGACCGCCTCCACCAGGGCGTCGCGGAGCCGTCGCACGGTCTCCTCGTCGGCCAGGCCGCCGCCCACGCAGATCGCGTCGGCGCCGGCGGCGACGGCCAGCACGCTGCCGCGTTCGATGCCGTAGGTGCCCGCGATGGCCCGCATCTCCATGCCGTCGGTGACGATCAGGCCGTCGTAGCCCAGCTCGCCGCGGAGCAGGCCGGTCAGGATGCGGCGGGACAACGTTGCCGGACGGTCCGGGTCCAGGGCGGGGACCAGGATGTGGGCGCTCATCACCGCGCGGGTGCCGGCGGCGACGGCCGCGCGGAAGGGCACCAGGTCGCGCTCGGCCAGCACCGAGGCGTCCACGTCGATGCGGGGCAGGGCGTGGTGGGAGTCGACGGCGGTGTCGCCGTGGCCGGGGAAGTGCTTGGTGCAGGCGGCCACGCCCGCCGACTGCAGCCCGGTGACGTAGGCCGCGGTGTGCCGGGCGGCCAGGTCGGTGCTCGCGCCGAAGGAGCGCACGCCGATGACCGGGTTGTCGGGGTTGGAGTTGACGTCGGCGGACGGGGCCCAGTTGAGGTTCACGCCGCAGGCCGCGAGGCGGCGGCCCAGTTCCGCGGCGACCTGCCGGGTGAGCCCCACGTCGTCCACCGCGCCGAGGGCGAGGTTGCCGGGGAAGGAGGAGCCGGTGCGCACCTCGAGACGGGTGACGTCGCCGCCCTCCTCGTCGATGGCGACCAGCACGTCCTCGCGCTCGGCGCGGAGCTGGGCGGTGAGGGCGGCCAGCTGCTCGTCCGAGGCGATGTTGCGCCCGAAGAGGCCGACGGAGGCCAGGCCCTCGCCGAGGCGGCGCAGCACCCAGTCGGGGGCGGTGGTGCCGGTGAAACCGGGCTGGAGGACGGTCAGCGCGTCGCGTGTGAGCGTGTCGGTGCCGCTGGCGATTGTCGTCATCGGATGGCGTTATCCCTTCACGGCGCCGGCGGTCAGGCCGCTGACGGCCTTGCGCTGCAGGAAGACGAAGAGGATCAGGATCGGGATGGCGAAGAGGGACGAGGCGGCCATGGTCGCACCCCAGTTGTCGCCGAAGACGGTCTGGAAGCTGGTCAGCCACAGCGGCAGGGTCTGGGACTCCGCCTCCTTGTTGACGACCAGGACGAGGGGGAGCTCGTTCCAGGCGGTGATGAAGCCGAACATCGAGGTGGACATCAGGCCCGGGGCGAGCAGCGGCAGGATGACCAGGCGGAACGACTGGGCGCGGGTGCAGCCGTCGACCATCGCGGACTCCTCCAGCTCCTTCGGCACGGCGGCGACGAAGCCGCGCAGCGTCAGGATGGTGAAGGGCAGGATCATCATCATGTAGAAGAGCGTGAGCGGGACGAGGCTGTTCAGCATCGACGCGTCGCGCACGATCATGTAGATGGCGATGACCATGACTTCCCAGGGCGCCATCTGGGCGAGCATGAAGCCGACGATGAAGCCGCGCCGCCCCTTGAACCGCATCCGCGCCAGGGCGAAGGCCCCGGCCAGCGCGATGATCAGCGAGAAGACGACCGCACAGACGGTGACGACGAGCGAGTTGGTGACGTACGTCCAGAAGTGGTCGGCGTCGACCGCGGTCCGGAAGTGCTCGAAGGTGATGTCGGTCGGGAACCAGACCGGGTCCTCCGAGATGATGTCGCCGGTCGGTTTGAAGGCCGTGGCGAACATCCAGTAGACGGGGAAGACGAGGCCGATGAACAGGACGACGGCCGTGACGTTGGGCCACAGGCGGCCGAAGAGTGAGCGCTTCACAGCTCGTCCTCCTCTTGCTTGAGCACGATCCTGAGGTAGTAGGCGGTCAGGCCGAGCAGGATCAGGATGGTCAGGACCGCGATCGCGGCGCCCATGCCGTAGTGCTGGTTGCCGACACCCTCGATGTAGGCGTAGACGGGCAGGATCTCGGTGAGACGGTCGGGGCCGCCCCCGTTGAACGTGTAGACCTGGACGAACGCCTTGAAGATCCAGATGATCTCCAGGAAGGTCGTCGCGTAGAGGAACGGCCGCAGGAACGGCAGGGTGACCGTGGTGAAGCTGCGCCAGACGCCGGCGCCGTCGAGGGAGGCGGCCTCGTACAGCTCGCCGGGGATGGTGGTGGTCGCGGCGTACAGGTTGATCGCGACGAACGGGACGGACATCCAGACGATCAGCACGGTGACGACGAAGAAGGTCGACATCTGGCTGCCGGTCCAGCTGAAGTCGGCCATGGAGTGCCAGCCGAGCTTGTCCAGGACCCAGTTGACGACGCCGAAGCGCTGGGCGAAGAGCCACTGGTAGACGGTGGTCGCGGCGACCACCGGCATGGCCCAGGCCAGCACGAGGCCGATCATCAGCACGAACCGCATCACCCTGCCGAGCCGGGCGAGCAGCAGGCCGATCAGGCCGCCCACCACCATGGTGAGAGCGACGTTGACCGCGGTGAAGAGGATCGAGCGGACGGTGACCCGCCAGAAGTCCTCGCCGGTGAGGACCTCCTTGTAGTTGTCGACGCCGGTCCACTCGGTGACGTGCTGGATCAGCTGCGCCATGTTGAGGTTCTGGAAGGACAGCAGGCCGTCCTTCAGCAGCGGCCAGCCGAGCAGCAGCACAGTGGCCGCGCAGGCCGGCAGCAGCAACAGGTACGGGACGAGCGCGCCGGCGCGGGACGCGGCTCTCGGTTTCGCCCGGCCGGTGTCTCCGCCGTCCGCCTTGCGGACGTCCGACGGGCCTCGGGGCGGCCGTTCGGTCTGCACGGTCATGCTCGCGGTCTCTCTTCTTCTCGGCCTGTCCAGCTCGAGCCGGGGCGGGGGCCGTCGCGTGCCGGCCCCCGCCCCGGCTCACCCGGGGTTACTGCTGCTGCGCCAGGCGCTTGTTGAACTCGCCCTCGACCTGCTCGGCGGCCTCGGCGGGGGACTTCCCCTTCAGCACGGCCGTCAGGTAGGTCTTGATCGGGTTGGGGTCGTTCTCGACCGCGGCCCACTCCGGGATCAGCGGCGTGGTGTCACCGCCCGCGGCGGCCGGCGCGGCGGCCTCGGCGGCGGCGTTGCCCTGCAGGTTGTTCTGCAGCGACTCCTTGTTCGGGATGACGCCGTTGGCCTTGGCCAGCCCGCCCTCGTACTTGTCGGAGAGGGCGAGCTTCAGGAACTCCTTGGCCAGCTCCTGCTTCTTGCTGCCCGCGGCGACGGCCAGGTTGGAGCCGCCGAGGAAGACGCCCTCGGGCTTGCCGGCCGTGGCACCGGGGATGGTGAAGTAGCCGAGGTCCTTCTCGATCGCCGGGTTGGCGGTGATCGCCGTGCCGGCCTCCCAGCCCATGCCGATGATGGCGCCGGTCTTGCCCTTGGCGAAGATCTCGCCCTGCTGCGGGGTGGCCTCGTCCTTGTCCTTGGGCGCCTTGGACAGGGCCTGGAACTTCTTGTACGTCTCCGTGGCGGCGGCGACCTTCGGGTCGGCCAGGTTGGAGACGTACTTGTCGCCGTCCTTCTTGACCAGCTCGGCGCCCTCACCGATGGTCAGACCCACGAAGTGGTACCAGTTCTGGCCGGGCAGGTAGATCGGCTCGGCGTCGGTCTTCTCGCCGATCGTCTTGAGGTCGTTGTAGAACTCGTCGCGGGTCTTGGGCGTCTCCTTGATGCCCGCGTCCGCCCAGATCTTCTTGTTGTAGATGACCACGCGGTTGACCACGAACCACGGGGCCGCGTACTGCTTGCCGTCGAAGACGGCCGACTTGTTGAGGGACTCGGACCAGTCGGCGCCGAGGCCGCTCTTGAGGTCGCTCAGGTCCGCCAGGCCGCCGGTCTTGGCGTAGGCCGAGGTCTGGGTGTTGCCGATCTCGAAGACGTCGGGCGGGTTCTCCTCGGAGAGGGCGGTGGTCAGCTTCTGCTGGATGCCGTTCCACTTCTGGATCTCGAACTTGACCTTGGCCTTGGTCTTCGCCTCGAACTCCTTGGCGAGGTCCGCCTGCCACTGGTCGGGCGAGGAACCGTCCATCACCCACACGGTCAGCGTCTGGCCGGCGTAGCCGTCCGCCCCGGCCTTCTTGCCGTCGTCGCCGCCGTCGTCGCCCCCGCACGCCGCGATCGAGACCATCATGCCCGCGATACCGATCGCGGCTATCAGCTTGCGCTTCACGCCACCCTCCTCAGGGATGCCACAAAACCCCCCTGCCTCCCCGCGGTTGCTCGTCGACGCGGACCGCCCATGGGGCCGGGACCTGGACCAATGGTGTAGACCAGTACGGGGAGCTTGGCCCAGACCAATAGGGCTGTCAAGGGTGTTCAAGCGGGCTCCGGGCGTCCGTGATGGGACCGAGATATGCAGGGACCTTTCATTGCGCAAGCGACACATCGGACGGACCGGCGCCGGGTGTACCACTCCCGCCCGACGAGGCGCCGGCACCGGTCCGCGGAGCACGTACCACCGGCGCCGGGCGGCGCGGTGGACTAGACCAACGGGGGCCTCGGAGGTATACAGAAGGGATCACGGAGCGTGCGGGATCCTCCCGGCACCAACCCGTGCCACGATGTGAGCCGTGGCCGATAGGTGATGTCGGTCGCTTCGGCACCCGGAGCCGGGAAGGCAGAGCATGAGCACCGACGTCAGCAGTGCGGAGAACGAGGGTGGGGCGACCGTCCGTACCGCGCGCGTGCCCAAGTACTACCGACTGAAGAAGCACCTGCTCGACATGACCCGGACGCAGGCGCCGGGCACGCCGGTCCCGCCCGAGCGCACGCTGGCCGCGGAGTTCGACACCTCGCGCACGACGGTGCGCCAGGCCCTGCAGGAGCTGGTCGTCGAGGGCCGCCTCGAGCGCATCCAGGGCAAGGGCACCTTCGTCGCCAAGCCCAAGGTGTCGCAGGCGCTGCAACTCACCTCGTACACCGAGGACATGCGGGCCCAGGGCCTGGAGCCGACCTCGCAGCTGCTGGACATCGGCTACATCACCGCCGACGAGCGGCTCGCCGGGCTGCTGGACATCACGGCGGGCGGTCGGGTGCTGCGCATCGAACGCCTGCGCATGGCCAACGGCGAGCCCATGGCCATCGAGACGACCCACCTGTCGGCGAAGCGCTTCCCCGCCCTGCGCAGGTCGCTGGTGAAGTACACCTCCCTCTACACGGCCCTCGCCGAGGTGTACGACGTCCACCTGGCCGAGGCCGAGGAGACCATCGAGACCTCGCTGGCGACCCCGCGGGAGGCCGGCCTGCTGGGCACCGACGTCGGCCTGCCGATGCTGATGCTCTCCCGGCACTCGCTGGACCGGACGGGCCAGCCGGTGGAATGGGTGCGGTCGGTCTACCGCGGCGACCGCTACAAGTTCGTGGCCCGCCTCAAGCGCCCTCAGGACTAGGGCCTGTCGTTTGGATCAGCCGCAGACGCGGGGCCTGGCACGCGCATCTGCCGCGTTGTCGTCGGTTGCCGACGCTCCGCGTCGACGCCCTCCTCCGCCTTGCAGCTGCACGCACCAGGCCCCGCTCACCGGCGCTGACAAGAACCGCCGCTGTCCCGCGACCTGATCCAAACGACAGGCCCTAGGGCTCGCCGTGCCCGCCCGGCACGCTTCATTGCAGTTGAGGACCGATATGCGGACGAGGTCTTCCGCTCTCTCGACGCCGTCACCTACATTTTCGTGCGCACTGCACCAGGTGATCAGCGAGGGGACGGAGCCACCGCATGTCACAAGCCCCGGAAGTGAACAGAGGGCCGACGGTGACGCCGGTGCGCGTCGTCATCGCCCTCTGTCTTGTCGCACCGTTCGTCGCCATGCTGTGGGTCGGCTCGTACGCCAAGACCGACCCCACGCTCATCGGCATCCCGTTCTTCTACTGGTACCAGATGGCGTGGGTGCTGATCTCCACCGTGCTGACGGTGCTCGCGTACAAGCTCTGGCAGCGTGACCAGCGCGCCCGCCGGGAAGGCGGTGCCAAGTGAACGACGGCGTGAACGGCGTCGCACTCGCCGTCTTCATCTTCTTCTTCGTCCTCGTCACCGCGATGGGCTTCATGGCCGCCCGCTGGCGCCGGGCCGAGAACGAGCACAGCCTGGACGAATGGGGCCTCGGCGGCCGCTCGTTCGGCACCTGGGTCACCTGGTTCCTGCTGGGCGGCGACCTCTACACGGCGTACACCTTCGTGGCCGTCCCGGCGGCGATCTACGCGGCGGGCGCGTCCGGCTTCTTCGCGGTGCCGTACACGATCCTCGTCTACCCGCTCATCTTCACGTTCCTGCCCCGCCTGTGGTCGGTCTCCCACAAGCACGGCTACGTGACGACCTCGGACTTCGTGCGCGGCCGGTTCGGCTCCAAGGGCCTGTCGCTCGCGGTCGCCGTCACCGGCATCCTCGCCACGATGCCGTACATCGCGCTCCAGCTGGTCGGCATCCAGGCCGTCCTGGACGTGATGGGCGTCGGCGGCGGTGAGGACACCAACTGGTTCGTCAAGGACCTGCCGCTGCTGATCGCCTTCGGTGTGCTGGCCGCGTACACCTACTCGTCGGGTCTGCGCGCCCCCGCGCTGATCGCGTTCGTGAAGGACACGCTGATCTACATCGTGATCGCGGTGGCGATCATCTACATCCCGATCAAGCTGGGCGGCTTCGACGACATCTTCGCCAAGGCGGGCGAGGCGTTCGGCCAGACCAACGAGGCGACCGGGAAGCCGCGCGGCGCGGTGGTGCCGGGCGAGGCGAGCCAGTGGACCTACGCCACGCTGGCACTCGGCTCGGCGCTCGCGCTGTTCATGTACCCGCACTCGATCACCGCGACGCTGTCCTCCCGCAGCCGTGAGGTGATCCGCCGCAACACCACGATCCTGCCGCTGTACTCCCTGATGCTCGGCCTGCTCGCGCTGCTGGGCTTCATGGCGATCGCGGCGGGGGTCAAGGTGAGCAACGGTCAGCTGGCGATCCCGCAGCTGTTCGAGGACATGTTCCCGGACTGGTTCGCGGGCGTGGCCTTCGCGGCCATCGGCATCGGCGCCCTGGTCCCGGCGGCGATCATGTCGATCGCGGCCGCGAACCTGTTCACGCGCAACATCTACAAGGACTTCATCAAGCCGGACGCCACCCCGGAGCAGGAGACCAAGGTCTCCAAGCTGGTGTCGCTGCTGGTGAAGGTGGGCGCGCTGATCTTCGTCCTCGGCATGGACAAGACGGTCGCGATCAACTTCCAGCTGCTGGGCGGCATCTGGATCCTGCAGACCTTCCCGGCCCTGGTGGGCGGCCTGTTCACCCGCTGGTTCCACCGCTGGGCCCTGCTCGCCGGCTGGGCGGTCGGCATGGTCTACGGCACGGCCGCCGCGTACGGGGTCGCCTCGCCGACGCAGGCGCACTTCGGCGGCTCCTCGAAGGAGATCCCGGGCATCGGGGAGATCGGTTACATCGGTCTCACCGCGTTCGTGCTGAACGTCCTGGTCACCGTGGTCCTGACCTTCGTCCTGAAGGCCGTCAAGGCGCCCGACGGCGTCGACGAGACCCAGCCGGGCGACTACACGGCGGACGCGGGCGACCCCGGCGTCCAGACGGAGCTGCCCCCGGCCACCGCGGGCACCTCGCACTGACCCCCCGCGGGCGACGGGCCGTCGGAGAAATCCGGCGGCCCGTCGTCGTGCCCGTCGGGCACACTCGGCCCATGGACTTCGCGATCCGGCCGGCGTCACCCGACGAGTACGGGGCCCTCGGCGACATCACCGCCCACGCCTATCTCCACGACGGCTTCCTCGACCTCGGTGAGAGCGACCCCTACCTCGGCGCACTGCGGAACGCGGCCGAGCGGGCCGCCGCCGCGGAGCTCCTGGTCGCCACGGCGGACGGCCGCGTCCTCGGCGGCGTGACCTTCGTGCCGTCCGGGGGCCCCATGGCCGACATCGCCCGGCCCGGCGAGGCCGAGATACGCATGCTCGCCGTCGCCCACGACGCGCGGGGACGCGGCGTCGGCGAGGCCCTCGTACGGTCCTGTGTCGACCGCGCGCGGGCGGTCGAGGGCTGCGCACGCGTCGTGCTGTCGACCCAGCGGACCATGCGCACCGCCCACCGGCTCTACGAACGCCTGGGTTTCACCCGCACGCCCGGCCGCGACTGGAACCCGCTGCCGGAGCTCGACGACATCACTCTGCTCACCTATCAACTGACGCTCTGACACCGGCACGGCACAACATCTGGGGGTGCTGGCGAGACCCGGCACAAGATGTATGCTCGTGCTCGCTGTCGCCGCAGGGGAATCCGGTGAGAATCCGGAACTGTCCCGCAACGGTGTACTTGTGCGTGTTCGCGTATCCGCGTGAGCGCACGGGCTTCAGTCCGAGGACCTGCCGACAGTGCGCCCGGCCGTCCCGGTCCGGGTGCCACGACGTCCGGGCCTCGCGGAATGGGCCGGTGGACGCGACGCCGCGTGCGCTCGTGAGCTGCCCCCTGCCCTCCGCCTGGCCCCGTGCCGAGCGAGGGAGTGCCCCACGTGACCATCGCGCCAGCCGACCCGGTCTCCACGTCCGCTGCGACGGCTTCTGCGACCCCCGTGGCCGAGGCGGCCGACGGGCCCGGTGCCGCCCTGCTGCGGACCCTGACCGACCTCACCGCGGACCTCCGGGGCGCCGACCCCGGGCGGGTCGCCGCCGCCGCGCTGCGCGGCCGGTCCGCGCGGGCCGACGAGGCGGAGCTGCGGGAGCTGGCCACGGAGGCCGCGGCCGGCCTGATCTCGGAGGACCCGGTCTACTCCCGGCTGGCCGCCCGGCTGCTGACCATCGGCATCCGCGCCGAGGCCGCCTCCCAGGGCGTCACCTCCTTCACCGAGTCCGTCGCCACCGGCCACCGCGAGGGCCTGATCGCCGACCGCACCGCCGCGTTCGTCCGGCTGCACGCGGCCCGCCTGGACGCGCTGACCGACCCGGCCGCCGACGACCGCTTCGGCTACTTCGGGCTGCGCACGCTGTACAGCCGTTACCTCCTCCGCCACCCGCACACCCGCAAGGTCGTCGAGACGCCCCAGCACTTCCTGCTGCGCGTGGCCGCCGGGCTCGCCGAGGACGACACGAGCAGGTCGGTGGACGAAGTCGCCGCGCTCTACGGGCTGATGAGCCGCCTGGACTACCTGCCCTCCTCCCCCACGCTCTTCAACTCCGGCACCCGGCACGCCCAGATGTCGTCCTGCTACCTCCTCGACTCCCCCAAGGACGAGCTGGACTCCCTCTACGACCGCCTCCACCAGGTCGCCCGCCTCTCCAAGCACGCCGGCGGCATCGGCATCGCCTACTCCCGCGTCCGCGCCCGGGGTTCGCTGATCCGCGGCACCAACGGGCACTCCAACGGCATCGTCCCGTTCCTGAAGACGCTGGACGCCTCGGTCGCCGCGGTGAACCAGGGCGGCCGGCGCAAGGGCGCGGCGGCGGTCTACCTGGAGACCTGGCACGCCGACATCGAGGAGTTCCTGGAGCTGCGGGACAACACGGGCGAGGACGCCCGCCGCACGCACAACCTGAACCTCGCGCACTGGGTGCCGGACGAGTTCATGCGCCGGGTGGACGCGGACGGGCCCTGGTCGCTGTTCTCGCCCTCGGACGTGCCGGAGCTGGTCGACCTGTGGGGCGCGGAGTTCGACGCGGCCTACCGGGCGGCCGAGGCGAAGGGACTGGCCAGGAAGACCCTCCCGGCGCGTGAGCTGTACGGCCGCATGATGCGCACCCTCGCGCAGACCGGCAACGGCTGGATGACCTTCAAGGACGCCGCCAACCGCACCGCCAACCAGACCGCCGAGCCGGGCCACACCGTCCACTCCTCCAACCTCTGCACGGAGATCCTTGAGGTCACGGACGACGGGGAGACGGCGGTCTGCAACCTCGGCTCGGTCAACCTGGGCGCCTTCGTGACCGGGGGCGACATCGACTGGGAGCGGCTGGACGCCACCGTCCGCACCGCCGTGACCTTCCTGGACCGGGTCGTCGACATCAACTTCTACCCGACCGAGCAGGCGGGCCGCTCCAACGCCCGCTGGCGCCCGGTCGGCCTCGGCGCGATGGGCCTGCAGGACGTCTTCTTCCAGCTGCGCCTGCCCTTCGGCTCCCCCGAGGCCAAGGCTCTGTCCACCCGGATCGCCGAGCGCATCATGCTCGCCGCGTACGAGACGTCCGCCGACCTCGCCGAGCGCAACGGCCCGCTGCCGGCCTGGGAGAAGACGCGTACCGCCCGTGGTGTGCTGCACCCCGACCACTACGACGTCGAGCACACCTGGCCCGAGCGCTGGGCGGCGCTGCGGACGCGCATCGCGACGACCGGGCTGCGCAACTCGCTGCTCCTCGCGATCGCGCCGACCGCGACCATCGCCTCCATCGTGGGCGCCTACGAGTGCATCGAGCCGCAGGTGTCGAACCTGTTCAAGCGCGAGACGCTGTCCGGAGAGTTCCTCCAGGTCAACTCCTACCTGGTCGACGACCTGAAGCGGCTCGGCGTGTGGGACGCCCGCACCCGGGAGGCGCTGCGCGAGGCCAACGGCTCGGTGCAGGACTTCGCCTGGATCCCCGAGGACGTGCGCGCGCTGTACCGCACCGCCTGGGAGATCCCGCAGCGCGCCCTGATCGACATGGCCGCCGCCCGCACCCCGTACCTCGACCAGGCCCAGTCGCTGAACCTGTTCCTGGAGACGCCGACCATCGGGAAGCTCTCCTCGATGTACGCGTACGCCTGGAAGCAGGGCCTGAAGACCACGTACTACCTGCGCTCCCGCCCGGCGACCCGCATCGCCCGCGCCGCCGGCCGCGCCGCCGTCCCCGTGCAGGCCGCCCCGGACCCCGAAGCGGTCGCCTGCTCCCTGGAAAACCCCGAGTCCTGCGAGGCCTGCCAGTGATGAACGACACCACCAAGAACCTGCTCGACCCGGGCTTCGAGCTGACCCTGCGCCCCATGCGCTACCCGGACTTCTACGAGCGCTACCGGGACGCCATCAAGAACACCTGGCACGTCGAGGAGGTCGACCTCCACTCGGACGTCGCCGACCTCGCCAAGCTCAGTCCCGAGGAGCAGCACCTCATCGGACGGCTCGTGGCCTTCTTCGCGACGGGCGACTCGATCGTCGCGAACAACCTGGTGCTGACCCTCTACAAGCACATCAACTCCCCCGAGGCGCGGCTGTACCTGAGCCGGCAGCTGTTCGAGGAGGCCGTCCACGTCCAGTTCTACCTGACGCTGCTGGACACCTACCTGCCCGACCCGGAGGACCGCGCCGCCGCCTTCGCGGCCGTCGAGAACATCCCCTCCATCCGGGAGAAGGCCGAGTTCTGCTTCCGGTGGATGGACTCGGTCGAGTCGATCGACCGCCTGGAGAGCAAGGCCGACCGGCGCCGTTTCCTACTGAACCTCATCTGCTTCGCCGCGTGCATCGAGGGCCTGTTCTTCTACGGCGCCTTCGCCTACGTGTACTGGTTCCGCAGCCGGGGTCTGCTGCACGGCCTGGCCACCGGCACCAACTGGGTGTTCCGCGACGAGACGATGCACATGTCGTTCGCCTTCGACGTGGTCGACACCGTCCGCAAGGAGGAGCCGGACCTCTTCGACGACCGGCTCCGGGAGCAGGTCACCGACATGCTGAGGGAGGCCGTCGAGGCCGAGCTGCAGTTCGCGCGCGACCTGTGCGGTGACGGCCTCCCGGGCATGAACACCGACTCGATGCGGCAGTACCTGGAGTGCGTGGCCGATCAGCGTCTGACCCGCCTCGGCTTCGCCCCGGTGTACGGCTCCGAGAACCCCTTCTCCTTCATGGAGCTCCAGGGCGTTCAGGAACTGACCAACTTCTTCGAGCGGCGTCCGTCGGCGTACCAGGTGGCGGTGGAAGGGACCGTCGACCTGGACGAGGACTTCTGAGCCTCCCTCCGCGTGGGCGTGACGGCCTTCCGCTCCTCCCGGTCCTTCTGGGCCTCCCTGATCTGACGGTCGATGCGCCGGTCGCGCACGATGCCGATCACCGAGGGGAGGACCATGAGGACCAGGAGTCCGAAGGTCAGGAGCATTCCGATCAGGGCTTCTGTCTGGTTTCCGGTCATGTCACCACTGTCGCGCCGGATACTCCTTACCGCGAGTGGCAGGACTGCCGTAAGACCTCGATTTCCTGCCACTCGCGAGGCACACTGGAGGCATGCTGCAGAACGTGGCCGCCGTCCTGCTGGACGGCGTGCATCCTTTCGAACTGGGCGTCGTCTGCGAGGTCTTCGGCATCGACCGGACCGACGAGGGCCTGCCGAAGTACGACTTCGCGGTGGTGTCGGCGGAGGGCCCGGCGCTGAGCACCCATGTCGGCGGCCTCTCCGTCTCCACGCCGTACGGGCTGGACCGGCTGGAGGAGGCGGATCTGATCGCCGTGCCGGCGGGGAGCGGCTACGCGCGCCGGGAGTACCCGCCCGAGCTGCTGGCCGCCCTGCGGCGGGCGGTGGACCGGGGCGCGCGGGTGCTGAGCGTGTGCTCCGGGGTGTTCGTGCTGGGCGCCGCCGGGCTGCTGGACGGACGGCGGTGCGCGGTCCACTGGCACCACGCGGAGGAGCTGGCCCGGCAGTACCCGGCCGTGGCCGTCTCGCCGGACGTGCTCTACGTGGACGCCGACCCGGTGATCACCAGTGCCGGCACCGCCGCCGGGATCGACGCCTGTCTGCACATCGTCCGCAAGGAACAGGGACCGGAGGTCGCCAACAAGATCGCCCGGCGCATGGTCGTGCCGCCGCACCGGGACGGGGGGCAGGCGCAGTACATCGAGCGGCCGCTGCCGCGCTCCTCCTGCGACACCGTCGGCGAGGTGCTGTCCTGGATGGAACAGCACCTCGACCAGGAGGTCACCGTCGAGCAGCTCGCGGCCCGGGCGCACATGTCCCCGCGCACCTTCGCCCGCCGTTTCCAGCAGGAGACGGGCACGACTCCCTACCGCTGGATCCTGCGCCAGCGCGTGCTGCTGGCCCAGCGGCTGCTGGAGGGGACGGACGAGACGATGGACGCGGTGGCCTGGCGCACCGGGTTCGGTACGGCGGCGGCCCTGAGGCACCAGTTCGTCAGGGCTCTCGGCACCACCCCGCACGCCTACCGGCGCACCTTCCGGGGCCCCGAGGCCGCAGCCTGAGCCGCGTCCCCGCCCTGCTCACCGCGCCACGGGCCGGACCAGCAGGTCGTGGGGACGCAGCGTGATGCCGACGCGCACCGCGTCGTTCGAGCCCGGCACCTGCTCGAAGCGGTACTTGGTGGCGAGCGCCGCCGTGATCAGTGTCAGCTGCGCCATGGAGAAGTGGTCGCTGGGGCACTTCCGATTGCCCACGCTGAACGGCCGCATGGCGTATTTCGGCAGTTCCGTCACGCGCTCCGGAAGCCATCGGTCCGGGTCGAACTCCAGGTTGCGGGCGTACGACTTCGGGTCACGCTGGATTGCGTACGGACTGTAGATGATGTCCGCCCCGGCCGGAATTCGATAGCCACCGAGTTCCGTCTCGACCACGGCGCGCCGCGTCAATACCCACACGGCGGGGCGCAAACGCATGGCCTCCACGATGACATTGCCGGTGTGCGTGAGCCTGCGGACGTCCTCGAATGCCACCGGTCGTCCACCGGTGACCGCTTCGACTTCGTCGCGTATGCGGTCGGCATGTTCCGGGTGTTCGGCAAGTGCCTGAAGCAACCACATGATCGTGGAGGCGATGGTTTCGCTGCCGGGGGTGAGTATCGCGACGACCTGGTCGTGGATCTCCTGTTCCCCGATCGGGTCGCCATTGTCGTCCTCGGCCTCGAGCAAAGCCGTCAGCAGATCGTCCGGCTTCTGACCGGATGCGCGGCGCTCGGCGATGATCTCGTCGACCACGCGGTGCAGGTCGGCCAACGCGTTGTTGAATGCGCGATTGGCCGGAAGCGGCAGCCGGTACAGCGGCCCCAGCGGGACGACCATCCGCCGGTACATGCCGCGGAAGACGGTGGCGAGGGCGACGCACAGGCGCTCGGCGCGCTCGTCCATGTACTGGCCGCGCAGCAGGCAGCGGGCCGCGACGCGCACGGCGACGCGGAAGGACTCGGAGGTGGCGTCGATCGTCCGCCCGGGCTGCCAGCGCTCGGTGAGCGCGTGCGCCTCCTCCTCGATGATCGGCCCGTAGGCGGGGATCGCGTCGAGCTTGAAGGCGGGCTGGATGGTGCGCCGCTGGCGCCGGTGCAGCGGGCCGTTGGCCGTGGCCACGCCCTCCTTGCCGAGCAGGCCCTCCAGCGACTCCCACAGCGGGCCGGCGATGTGGTAGTCGGGGCTCAGCGCGAGGGCGCCGGTGAGCGCCGGGGTGGTGACCGCGTACACGGTCTTCGGGCCGAGCCGGATGCGCACGATGTCGCCGTGGTCGCGCAGCTGGGCCATGAAGGCCAGCGGGTCGCGGGCCAGCTTCCAGCCGTGGCCGAGGAGCGGGACGCCGCCGCCCGCGACCGGTGGCTCGCGCAGCTCCGGCGCGGGTCCGGTCCGGGTCTCGGAGGGTACGGACTCGACGGTCATTTCTCACCTGCCGCTTCGTTGTTGACGTACGGGGGCGTGGACCGGTCGTCCCAGCTGTCGACCATGTACCGGCCGGACTCGTGGTGGAACCAGTACACGGAACTGAACCAGTTCCGCATATTGCCGACGGTGGCCCGCACGGCGCCGCCCAGTTCCTTTCCGTGCACGGTTCCGTCGTCGAGTCCGTCGGCGAACCGCAATACGTCCTGCTCGACGGAGAGGAATTCCGTGATGCACTCCTCCACTCGTCGCCGGACTTCCTCTATCGCTTCTTCCAGGGTCAGTCGGTGGTGGGTGATGAGACTGATTCCGAGATTGTGGACCTCGTCGCCCGCTATTTCCTTCGGCAGTGAGCAGAGGTCGTTGTACCAGGCGGCGAATTCCTGACTCAGCAGTGCCGCCCTCCGATATGCGGGATGTTTCCGCACCGCGCCCGGGAGTTCGCATCCCGCGCTCGGTTCCAGCAGGTCGGTCCAGATCCAGTGCGCGAAGGTGAGCCGGCGCAGCGCGAGGTACTCCTCGACTCCGGGGACGATTCCGTGGGTGCGGTTGTGGAATTCCCGGTCGTACGCGTCGATCACCGCGTGGAAGTGCCGGGCGAACCGGGCGTTCCACGTCGGCGTCAGGAAGGCGTACAGCCGCAGCACACTGTCGGCGAAACCGGCGACCAGCGCGTCCTCGTGGTGCAGGTGGTCCGCGGGTGAGTCCAGTGCCGTGTGCAGCCGGTCCCGCAACGTCCGCCAGGCGGCCGGACGGCCGTGGACGATGTCCCGGTCGTGCCGGTCGTCCCAGACGAAGAACCACGCGCTGTAGTCGGCTATCGCCTGAAGGACCTCGTCGGGGGCGCCCAGGTAGTACCCGGCCATGAGATCCGTGTAGCACAGGCCGTCGGCATATTCCTCGACCTTGTCCGCTGGCATGAGCCGTTTTTCGAGCAGCCAGGTACGGGTCTTCTCCTGGAGCTTCGGCCAATACGGGTGCAGTTGCCGGGGAAATGCCGCCTCGATCACCGGGAGTGAGAGCTGCGGTGGAACCGCGGTCGCGGTCGGTGTCGCTGTGGTGCCGTGTGGGAAAGCATGCACGAACAAACCCCTCTCAGCCGCCGGTGGCGCACTCCTCTCACTGAGCGGGGCGTGCGCCGTTGCGTATCCCCGCTTCTCCATTCAGCACCACAACTGACCGTTCTGGGAACGGATTTGCTCCATTCACTACCCTGCGGCGCCTGAATTCTCCTGTTGTGTGTCGGCTTCGGGATCAACGGGAGAGCGGCAGCGATCGGAGAAGTGACGGACGGACGAACGGCGCCCGCTCGGGTCGGACCCGAACGGACGCCGTGCGCCTGGGGCTTGTGAGGCCGGGGTGAGGTCTCAGTCGTTCGCGACCACGGGGTAGCGCGGCTCGTTCTCGGCCATCTGCCGCAGCGCGTCCTTGCGTTCGCGCTTGGACAGCCGGTCGATGTAGAGGTACCCGTACAGGTGGTCGGTCTCGTGCTGCAGGCACCGCGCGAAGTAGCCGGTGCCGCGCACCTTGACCGGGTTGCCCTTCTCGTCCTGCCCGGTCACCTCGGCGTAGTCGGGGCGGGCGAGCGGCGCGTAGGCGGTCGGCACGGACAGGCAGCCCTCGTTGCTGTCGTCCAGGCGGCGCCGGTCGGCGGGCAGTTCGACGAGGCGCGGGTTGCAGACGACGCCGACGTGGCGCACGCCCTCGTCGTCGGGGCAGTCGTAGACGAAGACCTTCTTGTCGACGCCGATCTGGTTGGCGGCCAGGCCCACGCCCTCGGCGGTGCGCTGGCTGGCGAACATGTCCGCGACCAGCTGCTGGAACTCCTCGCCGAAGTCGGTGACGTCCTGGCACTCCTTGTGCAGCACGGGATTGCCGACCACCGTGATCGGGCGCGAGGTCCCGCGCTCACGCCAGGCCGCCTCGCGCTCCTCGCAGTCCTCGGTGTCGACGACGAAGCCCTCGTCGTCCACGGGGAGCACGCCCGCGTGCTGCTGATCGGTGTCCTGCTGCGCCATGACCGACGTACGCCTTCCTCATGAAACCCGGGTTGATGCCTGTTACAGGGTACGGGGAACGGGACGACGACCTCAGCAGACCTCTTCGAGGTCCCGCCAGTCCCGGGAATCCGGGCTGTCCGCGACCCATCCGTCCAGCAGTCCCCGCACCAGCGAGGCCGGCGCGGCCACCCCGCACTCGCGCTCCGGCACCCACAGCTGCCCGTCGGTCCGGTGCCCGAGCGGCCCCGGGTGCCCCGGTTCGCTGTGGTCGTGCGGGTCGAGGTGCTCGCCGTCGCCCTCGTCGGACGGCATCCGGGACTCCGAGCACATCCGGCACAGCAGCCGCACGGAGGACGACCAGTCCTCGGCGGCGAACCCGGCGTCGGCGGCGAGCTGCTCCAGCGCGTCCCGGTCGGCCTCGGTGGCGGCCTCCAGGAGGACCACCCAGGTGGGGACGGGCGACGGCGCCCACAGCTCGATCTCGTCGAAGACCGGATAGGCGTGCCCGGCGGCCGTGGTCCGCTCCCCGTGCGGGACGCCGTCGTGCAGCACGACCTCGCCCCAGCGCCGCCCCGAGGACGGCAGCGGAATGGACAGCACCTCCACGCGGGCGGGGTCCAGCCGCCGACCCCACACCACCTCGGCCTCGCCCTCGGGGGACAACCGTACGGCCGCGCTGCCGAGGTCCATGCCGAGGGGTTCGCCGGCGTCCGTCGCGTCGCCGGGCGTCTTCAGCCCGTACGCCTGCCAGGCGCGGCGGGCCAGCGGCCAGTCCTGGAGGGCGGTCGCGGCGATGCCGACGTTCCACCAGTCGGGCGCTCCGCTGTCCCGGTCGAGCAGCGCCACGGCCCGCAGGCCCGCCGCTCTGGCCTGCTCCCAGTCGTGCCGGAACTTGTGCAACAGGGCGAGATTGAACCACGACTCCGACAGCCAGGGTTCCAGGTCGGCGGCCCGCGTCAGCAGCGCGCCCGCGTCCTCGTAGCGACCGTCGCCGATCAGCGTGAACGCACGGTCGGTGGCCTGCCGCCAGGAGGCGGAGGGCCGGTGCCGTCCCTTGCCGAAGATCCTCACGATTCCCGCCTGCCAGTTCCGTTCAGTGGGCTGGCTGTGCCTTTCGCGCCCCCGGACACCCTCTCCTGCGCATCAAACCATGTACGGCCTGCGGGGCGCTCATTACCCATGGGTTACCCAGCCGAGGGCGAGGTAAGGCTGCCTCGGGAGAGCACTCGGGCCAGTGCCTCCACCACGTCCGGAGCGTAGTCGCCGGCCGTGGCCAGGCGCAGCGTCTCCAGCGCGGTGAGGTCGCCGCCGGGCCCCGCCTCCCGCGCCATCTCCTCGTAGGCGTTCACGGCGCGCACGATCCGCGCGGCCACCGGCTGCTCGTGACAGGGGTCGGCCTGCCGCTCCACCACCACGGCGACCGCCGAGTCGACGCCGGTCTGGCGCACGACGGCCCCGCCGAGCAGCGCGATCCGCCGCTGTTCGGACACGGGCAGGCCGGCGGTGGCTCCCGCGGGGACGGGGTCGACGAGGCTCAGCTGTCCGATGTCGTGCATGAGGGCCGCGTACTCCAGCACCGTCAGCTCGGGCCCGGACAGCCCCAGGTCCCGGCCGACGGCCGCGCTGAGCTCGGCGACGCGGCGGGCGTGCCCGGCCGGGGTGTACCCGGCGATCTCGGTGGCCCGGGCCAGGGAGGCGATGGTCTGCCGGTAGGTGGCCCGGACGGCGGCGTACCGCCGGTAGGAGAGCTGGGTGAGCAGCAACGGCACGCAGAAGACGGGCAGCGCCCACAGTCCCGCGACGGCCACCGCGAGCGCCATGACCGCTCCGGTCGCGCAGACCGCGGAGGTGATGCCGACCATGGCCCGCAGTTCCTCGCGCAGCAGCGGGCCGAAGGGCCATCCGGTGCGCGCGTGGGCCGGTGCCGCGGCGAGCACGGCGTCGCACAGCGCGGTCAGGGCGAGCAGCGCGATCAGCAGCAGCGCGTGGGCGGGGCCGCCCCAGTCGCGGAAGGTGCCCCGGCTCGCCAGTGGCTGGAAGCAGACGGCGGCGAAGGCGACGGTGAGCAGGCGCCGCGCCAGGTGGTCGAGCACCGGCCCGTGCCCGCGCGCGATGTGCGGGACGCTGCCGAGCAGCGAGGCGACGAGCACCACGGTGACGGTCTGGGCGGCCCCGTGGTGCACGGGCTGTCCGGCGTTCTCCCCGAGCAGGGCGTACGCCAGCGCCCCGGCGGTCCCGAGCGGCGCCGTCTCCCGGCCCTCGCCCCCGGTCCGGCGGGTGAGCTCGCCGAGCACGACGAGGAGGCCGAAGGCGAGCGCGACGGGACGCTCCACGGTGCCCGACCACAGCACGGAGGCGAGGCTCACGAGCGCGACGAGGGAGGCGCCGGCGTACATGAGGAGCACCGCCGGGGTCCGCGCACCCGTCGCGGCCCGCTCCCGCCGGGTCCACGGGCCGGTCCGGCCACGGCCGACGCCGGCGGGGTGGAATCCGCCCGTCGCCCCTGCCGCCCCCGGCGGCGTCACCGCGCGCCCCTCGCGGTCCGCGGCACCGGCGGCATCACGAGGCCCCCCTCGTCACGCTGTCGTGCGCGTCCTCGCCGGAGCCGTCGGCCGGCCCGGAGGTCTGCGCGGGGGTGAGGTCGGAGGTCACCGCCGGGTGCCAGCCGTGGTGTTCCAGCGCCCGCACCAGGGCCAGGACCATCCGGGGGTCGAAATGGCTCCCCGCGCACCGCCGGAGCTCCGCCACGGCCGCGGCGACGGGCCGCGCCCTGCTGTAGGACCGCGTGGACGTCATGGCGTCGAAGGCGTCGGCGACGGCGACCACCCGGGCCGACTCGGGGATCTGGCCGCCCGCCAGCCCGTAGGGGTATCCGCTGCCGTCCAGCCGTTCGTGATGGTGCAGTACGGCGGCCCGGGCCTCGCCCAGGAAGCGGATGCCCCGGACCATCTCGTGCCCGTACTCGGGGTGCAGCTCGATCACGCGCCGCTCCTCGGGCGTCAGCGGCCCGTCCTTGCGCAGCAGCCGCGTGGGCACGCCCAGCTTGCCCACGTCGTGCAGGATCCCGGCGAAGCGGAGCGTCTCGACGCGTTCGTCGTCCAGCCCGAGCTCGCGGGCGATGAGCATCGAGGCGTGGCCGACCCGCTCGCTGTGCCCGCGTGTGTAGCCGTCCTTGATGTCCACGGCCTGCACGAGGGCGCGGATCGTCGCCTGGTGCGCGGCTCGCTCCCGGTGGTACTGGGCGAACGCCCACCACGCCACGCACATCGGCAGGAGCACGAGCAGTGCGGCGACCGGTCCGTAGGGGCTGCGCCACAGGACGGCCATCATCAGACCGGCGAGTCCGTGCACGGCGATCGGGGCGAGCGAGCGGGAGAACAGTCCCGGCCACGCCCGCCGGAACGGCACCCGGTCGGCCAGCGCCAGGATTCCGCCGTCCAGCAGGGTCAGCACCAGGCAGAAGCCCAGCACCGCGGCCCCGGCGGGCACGAGCGCGTAGGGGAAGTCGGAGGCGCCGACCGCGTCCCGTCCGCCGAGCTCCGCGTGCACGCGGGCCGCGGTCCACACGGCGAGTGCCGACTGGGCGGCGCGCCAGGTCCGCCGCAGGGCCGTCGGCCGCTGCGTCACCGGGGACAGCAGGGCGCCCGGCAGCGCCACGAGTGCGGCGGCGGGCGGCGGGAGCAGGAAGGCCCCGGCGAGCAGTACGGGGTAGCAGGTCCCGACGAACCGGGAGCGGGCGACGTGCTCGCACCCCGCGTACAGTCCGGCGAGCAGCAGCACGGCCCACCAGGGCGTGGGCGTCACGGGCAGCGGGCGCAGACAGAGCAGCGCGGCGAGGACCACGACGGCGGCATACGCCCGCGCGCGTGCGGGTACCGCGTCCATGAGCACTCCCCCCGGCCGTCCCTGTCAGGCTCGCGAGCCTAGGTTCGGGGGCGGGGGGAGGCGGGTGGATGCCCGCGGATTAGCACGTACGAGTGACGCGTCACGCGGGGCGTGGCGGGCTCAGGACTCCTGTGGAGTGGACGGCGCCGCCGTGACGTCGTGCTCGGGCACCGACTGGCCCGAGCGGATCAGGTCGATCCGGCCCATGACCTTGGAGCGCAGGTCACCCGGCACGTCGTCGTGTCCGCAGCACCGCTTGACCAGCTTCTTCACGGCCTGCTCCAGGCCGTACTTCTCCAGGCACGGCGAGCACTCCTCGAAGTGGTGCTCGAACTTCACGCAGTCCGAGTCCGGCATCTCCTTGTCGAGGAACTCGTAGAGATGATCGAGGATTTCGCTGCAATCCGTCTCGTGCGGCTCTCCGCAGCTCATGACCCCGAGCCTTTCGCTTCGTTCGACTCTCCGGCGCCGGCCGGGACCAGACCACGGTCGCGGGCGTAGTCCTCCAGCATGCCGCGCAGCTGACGGCGGCCCCGGTGCAGCCGGGACATCACCGTACCGATGGGTGTCCCCATGATGTCCGCGATCTCCTTGTAGGCAAAGCCCTCTACATCGGCCAGGTACACGGCGATGCGGAATTCCTCGGGGATCGCCTGGAGCGCCTGCTTCACGTCCGAGTCGGGCAGGTGGTCGAGCGCCTGCGACTCGGCGGAGCGCAGACCCGTCGACATGTGCGACTCGGCGCGCGCGAGCTGCCAGTCCTCGATCTCCTCGGCCGCGCTGCGCTGGGGTTCGCGCTGCTTCTTGCGGTAGGAGTTGATGAAGGTGTTGGTGAGGATGCGGTACAGCCACGCCTTGAGGTTGGTGCCCTCACGGAACTGATGGAAGGACGCGTACGCCTTGGCGTAGGTCTCCTGCACCAGGTCCTCGGCGTCGGCCGGGTTGCGGGTCATGCGCAGCGCGGCCGAGTACATCTGGTCGAGGAACTCGAGCGCGTCCCGCTCGAAGCGCGCACTGCGCTCCGCGGTCGACTCCGCGCCCGTGCCCCGGCCCTCGGGCTGCTCCGCCTGGCCGTGTTCGGTCCCTGCGTCGGTCCCAGTGACCGGACCCACCTCCTCCAGTGACGTCACGGTGCCGAAACCGGCCCCGCTCGAATCGGAGGATAGACGACGATCCGGTCCGCCCGCCGCCCGAACAGGGGCGGTCTTCGCCGCGTGCAGCACCGTCCAGTCCAGGTCGGCGCGGCTGCTGCGACTCGGGCAGAAGGCTGAACCCATGCGGCGGACTTCCTTTCCTACGGCGTCGGTGCTGATGCTCAGCAACGTACGTCCGCCACAACAGTGGTCGCCCGGCGGTCATTCCCGGGCCGTCAGCCGAGTGAGCGGGCCCACTCCGCGACGCCGTCGGTGATCAGCCGCAGGGCCTCCTCCTGTGTGATCCACGCCCGCTTGGGCACGGCGAAGCCGTGGTCCCCGAACGGCACCGGGTTCAGGTCGTAGGCCCCCTCGGGGAACTCCTCGGGCTTGCCGAACGGATCGTTACCGCCCTGCACGACGAGGGTGGGCACCCCGGCCCCGAGGAGTTCCCCGGCGCGTGACTTCTCCGGCTTGCCCGGCGGGTGCAGCGGGAAGCTCAGGGCGAGGACGGCGCGGGCGCCCAGCTCGGTCGCGGTGCGGCAGGCGACGCGGGCGCCGGCGCTGCGGCCGCCCGAGATCACGGGCAGGCCGGGGGCGCCGAGCGCGGGCCAGACTCCCCGCCAGCCGGTGTCCAGGGTCTTCGGGGCGGGCGCCAGCTTCTTGCCGGCCACCCGCCAGGGCTGCTCGACCAGGGCCACGGTCACGCCCCGCGCGGGCAGCGCCGCCGCCAGTGCCACGAGGTCGCGCGCCTCGATGCCGCCGCCGGCGCCGTGGCTCGCCGCGAGGACCAGCCGGGGCTTCGCGGCCGGGTGCCAGGTGATGCGGGCGGCGCCGGCCTCGGTGTCGATGATCTCCGTCTTCACGTCAGAAGAGTGTGCCCTCTTCCGGCCCGTCCAGCTCCTTCAGCAGCTCCGGCCCGTTGTTGCGGACGTTGCTCACGGCCGTGGAGACGGGGAACGCCCGCATCAGCCCGGCCGGCGGCGGCGTCAGCAGGGAGGCGAGGTCGTCGGGGTCGGTGCGCGCCGGGTCGAGCCAGGCGTCCCACCGCTCCGGCGTCAGCATCAGCGGCATCCTGGGGTGGATGTGGGACAGGGCGTGGGGGCCGTCGGCCGGGGCGGCGGCCAGGGGCGTGGTCTCCGCCTCGGTCGTGATCACCGAGCACGTCACCCACCAGGCTCCCGGGTGGTCGTCCGGCAGCGTCCTGTCCCGCCAGAACTCGTACAGTCCCGCCATGGCGAACACGGAGCCGTCGGCGGGCGTCACGAAGTACGGCTGCTTGCGGGGCCGCTTCCTGCGCCCCTCGACCTCCAGGTCCCGCTCCTGCTTGCCGGTGACCCACTCGTAGTAGCCGTCGGCGGGCAGGATGCAGCGCCGGGTGGTGAAGGCGCGGCGGTAGGACGGCTTCTCGTGGACGGTCTCCGCGCGCGCGTTGACCATCCGGGCGCCGCCTTCGGGGGTCTTGGCCCAGGAGGGGACGAGTCCCCACTTCAGTTTCCGCAGCTGGCGAACCGGCTTCGGGTCCGGCACGTCCTTCAGGGGACGGTCCAGGACGGCGTAGACCTCCTTGGTGGGGGCCACGTTGTAGTCGGGCTCCAGGGTCTCCTCGGGCTCCCACTTCTCGATCTCAAAGATTCCTGCGAGATCCTCGGGTCGACGACTCGCCGCATACCGTCCGCACATACGTGCCACACTGCCATGCCCCACGCTCGTACGAGGAGCCTTCACACCTCATGGACCACCTCGCATCGGTCTCGCTCACCTCCCTGTGGGACGAGGTCACCGGCACCCAGTCCGACCCCGAGCTGTGGGTGGTGGTCGCCACCCTGGTCGCCGCGCTCGCCGTCGTCGTGCCGCGCCCGCTGTGGCGGACGGCACGCAACGCGATCACCATCGCCCACGAGGGCGGTCACGGGCTCGTGGCGCTGCTCACGGGGCGCACGCTGACCGGGATCACCCTCCACTCGGACACCAGCGGCCTGACCGTGAGCCGGGGCAAGCCGCACGGACTCGGCATGATCCTCACCGCGGTGGCCGGCTACACCGCGCCCTCGCTGCTGGGCCTGGGCGGGGCCGCGCTGCTGGCCTCGGGGCGCGTCACGCTGCTGCTGTGGGTGGCGACGGCGTTGCTGGTCGCCCTGCTGGTGATGATCCGCAACGCCTACGGGGTGCTGACGGTCGTGCTGACCGGCGGGACGTTCCTGCTGGTGTCCTGGCTGGCCGGCCCGCAGGTGCAGGCGGCGTTCGCGTACGCGGCGGTGTGGTTCCTGCTGCTGGGCGGTGTGCGGCCGGCGTTCGAGCTGCAGGTCAAGCGGGCGCGGGGCGGGGCCGGCGACTCGGACGCGGACCAGCTGGCCCGGCTGTCCCACGCTCCGGCGGCGGTGTGGTTCTTCCTGTTCCACACGGTCTCGCTGTGCTCACTGATCGGCGGGGGCCGCTGGTTGCTGGAGCTGTGAGCGGGGTCCCCGGGGCCGGTGGCCGCGCACGCGCCGAGAACCGCCGCATATATGCACGGCAATTCCCCTGTCACGGTTTCGGTCGGATTTCGCCGTCTTTGATCAAGATCTCCGATCGGCTTCAGCCATTAAAGTGGGGCCCATGACCGTGAATTCCGCGCACACCGCCCTCTGGCCCGCCCCGCACGCGAGCGGAGCCGTCGACGCGACCGTCCATGTGCCGGGATCCAAATCGGTCACCAACCGCGCCCTGGTGCTGGCCGCCCTCGCCTCCGAGCCCGGGTGGCTGCGCCGCCCGCTGCGCTCCCGCGACACCCTGCTGATGGCCGGGGCGCTGCGGGCGATGGGCGTCGAGATCGAGGAGGGCGTCGGTCCCGACGGCACCGGCGAGTTCTGGCGGGTCATCCCGGCGGGTCTGCACGGTCCCGCCACCGTCGACGTCGGCAACGCCGGCACGGTCATGCGCTTCCTCCCGCCGGTCGCCACGCTCGCCGACGGACCCGTCCGCTTCGACGGGGACCCCCGTTCGTACGAGCGCCCGCTGCACGGGGTGATCGACGCGCTGCGCGTGCTCGGTGCCCGGGTCGACGACGACGGGCGCGGCGCGCTGCCGATGACCGTGCACGGCGGCGGCGCCCTGGAGGGCGGCCCGGTCGAGATCGACGCGTCGTCGTCCTCGCAGTTCGTCAGCGCCCTGCTGCTGTCCGGCCCGCGCTTCAACCAGGGCGTCGAGGTGCGCCACACCGGTTCGGCGCTGCCGTCCGTGCCGCACATCCGCATGACCGTCGACATGCTGCGCTCGGTCGGCGCCCAGGTGGACACCCCGGAGTCCGGCGGCGAGCCGAACGTCTGGCGGGTCACGCCGGGAGCGCTGCTCGGCCGCGACCTCACGATCGAGCCGGACCTGTCGAACGCCCAGCCGTTCCTGGCGGCGGCACTGGTGACCGGCGGCAAGGTGGTGATCCCCGACTGGCCGGCCCGCACCACCCAGCCCGGTGACCGGCTGCGCGAGATCTTCACCGACATGGGCGGCTCCTGCGAACTGACGGACTACGGTCTCGTGTTCACGGGATCGGGCGCCGTGCACGGCATCGACGTGGACCTCGGCGAGGTCGGCGAGCTCACCCCCGGTGTCGCGGCCGTCGCGGCCCTCGCGGACTCCCCCTCGACCCTGCGCGGGGTGGCGCACCTGCGTCTGCACGAGACGGACCGGCTGGCCGCGCTGACCAAGGAGATCAACGAACTCGGCGGCGACGTCACCGAGACCGCCGACGGGCTGCACATCCGCCCGCGCCGCCTGCACGGCGGTGTCTTCCACACCTACGAGGACCACCGCATGGCCACCGCCGGCGCGATCATCGGCCTCGCGGTCGAGGGCGTGGAGATCGAGAACGTGGCGACGACCGCCAAGACGCTGCCCGACTTCCCCGACCTGTGGACCGGGATGCTCGGGGCGTAGGGACCGTTCGCCATGCGCCGCTACGGCAAGCACACCGACGAGGACGACATCCGCTCCCGCCCCAACCGCAAGGGCAACCGGCCGCGCACCCACATCCGGCCCAAGCACGAGGACGCCGCCGAGGGCCTCGTCCTCACCGTGGACCGGGGCCGGCTGACCTGCCTCGTCGAGGACCGGGTCGTCATGGCGATGAAGGCACGCGAACTGGGCCGCAAGGCGGCGGTCGTCGGCGACCGGGTGGCACTGGTCGGCGACCTGTCCGGCACGAAGGACACGCTCGCGCGGATCGTCCGCATCGAGGAGCGCACCTCGGTGCTGCGCCGCACGGCGGACGACGACGACCCCTACGAGCGTGTGGTCGTCGCCAACGCCGACCAGCTCGCCATCGTCACCGCCCTCGCCGACCCCGAGCCACGCCCGCGCCTCATCGACCGCTGCCTGGTCGCGGCGTTCGACGGCGGTCTCACCCCGCTGTTGGTGATGACCAAGTCGGACCTCGCCCCGCCCGACGAACTGCTCGGCCTGTACGGCGCGTTGGACATCCCCTACGTGGTCACCAGCCGCGCGGAGCTGGAGGACGGGGACGCCGCCGACCGCGTGCGCGAGCACCTGGACGGCAGGGTCACGGCGTTCGTCGGCCACTCCGGTGTCGGCAAGACGACGCTGGTCAACGCGCTGGTCCCGGAGGACCGCCGCCGCACGACGGGCCACGTCAACGCGGTGACGGGACGCGGCCGGCACACGACGACGTCCGCCCTCGCCCTGCCGCTGTCCTCGGACCGGGGCGGCTGGGTCGTCGACACCCCCGGCGTACGGTCGTTCGGGCTCGCCCACATCGACCCGTCCCGTGTGATCCACGCCTTCCCCGACCTGGAGCCGGGCACGGAGGGCTGCCCGCGCGCGTGCAGCCACGACGAGCCCGACTGCGCGCTGGACGCGTGGGTCGCCGAGGGCCACGCCGACCCGGCGCGGCTGTACTCGCTGCGCCGGCTGCTGGCGACGCGGGAACGGACGGAAGGCGACTGACCTCCGCGTTGTTGGCCGTGCTCGCCTACCGGCAAGTGCATAATCGCACCAAGCCGGATCCAAGCCCGAGCAAAAGCCGACGGATCGACGAAGCGGTCACGGTACGGGACCACGGAAGGACGACACATGGCGTGGCTGCTGGTCATAGTGGCCGGGGTGCTCGAAACCGGTTTCGCCGTGTGTCTGAAGCTGTCGCACGGCTTCACCCGGCTCTGGCCCACGATCGCGTTCTGCGCCTTCGCGCTGGGCAGTTTCGGCCTGCTGACCATGTCGCTGAAGAAGCTCGACGTCGGCCCGGCGTACGCCGTGTGGACCGGCATCGGTGCGGCGGGGACCGCCATCTACGGCATGGTGTTCCTCGGTGACCTGGTCTCCACGCTGAAGATCGTCTCGATCAGCTTCGTCATCATCGGCGTGATCGGTCTTCAGCTGTCGGGCTCGGCACACTGACGCGTCCGCCCGTCACGGCGTCAACTGCCGTGGCAGGACGGTGCGGACGAGTTCCGACACGCCCCCCTCGCCGGGCGGGGCCGCGACGCACGACAGCGCGAGCCGGACGGTGAGTTCGCAGGTGCGGGCGAGGTCGGCGGCGTCCGCGCGGGGTGCGCCCGGCCCGGACAGGGCGGCGACGGCGCGGTCGCGGACGAGGGTCACGAAGTCGCCGGGCGAGGGCAGCGGACCGTCCGCCCGGCGCTGGGCCGGCACGGCCGAGGAGGACGGTACGGCCCCGGGCGCCGGGGCGGGCAGCCACGCACCCCAGCAGCCGGTGAGCATGGCCCGCACCAGCGCGTTCTCCCCGGCGGCGGAGGCCGTCCACTCGGCCGTCGCGGTGAGCCGCTCGCGCGGGTCGCCGAGCGCGGAGAGCGCGCGCTCCACACCGGCGAGGTACCCGTCCGCCTCCCTGCGGACGAGGGCCCGGCCGAGACCCTCCTTGCTCCCGAACTCGTTGTACAGCGTCTGCCGCGACACTCCGGCCGCCGCCGCCACGTCCACCATCCGCACGGCGGTCCACGGCCGCCGCGCCAGCGCCGCGTACGCGGCGTCGAGCAGGGACTCCCGGGCTGCCGGCACCATCGCCTCCCTCGGCCGGAGCGACTCAGCGCCCAGATTTGACGGGTATGCCACCCCTGTCAAGGCCCCGCGCAACCCACCGCACCAGCCGGGCAGTCACGCCCGCCGCCCTAGCTGCGGACAGTCGTGCCGCTGTGGCGGCACGGGTGGGCGCAGCGGCACCCCGCCACGCCGGACCGCGCACCCACCCCCGCCCCGCACCGGCCCGCCCGCACCCCTCGAACACCGGCTCACCGAACCGCGCCCCGCAACGCCGCACGCAAACCCTGGTGGCCCCGCCCCACCCCCGCCCGATAGCGTGGGCGCATGCCGGACTACCTCGACGACCTCCGCCTCGCCCACGTCCTCGCGGACGCCGCAGACGCCGCGACGATGGACCGCTTCAAGGCCCTCGACCTGAAGGTCGAGACCAAGCCGGACATGACCCCGGTGAGCGAGGCCGACAAGGCCGCCGAGGAACTCATCCGCAACCACCTCGCCCGCGCCCGCCCCCGCGACGCCGTCCTGGGCGAGGAGTACGGCACCGAGGGCACCGGCCCCCGCCGCTGGGTCGTCGACCCGATCGACGGCACCAAGAACTACGTGCGCGGCGTCCCCGTCTGGGCCACGCTCATCGCCCTCATGGAGGCCGGCGAGGGTGGTCACCAGCCCGTCGTCGGCCTGGTCTCCGCCCCCGCCCTCGGCCGCCGCTGGTGGGCCGCCAAGGACCACGGCGCCTTCACCGGCCGCAGTCTGACCTCCGCCTCCCGGCTCCAGGTCTCCGAGGTCTCCACGCTGTCCGACGCCTCCTTCGCGTACTCCTCGCTCAGCGGCTGGGAGGAGCAGGGCCGCCTTGACGGCTTCCTGGACCTGACCCGCGAGGTGTGGCGCACGCGCGCGTACGGGGACTTCTGGCCGTACATGATGGTCGCCGAGGGGTCGGTGGACATCTGCGCCGAGCCCGAGCTCTCCCTCTGGGACATGGCCGCGAACGCCATCATCGTCACGGAGGCCGGCGGCACCTTCACCGGCCTCGACGGCCGCCCCGGCCCGCACAGCGGCAACGCCGCGGCGTCCAACGGCCGGCTCCACGACGACCTGCTCGACCACCTCGGCCGGCGCCGCTGAGCCGGCACGCCGAACCGCCCCCGCACGCCCGCCGACTCGCCCTCCGCGCCCCCTTGTTGACCCCCGCTTTACCTGCCACTCTGAGAGTCCCCCCACTTGTGAACTTGTGAATCCATGAACTAACTCATGGATCACCGGCAGGAGGTGGCTCCACCCATGCTCGTCCGCGAAGCCATGAGCTCGGTCGTCCTCATCATCGGCCCCGCCCACACCCTGCGCCAGGCCGCCGCGCTGATGTCCGCCCGCCGCGTCGGCGCGGCCGTGGTGCACGACCCCGACGCCGGCGGCATCGGCATCCTCACCGAACGCGACATCCTCAACTCCCTCGGACGGGGCCAGGACCCGGACACCGAACGCGCCCACGCCCACACCACCACCGACGTCGTGTTCGCCGCGCCGTCCTGGACCGTGGAGGAGGCGGCCGGGGCGATGGCTCACGGCGGCTTCCGCCATCTCATCGTGCTCGACCGTGACGAGCCCGTCGGCATCGTCTCCGTCCGCGACATCATCCGCTGCTGGGCGCCGGTCAGGCAGGCACCGGCACAGCAGGTGCCCGCCTGACCGTGACACGCGAAACGGGCCGGACCCCCGTTCCCGGGGATCCGGCCCGCCGCCACGACAAGCGGTCCAGTGCTGGACGTCAGCCGCGCAGGGCCTGGACCGCGGCCTCCAGCCGCTTGCCGAAGTCGCCGTCCGCCTGACGGAAGTTGTTGATCGCGCGGTCGACGATGTCCTCGCGCGAGACCTGGGAGATGGCGCCGGCCAGGTTGCCGACCAGGCGCTCCTTCTCCTCGTCCGTCATCAGCCGGTAGAGGTTGCCCGCCTGGACGAAGTCGTTGTCCTCGGCGTGCACCGGGGCCACGGTCTCACCGGTGACGCCGGAGACCGCGACCGGCTGCCACAGCGCCCGGTCCGTCTGGAACGGGCCGCCGAAGCTGTTCGGCTCGTAGTTCTTCGCACCCTTGTGGCGGCCGTCGTACAGGTAGCCGTCGCGGGAGTTGGTGCGCGCCTCGGTGGCGTGCGGGCGGTTCACCGGCAGGTGGTCGGCGTTGATGCCGACGCGGTAGCGGTGGGCGTCGCCGTAGGCGAAGAGGCGGCCCTGGAGCATCTTGTCCGGGGACGGGCCGATGCCGGGCACGAAGTGCGCCGGGGAGAAGATCGACTGCTCGACCTCGGCGAAGATGTTCTCCGGGTTGCGGTTGAGCTCCAGCTTGCCGAACCAGACGATCGGGTAGTCCGCGTGCGGCCACACCTTGGTCAGGTCGAACGGGTTGAAGCGGTAGTCCGCGGCCTCGGCGACGGGCATGATCTGCACGCCGACGGTCCAGGACGGGAAGTCACCGCGCTCGATGGCCTCGCGCAGGTCGCGCTGGTGGGAGTCGGGGTCCTCGCCGGCCAGCTTGTCGGCCTCGGCCTGCGTGAGGCACTTGATGCCCTGGTCGGTCTTGAAGTGGTACTTGACCCAGAAGGCCTCGCCGGCCGCGTTGTTCCACTGGTAGGTGTGCGAGCCGAAACCGTCCATGTGGCGGTAGGACGCCGGGATGCCGCGGTCACCGAACAGCCAGGTCACCTGGTGGGTGGACTCGGGCGACAGGCTCCAGAAGTCCCAGACGTTGTCCATCTCGGTCGAACCCGTGTAGGGGTCGCGCTTCTGGGTGTGGATGAAGTCGGGGAACTTGATGGCGTCCTTGATGAAGAACACCGGGGTGTTGTTGCCGACGAGGTCGTAGTTGCCCTCTTCGGTGTAGAACTTCAGCGCGAAGCCACGCGGGTCGCGGACGGCGTCCGCCGCACCCAGGTTGCCCGCCACGGTCGAGAAGCGGAGGAAGGTCTCCGTCTCCTTGCCGACCTCGGAGAGGAAGGCGGCGCGCGTGTACGGGGTGACATCGGCGGTGACCGTGAAGGTGCCGTAGGCGCCGGCGCCACGGGCGTGCACGACACGCTCCGGGATGCGCTCACGGTTGAAGTGGGCGAGCTTCTCGAGGAGGAGCTGGTCCTGGACGAGCACGGGGCCGCCGACGCCCGCGGTCTCGCTGTTCTGGTTGTCGGCTACCGGAGCACCGGCTTCCGTAGTGAGCGGTCCCTGAGTCACGTACGCCTCCTGCGCCAATCCTGCAAAACCTGTCCCTTGGCTAATGCCGAACACGATCCTACAATGGACAATGTCTAAGTCAAGTAAGGCTCCAAAGTCACACCCGTTCGGGACCTGGTCCCCCTTGCTGTTAGGCTGGTCTGTATGAGTGACCTACTGGAACGCCTGCGTGGTCGCGGATGGCGCATGACCGCGCAGCGACGGGTCGTGGCCGAGGTTCTCGACGGCGATCACGTCCATCTGACCGCGGACGAGGTGCACGCCAGGGCGGTCACGAAGCTGCCGGAGATCTCCCGGGCGACCGTCTACAACACCCTGGGCGAGCTGGTCTCGCTCGGTGAGGTGCTGGAGGTCGCGACGGACAAGCGCGCGAAGCGGTACGACCCGAACGCGCACCGGCCGCACCACCACCTGGTGTGCGCGCAGTGCGGCGCGATCCGCGACGTCCACCCGACCGGCAATCCGCTGGCCGATCTCCCCGACACGGAGCGCTTCGGCTTCACGGTCTCCGACGTCGAGGTGACGTACCGCGGCACCTGCCCGAACTGCGCCGCGGCGTAGCACGGTTCACGCGAGAGCCCCGGCACCGATGGGTGCCGGGGCTCTCGCGTTGCGCCGGGCACGGGGCAGCCGCACGCCGAACGCACCGAGGGCCGGAACCCTTTCGGATTCCGGCCCTCGGCCTTCAGTAGCGGGGACAGGATTTGAACCTGCGACCTCTGGGTTATGAGCCCAGCGAGCTACCGAGCTGCTCCACCCCGCGTCGATGAATGGAACACTACGTCACTCCCACGACAAGAAGCAAATCGCCGCTGCTCCCGGGCCCCGGAACGGGTCCGGGCCCAGCGCGGAGCTAGGCCGAGAGCTCCTGCCGCAACGCGTCCCGCAGCCGGGCCGCCCGCTCCGCCACCTCCCGCGGCCCCAGCGACACCGCCCGGTCGGCCCACCGCTGCCCCTCGTCCAGCTCGCCCCGGCGCGCACACACCAGCGCCAGCCGCAACGCCGCCCGCCCGTGCCCGGCGTCGGCGGCCCGGCGCCACCACACGACGGCCTCGGGTTCGCTGCCCTCCCGGGCCAGCAGCAGCCCCAGGTTGAAGGCGCCGTTGCGCGAGCCGGCCTCGGCGGCCTCCCGGTACCACCGCGCCGCCTCCACCACGTCGCCCCGGGCCGCGGCCAGCATCCCGACGCGCACCTGGGCCCGGCGGTGCCCCTGCGAGGCCGCCCGCTCGTACCACTCCTCGCACTCGGTCTTCTCGTGCGCGGGCTCACCCAGCTCGTGCGCGGGTGCCGGCGGCCGGCGCGCGTCGAGCAGCGTGGCCAGGCGGTACGCGGCCTCCGGGCTGCCGCCTCCCGCCGCGCACCGCAGGAACCGCTCCGCCTCCGGCTCGTCGCCGTCCCGCAGCCGCGCCATCCCGACCTGCAGCGCCGCCTCGGTGTGCCCGGCGGCGGCGGCCCGCTCGTACCAGCGCAGCGCCGCGGTGTCCTCGCCCCGTCCGGCGTGCAGGATCCCGAGGTTGAAGGCGGCGTCCACGCTGCCCGCCTCGGCGGCCTTGGAGAACCAGGGCTCGGCGCCGACCGCGTCACCGCCCCGGAGCAGCAGGATGGCCAGCGCGTTCGCGGCCTCCCGGTGCCCGGCGTACGCGGCGCGGCGGTACCACTGCTCGGCCTGTGCCGTGCGTCCCTGCTCGGCGCAGAGCAGCCCGAGGTTGTAGGCGCCGTTGTCGTCCCCGGCGTCCAGCGCGGCCCGGTACCACCGCTCGGCCGTCTGCGGCTCGCCGCGCTCGGCGTGCAGGGCGCCCAGCGCGTTGGCCGCGTTGCCGTCGCCGTCCTGCGCGGCCCGCAGCCACCACACGGCGGCGCTCTCGGTGTCCCCGGCGTCGCGCAGCAGGAAGCCCAGCGCGCAGGCCGCGCGCGGTTCGCCGTCCTTGGCGGACGTCAGGTACCAGCGCCCGGCCTCCCTGAGCTCGCCCCGCCGCTCCAGGATCGCCCCGAGGTGCAGCGCGGCCCGCCGGTGTCCGCGCGCGGCGGCCTGCCGGTACCACTGCTCGGCCTCCTCGCTCCCTTCGGCCGGGCCGGCCCGGTCGGTCACGGAGCGCAGGACACCGTCACCGCCGTCGCCGTCGCCGTCGCCGTCAAGGTCCCGGCCTGCCCGCCGGTCCAGCGTCCGGGCCAGCCGGTACGCGGCTTCCCGGTGCCCCCGCTCGGCCGCCGCCCGCATCCACCGCTCTGCTCCGGCGGCGTCGGCACGGTGCTCCAGCAGGTCGGCGAGTGCGTAGGCCCCCAGCACGTGTCCCTGCTCGGCGGACTGGCGGAGCCAGTACTCGGCCGCGGGCTCGTCCCCGCGCTCGCGGAAGTGCCGCCCCAGCGCGTGGGCGGCCGCGCAGGAGCCGGCGACGGCGGCGATCCGCCACCATCCGGCGGCTTCGTCGGCGTAGCCGCGCTGGTGCAGCAGGACTCCCAGGTTGTTGGCGGCGGCGCGGTCACCGGCCGCGGTGGCGGCACGCAGGTGGGACTCGGCCCCGTCGAGATCACCACGGCGCAGCAGCATGGCCCCGAGCACGCTCATCGCCTCGACGTCGCCGGCCTCGGCGGCGATCCGCCGGCGCACCTCCTCGGCGGCCTCGTCGGCGGCTTCCTGAGCCTCGTCCCCGGTTTCCTCCCGGCCGGACGGCTGTACAAAACGCCCCGTCTCGAACAGATTTGCCATGTCCCCCATAACGTCCATCGTCGCACCACCCGCAACCCGGGTACACCTGGTATACCGCAGCCATTGAGGTCACTTCAGCGTTTTGTCGACATGCCCACAGGGAGACAAGTCAAACACGGATCGCCCCAACTCCCCCTATCGGCGCGGCCGTCACGGCGATCGGCACATGCGTTCGCACATCACGAAGGCCCGGATCCCTCGGGGGGATCCGGGCCTTCGTTGTCGTCGCACGTAGCTCACGACTTCAGTAGCGGGGACAGGATTTGAACCTGCGACCTCTGGGTTATGAGCCCAGCGAGCTACCGAGCTGCTCCACCCCGCGCCGTTGTGTTCACCATCGTATCACGGCGCGGGATGGCGTTTGACCAGCTCAGCCGCTGCCCGACGCTCCGGCGCTGCCGGTCGGGGACGGGCTCGGACTCGCCTTGCCGTCCGGGCTGTTGCCGCCCTCGTCCTGGCCGGTGCTCTTGTCGCCGTTCTTGTCGCCACCGCTCCGGCCGGCCTGCGCCTGCGCGTCCTCGGCCTGCTGGAGGGCCTTCTCCAGGTCCTTCTGCGCCTTGCCGTACGCCGTCCAGTCGTTCTGCTTGAGAGCTTCCTGGCCGGCCTCGAAGGCCTTCTGGGCGTCGTTCAGCGCGTCCTGGACCGTGGGGTTGGTGGACGTCGGCGGCGGTGTGGTGGTGTCGTCGTCCTGGTCCGGCGGCTCGGTGGCCGAGCCCTTCGCCCCGAAGACCTTGTTCAGGGCTTCGTCGAGGGTGTCCTCGAAGGCGGTGTTGCCGCCGTAGGACACCAGCACCTTCCGCAGCAGCGGGTACTTGAGGTCACCACCGCGCACGTAGACCGGTTCCACGTAGAGCAGCCCGCCGTCGAGCGGCACCGTCAGCAGGTTGCCGTACTCGACCTCCGAGTCGCCGCCTCTCAGCAGCCTGATGGACTCGGCGATGTCCTGTTCGGAGTTGAACTGGCTCTGGACCTGTTTGGGTCCGTTCACGGTCGTGCTGGTCTGCAGCTTCAGGACTCTGATCTTGCCGTAGTCCTTGGTGCCCGCTTCCGCGTCGACCGCCATGAATGCGCTGAGGTTGTCGCGCCCGATCGGCGTGAACGTCGTCGTCAGCGAGAACGCCTGCTGCTTCTGGTCCGGCATCTTCATGCTCAGGTAGTACGGCGGCACCGCGTCGCCCGACTTGTTGGTCGGGTCGTCCGGCACCTGCCACACCTCGCTGCCGCTGAGGAACGTCGTGGCGTCCTTCACGTGGTAGCGGGTGAGCAGCTCGCGCTGGACCTTGAACAGGTCCTGCGGGTAGCGCAGATGGGACATGAGCGCGTCGGAGATCTCGCTCTTGGCCTTCACCGTGTTCGGGAACGCCTTCATCCAGGTCTTCAGGACCGGGTCCTGGGTGTCCCACTGGTACAGCTTGACGTCGCCCGTGTAGGCGTCGACGGTCGCCTTCACCGAGTTGCGGATGTAGTTGACCTGGTTCTGCTGGGCCACCACCGCACGCGAGTCGTTGCGCGCGGTCAGCGAGTCGGCGGTCGTGTCGCCGAGCGTCGTGCGGGAGGCGTACGGGTAGCCGTTCGTCGTCGTGTAGGCGTCCACGATCCACTGGATCCGGCCGTCCACCACGGCGGGGTAGGCGTCGCCGTCGATGGTCAGCCAGGGGGCGACCGCCTCGACGCGCTCCTTCGGCGTGCGGTTGTAGAGGATCTTCGACCCGTCGCCGATGGCTCCGGAGTAGAGGATCTGCGGCTCGCTGAACGCCACCGCGTACGCGGCCCGGTTGATCGGGTTGGACAGGTCCACCCCGCTGTCGCCCTTGTAGCTGGTGGTCTTCTCACCGTTGTCGTCGGAGTAGTCGATCTCCTTCTGGGGACCGCCGACGATGGAGTAGGTGGTGGTCTTCTCGCCGTAGTAGACCCGCTGTTCGTACGTCCCGAGGTCGCCCTTGGACGGCAGGTCCGACTCGGTGAAGACCGGGCGTCCCTCGGAGTCGACCTGGGTGCCCTTGGCGGCGACCACTCCGAAGCCGTGGGTGTAGCGGAAGTGGTTGTTGATCCAGTTCTTCTTCGGGATGCCGGCCAGGTTCAGCTCGCGCAGACCGATGACCGTGTCCTGGTCCTTGCCGTCCTTGGAGTAGCGGTCGACGTCCAGGTTGTTCGGGAACGCGTAGTAGTTACGCATCTGCTGGAGCTGCTGGAACGTCGGCGAGATGATGTTCGGGTCCATGATCCGGATCGATGCCGTCGCGTCGACGTCGTCGCGGAGCTGGGTCTTGTCCCCGGTCTTGCTCTCGCCCGCGTACTCGGTGACCTGGGTGCCCTCGATGTCGTAGGCCTTGCGCGTCGCGTCGAGGTTCTTCTCGACGTACGGCGCCTCCTTGGCCTGCTCGTTGGGCTGCACCTCGAACTTCTGGACCAGCGCCGGATACAGACCGCCGATGAGGATCGCCGACAGCACCATCAGGCCGAAGCCGATGACGGGCAGCTGCCACGTGCGCCGCCACAGGGTGGCGAAGAACAGCAGCGCGCAGATGACGGCGATGCAGAACAGGATCGTCTTGGCGGGCAGGTAGGCGTTGGCGTCGACGTACCTCAGGCCGGTCCAGTTGTCGGTGGCCTTGAAGTCGCTGGACTTCACCGCCAGTCCGTACCGGTCGAGCCAGTACGCGACCGCCTTGAGGGCGACGAAGACGCCGATGAGCACGGACAGGTGGCCCGTGGCCGCGGCCGTGGCGCGCGCTCCCGGGCTGGTGACGCGCAGCCCGCCGTAGAGGTAGTGGGTGAGCGCGGCGGCGATCACCGAGATGATCACGGTCGCGAAACCGAAGCCGAGCAGGAACCGGTACCAGGGCAGGTCGAAGGCGTAGAAGGAGACGTCCAGCTTGAACTGGGGGTCCTTCTGCCCGAACGGCACGCCGTTGACCCACATCAGCCACGTCCGCCACTGGCCGGAGGCCGACGCGCCGGCGATCAGTCCGACCAGGGCGGTGACGCCGAGCAGCAGCCACTTCTTGTACGGGGCGATGCCCATCCGGTAGCGGTCGAGGTTCTGCTGCTCCATCGACATGGCGCTCAGCGGCGGGCGGAGCCGGTGGGCCAGCCAGATGTTGAGGCCGACGGCGAGCGCCATGAGCAGGCCGAAGACGAAGAAGAGCCCGATCTTGGTCCACAGCGTCGTCGTGAACACGGACGAGTAGTGGACCGACCGGTACCACAGCCAGTCCGTCCAGAACCCCGCGAACATGGTGAACGCCATGCCGAGCACGGCGAGGACACCGAGCGTCAGCAGCAGGGTGCGGACACGCCGGGACGGGCGGCCCACTCTCATCCGTGGCCCCGTCGGGCCTCCGCCTCGGTCCGGCATCTGGAAAGCCAAGGTGCGCACCTCGAAGTCGCTGTTGATCCGTCAGGCCCTCGGGTTCGCGGGCCCCCCGTGCGCCCCCGCAGTCGTGGGCCCACACCTATGCAACTTACTCATCGTTTACTCGGTTCCCGATTCGGCCCAGGAACGAGGCAGGATTGTGACCATGTCCAACACCCCCATGGCAGCGAGCCCCCTCACCCGGGCCGTACTGGAGATCGACGAGTACGTCTCCGGTCTCGGCTGGGACCAGCCCGCACGCCTCTTCGCCCTTGTCGACACCGCACGGCTGCGGGCCGACCAGCCCACCCTCGCGGACCGGCTCGGTCTGCAGGAGGAGACGGAGAGCTCCGGCCTCACCCCGATCGAGCAGGACGAGATTCCGACGGACCAGCCGCTGGACGAGTTCCTGGGCACCATCGCCTGGCCCGACGCCGTGGTCGGCTGCGCGCTGGCCGTGGAACGCCTGATGCTGCCGCCGTCCGCCGAGGCCCAGGTGCCGGCGGACCTGGACGGGGCGAAGCTCACCCGGTGGGTGGCGGAGCACCCGGACCGTCAGGAGGTCCGCATGACGGTCGCGGTGCTGCGTGACGGCGCCCGCGAGTCCGCTCTGCGGCTGCGGGAGAAGGATGCGGCCACCGAGGTCCTCACGGGGTCCGATCTGGTGCCCGGTCTGGCCCAGGCGCTGACGGCGACCTTCGAGGAGTAGTCACGGGCGGTCTCGGGCGGCTCGTCGGGCCGCCCGGGGCGCCGTCTACCCGGCCGTGCACTTCGGCAGGTCGGCGGTCTTCCCGGCGCGGATGTCGTCGAGGGCGCCGATGGCGTCGTCGATCGTGTCCACCTTCACGAGGGTGAGCCCGTCCGGGGTGTCCTCGGCGGCGGACGCGCAGTTGTCCGCGGGCGTCAGGAAGTACCGGGCGCCCTTCTCCCGCGCACCGATGGTCTTCATCCCGATGCCGCCGATCGGACCGACCTCGCCGGCGTCGTCGATCGTCCCGGTGCCGGCGACGAACGTGCCGCCCGTGAGGCTGCCCGGCGTGAGCTTGTCGTAGATGCCGAGCGCGAACATCAGACCGGCGCTGGGTCCGCCGACGTCGGCGAGCTTGATGTCGATGGCGAACGGGAACGTGTGGTCCGTGCCGGCGCTGATGCCGACGACGGCACGCTTCTCGCCGGCGTCGTCGGAGGTCGCGGTGGTGATCGTGACCTTCTCGGTCTTCGTCGGCGTCCGCCCCTCCTTCTCCGCGGCGGCCTGCTCCTTGGCGGGCACGACGGTGAAGACCACGTCCTGGCCGGGCTCGTGCTTCGTCACCAGGTCGGCGACGTCGCCGGGCTCCTTGACCGTCTTGCCGTCCACGGCCCGGATCACGTCACCGGCGTGCAGTTCGCCCTGGGCCGGGGATCCCTTGACGACCGTGGAGACGATCACCCAGGACTTCACCGGGATGTCCAGTGCCTTCAGGGCGGCGACCTTCGCGCTCTCCTGGGACTGGCTGAACTCCTCGGCGTTCTCCTGGGTGGCCTCCTCCTCGGTCTTGCCGTCCGGGTACAGCGTGTCGTGCGGCACCACACGGTTGTCGTGCGAGAACCACCCGTAGACGGCTTCCACCAGGTTCATCCGGTAGTCGGCACTGGTGACCCGGACCGTGGTCATGTTCAGGTGACCGCTCGTCTCGTACGTCTTGTGCCCGGAGATCTGCAGCACCGGCTCGCCGTCGTGGTCCCCGAGTGTGTTCACCGTCGGCCCCGGTGACATCTCCGAGTAGGGCACGGGGATGAACACACCCGCGCACAGGAGCGCGATCAGCATCAGGGTGGAGGCGAGCATCGTCGCGGTGCGGCGTGGCATGGGACGACATTACGGGACGCGGCTGTCGGGGCACCGTCAGGGCGGTGTCCGTCAGGCTCCGGTGCGGGACTTCTCCATCGCCTCGCGGAACCGGGCGTACCCGTCGAGCTCGGGGCCGTCGCTGCGGACCTTGCGGGTGCGGTTGGCCCAGCTTCCCCACAGCCCCGCGGCCACCGCCGACACCAGCGGAATCAGCAACCAGGCGAGCGCCGCCATGCCGACCTCCCAACCCCATGAGCTCCGCTACTGACTGATCAGCAGATTAACCATCCGCAGTGACAACGCTCACGCCGGGGGGCCGGTTACGCAACCGGAGTCGGGAGGGGGCCGGCGGGGCCGCGGGCCTCAGCAGGCACCCACCCATTCCTCGGTGCCGTCGGAGAAGGTCTGGTGCTTCCAGATGGGCACCTCGTGCTTGAGGTCGTCGATGAGCTTCCGGCAGGCGTCGAAGGCCTCGCCCCGGTGCGGGCACGAGACGGCGACGACCACGGCGAGGTCCCCGACCTCCAGGTCCCCCACGCGGTGCAGGGCGGCGAGCGCCCGTACGGGGTGGTCGGCGGCGACCTTCTCGGCGATCCGCCGCATCTCGGCCTCGGCGCTGGGATGGCACGAGTAGCCGAGCCGGTCGACGTCGGTGCCCCCGTCGTGGTTGCGCACGGTCCCGACGAACAGCGCGGTCCCGCCGGCCGCGTCGTCCCCGACCGCCCGGAAGACCTCGTCCACGGAGAGGGGTGTCTCCCGGATGCCGATCAGCTTGACGGGGTCCGGGGCGGCCTGCTCACCGGGGTGGTCGTTCGTGGATGCCATACGCCCATCGTGCCCCAGGGTGCGCACGGCGCGGAATAGCGTCATCGCCCTGCACGCGCGCGTACCGCCTTGGAGCCTCCTACAGGACGGCCCGTCTCAGATCCGCCGCCGGGCCTTCCGCGCCCGCCGCACCACCGCCGCCGCGCCCAGCAGGGCGACCGTCGCGCCCGCGGCCCCGGCCGCCGTCGCGTCCTTGCGTCCGAGGCGCCGCCCGGCGACCGTGTGGCGCCCGGCGACCTCCTCCAGCAGCTCCGCGAGGACCTCCTCGTTGGTGTACTTCGGCCGCCACCCGGCGTCGTGCAGCCGGCTGCCGCTCACCACCCACGGGTACATCGTGTAGGCCAGGTCCCCGGCCGGGGAGGGCGTCAGTCCGATCCGGTGCAGGCGGGCCGCGGCGCCCAGGGCGACGGCCGACGGAAGTTCCATCCGCCGGATCCCGCTGAGCTCCTCGACCTCCTCCTGCTCCAGCCAGCCGTCGCACCCGACGGCCAGCTCCCCCTCGGCCTTCTCCAGGACGGCGTACTCGAGGGCGCTGCACAGGTCGTCGACGTGGCAGAACTGCCAGGCGGGCCGCGACCCGGCCACCACGAGCAGCCGGGGAGACTCGAAGTACCTGGTCAGCGCGGTGTCCATGCCTCCGACCAGCACCCCGGGACGGACGACGGTCACGTTCAGGCCGGGGTGGGCGCGCGGTGCGCGGCGCGCGAGGCGCTCGATCTCCAGCAGGTCCCCGACCCCGGTGGCCTCGGCCGTGGCCCGCAGCTCGGCGTCCTCGGACAGCGGCAGCTCGTTGTCCGGCAGCGCGCCGTAGACCATCGCGGAGGTGCACAGCACGACACGGTGCACTCCGGCCGCCGCGGCGGCGGTCAGGACGGTCTGCGTCCCCCGGACGTTGTAAGCCGTCCGGGCAGCCGCGTCGGTCTCCAGGTCGAGGTCCAGGGCCAGGTGCACGACGACGTCCGCGCCGCGCAGTTTCTCGGCGATGGCGGGGTCCCGCACGTCCAGGATCTGCCAGCGCGCGTCCGCGCAGTCGCCGCGCCGCTCGTCGATGGCCACGACCTGTCTGACCTCGTCGGACGCGGCCAGCCGTGCCGTGAGCAGGGCACCGATGCCGGAAGCGGCACCGGTGACCGCGACGACGGGTCCGCGCGCACCGGGGGCGGCGGAGCTGGTTGACTGGTTTCGCGCTGCGCGAACCTGCGGATCTGGGGAACTCACCGGGCGTCTCCAGTGGTTGTCTTCAGTACGGGCGCGAGTGACGCGTACGTACCAGGTGGCATCCATCCTGCCGCAGGCCGTCAGTCGGCGAAGCACCGAGGCCCGAACCGCCGCGGGTGTCTACGCTGGGTGGTGTTGTCGGGCAGCCGTGCCGCCGGAAAGAACCGGTGGCCCTACCAGCCGAGGAACCCCGTGAGTGACACCCCATTCGGATTCGGCCTTCCGCCGGAGGAGCCGGACGACGGCGACGAAGGCAAGAAGAAGGACCAGCAGAGCGGCGGTGGTCAGGGACCGGCCAACCCGTTCGGTTTCGGGCTGCCCGGGGCCGGTGGCCTCGGTGGCCCCGGTGCGGACAACCCGTTCGCCGCCATGTTCGGTTCCATGAACCCCACCGACCTGGGCGCCGCCTTCCAGCAGCTGGGCCAGATGCTCTCCTACGAGGGCGGCCCGGTGAACTGGGACATGGCCAAGCAGATCGCCCGCCAGACGGTCGCCCAGGGCACCCCGGACGGCACGAAGGACGCGAGCGTCGGCCCCACCGAGCGCAGCGCCGTCCAGGAGGCCGTCCGCCTGGCCGACCTGTGGCTGGACGACGCGACCGCGCTGCCCTCCGGCGCGGGCTCCGCGGTGGCCTGGAGCCGCGCGGAGTGGGTCGAGGCGACCCTCCCCGCCTGGCGTGAGCTCGTCGACCCGGTCGCCGAGCGGGTCGGCACCGCCATGGGCGACGTGCTGCCCGAGGAGATGCAGGCCATGGCCGGCCCGCTGATCGGCATGATGCGTTCCATGGGCGGTGCCATGTTCGGCACCCAGATCGGTCAGGCCGTCGGCGTGCTCGCCGGCGAGGTCGTGGGCTCGACCGACGTGGGTCTGCCGCTGGGCCCGGCCGGCAAGGCCGCGCTGCTGCCGGTGAACATCGAGGCGTTCGGCAAGGACCTGGGCGTCCCGCAGGAGGAGGTGCGGCTGTATCTCGCCCTGCGCGAGGCCGCCCACCAGCGCCTGTTCGCGCACGTGCCGTGGCTGCGCTCGCATCTGTTCGGCGCGGTCGACGGCTACGCCCGCGGGATCAAGGTCGACACGGCCAAGCTCGAGGACGTGGTCGGCCAGTTCGACCCGCAGAATCCCGAGCAGCTGCAGGAGGCACTCCAGCAGGGCATGTTCCAGCCGGAGGACACCCCGGAGCAGAAGGCCGCCCTGGCCCGTCTGGAGACGGCTCTGGCGCTGGTCGAGGGCTGGGTGGACGCGGTGGTGCACGCCGCCGCCAAGCCGCGCCTGTCCTCCGCGGACGCGCTGCGCGAGACGCTGCGCCGCCGGCGCGCCTCGGGCGGTCCGGCGGAGCAGACGTTCGCCACGCTGATCGGCCTGGAGCTGCGCCCGCGCCGCCTCCGTGACGCCTCGCGTCTGTGGGCGTCCGTGACGGACGCGCGCGGTGTCGACGGCCGGGACGCCCTGTGGGCCCACCCGGACATGCTGCCGACCGCCACCGACCTGGACGACCCGGACGGTTTCGTGCACCGCGAGCAGCTGGACTTCTCCGAGCTGGACAAGATGCTCGGCGAGGCCGCGGGCCGGACCGACCTGAAGAAGAAGGATGAGAAGGGTCAGGACGAGGCCGACGGCAAGGGCGACGGCGCCGAGTGAGCCTCCACGACGACGCGGTCCTGGTCCTCAAGGACCACGAGGGCCAGGACGAGCTGCGTCAGGTCTACCTGGACCACCTGGCGGCGCATCCGGACGGCATGTGGAAGGCGTGCGCGGACGGGCACGTCACGGCGAGCGCGCTGGTGATCGACCCCTCGCGCGAGCGGGTGCTGCTCACCCTGCACAAGAAGCTGCGGATGTGGCTCCAGATGGGCGGCCACTGCGAGCCGGTCGACGAGGCGCTGGCGCGCGCGGCGCTGCGCGAGGGCACGGAGGAGTCGGGCATCGCCGGGCTGACCCTGCTGCCCGGCGGTCCCGTGCGGCTGGACCGCCACCACACGCCGTGCGCCTGGCACCTGGACGTCCAGTACGCGGCGGTGGCGCCCGAGGGTGCCGTGGAGGCGATCAGCGACGAGTCCCTCGACCTGCGCTGGTTCCCGTACGGCGAGGTCGCGGCCGTGGCCGACGACTCGGTCGTACGGCTGGTGGAGGCGACCCGGGCCCGCCTGTGACCGGTGAGGGGTGACCGCGTCGGCGGTCACCCCTCGGCGGACCGCGCCCGCGGCCCGGCGTTCAGCTCCAGACGTTGCCCTGGTTCTGCCCGCGCGCTCCCTGCTGGCCCATGCCGTACTGGGCGGCGAGGCCGGAGCCGATCTGGGCGTTCTGCGGCGGCAGCAGCTCGCTGGGCTGCACGAGCGCGAAACCGCTGCCCATGAAGCTGAGCTCCCACCCCTCGCCGGTGTTCCCGCGGCGCCGCCACACCCCGGAGGAGTGCGTCTGGGCCTGCATCTGCACGCGCAGACCGGTGGACCAGGCGACGATCGCGTCGGCGTCGCAGTTGACGTACTTGTCGGGCGTCACCTGCATCAGCAGCGGGGCGCCGGAGGTCATCAGCGCGACCCTGCCCCGGCCGGTGATGTTGAGCTGGTACTTCCCCGAGCCGGAGATGCCGTACAGGCTGTCGACGGCGATGACCTCGTGGTGCAGCGACGAGTCCATGGCCAGGACGTAGCCGCTGTCCACGGTGAGACCGTCCTGCTCGACCTCCATCACGTGGATGTACTGGGCGAGGTTGGCGAAGTAGACCGTGCCCTGCCCGTGGCAGCGCATCAGGTCCAGGCCCTCGCCGGTGTGCGCACGCGCGCGCGACTGGTTGCCGCTCCGGTACTCGGCGTCGAACTCGACGAGGCCCTGGTAGGCGACCATCGTGCCCTTGCGGGCGAGCACGTCGTCGTGGCCCTCGAGGGCGACGCGGAGCATGTGCTTGTTCTGCAGGCTCCAGCGTTCCTGGGTCTGCTGGTCGTTGTAGGCGAAAAGCGGGCTCTGCATGTTCTGGTTCCCCCTCAGCCCCGGACCCGGAGGCGGTCGGTGCTGTCCTCGCTGGGCTGGACGACGACGATGCCCTGACCGGAGAAGGCCATCTGGTAGGCCTCGCCGCTGCCACGGCCGATCAGCGACTGCGCCTTGAAGCTGCGCTTGCCCTTCACCTTGAGGTTCGGGGACCAGGCGACGAGCGCGTCCGGGTCGACGTAGGTCTCGTCCTCGCCGCCGCCGCAGTCGACGACGATCGGCTTGCCCCGGGAGGTGAGCGCGACCCAGCCCTGTCCGGAGATCCTGGTGTTCCACAGGCCCTGGCCGGCGAACTTCGCCAGTCCCTTGACCCGCTCCACGCCCCAGCTGAGGTGGGCGTCGAAGGCGAGCAGGTTGGTGGCGTTGACGCTGATCCCGTCACCGTTGAGGTTGATCACGACGACGTTGGCGCCGTAGTCGGCGAGGTAGAGCAGTCCGTCGCCGGAGCACTTCATCAGGGGCGCGCCCTCGCCGGTCATCCAGTCCTTGGCGATCTGGCGCACGGCCGGCGGGTTGGGCTCGTACTGGACGAAGCCTTCGTAGGCGACCATCGAGCCCACGCGCGCGAAGAGGTCGTGCCCGGTCTGCATGGCGACCTTCAGCATGTGATTGCCGTGGTTCTCCATGCGGGCGGTGACCGGTGCGGGGGCGTAGCCCGCGAGCGGCTGGTTCATGTCGGGCTCTCCCTCAGATCTCGTACGGCTGGACGACGACGAAGCTGCCGGGCGCGGCCCGGAACTGCAGGTTGACGCTCTCGCCCGTGTCGCCGGCGTAGGAGTTGCGGCGCATCCGGACCTGGCTGGAGACGACGACCTGGGCGGCGGCGGACCAGGCGACGACGGCGTTGCAGTCGGCGAACGTCGTGGGCGTGACCGGCAGCACCACGGGCACGCCGTGGGTCTTGACGACGATCGTGCCGGTGCCCTGGAACTGCATCGTGAACAGCGCGCCGCCGGGGATGCCGTGCCCCTCGATGCGGCGGACCTCGTACTGGAGGCTCTCGTCGAAGGCGAGGACGTTCTCGGCGGAGACGCACAGGGCGTCGCCCTGGAGCTCGATGGGGTGCAGCATCGCGGAGTTGTCGGCGAGGAACACCTGTCCCTTGCCGGAGCAGCGCATCAGCTGCATCTCCTGGCCGGTCGCGTTGCCCACGACGCGGCCGGCGAATCCGGCGCCCTTGTAGCTGAAGTCGACCTTGCCCTGGTAGAGCACCATGCTGCCCTGCCGGGCGAGGACCGGCTGCCCTTCGGCGCCGAGGTCGACGCGGACCAGCTTCTTGTTCTGCTGGGTCCAGCGCTGCCCGGTCGCCGTCTCGCGGAACTGCTGGAGCGCGGCGGCCACACCCGGGCCCTGCGGGGCGCCCTGGGGCATGGCCTGGGGTGCACCGTAGGGCGCCTGCTGCCCGTAGCCGGGGGGCGGGGTCGGCTGACCGTAGCCGGGCGGCGGGGGCGGGGACTGGGGGGCCTGGGGGTAACCGGGCGGCGGCGGGGCGGTCTGGCCGGGGACCTGTCCGTAGGGCTGCTGCTGACCGGGCTGTCCGTAGGGCGCGGGTGCCGGAGCCGGGGGCGGCACCTGGGAGCCGCCGGGCGGGGTGTGCAGGGGCGCGACGATGGTCGGCGCCGCGTGCACGTTGGGGACGGGCGCCGGGGGCGGCGTGGCTCCGGGCGGCGGCGCGAAGCCCTGCGGGGCGGGGGCGGGAGCCGGGGCGGGCGCGGGGGCCGGGGCGGGCGCGGGGGCCGGGGCGGGTGCGGGGGCGGCGGGGGCGCCGAAGGCCGGGGGTGCCGATGCCTGGGCGGGCGGGGCGAAGCCCGGGGCGGCACCGGCCTGCGGCTGCTGCGCCTGCTGCGGCGCGGGCGCCTCGTCCTCGGCCACCTCGCCGCCGAAGTTCCTCAGCAGCGCCTCGAGCCCGCCGTCGAAGCCCTGCCCGACGGCGGCGAAGCGCCAGACGTCCTTCAGATAGAAGTCGCCCAGCATCACCGCGCGCTCGGTGGAGAACTCCGACCCGCTGAACGGATACCGGGCCACCTCCTCGCCGCCCGCGACGATCCGGATGTAACCGGGGCCGACCTGCGACATCTGCCCGGCGCCGTCGATCGTCGCCGTGAACGACAGCTTCTGGATCTGCGGCGGGATCCTGTCCAGGGTGACCCGGAAGGACTCCGTGTCACCCGCCTGCGCACCCAGGAGCTGGATGGACTCCTCGGGGGTCTTCGGCTGGTTGAAGAAGACGAAGTACCGGTCGTCGGAGAGCCGTTCGTCGGCGTCGAGCCCGAAGCAGCTGATGTCGAAGGTCAGACCGGGGGCGGAGATCTGCACGCCTACGTACAGATCCGTGCCCGCGGTGAGGTCACTGATCCTGGCCTTGTGGCCGCGTTGGAATTCCCTGGCCATGCGTTACGACCGTCCCCCATCCGAATGCGAGTGCGTCGCGTCAGGCTAACGGCAAACCCTGACACCGGACGATGTCGGTACAGAGCCGGTACAGAACCCCCGCGCGCCCGTGCCGGACGCCTTCCGCGGCCGGGTCACTCGCTCCTGGCGCCGGGCACGTGCGGCAGCCGGTCGGCGGCGACCACGCCTTCGAGGTACCCGCGGGCCCGCTCGGTCCGCGGGTACGCCTCCAGCAGCCGCCAGAAGCGGGGCCCGTGCCCGGGGACGAGCAGATGCGCCAGCTCGTGGAGGAGTACGTAGTCGACGACGTACTCCGGCATGCCCTGGAGGCGGTGCGACAGGCGGATGCTGCCCTCGGCGGGCGTGCACGAGCCCCACCGCGTGTTCTGGTTGGTGACCCAGCGCACCGAGGCGGGCCGGGCCCGGCCGTCGAAGTACTGGGCCGACAGCCGTCGGGCGCGCTCGGCCAGCTCGGTGTCGCCGAGGACGCGCTTGCTCTCCTGGGCGGCCAGCTTGTCCAGCATGACGCTCACCCAGCGTCGTTCCTCCGCCTCGGACATCCGGGCGGGAATGAGCACGACGGTGCGATCGCCCTCGCGGTAGGCGGAGACCGTCCGGCGTCGGCGGGTGCTCCGGCGAACCTCGATCGCGCTCGCCCCCGTGCCGCTCGGCGGCGGACTCGTCGGCGGGCGCTGGGGCGCTCCGGCGCGGTGCAGTGGGTCGGCGGACACGCCCCGACGTTACCCGCTGCACACGGGGAAGTCCCGGCTCCGGGACGGTTCCGCGCCGATCCGTACGACAGCTCGTACGACAATCATCCACCGCCTGTGGACAACTTTCGGCGCCCCGCGGCGAGTCCGGGCATGCTGGCAGTCGCCGGCGGACGTGTGACCGACCGCACAGCCGCTTCACGTCCGGTCACCGCCGGCGCACGGGGACGTTCGAGGACTCACGGGGGTTCTGTCATGCATCCGATGGTGAAGCCCGCGCTCAGGCGCGGCTGGCGCGATCTCGACACCGTCCAGTTCGGGATGACGCCGGCGCACGCGCTCACGCTCCGCCCGGTGGACACGGCGACGGGCAGCTTCCTCGACCTGCTCAACGGCACCCGCGGGCCGGCGCTGCTGCGCGAGGAAGGGCACCGCATGGACCTGCCAGACGGCCATGTCGACCGGCTGGTGGAACGACTGGCGGGGGCCGGGCTGCTCGACGACTCCCGGGGCGGCGGGCCCGCCGCCGACGCGCTGCGGGAGAAGAAGGAGGTCCTCGACCGGCTCCGTCCCGACCTCGCGTCCCTGTCCCTGACGACCTCCCGGCCGGGGGACGCGATGCGGCACCTGGCCGCCCGCCGCGCGATGCGGGTGCGGGTGCGGGGCGCGGGCCGGGTGGGCGCGGTGCTGGCCTGCCTGCTGTCGGGAGCCGGCGCCGGCGAGGTCGACGTGCGGGACATCGGACGCGTCGAGCCGTGGGACGTCGCGCCGGGCGGGCTGCCCGCCGAGGCCGTCGGCGACCGCCGGGACGAGGCGTCCCGGCGGGCCGTGCGACGGTCCGCCCCGGACCGGCCGCCGCGCCGGGTCCCCACGTCCCCGCCCGAGGACGGCGGTCCGGGCTTCTCCCTGGTGGTCCTCGCCCCGCGCGACGACGTCGCGACGCACGCACCTGATCCGGCGCACGCCGACTCCCTCATGGCCTCGGGCACACCCCACCTGTACGCGGGAGTCGTGGAGGGAACGGGCGTCGTCGGCCCCCTCGTCCTGCCCGGCGAGACGGGCTGCGCCGGCTGCCTGCACGCGCACCGCACCGACCGCGACCCCACCTGGCCACGACTGGTCGCCCAGTGGCGCTCCGGCCGGCAGCGTCAGGTGCCCGCCTGCGATGTGACACTGGCCACGACCGTGGCCGGGCTGGCGGCGGCCCACGCCCTCGCCTTCCTCGACGGCCGGACCCCCTCCAGCGCCGACGCGCGCTGGGAAGTCTCGCTGCCCGCTCTGCGGTGGCGTGCGCGACCGGTCCGGCCGCACCCGGCGTGCCCCTGCGGAGCCGCCCGGAAAGGTAAGCGAGAACACACCTCCGGGAACGGGGGCGGGCGCGCGACAATGGCTGGGCAATGGCCGTCAGCCGAAGCCCGCCGTGAGGCAGCCGCGGCGCGGCCGGCTGGGACTTGGAGGGCGCATGTCTGATCTTCCCCGGAAGGCGGTCACCCGGACCGCCAAGCTCGCCGCGCTCCCGCTCGGCTTCGCCGGGCGGGCGACCTGGGGACTCGGCAAGCGGATCGTGGGCGAGTCCGCGGAGATCGTCGGCCAGCAGCTCCAGCAGCGCACGGCGGAACAGCTGTTCAAGGTGCTCGGCGAGCTCAAGGGCGGCGCGATGAAGTTCGGGCAGGCCCTGTCCGTGTTCGAGTCGGCGCTGCCGGAGGAGGTCGCCGGTCCCTATCGGGCCGCGCTGACCAAGCTGCAGGAGGCCGCTCCCCCGATGCCGACGCGCACGGTGCACTCCGTGCTCGCGCAGCGGCTCGGCGAGGACTGGTCCGACCTGTTCCTGGAGTTCGAGGACAAGCCCGCCGCGGCGGCCTCGATCGGGCAGGTGCACCGGGCGGTGTGGCACGACGGCCGCGAGGTGGCGGTCAAGGTGCAGTACCCGGGCGCCGGCGAGGCCCTGCTGTCCGACCTGAACCAGCTCAGCCGCTTCGCCCGTCTTCTCGGCCCGCTCGTGCCCGGCATGGACATCAAGCCGCTGATCACGGAGTTGAAGGACCGGGTCTCCGAGGAGCTGGACTACGACCTGGAGGCCCAGGCCCAGCGGGCCCACGCCGAGGAGTTCGCGGGCGACCCGGACATCGTGGTGCCGGACGTGGTCCACGAGTGCGAGCAGGTCCTGATCACCGAGTGGATCGACGGCATCCCGATGTCGGAGATCATCGCGGACGGCACGCCGGAGCAGCGGGACCGGGCCGGCCAGCTCCTGGCCCACTTCCTGTTCTCCGGTCCGGCCCGCACCGGCCTCCTGCACGCCGACCCGCACCCGGGCAACTTCCGGCTGCTGCCCGGCGGGCCGGAGGGCGACGACGACTGGCGGCTGGGCGTTCTGGACTTCGGCACGGTCGACCGCCTCCCGGGCGGGCTGCCGGAACCGATCGGCGCGGCGCTGCGCATGACGCTGGACGGCGAGGCCGAGGCCGTCTACGAGATGCTCTGCGCGGAGGGCTTCGTCAAGGAGTCGATAGAGCTCGACCCCGACGCCGTCCTCGACTACCTCCTGCCGATCATCGAGCCGGCCCGGGTCGACGAGTTCACCTTCACCCGCGGCTGGATGCGCAGCCAGGCGGCCAGGATCGCCGATCCCCGCTCCCCCGCCTACCAGCTGGCCAAGCAGCTCAACCTGCCCCCGGCCTACCTGCTGATCCACCGGGTGACCCTCAGCACCATCGGGGTGCTGTGCCAGCTGGGCGCGACGGTGCGCCTGCGTGAGGAGCTGGAGGACTGGCTCGTGGGTTTCGTCCCCGAGGACGACGGCGAGAGCGGAGCCGACGCCGAGTACGAGGAGCAGACGGACGAGGTGGAGGAGGCGGCGGAGGCGTGAGCCGCCGGGGCTGAACACGCCGTGGGGGCCGGTCCGTTCGGACGGACCGGCCCCCACGGGGAAGGCTTCGCCTCCTGGACGGAGGCCACCGCTTCGGGTGTGGTCGGTTACTGCATGACCGCCATGGCGAGCGCGCGCCGGGCGCGCAGCGAGGCGCGCTCGGCCCGCCGCTGCATCCGGCGAGCGGTCACCAGGCGCATGGCCCGGCGTTCCTGCTCGGCGCCGTGCAGGCGGTCGTGCATATGCGCACGTGCCAGGGCTTCTGGGATGAGTTGCATCTCGCGGGTCCTGTTCTGACGCGAGTCCTTCGCGCCGCTGGTGGTGAAGTCTTCAGGCGTGGTGCCTGCGATCTCGTCGGTGGACGGCTTCATCGGGGCCTGCTTCTTGGGGTCGTGCGTGAGGGGGCGGTCGATCGTTCCGGTGATGTTCATGCTGTGACCGGGTTCTTGCGCGGGCGACCACGGGGCCGCTTCCGGGCGACGACGACACCCTGGACGAACAGCTCGCCACCCCAGACGCCCCAGGGCTCACGCCGCTCCTTGGCGCCGGCGAGGCAGGCCTCGATCAGCGGGCAGGTGCGGCAGAGGGACTTGGCGTACTCGACGTCCGCCGGGGACTCCGCGAAGAAGACCTCCGGGTCGTAGGAACGGCAGGGGACGGGCACGCCGAGGTTCTCGATGGCGTCGTCGAGCGCGGTGAGCGCGGTGAGCGGGGTCAAGGTGGGGTCCTCCGTGAGGCCGGGCTTGGGGATCGTGTCGGAAGGCGGTACGGACGGGGCGTGCGCTTCGAGTTGCACGGTTGGTCTTCCTCGTCTGGTCGTTCCGGCCGGTCGGCCGGGTGCGGCTGGGTACCGGGTTCTTTTCTTGTCCCGAGGCTCCTTCGTGCTGTCGTCCCCGTTCGGGGAAAACAGAAGGGCCGCGGATCCCGGGTGGGGTTCCGCGGCCCTGAAGGCGCCGGCCTGATCGAGATCAGGCTGGATCACTCCAGGGTTCTGGCCCACGGAAGGCCCACATCAGGTGGTGCTGCGTCGTCTGCTTCCGGAATCCGGCACCGGTCGCCGTAAAGGCATAGGCATGGGCCTGCGCCTCTACTGCTGCTTCCAGTGCCTTGGTCGGTCGCTCATTGCGCTCACGGACGGGAAGGCCCGCGGGAGCAAGGGAGGCAGCCGGACGCGCGGCACGAATGCCGGACAGACCGGTGCCCGGGTTGGAGACGCCGAGCGTGCGCAGGGAGACGGCCGAGCGATCGGTCAGTTTGGCGGTGGAACCGGCGGTGGTGCTGACGTTGATGCTGATCACTGGACTCGCCTCCTCTCGGCGTCTCGGGAGACCGGTGCGAACCGGTCCACGGATATGCAAGTACAACACGGATCCAGGGCCTCCGGGAAGGCCGCTGTTCCCCGTGACCAAGAACCTATGGGGATTCCCGGGGCATGCGCAAACTATTTTTTCGACGAGTTGGGATCAGTCGCCGTCGTCAAGCCCGGCAACGTCTTGGCCTGCGCAGATGGCCAGAACATCGGCCCCGTACCGGCGGAACTTGCGTGCGCCGACCCCCGGGATCCTCGCCAGCTCGTGCTCGTCCTCCGGCACGGACTCGGCGATCGCCATCAGGGTCTTGTCGGTGAACACGCAGAACGCGGGCTGCCCGCTGCGCCCCGCCTGGACCGCCCGCCACTCGCGCAACCGCTCGTAGAGGCCCTCGTCCATGTCGGACGGGCAGTCCTCGCAGCGCATCAGCTTCATCTCACCGGCCTCGGTGAGGGTCCGGCCGCAGACGCGGCAGCGGGCCGGGGTCCGCTGCGTCCGCCGCGGCGGGGCGGCCGTGGGGCCGCGTCCGAAGCCGCGCTCCACACCGCCGGGACCACCGGCCGACGTGCGGGCGCCTGTCGGGGCCGAACCCGGCCGCAGACCCTTGAGGAAGCGGCTGGCGCGGCGGTTCGGGCGGCCGCCGGGCGAGCGGGCGAGCGCCCAGGAGACGTGCAGGCGCTCGCGGGCGCGGGTGACGCCGACGTAGAGGAGGCGGCGTTCCTCCTCGATCTGCTCGTCGGTCTTTGCGTAGGTGATCGGCATCATGCCCTCGGCGACGCCCACCAGGAAGACGACGTCCCACTCCAGGCCCTTGGCGGAGTGCAGCGAGGCGAGGGTGACGCCCTGGACGGTCGGCGGGTGCTGTGCGCCGGCCCGCTCGTCCAGTTCCGCGACGAGGTCGCCCAGGGTGGCGCCCGGCCGGGCGGCGGCGAAGTCCTGGGCGAGGGAGACCAGGGCGGCCAGCGACTCCCAGCGCTCCCGGACGGCCCCGGACCCCGCCGGGGGCTGGGGCGTCCAGCCCTCCCCCGACAGCACGGCGCGCACCTGCGAGGGCAGGTCGACGGCGTCGTCGAGGAGGCGGTCGTTGCCGCCGAAGCGCGCGGCGGCCCGCAGGGCGCTGCCGGCCTTGCGCACCTCGGGGCGGTCGAAGAAGCGTTCCGCGCCGCGCAGCTGGTAGGGGACGCCGGCGTCGGCGAGCGCCTGTTCGTAGGTCTCGGACTGGGAGTTCGTGCGGAACAGGACCGCGATCTCGGCGGCGGGGACCCCCGAGTCGACGAGCTCGCGGATGCGGCGGGCCGCTCCCTCGGCCTCGGCCGGCTCGTCGGTGTACTCGGTGTAGACGGGCTCGGGGCCCGCGGGGCGCTGGGAGACCAGCTCCAGACGGTGGTCGGCGGCCCGGCCGCGGGCCTGGGCGAGCAGACCGTTGGCGAGGTGGACGACCTGGGGGGTGGAGCGGTAGTCGCGGACCAGCTTGACGACGGTGGCGCCGGGGTGGCGGCTGCGGAAGTCGAGCAGGTGGTCGGGCGTTGCTCCCGTGAACGAGTAGATCGTCTGGCTGGCGTCCCCGACCACGCACACGTCGTCGCGGTCGCCGAGCCACAGCTCCAGCAGACGCTGCTGGAGGGGGCTGACGTCCTGGTACTCGTCGACCACGAAGTGCTGGTACTGGGCGCGGACCTGCTCGGCGACGTCGTGCCGGTCCTGTAGAACGGCCACCGTGAGCAGCAGCACGTCCTCGAAGTCGATGACGCCGCGCCCTCGCTTGAGGTCCTCGTACGCGGAGTACAGCTGGGCGATCTCCGCGGCGTCGCGGGGCGTCTCGCGGCCGGCCTTGGCCGCGGCGGGGGCGTAGTCGGCGGGAACGGTCTGGGTGACCTTCGCCCACTCGATCTCGGCGGTGACGTCGCGCAGCTCGCCCCGGTCGAGTCGCAGCCGGCAGGCGGCGGCCGCGTCGGCGACGAGCTGGATCTTGCGGTCGACGAGCCGGGGCAGGGAGCCACCGATCGCTTTCGGCCAGAAGTACTGGAGCTGGCGCAGCGCCGCCGAGTGGAAGGTGCGGGCCTGGACACCGGCCGCGCCGAGCTGGCGCAGCCGGCCGCGCATCTCTCCGGCGGCGCGGTTGGTGAAGGTGACGGCGAGCACGCTGGACGGCTGGAGGATCCCGGCACGCACCCCGTAGGCGATGCGGTGGGTGATCGCCCGGGTCTTGCCGGTACCGGCGCCGGCCAGCACGCACACCGGACCGCGCAGGGCGGTGGCCACCTCGCGCTGCTCGGGGTCGAGCCCTTCGAGCACCGCGTCGGCCGAGTCCGGTACCTGCGGGAAAAGGGTGGAGTGCGTTGCTGCTGTCACACCGCCATGCTGCCAGGTCGGGGGAGACGGGTGCGTCGGTTGTCCACAGGCACGGGCTGATGGTCGTACTGGTGCGACCGGCGTCACGTGCCGGGAATGGTGGCGCCGCCACGGACGTTCCCCTCCTGCGACCTCATCCCCGAGCCGCCGAAGGAGCGCGAGAGACATGCCGGGCACTGTGACGATGTACAGCACCACGTGGTGCGGCTACTGCCGTCGGCTGAAGAGCCAGATGGACCGCGAGGGCATCGCGTACACCGAGATCAACATCGAGCAGGACCCGGATTCCGCCGCGTTCGTGGAGAAGGCGAATGGCGGAAACCAGACGGTTCCCACCGTGCTCTTCGCCGACGGCTCGACGCTGACGAACCCGTCGCTGGCGCAGGTGAAGCAGAAGATCGGCGCCTGAGCGGCTCGGTGTGTGACGGAAGGGGCGGCTCCCCCGCGGGGGAGCCGCCCCTTCCGTCGTGTTCCGTGGCGTCAGACGAAGCTGCGGGTCGGCAGCGGCTTGCCGTACCAGAGTTCGATCAGGCGGGCCGCGATCGAGATGCCGTAGGGCGGGAGCACCTCGCCGGACTCGAAGGCGGCGCCCAGCTCGTCGCGGGAGAACCAGCGGGCCTCGTGGATCTCGTCGCCGTCGACGTCGATCTCCGTCGAGGTGGCGCGGGCCATGAAGCCCAGCATGAGGCTGGACGGGAAGGGCCAGGGCTGGCTGGCGACGTACTCGACGGGGCCGACGGCGATGCCGACCTCCTCGTGGACCTCGCGGCGCACCGACTGCTCGATGGACTCCCCGGGCTCCACGAAACCGGCGAGCGTCGAGAAGCGGCCCTCGGGCCAGTGGACCTGGCGGCCGAGCAGGATGCGGTCGTCCGCGTCGATGACGGCCATGATCACGGCGGGGTCGGTACGCGGATAGTGCTCGGCGCCGCAGGCGGGGCAGCGGCGGATGTGGCCGGCCGCCGCGATGACGGTGCGCTCGCCGCAGCGGGAGCAGAACCGGTGCAGGCGCTGCCAGTTCTCCAGGGCGACCGCGTGGACCATCAGGCCCGAGTCGCGGGGCGACAGGAGCAGGCCGGCCTCGCGCAGCCCCGCGGGGCGCGCGGACTGGTCCATGCGGCCGGGCAGGGAGTCCTTCTGGAGGGCGAAGTAGCTGACGCCGTCCTCGTCGGTGCCCAGGAAGTACCGGTGCGCCTCGGTGAGCGGGGCCTCGAAGGACGGGGTCATGACCAGTTCGGTGTGTCCGTCGGGTGCCTCGTCGATGAGGACCTGACCGCCGGAGACCACGAAGCAGCGCGTCGAGGGGTGGCTCCACGCCGCCGCGAGCCAGGCCTCGTCGAGCCGGTGGTGGGCGGCTCGGTCGACGCCGTTCGGGGCGGTGAGCGAGATGGGACGGTCGGCGGTGTGGTCGGTCCAGGTGGTCACGGGTGCTTCCAACTCCCCCGGTGAGCGGTTGTGGTTCGGCAGGCGGTTCAGCGGGTCGTACGGCGGGTGGCGACCGGGCCCGGGAGGGATCGGCGGTGCGGGGCGGCCCTTTCAGTGTGCCGCGCGCGATGCCGGTCCGGATCCGGGCCGAACGGGGGCTCAGGGTGCGTGGCGCCAGTGCTCCGCCAGGTCGCCCCACAGGTGGGCGGATGTCTCGACGCCCTTGAGGAGCAGGTCGAGCTCGACCTTCTCGTCGGGGGCGTGCCAGCCGTCGGACGGGACGGAGATGCCGAGGAAGAGCACCGGTGCGCCGAGGACCTCCTGGAGGTCGGCGGCCGGTCCGGAGCCGCCTTCGCGGGTGAAGCGGACCGGCTTCTCGAAGGCGCGGCCCATGGCGCGGGCCACGGACGTGAGCGCCGGGTGGTCCAGCGGTGTCAGGCACGGGCGCGTGGCGGATCCGAAGGTGATCTCGCAGCGGATACCGGCCGGCACCTGCTCGGCGGCCCAGGCGCGGACCGCCTTCTCGATGTGGTCGGGGTCCTGGCCGGCGACCAGGCGGAAGGAGAGCTTCACCATGGCGGACGACGGGATGATCGTCTTGCTGCCGGGGCCCTGGTAACCGCCGGCGATGCCGTTGACCTCGGCGGTGGGACGGGCCCAGATGCGCTCCAGGGTGGTGTGGCCGGCCTCGCCGTGGGCGGCGTACGACTTGGCCGTGCGCAGCCACTGGTGCTCGTCGAAGGGAAGCTCGGCGAAGAGCTCGCGTTCGCGCGCGGTGAGTTCGATCACGCCGTCGTAGAAGCCGGGGACCGCTACGCGCGCCCGGTCGTCGTGGAGGGCGGCCACCAGGCGGGCGGCGGCCGTGGCCGGGTTGGGGACCGCGCCGCCGAAGGAGCCCGAGTGGATGTCCTGGTCGGGTCCGTGCAGGCGGATCTCGCACTCGGCGAGGCCGCGCATGCCGGTGCAGACCGTGGGGGTGTCCTCGGACCACATGCCGGTGTCGGAGACGATCACCGCGTCGGCGGCGAGCCGCTCGGCGTGTTCCTCGACGAGCGCTCGGAAGTGCGGGGAGCCGGACTCCTCCTCGCCCTCGATCAGCAGCTTGAGGTTGACCGCCGGTGCGGTGCGGCCGGTGGCGGCGAGGTGGGCGCGGACGCCGAGTGTGTGGAAGAACACCTGGCCCTTGTCGTCGGCCGCCCCGCGCGCGTAGAGGCGGCCGTCGCGGACGACGGGCTCGAAGGGGTCGCTGTGCCAGCCGTCCTCGCGGGCCGCCGGCTGCACGTCGTGGTGGCCGTAGACGAGGACCGTCGGTGCCGCGGCGTCGCCGGAGGGCCACTCGGCGAAGACGGCCGGGGCGCCCGCGGTGGGCCAGACCTCGGCGGTCGGGAAGCCGGTCTCCTTCAGCTTGGCGGCGAGCCAGTCGGCGCTGCGGCGTACGTCGGTCGCGTGGTCGGGCTGGGCCGACACGGACGGGATGCGCAGCCACTCGGCGAGGTCGTCGAGGAAGGTGGCGCGGTGGTGCTCGATGTACGTACGGACGGCGCTGACGGCATTGTCAACGGTGTGGCTCATGCTCACGAGCCTATCGGCCCGCGCGGGCACCCTGATCGTGCGGTTCGTCACCGACCGGCTCGCCGAGCAGCAGGCGCTCCAGTGCGGCACGGTCCGGCAGGCCGTCGGGCCGCACGGCCTCGCCGCTGCGTACGTACAGGAAGGTGGCCGTGACGGATTCCAGCGGCACCCGCTGCTGCTCGGCCCAGGCGAGGCGGTACACGGCGAGCTGGAGCGGGTCGGCGGTGCCGTCGCGGCTGGTCTTCCAGTCGACGATCTCGTACGTCGCCGCCGGTCCCTCGCCCTGCTTGTAGACGGCGTCGATGCGGCCGCGGACGACGCGTCCGGCGAGCGTGAGCTGGAAGGGCGTCTCGACGCGGTACGGGGTGCGGTGCGCGTACCCCGTGCGTTCGAAGGCGTCCTTGAGGAACTCCAGGTCGCGTTCGTCGGCGATCTCGGCCTCGCCGCCGGGCAGCTCGTCGGGCTCCAGCATGGGCAGGGTCAGTGCTTCGAAGCGGGACTCGACCCAGGCGTGGAAGCGGGTGCCGCGGCGGGCGGCCGGCTGGGGCGGGCGGGGCATGGGGCGGGCCAGCTCCTGGGCGAAGCCGTCGGGGTCGGCGGCCAGGCGCAGCAGCTGGGAGGCGGTCAGTGACGCCGGGAGGGGCACCTCGGTGACGCTCCGGCGGGCCCGCAGCAGCTCGCCGGCGAGGGCGTCCAGGTCGCGGTCCCAGGAGGCGACGGTGCGGGCCTCCTCGGGCGTGAGGCGGGAGGCGGCGGTGTCCCGGGGGGTGGGACCGGACGGCTGCCCCTGGGGTCGGGGGATGCCGGTGCGGCGTGGCTGCGGCGGGGGCGGCGCCTGGTGCGGGACCGTCGGGCGCGCGGCGGGGCGGTCGGTCGTCCAGGAGTCCCAGTCCGCGGAGTCCTCCGGCAGGCCGGGGTCCTCGTCGTGCCCGGGGAAGGGCTCGTCGTGCCCGGGGAAGGGCTCGTCGTCCTCCGGGAAGGGCTCGTCGTCCTCCGGGAGGGGCTCGTCGTCCTCGGGGGGCGGCGGCCAGTCCGGGTCGTCGTAGACGTCCGGGTCGTGCGCGGCGGCGGGCCGGCCGCCGGCCGGGGCGGAGAGGGCGTCCAGGTGGGCGAGGACCGTCTCGGCGGCGGACCGGCGCAGGGCGAGGGCGCTGTCGTCCAGGGGCAGGGGCCAGGCCCGGTCCGCGGTGTCCTCGAGGAGGGCGGGGTTCTCCTCGTCCTCGGCGGGCTCGTCCGCCCATGCCTCGATCTCGCCGTACCCGGCGGCGCAGTGGTCGTACAGGGCCTGCAGGAAGGCGGACGGTCCGCGGGGCTTCTTCTGGCTGGGGCCCCACCAGTGGCCGGAGCCCAGAAGCAGGGAGCGGGGGCGGGTGAAGGTGACGTAACCGAGCCGGAGTTCCTCGGTGTGCTGGTGCTCCTTCATGTCCTCGTGGAAGGCCTTCAGGCCTCGTGAGTCCCAGGACGCGACGTCGGGCAGGGTGTCGGCGTCGCCGCGCAGTCCGTGCGGCAGCACCTTGCCCTGGGCGGTCCACTTCTCCCGGCCCTGCCCGCTGGGGAAGGTGCCGGTGACCAGCCCCGGGACGGCGACGACGTCCCACTCGAGGCCCTTGGACTTGTGCGCGGTGAGCACCTTGACGGTGTTCTCGCCGCCGGGCAGGGCGTTGTCGAGGCCCTTCTCGTACTGGGCGGCGGTGCGCAGGAAGCCGAGGAAGGCGAGCAGGGTGGCCTCGCCGTCGCTCGCGGCGAAGGAGGCGGCGACGTCCAGGAAGTTCGACAGGGTCTCGCGGCGGCGGGCGGCGAGGGCGTGCGGGGACGCCGACAGCTCGACCTCCAGGCCGGTGGTGGCGAGGACCCGGTGCAGGACGTCCATCAGGGGGTCGGACAGGGCCCGGCGCAGGTCGCGCAGCTCGGTGGCCAGGCGGGCGAAGCGCACGCGCGCGTCCGGCGAGAAGGGCAGCCCGTCGTCGTCGCCGGTGCCGTCCAGCGGCGTCTCCAGGAAGGTGTCGAGGGCGTCCGCGAGGGAGATCACCTCGGACGGGTCGACGCCCTCGACGGCCTCGGCGAGACGCCGGTCGGGGTCGTCGTCGCCGTCCACGCGCGCGTGGCTCACGAGCAGCCGGGCACGGCGCCCCAGCAGGGCCAGGTCGCGCGGGCCGATGCGCCAGCGCGGGCCGGTGAGCAGGCGGACCAGGGAGGCGTTGGCGCCGGGGTCCTGGAGGACCTCGCAGACCGCGACCAGGTCGGCCACCTCGGGCAGGTGCAGCAGCCCGGACAGGCCCACGACCTCGACGGGGACGTCGCGGGCCACCAGCGCGCCCTGGATCGTCGCGAAGTCGGTCGCCGTGCGGCACAGCACGGCGATCTCGCCGGGCGCCTTGCCGGTGCGGACCAGGTGGGCGACGGAGTCTGCGAGCCAGTCGATCTCCTCGGCGTGGGTGCGCAGGAGGGCGCAGCGGACCGTGCCGTCGCGTTCGGCGCCGGGTGCGGGGCGCAGGGCCTCCACGCCCGCGTGCATGGCGCGCAGGGGTTCGGCGAGGCCGTTGGCGAGGTCGAGGAGACGGCCGCCGCTGCGGCGGTTCTCGCTGAGCGTCTGGCGGGTCGCGGGGCGGCCGTCGGCGTGCGCGAAGTGCTCCGGGAAGTCGTCGAGGTTGGCGACGGAGGCGCCGCGCCAGCCGTAGATCGCCTGGCAGGGGTCGCCGACCGCGGTCACGGGGTGGCCGGTGCCGCCGCCGAACAGGCCGGCGAGGAGGATGCGCTGGGCCACCGAGGTGTCCTGGTACTCGTCGAGCAGCACGACCCGGAAGTCGTCGCGCAGGACGCGGCCCACCTCGGGGAGCCGGGCCAGTTGGGCGGACAGGGCGATCTGGTCGCCGAAGTCGAGGAGGTCGCGTTCGCGTTTGGCGGCCCGGTAGCGGATCACCAGGTCGGCGAGTTCCCGGCGGGCGGCGGCGGCCTCGGGGACCTTGCGCAGGTCGGCGTTGGAGAGCTTGGCGCCCTGGAGGGTGGTCAGGAGGTCCGCGTCCCAGGCGCGCAGCTCCTCGGGACGTACGAGGTGTTCGGCGAGTTCGGCGTCGAGTGCGAGGAGGTCGCTGACCAGGTCGGCGAAGGAGCGGGTGAGCGCCGGATACGGCCCGGGCGCCTCACGCAGCACGCGCGCGGCCAGCTGGTAGCGGGTGGCGTCGGCGAGCAGGCGGGACGTCGGCTCCAGGCCGAGACGCAGGCCGTGGTCGGTCAGCAGGCGGCCGGCGAAGGCGTGGTACGTGGAGATCACCGGCTCGCCCGGCGGATCGTCCGGGTCGATGACGTCGGGGTCGGTGACGCCGGCCCGGACGAGGGCCTTGCGGACGCGTTCGGCGAGCTCGCCCGCCGCCTTGTTGGTGAAGGTGAGGCCGAGCACCTGCTCGGGGGCGACCTGGCCGGTGCCGACCAGCCACACCACGCGCGCCGCCATCACCGTCGTCTTGCCCGACCCGGCTCCGGCCACGATCACCTGCGGGGCGGGCGGCGCGACGATGCAGGCCGTCTGCTCCGGGGTGAAGGGGATGCCGAGGAGCTCCTTGAGCTGCTCGGGATCGGTGATACGGGCGGGCACGTCGAAGAGGCTAGCGGCGGACACTGACAGCGGATGCCGGATGCGCTTCGCGGGCAGGAAGAAGCGCAGGTCAGCACGTGTGGTGCGACTGGTCACACCGTCACCGTCGCGCCACGGCCGACGTCCTCGGACCCGGACCGCCCTACTCCACGACGTGCCGTCCCTCGGGCCGCGCGCTGCACGAGGCGCGGAAGGCGCAGTGCGTGCAGTGCTGGCCCGCGGTGGGGGTGAACCGTTCGTCGAGGACCTTGCCGGCGGCCGTGGCCAGCAGGTCCCCGACCCACTCCCCCTCCGGTCCCGCCAGGGAGTCCTGCGCCTGCACCTTGGGCAGCGTCTCGCCGCCGTCGCGCTTGGCCGCGCCCTGGCGCAGCTGGACGAGTTCCGCGCCGCCCGGTTCGGGGCGCACCCCGTCGAAGGCCTCGTCGACGGCGCCCTCGCGGACGGCGAGCTGGTAGACGGCGAGCTGGGGGTGGCGGGCCACCTCGGCCGAGCTGGGTGCCTGTTTGCCGGTCTTGAAGTCGACGACGTAGGCGCGGCCGTCCGCGTCGGCCTCGACGCGGTCCATCTGACCGCGGATGCGGACCTCGTAGTCGCCCGCCTCCAGGGTCACGTCGAAGTCGTGCTCGCTCGCCACCGGTGTACGCCCGGCGCGGTCCATGACGTGCCACCGGAGGAAGCGTTCGAGCGCGACGCGCGCGTTGGCCTTCTCCTGCGCCGACTTCCACGGCGCGTCGAAGGCGAGCGCGTTCCACACCGAGTCCAGGCGCTCCATGAGGACGTCGAGGTCGGCCGGGGTGTGCCCGGAGGCGACCTCGTCGGCGAGGACGTGCACCACGTTGCCGAAGCCCTGCGCGGCGGTGGCGGGCGCGTCCGCCTTCACCTCCCGGCCGAGGAACCACTGGAGGGCGCAGGTGTTGGCGAGCTGGTCGAGGGCGCTGCCGGAGAGGGTGACGGGCCGGTCGCGGTCGCGCAGCGGCACCTTGCTCTCGGTCGGGTCCCACATGCCCCACCAGCGGTAGGGATGGGCGGACGGCACCAGCGGGCGGCCGTCCTCGTCGGCGAGGGCGGCCAGGCGGGCCAGGCGGCGGGCGGCGGCCTCGCGCAGGGGGCCGGAGACGCGCGGGTCCACGGTGGTGGCCCGCAGCTCGGCGACGAGGGCCGCGACGGCCAGGGGCCGGCGCGGGCGGCCCGTCACGTCGGAGGGGTCCACGCCGAGTTCGGTCAGGAACCGGGAGGGCTGGTCGCCGTCGTCGGCCGGTGCCTTCACGGCGGTCACGACGAGGCGTTCACGCGCGCGCGTGGCGGCCACGTAGAACAGGCGGCGCTCCTCGGCGAGCAGCGCGCCGGGGGTCAGGGGCTCGGCGAGTCCGTCGCGGCCGATCCGGTCGGCCTCCAGCAGAGAGCCGCGGCGGCGCAGGTCCGGCCACAGTCCCTCCTGGACGCCCGCGACGACGACCAGCCGCCATTCGAGTCCCTTGGAGCGGTGCGCGGTCATCAGGCGGACGGCGTCGGGGCGTACGGCGCGCCGCGTCAGGGTGTCCGCGGCGATGTCCTCGGCGTCGATCTCCTCCAGGAAGTTGAGCGCGCCGCGTCCGCCCGTGCGCTCCTCCGCGCGGGCGGCGGTCGCGAACAGGGCGCACACGGCGTCCAGGTCCCGGTCGGCGTTGCGGCCGGCGGCGCCGCCGCGCCTGGCCGAGCGTTCCAGGCGGGTGGGCCACGGGGTGCCCTCCCACAGGTCCCACAGTGCCTCCTCGGCGCTGCCGCCCGCGGCGAGGCGCTCCCGGGCCGTGCGGAGCAGCGCGCCGAGGCGCTGGGCGCCGCGCGCGTACGCCGGGTCGTGCACCGCGAGGCGCTCGGGCTCGGCCAGGGCGCGGGCCAGCAGCTCGTCCGAGGGCGGCGGCAGCGGGTTGCCGGCGGCACGCTCCTCGTCGCGCAGGGCGCGTCCGAGGCGGCGCAGATCGGCGGCGTCCATGCCGGCGAGGGGGGAGGTGAGCAGGGTGAGGGCGGTCTCGGTCCCGAGCCAGCAGACGCCTCCGGCGGAGCCCTCCGCGATCCCGGCCCCGGGGGTGTCGTCGGGGCGGGGCTCGGCGGCGGGGGCGTCGCCGGGGGCGGGATCCACGGCGGGCACGGCCGCCGAGTCGGCAGCGGGCAGGGCAGCGGAGCCGGCAGCGGGCGGGACCGCGGAGCCGGGCCCGACCTCGGGCACGTCATCAGGGCCGGGCTCGGCACGGTGTACGTCGCCGAGGCCGGCAGCGGGCACGGCCGCGGGACCGGACCCGCCCTCGGGCACGCCGCCAGGGCCGGCCGCGGCATCGAGTCCGTCACCAGGGGCAGCCGCGGCATCGGGTCCGTCGCCGGGGCCGGGCTCGGCGGCGGGGGCGTCCCCGACCTCGAGCACGTCGCCGGGGCCGGGCTCGGCGGCGAGGGCGTCCTCGGGGGCGGCCGCGGATTGGGGTGCGTCGGCGCGGGTGGGCCCGGCATCCGCCCCGGAGGCCGGTCCGGCGTCCGGCTCGGGCTCCGTGCCCCGCTCGGCTTGAGCGGCCTCCTCGGCGCGGGTTCCCGGCCGGTCGTCCGCCGCCGCCGTCGCCACCGCGCGCAGCGCCGTCAGCAGCGGTGCCACCGCCGGTTCGTGCCGCAGGGGCAGGTCGTCGCCGTCGACGTCCAGCGGGACCCCGGCCGCGGTGAGGGCACGGCGCACCGCCGGGATGGTGCGCGAGCCGGCCCGCACGAGGACGGCCATGTCACTCCACGGCACCCCTTCCTCGAGGTGGGCCCGGCGCAGGATGTCGGCGATGTTGTCGAGCTCGGTACCGGGCGTCGGGTACGTGTAGACCTCGACGCGCCCCCCGTCCCGTACGGGGGCGAGCTCACGGTGGGCGCGTACCTTGCCGGCGGGCAGGCGGGTCAACGGCATGCGCTGGGTCAGCAGCCGGGTGGCGGTCAGCAGGGCGGCCCCGGAGCGGCGCGAGGTCCGCAGCACCTCCACCGGCGCCGGGCGGCCGTCCACGCGCGGGAAGGCGTGCGGAAAGTCGAGGATGCCGTTCACGTCCGCGCCCCGGAAGGCGTAGATCGACTGGTCGGGGTCGCCGAAGGCGACGAGGGTGCGTCCGCCGCCCGCCAGGGCGTGCAGCAGCCGGGTCTGGGCCGGGTCGGTGTCCTGGTACTCGTCGACGTACACGGCGTCGTACCGCGCGGCCAGCTGCGCGGCGACCTCGGGGCGGCGGGCGAGCAGCACCGCGCGGTGGACGAGTTCCGCGTAGTCGAGCACGCCCTGCAGGTCGAGCACGTCGAGATACTCGGCGAGGAAGGTGGCGGCGGCGCGCCAGTCGGGGCGGCCGATGCGCCGGGCGAACGCCTCCAGGGCGTCCGGGCCGAGCCCCAGTTCGCGGCTGCGGGCGAGGACCGCGCGGACCTCGTCGGCGAACCCGCGGGTGGTCAGGCAGGCGCGCAGCTCGTCGGGCCAGCGCACGTGCGCCAGGCCGAGCCGCTCCAGGTCCGCCTGGCCGGCCAGCAGCCCGCGGACCGCCACGTCCTGTTCGGGGCCGGACAGCAGCCGCAGCGGCTCCACGAACAGCTCGCTGTCCTGGTGGGCGCGGACCAGGGCGTAGCCGAAGGAGTGAAAGGTCGTCGCCCGGGGAGCGCGCGCGGCGCCCATGCGCAGCGCCATCCGGTCGCGCAGCTCGACGGCCGCCTTGCGGCTGAAGGTCAGGACCAGGATCCGCTCGGGGTCGCCGCCGCGGGCGATCCGGTCCGCGACGGACTCGACGAGCGTGGTGGTCTTGCCGGTGCCCGGGCCGGCGAGGACGAGCAGCGGCCCGGACCGGTGGTCAACCACGGCACGCTGCGCGGCGTCCAGACGAGGGGGAGCCACCCGCGGCGGCGGGGTACGCACCAGTCGGTAGGCGCCGGCGCTCCCCCGTCGCACTCGGGGGTGCGACGGGCGTCCGGTGGAGGAAGAGGAGCTCACGTGGTTCGCCGGTCCTGGTGGGTGTGCTGGTGGGCTGTCCGTCCCGCGGTGACGGCGGTGGCCGCCGTATGAGAGGGACGCGCGCGGCCGACGCTACGCCAGGGAATCAGGCGGAAGCAGGTCTTCCTCTTCTTCCCTCGGGTCACCCGCGACGCGTGTGTCCCCCGCCCCTCGAACGTACGTCATGCCACGAACGTGTCCGATGTGCCCGGTTTCCCTCATACGGATCACGGGTCACACACCGGCCCGTCCGATGGCGGAAGCTGTCAGGTGTGACCCTGCGCGCCTTCGCCGCCGTCCCACCGGGCCCGTCTCAGATCGATGCGCGGCAGATGGCCTTCGGCGGCTCTGCTCGCCTCCCTCAGGGGCGTGCCCTCCGCCCGGTAGTGGCCGAGCGCCTCCAGCTCGTGCCCCGCGAGCAGGACCCCGTCGGCGCGGACGATCCGCCACCAGCCGACGCCCCCGCCGTAGAGGGACATGACCCGGCCGACCTGCCGGGGCCCGCCCTCCTCCAGGTACTCGGCGACGTCCCCGTACGTCATGACGCGACCCGGCGGAATCAGTTCGGCGACGTCCAGGACCCGCTCGGCGTATTCGGGCAGCGCGTCCGCGTACTCCGGAGGGACGTCGTCCGGAAGGCTCTGCTCGCTCATCCGCCCCATCCTGCCCCACCCCACCGACAACGCGACGCGCTCCCGACGGTGCGCGTCCCTCGCCCGCGAGCGGCGCTTCGGGCAGACTGTGCCGCCCGCACAGGCACCCTGATGCCCCCGGCTGTCGGTCCGGCATGCCACCATCGTGCGGTCGGTGACCAGTGATACGAGAGCAAGAAGAGGCGATGAAGCAGCAGGGTGTGCACCCCGAGGACGCCGAGGGCACCTCTGACTCTTCCTCGCGCCCGGACGCAGCCACCGGCGGAGCCGAGCCCGTCGACGGCGACGACAAGTCCGCCGGCGACGACAAGCCCGTCGGTGACGGCGAGAAGTCGGCCGGTGACGACGACAAGTCCGTCGGTGACGACGAGAAGTCCGCCGACGGTGGTGAGCGGTCCGCCGGCACGCGCGCGAAGAGCACCGACGGCGGCGAGCAGGCCACCGGGAAGGCGGTCGACGGCCCGTCGGCGACCGCCGCCGACCCGGAGGACGTGGCACACATCGACGAGGTGGAGGGTGACGAACCGCTCCTCCCCGCGCGCGTGCACCGTCCGTCCGACCTGATGCGGCTGCTGGTGGGCGTGCTCGCGGTCGTCGTGCTGCTCGCCGTGGCGGCCTTCGCGCACGGCACCACCTCGGGTCTCGAACAGGACATCAACAAGGGCACCGGGCAGGCACCCGATCTGCTGATCAAGGTCGCGGGACTGGCCTCCAGCATCGCGATCCTGCTGGTGCCCGTGGCGTTCGCCGTCGAGCGGCTGATCAAACGGGACGGACTGCGGATCGCCGACGGCGTGCTCGCGGCGGTCCTCGCGCACGGGGTGACGCTCGCCACGGACCTGTGGGTGGCGAAGGCGGCCCCCGGTTCCATCCAGGAGGCGCTCACCCAGCCCTCACCGGGCGACATCCACGCACTCACCGACCCCGTGCACGGCTACCTGGCACCAGTCATCGCCTACATGACGGCCGTCGGCATGTCCCGCAGACCCCGCTGGCGGGCGGTGCTGTGGATCGTGCTGCTCCTCGACGCCTTCTCCATGCTCGTCACCGGCTACACGACGCCGTTCTCGATCATCCTGACCGTCCTCATCGGCTGGACCGTGGCCTACGGAACGCTGTACGCGGTCGGCTCCCCCAACGCCCGCCCCACCGGCCGCACGCTGATGGCCGGCCTGCGGACCGTCGGCTTCCGTCCCGTGACCGCCGCCCGCGAGGAGGCGCCGCCGGAGAACGCGGAGACCGGCGACCGGGGCCGGCGCTACTTCGTCACGCTGGAGGACGGCCGCCCGCTGGACGTGACGGTGGTGGACCGCGAGCAGCAGGCCCAGGGCTTCTTCTACCGCGCCTGGCGCAACCTCACGCTGCGCGGCTTCGCCACCCGCAGCAGCCTGCCCTCGCTGCGGCAGGCGCTGGAGCAGGAGGCACTGCTCGCCTACGCGGCGATCGCGGCCGGGGCCAACGCGCCGAAGCTGATCGCGACGTCCGAGCTCGGCCCGGACGCCGTGATGCTCGTCTACGAGCACACCGGCGGCCGCACCCTCGACTCCCTGCCCGACGAGGAGATCACCGACGGCCTGCTGCGCGAGGCCTGGGAGCAGGTGCGCGCCCTGCAGTCCCGGCGCATCGCGCACCGCCGGCTGGTGGGCGACGCGATCCTGGTGGATCGTTCCGGCACCGTGATCCTCACCGAACTGCGCATCGGCGAGATCGCCGCCGGTGACCTGCTGCTGCGCATGGACGTCTCCCAGCTCCTGGTGACGCTCGGCCTGCGGGTGGGCGCCGAACGCGCGGTCGCCTCGGCCGTGGACGTGCTCGGCCCCGACGCCGTGGCCGACTGCCTGCCGATGCTCCAGCCCATCGCGCTCAGCCGCTCCACCCGCGCCACCCTGCGCAAGCTGGCCAGGGAGCGGGCGGAACGCGAACGCGAGGCGGTCCTCGAGGCGTCCCGCCACGCCAAGCTGGCCCGCTCCGAGGCGGCCGGCGCGGACGAGGCCGCCGTACCCGGCAAGCCCGACAAGAAGGCCGCGCGCGCGGAGCAGCGGGCGGAGAAGCGGGCCCTGGACGATGCGCTGGAGGAGGCCCGCGAGGAGGACCTGCTCACGCAGATCCGGCACGCGGTGCTGCGGATCAGGCCGCAGGCCCCGGTCGAGCCGGCCCGGCTCGAGCGGGTGCGCCCCCGCACACTGATCAGCTTCATCGCCGGTGCGATCGGCGCGTACTTCCTGCTGACCCAGCTCACGCACATCGAGTTCGGACCGCTGATCGCGAACGCCCAGTGGGGCTGGGTCGCCGCGGCGGTGCTGTTCTCGGCGGCGAGCTACGTCGCCGCGGCGATGGCCCTGCTCGGTTTCGTGCCCGAGCGGGTGCCCTTCGTACGGACCGTGGCCGCGCAGGTGGCCGGATCGTTCGTCAAGATCGTCGCTCCGGCGGCGGTCGGCGGCGTCGCGCTGAACACCCGGTTCCTCCAGCGGGCGGGGGTGCGGCCGGGGCTCGCGGTGGCGAGCGTCGGCGCCTCGCAGCTGTTCGGGCTCGGCTGCCACATCCTGATGCTGCTGTCCTTCGGCTATCTGACCGGCACCGAGAAGACCCCCTCGCTGTCGCCCTCCCGGACGGTCATCGCCGGTCTGCTGACGGTGGCGGTGCTCGTGCTCGTCGTGACGTCGGTGCCGTTCCTGCGGAAGTTCGTCGTCACGCGCGTGCGATCGCTCTTCGCCGGCGTCGTGCCGCGCATGCTGGACGTGCTCCAGCGGCCGCAGAAGCTGGTCACCGGCATCGGCGGCATGCTGCTGCTCACCGCCTGCTTCGTGATGTGCCTGGACGCCTCGATCCGGGCCTTCGGCGACGACTCGTCGTCGATCAGCCTGGCGAGCGTCGCCGTCGTCTTCCTCGCGGGCAACGCACTGGGCTCCGCGGCGCCCACGCCGGGCGGTGTCGGCGCGGTGGAGGCGACCCTGACGGTCGGTCTGATCGCCGTCGGCCTGCCCAAGGAGGTGGCCGCGCCGGCGGTGCTGCTGTTCCGGCTGCTCACCCTGTGGCTGCCGGTGCTGCCGGGCTGGCTGGCCTTCAACCACCTGTCCCGGAAAGAGGCACTGTAGGGCGCCTGCCGGGGAGCCGCGCCGCCCCGTACCTCGTACGGCCCGCGCCCCGGGCGCACCGGCCCGCCCGGCCGCACGATGGGGGCATGCCGATTCCCGCCCGGCTGCGCGCCGCCGCCCTCACCGCCACCGCCGTACTGCTGTCCGCCCTCCTCGCGGGCTGCGGCGACGGTCCGCGGGACGACGAGGACCTGACGGAGCAGAAGCTCGCCTGGGAGGACTGCCCGGCGCCGTCCCAGGCCGAGGGCGGCGGCCCCCCGCCCTCCCCGCTGCCGAACGGCGGCGACTGGCAGTGCGCCACCATGAAGGCCCCGCGCGACTGGGACGACCCCGAGGGCGACACGATCGGCCTGGCCCTGATCCGGGCGAGGGCCAGCGGCGCGGCCGACCGGCGGATCGGCTCGCTGGTGTTCAACTTCGGCGGCCCCGGCGGATCGGGCGTCACCACCCTGCCCGCCTTCGGCGACGACTACGCGAAGCTCCGCACCCGCTACGACCTGGTCAGCTTCGACCCGCGCGGCGTCGGCCGCAGCGCCCCGGTGGAATGCCTGGACGACGAGCAGCTCGACACGTACTTCCAGCAGGACGCCACCCCGGACGACGCGTCCGAGCGCACCGAGCTGCTGGACAACACCAAGGGATTCAACGCGGCCTGCGAGAAGCACTCGAAGACCATGCTGCCGCACGTGGCCACCACCGACGCGGCCCGCGACATGGACCTGATGCGCCAGGTCCTCGGCGACGACAAGCTGTACTACTTCGGCATCTCCTACGGCACCGAACTCGGCGGCGTCTACGCCCACCTGTTCCCGAAGAAGCTCGGCCGGGCGGTCTTCGACGCGGTCGTCGACCCCACGCAGAACGCCGAGCAGAGCTCGCTCGGGCAGGCGGAGGGCTTCCAGCTCGCCCTCGGCAACTACGCCGAGGACTGCGTGTCCAAGGTCGAGGACTGCCCCGTCGGCGACAGCGTCCAGGACGTCGAGAACCGCGTCGCGCGGCTGCTGAAGGACCTCGACCGCAAGCCGATCCCCGGCATCTTCCCCCGCGACCTCACCCAGTCCGCCGCGACCGGCGGCATCCTCCAGGCGCTGTACTCCAAGGACTTCTGGGAGTACCTCACCGAGGGCCTGGACCAGGCCTACGACGGCGACGGCAGGATCCTCATGGTGCTGTCGGACTCGCTGAACGGGCGCAGCGAGAACGGCGATTACAGCAACAGCACCGCGGCGAACATCTCCATCAACTGCGCCGACGACAAACCCCGGTACGACACCGCGTACGTGGAGGGGAAGCTGCCCGAGTTCCGCAAGGCCTCCCCGCTGTTCGGCGACACGCTCGCCTGGGGCCTGGTCAGCTGCACCGACTGGGCGGTGGCCGGCGCCGCCGAGCACCCGGACGTCAGCGCGCCCGGTGCGGCGCCGGTCCTGGTCATCGGCAACACCGGCGACCCGGCGACGCCCTACGAGGGCGCGGCGAGGATGGCCGCCGCGCTCGGCAAGGGCGTCGGGGTGGAAGTCACCTACAAGGGGCAGGGGCACGGGGCCTACAACAGCGGCAGCAAGTGCGTACAGAACGCGGTGCACGGCTATCTGCTGGACGGGAAGGTACCGACGGCGGGCACCGTCTGCACCTGACCTCGTCCGCGCTCCACCTTTCGACCGAACCCGCAGGTCACAGCGTTTTCCACAGGGATCGGCGGGCATCGAGCCCGGCGCCTACCATGTTTTGACCGCCATCCGCCGCACGGCGCGGACGGCCAGCGAGGGGGGATTGCCCATGGCACGTCTCGTACGGTGGACGGCTCTGACCGCCGCCGCCGCACTGCTGACGGCGGGCTGCAGCGGCGGCTCGTCCGGGGACGACCAGGACGACAGGGACACGAGCAGTGCGCGGCCGTCCACGGCGGCGCCCGCCGGGGTGCCCGAGGCGCTGGCCTCCCAGAGGCTCGACTGGGGCCGCTGCAAGAGGACCGCGGACGCTCCCGCGCCGGGCGGCGACTGGCAGTGCGCCACGCTCGAGGCACCGCTCGACTGGGCCGAGCCGGAAGGCAGGACGATCGGGCTCGCCCTGATCAGGTCCAAGGCGAGCGGCGATCGGCGCGCCGGCTCCCTGCTGTTCAACTTCGGCGGGCCCGGCGGCTCCGGCGTGTCCACGATGCCGTCCTACGCCGACACCGTCTCCGAGCTGCACGAGCAGTACGACCTGGTCAGCTGGGACCCGCGGGGGGTGGCCGCCAGCGAGGGCATCCGCTGCCGCGCCGACGAGGCGATCGAGGACGCCGAGTCGGTGGACGCGACGCCGGACACCCCGGCCGAGGAGCAGGCGTTCTTGGAGGACGCCACCGACTTCGGCAAGGGCTGCGAGAAGGCCGTCGGCAAGCTGATGGCGCACGTCTCGACGGCGGACACCGCCCGCGACATGGACCTGATGCGGCACGTGCTGGGCGACGAGAAGATGCACTACTTCGGCATCTCCTACGGCACCGAACTCGGCGGCGTCTACGCCCACCTTTTCCCCGAGCACGTGGGACGGATGATCCTCGACGCGGTCGTGGACCCGAGCGCCGACACCATGGGCCATGCGGAGAACCAGACGCGGGGCTTCCAGCGCGCGCTGGACGACTATCTGAAGTCCACGGGGCAGGACCCCGAGCAGGGCACGCGCAGAATCGCCGATCTGCTGCGGCGGATCGACGCGGAACCGCTGCCGACGTCGTCCGCGGGGCGGAAGCTGACGCAGACGCTCGCGATCACCGGCATCGTGCTGCCGCTGTACAGCAAGGACGGCTGGCCCACCCTGACGAGTGCGCTGGCGGCGGCCCAGGACGGTGACGGCTCCCAGCTGCTGGCCCTCGCCGACGGCTACAACGAGCGCGACGAGTCCGGGCACTACGGCACGACGACCCACTCGCAGCGGGTCATCTCGTGCCTCGACGGCAAGCAGCGGCCGACGGCGGAGGAGACGAAGAAGCGGCTTCCCGAGTTCGAGAAGATCTCCCCCGTCTTCGGACCGTTCCTCGGCTGGGACACGGCCGGCTGGTGCCACGACTGGCCGGTGCCCGGGCAGCACGACACGCCGGAGGTGAGCGCGCCCGGCGCGGCGCCGGTCCTCGTGGTCGGCAACACCGGCGACCCGGCCACGCCCTACGAGGGCGCGCGCAGGATGGCGGACGAGCTGGGCAAGGACGTCGGCGTGGTGCTCACCTGGAAGGGCGAGGGCCACGGGGCGTACGGCAGCGGCAGCGACTGCGTCGACTCCGCGGTCGACGCGTACCTCCTGAAGGGGACGGTGCCGAAGGACGGCACGGTCTGCTCATGACGACGGCGGGGGTATCGGGCACCTGCGGTGCGCGAAACCCCCGCCGTTCGGAGACCGGGGCGAGCGGAGCCCGGGCTTCCCGAGCCGGTGACGGCTCAGTACACCGGCTTCTCCGGCTCGATCTGGTTGACCCAGCCGATCACGCCGCCGCCGACGTGGACGGCGTCCGAGAAGCCCGCGGACTTCAGGACCGCCAGGACTTCCGCACTGCGGACACCCGTCTTGCAGTTCAAGACGATCTTCTTGTCCTGCGGGAGGCTCTCCAGGGCGGAGCCCATGAGGAACTCGTTCTTCGGGATCAGGCGGGCGCCCGGGATGGAGACGATCTCGAACTCGTTCGGCTCGCGGACGTCGATGAGCTCGATGTTCTCGCCGTCGTCCATCCACTCCTTGAGCTGCTTGGGAGTGATCGTGGAGTCGGCGGCCGCCGCCTGGGCCTCTTCGGACACGACGCCGCAGAAGGCCTCGTAGTCGATGAGCTCGGTGACGGTGGGGTTCTCACCGCAGACCGCGCAGTTCGGGTCCTTGCGGACCTTGACCTGGCGGTACTGCATCTCCAGGGCGTCGTAGATCATCAGGCGGCCGACCAGCGGCTCGCCGATGCCCGCGAGGAGCTTGATGGCCTCGTTGGTCTGGATGGAGCCGATGGACGCGCAGAGCACGCCCAGGACGCCGCCCTCGGCGCAGGAGGGGACCATGCCGGGGGGCGGGGGCTCCGGGTAGAGGCAGCGGTAGCAGGGGCCGTGCTCGGACCAGAAGACGGACGCCTGGCCGTCGAAGCGGTAGATCGAGCCCCAGACGTAGGGCTTGTTCAGCAGCACGCAGGCGTCGTTGACCAGGTAGCGGGTCGCGAAGTTGTCCGTACCGTCGACGATCAGGTCGTACTGGCTGAAGATGTCCATCACGTTGTCGGCCTCGAGCCGCTCCTCGTGAAGGACCACGTTCACGTACGGGTTGATGCCCTTGATGGTGTCGCGGGCGGACTCGGCCTTGGAACGGCCGATGTCGGCCTGGCTGTGGATGACCTGACGCTGCAGGTTCGACTCGTCGACCTCGTCGAACTCCACGATGCCGAGCGTGCCGACACCGGCTGCCGCCAGGTACATCAGGGTCGGCGAACCGAGGCCGCCCGCGCCCACGGCGAGCACCTTGGCGTTCTTCAGCCGCTTCTGCCCGTCCATCCCCACATCGGGGATGATCAGGTGGCGGGAGTACCTGCGGACCTCGTCTACGGTGAGCTCGGCGGCCGGCTCGACCAGGGGTGGCAGCGACACGGGGACTCCGTTGGTCGGTCAAACATTACGGTTGTTCTCTCGTAACACTGCCACGGCCTTTTTCATTCCGAGACACCTGTCCCGATACGCGAGACGATGTCGTCCCAGTAGCCGGGCATCGTCTCCCAGGGGTCCACTCGCCCGGACCGGTCGGTGCGGTCGGTGAAGTAGATCGTCGCGGCGCCCTGCCAGCGGGCGATGCGCAGCGCCTCCTCCAGATGGCCGCGGGGGACGCCGTGGACGAAGTGGCAGAAGCGCTCGGGCGGGTGGTCGGCGCTCCACTCGGCCGCCTGGGACCACCGGTAGTCGCTCCAGGCGCCCGAGAACGTGACGAGCTGGTCGGCGCACTCGGCATAGCCGGGATACGGGTGGGTGCCGTGGCCGAGGACGATATGGGCGTCGTCACGCAGGACGCGGAGCGTGCCGACCGTGCGGCGGACCTCGGGCAGCGCGGCCCGTTCGGACGGGCAGCGGTCGATGAGGAAGCCGTCGGCCCGGTACCAGTCGAGGTACCGGTGGGCGTCGGAGACCAGTTCCCCGAAGCCGCGCGCTCCGTACGCGGCGTCGAGGCGGCCGAGGACGCGGACGCCCGCGTTGCGCAGCCGGCCGGACGCCTCCAGGCAGTGCGGGTCGGGCTGGGCGCCGGGTCCGTCGGCGATGTCGAGGACGACCCAGTGCAGGGGGAGGCCGGGCCCGGTGAGGCCGGCCCACTCGTCGGGGGCGACGAGGGGGTGGGCGAGGCCGGGGACACCGATGCCGGTGCGCACGCCGGTGCTCGTGGTGCCCGTCTGCGCACTGGTCAGATGCGGCATGCCGCCTCCATCCAGATGTCGGCGAGGGACTCCTCCAGGTTGATCCGGGGCCGCCAGCCGAGCCGGTCGCGCGCGGTGCGCACGTCGGCCTGCTGCCAGCCGCCGCAGCCGTCGGGGTAGGGGTGGGCGACCGGGGCCGCGTGCTCGGCGTCGGCACGGTGGTCGGCGCGGTGCACCGGGGAGTCCGGGCGGTGGTGGCCGACGGACTCGGCACGGTGGTGGGCCAGGGCGTCCACGCGGTGGCCGACGGATTCGCTGCGGGGGTGGCCGATGACCGGCCGCAGCGCGCCGGGCGGTGCGTCGAGTTCGTGCAGGGCGCCGCCGTAGCCGGCCACCCGGGCGAGGGTGGCGGCCGCGTCGCGGAGGCGGACGGCACGGCCGGAGCCGATGTTGATGACGCCCTGTGCGGCGGAGAGCGAGGCGGCGTGGACGGCACGCGCCACGTCGCGGACGTCGACGAAGTCGCGTTGGGCGCCGAGGCCGCCGAGCCTGAGCTCGCCGTCGCCGGACTGCATGGCGCGGCGCATCGCTTCGGCGAGGCGTCCCAGCGGGGAGCCGGCGGGGGTGCCGGGGCCCGCGGGCGAGAAGACGCGCAGGACGACCGCGTCCAGACCGGAGCCGAGCACCAGTTCCGTGGCGGCGAGTTTGCTGACGCCGTAGGGGCCGCCGGGCCGGGGGACGGCGTCCTCCGCGGTGGACGAACCGGGCTGGCTCGGTCCGTACTCGGAGCTGCAGCCGATCTGCACCAGGCGGGCGCCGCAGCTGCTGCGGCGCAGGGCCTCGCAGACGGTGGCGACGGCCACGGTGTTGTGGCGGGTGAGTTCGCGGGCGCCGCCGCGGGTGGCGCCGGCGCAGTTGACGACGACGCCCGGGTGGACCGCGTCGAGGAAGCGGGTGAGGGCGCCCGGGCTGCCGGTCGCGAGGTCGAAGCGGACGTCGGCGTCGTCGCCGCGGCCGAGGGCGGTGAGCTGGACGGCCGGGTCGGCGAGCAGACGGTCGGCGACGAACCGGCCGATGTAGCCGTTGGCCCCGATCAGCAGGACTCTCATCGCGCGGCTCCCGGGGCCGAGGCGTCCGGTCGGGAGGTGGTCATCTGGGGGTCTCCTTCGGGGGGTGGTGCGGGAGGTGGGTGGGGGGTTGCCCGGAGCGCGCGGTCATCGCGGCTGCTCCGTGGGTGCGTGGGCGGACGCTCTGGTGAGGCGGCGGGTCGCGTGGACGAGGAGGACCAGGGCGCCGGTGCCGCAGGCCGCCGTCGGTACGCCGGCCGGGCCCCAGGCGGCCACGAGGGCCTCCACGGGGGCGGACAGGAAGCCGCAGCCGGGGAGGCGGCCGGCGAAGAGCACGGCGACGGCGGCCGCCTCGGCTGCCGCCGTGGCGTTGAGGACGAGCCGGGAGGCGTGGGCGAAGCCGTGGACGGCGAGGAGACGGGCGGACAGCAGGAGCGCGCCGAGGGTGAGCGCCTGCGGGTAGGCGGCGGGCTCGCCGAGGACCGCGCCGGTCAGTGCGAGCAGGGCCGCCAGAGCTCCCAGGAACAGGGCGAACGTGCCGAACAGCAGGGGGCGTACGGAGGCCGAGAAGTCCGTCAGCCCGCGGCTGGCGGCCAGTTTGCGGCGGGCCCCGGCCGCGAACAGGTGGGCGCTCCCGGCGGCGGGCGCGCAGGCCAGGGCGAGGGCTACCACGGGGGCGACGGTGACGGGCCAGGGCCCGTCCGCGGTGCCGTCGGGCAGACTGTCGGGGCCTCCGGCGAGGGCTTCGCCCAGCAGGCCGTCACCGAGGAGGGCGTAGCCCATGAGCCAGCAGGCCGAGGTGCAGCCGGTCTCGGTGGCGGCGCGCAGCGGGCCCCGGCGCAGCAGGGCGCGCAGGGCCAGGGCCGCCGCGAGGGCGGCGACGACGACCACGGTCGGCCGCCACCGTCCGCCGGTGAGGCGCAGGCCGGCCACGGCGGCGGCGCACAGCGTCCCGGGCAGCAGGGCGAGGACGATCCAGGTGGCGCGCACCCGGGGCGTGGCCGGTGCGTCGGGATGCGCGGGGGCGTCGGCGTCGCGCGGGACGCGGGCGAACATCTCCTCGGCGAGGGAGAAGACGTCCCGGTGGCGGAAGCGGGCCGCGGTCCGGTCGGTGACGCCGTGCGCCTCCAGGCCGGCCGCGATCTCCAGCGGGTCCACGGCGCGTTCGCAGAGGTCGCGGTGACGGTGCATCAGGACCTTGACGGGGTCGGCGGCGCGGCGGGCGGCGGGGGCCGGCTGCTTGGCGTCCGGGGCCACCCCTCCGGCACGCCCTGCGCCGGGCCGTCCGCCGGTTGGCGCCCCCGCACCGGGCCGTCCACCGGTTGACGCCCCCGCACCGGGTCTCTCCTCGTCCAGACACTCCTGTGAGCGCTCGTCCCAGGCCCCCGGGCTGCTCGGGGTCTCGGGGCGGTCCAGTTCGCCCAGGCCGCTCATCGGGCCCCCTCGGTCGTGGAAGCCGCGGTCGCGGTCGTGGCGCGGACGGGGGCGCCCGTCGCCCAGGCGGGGCCGCCCCGGGCCACGACCCGCCCGGCGGGACGCGTCCAGCGGCCGGAGACCTGTGCCTCGGCGGGAACGGCGAACGGCAGCGGCTCCCCGGCCTCGTCGAGGACGACGCGGCTGACCGGCGTGCACGACAGGACGTCCAGGTAAATGCCGTGAAATGCCGCGACGTTCTGTTCGACGGTGAAGAGTTCCAGCGCGCGGGCGCGCGCGGCGGCGCCCAGGCGCTCACGGCGCTCGGGGTCGCGCAGCAGGGCGACGCACGCCTCGGCGAGCGCCCTCGGATTGCGCGGGGGCACGACGAGTCCGGTGCCGCCGATGGCCTCCACGACGGCGCCGACGTCCGTGGACACCGTCGCCCGGCCGCAGAACATGGCCTCGACCAGGCCGGCCGGGAATCCCTCGACGACGCTGGAGAGGACGACGAGGGCGCCCGAGGCGTAGGCGTCGGCGCGGGAGGGCAGTTCCGGTCCGCCGGTCTCCTCGAAGGACACCGGGTTGTCGCCGACCGCGTGCGGACCGGCCGCCTCGTCGGGGAAGAGCTGGGCGGCCAGGGCCTTGCAGTGGGTGAGGTAGGCCGCGCCCTCGGGGCCGGCGGGGCCGCCGACGATCCTGAGCCGCGCCGCGGGCTCCTGCCTGCGGATCTCCGCGAAGGCGTGCAGCAGCGAGACCAGGTCCTTGGCGGGCTCGACGCGGCCGACCCAGACGAGGGTGTGCGGGTCGGCGCACTCCGGCGACTCCCCCGCCTGAGCGAAGGGCGTCGCGTCCATGCCCGGGGGGACCGTGCGGAGTTTGGCGCGGTCGGCGCCGCAGCGCTCCTGCCAGCGGCGGGCGTGCGCGTTGCCGGGCGTGATCACGGCCGCGCGCCGGTAGGTCTCGGCGGCCAGCCGGCCGTGGAAGGCGGCCAGCAGGGACCGTATCGCGGGCGGCGCACCGTGGTCCGTGAGGTAGTGCGTCCGCAGCCGCACGCCGTATTCCGTCACCAGCAGGGGCACGCCGTGGAAGTGCCGGGCGAGCAGGCCGGGCAGGGCCGCGGTGCCGCCGGAGGCCGCGTGGCACAGGTCGACGGCACCGAGCCCGTCGGCGTCGTACCAGTCGAGCGACAGGGGGCGCAGGGCGCGTTCGATGCGTGCGGCGACGGTCAGCAGCTCGGGGACGCGCGCCGCGCGGGCCGTGCGCGGGGCGCCGGGCGCGCGACAGGCGCGTTCCAGGGCGCGCACGGCGGTCTCCGAACGGAGGGCGCCCGCCAGTCCGTCCTCGTCGCGGGCGAGTTCGGCGAGACCGTACAGCGCGCTGGCGAAACGGTCCGCCTCGACGGCCGGCGCCTCCGCCGGCGCACCGGACGGGTCCTGCGGAGCGGACGTGCACAGGGCCGCGGCCAGCTCGCCGTAGCACTCGGCGAAGCGCCGGCGCGCGCGCCGTCCGTACGCCCAGCGGCCACCGCGCGTCACCCTCCCGGCGATCCCCTTGGGGCCGCCCCCGTGGCCGTCGTCGTCCCACAGCGGCGCGGTGAGCACCCGGGTGACCTGGGGCGGCAGCGGGACCCACCCTTCGCTCTCCTGATGCCGGCTGCGGCTGAGCGCGTAGACGTCGAACTCGTGCTGCCCGAGCCCGCGCACGAGCCGGTCGCACCAGAGTCCGGCCTCACCGCTCACGTACGGATAGCCACCCTCCGTCAGCAGTCCGATGCGCACGCGCGCACCCCCGATCTCCCGTCTGGGGAGCCGCCGTTGGCCCGGCGGCTCGCAGCGGGAAGAACGTATGCGGACAAGGCGGTGGGGGGGGGGGGGGGGGGGGGGGGGGGGCGCCCCCCCCCCGGCGCGCGGGGGGGGGGAAAGACTAGTGCGGGGGGGGGGGGGGGGGGGGCGCGGCCCGCGGACGCGAGGAGGCGCGCCCCCCCCCCCCGG
>NZ_JBIDAN010000011.1:0-272283 GCF_043202495.1 Streptomyces sp. NPDC048185
CGCGATCTCCGGCATGCCCGTGACCGTGCGCTCGGCGGTCGGTGCGGTCGTCGTCACCATGATGTGCCCTCCCTCTCCGTCGGCCCCGTCATTGTCCCTTGCCGGCCGACGAGAGGGCGTATACCCCGAACACGGATGCGCATGCTGTGATCTTTCCGGTGAGCCGCCGCGGCCTCGGGGCCGGGCCTGACGCCGGCCCCGGTCGCCCGGGTCAGGGTTCCGAGACCTCGGCGTACAGCTGCGACAGTTCGGGGACGCCGTCCGCCGCCCAGGCACAGCCGGACGCCACCACGTCGAACTCGCGTCCCGAGCCGAGCCGGACGACCGGCCGGCCGTCGGCCCGAAGGAACCAGGCGGCACCGGGCACCGTGCGCACGATCACGGTCCCCAGGTACAGGCCCGCGTCGTTGCCGAGCCAGAGCATGATCTCCTCGTCGGCGCGCCAGCGCGGCAGCATCTGGTCGAGCTGCGCCAACGAGGCCTCGGAGTCGTCGAGTCCGATCCCCTCCTGCGACGCCTGCGAGCGGAGCAGATCACAGTCGGCGAGCAGCTCGGCGATGCCTTCCGGGTCGTGGACCCGGTCGGGCTCGCGCCGTCTGCCCAGGAAGGGGATGTTCATACTCCCAGACTGACATTCGTACCGTCGTGCGCACCACAGGGCACGCGAGGCGGGGCACCGCCCGGGTGTACGGGAGTGCGGACGACGCCTACACGTCCAGGTCGACGACGACCGGCGCGTGGTCCGAGGCGCCCTTGCCCTTGCGCTCCTCGCGGTCGACGTAGGCGTCGGTGACGGCCTTGGCGAACGGCTCGTTGCCGTAGACCAGGTCGATGCGCATGCCGCGGTTCTTGGGGAAGCAGAGCTGGCGGTAGTCCCAGTAGGTGAAGGGGTGGTCGTACTTCAGCGGGCGGGGCACCACGTCGTTCAGCCCGGCCTGCTGCAGGGAGGCGAGGGCGGCGCGCTCCGCGGGGGTGACGTGGGTGGCGCCCTCGAAGGCGGCGCGGTCGTAGACGTCGTCGTCGGTCGGTGCCACGTTGTAGTCGCCCATCACGGCGAAGGGCCGGCCGCCGGCCGCGTCGCCCTCGACGGCCGCGCGCAACGCCTGGAACCACTGGAGCTTGTAGGCGTAGTGGGCGTGCTCGACCTCGCGGCCGTTCGGCACGTACACCGACCAGACGCGGACCGGGCCGCAGGTCGCGGAGACGGCGCGGGGCTCCTGCACGCCCTCGTAGCCCGGGTCGCCGGGCAGGCCCTTGACGACGTCCGCCAGGCCGACGCGGGAGAGCACCGCCACGCCGTTCCACCGGCCGGTGGCGTGCACGGCGGCCTCGTAGCCCTGCTCGCGCAGCTCGTCGAACGGGAACTGCTCCTCGGCGACCTTGGCCTCCTGGAGGCACAGCACGTCGGTGCCGCTGCTCTCCAGCCAGGCGAGCAGCCTCGGCAGTCGGGCGGTGATCGAGTTCACGTTCCAGGTGGCGATGCGCATGTCCTCCAACCTACCGGGCGGTGCTGACAACCCTGCTCCGCCCGGTACGGGCCGGCAACGCCCGGGCGTTCACACCCGGACGGACTCCCCCGGGGCCAGCCGCAGGTGCTCGCTGCCGCCCAGCTGCCCGATCTGGCGGTCGTAGATGGGACGGGCGAGGTCGGTGAGGAGGGCGTCGTGGATGTCGTAGGCGCGCCGCGGCTTCACCTCGCGGAGGTAGTCGATGACCTCGGAGATCTTGTTCCAGGGGGCCATGACGGGCAGCATCAGCGTCTCGACCGGGTGGTCGGGGACGGTGAGGGCGTCGCCGGGGTGGAAGACCGTGCCGCCGTCGACGAGGAACCCGATGTTGGTGACGCGCGGGATGTCCGGGTGGATCACCGCGTGCAGTTCGCCGTGGACCTGCACGTCGAAGCCGGCGGCGGTGAAGGTGTCGCCGTGGCCGACGGTGTGCACGCGGCCCGGGAACGCCGCCGAGATCTTCTCCGCGACGGACTTCAGCGTCCAGATCCCGGCGGCCGGGTTGTGCTCCATCGCGGCGCGCAGCCGCCGCTCGTCGAAGTGGTCGGGGTGCTCGTGGGTCACGAGGACGGCGTCCGCGCCGAGGGCGGCGTCCTCCTCGCTGAATCCGCCGGGGTCGAGGACGAGCGTCCGCCCGTCCTTCTCGAGGCGGACGCAGGAGTGCGACTTCTTGGTGAACCTCATGGCCCCATCCTGCCGCCGGACCTCACGCCCGCGCGAACGGCCCCGCGCGCTCACTCGGGCGGCGTGGTCTCCTCCCGGACGACCCGCTGCGCCACCCGGAAGGCGCTGTTGGCGGCCGGTACCCCGCAGTAGACGGCGGCCTGGAGCAGCACTTCCTTGATCTCGTCCGGGGTGAGGCCGTTGCGCAGGGCGGCCCGGACGTGGAAGGCGAACTCGTCCAGGTGGCCGCCCGCGACCAGGGCGGTGAGGGTCACGCAGCTGCGGGTGCGGCGGTCCAGCCCGGGGCGGTCCCAGACCTCGCCCCAGGCGTAGCGGGTGAGGAACTCCTGGAAGTCCCCGGAGAACGCGTCCGCCTGCGCCAGTTGCCGGTCGACGTGTGCGTCACCGAGCACCTCGCGGCGGACCTTCAGCCCCGCGTCGTACGGGTCGGGCCGCCCCTGCGCGAGCTCCTGCGGCGGTACGACGGCCGGGGCGATCTCGGCGACGGGCACGACCCTCGGCGGCGCGGGCGCGGCCTGCGGCGACACGGGTGCGGCCTGCGGCGGTACGGGGCCTGTCTGCGGAGGCACGGGGACGGCCTGCGGAGGCACCGGGACGGCCTGCGGCGGCACGGGAGCGACCGGTGCCGGCACCGGCGCGGCGGCCAGCGCCGGCTGGACGGGAGCCATGGAGCCGGCGGGAGCGGCGTGGACGGCGGGCGGGACCGGGATCTGGCCCGTGGAGGCGTCGTGGGCAATCTGCCACGCGGTGTTGAAGTGGCGTACCAGCAGGTCGGTGACGGCCGCGGGCTGCTCGACCGGCACCAGGTGGGAGGCACCGGGTACGACGGCGAGGCGGGCGTCGGGGATGCCGGCGACGAGGGTCCGGGCCTCCGCCGGGCCGGTGACCTGGTCGTCGGAGCCGACGAGCACCAGGGTCGGCACGCCGACGTGGCCGAGTTCGCCGCGCACGTCGAACGCGGCGAGCGCCTCGCAGGCGGAGATGTAGCAGCCGGGGTCGGTGGTCCGCACCATCTGCACCGCCCACTCGGTGATCGCGGGCTGCGCCGCGGCGAACCCGCCGGTGAACCATCTCTCGGGCGCGCTGCGGGCGATGGGGTCCAGCCCGTTCGTCCGGACGATCACCCCGCGCTGCCGGAACTCGTCCGCCGTGCCGAAGCGCGGCGAGGCGGCGATCAGCGCGAGCGAGGCCAGTCGCTCGGGGTGGCGCAGGGCCAGCTCGATGCCGACGGCGCCGCCGAGCGCGCAGCCCGCGTAGCCGAAGCGCTGCACGCCGAGTCCGTCGAGCGTGGCCAGCAGGCGGGCGGCGAGGTCGGCGACGGAGCCCGCCGCGTGGGCCGGGGCGCCGCCGTGTCCGGGCAGGTCGAAACGGAAGACCCGCCACTGCTGAGCCAGCTCGGGCACCTGCCGGTCCCACATGTGCCATGTGGTACCCAGTGAGGGACCCAAGATCAGGACCGGAGCGTCTTCTGGCCCGTCAAAGCGGTATTGCAGGATGTTCGGGGGTGTCTCACTCACGCCCCAGACCCTCTCACGTCTCACGAAATCTCACACGGCCAGGTGAACCCGGCGGCTCGTGACCCTCGCGGCGCGGCACGCCCGGCACCGCCGAGACCCTCATGGGTCCACCTACGGGTTCTTCGATGTGCACGCCTGACCGTGGGGACAGTACGTCCTCCCGGCTCGCGCACCCTCCCAATCCCTGCGCCGCACAGCTTCCCACCCTCGGCACGGCTTCCAGACGGTCTGGTTTGCAGCAAAGCGTGTAGTGCCGTCCCCAAGGATCGGCATGACGCACCTGAAAACCTTCCGGGATTCACCGACGAACAGCCCGAACGCCACACGGCGGGCAAGCTCTGCGTTGCCTCGCAGGAGGGGAGACGTTGGCCGTAGGCTGGCCGCCCCTCCCCCCTTGCCGTCGCTGGTCCACAGCCAGCAGCGGCCTCCGGGTCCAGTCGATTTGACTGCCATACGGCTGGGCAGGTCGCTCAATCGGCAGGCCGCCTGAGTCACGCTTGCCCCTCCGTCGCAGCACCGTGCAGGCCGTCCCACGTTGTGGCGGCTCCGCGGAGGTCCTCCACGTCCGGCTTCACGTACCACTTCTTGGTGGTCTTGACGTTCGTGTGTCCGGCCCACCGGGCAAGGATGTGATCCGGCACGCCTTTGTTGGCGAGGTATGTGAGGCAGGAGGAGCGAGCGTCGTAGAGGCGCACTCTGCGGAGTTCAAGGATCTCCATGAGCCGGTAAGCGCGTCTGCGGAGCTGCTTGATCGTGAAGGCTTCCCCGGTCTCGTGCACCACGACGTATCCGGAGTCCAAGTAAGCCTCACCGAGGACGAGCTTCTCCTTGGCTTGGAGAGCCCTGAACGACTTGAGGGCAGCCAGCACCGGTGCCGGCAAAGGAAGATCCCGTTCCCCGGCCAGGGACTTGGTGTCCTTCTCCACAACGTACCGATTCCCCATCATTGTCCGCGTGTTGGCTATGGTGATCGTGGCGGCTTCCAAGTCCACGTCTTCCCATCGGAGTCCGCAGACTTCAGCCGGACGTAGACCCATGAGAGACAGCAAGAGAGCAGCGTAAAGCCGTTCTGTCCGGACACCGTGAATGAACGTCTGAATCTCCTGCACGTTCCACGGCTTCACCTCCTGCTTCTTCTTTCGCTCTTCTTTACGTGCCCTACGTGGGATGGTCACATGTTGGGCTACATTCATGGTTACTAGCCGACGCGTAACGGCTCGATTCAGGGCGTCCTTCAATCGGGCGAGACTCATCTCCACGCTGGTCACTCCAAGCGGAGTACCTGCTTTGTCACCGCGTACCCGCCCATGCTTCAACGCCCAGTGCATCCAATTTTCTACATCTTCCTCGGTGAGTTCTTGAAGCCGGATGCGCCCCAGCCTCCCCCGAACTCGATCGAGGGTAACCCGATAGTTGTAAATAGTGGTCTCTTCCAGATCCTCTGCCTTCATGGCCAGCCACTGATCAAGCCACTCATTTACATTTATCTGGTTGGGCGGTACGAACGTCCCTTCCTCGCGGCGGTTGGTGATGCGCGCGTACTCAGCCTTCGCCTCCTTGAGAGTGGCGAACGTACGAGTCAGCTGTTTGCGCCTCCCGGTGGCAGGGTCGATGCCTACGTCGACTACGAACCGGTAGCGCACCTGTCCCCTGGAGTTGGGTGGAAGCTTCTTGATCGGAACGGACAGGGGGGTACTCACTCTCCTTCAAGGGGACCTGCACGAGCAGGGCGCCGGATCATCTGGCTGGCACCGGACCAGTGCCATTCCGTTTCACGGGCTGCTGAGTTCGCTGCAGCTCCGCCGCCAAGCACAGCCGCGCATGCGAACGTCCTCAAGGAACCTCACAATCGCCGGTTTTGCTAACCGGCGATCGTCGTCTATGTTGCGCACCGCATCACGAAGGCAGCATCGGCTTAGGCTCGCCGCAGCCAGGGCCAGCCGACGCGCAACCAGGTGCGCGCCGTCCGTGGCGAGCACGAGCAGACCGTCATCGGTGAGGCGGTCGAGATTCCGGGCAGCGAGTCGCTCGTCCTGATGGCGAGTGCCACTTGCCGTGTTGCGGCGCCAAGACGTGCCGCACGGTATGCGAGGGCGGCACTGACGCTGCGATAGCCGGGTTGCAACAGGTCCTCGCCGAACAGGCCAGCCACGCAAAGGCAGACGTACAGCTCGGCGGAAAGGGTCCCGTAGTCGCCGGCTGCCTGGCTGTACCAGGCGTTCAGACGCGCCGCGGGTATAAAGAGCGGGTGCAGTGAAGCGAGCGGATCGAATAGCGGGGTCAGACAGGCGGACCTCCCCAAGTAGGAGCCTGCCAGCAAGGCAGTTAAACGGGTGCAGGATTCCAAGGCATTTCGCAACCCGAGCCGCAGTGGACCATCTGCACATCCTGGCCTGGTGTTTTCCGGGACGTTGTACGTTGACATGGTCCGGACGGAGGTATCCAGTCCTGTGGTCCTATTTCTCGTCTGCCGTGAGCGAATGGCCGCCGACAGCCAGCAAATCTTCCTGTCGTGGGCTTGTGAAGCGCACGAGCCCCGGCGCCTGCCTCATGCAGCCGCACGACCTCGTTGATGAGAACCTGCCACCGCGGTGCCGAAGCGACGCGCCACCCCGCATGGCCCACCGGCACCTGACTGGTACAGGCACGTGGTCGAGCCTCACTCGCCTTGAGGGGTGGCTACCAGCTTTCGGTGCGCCCTGGACGGCTGGGTAGGGTCGCGGTACCCAAGCTGGAGAGGTAGTTGCATGGCCCACGATATTGTGATTGCGCAGACGACCAGCGACGACGAGGGGCAGGCGACGATGCTGGCCCGAGGTGCGGTCGAGAGCAAGCTTGCAGCGGGAGTTCACATTGATGCGCCAATCACCGCCTTCTACTGGTGGAAGGGGAAGGTCGAGGCGGCGCGGGAGTGGCGCATCTCGTATATGACTACGACGGACCGTCTACCCGCGCTAGAAGCGTGGGTGCACGAGAAGCACTCGTACGAGATCCCCCAATGGATCACTCTGCCCGTAACCGGCGGGTCGGAGGCGTACCTGTCCTGGGTCTTCGAGGAGACGGAATCGGACTGAGGAGCCACGGGCCGGGCGTCGGCGGCGTTGGCGCCCTGGGCGTGCCGCGTGCCACCCGAGGTGGATCAGGATGCGAACCGCCGGAAATGAACGGCAAGTTCGTGTTCGCTGTCAGGAAGCAACGCTGCAATAGCCGCCGCCCGCTCCTTGCCCATGGTGTTGGGCTTGGCCTGTACCGCTGCAGCAAACTGGCGTGCCACGTAGACGCCTTGGTCGACGTCACCCCCACGCAGTAGGGCCGAAGCGAGATCACCGAGGACCACGACGCCCCCGTCCGGTAGTCCGTCTCCGAGGCGGTCGACCGCGGTATCAGCTGTGGACGTGAGCTCGGGACGCCTCAGCTGGCCGTACACGGACAGGGCCAACGAGTCCATGCGGTATGGGGTCACGAACCTGACCCATGCCTGCTCGCTGGCGTGGTCCGCGAAATCGTAAGCGAAGCAGGCTCGGTCTAACGCCCGGAGCGCCCCCACCTCGTCGCCGGCCGCCGCAGCTTCTTCCGCATGCCTACCGAGAACCCAGGCGGCAGCAGTAGCGTTACCGTGGCCGCGCACGTCGTTGGCGGCTTGGGAGAGGAACTCCATCTTCGCCTTTGGCGTCAAAGCGCCGTAGCTGCTGTAGGTCAGGGCCAGGGCTCGGAGTGGAGGATGCCCGGCAGCCGCCGCGCACTGCGACGTGACTTTGTAGTAGGCGTTGGCTTTGTCGTGCTCCCCCAGGTCCCAGGCCACCCAACCGGCCAGAGCGGCGGTTTCACCGGCGGCGATGGTGAGAGCGCCTTCGTGATCGCCTGCACGAGGCAGGGCCGCAGTGATCGCGTCAAGATGCGACTCGACCGTTTTTTGTAGCCGCCGCGCGCTGAGGTTGAGTTCCTGGACGTGCAGTTCAGCGGCTCGGTCGATGAGCGCGGCGGCAGCGGGCGAATCGATCTTGGCCCCCTTGCTGAGGGCGAAGGCGAGGCGCCCCCAGGGCTCGGCGGCCACGCTCACGCCGATGGTGGCGCTACCCAGGAGCGTGCGACGCTTCACGGCGTCTTGCTCCTCCCATGCATCGGCATGCCCCTTTCTCTTCCGAGCGCGGGCGGCCTTGGCCTCTCGCTGTAGTTCCTCGAAGGGGACACCGCAGGCCGCCGCGATGTGGCCGATCGTGTGGTTGGTAGGAATGTTCTCGAAGTTCTCATAACGGCTGATCTCTCGGCGGGTCATGGTGTCCCGGCCGGAGACAGCGTTGATCGCCTCCGCCTGCTCCTCCTGAGTCCGGCCCGCCTCCTGCCGAAGCCGGAGGAGCAGGTCGGCGAACGGGTCTGGCATGAGTGTGACCTCTGTTGGTGGGCGGAATCCAATCATGGCCTCAATTCCCCCCTGCAGTTTCCCCCTTGACATATTTTTCCCCCTCTGGATTCCCCTGGTCGACGGCGTCGCCGCGCGGTGCCATAGCCCACATGACCAGGCTCCAAGAGGCGGCCCCGCCCGGCGGGGGCATCCGTAGCTGTGCGGCTACAGCAGGCGCGTCATGCGTCAGGGCGGTTCAGGAAGACGAGCCCGGCGCATGGGCGAGGGCAGAGGTACCGGCGGCATCCCATGCCTGTCAGGCAGCCCTTCTCCCCGACCTCGCGAAGGTCGGGGAGATGCGGCGCATAGCCAGGGCGTTCCTGCGGCGGTGCCGTGTTTCGGAGCCGGTGGCGGGGCTCGTCGTACTGGCCGTCTCGGAGCTGGTCACCAACGCCGTAGTCCACGGTGAGGGCGAAGTCGTGCTCCGCATCACGGTGGGCGTCGACGTGGTGCGTGTCTCGGTAACCGACGACAACCCGGCGCCCGCTGTGCTCAAGGAAGCCGGACCCGACGGTGAATCGGGGCGCGGGATCCGGCTGGTCGATGCGATCTCAGACGCATGGGAGAGCAGCGGCGAGGAGACGTGGTGTGAGTTCCAAGACGCGAGGGCTGCAGCTTGAGCCAGACCTCCAGTTGGTTGTCGACGATGCAAATGGCAAGCCGGGCAGCTCAGTCGCTTCTGTCACACAGGGCGCTCCGAGGGCCGTTCGCTTGCCTTCGCCCAGTAATTCGGTTCGAGCATCTCGCCGGGCCAGGCGGGCTGACGGATCGGGCCACGAGGCCCCATCTGTTCGAAGTACGGTGCCAAGTCGATCACGGGCGTTCCGTCTACAGCATCGAGATCGGTGACCAACAGGTCCCGTCCCTCGACCTCGAGCAGCCGCGGGTAGCTGATCGCCAGTTGATTGGGACGCCGATGGTTGCGGTGGACGAAGGTACCGGTCGACGGCCAGTCCGGATTCCCGCGGGGGCTGCGTGCGTGGAGCTGGACGTCTTCCGGTCGCGCCAGGTGGAAGAGCCAGGTCACCGTCAGGTGGGAAAACTCTTCGATTCCCTGCAGCGTCTCAAGGGGGTACGCCTCGTTGAGTCGGATGACCGACTCGACTCCGCCCTGGTAATCGTCCTGAACGCGGGTGTGGCCCCCGACCACCGTTGCGATCGATTCGACCTCGTACGTTGCCATCGGCGCTCGTTCCTCTCTAACGGGGTCGCGTGTTCAGCAGCTGCCGTCAATAGCTGCGGACGTGCCCTGTGGTCAGCCTATGGCGCGCAGCATTTCCCGCGCCCGGCGGTCCAGTTCGGCGACGTGGCGGCCACCACGTTGCCGCACAGGCGAGAGGTCGCTCTGCATGCGGACGATGACGTCGCGGGCGCGGCCGGACTGGACGCCAGCCATGGCGTCCAGTGCTTGTCCCCAGGTACCACATGCCTCATCGAGGCGTCCCTGCTGGACCTGGACAGCACCGAGGTAGCCGAGGGTCACACTGTGGGTACGGGCATACTGCTGCCGCCGGCGGGTGGCGACGCTGCGCTGGAAATGCAACTCCGCGTCGAGAGGATTTCCCAGGTCCCGCAAGGCACACGCAGTCTCGTGGGCGAGGGAGGCTTCCTGGAAGAAGCTGACGCGGTCGGGGGCACCTTCGTTATCGGCACGTGCGAGGTCCCTCTCCGCGCGACTGATGGCCGCGAGAGTGCCGCGGCGGTCGCCGCCGGCGGCCAGGGCGCGGGCATGGACTACCGCGAGCAGGGCCTGCTCCCGCGAGCTGGCCTGGCCGTAGTGGGTGCGGGACATGGAGGCATCGGCCAGGTCGAGCGCTCTGCGTGGGTGCCCGAGGTCGACTGCTTGATGGGCGAGGGCACGCAGGATGTGGCCGCCCAGCGGTCCGTCTGCGGCTTCGGCCGCAATGCGTGCGGCGAGGGTGAGGTAGCGCTGGGCGGTCCGATGCTCGGAGGCGTCGAAGGCCATCCAGCCTGCGAGGTAGGTCATCTCTGCCACGGCCGAGTACGTATCCCGGCGGTGCTGTTCCGTTCGGAACCTGCTGCCCAGGAGCGGCACCGCTTCGTCGCGAAGATGGCCGGCCAGGGCCGAGCGCCCCGAGGCTCCACCGCGCTGCTGGTCCCTCGCGGAGTAGAAGGTGGTCAGTTTGCGGACATCGTCGATGTCAGCCTGAGTCACCAGCCGGGAGGAGACTGCAGGGCGCGAGGCCGCCGCGGCCGGGGCGGCTGCCCACCATGGAGCGGCAGGCAGGACGAGGCCGGCGGCCGAGTACGCGGTGGTAGCCAACAGCTTGCGTCGGTGCATGTCCAGATCGTCGCTTCCCAGCTCGGCCAGCACGGTCAGAGGGTCGACGCTCCAGTCAGAACTACTGTCAGTGGATCCTGTCGGCCCATCTTCCAGTCCGAGGTCAGCGAGGGTGAGGCGTCGGCCGAGCCTGCGGGACAGCGTCTCACGCAGGATATGAGGCGCTCGTCCACTGGGCTTCGTGCCCTGGACCCACATGGCGATGTGGGAGCGGGAAATAGCCTCCAGTTCGCGTACACCGCTCTCCGCGGCAACGCGAGCGACCGCGGCGGCTGCTTGGGGCTGGGACCAGCCCGCTTCGCGCAGGAGCGCGGCAAGGGCGACGTTTCTCTCACGGGCCATGTACTGCCCCTCGGTTCCGAAATGATCTTTGACGCCTTTGACGACCTTGAGGGCCGCGTAGGCATACCCCCTGACAGGGATTCGCGGTTCGCTCAACGTAGCCGCAGGATCACTCACCTTGCACGTCAGTTGCCTGCGGTGCACAGCGTTCCTCGCTCAAGTTGGCTTGATTCACCTAGGAGTTGCGTCATGCGTCCCTCGCTGGCCCTTCGCCGGGCGTGCCAACTCAGTGATCAGGGAAGGAGAAGCCACGCCCTTGGTGAGCCCATCCTGCGACGTGACCCGGCGGCCTCGGCGACGGAAACGGTGGCGCTCGTGCTGGGCGAGGACTCGCCGTTACCCGATACTGCCGCCGATGTGGAAGACCTCGCACTGCGGCTGCGAGGACACGTCAGCCAGCTCGGAGCTCTGACGCCTTCGCAAGAGCCGGCCCTGCTCCGTGCGCAGCAGCTCTGTTCGGGCGGCCTCCCCGATGGCTACATGCCCAGCAGGGTTCATCTGGTCAGGCTGGCCGAGGCGACCCAAGACCTTATCGCTGCCGTGCAGGCCCACGACGTGGCCCCTGCGAAGTCGGTCCAGAGACGGCGCTGGGGGAAGCCGCCGATCAACGTGCTGCGCGGCGCGGTCTTCGCTATCGCCCTCGCGTGCGTGGTTCTGGCCGCGTCGGTGCCCCGGACATGACCGCCGCCGGGGCAGTTCTGATCGCGCTGATTCTCGGTCCCATGGCGTGGCTGGCTCTTCGTGCTGAGCGAGTAACCGGCCCCATTGCTCCACGGGACGTGGATCCCCGGCCGGGGCAGAACAGACCTCCCCCGGACCGGTAACCACCGTGCCTCTCTCACCGACACTTCCCGGCCGCCCCGGCGGCCCCGAAGCCACCCCCGGGTCCACGGGGACTACGGAGACCCACACGATGAAACGCCTCCCGCGCATCGAGCAGTACGGCCTGATCGGCGACATGCAGACCAGTGCCCACGTCTGCGACGACGGTTCGATCGACTGGCTGTGCCTGCCCCGGTTCGACTCGTCGGCCGTCTTCGCCGGCCTGCTCGGCACGCACAAGCACGGCACCTGGCAGATCGCCCCGGCCGCGCCTGGCCCCTCCGGGCCCGGAGCGGTCACCGAGCGCCGGTACCGCGGTGACACGCTCGTCCTCGAATCGATCTGGCGCACACCGGCCGGGTCGGTCCGCGTCCTGGACTTCATGCCGCCTCGCGACGGGACACCGCAGGTGATCCGGATCGTCGAGGGTCTGGCCGGTGAGGTGGCAATGGTTTCGGCCATGCGTCCGCGGCCGGGATACGGCAGCGTCAGCCCGTGGATCCACGAGGCCGATGGGCGCATGGTCGCGGAGGCCGGCGCGGACGCACTGTGGCTCGACACCTGCGTCCCGCAGGCGGAGAAGGACGGGGTCGTCGTCAGTGCCTTTGCCATCCGCGCCGGGCAGAGCGTGGCGTTCGTGCTCAGCTGGTGCCCGTCCCACGCACCGGCTCCGGAGATCCCCGACCCGCACGCGGCGCTCACCGAGACGCTCGCCTTCTGGCAGGACTGGACGCAGCAGTGCACCTACGACGGCCCCTACCGTGAGGCCGTGGTCCGTTCCTTGATCGCACTGAAGGCACTGACCTACCACCCGAGCGGCGGGATCGTCGCCGCGCCGACCACCTCGCTGCCCGAGGAGATCGGCGGTCGACGCAATTGGGACTACCGCTTCACCTGGCTGCGCGACGCCGCTACGACCCTGGCCGCGTTACTGGAGACCGGCTACCGGCAGGAGGCGCAGGCATGGCGGCGCTGGCTTCTGCGTTCCGTGGCCGGCGACCCAGAGAACCTGCAGATCATGTACGCGATCACCGGAGAGCGTGATCTTCGGGAACGGGACTTGCCCTGGCTGCCCGGGTATGAGGGCTCGACGCCGGTGCGGGTCGGGAACGGGGCGGCGGACCAGCTCCAGCTCGACGTATACGGCGAGGTGATCGAGACCCTGTACCTCGCGCACGAGAGCGGTGTGGCCCACTGTGCCGACACCGCGGTCCTGCACCAGCGGCTCGTCGAGCACCTGGCACAGCGCTGGCGGGAGCCCGACGAGGGGATCTGGGAGATCCGCGGGGCACGCCAGCACTTCGTCCACTCCAAGGTGATGGCCTGGGTGGCGATCGACCGCACCATCCGCCTGGCCGAAGCCGGCGCGCTCGACATCGACCTGGCCCGCCTGACCGAGCTGCGGGCAACCATCCACCACGAGGTCTGCACCAGGGGCTTCGATCCGGTGCGCAACACCTTTACCCAGTCCTACGGTTCCAAGGAACTCGACGCCGCCACGCTGCTGATCCCCCGCGTTGGCTTCCTACCGCCGAACGACCCGCGCGTCATCGGCACCGTGGACGCAGTGCGCCGTGAACTCTCCACGTCTGACGGGCATGTGCGCCGTTACCCGACCATCGGCGACCACACCGGGGTGGACGGCCTGAGCGGAGACGAGGGCACATTCGTCCTCTGCTCCTTCTGGCTCGTAGACGCCCTGGCCCTGACCGGCCGCCTCGACGAGGCCCACGCCCTGTTCGAACGCCTCCTCGCACTGCGCAACGACCTCGGCCTCCTGGCCGAGGAGTACGACCCCGTCCAGCAGCGCCAGCTCGGCAACTTCCCGCAGGCATTCAGCCACATGGGCCTGATCCAGAGCGCCCGGCTGCTTGAACTCCTGGCGGCGCAGTCCTCCCACCGCGGCGCGGTCGCGTTTCCGTCACCCCGCTCGACCGCACGCAGCACACACAAGACCTGCGCAGACCTGACGCTGCAGCACGCCTAGCCACCCCCACCCTGACGAGGATTCCCATGCCTGACAGCGCCTTTTCGGCACGGCCGGCCGCCACCGGCCACCGCCGACGGCGGCCTCCGATCAACGCGTTCACCCTGCACCGTGTCCACCGCGCCGTCGCACTGCCCCTAGTGCTCCTTGCCGCCCTGCTGGGTGCCGCCTTCACCCTCTGGTCGGTGTCCGCGGTGGGCCCCGGCTGGCTCCTGGCCGGCCTGATCTGCGGACTCGCGGGCGTCGCCACGATGGCGGCTCGCGGAGCGCGAACGGCCGCAGGAGCCATACAGGCAGCGGCGGAGGAGGCCCGGGCAACGGCACTGGCAGCAATCGCAGGGGCAGCCGCGGCCATCGAGAAGTCGGTGCAGTGGTCGGCGGACGAGCTGTGCCGCGGGGGACGCCCGCCGCTGCCGGACCTGCAGGCGCCACCTGCCAGCCCTGACGCCGAGATTGACAAGGCGTTGAGTGCTCTCCAAGTGCGGGCCGTCGCGTCGCTGATACGGGTGCACGACGAGTCCCAGTCCGTCGTACTCCTGGAAGTGCTGCGTCGCCTGGCCATGCGCGAGCACGCGCTGGTCGGCAAGGCGCTTGAGGCACTGAGCCAGCTGGAGATGCTGACCGACGACCCGGAGCTGCTCGCCAAGATCTTCGAGATCGATCACCTCGTGACGCGGATGCGTCGCCAGGTCGAGAGCACGGCGGTGCTGGGCGGGCAGTCTCTGCGCAGCGTGCGTCGGCCCGTTCCCGTCAAGAGCGTGCTGCGCGGCGCCGTCTCCGAGGTCGTGCAGTATCCGCGGGTGGCGGTTGCGGCGGGGTCCGTGGGCGCGGAGCTGGGCCTTCCCGGCCATGTGGGTCCGGACCTGACGCACCTGCTGGCTGAGCTGATCGAGAACGCCTGTGAGTGTTCCGATCCGGCTACGAAGGTGATGGTGCGTGCGCAGCGGGTGGCGAACGGGTTGGCGGTCGAGGTCGAGGACCGGGCTATCCCCATGCATCCGCAGACGCGGGCGCAGATGAACCACCTGCTCCAGGCCCCCGAAGAGGTCGACGTCAGCGGCCAGGTGCGAGCGGGGCAGCTCGGCTTGCTGGTCGCCGCGAAGATCGCCCAGTCGCACGGGCTGTCCGTTCTCCTGCAGGAGAACGTGACGGGAGGCACCACCGCCCTGGTGGTCATCCCGGCACGGCTCCTAGTAGCGATTCCCTCCGTCGACGATGCGAGCGCGCTGCCCCAGGACGCCCGCCCCTTGGCGCCGCAACCGCAGCCGGTTGCCGCGACTCCAGCCACTCCGAGGCCGGGGCAGGTCCCACACCCCGGTACCGCAGGGGCTCCGGAACCCGCACGGGCAGGTCACTCTGCTGATGCGCCCGCCCTTCCCACGCGTAGACGCCAGGCCGGCACCTTCCATCCGCCACACGAGCGGGAGCAAGCCCCCGTGATCGCGGCGACGCCAGGGCTCGCTGCCGCCTTCCGCACCGGCATCCAGGCCGGCGGGCAAGCCGGTTCTCCCACCGCTTCGACAGAGCACACCAGTCCCTGAACCTCGTCCCTCCACGTTCCCGCTGGCCGTTACATCCGCTGGCCTTTCCCCCCTTCTGGAGCGATCCCTGTGAGCACCCACCCCGCGATGAACAACGTGACCGGCGACGCACCCGCAACCGAGACAACGGCAAGCGGACAGCGGGACAACATGGCGTGGCTGCTGCGGCAGTTCGCCTCCGACACGACGGGCGTCACGCACGCCGTCCTGCTCTCGCGGGACGGACTACGGCTGCTGGACAGCGACGTCGACAAGGACTGGGCGGACGAACTGTCGGCCGCCATCAGCGGAGTGGCCTCACTCGCGGCGAACATCACCGGTCCCACCCACAAGAAGAGGCCGGCGAGGCAGGTCGTCATCGAGCGAGACGACTGTCTGATCTTCGTCCAGAGCTCCGGTCGCAGCGCGGCCTTCGAGGGCCATCCCGGCAACGAACGGGGCGTGGTGGACACGGTCCTCGCGGTGATCGCGACCATGGACGCCGATGCCGGCACCGTCGGGTTCGAGATGGGTCGCCTGGTGCAGAAGTTCGCCCCCTACATGCAGATCCCCGTCCGCGTCGGCACGGGTGATGAGGTCCGGTGACCGCACACGGCAGCGCGGCCGAGGATTCGACGTTCGTACGGACCTATACCCTGACGCGCGGTCGCACCCGGCCACGGCATCTGCTCGGCCTGGACACGGTGCTGGATGCCGGACCCGGGCGGCCCGGCCCGGGCCAAGCCGAGGAATGCGCAGAGATCCTCGCCCTGTGCCGGGAGCACCGGCGTTCGGTGACCGAGCTGGCGGGCCGACTCGGCCGTCCCGTAACCGCCGTCAAGATCCTCATCTCCGACCTCCTGGACGCCGACGCCCTGGTCGTCCCTGTCACCGCCTATGTCGCGTCCGACGCGCATGCACGTCCCTCTGCACAACTGCTGGCGGCCCTGTCTGCCGGCCTGAAGAGGAAGTGGCCCGATGCCATCGCCTACCCCCAGGCCGGGTGACCCGGCCGTGGTGCTGCGGCCGTCGTCGCGCCCGCGTACCGGTGCACCGACCATGCTGAAGGTCGTGATCGCCGGTGGTTTCGGCGCGGGCAAGACCACCGCCGTGGGTGCCGTCAGTGAGATCACGCCGCTGAGCACGGAGGAGTATCTGACCGAGGCGAGCGCGGACGTGGACAGCCTGGCGGGCGTCGAGGCCAAGCAGACCACCACGGTCGCCTTCGACTTCGGTCGCCTCAACCTGCCCGACGCGCCCGTGCCCCTGGAATTGTTCCTGTTCGGCACGCCCGGCCAGGACCGGTTCGTCGACCTCTGGTACGACCTTTGTCGCGGAGCCGTCGGCGCGGTCGTCCTGGTCGACACCCGCCGCCTGGAAAGCAGCTTCACCCCCGTCGGTTTCTTCGAGGACATCGGCCTGCCCTTCGTCGTGGCGGTGAACCAGTTCGACGGAGCACATCGCTACCACCCCGAAGAGGTCCGCACCGCCCTCGAACTGCCCGCCTCTGTGCCGGTGGTCACCTGCGACGCCCGCGATCCGAACCACGTCGCTGGCGTCCTGCTGACCCTCGTTGGCCACGCCTTGAAGAGCGCATCGGCAAGCCCCGCTCGCCCCGCATCCACTACCACCTTTCAGGACGCCTGATGTCGTATCAGCCCAACGACCCCTACCGCGCGCGGCAGACCGCCCCCCTCACGCAGTCGCTGCCGCGACGCACCATGCGGGACGTCACCCATGGGCCATCCTTCCCCGCCGGCGCCGCCGTCCCCGTCCCGCAGGCCCAGCAGGCGAGCGAGCTGGGGCAGCGATACGAGCTGCTGGATCGCCTAGGCGTGCCCACCGCTGCCAGCGAGGACTTCGACGAACTGGCCCGCGACATGGCCACACGAGCCGGGTTCCTGTACGGCTTCGTCAACCTCTTCCTGGAGGAGCAGACCTTCGTCGGGCTGCACCAGCCGCCCGCGGACAGCGGGTACGTCATAGTCGGCCGCACCATGAGCCGCGACCACGGCTGGTGCCCGGAGGTCATGGCCCGCAAGAAGGCCCTTCCGCTGCACGACGTGCACGCCAGCCCGCGCTTCAGCGGCAACCACGTGGTCGACGCGGTCGGGATCCGCTCCTACTTCGGTGCCCCGCTCATCCACGACAGCGGCACCGTGCTGGGCACGGTGTGCGTCATCGACCCCGAGAAGCGGCCCCTGAGCGAGGCCCGACGGCTGAGAGACATCGTCATCGACGCCGGCGTCCGGGTGATGGACCACATCGCCCGCGCGCCCGTCCGCTAGTCCGTTCCACGACCCCCCACCCGGGAGCCGCAGGCGATCCCCGGCCGCTCCACCGTGCGACCTTCATCCAGGGAGAGGGAGACGACCATGCCCGCCACACCCACCACGCCGCCGCCGGCGCTGCGCCCCTATCTCACCGCCCGCCACGAACTGCTGTGGGACGAGGCGGACGCCTTCGCGGCCGAGCACATCGCGCCGCGCGCCGCACGCATGGAGGCCGCCCCCGGCAGGGTGGAGCGCAAGGTCGCCGACCTGATGGCCGCACGACGCTGGTTCGCCGTCACCGTCCCGTCCTCCTTCGGCGGGCTGGGCGCCGGACACGTGGCCAAGACCATCCTCCTCCACCGCATTGCCCGCGTCTCGGCGGCTGCGGCGGCCATCCTCCAGGCCACGCTGATCCCCGTCGGCGCCCTGCTGCACTTCGCCACCTACGAGCAGAAGGGCCGCTGGCTGCCCCGCGTAGCGGACGGTTCACTGCTCTTGTCGATCGCCGTGACCGAACCGCGAGCCGGCGGGCACATTGGCGGCATCGAGACCATCGCCGAGCACGTCGGCAACCAATGGGTGATCACCGGCAGCAAGATCCACATCGGGAATAGCCACCTCGCGGGAGCCCACCTCGTGGTCGCCCGGACCGCCAAGGCAGGCGTGAGCACCTCCCAGGCGCTGACCGCGTTCATGGTCGAATCCAAGCGCCGAGGGCTCTCAGTCGCCGACCACCGTCCCGGCCTCGGCCTGCACGGCTTCTCCGTCGGCCGCCTCGACCTCGATCACGTCCGCGTCCCCGAGGAAAACGTGGTCGGAGAGATCGGCCAGGGGCTGGGCGTAGCGCAGAGCAGCAGCATCCTGTATGGCCGTCCCAACCTGGCCGCAGTCAGCCTGGGAATACACGAGGCAGTCGTGGCCGCCTCGACCGCTTACCTCAAGGCGCGCTCCCGCTACCGGGGCGCCCTCTCCGATCTGCCGGTTCTGCGGGACCGCATCGGTGACATGGAGGCCCGCCTGCGCGCCGGTCGAATCCTGGCCTATCAGTCCGTGCACCTCCTCGACCAGGGCCTGCCCTGCGACACCGACCTGATCAACGCCAAGTACCTCGGCCACCAGTGGGCGATGCAGTCAACCCAGGACGCCATGGAGCTGCACGGCGCCCACGCCCTCAACGGCGACTACATCCTCCAGCGCCTGTGGCGCGACATCCAGTTCACCTACCCACCGGCCGGAACCGGCGAAGTCCAGCGCATACGCCTCGCCGACGCCGCCTTCGACGAGGCCCACATCCAGTGGTCAGAACGTCTCGCCGCCGAAGCGGCGTGGGCCCGCCCCGACCCGACAGCCGCATGAGCCCCCGTGTGCGGCGCCCCGTGAATCCAGACCGCCGCGCACGGGCCCGTGTCGCCGGCCCCCGGCCCCCGCGGGGTCCGGCGACACCCCACCCGATATCCCTCAACCCAGCCGCGAAAGAGACACCCGTGACCCCGCGCATGACGACCAGCGCACCGATCACCCCCCTGACCCCGACCCAGCAGCGCGTCGCCCAGCACCTCGTGGACGGCCTCGGCCCTCAAGAGATCGCCGCGAGGACCGGGCTGTCGGCCGTGACCGTCCGCCAGTACGTACGCGACATCCGGGAGAGCCTCCACTGCCCGCCCCGCTGCAAGCCCCCGGTGATCGTGCACTTCCTGTGCAGCGCCCGGCAGGTCGCTCCGCCCGCGACGGACAGGTCAATGCCGGAACTCAGTCCAGAGCAGCAACTGTTGCTGCGGGCGGTCGCTGAGCACAGCAATCCCAGCGACATTGCTGCCATAGCCAAGATCGCGCCCGCCGACGTGCGAGCCGCACATGACGAACTGCTCGCCAAGACCGGGGCGGCCAACACCACCCAACTTGTCGTCTGGGCCCACGCGTGGGGCCTGCTGGGCGCCAGGCGGGTCACCACGTTGGAGAGCGGAGCTAGCCAGTGAATGCCTCACCCGCTTCTACGGCCATCGAGTCCTCCCCCGCGCCTCGAAGCCAGTGCGCGACAGGGTTACCGGCCGTGTACGAGATGCGGTCGTTGCGCACCGACGCCGAACGGGATGAGGCCGCGGCCCTCGTCCAGGACCGTCAGCGCTGGCTCGCCATGCGCGGCGTGCCTACACCCGCCCGGTCCGATATCCCGGCCCTGTTCCGCGCCCCGCAGGTGAAGCCGGCTGGACTGTTCGAGGACGGGCTGCTGCTGGCCTGCATGATCCCGCAACGCGGGCCCGACCTCGGATGGGGCGAAGGCCCGTGCCTCTTCCTGGACTGCGTCCACACCCTGCCCGGTCACTCCGATGACACCGTCCGGCTGATCACTCTGTGGGCCTCCGACTTCGCCGCCCGGCTCGAGGTACCGCTTGTGCGGGCCGAGGCCATGGTCCGCCATCCTCTCGACGTCGATCCGATCGCCACATTCCTTCGTCGGCTCACCGACATGGGCTGGGACGTCCGTGGATCGGGCACCGGACAGCACCATGAGCGAGTCGCGCGCCTCGAACTCACCGCCGAGCTTCGGCCTGGGCTGAGCGCGCTCATCGGCTGCCAGGTCCACGAGCCGCAGTCCGCCGCCGACCAGCGGAGTATCGCGTGAGGACCGCGGAACCGCTGCGGCCGGACCTCGCCCGCGAACTCATCGCCCGCGCCGCACAGTCGGCAGCACGCCGGGCAAGACGCGTACGCAACCAGCTCGACGCCGTCCACCTCGGCCAGGACCGTCACGCTGAGCACGCCGACACCAAAGTGCTGCGCCGCATCCTGGCCGAACATGACTGGCCCGGCCACCGTCTCGTGGGCCCCGACGCAGCACGTGCCGCCTGGAGCATCGCTCTGCACGCCGACGACGAACCCGACTTCCAGCGGGCGGCCACCACCCTTTTGAAACGTGCGGTCCAGGACGGCGATGCGCGCATCCAGCACTGGGCCCACCTTCACGACCGTTCCCTGGTCAACAGCGGGCGACCCCAAGAGTTCGGGACGCAACTCGTCCTCAGCGCAGCAGGGGTGGAGCTGTGCCCACTGCGTGCGCCGCAGTTGCTGGACCAGCGAAGGGCCGCCGTCGGACTGCCGCCGATCGCCGTCGCTTTGGACACTGTGCGCCGCCGGTACGCCCTGGATCGCATTGACGGCGGCTCACCGGCCGTCGTGCTAGCGGGGGTCGCATGACGCAGCGAGCCCCGCAGGCTTCCACAGACCCGCCCTCGCCCCAGATCACTTTGCGTGAAAGGACCGTTAAAGCATGAAGCTCACCACCGCCGTCCTCGCTGCCGACGCCGCGGTTTCCCTCGCCACCGTCGTGGTCGGAGCCGCCCGGCTGAGGCAGGACGCGCGGCACCAGGCCGAACGAAATGAGGCGACCGTCGCGCGCAACCAACTCGACTGGCTGACGCAGATGTCCGCCAACCCTGACCTCGCCAAGCTCTGGACGCCCGAGGACCTGGATGTCGAGGAGTACATGCAGCTGCTGAAGGCCAACCAGCTCATCTGCATGCTCAGCCTGCGCGACCGCCTCGGCTTCGTCCGGGACGGGCGTCTGCCGTTCTACGCCTCGAAGCTGATGGAGAGGGACGTCTGCCGGCGGTACTGGGCCCGTTTCGGGGGCCTCCGCGCTCAGGAGGCCGAGGGCGACGAGCGCGCCGAGCACTTCACCAAGGTGCTGGACAAGGCCGCGAAGAACCACCTGGGGGCACAGCCCGTAGCCGCCTGAAGAGGCGGCTGCCCCACCCCGCCCGAATCAGCCACACCCTCACCTCTCGGAGAAATCGAATGGGCTTCACTGCTGTTCCACTACCGCCCGGCAATTTCACCATCGGTAAGAAGTTCGCCTTCGAGGCTGGCCATCGGCTTCCCCGGCTGCCGCATGAGCACAAGTGCTCCCGCCAGCACGGGCACAGCTACGAGGTTGAGGTCATCCTCACTGCATCCGCGCTGGAGGATCCCGGGTTTGTCACGGACTTCGGTGCGCTCGCCCCGTTCAAGTCGTTCCTGGACACCGAGCTCGACCACCACAACCTGCACGAGATCCTGCCCTTCGAGCCCACCTCGGAGCGCCTGGCCCAGTTCCTGGCCGGCTGGTTCGTTCAGAACCTCCAGTCGGAGATCCCCGGCCGCCTTGTCGCCGTCCTGGTCCGCGAGACCGCAAGCAGCTGGGCCCGCTTCGATGTGGTGGGCCAATGACCACAACCAAGCCGCTCAACCTCGAACCGGAAGCTGCCGAAGGCGAATCCCTGATCGTCGCGGAGTGCTTCGGTACCGAGGTGCCGACGTTTCAGGGCGAGGGCCCAAGCTGCGGACACCCGGCCCTGTTCATCCGCCTGTCCCGGTGCAACCTCACTTGCACGAGATGCGACACGAAGTACACCTGGGACTGGTCTCGTTTCGACCCGCACGAGGAGTCGACGAGGCAATCCGTCGCGGGCCTGGTGGCCTGGGCCACGTCTTCACCGGTCGAGCTGGTCGTGATCACCGGCGGCGAGCCGTTGATCCAGCAGGCGCGACTGGTGCCTCTCGTCCGGGGACTGATAGCAGCCGGCAAGCGGATCGAGTTCGAGACGAACGGCACCATCGCGCCCACTCCCGAGCTGGTGGCCGACGGGGTCCGGTTCAACGTCTCGCCCAAGCTTGCCAGCTTCGGCGTGAAGGAGACCAAGAGCATCGTGCCAGCCGCGCTGGAGGCGTTTGTGGCCTCCGGGCGGGCGGCGTTCAAGTTCGTCGCTTCCACGGTGGACGACCTCGACCGGATCGCCGAGCTGGCCGACGCCCACCGGCTCGCGCCGGTGTGGGTGATGCCGGAGGGCACCACCCCCGAGGTGATCACCGCGACTACCCGGGTCCTCGCGGACGGGGTCGCGGCCCGGCACTGGCACTTCACCACCCGCCTTCACGTGTTGGCCTTCGCGGACGCCCGAGGCCGCTGACCGCACGCGACTCCACGCCCCATCCGTTCCCCAGTCCCCGGAAACGAGAGACGCCCATGACGACCTCTATCGCCAGCCCTGCGGCGGCGCCGACCGCTGCCGTCGCCGGGCCCGCTGCGGTCATCGACACCGGCCGGGTCGCCGGCCTGATCCACCAGCTCTTGGTCGAGCTGGGCGAGAACCCCGCCCGCGAGGGGCTGACCGGCACCCCGGACCGCGTCGCGGCCTGGTGGAAAGCCTTCCTGTCCCCGGACGGCGCCGAAACGGCCACCTGCTTCACCGAGTCCCAGCTGGGTGGTCAGCTAGTCATCGTGGGCGGCATGAGCGTGTGGTCGCTCTGCGAGCACCACATGCTGCCCATGAACTTGCAGGTCACGGCTGGATACGTGCCGGATGGCGAGGTGGTGGGCCTGTCGAAGTTCGGGCGGATCGCCCAGCACTTCGCCGGCCGACTGCAGGTCCAGGAACGCTTCACCCGCCAGGTCGCCGAATACCTCAACGGCGTGATCGGACATGAGAACATCGCCGTCGCCGTACGCGGCGTGCACCTGTGCATGAGCATGCGGGGCGTACGGATGGAGGAGGCTCGCACCACCACGGTGCACTCGGGCGGGCGCTTCGGCACCGACCCCGTCCTTTCCCAGCAGTTCCTCACCCTCACCACCGGCCTGTGGGGGGCGTCGTGATCACCACCGCGGGCATCGACTTCTCCGTGATCGCTCCGCCTGCCTACCTGAAGAACTTCGTCGCCCAGGAGCCGGCCCGCGTCCACCACGTGGCCGCCCAGCACGTGCTGTCCGACGAGAGCTACCGGGCCTTCTTCGCTCGCGAGGCCGAGCGCGGCGCCGAGATCATCGTCGACAACGGGCTCTTCGACCTCGGCTACGCCCTGCCAGCGGAAAGCCTCGTCGAAGCCGCGCTGGCGGTGTCCGCGAGGGAGATCATCCTGCCGGACGTCATGCGGGACGGGGCGGCGACCTTGAAGGCGAGCGAGAAAGCCGCGCGAGAGATCCGGAAGCTGTCCGGCGACGCATTCCGGCTGTGCGCGGTCCTGCACGCCGCGGACGACGACGAGTGGCTGCGCACCTACGACGCCTTTGTGAGCAGCGGCTGGGCCGGGGCCATCGCCCTGCCGGCCTCGCGTCGACCGGATCCCGACGGGCAACTGTGCCGCACCCGCTGGTTGGCGACCGCCTACCTGCAGGATCGCGGCCTGGTCGACGATCTGCTCATCTACCGGCTGCTCGGTCTGGGCCGGAGCGGGCACCTGGAGCTGATCGAGCAGCGCGAGCACGAGTGGATCTCCTCCGTGGACGGCGCAGCCCCGGTCATCCTCGGCGCTATGGGCATCGCCCTGCTGCCCGAAGGGCCATACGAGAAGCCCTCCACGCCCCGCATCGAGAAGCTCGGCCCGATCCCCGAAGACCGGTTCGACCTCATCCGGAAGAACATCTCCGTCGTTCGCGCGGCGGCCGGCAGCACCGTGACGATCGCCGAGGAGCACCGATGACGCCCTTACTCGCCGACCCGACCCCCGGACTCCTGCGCGCCGCCCCGATCGAGCCGGCCGGGCACACCATGACCCACGCGAGGCTGCTGCGCTACCTGGAGATCAAGGTCCACCACCTCATCCAGGACCAGGACTGGGACAGCATCCGCGTCATCGGCGGCTACGACCGCACGGCGGTGATCTCCCGGTACGAGAAGACCGGGAAGCTGTTCAACATCGAACGGCCCACCGCAGAGATCCACGGCCGTGACCTCATCGTCAAGGCGTTCCCCGGAGCCGACTACGTCCAGCACTACGCCCTGATCATCGCCACGTATCTGGCCATGACCGGCCGCCCCGCCGATACCGTCACCTATCAGCCGCCCGAGCAGGAGGAGTGCCGAACGGCGCTCGACGCGCTCGACCTGGAACTGGACGGCGACCTGGTGATCGTCGGCTGGGGCCTTCAGTACCTTGCTCCCGAGAACGGAGTGTGGACCCGCGGACCCGGCTACGCCTGGCAGCGCCTCGACGTCGCCGGCCGTCGCGTGGTCTACCTCGGGTTCCTCCACAGCATATGGGGAGACGTGGCCGGACGGGTCGTCGCGCGCCTTGCTGAACTCGGCGCAGGCGATGTCGTCTACGTCGGCAAGGTCGGCTCGCTGACCCCCGGCGTCGAACCGAACGCCTGGCTGGCGACCGGCAACACCAGCCTGGTACGCGGGGCGATGGTGAGCTGGGACGACTTCTTCGGCGACTACGCCGCCGCCCACGACGGGGTGCGCAACGGCCTGCACGTGTCCTCCCCGTCGATCCTGCTGGAGAACCGCGACTGGCTGGCCCAGCACACCGCCTCGTACGCCTTCGTCGACCCGGAGATCGGCCCTATGGGGGCGGCGGCGCGCCAGGCGGGGATCAGATTCGGTTACCTCCACGTCATTTCCAACAACCTCGCCACCCACTATCCCGCCGACCTGTCCAATGAGCGTCACAGCGACGTCCTGCGCCAGCGCGCCGTCCTGGTGGACCGCATCCGCACCATCATCACCGGCCGCCTGACCGCCAGCCCGACCCACCCCCTGGGAGAATCCCGATGACGGCGAACACGCCGGCCACCACCGCAGCCGGGAAGCTGATCACCTTCGTCGGCGGTGACGGGGCCGGCAAGTCCACCCTCGCCGCCCGCCTGCACCAGGCCCTCAACGACGCCGGCCACACGGCAGTCCTCATCGGCAAGCACAGCACCGACGTCCCCCAGGACCCGGAGCTGTCCGGCTACCTCGACCGCCTCAACGAGCTGGTCTACCGGCGCGACGCCGGCGTCGCCCAGGCATGCGGCGACCACTACTGGCTGCTTGCCATGGCCTCCTGGTACACCCTGCAGGACCGGCTCGTCATCCAGCCGACCCTCGCCGCGGGCACCCACGTGATCCTCGATAACGCGCACCACAAGATTCTCGCCCGCTATGCGGTCAACCCCGAGGTCTCTCCCCGCCTGTGCGAGCAGGTCTTCGCGCATCTGACAAAGCCGGACCTGGTGTTCTTCCTGAACATCGGGGCCCGCGAGGCTCTCGTCCGCAAGGGCTCTTTCACTTCCCTGGAGGCCGGCCACGCCGGCGGCGGTGACGAGGACTTCATCCGCTACCAGGACACCGTCCTGGAGCAGATGCGCGAACAGGCGGAGCGCGGCGCCTGGCTGACGCTGGACGTGGCCCAGTTGGACCGCGACCAGGTCTTCAAGGCCGCCTCCGCTGCCCTGGCCGACCGTCTGCACCTGACCGTCTGACCCAGCCCCGATCCCGATCGACAAGGAACGCACCATGGACCAGGCCCTGCCCGCGAGCGGGACATACGTCTGTCACGGCATCACCTGGGCGAGTGGAGACCCCCGTCTTCTGCTCGCCCCCGTGACCGGCGGACCACTCGTCTACGCCCCGGTCATGGGCAGGCGCCTGGGTTACCAGGTGAGCGGTACCGGCCGGTGGTGCACCGGCCGGTACCGGTTCGCCGACCGCGTCCGCGTCGAGGCGGTGGCCTGCCCTGACCGGGCCCCGGCCGAGGCCGGCGGACAGTGCGCGGCCTGCGCCGGGCGGGACGACTTCCGCTTCGCCCACCGGTTCCACTCCGGCGGGCACGTGCCCGACGCCCTGGCGGCGTACATGGCCCAGCCGCACTGGCTGTACCTGGCGACGTTCGCCGACGGCACCACCAAGATCGGCACCGCGGCCGAACCCCGTAAGCGCTCCCGCCTCGACGAACAGGGTGCCCTGATCGCTACCTACCTCGCCCGGACTGCTGACGGCCGCGCCGTGCGGTTCCTGGAGGATGCCCTCACCCGCCACCTCGGCCTGACACAGACCGTGCGAGCCGCGGCCAAGCTGACGGCCCTGGCCGAGCTGCGCGACCTCGCCCCGGCCGGCGCCGCCCACCAGCAGCACCTCGACCGCGCCACCGCGGCCCTGAGCGGCCTGAGCGTCCCGGCCACACCGGAGCCGTGGACGCCGGCCGGCGAAGGCGACCTGCTGCGGACGCCGAAGACCGGGCGCGCCTTGTACCCGCACGACCCACGCTCCGCTGAGCACGGGCTGACGGTGCTCTCCTGCCTCGGCTCCCAGGTCCTCGCCACCCTCGACGGCGACGGTGAACAACTGCCCTACCTGCTCGACCTCGGCACCCTCAAGGGCCGGCGCATCGTCCTCGGCGCACAGTTCTCCTCACCGCCCGCCGCCGTACAGTCCGCGCTCTTTTGACCCTGTCCGAACGCCCGGCCTGCACTGCCGGGCCGCTCTGAGAAGGGAGGCCACAGCGACATGGCACCCCAGGACGCCATCCTCGGCTGGGACGAGGACAGCAACGCCGAGGCGTACGACGCCTTCACCCGCGCCCACCCCATGTACGACGCGACCAGCCGCGACCTTGCCCGCCGAGGCCATCTGGCCGACGCCAGCCTGGTGGTCGACCTGTGCGGCGGCGCCGGCGCGACCGCCCGCGCGATCCTCGACCTGATCCCGGCCCGCGCTCGGGTCGTCTCCGTCGACAACGCCGCCGCGATGCAGCGTGTCGGTCGCCGCACCCTGACCGACGCCCGCCTGACCTGGATCACCTCCCCGGCCGAACGGCTCGCCGACCACCTGCACGCCAGCAGCGCCGACGCCGTAGTGTGCAACTCCGCGATCTGGAAGACCGACACCGCCGCAGTGTTCGCAGCCGTCGCCCACATCCTGCGCCCAGGCGGGCGCTTCGTTTTCAACATCGGCGGTGGCTTCGCCGGCGTCCGGCACCCCGACGAACTGTCCCCCCGCACCGGGCCTACCCTGAACGCCCTCATCCGCCAAGTCGCCGCTGAGATCCACGGATACATCCCACCGCCGCGCGACGCGGACATGTCGCCGAAGCTGCCGCTGAAAACAGTCACCGAGCAGCTGACTTCAGCCGGACTGACGGTCGTCGGCACTGAGGTCACCGCCCAGCACAGCACCATGGCCGAGAAGAAGGCGTGGCTATCCATCCCCGTCTTCGCGCGGCCCGAGGGCGACTTCACCCACGCCCAGCGGATGCAGATCCTCGACACCGCCTACGCCATGACCACCCCCGATGCCCCGGCCGTGACGAGCTGGCTCGTCGTCGTCGCCCAACGGCCGGAGGCCACCGCATGACTCCGGCCGCCCCGGCTCCCGGCAGCGGGGCCCGCCTCTGTGACCACGCAAGCGTCGGGGTACTGATCTCCTCCCCGAGCGGCCTGCTGGTGTTCGAGCGGGCGATTCCTCCGGCCGGAATCGCCCCGGTCGCCGGCCACGTCGACGAGCATGGCGGCCCCGAGCAGGCCGCCCGCGACGAAGTCACCGAAGAGGTCGGTCTTACCGTCACCCACCTGCACCTGCTGCTGGACCAGTGGCGGCCCAACCACTGCCACCGCACGCCCAGCGGTCCGGTCGGCCACCACTGGTGGATCTTCCAGGCCGAGGTTTCCGGGTCGCTGTGCCCCTCGCCCCGGGAGGTCCTCGCCCCTCGGTGGATCCACCCTGCCCAGCTGCAGCAGCACGCGCTGCGGACCGCCGCGCACGCCAACGGATGCCTGGACCGTGAGGAGTTCGAGCGCGAACCCGGCCTGGAGCCGGTGTGGTGCCGCTTCCTGCACGACCTTGAGCTCGTCACCCTGCCCTCGGCGGACCTCGACCGGATCGAGGCCCTCCTGTGAACGGCGGCCAGGGGCCTGCCTCAGCGGGAGCCGACCGCCCGGCCGGCTGCCAGACGGCGAGCGTGCGCACGGATCCGCTCGCGGTCTTCGGGGAAGACGCTGTCCCAGCCTGTGTCCAGACGGAACCATGCCGCCGGCTGGTTCTGCTCCCCGGCGAGCGGAACGTCGCGTCCGACGATCGCGGCGTAGGACAGGCCCAGCGTCGGAGTCCAGTCGGCCCGGTAGGAACGCACCGCCACGGCCGCGGGCTCGGGCAGCAACTCGGTGCGCAGGCCGGTCTCCTCCAGCAGCTCTCGTGCTGCTGCCGCACGCGGCGCCTCGCCCGGCTCCACCTTGCCGCCTGGCGGCACCCATCCGCGCACGCGGTGCTTGACCAGCAGGACGTGCTCGAAAGCAGGGTCGGTGACCCACACCTCGGCCGCCAGCGGCTCCATGGGATGCCTGCGGGCTTCCTCCAGCCAGGCCCGTGCACCGTCGAACTCCCATGCGGCGAGGCGGGCATCCGCAACAGCCTCGTCCAAGATCACCTGACCAACTTCACCATGACTCACCCGCCCCACCCTAGGCCGACGAACCGGCCGGACGTCGCAGCGACGAGCAGGCAGCCATACGGGGATGTCCGGCCGACCCGGTTGCCCCTTCAGGCTGCAGGGCGATCCCCCGTGGCTCCCGCTTCACACGAAGGAGACCAGCGTGCACGATGAGCAGCCCTCGTACCGGGGAGCCTGGGTCGTCCTCGGCGGCGTCCACCTCCTCAACCGCACCGCGCCACGGCGACCAGACGAGCCGATCGTGCTCGTACGGGTGCCACCGCAGGAGGTATGCCGGCCGGCCACCACCGTGATCATCCGCTGGAACGCGCTGGGACTCTGCCCGGCCGAAGCGCTGCACCCCGGCGGCACCCGGCTCGGGGCGGCCAGGATCGACGGCGGCGAACTGTTCCCCGACGCCATCGCCGGCCCCGCCCTGCGCGGCCTGGTCGGCACCGAGGCCGCCCCCGGCCTGGTGCCGCTGTGCTACCTAGCCGAACACCCCGGCGGCGGCTACCACGCGTACGCGCAGATCCGCTTCCACCCCGAGGACGCCTGCTTCGTCCGCACCACCCGGGACCCAGTAGGCCACGGCCCGGTCGAGGAACTGCGCTGGTTCGACCCCGTGCTGGCGGCGCACGCAGAGTCGAGCACGGCGCTCAACAATCATCTGCGGTACTTCCGCAAGCACTTCTCCGGCACCGAGCTGGAGTTCAAGTACACCCTCGACCCGGCACCGGACATCTGGTCCGCGTCCATGGAACTGCTCAAGGCACTGCGCGACGGCAAGCTGGAAGGCTGCCGTCCGGAGTACCGGGAAGAGTTCCAGATCCACCACACCGAGAACCATCTGTTCGACGTCACCGGCCCCGAGCCCGAGATCGGCTACGCCTCCTTCATCCCCACCGTCACCGCCGGGCACGTGCTCAAGCGAAAGTGGTTCACTGAGGACGCCTTCGCCCGCCGCGAGGAACTCACCCCTGGCCTCGACATCACCCCCGACCGCTTCGAGACGTTCCTGCGCGAAGACTTGAACCTCCAGGTCCGGGCCATGCCGCCCTTCCAGCGCGTCCGCTACGACATCCAGTGCGAGTCGCTGCGCACCGGACACGTCTACGGCATCTTCCTCGACCGCTGCGCCCTCCTGGCGGCCCCCGACGTGGTGCTCTCCCAGTGCGAGCTGGAGTACCTCCGCTCACGCAGCATCCTCGACCACGACCAGGACGAGATCCTCATCGAGATGAAGCGGATCGACAGCTGGCTCTGCGAGTACCTCGCCAGTCACGGTTGGGCCGCCGAGCACACCTTCTACTCCAAGCGCAGCTTCCTTCGCGACGCCGTCGCCCTCCGCCCGGACCTCGCCACGCGATGACTGACCAAGCGCCCCCCGGCAATCCCCCGCAGGAGGTACCGCAACCCACATGAGTGATCGAACACTGCATCACAGCCCGCCCCACCCGACCGCACAAGGAGAGAGCCCGGTATTCGAAATCATGTTCTAGATTTCGCCCCCCTCCACCCGTTACGGCTACAGCAGGACCGCCGTTACCCGATCACCTGTCCGCATCTCGCCCCGAGGAGTCCCCATGCATCCCGTACGCCGTCCTGGACTCATTCATCCTGCGTTCGAAAATGCCGCTACCTCCTCGGGCGCCAGCCTTCGCCTCACCTCCAGTCGCGCAGCTCTGCTCGCCGACGGGTCACGACCGGATACGAGGTACCTGGCATGACACAACCCACACCTCTCCCGTCCTCCGTCCTCACCTATAGCTTTCGGCACGGCGGTGCCCTCGTGACCAATGGTCGGCACACCGTAGAACGCCTGGTACAGGAGGGCCGCCCGTGAGCGACTCGCCTCACCAGCTGATCGCCGACGTGGCACAGGTCCTGCTCCGTACGAACGGCGCCGCCCTGTGCGTACGCCGCGCGCTGGACGCCGCCCTCGCACCGGGACAGCTCACTGTCGTGGGCGGTCACCTGGAAGTCGGTGAACCACTCGACCATGCTGCGCGACGCGAGGCCATGGAGGAGGTGGGGGTCCTTATCACTGCTGAGCATCAGGAGTTCTGCGGGCTAATTCACCACCGTGACTCCGACGGTGGCCTGGACCGGATCACCGCCGTGTTCGTGGCGCAGTCGTGGACGGGTGAGCCGTACAACGCCGAGCCACACAAGCACGAAGGGCTCTTCTGGGTGCCGATGGAACGACCGTCGCCGGACTGTCACCCCTACACCGCCACCATCTTCCACATGCTCACCCACGGCCCGTCCTACCGGGCCATCAACTGGCCTGCGGGAGGCGCCCGGTGAAGAGATTCTTCGGCCCGGTCACGATGGCCGATCCGCAGGTCTCCGACGCCGAACACGAGCTGTTCGGCGGCCCCCTGCGCTACGACATGGGCTGGTCCCAGCACGAGCACGCGACCTTGGACCTGACCATGAGGTCCGCGCTGCGCTCCATGCCCACACTCGTCGGCGCAACGCTGCGCATGGCGTGGCAGGCCGACCGGCGTGCTCTGCTCTCGGTCGGGGTCAGCGAGATCGGCCAAGGCATCGCCGCAGCCGCCGGCCTGCTCGCCGTCAACGCCGTCATGCACGCTCTGCTCGCCGGCAACGGCAGCGCTGCCGAGCGGCTGCACGCCCTGTTACCCGGCCTGTTGGCCGCCGCCGCTATCGGCGTCATCAACTCCGCCCTGTCCGCCTGGTCCACCTCCCGCGCAGGGCGGCTGGAGCCGAAGGTCGAGCGGATCGCTACCACGCAGTACCTGGCCGCCGCAGCCAGCGTCGAACTGGAAGCCATCGACGATCCCGACTTCCGGCGGCTCGTGGACATCGCCCAGCATGGCCCGGGTTCGGCCCGCCGCATGATCAGCGCCTGCGTCGCCGCGCTGAACGGCCTCATCTCGCTGATCACCACCGCCGGCGTCCTCGCCGTACTCCACCCCGTACTGCTGCCCATGCTGATCCTCATCGCCGCCCCGCGCGGCTGGGGCGCCATGCGCGTGGCCCAGGAACGATACGTGTCGGTGATGAGCTGGATCGAGCACGTGCGGGCCAGCCGCCTGATCGGCAACCTACTCACCGAACGCACCGCCGCCCAGGAAGTGCGCCTCCACGCCGTAGGCGACTTCCTCCTGAGCCGCTACGAGCAGATGGCCGAGAGCGCCGAGGCCGAACAGGAACGCCTCGCCTCCAACAAGGCCCTGACCGAGTGGGTCGCCTCCGCGCTGTCCGGTCTGGCGATGGCGGCGACCTACGGGGCCATGTTCTGGCTGATCATGGCCGGGCACATGAGCCTCGCCGTCGCCGGGACCGCCGTCATCGCGGTACGCACCGGCTCGGCGAGCCTGGGCGCGCTGGTCATGAACATCAACCAGCTCCACGAGGAGAGCCTCTACGTCCGCGACCACGGCCGCTTCCTCACCCAGGCCGCCCAGCGGACGCTGCCCGCCGGCGGTGCGCCCGTACCGGAACGCGTCAGGGAAATCGTTCTGGACCAGGTCACCTACCGCTACCCCGACCGGGACACCGCCGCCCTGGACAGCGTGTCACTGACCCTGCCTATGGGATCGGTCACCGCCGTGGTGGGTGAGAACGGCTCCGGCAAGAGCACCCTGATGAAGATCCTCTCGGGCATGCTGCTTCCCGAGGCCGGCACCCTGCGCTGGGGCGACGCGGACCTCACCGGTCTCGACCGCTCCCAGGTCTTCGAGCGCGTATCCCTGCTCACCCAGGACTTCCAGCGCTGGCCCGTGACCGCCGCGATGAACATCCGCCTCGGCCGCCCCGACCACCACGCTACAGACCAGGACCTCAAGCCCTCGGTCGACTACGCCGTTGCCAGCCCCGTCATCGCCAAACTCCCCGACGGCCTGCGCAGTCTGCTGGCCCGCATGTTCCGCGGCGCCATCGAACTGTCCGGCGGCGAATGGCAGAAAGTCGGCCTGGCCCGCACGCACTGGCGCAGTTCAACATCACAGGCAGACGGCGTCCTCATCGTCGACGAACCGACCTCCGCCCTCGACCCCGAAGCCGAAATCGAAGCCTTCGACCGCATCCGCCGCCTCGCCGCACCGAACCGAGCCGTCGTACTGGTCACGCACCGCATGTCCGGCGTCCGCCACGCCGACCACATCTACGTCCTCAACAACGGACAACTCGCCGAGCACGGCACCCACGACGAACTCATCGCCACCCGCGGTCGGTACGCCGCCATGTTCGACGCCCAGGCCGCCCAGTACGCCCCGACCGCGACCATCCCGAACCCTGCAACGCCCACCGTCTCGGACCAGGTATGACCCGCACGACCGAAAGGCCCGACGTGACCACACGCCCCACCACGGACCTCGACGAAGCCACCGCTCTGCGCCACCAACTGGCCGACGAACTCGCCGCCGCCGGACACATCCGCACCCCCGCGGTCGACCGCGCCCTGCGCACCGTGCCCCGGCACGCCTTCGCCCCCGAAACGCCCCTCCATGCTGCGTACGCCAACGAGATCATCGCCACCCGCCACAGCGACGACGGCACCGTCATCAGCTCCATCTCCGCACCCTGGCTGCAGGCCGACATGCTCGAAGCCGCCCGCATCCAGCCCGGCCACCACGCTTTGGAGATCGGCTCCGGCGGCTACAACGCTGCTCTCATCGCCGAACTCGCCGGCCCGACCGGCCACGTCACCACCCTCGACATCGACCCAGCCGTCACCGACCGGGCCACCCGCTTCCTGACCCAGACCGGATACGGCCGCATCCGCGTGGTCACCGCGGACGCCGAGCACCTGCCTGCCGAGGTGGTGCCGGACGGCGGATTCGACGCCATCGTGGTCACCGTCGACACCTGGGATCTGCCCTGGATCGACGCCCTGGCCGAGGGCGGCCGTCTCGTCGCACCGTTGCGTCTGCACGGGTACCACTGGGCCATCAGCTTCACCAAGCACGACGGGGCCTTGCACAGCGACGAGCCGCTCATCGTCTGCGGCTTTGTCGCCATGCAGGGCGACGGCGCCTGGCACAGGAATCGCCGCACCGTCCCAGGCACCGGCGTCCACCTGTCCTGGGAAGACGGCACCCCGTTGCCCGTCGACGAACTCGCCCCAGCCCTCACCTGCGAGCCGACCGTGACGCACACCCACGTCACCGTAGGCGGCCAGGAACCCTTCGACGCCCTCACCCTCTACCTCGCCGGCGCCCTGCCGGGCTTTTGCCGCCTCTCGGCCGACTCCGACGGCGACAACGGGGTCCTGAACCCGCCGCCCAAGCACTGGCCCGGCGCCGCGATCGTCCGCGGCAACTCCCTCGCGCGACTGGCCACCGAGCGCATCGGCGACGGAGACGACGGCAAGGGCCTGTACGAGTTCGTTGTCCATGGCCACGGCACCCGAGGACACCTCGCTGCACAGGAGATGGCCGAGCAGGTCCGGCACTGGCAGCACAACCACCGCGGCGCCCTCTGCCCCCGCATCACCGCCCGACCGGCCGCCAGTTGCGCCCCGCCGACCAGAGACCACGAACTGCACGTATTTGCCAAGAAGCACACCCGCATCACCGTGGACTGGCCGATCGTTCCCGGCCCCGCTGCACTGCTCACCGGCCGAGGGAGCTGCAGCGCCAGATGAACGGCCGTACCTCCTGATCACCGCTCCCGGCCCGTGCCGAACCCATGCCCGCCCCACCGATAAGGAAGGCACCGCCAAGTGACCACTCCCGTCTCAGGTTCGGATGACGTCGCACCGCGTGCCGCCCTGTCCGCAGGGCAGCACGCCGTCCCCCGGCACACGGTGTGGGTCGGCGCCGCCGCGCTCGTCACTGACCAAGTCGGCCGCGTCCTGCTCGTTCACCCCACCTACCGCGAGGACGACCGGTGGCTGCTGCCCGGAGGAGTCGTCGAACCCGGCGAACACCCGCACGTCGCCTGCCGGCGCGAGATCACCGAGGAACTCGGCCTGACAAGCCTGCCCCTGTCGGGCGTGCTCGCCGTCCACTCCCTCTCCCCGCACCACCCGGACAGCCAGCACAGCACGCGTTTCCCCGGAGAGATCCGGTTCGTTTTCGATGGCGGAACGCTCACTCCTCACCAGGCGGAGGCCATCCGCCTCCCGCGCGAGGAGCTGTCCGAGTACGCCTTCCTGGAGACCCGGGACGCGGTGCAGCGGCTGCGCCCCGTGGACGGGCAGATCATGCTCGCCGCCTACCGTGCACGGCTCGGGAACACAGCCACCGCTCACCTCGCGGACGGCCGGCACATCCTCGACGTCCCGGTACTGGACCGCCATGACGTGCACGTTCGCTACCGGCCTCTGTGGGAGAGCCCCTTCAACCACGACCCCGTCCCCGAACGGCTCCCCGTGCAGCAAGCCTGGGCGTGGTGCTTCGTCCCCGATGGCCGGGTCGTCCTCTTGGCCGACCCCGGCCCGCAAGGCGCGCTGCCGATGCTGCCAGGCGGCACGGTGGAGAAGACCGACGCGACTCCCGAGGACACCCTCCACCGAGAAGCCGCCGAGGAAGCGCAACTCGCTCTGACTGACCCGGTGCGACTGGGCTGGGTGCTGGACGAAACCGGTGAGGTCTACGGCGGGGTGGGGCCCAACGCCCGGCTCCGCTTGGCCGCCCGGGTCACCGCCGTCGGGCCGGCGGCCGTCGACCCTGCCACCGGCCACCCCTTCGCACGCCTGCTCGCCTCCCCCGCCCAAGCAGCCGCCCTGCTCGGATAAGGGCCGCCCGGAGCGCGGCAAGCCCTGCTTGCCGCTGAGACGGCCCGGGAGCGGTGGGGTCTGCCTGCCGCTCGGCCCGCTGCCATCGAGGAGATCCCTGCTGAGGGGATGCGGCTGAGCTGACACGAACGACTACCCCGCCTCCATCTGTCCCGCTTCACGCTCCTCTGAGGTAGCCGAATGCCGCTGTCACCCGACCACATCCGCACCACCGTCGAGACCTACCTCGCTCGCCACCCTCACGAGCGCGCGCAGCTTGCCTGCCTCCTGGGCGCCCTCGACCGTCCCACCGATATCGGCAGCCGCTCCACCTTCACCGGACACGTCACCTGCGGCGCGATCGTCATCGATCCGCTCGGCCGCGTCCTGCACGTGCTGCACCTGGCGAGCGGCAAAGTCCTCGCTCCCGGCGGACACACCGAGCCCGAGGACGAGTCCCTGGCAGGGGCGGCTCTTCGGGAGCTGCACGAGGAGACCGGAATCCCGCCCCAGGCCGTGGCACCGTGGCCCGGCTACGAGACTGTCCCGTTCGACATCGACATACACGACCTCGACGCCCACCCGGGCAAGGGGGAACCCGGCCACCGGCACTTCGACCTCCGGTTCCTCTTCCGCCTGCAGACCGCGGCAGAGGTGCCGCTGGTGCTGCAGGAAGAAGAGGTCGGCGGCATCGAATGGCGTCCCGCGGACAGGGTGGCCTCCCCCTCCCTGCGCCAAAAGCTGCTCAAGCTCCCGCCCGGAACCGGACCGGCGACCGCCAACGCCTCGGCCCTGATCTACAACGACCGTGGCGAGTACCTGCTCCACCTGCGCGACTACTTCCCCGGCCGGATCTGGGAGCCGGGGATGTGGTCACTGCTGGGTGGTGGCCGAGAGCCCCAGGACGCCACCCTGGAGCACACTGTGCGGCGCGAACTGGCCGAGGAAGCCGACCTCCACATCGCCGACCTGACCCCGTTCGGCATCGAGGAAGCAACCGACGACGCCGGCGTGACCGTACCCATCGCCATCTACGCCGGCCGCTGGAACGGTGACCCCCGCGAACTCCACCTGACGGAAGGGGTGATGCTGGCCTGGTTCGCCCCCGACGACCTCCACCGCCTCCGCATCGCAGACCCCACCAGCGCCCTCGTACGGCGCCACGCCGCCAGCCGCCCGGCCGGCGCATCCCGCACCACGTCGCAGAGCGGGCCCGCATCGCACGAGGGGCGCCGCCCGGCCGCTCCGCACGGCACGGTTCCCAACATCATCGGCGTTCACCTCTACCTGGAACGGCCTGACGGGACGGTGCTGCTCGGGCTGCGCCACCCCGATTCCAACTTCGCGCCTTCCACCTGGCACGTCCTGGCCGGCCACTGCGAGCAGGAGAGCGCCATTACCTGCCTGATCAGAGAGGCTTGGGAGGAGGCCGGTCTGCGCATCGAACGACAGGACGTCGAACTCGTCCACGTCGTCCACCACATCGACCGGGCCGGGGGCCGGCCCCGCATGGGCCTGTTCTTCCGCGCTCGGATCTGGGGCGGCGAGCCGGAACTACGCGAGCCGGACAAGTGCACCCAGTGGAAGTTCTGGGATCCGGCCGCCCTCCCCGAGGACCTCGTCCCCTATACCAGGGTCGCCATCGAGGGCATCCGGGCCGGCCGCTCCTACTCCGAAACGGGCTGGGTGTGAACATGGCCGCTTCCATGCACCCGGACCTCCCGCCCGAGGAAGTGCGGCAGCTCGCCGAAACAAGCAGTGGGCTACATCGCCAGCTGGTCGGACACCTCCGCGGCCCGCGAGAGCAGCCGGGTGTGACGGGCCGACGGAGCAGGGGGCGGGACATGGTCCACCCTGAAGATTCCGTCACGGAGCACCCCCTGTTCACCTTCCATGGGCCGCTGAACGCAACGAACCACACCGTATCTATCGGAGGCATGTGTGCCTGACGACACCCAACAGGCGATCCCAGCCGTACCGAGTCCGGCGGCCAGAGAGGAACGGCAAGAGCACCACATGCGCCTGCTCCCTCGGTACTACCGCCTAGTGGAAGCAGGCCGCAAGACGATCGAAGTGAGGGTGGCCACCCCGCGGAAGCGCGCCGTTGCCGTCGGCGACACGGTCGTCTTCCACGACCGCGACACCGGCCGGGAGCTCGACGTCATCGTGCAGCGGATCACCCCGTACCCCTCCTTCGAGGATCTGCTCAGTTCAGAGGACCCCGCGCGCATCGACCCGAACGGGCCGCCCGGAGAACTGCTCGCCAACCTGCGAAGCATCTACCCGCCAGCCAAGGAGGGCCTCGGCGTCCTCGCCTTCGCATTCGACCACCGCCCTGCACGGCCAGGCCGACCGATGCCGATGACGCCCGCGCAGTACGCGCACACCGTCCCCCACCACACGGTGTACGGCTGCCTGTACATCCGCGACGAACACGACCGGCCGGTTCAACTGCGCTCGGTCTACGGCTCGCGCCTCTGGCAGTTCCCGGGCGGCAACCTGGACGCCCAAGGAGAGGACCCGCTGCAAACCGCTCGCCGCGAAGCAGTCGAAGAGACCGGCCTCGAACTGGGCCTGGATACGCCGAAGCTTCTCCTCACGCACTTCCTGCACGCCGGGCCCCGCCTGCCGCTGAACAAGGTAGGGCTCATCTTCGACGGAGGGCGGCTGACCGCAGAGCAGCTCGGTCGGATCCGACTCGATCCCGCCGAGCACGACATGTGGGCCGTGCACGACCTCGCCACCTGGCAGGGACTGATGGCGCCGCGCGCCTTCGCCCGCCTCGACGCCATCGAACAGGCCCGTCGTGGCGAAGGCCCCGCCTACCTCACCACGCACACCTGATCCCCAGCGCACCCACCCAGGAGGCAATCGTGGCCGCCGAGGACACCAACACACGGGCCTGGCATATGTATGGGCAGCGACAACTGGCTCGCGCCTACACCCCGCCCGTCCCCGACCAGCTCACCTGGACGCCTTGGGAAGGGGTCGGACCGGGAGCAGAAGTCCTCGGTGACGTCACCGGCCGCCGCGTCCTGGACATCGGTTCGGGAGCTGGCCACCACGCCGTCCATCTCGCCCAGGCGCACGGAGCCCGCGTCACCGGAATCGAGCTGTCCCCGACCCAGCACGAACGCGCCATCTCCGCCCACACGAACGTGGAGGGCGTGGAGTTCGTCCAAGGAGACGTGGCCGAGTACCTGGCTGGCACCGCGCCGTTCGACGCCGCATACGCGATCGGGACGCTCGGGTTCATCGATCCGCACCGCTCCCTGCCCGCGCTGCGCGACGGACTGCGCCCCGGTGCCCCTCTGATCCTCTCGCTCCTCCACACCGACTTGCACGGCCGCGGCCCGACCACGGAGGTGGCGCCGCGCGAGCAGATGATCCTGCTGCGCGACGATCCGCCCCTGCCGGCGCAGATGTGGGTCCTGTCACCGCAGCTTTGGGAGGACCTGCTCACCGAGTACGGCTTCCGCGTCGAGGCCATCGACCTGCTGCCTCACCCCGACGAGGGCGCCACGGTTATCCAGCAGCTCATCCACGCCCGGCGCCTTCCCGACCGGCCGGCGCGAGTCTCCAGCCGGCCCCGCAGCACCCGAGCGCCAGCAGCCCACGCAGCCGTCGGCGTCGGAGCGATCCTGCTGAGCGAACAGGGCATTCTGCTGGGCCGACACCGACGCGGCACCCTCGAACTGCCCGGTGGGAGTGTGGAGGCCGGGGAACCCTTCGAGGACGCGGTGATCCGAGAACTCGGCGAGGAAACCGGTCTGGTCGCTCGGACCGGCGACGTCCAGCTCCTGGGCACGCTGGTCGACCACGTCGAAGGTGTCCTGCGGGTCACCGTCGGCGCACTCGTCCACGCCTGGCAGGGGCAGCCGACCACGCAGCCGGACGAAAGCGTCGGCGACTGGGCTTGGCACCCGCTCGATCAGCTGCCCGACGGCCTGTTCGTGTGCAGCGCCCAGATCCTCACCGCATGGCGGCCCAACCTGGCCATCGACCACTCGCCAGCGCACCTCACGCATTTCGCATCCAGACCAGCGGCCACGCCTGGCGACGGCCTGGCCTGACCGCCGACACCGACGTACACCTGTCGCGCCGCTCCTCTTTTAGCGTCGAAGGAGACGTAGTTGAAGATCGTGCTGATGTCCGACCCTCGGGTCGCCGCCATCCCTATCCAGGAATGCGGCGAGGAACTCATCGACACACGGGCGTCCGGCCTGTTTCTCGTCGATCAACGCAAGCAGGACCCCGGCGGCCACTTCGCGCACCTGCGGCACGGGCTCATCGAGCGCCTGGAACACGCCCAGCGACTGCTTCCCACTGAGTTCCGCCTGCTCGTCGTCGAGGGGTACCGGCCTCCGGCGCTCCAGCGGGCGTACTTCGAGGAGTACGCGACCAAGCTGCGTCGCGGAAACCCCGACTGGAGCGACAGCCGCGTCCACGAGGCCGCAAGCCGCTACGTCTCCCCGCCGGAGATCGCGCCGCACAGCGCCGGCGCGGCCGTCGACCTGACCCTCGCCGCCCCGGACGGCCAGGAGGTGGACATGGGGACGAGGATGAACGCCTCCCCAGAGGAAAGCGACGGCGCCTGTTACACCCACGCGAACTCGATCACCGGCGCCGCCCGGGCCCATCGCGACACGCTCTGCCGCGTCATGTCAGCCGCCGGTTTTGTGAACTATCCAACGGAGTGGTGGCATTTCAGCTACGGAGACCGATACTGGGCCCTCCACACCGGCCAGGCAGCCGCCGTCTACGGACCACGCGACCGCACGTAAGCAGCAGCTATCAGCAGTACCGCGAGGGAGCGCGACATCGTGAGCAAGCCGACCGCCGTCCTGCTCATCGGGATCACCGGCTCCGGCAAGACGCACCTTGCACAGGCCCTCGCCGCGATGGGCCTTGTCCGCCTCAGCGTTGACGAGGAGGTCCACCGCCTCCACGGCCGGTATGGGGTCGACTACCCCGAGCACGGGTATTTCGCGCGCGAGGCTCCTGCGGTCGAGACCGTACGTGCGCAGCTCACGGAGCACCTGCGCGCGGGCCGTGCCGTCGTCCTCGACCACGGCCTGTGGCGTCGTTCCGATCGCGAGGAATGGAAGAAGACAGTCCAGGCCGCGGGCGGACTCCCGCTGCTCGTCTACCTGTCAGCCTCCAGGGAGGAGCTCCTGCGACGCCTCGCCGCGCGCAACCAGCGCAAGGACGCCAATGCCTTGAACGTGACTCCCGAAGCCTTGGACGACTTCTTCGCTCGGTTCGAACCGCCTACCGACGATGAAGGTGCCGTCATCACCTGCAACGGCGACGCAGAGGTCATCCGCTCCATGATCCGATGACGCCCGCGGCCGTCCCGCCGAGCAGAGGCGCCAGGTGCTCGGCCATCACGAGCAAGGACCGCTCCGAATAGGCCGGTCCTACCAGCTGCACACCGATCGGGAGGCCATCGGCACTACGCGCAGCAGGCATGACCAGGCTGGGCAGACCGACGTGGCTGGTCAGGTTGGCCCAGCCGGTCTGGTCGAAGAAGCTCCGCTCGACGCTGTCGACCACGAGAGAGCGGCTCCCGGCTGGGATCGCCGCAGTAGGAGCGGCGGGCGTAATGAGGACGTCGTGCTGGGCGTCGGCGAAGAACCGGTGCCACGTCTGCCGGAGCCGGAGGCGCTCCTCGTTGGCGCGGAGCCAGACACGGTGTGTCTGCGTTCGGTGGCGGAGGAAGGCGGCTCGAGGACTCGCATCGTCCGTGTGCAGGTCACGGGCAGCGGCGAGTTCAGCGGCGCCGACGTCGTCATCGGTGGCTGCGGTCGTGGTGGCGTAGAGGAGCTGCTCGAAGAGGCGCAGAGAGTCAGCGAAGCCGACCGGTCCCGTGGTGTGGCGGACACTCGCGCCGGCGGAGGTCAGCGTCCGCTCGACGGTGGCGAGAGCATCGGCGGTGTTGCGGTCGACTGGGCAGCTCGCGTCGTCGGCCCACACTGCCACGCGGAGCTGGCCGATCGGGCGTTGCGCTGTGGGCAGCGTGACGCTCCAGGGGTTGTTCTCGTCGGGTGACGGTGTCGTCAGTGCGGCGAGGAGCAGGTCGAGGTCTCGGGGGTGGCGGGCCAGGGGGCCGGGGGTGACCATGTCACTGCTGGTGATCCAGCCCGGCGGGCGAGGGACGTGGCCGCGGGCCGGGATGAGTCCCTGCGTGGGGCGCAGGCCGTAGACACCGCAGTAGTGGGCGGGGAGCCGCAGGGAGCCGGCGAGGTCGCTGCCGAGGTCGGCGGGGGTCAGACGGGCGGCGACTGCTGCGGCGGGGCCGCCGGAGGAGCCGCCGGTAGTGCGCTTGGGGTCATGCGGGTTAAGCGTGGGGCCGAACAGGACGTTGTCGGTGTGCAGGTCTTGGCAGTAGGCCGGGGTATTGGTCTTGCCCATGATGACGGCGCCTTGGTGGCGGAGCCGGGCGACTGCGTCGGCGTCGTGTGCGGGAACGTGATCGGCGAGGTCTTCGGCGCCACTGGTGGTGCGCAGGCCGGCCGTCTCGAAGCTGTCCTTGATCGTGAGGGGAAGGCCGTCGAGGATGCCGGTGCTCTCGTTGCGGGCGCGGCGTTCGTCGGCCGCGTGTGCGACGGCTCGGGCAGCGCTGTCGTCGCGGGTGACGACGGCGTTGATCTGGCTGGCGTCGATCTGCGCCAGGTGGAGGTCGAGCAGTTCGCGGCTGGAGATCTCGCGACGGTCCAGGGCCTGGAGCTGGACGTGGGCGGGCTGGTGGGTGAGGTCGGTCGTCATGCAGAGACCTGCTCAAGGTGGGGGGCTCGTGCGGGCTGGCGGGGCAGGTGGCGCGCGACGTCGAGGAGAGCGTCGATGTCGTCCATGGGCCTGCTGGTCTGGCGTTCGGAGTCGGCGAACTCGGTGAGCTGGTCGGTCTCCGGGCGGGTACCGGCTGCCCGGGCGGCAATTCCGGCGAGGATCTGGTCGGCGGTGACGGCCGCGGACAGCTCTTCTCCGTGAAGCCCTCGGGCCCGGTGGCGGGCTTCGCTGGCTTCGCGGACTGCGGCATCAAGGTACTGACGGATCACGAACCGTCCATCTCTGATCTCGACTGCTCGGCGGTAGAGCCTATGCTGCGGAAGCGGCGCCTCTGGGCCGGGTCGACTCGGTCGATCGGCAGTGCGATCTCGGGCGCCTCGCTGTAGAACGCCAGCCACAGGGGGCGTAGGCCGTAGTAGCTGCGGTATTGCTTGATCCGGTACTGGAGGCTCTGAGCCTGATCGTTGATGGTGGGCACTAGCCAGCCGATGAGCGTGAGCATGGCGCCGACATCGCCGCAGGTCCACGCGAAGCCCTCCCACTCTGTGAGCGACGCGTTGAAGGCACCGGCGATCACGTTCCCGATGCGCACGGCGCTGTACCCGAGAGTGACGGTCGCGCCGAGGGCGACGATGCGCAGGCCGATACGGACGGACCCGCGTGTGCTGCGGTGGGCCAGGCGCCAGCAGGCACGGGCGAGGGACAGTTCACCGATGGTGTAGGCCGTGACGTACAGGGTGAGATACGCGGCGTACCAGCCATCATGCGCGTAGTACAGCGTGAAGTTGATCGGTCGCGGCGCGTTCGGCGTCAGCAGGGCGAACAGCACCAGCAGCCCTGCGATCACAGTGAAGCCTGCGGCTAGCCACTCCCGTGCCCTCCTGCGGGCAACTTCGGGGGGTGATCCCCAGTAGGTGAGGACGATCTGCTGGCAGGCGAGCAGCGCGACCACGCACCCCATCGCCAGGGGTACGGAGAGGTTCACCACGCCCAGGACATGGTCGAGGTACTGCCACATCAGTGTGATGGAGAACAGGAACGACAGCCCTGACAGCAGGAAGACGGCGGCCAGCGCGGTGAAGGCGGGGTCTCGGCGGCGGGTCGGCACGTCCCGCAGCAAGCAGAGGAAGCCGAGCGTGGCGACGACGAGGCTGATCGGGTGGAGCAGGTCCTTCACGGCCGGGCCTCCCGTCGGCGCAGCAGCGTGTGCGTGACCCGGTCCTGCACTTCGTCTCCGGAGGACTCGTCGCTGCGCAGCCACCGGTCGATGATCCGGCGCTGGATCAACGAGGCGAGGAGCTCGGTGTCCCGCTCCTCGTCCTCGTCGTACTTGGTACGGCCCAACATCATCTCGACGGTGGCCGAGCCCACGCTGGTGAAGATCGTTGAGGAGAGCGCGGACGCCGGGCGGTTCTTGTGGTGGCCGAGCAGCAGGTGGCTGAACTCGTGGGCAATGATGTGGTCCTGGTGCAGGGAGCTGGTCCGCGGGTCGTAGTACACGTGGAAGGCACTCTCCGTGATGGCGCATGCCCCGCACACGGAGGGCGCCTGCTCACGGGCCTCCAGGACCACCTTCCGTCCCGTGCGGCGTGAGACCTCGTCGCTGAGGTCGCGGATATTGGTGACGTGCGGGAGCTGCAGCTCGGCCAAGAGGTCAGGCCGGCGCAGCCTACGTGCGGACCACATTGCTTTTCCTTGATCACTTACTGAACGCGGCCGTTTTACGAGCCAGTTGAGGGTGGCAGCCCCTCGGATTTTCGTACGCTCTCGACGATTCCCAGGACGGCATCCTTTCCGTCTGCGGAAACGTCGGACAGGCGAAGGAGCACGTTTTTGATCTTCGTGTCGCGAAGCAGTGCGAGCAACTCAAGTTCCTGCACGGTCTTTTCGGCGACGGCGTCGTCGAACCAGTATGCGGGGTCCACGCCGAAAAACCCTGCTAGCGCTTCGAGGTGACGCTTCGTCGGGTTATCGCGCTGCCCGGTCCGCAGGAGCCAGAGGTACTGGGCCGACAGTTTGCCCAGCCCGCGCTTCTCCATGAGTTCGGCCACCTCGGCGTTGCTGAAGGGGCCACGGTCGGGCGGGTGCACTGTGTCGAACAGGCGGTTTAGGCGGTCCATGAGCCCCTTGGGGCTCACCTGGCCTTCGGTCGAGTCTTTCATGATCCTTTCCTGGGTGGACTTCGTCGTCACTTCAAGCACCCTACCCCGCGATAAACGTGAGTTGACGAGCTGATCCACTGTATGGAAAGTTCTTCCTCACCAGCACGTTTCCGTGTGACGCGTACCGCCTGTTTCAGGTCGGCCTGTCCGTTTCTACCGGCAGGAGTATGCCGGGTGAGTGGCACAAGCCACATTCAGCCAGCGACATAGGTCACGTCTGGCACGCAGGATTTCATCTTCGACCGGAAAGCGCGGAGGTGGCAGTGGAAACTCCCCATCCGCCTCGCATTTCCGCTGCAGGGAATAACGGACACCCGTTCCAATTCGGACACAGTGACACGCTCTCGGCGTTCGAGGCGACCGCGGCAACGGTGCGCTTCGACGCGGGGGTGCGCCCCAGGTCGCGCCGTACGGACACTTGCGGCACACGATCATCCGATGACTCTCTGCAACCAGTACAGAGTTTAAGAACCAAGTCTGGATCTTGATACGGGTCCGTGCGTATGTTCGTCGTCCCCGGGCAGCCCGCCCGCAGAGCGACGGACATGAGGAGAGCACGAGGACGGACCGGACCGCGAAGGTCCACAAACAGCGACGGCGCCCGGGAGCGGTAACTCACGGACGCCGAACGCTAAGCGGCATACCCGCCCCGGCAAGGGCGGAGATTGCCCACCATCACCACGCTGAGTCCTTCCAAGGGGCGCGTCAGCGTGGCAACACTGCAAAGGGGAGTATCGCATGCCTCCTGCCCTGCGCAAAAGGCCCTTTCGCCTGGCCTGCGCGGCAGCCATCTCCGCCTCGGCGCCTCAGCGCCCCGAGCCGGACCGCACGTTCATGGCCCCGTCGAGCTGCGGGATCCGCCCGCTCGTCGGGAGCTGCCGATGAGCAGCGAAGCCCGCGACTGGGTGTGGGAGCACAGTTGCAGCCGGGGGACGGCGCGTCTGGTCCTGCTGTCGATCGCCGACCGGGTGGGCGACGAGCAGTGCGTCTCCTGGGCCTCCCTGTCGAGCCTGGCCAAGCGCACCCGCGCCTCCGTCTCCACGGTCCGCGAAGCCATCGACCGTCTGGTCGACGCCGGTGAGCTGGAGCAGCTCGAAGACCTCACCGGCCCGCAGCGCAGCACCGTCTACCGCCTCCCCCTCGCCGCCAAGGTCCTGGCGGAGACCGTGGACGACAAGGACCCCGACCAGACGCCGGCGGAGGGGACCGAAGCCACCCCGGCGCTCCGGATCTCGGCCCTGCGGCGCTACAACATCCGCCCGCGTGAGGTGCCGGAGTCCCCTGCGAGGGCCCGGAAACCGGCAGTACCGGAATCCGGCAGGTCCGGACGGAAACCGGCACCTCGACGTGCCGGGAACCGGCACAGCGATGTACCGGAAACCGGCACACAGAACCGTAGTGAACCGGATTTGAACCGGAGGTACAGCAGTGGTGGTGCTGCCGTCCTCTCAGCTGCCGAGTGGCAGGTCGACCCAGCCACCCACACCTGGGCCCGCGAGCAGGGGCACCTCGACCGTCTGGGCGAGCAGGGCCTGCAGGCGGCCGACGCGAAGTGGCGTGCCCACCGCTCCGGCTTCAAGCCGAGGCCGGCGGCTGCGTGGGCTGCCGACTGGCGTTCCTGGGTCGCCCGGGAGCACCCCCCTGGCCGCCCGAACCTCTACGCCGTGCCCGGCACGGGTCCCGGCCAGCCCGGCGGCATGACGCGGGCAGAGGCCCACACCGCCGCACTTCTCGCCGCCCTGAACGAGCCGACCGGAACGGAGCAGTAGTCGTGGACCGCCGTGAAATCGCAGCCCTGCTGGCCTACATCGGCCGACTCGACCCCCGCACCATCCGCACCGACCAGGGCGAGGCACGCGACCAGCTCGCACAGTGGCACGAGCTGCTTGGCGACGTGCCGATGGCCACTCCGCACGGCTGGGACGCCCGCGTCGCCGCCCGCCAGCACATCAGAGTCTCGCCGTACCAGATCCTGCCCGCGGACGTCGCCCGCCCCTGGGAGAGCTACCGTCGCGACCGCCTGGCCCGGCACTCCGATCCCACGCCGTCCGCCGACCCGGACGACCAGGCCGCCTGGACCGCCGAGCTGGTCGGCACCCGCCGCGCCGTCGCCGCCGGCACCGCGCAGCCCGCCCAGGCCAGAGCCATCACCAGCGGTCGCGACCGCATCGACCCAAGGTTGGAGGCGAGGCTGCGGCAGATCGGCTCCTGCATACCGCCCGCCGCCCGCGCAGCCCTCGCCCCCTATCGGCCCGCTCGCGCAGCCCGCGAGGCCGCCGTCGCTCAGGGGCTGCCCGACGCCCTGAGCGTCAAGTGCGAGTGGTGCCTGGCCCAGCCCGGTGAGCCGTGTCGTCGCCGCCGGATCGGTCCCGACGACGGGGTACGCACGACCGCCCCGCGCGCCACCCCGCACCCCGGCCGCGTCGACCTCGCCGCCGCCCGGCAGGCCCAGCCGAGCGAGCAGGTCCAGCAGCCCGCCGTGGCCTGACCGGCGCATCGGGCGCGTGCATCCGGCCCGATGCACCGCTCCCCCCCAATCACCGTCCCGCCCCGGCTGCGGCGCACGCCCGCGCGCTGCGGCCACCCGACGCCGCGCCCAGCACCGCCCCAGCCGGCCGACGCGGCAGCACATCGGAGACCACCCTTGCGTCACATCACCACCCACGACGCGCCGGCCACCGGCCTGCGCAGTATCGGAGACACCAACTGGCACACCCAGGGAGCGTGCCACGGCATGGACGTCGAGGACGCTGACGCCGTCTTCTTCCCGCTCCCGCGGGACCACGAAGCCATCGCCGAGGCGAAGGAGCTGTGCGGCTGGTGCCCGGTACGCAGCGACTGCCTCAACTTCGCCCTGGAGAACGTCCTCAAGGAGGGCATCTGGGGCGGCCTCACCGAGGCCGAGCGGCGTCCCTGGCACGACGGACTGCACCAGCGCCTCGACTACCGACGCGTAACCTCCTTTTTCCTGGGACGCGACGTGCATCTGACCGAGGCCGAGCGGCAGGTCGTCATCGACCATGCCTACGTACGCGGCTGGCGGCCCGACCGGCTCGCCACCGCCCTTCAGATCAGCCACAAGCACGCACGCGACCTGCTGCGGCAGGCGGCCAACAAGGTGTTCGACCGCGACCGCACCTACGGCGTGCCGCGGCCCAAGAAGAAGCGGAAGAAGACCGCCCCAGCAGCAGGCGGCCCCCCGCCCGCCTCAGCACCCGGCACACAGCAGCCAGCAGCCCGCCCGGCAGCGTCGACTCCGGCGCACGCCTCTCTCGGAAAGGCCGCATGACCCACCCCTTCCTGTCCCTCGGCGCCGCTCCGGACCTCTCTCTCCTCCTCGCCGCCGTGGTGCCCGCCGCCGTCGTGCTGGTGCTGACCGCCTGGACGATCCGGCGCCAGGGCACACGCCCGCAGAAACGTCTCAGCGGTCCGGCGGTCAAGGTCGCTGCCCTTGCCGCCCTCGGCTGTACTTGCTACTCCGCGGACACGAGCTGGCGGTTCGCCGCCGACTACCTCGACATGGCCGGCACCGCCGAGCGGGCCGGCATGTTCGCCGCAGCCGAGCTGGCGCTCTTCGCGACGGCGCTAATGGCACGGCAGAACCTGGCCACCGAGGGCGCCCCCGGCCTTCCGGGCACGTTGGTCTGGGTGATCACCGGAGTGCAGGTGATCCCCGCCTATGCCGAGAGCGGTCCTATCGGCGGCACGGTAAGGGCCTTCGTCGGGCCGGTCATGGCGGCGATGCTGTGGCACCTCGCCATGGGGATCGAGCTGCGCCTGCGCACCCCGGGTGCCGCCTCCCACGGACTGATCGCCGTCCTGGGGCGGGAAGCACGCGAGCGGCTGCTGTCCCGCCTCGGGATCGCCGCACGCGACCGCGACGCCGCACAGATCACCCGGGACCGGGCCACCGCCCGCGCAGTCGCCCTCGCCGCCCGCCTCGCCGAACGCACACCCGAGCAGCAGCAGAGCCGACGCGGCCGGCGGCTGACGCGGCGCCTGTCGAAGGCGGTCGGCAGGGCCTCGGTCGGGACCGACGCCCGCCAGCGCGCACAGCTGCTCGACCAGCTCGCCGCGCGCCGGCACGCACTCGCGCTCGCCACGGTCCCGCTTCCCTCGCCCTGGTCCCCGGCGCACATCACCGCGAGGGCAGCCGCCGTCCCCTCGCATCCGGCCTCGACGGCGCCGGTCCCCGCAGCCGATCCCCCCGGCCCCCACGAGTCGTACAGGGACCGGGGACCGAGCGCCCCGAGGGGACCGGTCCCCAAGATTGCGGACTCTAAGGCGTCGGATGGCGCGGGGACCGGGGGCGAGAACGCGGGGACCAGGGTGGGGACCGAGGTTCCAGCCACAGGTGGGGTCCCGGGGACCGGTCCCACCGACCCGGAAGCCTCACAGGGGGACGCCGGAGGCGTGGGGACCGACCGCACTACGCGAGAAGTAGCTGCTCAAGGCCCTGATTCGCATCCAGGACCGAACGCCGCCGAGTCGGGGACCGAGCCCACCGGGGACCGGGGACCGAACGACACCGACACGGGGACCGAGCCCACCGGGGACCGGGGACCGAACGACACCGACACGGGGACCGAGCCCACCGGGGACCGGGGACCGAACGACACCGACACGGGGACCGAGCCCACCGGGGACCGGGGACACACGGTGCCTCTGCGGAGCAAGACGGCCACGAAGCCCCGGACTAAGACCAAGGGGAAGCGCGCCCGGTCCCGCAGCCCGCAGACGCAGCGCGCGCCGCGGGAGCTCGAGCAGTCGGTGGACCAGCTCGTCCAGCAGGTCCGTCCGCACGTCTCTGCCCTGCTCGAACGGGACGGCAACGAGTCCGTCACCCGGGTGCAGCTGCGGGAGATTCTCCGCCGTGAGGGCCTGAAGGGCGGCCGGAACGACCGGCTGAGCCTCGTCCTCCAGGAACTGCGGTGTGACGCCACCACGACAACAAGGAGCTCCGCCCGATGAAGACCTGCCACCAGTTCGACACCGTCCGTGCGGAGTACGAGCGGGAGATCGGCTTCATGCTCGCCCACTCAAAGCGGCACGAGGGCAGGCCGGCGGCGAAGTCCAGCGCGAAGCAGGCTGCCTCGACGAAGCAGCGGATGGCCCGCGCGCTCAACAGCCACGTCGGTCGCTGCCCCGAGTGCGGCTGAACCGGCAAAACCCCGCTAAAGGCCGCCTAATCGCAAAGGGTGGCCCGGCTCCGTGCCGGGCCACCCGCCCCGCTTGAGGAGACACGCCTTGATTCCGCGTCCTGTTCGCTCATCCGAGGCCACGGTCGTCGAGGCCAGCGCCTGGGCGGACGTCCTGGTCCGCCGGAGACTCCTGCACGCCGCCGTCCTCGCGCCTACCGGCCAGTGGCTCGTCCAGGGCCACTCAGAAGGATCCGTCCGCGTCCTTACGGGACCGGCCGACGTCCTCGCGCTGGCCGCGAGCATCCAACAGCACACCCGCTCCACGAGGCCCGAATCCTGATGACGAACCCCACCCAGACCGGCACCGCCCCGGAACCTGCTCCCAACTCCAACTCGGTCTCGGGGCGAGCAAGTTATCGGCCAAGACACTCTTCCCCGTCGGGGAAGCGCGCCTTGGCCAAGCCCGCCCCGGGGGTGGCGAGAGCGGACCAGCACCGGGGGGTGCTGGTCCGTGAGACAGCGACCGAGGGCGGATCGCAGCCGGAGGAGACGCCTTCACTGCACAAGCCGCGCGCCGCGAAGAAAACCTCGCGCAAGCGCTCGCCCAAGCCGCCCTCACACAAGCGTGATTACGTCTGCAGCGTCCGCCTGAACGGCGACGAGAAGACCCTGCTCTGCGCTGCCGCCACCGCGACCCGTACGAGCCTGCCAGGCTTCCTCGCCCGCAGCGGGCTCGCCGCCGCTCACGACCTCGACAGCACCGCCGCCGCCATCGCCGGCCACCGCGAGCTGATCGCCGAGCTGTTCGCCGCACGCCGGCACCTCGGACAAGTCGGCAACAACCTCAACCAGATAGCCCGGGCCATCAACTCCGGCGGCCAGCCAACGGAAATCGACGCGGTCGTCGCGGCGGTCCAGCGCGCCGTGACCCGCGTACAGGCAGCCACAGACCGACTGCTGGAGCAGCGCTGAGCTGGCTCCCCTTACCGCCCCGCATCCCGCCACTCCCAGCGACGACCTCGGACAGCAGCATGATCCCCCGGATACAAAAGCGCGGGCAGCGCACCATCGGTCTCCTCTACTACCTCTACGGGCCCGGGAAGCACGAGGAGCACATCGACCCGCACCTGGTCGCCTCGTGGGACCACAACGCTCCCGACCCCGGCCGCGACCCGTCTGCCACCCTCAAGCAGCTCCAGCAGCTCCTGGACCAACCCGTCGAGAACATCGACCAGGCTGACCGGCCGAAGAAGCACGTGTGGCATCTGTCCGTCCGCAACAGTGCCGAGGACCGGATCTTGACCGACGAGGAGTGGGGCGAGGTGGCCCGCCGGATGGTCGCCGCCACCGGTATCGACTACCCCGAACAGGGCGCGGGCTGCCGGTGGGTGGCCGTCCGGCATGCCGACGACCACATTCACATCGTCGCCACGCTCGTCCGTGAGGACGGCTACAAGCCCGTCCTCGACCACGACGCCGCTCGCGCCCAGGCCCAGGCCCGCGCCTTGGAAGCGGAGCTGGGCTTGCGCCGGCTCAACAAGGGCGACGGCACCGCGGCCCAACGCCCCACCAGCGCCGAGCGCCACAAAGCCGAACGTCAGGGCCGCGAGCGCACCGCGCGGGAGGAGCTGCGCGAAACCGTGCGCCGCGCGGTGGCCGGCGCCAGCAGCGAGACCGAGTTCTTCGACCGGCTGGCCGCCGCCGGCCTGATCATCCGTAAGCGCGTCGCCCCCTCCGGCGACCTGCTCGGCTACAAGGTCGCCCTGCCCGACGACCGCAACAAGGACGGCGAACCGGTCTTCTACCCCGGCGCCCGCCTGGCCCCCGATCTGTCCCTGCCCCGTATCCGGGAGCGCTGGTCCGCCGACACTCGCGACCAGGACGCCACACCGGCAGACGTGCCCGCCCCTGCGGCGCCGAGCGACCCGGCCGCCGCCCGCCGACGCACGGCCTCGGCCGCGTGGAACGCGGTGCTCGTCATCGAGCACGGCGACGACGCCATCGCCGCCGCGTACATTGCCGCTGCCGGCGAGGTCCTGGACGCGCTCGCGAAGACCTCCGCGGCCCGCACCAGGCGCGAACTGCGTGACGCCGCCTTCGCGTTCGAGCGGGCCTCCCGCTCCCACGTCCGCGCCGAGCGTGGCCACGACCGAGCGCTGCGGCAGGCCGCCCGTGACCTCGTCTATAGCGGTCCGGCGTTGGGCCGCGGCGAGGACGGCGCGACCACCGCGATGGCGATCGACATGCTGTTCTTCCTCATCACCGCCGCCGCCCACTGGCACGCGAAGAAGAACCACGCCCAGCAGGCCGCCGCCGCCCGCCAGGCCGCCGAACATCTGCGCGCCGCCTACCAGGCCGCCGCCGCCCAACCCCTCGGTGCCCTCTACCAGCGAGGCCGGCGCCTGAGCCGGGCGCTGCGGCAGCGGCAGACGACGGTGCTGCGCACAGCGCTGCCGGAGTTGGCCGAGCAGATCCTCGCCGAGCCCGGCTGGTACGCGCTCGCCGCCACCCTCGCCGACGCCGAAGCCGCCGGCCACGACCCGGCCGCCCTGCTCGCCGACGCCGCGGGTCGGCGGAAGCTGGACACGGCGGAGTCCGTCAGCGACGTCCTGGTGTGGCGGCTGCGCCGGGCAGCGGACCTGCCTGCGGATACCACCGGCATGGTGCCCGACGCTCACGCCGCACAGCGCTCGGCACAGCGCGCCGGGCAGCACATCCCCGGACAGGCCCGGCCTGGGCGTGGCCGGTCGTGACTGTGGACTTTGTGAATTGAACAGGTCAGCGGACTTCGCGCACGATCATGACGCGTGCAGGACGAGACGAGGGAGGACACCGGGTGTTTCACCGGATACGACGACGCCGCCGCGCGGAAGAGGAAGAGTTCAGTGAGGTGCAGCGCCAAGCGTGCGAGGCGTGGCTGCGGATGGCCGACCAGGTGCCGCCGGTCCTGCACATGCAGGAGGAGCATCAGCTCGCGGAGCCGGCGCCGGTTGTGGACGACTTCCTCCCGCCGGAGCTGCGCGTCCCCAGCCACGACCAGCTCGACGGCCGGGCGATGCCCTGGCCGTGGCCGGTCGTCCTGGACGGCGAGGTCGTCGCCTGCGCCGAGTGCGGCGCCTATCGCGAGTGGCTCATCCTCTCCACCCACGACCAGGTCTGGCTGCGCTGCCAGGCCGGCCACGAGCAGCACGAGACCCGTCTCGACACCGCGTGGTTCAACCGACACTCCGGCCCGGGAGATGCCATCCACGCCACGTTCGAGGACTGCCTGCGGCACCTCGGCCACCGCTGACCTCCACTCCTTCGACCCCTTCTCGGGCCCACGGGCCCGCACTGTCCAACCGTCACCGAGCACCACAGGGGTCAGTTCACCCATGCGCGTTCGCCTCACCATCACTGCCCTCGGCCTCACCGCCGCCGCCCTCACCCTGCCCGCCTGCTCCGCCGGCACCAGCCAGGCGAAGTCCACCTCCCCGTCCTCCGCCCCCGCAGACCACCCGGCCACCACCAAGCAGAGCGACGCCCCGCTGTCGTCGGCCGCGCTTCAGCCCCGCCTGCTCGACGAGAGCGACCTCGGGTCCGACTACACCCGCAAGCCGGAGGGCACCTCCAGCCACGACGACGTCACCGTCACCGGCTGCCCCGCCCTGGAGAAGCTGGGCGGCGACGCGGCGGCCAGCGGCTCCCTCGACTTCCCCAACAAGGCGAAGGTGTCCTTCACCTACACCGGCGGCAGCGCCGGTTCGGAGGTCTCCGAGGAGCTGTACAGCGACACCTCCACGAAGCTGTCCGACGGCATCGATCGGATCTTCGACGCCATGACCGGCTGCCCGACCTACCAAGTCGTCTCCGGCAGCACCGCCATCGACGTCACGTCACAGAAGACGACCGCGCCCCGGCTCGGCGACCAGCAGTGGAGCCAGCTGATGACCTTCACCTCCGGTGGGCAGGACAGCGTCGTCAAGCAGACCGCGATACGTGAGGGAAGCCTGCTCCTCATCGTCTCTGGCGCGCCAGCCCTGGTCGGCCAGCATCTCGACAAGGCCCTCGCCAAGGCGACAGCAACCCGCTGACGCGCCCGCAACGGCGCTCTCGATCACCACGGTCGAGGGCGCCGTGTCGACCGAGGATTCAGAGCCTCCGGGTGAGCGTGTTGGGCGTCGCCGAGCAGCGGCCGGCCTAGGGTGGCGGGTCAGAGGGCCCTCGACTTGAACCGCCATACCGCGTGCTCCATCCCGCCCGGTTCGTGTCCGAGGGCGGCGGCGGCCTCCTCGTACACAGCTCGCAGCTCCTCGTACTGCAGGCCCGTGACGCCGGCATCCGCAGCGAAGGCCCGCAGGTGTACGTCCACAGCGACGTGCGATCGACCGAGGAGCTCACGGCCGTCCACAGCCGGTACGACAGTCTCCGGTCGACAACGCTGGGTCCTCCGGTGATGCCCCGCGGCCGGGTGGGGACGGCAAGCTGGACATAGCCCGTGCGCGACGCGACAAGGGCGAGAGCGTCACCAGCATTGCCAAGGCGCTGGGAGTCCACCGCGCCACCGTCTACCGCCACCTGGCAGAGAGGGCCTGAGAGAGGCGCGCAGGGGCGCAGTCAGGCGCTCACCTCGGAGTGCACCGGAACGGGCGGGCGCACTCCCGTGAGTGCCTCCGCTCGGGAGAGAAGGTGGGGCGCAAGGTCGGGGTACCAGCCACGGGCCACGGCTTGCAGCATCTCGGCCAGGGCCGCGAGTTCCCCGATTCGACCGGCGGGGGTGTCGAGGATGGCGGCGAACTCTTTGCGGATGCGGGCGGCTACGTCGGGTACAAGCAGGCTGTTGGCGTGGAGAAGCCCCGCGTCATAGCCGAAGGGCACCAGGCCCCACCGCTCCCAGTCCAGCAGGCACAGGGGCTCGGCGGTGAGGTTGCCCCAGTGCAGGTCACCGTGACCGGTCACCCGCTCCACGTTGGCGGGGGCCGGGATGCCGAGGAACTGGGGGAAGGCTCGTTCGATCCATCCGTCCCGGACGGTCGTCTTCACACCCTCCGCTTCAGCGAGCAGGGCAAGGGCTTGGCGAAGGTCCGCCCACCATTCGTCAGGCAGCGCCGGATCGTGGTCGATGTCGGCTCTGTCCGGGGACACCACAGGTTGCGTGAGGTAGTCCAGGACTTCGGCCTCGAAGGCCCACTCGCCGTCAGTCCAGTCGTGCACCCCGTGAAGGCGGGGGCGCGGGACGCCTTCGGGTAGGAGCTGGGAAGCCCCGACGATGCCCTCCCCCTGCTTTCTGCCCGCGTTCCTTTTCGCCGTCCGGCTCACCCGTAGCCACCGGTCCTCCGCTCGGCGTCCGAGGGTGACGCCGAGGAAGCCCCACGCCAGCGGCCCCGTGCAGCTGAGGCGCAGTGCCTTGGCCGCCCGGTCGTGGGCTGCCTCCATCAGGGCTCGTACCTCCTCATTCACCGGCGAGTTCATCCGTCACCCTCCTGAGTTCCTGGGCCGTCAGCGGCGCAGCCAGAGCCTTGGCCATATCGTCCCAGTGCTCGCGGGTGCTCGCGGAGGTGAGGACGACATCGAGGCCGGGGCACGAGCCAGCGGCCAGCAGGGCAGCGGCTGCGGCCGACAGGCCGGGGCGGATGAGGTTCACCAGTTCGGGTGTCATGGCGTCGAGGAGTTCGCCCCCGTGCAGGGGCGCGGAGCCGAACGTGATCAGCCCGGCGTCCTTCGCCTGTACCAGTGGTCCGCCGCCGTTCAGGGCCTGTGTGATCGGGGCATCCATGATCAGGCTGACGGGCATCTGCATGCCCGTGAAGTAATGCTCGGCGGAACCAGCCGCCTGGCGTGCGAGCGCGAGCAACTCGGCGACACTGAACGCTCCGGAGGTTAGGCCCGACCAGGTGGCGACGCCGTACCCACCGATCCTGCCCGCGTGGGCGAACTCCTCCAGCGCCGTGAAGGCTTCCCGCACACGCCCGTGCAGAGCGGCGCGGTCAAGGCCGTGCCCGTGGTGCTCGGGGTTGTGCACGAACACGAGGTCCACGCGCCCGAGCGCGGCCAAGGATCGCTCCGTCTGCCAGCGGACGAAGCCTCGCTCAAGGCTGTGCCTACCGGCCGCCTCTTCCCGGGTGAGCACGCCCTCAGCCAGGGCGCTGTGGCCTTGCTCCTCCGTGAAGAACCCCGTCTTCGTGGCTACCCGCACGGTCGGGTATTCCCCGAGCACCGGCCGCAGCTCCTCATGCGCCTGACCACGACCATAGTTGGGTGCCGTGTCCACCCAGGGGCTGCCGGCGGCCAGGGCGGTGCGTGCCGCCTGACTGACGGCACGCACGCGGTATGTCCCCAAGCAGAGCGCGGCGGTCACAGCGCCGTTCCCACGACTGCGACGGCGTGGCCGTCAATGAGGACGGAGACCAGTTCGGCCACCTCCTTGACCTCAAGCCCGGCGGAGTCGGCCACCTCCCCCAGCGTGGTCGGCTGGTTGGTCAACAGCGTGCCTAGCGCGGGCGCTGCGGACTCGGCGAAGTCCCACGCGGTACCGGCCGCCGAGAAGGTGACCGTGCCCTGTTCTCGGTTGGCCGTCAGGCGACCTCTCGGGGCGGTGAGCTTGACCGTGATCTCTCTCCGTGCGGGGAGTCCGTCCACGTAGGGCAGGGACGGAATCGCGTGGCCCAGGTCGGTCGTGTCGATCGACTCCGCCCACCGCTCCACGAGGCGGGGGTCCGCCATCATGTCGGCCACCTCACGGCGTACGGCGTCGATGAAGTCCGACTGTTCCGCCAGCGAGCCGAAGCGCGGGATGTCCCTGCGCAGCGCGAGGGACGCCCGGAGCTGATCGACGACCCACAGCATCAGGTCAGCGCCCGTGTGCGGGACCATGCCGAACGTGAGGTGAAGGGATTCCGTCCCCTGATCGGCGGTGACCGAGTGCCACCAGCCGCGCGGCAGATAGAGCACGTCACCCGGGGACAGAACGAGGTCCGCCACCGGGTCGCCCTGCGGCTCCTCCGGCGACTCCACGTCCCGGAAGGTGGGCGCCTCACGGGTCATCCCCCACAGGCGCCACCGCTTCGAGCCATGCAGTTGCATCACGACGACATCGTGGTCGTCCCAATGCCGGCCGAAGCCCTCCCGCTCGGTCCACGAGGCGTACACGTTGGCCTGCACAGAAGTCCCGAGGAAGCGTTCCAGCCCCTCCGCAGCCGCCCCCACGGCGGGGTGGATCTTCTCCACCGCGTCGAGGACCAGCGACGCCCCGTCCCTGAGCTGGGCGTGGAAGTCGGACGGCTGGATACGGGACCAGGTGACCGCGCGGCGGTTCGTTGTCGGGATCGCGTAGCGGTGCAGCGGCACCATCTCGCCGTCAGCCGACAGGCGCAGCCGGGGCGGCTCCAGCCGCTGCGTGGCAATGATCCGGTTCAGGTCGTCCCAGGAAAACAGACCCGCCGCGTCGGCGACCCCGGGGAAGTGCGCGTACGAGCGGTGGTACGTCTGGGCGAGGAACCTGTCCCCGCCCAGACGCCCCGCCCACGAGGCTGCATCAAGCAACGCGGGCGCTCCCGTCAGTCGTTGCCGTCGGAACGGCCACTGCTGACGTCCGACTCCTGCTCGGCACGCGTGCGCGCGGCCACGATCTTCCGCTTCGCGACGAGCAGTCCACCCCCCTCGGGGGCGGCCGACGTGGTGTTCTCTTCCACCATCGGGCTTACCTCTCTCTTCTCGGGGACTCCCACCGGGATTCCGGCAGGAAGCAAAGGGACAGCGACGAGCGCGGCGGACGCCGACCTTGGTGACGACGGGCGCCCCGTGCACCGAGGGCACGCGCACGGCGGGTACTTGGTCGGCAAGCCAAGATCACCGGGATGCGGTGGTTCACCTGCACCATGCGCACCGGGTCGTACATCCGGCGCCCCTCGTATGACACCCGGAGAGTCATGCGCCCGGTCGTCATGAGCGCACACCAGCGTCAGGGCCGAACCTCCGCCGGTACCCCAGCCGCCACCCCACGCCGTAGCGGACCCACTTTTCGTTTCGCTCGGTCGCTGCCATGGGGGAAATCATTGGCCTACAAAGCGACGGCTGTGTAGTTCTTTCCCGTCATGGACTAAAGATCATGAACGGCAGGCGGCGGACCACTCTGCCAACAAGGCTCGCGCTTCGTCCCCGAACAGCGCATAACCCTCCAGTGTGGAGAAAAGTTCCAAGTGCATTTCGATGTCGCGTGGATCTCTCAGGATCACGACACCGGTGGTGTTCTCCACGGTGGCCAGGGTGTCGTCATAGATGGTGAAGGTGTCCATCGGAGCCATGGGCTTGTATCCCGCGATGGGGATGACGCCGAGCTTCACGTTCGCAAGGTGGGTCAGTGAGGCCAGCCGGTCAATCTGCATCGCCATCGCAGCCGGGGGCAGGAGTGGCCACCTCACTGCCTGCTCGGTAAGAATGAAAGTGAACCGCTTCTCCGTGTTGTAAAGAACCTCCTGCCGCTCCAGCTTCCTCGCGATCGTCTTGGTTACATCAGCCGGAGAATGGGCAAGGCTGGCGCGGATGTACTCAGGGGTGGACAGCAGTCCTGTAATCATCGAGAGCAGGAAGAAGCGGAACTCCGTGGACGAGGATTCAAGGGCGGCAAGTTCAGTCTGTTTCTTCTCCAGGCCCCTACGTCGGAGCGAGCGCAGGTCTTGCCATTCGGTGTTGGCCAGCCTCGCGAGGGCAACGACCTCCTCGATGACCTCGGGTGGAGCCACCACGGCCCGGAGGATCCTTTCCAGATCCAGCAGACTCGGCTGGACTTTCCCATTCTCGATCCGACTGATCTTCGATTGGGACATGTTGCAACGCCGAGCGAGCCGGTCCCCAGTGAGGCCGGCTCGCTTGCGTAGTTCTTTCAGCAGGGCCGCCAGTTCCTGTTTTGGCTGCCCGAGCTGCTCAGGATCGAACGTCACCCGCTGCTCACGTACTCCAGGAACGGCACGGATTCGGCAATGGCAATCCGCTTCCACTGCCGGTAGGGCTCCGGGTCGCCCCCGTACAGCTCGCGGTTTATCTGTGTCCCGTCCGACCGGTAGTTCATCAGGACCACCTTGGACTCGTCGAACATCCAGAAGTCCTGATCTGGAAGTCCCGGGTTCTCCCGGTCGGTGAGGTCGAGGATACGGATGTCCTCGCCCGCCTTCACGTGGTGCCGGTAGTAGTACTCGAATTCGAACCGAAGGTAGTCCGAGAGCGGGCGGGTCACGACGTGCACCCTGCCGACTCTCTTTCCTTCCGAGGCCCACTGCCGGACCTCATCCATCCAGGCCGATGTGTAATCGTCCGGCGACTTCTCCCCGGCGAGGAATCGCTTCAGCTTCTCCGCTTCCTGGGGCATGGTGTAGACGGGCAGCGTCTCCAGCCTCCACGCCTCACGCTCCATGGAATCGAAGCAGTCGTTCCAGGCGTCACCATCCAAGTGCATGGAACGCCTCCCTGAGAACCGCCTCCGGGATTTCCACAAGCCCTTCCCCTGCGGGCGGGGTGAAGGCGTCGGACACGTCACCCTGCACCACGAACGACCCCGCGGCCGTGCGGTACACGTTCGGGCAGTCCTTCTCTCCGCACTCGCCGTTGCCATTGCCCGTGAGCCGGGTGAGTGCCGAACGCTCGGACATGCCAAACCCCCTTGCTCTGGCCCCGATTGGGCCGCCTGCCCACGACGTTAGAGGGGGCGGGGCGCAGCGTCTATGCACGAACACGACTATGCGTGTCCTCGCATAAACCCGTGCGGCCGAAGGACCGCAGCCGAAGGGGAGGAAGAGGAGCGGCAGGGTGCGGGGGCTGACTGAGGGACCCCGTCCTACCTGCTCCCGGCAGCAGGCCACCCCGGTGCAGGCTGCCTTCAGGGCCGCCTACCACCTCCCGCCCGTGAACGCGGTAGCGGTCGGCACGGACAACCCCGACCACCTGCGAGAGCTGACCAACGCCCAGAGCTTCGCGGTGGACGAGGAGGCCGTCCGCCGCTACCGCAGCCTCCTGCGCAACCGCCGTCAGGAGTGAAGCTCGGCGATGAGCCGCGCCGCCTCCTTCCGGGCGGGCTCCAAGCGGGGATCCTGGGGATGGGCGTGCGGTCCTACGACCTTCGCACAGAAGAACAGGGCCATCAGCCGGCCAGACCTGCTCTCCAGGTCTGGCCGACGCTCCGCCCACACTCGTTGTGCCAGGGCGGGGACGGCGAGGGAGTTCCCCCAGAGGGTGGCCGCGTCCAGTCCGCGCGGCACCATCCCCCAATCCTCCCAATCGATGATGCAGAACTCGGGCCCGGTCACGTTCGCCCACGTCAGATCCGCATGTGCTGGCGTCCACTCATCCACGGTGGCGTCTACTTCGGGGAAGACTGCTCGGATCGTCCCAGTCACCAGTTCCTGGGTGGCCGTCTCTGTGTCCGGAGTGGCTAGGCGGTGCGTGCGCTGCGCGGCGAGTGCGTCCAGCGAAGCATTGAGTGCCGCCCACCAGCCGTCCGACAGTTGAGGATCCTCGATCACCAGAGCGGCTTGCCCAACGGGCGGGGCGGTGACCAGCACCATTTCGTCTGCCCGCCACATCACCGGCTCGTCCCGCTCGCGCCACGCCAGCCCCGCGTACCACTTCGGCATAGACACTCCATGCAAGACCGCTGCGGCCTCGGTGCCGTTCCAGCCCTGTGCTCCGATCCGGTCGAAGCTGCGCCGCTCAACCCTCACCCACGTTCCACGGTCCGTCCGCGCCCCAACCGAGCGCCGCTTGCACACCACGGTGTCACGGAGCAACTGCATTTGAAGGGACCGCTCCACGTGTTCGAGAACGTCATCAACCGGCTCAACACGCAAGTCCACGGCCCGTGCACCAGGCGAAGAGAGCGTCATCTGGACTCCTTGGGCCCTCGCTGTGGGGTCGGGGCGATCTGCCGTCAGGTGAAAGCACCCGTAAGTTGATTAATGTAGTGGGTGATGTGCGGCATCCTGTGCGGCAGTTGATCGAGCGGGGAGAGGCGGAGCGCCTGGCATTCGCCCCTTCGTTGCACACGAACGTCCCGAGCGTCGTCGCTGACAAGCGCCTGCGGGACTACGGACGGGTTGATCAGCCCATAATTGGAGTCAGTGCCGAGCGACCCGGCGCATCGCACCCGCCCCGGGTGCACTCACCGCGATCGGAGAGCATCGTGAAGAACAGCGCGTTGTGGCGAGTGGTTGACAACGAGAGTGGTACCCAGTCCATCGTCAGCTCGCCCTCCGAGGCGGTCGCGTTCGTCAACAGCCGGTTCGACACCGATGACGACGACGAGCCGTTCAGCATCACCGAGGTCGGTCCTCTCCTTCCGAAGCCGCTCGGGGTCATCACTGCATGGGCTGCCGAGAAGGACGGCGAGCGAACCGACGGGCGTACTGCCCCGATCACCATCAGGCCGGTTGTGACGGACAACGCCAGCGAGTGCGATGACGTCGTGCTCTGGGGCGACGTGTACGTCTCCTGGGACCACGACATGTACACCGTCGAGGAGACGGACAGCTCCGAGTACAGCGAGGCTTACAGCGCAGCCGAGTTGAGCGCGATCCTCGACGAGTACGCCGATGACTACGAGTACGCGCCTGAAGGGCCTGAAGGGCCCGACAGCCACAGGTGGCCGAAACCGGAAGAGTTGATCACCTACGGCGCCCAGGAGTGCGCCAAGCGGTTCGGGCACCTCGACGACGACGCCCTGCTGTGGCTCGCTGCCACCCGCATCACGCTCGCCGTGTGGCGCAACACACCCGTCGAGAACTGGCATGCCGGGGAGAGTCCGCTGCACGACGGCACAATGATGCGGATCAACGCGGCAACCACCCGACTCGTGCGCTCGATGCTGTCGTTCGACCATGTCGACTGGATCGGTCTCGGTCTCGCGATCGTCAACCCGTCCCGGGTTCTACCGACCGGGCAGTCTGTGCTCGAGCTCGGGCTGGCCTGCCACAACCCTGACGACCCGGCACACGAGGATGATCCGCGCGTAGAACTCGCGGAGATGGCACAGGTCGCGATCTCATGGGGGCGAAGGTACTGCCTTAGCGAGAAGGAGTTCGGTCTGCGAACCCTGGTCGAATCCTTGTGCGCGTTCGACAACGGCTGGTTCGGAGCACCGAGTTGGGGGCGCATCGTCGATCGGTTCCTTACGGCTGTCGACGACCGGGAGAATGCGCACTGGCGCATACACCGGGACAAGCCTTGGTTCGACGAGTGGTTCACCAACCGGCCGGCCGACATTGCGGACACCACGGAATTTCGTCGGCTGCTCTTTGCCGGGCCCGACCTGCTGTCCGAGGAGGCCGCCGAATGGTGCGTGGATGGCGCCATCGGCTACGTCTGTCAGGACGACCACGCAAACGGCTGCCCGCTGTGCGGTATCCCGCTGGCAACGGAGTCCTCAAACGAGTGACGGCAGTGGCCAGCGATTCTCAATCCCGTGTCAGTTCGGCCAGTCACATGACAGCGCGACTGAGAAAATGACACGGGATCTGAGAACCTACAGGGCCGCTTCATGTCCGTTGACACGATCTACCCGCCGATGCTGGCAGCACTGGAGGAAGACGTATGACCGAGCAAACGGCACAAGAGCGACCGGGCATCGCAGCCGCGATCGTGGTACAGGACGGCGCCGTGCTCATGGTTCGCCGCCGGGTCGCGGAAGGTCAACTGTCTTGGCAGTTCCCGGCGGGCGAGATCGAGGGGACGGAGACCCCTGAACAAGCAGCCGTGCGAGAGACGAGCGAAGAGGTCGGCATGGAGGTGACCGCTCTCAAGGTCCTCGGAGAACGGGTTCACCCCAAGACTGGCCGGAAGATGACCTACGTGGCCTGTGTCGTAGAGTCCGGCGCTCCTTACGTGGCGGACGACGATGAACTGGCTGAGGTGGCATGGGTCCGGCATGCCCAGATTCCCGCGTACGTGCCATACGGCCTCTTCGACGCGGTGCAGGTATATCTCGACGCCGCACTGAGCCGGTAACACCTCGGTGCGTGCCGCGGACGGAGGACGAGGCAGCTTCGGGTAATCAGACCGCCCTCCCGACGAGCTAAGGAACTGGTCGTGGACACTGAAATCGGCCTGATCTGCCTGCGGTTGGTTAGCGTGGCTTCGCCATTGCCTCGTCGACCAAGTGTTCACTCATGGAGTGCCAGGGCTTCAGGTTGTATAACTCTCGTACCACCTTCGTGTCACCCACGGACCGCGCTCGGCGGCCGACGCCTCATTTGTGTGCGTCCGGTGGCGTAAGACGCTGCCGCCATGGGTGGTCCGGCACGGTTACTGCGATGGCGTTCGCCAACCAAATGCGTTGAGGTTCGCCGAGCAGCGGCAGTACCGCTTCGAAGTCTGTCTCATCCTTCTCCCGTGTCGCCTTCGCCTTGTAGTAGAGCTGCACCTCGGGCGCCAGGTAGGGGATACCAGTCCCGCTTCTTCGTCCCAACCGCTCGATCGGAAGCCGGATCCGTGGGGTACGCCGGGAGACCCAATGGGTGCCCTCCGCCTCGTCCAGCATGAGCTGCACGGACCAGGGTGCCTCAGGCGTGCGTCGGCACCAGATGTCGTGGAGGGGCGGCTGAAGAGTCTCCCCAGAACGCCACGGGCGCAGCCGCCCCATGCCAGGTGGGTCCGCCACGTACAGGTCCCAGTCGGTCAAGAGATCGCGCACGCGAGCTTGGTCCCGTCGGAGGACGAGGACATCGAGATCGCCGTGCGGGCGTAGCTCACGGCCGACGGCGAGTTCGATCGCGTACCCGCCAGCGATCCACCACGGGAAGTCGGCCGCAGCGAACATGACAGCTAGATCTTCGGGACGAGCCGGCACCCAGCGCCCCACTCCCTCAGTACTCACCTGTCCATGCTCTCAGTGAACGAGGCCCCGGAAGGGAAATCCGACGTAGGCCAGCCATACACAGAGGCCAGCTATGGGGTGAGCCGGTTCGGCCCGCGGAAGAGGAAGGTGGCCTCGCGGATCGACTCCAGTCCCAGCAAGACCATGAGCACGCGGCCAAGGCCCATGCCCAGCCCGCCGTGCGGCGGGCACCCGTACCGGAACGCGTTCAGGTAGTCCTGCATCGGCTCCGGACTCATGCCCTTCTCCACGGCCTGCTTCAGCAACACGTCGTAGCGGTGCTCACGCTGGGCGCCGGTGGTGACCTCCAGCCCCTTCCAGAGCAGGTCGAAGCTCAGGGTCACGCTCGGGTCGTCGGCCGGCCGCATGTGGTAGAAGGGCCGGATGCCCACGGGGTAGTGGGTGATGAACACGAACTCGTGGCCGGTGGCCTGCTGGATGTGGGCGCTGATGCTCCGCTCGCCCTCCGGGTCCAGGTCCTCCTTGGTTCCTTCCGAGTCCCAGCCGCCCTTGCGCAGGATGTCATGCGCCTCGGCCATGGTGATGCGGGGGAAGGGCGTCGTGGGAACGGTGATCTCCACACCGAACTGCTCCCGGACCGCATCGCCGTGGGCGTCGGCGACCTTAGTGATGGCGTGGGCGAGCATCTGCTCCTCGAACGCCATAACGTCCTCGACGCCGTCAATCCAGGCCAGCTCGACGTCGACGCCGGTGAACTCGGTGGCGTGCCGGGAGGTGAACGACGGCTCTGCACGGAAGACGGGGCCGATCTCGAAGACCTTCTCGATTCCGGCCGAGATCGCCATCTGCTTGTAGAACTGCGGCGACTGTGCGAGATAGGCGCTGCGGCCGAAGTAGCCGAGCTCGAAGACCTCCGCTCCGGACTCCGAGGCGGTGCCCATGAGCTTGGGGGTGTGCATTTCCGTGGCGCCCTGGGCATAGGCGTACTCGCGCATCCCCTGCTCCAGGGTGGTCTGCACGGCGAACATCAGCTGAGCGGCGGGACGGCGGCGTACGTCCAGGAACCGCCAGTCCAGGCGGTGCTCCAGGCTGGTGTGCTCGTCGATGGGCAGCGGTGTCGCGGCCCGGTTCAGGATCTCGACCCGCTCCGGGATGATCTCCAGGCTGTGGAGCTTCACGATCGGGTTCTCGACGACGCGGCCGGTGATCCGCACCGCGGACTCCGGCGTGAGCTGCTGCAGGGCGGCCTCGATGTCGTCGCCTGCGCCGCCGCGCCGGTGGGTGACCTGCACCATGCCCGTGTGGTCGCGTACGACGACGAACTGGACCTTACTCAGCAGGCGCAGAGTGTGCGCCCAGCCCGACACGGAAACGGTTCGACCCAAGTGCTCGTGCAGGTCAGATACCAGTACACGATCGGTCGTATGGATCATCGCAGCCCTCCAGGGCGTCATGGTGATCCCTTGGGGGCGCGGGCGAGAAGGGGACTCGCGGTTCCACCACGCCTTCACCACCACTCGACAGTGGCGGCCTCATTCGTGGCCGGTAACGGGGCCAGCCGGCGGGGCATGGGACCACATGGCCGTTCCTCCCCGCACTCAGGAGGGTCTTCACCCCGGGGCGCGAGGCTGCCTTCCCAGCTGCCAGCAGCTCTCTCGGCTCGCGTGATCCCGGGCTACTCGTCTCCGTCATCGCGTTGTGACGGAGGATAGCGAGCCAGGGCCTCGAGACGACAGCGAGATTTCTGCTAGGTCGTGATCGTGCCAGTGGGCAGGTTCGGAAGCAGGTGCGGCCACCTGACGATCAACGGCGCCAGGAAGGAGGAGGTGTAGTCGCACTGATGATGACGCTACCCGGGGCGCAGCCTACGGGGCTCAGTCAGCGAATGGACGGACACGGATCCGCGTGACAATTTCCGTGGCGCCGGGAAACACAGCTCCCCCATCCTGACGGAATGCCCGACATCATCACCTCGCGCCTTCAGTACAACGCCACAGCGGTACGCCCAGACTGGAAGGACCTCCCACAAGACGTTCGCCAGCTCATCACCCGACGCCTCGGAGGCTCAGTACAGGCCGGGCGCAGCGCAGGGAGCGGATTTACCAGCGGCTTCGCCGCTGTACTGCGCGGGGCCTTCGGACCTCTGTTCGTCAAGGCGGTCAAGAGCCTGGACAACAGCGTGGTCGCCGACTCCTACCGCAGGGAAGCGTTGATCAACCAGGCGCTCCCGGCAGAGATTCCCGCGCCACGCCTGCAGTGGATTGAGGAGCACGACGGATGGGTCGTTCTCGGCATCGACGCTGTCCCCGGTGGCCGCATGCCCACCACACCGTGGAAGTCTGATGAGCTCACGGCCACTCTCGACGCGTACAGGATCACAGCAGAGGCACTCTCCACCCCACCCACGGCACTCCAGCATGTGGGCCTCAAGCCGGTGGGTGACGGCGGTGACTTCGCCGACTGGCGCAACGTCGCCCGAGGCGCCACGTCCACGAACGCCCTGCCTTCCTGGGTACCACTCGACCTACTGGACGTGCTGGCCAGCCTGGAAAGCGGATGGCGGGAGGCCGTCGCAGGCAATGCCGTCCTCCACCACGACCTACGACAGGACAACGTGCTGATCGATGCGTACGGCGCCGCGTGGATCTGCGACTGGAACTGGCCCTGCCTGGGTGCGAGCTGGTTCGACCTCGTCCTGCTCCTGGCCACCGCCTACGCCGACGGACACGACGCCACCGCCCTGTTCACCCAGCACCCCACCGCCCGCGGAGTCGCCGACGAACAACTCGATGCGGCGCTCGCCGCTCTCTCCGGTTTCTTCCTCACCTCCGGCGGACAGCCCGCAGCAGACTGGTCACCGCATCTTCGCCAGCACCAGACGTGGTGCGGAGAGGTCACACTGCGATGGCTGGCCAACCGGCGTGGTTGGGTACTCTGACCTGGGGCCCACCCGTTCAGTGTTCTACAGACGGCCCGCTCAGCTCAGGCCGAGGGCGGTGCTGTCAGGACGCCGCTCGGGATCCACTTGCGCAACACGTCGGGTACCTCCACCGTGCCGTCGGCCCGCTGGTGCTGCTCCAGCAGCGCGGGCACAAGCCTGCTCGTGGCCAGACCTGAGCCGTTCAGCGTGTGGACGAACGTCGACTTCCCCTGTTGGGGCCGGTAACGGATGTTGCCACGCCTCGCCTGGTAATCGCGGGCATTCGACACCGAGCTGACCTCGACGTACGCCTCGATGCTCGGCAGCCACACCTCGACGTCGTACGTCTTGGCCATCGCTGCGCTGGTGTCCCCGGCCGCGAGTCGCGTGATCCGATAGTGCAGGCCCAGTCCCTTTACCAAGTCCTCCGCTCTGCCGAGAAGCTCCTGGTGTGCGGCGTCCGAGGCGTCCGGGTGGGTGAACTGGAACAGCTCGACCTTGTTGAACTGGTGACCGCGCAGGGTCCCCCGCTCAGCCGTGCGATAGCCGCCGGCCTCCTTGCGGTAGCACGGCGTGTACGCGACGTACTTCCGAGGCAGCTCCGACTCGGGCAGCGTCTCGTCCCGGTGCAGATTGACCAACGCTGTCTCCGCGGTCGGTAGCAGGAACCGCTCCGGACCGTGCTCCCCCTGCTCCAAGGCGAAGACCTCGTCCGCAAACTTGGGGAACTGGCCCGCCGTGTACCCGGCCGCGAAGGTCAGGATGTGCGGCGGCAGCACGAACTCGTAACCGTCCCGCACATGGGCCTCCAGGAAGTGGTTCAGCAGCGCCCACTCCAGGAGCGCGCCGTCGCCCCGGTAGATCCAGAAGCCGCTGCCGCCGAGCTTCGTGCCCCGCTCAAAGTCGACCAAGCCCAGAGTCCGAGCGAGCTCCACATGGTCCCTGGGCGTGAAACCGAACTCCGGACGCTGGCCGGCTTCACGAATGACCTCGTTGTTCTCCTTGCCTCCGGCCAGCACGTCCGCGTCGGGTAGGTTCGGCAGCGGATCAAGGAAGACCTGACGCGCCTGCTCCAGTTCGATGAGCCGCGCCTCCACGGCAGTCAGCTGCTCGCCCACGGCCGATGCTTCACCGTGCAGACTTGCCACGCCCTCCCCAACCCGCTGCCGTTTCGCGATCTCGCCCGAGATCCTCTTGCGCTCCCCACGGAGGCGTTCCATCTCAGCCCGCACCTGTCGGTAGTCGTCGTCCAGTCGAAGAAACTCGTCGAGGTCGACGTGGACCGCCCGCTTGGCTAGCGCCTGCTGGACACGGACTGGGTTCTGGCGAATCAGGGTGACATCGATCATCCTGCCGTGCTCCATTCGATCAGTCATCATGACGTGATCCCTTGGGAGCGCGGGCGAGAAGGGGCAACTCGCGGTGCCACCGCGCCTTCGCCACCAGCAGATGGTGGCCTCATTCAGACCCGGTCACGGGGATCAACCGGCGGGGCATTGGACCTCCCCTGAGGCCGTTCCTCCCCGCACTCGGGAGGGGATTCACCCTGGGGCGCGAGGCTGCCTTCCCAGCTGCCAGCAGCTCTCTCGGCTCGCGTGATCCCTGGCTACTCGTCTCCGTCAACGCGTTGCCCGGAAGAATAAGTACGCGGCGATCGGGTCCGCAATCGAGAAACGCTTAGCGGCTCCCGCAGCGTCCAGGCTTCCCCTTTGCCCACGGCCGCGGATGCCCAAGACGTCCTCGCCGTCGCTGCCATATCCTCCCCAGGTGGCAACGACCAAGGTTGACTGGGCGTACGAACTGGCTGGTGAGCTGCTGAGTAGCAGCCTCCCGCGCAGGTGGGCACACTCGCAGGGCGTTGCCGCTTGCGCCCAGACGCTGGCGCCGCTGGCCGGTAACAGCGCCGAGGTGCTGGAAGCCGCTGCCGTGCTGCATGACATCGGCTACGCGCCCCCGCTCGCCTCTACCGGATTCCATCCGCTGGACGGAGCACGGTACCTCCGTGACGTGCACGCGGCGGAGGGACGGGTTGTCCGCCTGGTCGCGAACCACTCGTATGCGCTGCTCGAAGCCGAGGAGCGTGGCCTCCGGACTGATCTGGCCGACGAGTTCCCCCTCCTGGATGATCCGCTCCTCGTGGACGCGCTGGTCTACTGCGACATGACCACGACGCCGGACGGCCGACGGACGACGCCCCATGAGCGGCTGCAGGAGATCTTGGGCCGCTACGGCGAGGACAGCGTGGTCGGGCGTTTCATCCGCCGGGCCGCCCCGCACATCCACGCGAGTGTGGATCGGGTGCGGGCGGCAGCGGTCGAGGCCGGCGTAGAGCTGTAAGTCCGAGCGGTCAGCCGAGGTAGGGGTAAGCCCCGGTCAGGTAGTGGCCAATCTGCTCGTGCATGCTCGGGTGGATGTCGAGCTTGTCCAGGTCGTCCGGGTGAACCCAGCGCACGCCGTCGGCCTCCTCATTGACGGTGGGCTTGCCCCCTACGGGGCGGCCGATGTATACGGCCTCGTACTGCTGCCGGATCTCACCGTCGGTGTACTCGATGATGTGCTCCGGGTTGGAGTAGACGCCGAGGAAGCCGGTGACCTCCGCGACGATGCCGGTCTCCTCCTCGCACTCACGGACGGCACACTGCGCCGGGCTCTCGCCGATGTCCTGGGCTCCTCCGGGCAGGGCCCACTGGCCGGTGTCGCGGCGCCGCTGGAGAAGGATGGCGCCTTCGTCGTTGACCACAAGCAGGTTGCTGGCGGGGATAAGGGTGTTGGCCTTGGGGGCCTTGGGGTCGTGGTAGTACTCGGTCCTGCCCACGGCAGTGCTACTCCTGTCTGTCGGGCGCCCAGGGGCGCGCAGATGCCCACACGGCCTCGAAGCTGTCGCCGTACCGCTGGAACCACTCCCCGCCGTCTATGTTGCGGAGCTGGAGTAGCGGGTTGGCGCTGGCCGGCTGGCCCCAGATGTGCGGGTTGACCATGAGGTGGTCGTCGTAAGGGTGAACATGGACGAACGATGGCACTCCGGTCTGACAATCGGGGCGAGATCGTGGAACGCATCGTCTGGGCAGGCAAGATGGCACTGCTGGTGGTGATTACGGGTTCTGTCGCCGCTGTCGTCACATACTGCCGTCACGGTCCGAACCCCTCAGCGCACCGGCAAACACAGCAGCATGAAGCCCGCCCTTCCCGAAATCGGGGAGGCCGGGCTTCATGCGTCGAATGAAGGACGGACACCGGCGTTCAGCCAGCCGGGGCGCGCAGGAGCCGGTCCCGCGTGCTCGCCGGCAGCACCCGCCGCAGGACCGGTGCCGTCGAGCTGAGGGAGGCGGCGAAGGCGGCCACAAGGTCGTGCGGGACGCTGGCGGAGAAGGAAGCCGCCCACAGGCACGGTGCGCCGAGCGCGGGCTCGGCCCACGCTTGCCACCCGGCCAGCCCCGCCTCGTCGTCCTCGGTGATCAGGGCGCGCGGGTCGCCGTCCTGGATGAGAGGCGGCACCTCGCCGAGGCTGAGGTGCGAGGTGAACGTCGGGTCTGTCGCTGCCGCCTGGGGCTGGTCGATGTCGCGGAGCCATCCGTGTGCGGCGACGGCGTCCAGGACCAGCTCGGGTCCGGCAAGCGGCAGGGCGGGCTCGTCGCGAGCGTCGAGCGCGACGAGGAAGTCGGCTACGGCCTCGCCGGGGACCTCCGGGGTGAAGTAGGCCGACCACTGGGCGAGCGGGCTGCTCGTGTCCGCGCGGGCGGAGATCTGCCAGGCGATCGGCAGGTCACCCAGGTGGAACGGTTCGTCCGCCAGGCTCCACTGGGCCCAGCGCAGGGCGTCGGGGCTGATGTGCAGGACGGTGCTGCGCAGGACCTGGCGGTCCTGGGGTGCCTCGTCCGGCTCGTGCCGTCCGCGGACGATCGTCAGGCTCGTCCAGCCCAGGCCGGCGAGCGTGTCGGCGACGGCGTCGTAGAGGCGCCCATCGTCACCGGCCAGATGCCGGGGGCCGACCCAGAACGCGGGCTGGCCGCCACGTGGAGTGGACGGGTCGGGCGGACATTCGGGGTACAGGGGCGCCTCCAAGGGGCTCGGTGCGGGTCTAGTTGCCGCCGGCACGGCGGCGGGGGCGGCGCGGGGGTGCCTGGACGTCGCCCTGCCAGGTCAGGGCGACGGCGACCTCGGGCGGCAGGTGGCCGAGCTGTGAGCCCTCGTCCCGGCCTTCGGCGAGGTAGACGACGGTCTGGCCGGTCTCGTCCACGGACTGCACGACCTGCGCCAAACGGTGTGCCATCGGAAAGAACGGATTCATGGCCTGGCGGACCGGAGCACTGCGGTCGCAACCGGACAGCAGGTCGATGAGATCGCCGACGGTCATCTCCATGGACGTCATGAACGGCCTCCTTGGGTGAGGAAAACGGTGAGCGATGGAATCAGCCGGCGTCAGCCGACCACCCTCCCGGCGAGGACTACGCGTGGGCGCCTGCACTGTCATACGCGACGTGAGGTTTCCAGCACGCGCGCCACGGCGGCAGCGACGATGTCGGCCGGCGTCTCGGTGTCGAACGACAGCTGGTAGCCGGGTACCTTGGCGGTTCCGGTGACGGCGATCTTCCATCCCTCGCCGTCGGTGCCGGGACGACCGAGCGGGAACCAGCCGAGGTAGAACCGGCCGTCCTTGGAGCTGACGTGCACGTCCGCACGGTCGTCCACGATGAGGTTGAAGTCCTCGGCGCAGAACTGGTCCATGACGAGCGTGGGCTGGCCAGGGCCCAGCTGCCACTCGCGCAGCCGCAGGGCTTCGACGGTGGTGGAGAAACCGGGGCCGACGGAAGCCACGGTCACAGACAATCACCTCTCTGACCTGGGGTTTCTTGCAAGGTCGTCTACGTTGACATGCTCCCGCGCAGGTTGGCCAGTCTTTCTGTGATCTTTCCTGTCTGCCCCCGGCGAACTGTCGTCCTTGGACAGTGAAGCCAGTCGCCCTGGCATCTGATCCAGGCGCTTGACAGCGAACCAAGTCGTGGGGGCTTCCCACACCGCCACGGGCCCGAGGAAGTCAGCGGGAACGTCGCGATGCGGGTCTCTTGTCAGCGGCACCTCCTACACTCCGCAGATGCGACAGCCCAGGATGATGAGCTGCCTGGCCGTGGCCCTCCAGGCCATCAGGGCTGATGGGCATGGCGTCTGCCAGGCGCCTGCATGTCCCACAGGTCGCCGACAGCACGCGCCGGCAGAGCTTTCACGAGGACGGTCTCCGGTGCGGATGTCGGAGAGGGTTCCATTACCGTCCTTGTCTAACAGGGGGATTAAAGCTGTGCCTTCCGCTACTGGCTTGACCGACCTGCGCGAGCAGTGGATCCAGAAGATCTGCGCGGGGATTGCCACCTCTGTCGGTCGCCACCACCCGTTGCTGGATCCGGCGCGGATCGTCGGTAACCCGAGTGATCTGGATCTATTGCGTGCCCTCCTGATCCTGCGGATCGCCGTCTTGGACGCGCATGGCCGGTCCACCGCGCACATCACGGGACTGCTGGCAAAGCACCCGGTCTTCGCCGATCCCAAGCCTGACACGGATCAACTCACCAGCCTGGTCGAGCATGTCCGCCGGCACGTGGAGCGCGACGGCCTTGTCGGTTCCGTCCTGCTGTTCGGCCTCGGACTGCGCGCTGCGGATCCAGAGAGCACGTATGCCCTCCTCCTGGACCACTGGTCACGTCGGTCGTCCCGCGCGGCAACCGCCGCCCAAGTGGCCAGGGAACTGGCCCGGCACTGGGGCGTGGAGGCTCGCACCGGAGAGGCTCTGGTGCCTCTCTCAGTCATATCTCTTGATGCGTACTCCGACACCATCTGGTCCAGGCTGGAAGCGGAACGCGACGCTCATGTGCGGCATCCCGCCTCAGTTGCCTTGATCAGGAAGGGCAACGACGCTCATCGCCTGTGGCTGGCGCAGTTTCCCGCCGACGAGGCCAGGCACCTATGGAAGTTGGGCGCAGATGTGGCCTACTGCACCGCGGCCAAGGAGCACCTTCGAGAGGTAAGTCGACAGCTCCGGAAGAATCACGCTCTGCGGCCAGTGATCGCCCGAGCCTTGAAACTGGTCAACGAGCAGCTAGAGATGCTCGGCGAGGCGATCGGCTGCCTGAGCGACACAGAGCGCGACATGCTGCGGGCGCGCACCCATCAGGAGCGCTTCCAGGACGCCTGCATTCAGACCTTCCTGAACCACTCCCTCGACTTCCGGCAGTCGTACCCAGGCAGTTCCTGTGTTCCTGATGCCGAAGCGGTACACGGCACCTTCGGCCCTCTGCCCTGGTGGAACATCATCGTCCGAACCGCAGCAGAGGCGGAGGCTGCCCTCGCCGCATTCACAGAGGGGGTGCTGCCCCTCGGTTTCGAGCGGGATCCCGAACATCGGAACCGCCTTCTACTCATCTGCCGTAAGCCCAGGACGGAGTCCCCGGGCATGCACGCCCACTTCGTCTTCGACCTGGACAACCCAGGCCACGCCTGCGAGCTGCTCCTCATCGCGAAGCGTGCCGGCGTCCCTATCGACCTCTATGCCCAAGCACACAACGAGTACGACGAAATCGAGTCCACCCACCTAGGCACTGTGTACGCACACATCGGTCCGGAGCTCGCCAGTCTGATCACGGAAGCCGCCACCAATGCACTGGCCCGATCCCTGCCAGACTTCCGTAACCGCGACTACGACGAACATGAGGGGATCGAACCGCTCGAAGAAGCGTTGCGCTGTCTGTCCCGCGCTGAGGTGGAGCACTTCTCCTCGGGACGCCGCATCACCGTCTCATCCCGTCACAACCTCGAAGGTGGGATCGAAGTACTGTCGTCCGACCCGCCAGTCACGCTCTCCGGATTCTCCAGGGGCACCAAGAGGCACCAGAAAACCGGCAGCTCACGGAAGACGGGCAACGGGACTCCTCTGCCCCCTCCTCGGACCACTGGGTTCGTGTACGTCCAGCGGAACCCTGCCTTCCCGGACATGCTCAAGATCGGCTACACAGACCTGCTCGCGGAGGACCGAGCCAAGAACCTGTCGGGCACATCGGTCCCCTTCCCCTTCGACGTGCTCTTCAGGGCCCACACATCCCGGCCCAAAGACGTCGAACAGGCTGTCCACCGCCTCCTCACCGCCCAACGCGTTAACGCAAGCAAGGAGTTTTTCCGCGTCTCCCTTGACACGGCCATCGAGGCGATCCGCCGGTGCCAGAGGGAGGTAACCGGTATCAACAGCTGGGAGCCGATCCCTGCGCTTCATCGCCTGCCCGCGAATGACCGAGTCGTCCTGCCACTGAGGGCAGGGCAGTTGTTCGTGCTCACCGCGTACCCCCATCTGCTCAGCTCGTCCGCTGAGGTTCTCGACATCTGGATGGCCCACGCGGACGGCGACCTCCTGGAGATCCACTCCACGCATGACCCCGGGCACGTGGCCGGAATCAGCGACAACGATCCCGGCGCTTACGAGGACCCCGTTCCCTTTCTCGACAGAGACGGAACCGTGCGGAACGGCATGCTCCATGGCAGGGAGCGCCTGGTAGCCGGCGACCGGCTGATCTGGTTCTCGGACGAGGAGGGGCCGACCGACGCCCGCGGCGTCGTCTTTGAAGCGAACGCGTCCTGCCAGGTCACCTACCGGACATCAGCCCCCCGACGGGGCCCGCTGGGTATTCCTCTCCTGCTGAACGATCCTGACCGGGACCTTCCTGATGCTATGGGGGCACTCGTCAAGGATGTCCTCGCACTGCGCCCACCGCGCACCTGGGCTCCCCGGAACCCTCAAGAAGAGGACGGCTGGGCGGTAGCAGCCACGGATCCGCAGCCGCCCGAGCACTGGCTCCCTCAACTCGAACGACGGCGAAACGACGTGCGCCGGGACCGACCCTGAGTACCGTGCGGTATGGGGGCCAGCTCGACGTGTCCATGTCCGGCGCCAGGACTGAATTACCAGCCGGATCGATTGCGCCGCGGCTCCGTAGACGGCTCGATACCCGGCTCCGGGAGCGGTCTGAGCACATGCCAGAGTGAACCGCATGATCCCCGCGCACATCCCCGACGAGCCGCCGCTGACCTACCCCGACAGCTTCGACATACCAGTCCTGTTCCGAAACGGACCCGCGAAGAAGCCTCGGCGGCAGTGGCGGACGGCCAAGCACAAGGCGTGGGCGGGATCGGACGGGTTCCCGGCGGCCGACGGCTGGTACGCCCCGACCACCACGTGGCGGGAGATCATCAAGGCTGCCACCGAAGTCGGCCGCGACGTCACCCCGCACCTGCAGAACCAGCCGCGCTACGCACACGGGGAACTGGTCGCTCGGGTCTCTCCGCTGTACGCCTACCTTGGCGCGCACGTCGTCGAGCCCCGTCACCCTGTGCCTGGGGCCAAGGGCCAGCGCCTGACCTGGAACCCGGTGTACGCGCACGGCACCGAGCGCAGCGCGAAGAACGCCGCCGGCTACCGGCTGGGCATGACGATGACCGAGTGGGCCTGCCGTTCGTTGCTGGGCCTCGGCCAGACCGAGCACCTCGAACTCGGCGGGCCCATCCCCGCTCTGTACGACACGTTCAAGGACCCGAAGAAGAAGCTGCCCGACCTGTGGGGGCGCCACGAGGCAGAGGAGAGGTACTGGCTGATCGAGGCCAAGGGTGGCGACGTCGGCCTGGGCACGCTCCGCAAAGGGTGGGCGCAGCTGGCGGCCGGCAGCAAGATCCTCGGCGCGTATGCGCACCGCACCGTCCTGGTCGGAGCGTCCGTACGTCCCGGTGACGATCTCTTCCTCACCATCGACCACGACCTACACCCTGGCCAGCCGCCCCTCAGCCCTGATGGGTCTGGCATCGACGAGGAGGCGGCGGGCGCGGGCAACCTGGAAGACCGCCTCGGCGACAGCGACGACGCGCTCATCGGCGCGGCCCGCGCCCAGATGCTCACCTACCTCGCCTTGCGCTCCGCTCCCGTCTCGCAACTGCGCACCGTGCCCGTGCCCGCAGACCGCACTTCTCGCCGTCGGCGCACCGGACTCACCACGCCCCTGGAGCACGACGGCCTCACCCTCGCCATGCGGGCCGATGCCCGCGGAGCAGCGCTCCAAGCCGAGCAGCACACCTTGCGCGCCGGTATCCGCTCCATAGGGCTCGACGACTTCCTCACCTGCCGCATCCCCGGAACCGAAGTGCACCTCGGCATGTCCCGGAAGCTCTTCGCCGCCTGCGAGCGCCTCCATGAGGAAGACCTCGCCATCGCCCGGCGCACTCCAGGACTGCGCGCCGAGGACGAGCCGAGCGGTGACCAAGAGCTCAGCGACGAAGCCCAGGAAGAACAGCGGCTCACCCAGCGGCGGATCTTCCGCGAGCAGCAGGAGGAAGCCCGCCCCCGGCTGCGCCTCCTGCTCCGCGACGCCTACGAGCGGGGTGCGACGAGCGACTGGAGCAGCCTGCTGCGCCGATCCCAGGAGCCGGCACTCGACCTGGAAGGCGACGAGAGCCTCCTCGAAGCGGCGACACCAGAGACCTACCTGGCGGTCAGCCGCTACGACCTGCCCCCGGCCCGCGCCTAAATCTCCACATCAGCCGATACCAAGCGTTCGGGGGTGCGCCAAGGAGCAGCTCCCCTTGCCGGCATGACAGGCGGCAGCTGGCGCCTGGCGGTTGGAGCACCGAACGCACAGAGACGATTCGCTGATCTTGGGGCGCGGCCGACAGTCGGAGGCGGGAACTGATCACCGGCCGCTGGTCCTCATCGGCACCCCCAAGGGCGGTCCGCAGCGTCAAGGGCATCACGGGCCGCTGGTGTGGCGGGAAGTTCCCTACCGAATGTGCGTCCGTGAGCGCCGACTGAGCGTCAGCGTGCGTGATGCTCAGGTGCTCGCGCGCCCGCCCCTCAGTGTCCAGGGTGGATCACGACTGCGTGGCGGAACGGCAGTCTACGGAACCGCCGGCTGCACCCTGTTGGTCCTGGCGGACACACAACTCCCGCAGCGTCGCGAGGCGCAGATGGGGCCTCCTCCGGATGGCGCCGCCTCCCATCCGGGCGAAGGAAGTATCGCGTGCGCCGCCCGTCTCGCTCCCGTGTGAGGTAGCCGACTTGTTCCAGGTCCTCGATGATGCTCTGAACGGTGCGGTTCGGCGTCGATAGACGCCAGCAGGCCCCCGGATTCGCTTCTCGGGGGCCTGCGGCGGTGGTTGATGTTCGGCTAGTTGGTCTTGCTGTTGTCGTCGGGCTCGGACTCGGTCGTCGTACGACGGCGGACGGCGACCAGGGTGACGACGCCCGCGATGACGAGGATCCCCGCGCCTGCGGCGATCCAAGGCGTGGCGTCGGCACCGGTGTGGGCGAGGGAGCCTGCCGGGGTCGGCGGCGAGGAGTCGCCGTCCGGGGCCGTGGCTGCGGTGGACGAGGAGTCAGCATCCGCTGTGCCGGTGTCCGGCGCTGAGGGCTTGACCCCGCCGGTCCCGTCGCCCGGCGTGTCCGCAGGAGTCGGGGTGCCGGTGGGCTTGGACGTAGGCTTGTCCGAGGGGTGGGGCTTCGGGCTGGTGGCGGTTTTGGTGTTGGAAACGGTCACCGTTACCGGAGCGCCGGGGCCCGCGGTGAATGTCTTGGACGGCTTGTAGCGGTCGTATCCGGCGGGTGCCTTGACCTGCTTGACCCAGAACTCCATGTTCCGGCTCGACACCGGCAGCTCCCCTGAGGCCGTGCCCTTGTCCCCGGTCGTCAGGGTGAGCAGCGTCGATGTGCCGGTGCCGATGTTCACCGTTGCGCCGGGCAGGAGCTTGCCGGTCTTGTCGTCCTTGGCCTGCAGGAGAACCTTGGCGGCCTTAAATGGGTCGGTGATCGTCAGTCGCGTGGTGGCGCCAGGCGTGATGATGACGTCCTGGTCGGCGACAACCTCGTGGAGCGGGCTGTTGGAGGCGGTCTCCTTGAGTCGGTAGATGCCCGGGGCGAGGTCGGGGAAGGTCAGCTTGCCCTGCGCGTCGGTTGTCCCGTGTCCGGCCTCCTGGCCAGCTGAGTTGAGCAGCAGGAACGCGGCGCCGGGGAGCCCATCGCCGGCCGTGTCCCTGGTGGTGATCTCGACGCTGCCCGCGTCCGGGGCCGGTGTGTCGGCAACGGTGGCCGACGCGGAGGGGGTCGGTTCGGAGGGTTGGGCGTTCGCGGCCGGCGCCCAGGTGAGGGTGCCGGTCACTGCGGCGACGGCTGCGGCGGATCGGACGGCGCCACGGACGAAACGAGCGTGCACGAGGAAGGGGGCTCCTTGATCGGTTGGTGGAAGGTCGGTCACCGCACGGGGATTCAGCGGGTGCGGGCTTGGCTGCGGGTGGCTGGCGGGGCGGGCGCCCGGTGCGCTGCGCGGCTCGCCGCGGGGCTTGGCGTGGTCGCGGCCCAGGCGCCGGGGAACCAGACGGTGGTGTACTGCTCGATGGCGTCGCGCAGCCCGGTGGTGACGGCTCCCTCCCAGGGTGGCCGACCGGGGCGGCGGTTGGTGCTGAACGTGCCGTATTGCTTGGTGTTCGGCCGGGTGTTGTGGGCTTCGTCGCGGCGGTGGAAGGTGCCGTGATCGAGGAAGCTGAGGGCGACCACGTCGATTTCACCGCGGTCCGGGTGGATGACCGCCACACGAAGTCCGCCGTAGGTGTCCGCGTGGATGGTGGCGGTGAAGTCGATCCGCAGCCGCAGCGGTGCGCCCGGGACCGGGGCGGCGAAGTAAGTGGCGCCCACGACGGCGTGGTCGTGGAAGGGGAGGCACAGTTCGGCGAAGAACTCGGCGGCGTGCAGGGACAAGGGGGATCTCCGGTCGGGGACGGGCCGGCGCTATCGGCGCGGGCCGGGCAGGGCCGGTCGGCTGTTGGTGCTCCACCGAGGGACACTCGCAGCCGGCAGCGCGGCCGGCCGGCGAGAGGCAGCCCGCTGCACGTCGAGCGGAGTTGGGGCCTGCGGCTGCGGTGGGATGATGGGGGTGAGCTGGGCCATGCCCTCGATGTAGCTGAGGGTGTCCTGGCGCCACCGGGGAAGCGGAGCCGGATCGGCGACGCACTGGGTGACTGCGGTGAGCAGGGCGACGGGGGTGTCGGTGCTGGCCGTCGCGTACCAGACGGGCCGGTCGATGGATCTTCCCGCCCACAGCTGCCAGCGAGCGTCACGGGTGGTCAGCTCGGCTTCCGGATCGAGGTCCCCGGTGGTGAACTCCAGACCGGCGAGGCCGTCCGGGGCCTGGACGGCGAACACGCCCCAGCGGGGACGGTCGATCTCCCAGCCTTGTTGCAGGAGAGGCACGACGGCGAGGAAGGGATCGTGCTCGTCGGTTCCCGAGACCGGTCTGGCGAGGTAGGCGTCCGGCCCCTGTTCGTAGGCGGTGGCGAGGGCGGTGGTGAACGCCTGGACGAACTCGGTGGGGACGCGGTCGTTGAAACAGACGCCCCATGTCGGCGGGCCAAAGTGGTCCTTGTAGGCGTTGATGCGCCAGAGCCCGTCGTCCTCGCCTTCGGGCAGGTAGCCCAGGCGCATGCGCCGGTCGGGAGCGTTGACGTACACGTTGCCGAGGTCGTCGTGCTGGACGTCCCAGCCATGGTCGATGAGCGGGGTGAGGGCGGGGTCGCCGGTGTTGGTGCTGCTGGCGAGATGGCGCGGTGAGACGAAGACGTCTCCGTCAGGCGTGTGAGGGTCGTCGTGGAGGGACACGGGTTCCTGATTGGCGGCGTGGGCGGATGAGTCAGTCAGCGGGCAGCAAAGCTGCTCGTAGGGCGTCGGTCGAGCCGGTGTAGTGCAGCGTGCGAAGGCCCAAGCGGGCGGCGGCCTGGCAGTTGTCGGGGCGGTCGTCCACGAACAGGACACGTCGTGGATCACCGACCCCGGTGGCCGCCAGCGCCTGCTGGTAGATAGCCGGGTCGGGCTTGCACAGCTGCAGGCGGGCCGAGTAGAGCGCCTGGGTCATCATTCGGCGCCAGTCGTGGGTGTCCAGCACCGTACTGAGGTGGGCGGGTGCGTTGGACAACAGCACCATCGGCAGTCCGGTGGCATGGGCGCGGCGCAGGACGGACAGGACGCACTCGTCGGTCGCGGTCCACATGTCGGTGTCTGCGGCGAGGAGTTCGCGCAACAGGCGGGGGCCCGGATGGAAGCCGAGGACGCGGGCCCAGTACGCCAGGTCGCTGAGCTGGCCGGCGTCGTAGAGGTCGCGGGCGTTCCAGAAGACGCGCTGGAATGCTGCGAGATCGTCTTCGGGCCAGGAAGCGGTACGGGCCAGCCGTAGCCACTGGGCGCGGGTGGGCTGCAGGCCGAGGACGCCGTTGTAGTCAAGGATGACGGCGTCGGGGCCGGTGGGGCGGGTCAAGGGGCGGTGTTCTCCAGGGCTCGGCGGGTGAGGGCGGCGAGAGCGGCTGCGAGGAGGGCGGGCAGCAGCAGGGCCGTGGGCAAGGTGGTGGCGCTGGCGAGGGCGCCGATGACGGCGGGGCCGGCGAGGAGGCCGAGGTAGCCGGTGACGGAGACCGTGGCGACGGCCCTCGGGCCGTGTCTGCCGGCGGCGGTGATCAGGGAGGGGACGGTGCTGGACAGGCCGAGCCCGAAGACCGCCCAGCCGGCCAGCGCCGCAAGCACGCTGCCGACCAGGACGCCGGTGGTCAGTCCGCCGGCGGCGAGCGCAGCGCCGGTGCGGACCACGGCAGGAGCGCCGAAGCGGGTCGTGAGCCAGTCGCCGGTGAGCCGGCCGATCGCCATGCCCATGCTGTAGAGGGCAAACGCTGTCGCGCTGAGGGCGGTTGTGGCGTGCAGCGTGTGCAGGTGCACTGCGGCCCAGTCGGCCGCCGCCCCCTCCCCCAGCAGGCTCGCAGCCGCCAGCGCACCCAACAGCCACACACCTCCCGCCCGGCCCTGACCGGCCCCCCGGGGCTCCGGCAGCTTGGGCTGGTCGGCGCCGCTCAGCGCGAGGGTGCGCGGCCCGGCCACGAGCACGGTCGCGGTCAGCGCGAGGCCGGTGGCCATAAACAAGGCGCTGTGGGCTGTGCGCGCAGTGGCAGCGGCCAGGGCGGCACCGCCCAGGGCACCGATCGAGTACGCGGCGTGCAGGGAGGACATGACCGGCCGGCTGGCGGCGTTCTGGCAGCGAACCGCCGCGGTATTGGCGGCGACGTCCAGGACACCGTGCGCGGCACCGAAGGTGACAGCCGCCGCGAGTAGCGAGGTCAGCGTCCGGCACTGCCCCAGCACGGCGAGAGCCGCTCCCAGTGCGACAGCTCCGCCAATCAGGAGCAGGGGAAGTCGGTCGGGCCGGGCGAGTCGGCCGCCGGCCTGCAGTCCGGCAACCATGCCGACAGCGGCGGCGAGCAGGACGAGCGACAGGCCGGCGGTGGTGAGGTGAGCGGCGTGCTGGACGGCCGGCATCCGGGCGCCCCAGACCGCCATCACCACGCCCAGGCCGAGGAAGTAGCTGGTCAGCAGGACACGGCTGCGGCGCACGGAAGCGTCGGCGCGGGTCATGCGGGGCGGCCACCCGCAGCAGGCTCGTCGGCCGTGTGCGGCACCAGGGCGACCTGCAGATGGCGCACAGCCTGCTTGGCGCGGGCCTGTGCGAGGTCCGCGGTGGGCGCGGTGGTGATCAGGTAGCCGATACGGGCGGTGAACATGTTGCCGCCGTCGGCCGGGAGGAGCAGCTGGTCGCCGACCTGGTGCTGGAAGTGCACGCGTTCCAACCAGCGCGGGCTGACGCCGTCGAATCCGAGGCGGAGCAAGGTGCCGGAGGTGTCAGGGTAGAGCAGCTGCATCGCGGCGGCCGAGGACCGGGTCGGGGTGAGGTCGGGGGCACGGCCGCAGGCGATGTCGGCGGCGGTGCGCGGCAGGTCGATGCCGGTGGCGAGCTGGACGAGATGGCCGATCATGTCACCGGCGATCCGGCCGTTGACCTCGACCAGCCGCGGCCGGCCGTCGACCAGCCGCATCTCGACATGGGAGACGCCGTCGGTGATTCCCAGGGCGTGGATCGCGGCGCGTGCCGCCGGTGCGACCACGTCGAGCAGTGGGTCGGCGGCGTCGACCGAGTGGGCCAGTTCCTCGAAATACGGCGGGGCGCTGACCGTCTTGCGGGTGACGGCCACCACGGTGGTCTCACCGCCGTAGGTGACACACTCGGCCGACACCTCGGGTCCGTCGAGATACTCCTCCACCAGCACGCTGGTGGACTCGAGTCCCAGCCCGGCCGCCTGGTCGGCGAACGCGAAGGCGGCGGTGAGCTGTTCGGGGGTGTCGGCGCGGATCACCCCGATGCTGGCCGCGTGCGCGGCGGGCTTCAGCACGACCGGGTAGCCGATCCGCTCGGCCGCCACCTGGGCCTCGGCACGCGTGCGCACGCTCACCGAGGCTGCCGACGGAACCCCGTGCCGGGCGAACAACGTACGGGAGGTGGCTTTGTTGCGGCATGCCTGCATGGCTTCCGGGGCAGTGGTGGGCAGGCCGAGCTGGCGGGCGAGGCGGGCGACCGGGACGAGGTACCACTCGGTCCACGTGAACACGCCGGCAAGGTCGTAGCGGTCGGCCAGGTCCTGGCCGGCGGCGGACAGCGCCGCCTGGTCGGTCGGATCGGACACGACCACGCAGTCCCGCAGGTACGGCGTCTCCCACGAGGGCTCTTCGCCGGTGATCAGGACGACGTCGTAGACGGCGGCCACGGACTGAAGGCAGTACCCGCGGTACGCCTCGGCCTCCATGTCGGATGCGGCGACGACCAGGACGACAGGACGGTCGGGCAAGAACAGGCTCCTCAGAATCTAAAGAGGGGGCAGGGATATGTGGGCGGCGGCCCTCGGCGGCGCAGGGCCGCTGAGTGTCCGGCGAGCAGCCGCCGCGAGCGGGGCCGGCGGAGCAGAGCGGCGAAGTCGGTGCCGGCCGAGGATGCTTAGGCGGGAGGAAACCGGGAGCTGTCAGTCGGCACGACGGCGGCGCAACTCGAACGCCGCAGCCCAGTGCGGGTTTTCGCTGATCAGCCGACGGGCGTAGAGGGCGGTGAAGTTGTTGTTCAGCCCGGCGACCCCGTACGGGAGTTGGCGGCGCAGGTCCTCGAAGAGGTCCTTCACACCGACGCGTGTGGCGCCGGAGGCCAGACGGCGGGCGGCCATGCGTTCCAGGGCCCGGTAGACGTTCGGGTTGTGGGCGTCGAAGGCGTGGAACTGCTCGGTGATGGTGCGACCGGTCGCGCGGTGCGATCCGAGGGCGGCGATAGACATGAATTCTCCACAGGCTGAGGACGCAGCAGGGTCAGGTGCGCAGGACGGGATCGGTGCGAAGGCGGGCGAAGGAGCAGAACAGGCCGATGGCCTGCAGGGCGGCGCATGCGGTGATGACGTGTCCCAGTGCGTCGGGCGGGGCGAGCGCGGTGAGTACGCCGGCGACGGGGAAGGGCAGCAGGAGGATGAGGATGGTCGCCGACAGGGTGCTGCCGAACTTCTCCGGAGGGATCAGGCGGGAGCGCAGGGTGCGCAGGACGACCGTCATGCCTCCTTCGCCCGCCATGAGGACCGCGACTAGGACGAGGTAGGACCGGTAGTCGGGGGCCTGGGCGGCGGCGAAACAGCCGAGTGAGGCGAGGGCGGCGCAGGCGGCGCCGACCGGCCACAGACCGAGGCGGTCGATCGCAAACCGGCAGAATGTGACGCTGAGGAGCGTCGCTGCGGCAGCGGCGGACCAGACGAGGCCGACGGCGGTGGTCGACTGCCCGAAGTGCTTGACAACGATCACGGGGCCGGCCGCTTGGAGAAGGCCGGTGGCCAGGTTGGACAGGGTCAGCCCGGTCACGAGCCAGCCGAGCGCGGGCAGCGAGCGGATGGTGCGCCACCCGGTGAGCAGTCCGGCGCCGGACTGCCCCTTCGGCGCGCGGGCCGGTGCCACGGGCGAGGGCGGGGTGCGCAGGGCGAGCATGGCAGCCAGCAGCGAGAGCACGCTGATCATTGCGAGCATCGGCGGCGGCCCGGCGAGCAGGAGCACTGCGGCGAACGCCGGCCCGGCCATGGTTGCGGTCTGGTCGATGCCAAGCAGGACGGCCTGGACACGGTGGGCCCGCCGTCCTGCTCGCCGTCCGGCGGCGGCGCCCGCGGTCTCGGCCGCGATATAGCTGAACTCGGTGAGCACGCCGGTCGTCGCCGCCAGCACCATCACGGTCGCGCCCGCCACGGTGCCGGACGGGTGGAGGTGGAGCAGGACCGCGCCAGCGGCGAGGGCCAGCGCCCTCCCCAGGGAGGCAAGGTGGAAGACCACCGAGGCACCGCGCCGGTCAACGACCGAGCCGGCCCACCCGAACGCAGCCAGCCGCGGAATCCACTCCAGGGCGAAGGCGGCGCCCGTCAGCGCAGCGGATCGCGTCGTGGCTAGGACAAGCAGCGGGATGCCGTAGGTGGACATCGCGAACGCCAACGCGTCCGCCGTGCGCGGCAGGTAGATGCTGCGCATCAGCCCGCCGGTGTGGCGTGCGTGCCGCGGTGTGACCGCTGCGCTCACGCGACCGGCTCAGGCTCGGGCACCCTGGCCACCTGGGGGTTGTCGGCCAGCCACTGGATCAGGAGGGTGCGGGGACGGGCCAGCCCCGCCTCGGCACCGTCGCCGGTCTGCGGAGAGAGAGCGTGGGCGCGCTCGGTGGAGAGCGACGGTGCCAACAGGTCGAGGACGTGCCGGATACGGCGGCTGAACTCGCAGACGGGGGCCGGGACGGCGTGACGCCGGGCCCAGCGAGCCATCGCGTCGTACAGGTCGGCCAACACCGCTCCTGCCTCGGTAAGTTCGAGACCGGAGCCGGGTGCGATCCGGACGAGGCCGTGGGCGCGGGCCGTGTCGGAGGCGCTTCGCAGTTGGTGCGTGGAGAGGTCGGGCAGGGTGCCGGCCAGCCGTCGCGGCGGTATGGCGCCGTTGTCGTCGATCTCGGTGACCAGGCGGATCAAGGAGCGCGAGGCGAGAAGTTCGACGGCGTGGCGTACTTCGGCAGGGGTGAAGGGGGTGCTCATCGGCGCGGGCCTCCCGCCGGGATGGCTGCCTTCGGGCGGGCGGTCGTAGCGTGCGAGAAGAGATCGCGGTGGTGCCACGCCGGAGAGGATGCGGTCGTGCGAGCGGGTGGGAGCGCCGCGGGGGTCGGCCGTGGCTGGCTGCTGAGCCACGGCCTCGGCGCGGGCTTCGCCTGCGGGTGTCCCCAGACCGGGTGTTGGGCCGCCTGGTCGAGGCTCTGCCCGGCGGACCAGGCGGACAGGGCGCCGAGCACGGGGCCAAGGCCGTCGCCGGCTGCGGACAGCCGGTAGGGCTGGCCGATGCCGTCGGTGTCGACCAGGCCGTCGGCGACGAGCTGCCGCAGCGGCGGATAAATGTTGGTCCAGTCGCTGCTGGGCATCACGATCCGGGCCAGAGCCCGGCCGCTGACCTCCTGTCGGGACTTGAGCACCCACAGGATGGCGGCGGCGTGGCGCCGGGTAAGCAGGGTGAGGCCGTCCTCGATCTGCTCGATCGCGGGCAGCGGACCGTCCGCCTTCTCCAGGTGTTCCTCGGCCCAGGTGACGATCACCGGCAGGACCGGCAGCAGGGCCGCGCCACGTTCGGTGTGGCGGTAGCTCACGTGCCGTGCGGTGTGTTCGGTGCGTTCGACGAGTCCGGCGTCGCACAGAGACTTGAGCTTGGGGTGGAGTTGGCCGTTCTGCAGCCAGGACACCTTGGCCGCCAGCTCGCTGTAGCGCAGCGGCGGGCCGGAGAGGGCCAGGAGGATCCTCACGTTCCAGCGTGGGGTGATCATGGCGAGGGCCTCGGTGACCCGGGCGATGTCGGCGTCGGTGTCAGGGGGCAGAGCGGTGATGGCCAAGGGAGGAACTCCTGGGTGAAGGAAAGAGAGAGATCGCCTGGGTCAGCGGCTGTGTGCCGGGCTCGGCACCGGTAGAGGCGGAGCTGGAACGGACGGCGAGGGAGCCGGCGGGGCAGGCGTCGAAGCCGCGACGCGGGCCAGGCTCTGCAGGACGGCGGCGACCGACTTGGCCTGGACGTCGCGGACGGCGACGGCTTCGGCGAGCCGGCGTGCACCGTCGAGGAGGTGGGAGACCTCGTGCGGGTCGATCTGCCGCTCGGGGTGGATGAGCCGGGCGAGGTGGTCGCGGTGGACGTCGATGCTGCGCTCGGCGAGGGCGAGGTCGTCGTGCATGCCGAGCAGGGCGGAGAGCATGCCGGGCGGCTGGTCCTGGGCGTGGGCTTCGAGGTCGGCGAGCGGCGCGCCGTACAAGTCCTCGATCCGTCCGGCTATGTCGGTGGACGTGAGGTGGGGCAAGCGTGGGCTTTCACGGTCGGCGGGCCCGGGCCGCCCCGGCACGCTGCGGTGCCGGGGCGGCAGACGGGGGCAGGGTTGCGGTGGCCCTGAGCTGAGCCGTTCGTACGGGCCGAGCCTGCTGGGCAGGCGGGGGCATGGTGCGCAGCAGTCCGCCGAGGGCGGCGCGGTAGCCGTCGCGGGCCTCCAGTGCGGCTTCCAGCCACTGCGCGTCGAAGCGGAGCTTGTCCGCCGACAGTTCGCCCATGTCGCGGTCCGGGTCCATGTCGGCGTGGACGCGGTCGCGGACGCGGGCGACCTGCTCCTCGGTGAGCGCCAGGAACGAACGCAGCTCCAGGGCACGGGCGAGCGCGGGCGAGGCACCTGGGCTGGCAGCCGCCTCGTACAGCTCGGGTAGCGGGTTGCCGAAGACCTTCTGCAGGTCGGCGTCCATGGTGCTGGCCTTGTCCCGGCTCATCGGGCGGTCCTTGCCGGCCGCCACGCCGATGCCGGTGCGGCTGTGCCGGCGGGCCGGTGGGGAGCGCTGGTGTGCACCGCCGGGCCGGTTCGGGGCCGGAGGCGGGCGAGGCGCTGGGCGGCGAGGTCCTTCTTCCCCAGGGCGTCCGGGTCGAGGAGCCAGCGCACGACCATGGCTCGGCCGTCGCGGGCGGTGACGGCCGCGTTCACCCGGTGGGCGAGGCCCATCGTCGGATCGTCGATCTCGCTGGGCTGGGTTTGCAGCGCAGCGAGGAGGTCGTCCTCCGCACGCTCCAGCACGGACTGGGCCTCGACGAGAAGGCCATGCCACTTGACGACGTCGGTGGCATTGGGATTCGCGGTCGGCGCGGCGGCGACCGCGGCCTTCAACTGGTCCATGCCCATGTCGAAGCGCGCTTCGATCCGTTCGGTGAGCACGTCCACGACATCCTCAGACTCATCGGATATGCCATCGGGCAAACGGAAATCTCCTCTTCTGGAAAGGCCGATCCCTGGGGTGGGAGGGGCTGCCATACCCGGTGGCTGAGCCGCTTACGGGCACCTGCTGGGCTCTGTCAGTCCAGGCACATTCGGACGTCGCGGTAGACGTACGTTCCGGAGACCCAGCCCTTGACCCCGGTGGTCTTGTCCGTGATGTAGAGCCAGTTGCCGCTCTTCTTGTGCACGGTGAACTTGTGGCTCTTGTAGAGCACGCCGAGCGCGGTGGACTTCGTGGTGGCCTTGGACCGGATGGTCACGGCCTTGGTGTGTACCTCGTACGGCAGCGGCGGCTGGGACGAGCAGCTGCTCGCGGGGGTCGCGCTGGCGGTGGTGGCGGACAGCACAGGCAGAGCGAGTGCGCCGAGCATGGCTGCGGATATGGCAATTCGGGTGGAGCGCATGCGGAAGAAACCTCCGTGAAGGCATAGGGATTGCGGGGAAGGTGCCGCGGGTGTTGTCCCGGCGGCTGTATAAGAGTCCGGATATTCGCCGGTTTGGCTAACCGGCGATCGTCGGCTATGTTGCGCCGCCCTGGTCGGCTTTGACGCTCAGCGTGAGCGGCCGGGCGGGCGCGGGGCAGGAGCCTTCGGCAAGCCGGCCGGGCGGCTAACTGCGGCTGTCGGGCGGACCGGCGGAAGAGGGCCGGCCTCGCCCGCGAGGCGGTCGTCGCACCACTGCAGTGCCTCGCCGAGCGTGTCGAAGCCGCCCTCGCGCAGGGTGTGCGTCCACGTCTCGGTGTCGACCTCTTCGACCACGACGCGGAACGGCGAGGGAGCTCGCTCGTCCAGGGCACGCAGGGCCACGACGATGACCATGTCGTCCGGGTCGTCGCTGGTGTAGGAGTAGCCCATGGCGTAGTGGTCGCCGTCGCCGGCGAGGCGCAACTCCAGCGCGCGCGTGGCCTCGTCCGCTGGCGGCGGGCCCAGTGGGGCGAGGGCGATGGCATCGGACGGACAGCCACGGTGGATGAGCCAGGACTGCGCCATCGCGGGCAGCGGCAGAGGGGCATGCTCGAAGCTGAACGTCCGCTTCTCGCGGTCCCGTTGCAGATGCACGGCGAGCACCTGCGGCATGCCGGGGTGCCCCCAGGTGGTGGTGCGGTCGAACAGGACGTAGTAGCTGTGCGGGCCGTCGTGGTGTTCGGCGAGGGGAACGAGCATGTCCTCGTGGACGGCGACCTTGCGGTAGAAGTCGAGGTTTTTCTCCTCGTCAGCGTCGAGGTCGTCCAGGTCGAAGTCGACTTCGGGGAGGGACTTCCGGTCCGGCGCCGGGTCGGTGGGAGACAACAAGGGCCTTTCGGTGAAGTCAGCGCCGCTGCGCCGGGGTGGGCCGCGATGCACCGGGGCGAGCCAGGACCTTCGGCGCCTGCACCGTGGGAGGCCGGCGGGCGGCGAACAGCGCGGCCCGTCCGGCGTCGGTGAGCGCGACCGGGTGGCCTGCGTGCACGGGGTGGCCGGTGTCCCGGACGACCAGGCCGGCGTCCTCCAACTGCTGCAGCTTGGCGTGGGGGATGCGGGTACCGGAGGCGGCTGTGACGGACATCCGGCCGGTCAGCAGGTGTTCGTAGAGCTTGGCGCCGCCGGCGATGGCGAGCAGCGCCGCCTGGTCATCCGTCGAGAGCTGCCGTGCGTCGGGCGCGGAAGCCGCCGCTGCGGCTTCGATGGGCTCCAGGGCGGCGAGCACCGCCCGGGCGGCGGCGTCCCGCGCGGCGGCGGCCTCTTCCAGCTGGTCCACGGTGCGGTCGATGCGCGTGAACAGGGCGCTGTCGACGTCGAACTCGCCGCTGGACAGGCGGTTGAGGAGCCGGAGGTAGAAGGTGACGCTGGTCTGGGCCTTGGCCAGTTCACGGTGCCGGTCGACCAGGTGGGCGTGCTGCTCGTCGAGGACGCCGCGGTCGCGGTAGGCCCACAGGGTGTCGATGTCGTGCCCGGTGACGGCTTGGAGGCGGTGGTCGAGCGGGGAGACCGCGCGCCGACCTGGTGTCGGCGCGGGTGGAGGGGGCATAGGCGGACCTCGGTGCGTTCAGCGGGTGTGATGGTGCGCGGGGTTTGGGGCGGGACGGGGCAGTCCCGGCAGTGCGGTGGGCGGCGGACCGGGCCGGGGCACGGGAGCGCGGGTGGTCAGCTGCGGGGAACGCGAGCGTGCCGCGTGGGTGCGGGCGCTCAGCGGCCGGCGGGGCATCCCCAGGCGGCGGCCGACCTCGTCGTAGACGTCATTGCCTGCTCGCGGCCGGATGGCGACGACGTGGATCTCCTTGGGATGCGCGGACTCCGCAGGTGCCGGGCGGACGCCGTAGACGACGCGCCAGTCCTTGCGCGAGTCCACGAACAGCTTCCGGAATCCCTCCAGGTCACCGTCGAGACGCAGGCCGAAGCGCTGCGCGTTCACGACTTCCTGCAGGTAGGCGAGGGTGAGGTCGCGGATGTCGCTGGGGGCCTGGAGAAGATCGGTCAGCGCGCGGGGGTCGAAACTGAGTCCGAAGGCGGGCTGTCCCGCTCCCGCGGTCATGACGTCGGCTCGTCCGGTTCGGCGGCTTGTGTCGTGTTCGCCGTCTCCGTGCGCACGGACGGCGGCGGACCGGGCAGAAGGCGGTGCGCGGGCCGGTCGGGTGAGGTCATGCAGGCCGACAGCGGCCCACCCGGCGCGCGGATCGCCGCGACGGCGTGGGTGAGGAAGTCCCGGTGCCACACGAACAGGCCGGACAGCCCGGCTTCGGGATCCTTGTGCTGCTGGTAGGCGAGCCACAGGGCGTGGAGCCAGGCCACGACGTCGTCGTGCTCCTGCCACTGCAGGCACCAGGGTGCCGCGGTGGTGACCTCCGCCCCGTACACCGGGAGGAAGAAGTCATCCACCCAGTCGGACAGGGCGTCGAGTTCGTCCTCGCGTTCTTCTCCGTCGAGTTCCAGGATCGGGCGGGGCTCCGGTGGAGCGGCGGGAGGCGGCCCACCGAGTCCTGGCATGCCGAAGGCCGCGAACGGTGATCCGCTGGGCGGCGGGGCAGACGCGAGGTGGTCGAGCTGCTGAGCCTGTTGCGCCGACTGCTCCATGAGCCGCCGCACGCTCGCCTCGATTCCCTCCAGCTGTCGATCCGGAATACGAACCGGCTCCAACTCGCCATCGTCAGGCGACTTTGTTGATTCGGGCATTGAAAAGCTCGGCCTCCTACGAGACACGGGATGAGAAAAGGACGGAAGCGTCTGCGCGCGGCCCATCCGGCGAGCTGCACGGCCACTGCGGCGGTATGTCGCCGACGGCTACGCTTGGGGAGCCGGTCGCCTTGGCAGCAGGCAAGGACGGGGCTCAGCCGGTAAGGTCCACGTCGTCCTGCGTGAGAGTTTCGCGGGTCGTCTCGGTGAGCCGGTCGGCCGCGATCGACGCGTAGTGCTCGGTCTTCTCCACGCCGATGAAGTCCCGGCCTTCCAGCAGAGCGGCCACGCCCGTGGAGCCGGAGCCGGCGCAGAAGTCGAGGACCGTGCCGCCCTCGGGGCTGATCTTGACCAGCTCGCGCATCACCTCGACCGGCTTCTGCGTGATGTGCCGGCGCTGCGCGCCCGAGGGCTGCGACGCCGAGTACATGCCGGGCAGATAGACCGGGTTCCGGGAGCCGTCGATCGGCCCCTTACTGGCCCAGACGATGAATTCGCAGTTCTGGGTGAACCGGCCCTTCTGCGGCCTGGCCTGCGGCTTGTGCCAGGCCAGCACACCGCGCCACAGCCACCCGGCGGCCTGGATCGCGTCCGTCGTCGTCGGGAGCTGACGCCAGTCGGTGAACAGCAGCGCGGTCCCGCCGGTCTTCGTCAGCCGGTGCGCTTCGGTCATGATCTGCGTCAGCCAGAACGCGTAGGACCTCTGGTCCATGTTCTCGCCGGTGAAGTCGGCGAGGTCGTTCTTGGCATCGGCGGAGGTGTACTTCTGCTTCGCGGAGCGGGTGGTGCGCTCCTTCGCGGTCCGGCCCCCGCTGTTGTACGGCGGGTCGGTGATGACGGAGTCGACGCAGCCGTCCGGAAGGCCGGAGAGAACGGCCAGGGCGTCGCCCTGGTGAAGGGAAAAAGGCAAAGAGGGGCCCCTATTTCGGGTGCGGATTCACGGTGGGAACTAGCCGCCTCGCACAGGAGTCCTCGCAGGCCGGAAGTGGGCGTGCAGAAGCCCAGGGCCGCAGACCGAGGAGGCGAGGGGAGTCCAAAAACTGTAGAGGCGAATCCGCCGACGCCCAAGAAGTGCCGTGCGAGGGTGCCGGATTCCGGCACCTCGCGCCAGCTTTTTTGGTCAACCGCCAATCCGCATCTACTGTTTTTGAACCGCCCGGCGCACACCGCCGCTGGCTACTCCCCCGCCACACCTCACGGAGGTACCCCCTTGCCCCGGCACACCTAGCTCACGGCCCGGCCAGCTGGGAGCGAGCGGCAACTCGCCCCGCATCGGTCCGCCTTGATCGCCCACCCCGGCCGCCGCGCCCTTCCACCACGCCTCGCGCACGCGGCACGCCGGACACCGCACCCCCGAAGGACACGCTCATGACGTCTCGCTACCCACCCCTGCCCGACCTCGCTGACCCACGAGCGGTCCGCTCCGGTTGAAGGCGCTCGCCGCCGGCATCGGCGTCGTCTTCCTCTCCCCGCTTCTGCTCGCCGGCACCGGCATGATGATGGTGTCCTCCGCGGACGCCGTTCAAAGCAGCAGCAGCTCCCTCATCTGCCTGAACGACATCGACACCGGCAAGGTCGCCGAGCAGGTCACCAAGATCCTCGACGGGGCGTCCGGCAAGACCGTCCACGTCGAGGGCCTGGACCTGCCCGCCGAGCAGGTGCCCAATGCCCAGACGATCGTGGCCACCGGTATCAGCCTCGACGTCCCCAAGAAGGGCCAGGTCATCGCGCTCGCCACGGCGATGCAGGAGTCGAGGCTGCGCAACCTCAACTATGGCGACAGGGACAGCCTTGGGTTGTTCCAGCAGCGTCCCTCCCAGGGCTGGGGCACCGCCGAGCAGATCCGTGACCCGACGTACGCGAGCGAGCAGTTCTACAAGCACCTGCTCAAGGTGAACGGCTGGCAGCAGATGACCGTCACCCAGGCCGCCCAAGCAGTACAGCAGTCCGGCCTGCCGGACGCCTACGCGCAGTGGGAGCACCTGGCCACCGCGCTGCAGGAAGCCATCGCCAAGACCTTCCCCGGCGCCGGCAACAACAAGGACGCCAAGGAGCCGAACCCAGGCAAGGACCCGGGAGCCGGCACTACCGGCTGCGCTCCGGGCCAGGACGGCTCCGGCTTCGGCCCGATCCCCGAGGGCAGCGTCCCGAAGGGATACAAGATCCCCAAGGACGCCGCCCCGAAGGCACGCAACGCCATCGAGTGGGCGATGCACCAGCTCGGCACCCTCTACCAGTGGGGCGGATCCTGCACCAACGCCCACGGGCCCGACCCGATGGGCCGCTGCGACTGCAGCTCGCTGATGCAGCAGGCGTACGCACACGCCGGCGTCACCCTCAGCCGCACCACGTACACGCAGGTCAACGAAGGCAAGGCAGTCTCGCCCGCCCAGCTCAAGCCCGGTGACCTCATCTTCAGCCGCGGTACCGCGAGCCGTCCCGAGCACGTCGGCATGTACATCGGCGAGGGCCTCGTGATCGAGGCACCGCGCACCACCAAGCCGGTCCGGATCACCCCGATCAAGGACTGGACGATTCTCGCCGCCCGCCGCGTCATCTGACGCCACCGCCCGGCCACCGCTCCAGGCCGGCCGCCGCGGCGATCTCCCGCGCCTCGAGCGCATCGCCCCACCCCCTCTGCTTCCCCTCCCCCCGCCGGCCCCTCGTCTGGCCCGCGTATGCAAGGAGCCCGCCACACCTATGTCCCTCCCTCTCGCAGACCGCGTCATCCAGCTCGCCTACGACCCAGGGATCTCGCCCAAGGGCGGCGGCCTGCCCGGGCTCAGCGTGCTGAAGAACGTCGTCAACTCGATCAACATGTTCGGGATCATCGCCGTCGTCGGCGCCCTCGCCGTCTCGCTCGGCGTGTGGGCATGGGGGCACCACACCGGCGGCCACCAGGCCGAGGCCAACGGCAAGAAGGGCGCCGTCGTCGCCGCGGGCGCCGCCCTCGGCCTCGGCGCCGCGAACGGAATCGTCGCGTTCTTCTCCACCCTCGGCTCGCAGGTCCACTGATGCGGAACCGATTCCCCACCCTCTCGCTGACCTCTTACGGCGTCGGCTGGTCGGCCAACCGACGCATCGCCATCGTCGCTCTGATCGTCACCGTCCTGCTCACCATCGCCGCAGCCGTCGCCTGGCTGTCCGGCAGCGGCAACGCCCACCGGGATCCGACCGCTGCCGGGCCAGCCGCGACGCACAGCCCGTCCTCCTCCGAGGCCCCCGCCCCGAAACCCGAGGCCGACTCCGGTTCCGTGCCCAAGCCGCCGCAGATCTCCGAGCCGGTCGCGTACGCCAAGGCAGCAGCCCAGATGCTGTGGTCCTACGACACCCGCGACACCAGTCGCGACCAGCAGCTCGCCGGCATGCGCGAGTGGATGACCAAGGAGCCCACCTACGCCGACTGGGCGTCCGTCTCCGGCCAGGTCCCTGATCCGTTGCTGTGGTCGCGGATGGCCGACCAGGACCAGCACGCCACCGCCCGCGTCACCGAAGGCCACTACCCGGGCGCGTTCAAGCAGGCCCTCGCGGAGGACCCCTCGGCGATCACCGAGGCGTACATCTACGTCGTCACCGTCAACGGCAAGCAGCAGATCGCCTGGAAGAAGGGCGGCGGCGGAGCCGAGGACCGCGCCGTGACCCTCGCCGTGCAGTGCCGCCCCGGCCACGACTGTGCCCTGGCCGCCATCGCTCCGAGCGTCACGCAGTGACCCGCGCCTGACACGAGATAAGGAGGAGTAATTCCCCGTGGGTTTCTGTGATTACCCCCTGGCGGACAAGCTCTGTGCCGTCGGCGACGCGGTCGATTTCGCCTCGGACCCTGGCAAGGCCATCGGTGACTGGATGGCGAAGTCCGCAGGTGAGCTGGCTGCGGCAGCGGCCGACTTGGCCGCCAAGGCGGTCAACACCACCACGAGGGTCGACCTGAACGCCGGATGGTTCCGCGACAACTACGAGATGCTGCTGCCGTTGGGCCTGGTCCTGCTGGTCGCCACCTTCTGCGCGCAGCTCGTCCGGGCCGCCGTCAGACGCGACGGACAAGCCCTCACCCAGGCGTTCACCGGCACCATGTCAGGGGTCCTGTTCGCGTTCTGCGCCATCGCCCTGACCACAGTCGCCGTCGAAGTCGTCGACGCCGTCAGCGACGGCCTGTTCAAGACCGCGCACCTGAGCATCGAGTCGGCCGTGCGCCGCATCGTGAAGGTCAGCCAGATCGGGTCCCTGGCCGGACTCGGCTGGCTCGTCCCGGTCGTCGTCGGTCTCGGCGCCGCCATCGGCGCCTTCCTCTACTGGTGCGTGATGATGGTCCGCAAGGTCGGCATCCTCGTCATGGTCACCCTGGCCGTCTTCGCGTCCGCCGGCGGCGGCTGGGAAGTCGCACGCCGCTGGCGCAAGGGCTGGATCGAAGCCACCGCCACCCTCGTCGTCAGCAAGCTGCTGATGACTGTGATCTTCGTGCTCGGCATCGCCGCCATGGGCAAGACCGACGCCACCGACGGCATCGCCGCCCTCGCCGACGTCATGTCCGGCATCGTGATCATGATCCTGGTGCTGCTGTGCCCCTATGCCGTCTTCAAGTTCGTGCACTGGGCGGCCGACGGCACCGACGGCGAGTCCATCCACCGCGCCGGCGGCGCAGGAGCGCAGATCGCCAAGGCCCACGCCGAGAACGCCGCCCGCAAGGCCGCGGCAGCAGCCGCCACCGCCGGAACCGGCGGCGCGGCAGCCGGAGCGGGTGTCGCCGCCGCGCAAGGCCCCGACGCCGCAGGCGGAGGCGGATTCCCCGGCGACATCGCCGCCAACCCGACCGGCGACAGCGGCGGCGGCAAGGACGCTTCGCAGGGTGGCGGAACGGGCGGCTCGCCCGGTGGCGGTGCCATGAAGTCCGGCCTGGAGAAGGCCGTCCAGCCCGCGCCGACGAGCGTGTCGGATGACACCAGCGGCCAGGTGGGCGGCAGCCCGGGGCCGGGCGGATCCGGCGTGAGCGCCGCGGCCGGCCAGCAAGGCGGCTGGCAGTCAGTGCCGCCGACCACGACCCCGCCGCCGCAAGGCGCACCGCCGTCCCCTGGGGCACAGAACGCCACGCCCAGCGGGACGGCCTCACCGCCGCCGCCTGCGACCGGCCTCTGATCCCCTGTCCGTCTACCGGGGGCGGGACGTGTACTGCACCCCCGCCCCCGGGTTTCCGCCCGCGCCTTCAGGACCCGCCCCTTGACTGATCTCTCCGTCGCTCCGGTCACGGTGAAGTTTCCGCACCGGTCCCGCCGCGGCATCCTCCTCGGCCTCTCTCTGCCGCAACTCGTCCTTGTTTCCTGCACGCTGGCGCTGCTGCTGATGACAGTGGTCTCCACCGGGCTGATCGGCGCCGTCGCCCTGGCCCCGCTGTGGGCGGCTTCCGGTGCGCTCGTGGTGATCCGTCGGCACGGACGCTCCCTGATCGACTGGGCGCCGATCGTCGCCCGCTACGCACAGCGCCGACGCACCGGCCAGACGCTCTGGCTCGCCCGGCCCGTCACCCGGCCCCGGCAGGACGGCATCCTCCACCTGCCCGGCACGGCCGCCTCCCTCAAGGTGGTCACCCCCGGCGACTCCGCCAACGGCGCCGCGGCCGTGCACGACCCACACCGGCAGACCCTGACCGCCATCGCCCGGGTCAGCAGCCGCGCCTTCGCCCTCCTCGACCCCGCCACCCAGAACCAAAACGTGGGCAGCTGGGGACGCGCCCTCGCGGGCATCGCCCGCACCGGGCACATCGCCACCGTGCAGGTGCTGGAACGCACCGTCCCCGACAGCGGCGACACCCTCACCCGCCACTGGGCCCAGAACGGGCAGCCCCAGACACCGGTCGCCGGACAGATCTACTCCGACCTGGTCGCCTCGGCCGGCCCCGCCGCCGCACCCCACGAGACCTACCTCGCCATCTCCCTCGACCTCAAAGCCGCCCGGCGGCTGATCTCGCAGGCCGGCGGCGGGCTGCCCGGGGCGTTCACCGTCACGGAGCAGACCACCGCCTCCATCGCCCAGGCGGCCCGCAACGCCGGACTGATGGTCACCGGGTGGCTGACCGCGCGGGAGATCGCCGCCGTCATCCGCACCGCCTACGACCCGGGGGCCCTCGCCGCACTCCAGCAGTGGTCCGACACCGGCCGCGCCGAGGCCGATCCCGCAGCAGCAGGTCCCGTCGTCCAGGTCGAGGAGTACGACCGCCTCGCCACCGACAGCGCACGGCACGCCACGTATTGGGTGGAGAACTGGCCCCGCACCGAGACGAACGCCGGTTTCATGCACGACCTCATGTTCACGGCCGGCGTGCGACGCAGCCTGTCCCTCATCTACGTACCGCAGGGGCTCGAGTCCGCGCTGCGGGACGTCCAGCGCAAGAAGGCCGCGATCATTGCCGACGCCAACGAGCGCGCCCGCCGCGGGCAGGTCGACAGCGAGGAAGACTCCGTCGAGTACGCCGACGTCAAACAGCGTGAGCGCCAGCTCATCGCCGGACACGCGGACGTCGCCCTGACCGGCCTCGTCACCGTCACCGCCGAGACCGACGCCCTCCTGGACGCCGCCTGCGCCCAGATCGAGACCCACGCCGTCACCTCGGGCGTCGACCTGCGACGGCTGAACTACCAGCAGCCCGACGCGTTCGCCGTTGCCGCACTCCCCCTGGCCCGCACCACCCTGTAGCTGCCAGTTCGCCCCCACACCCCGCTCCCGCCTCTTTGGCGGCAAGGACCTCCCATTGATCCATCCCCGTCCCAGCGCGCCCGACGCGCACCCCTACCTTCGGGCCGCCACCGCAGGCGTCCGCCACCACGCTCGTGCACTCAACCGTGCCGCGCCCCCGGATCGCGGGCACCTCGACACCCTCCACGCCCACCTCACCGAACTACACCGGTTCATCGACCAGTTGGTCGAGGTAGCAGGGCCCCCGCATCCTGCAGCAGGCCGCCACCTCGCCACCGCGCACACCCGCCTGTGGCAGGCCGCTACCGAGATCCATGCCGCCTTCCACCTGCTGCCCGGCAATACAGCGCAGGCAGACACCGAGACGAGCGCGTGCCATCCGGAACGGCTGCCCGAAGGGCCGCCCGTGCTGACCATCTGCCAACGCCACCTCGCCACCGGGCACAGCATCCGGCGTAAGACCACCCCCACCGACCTCCGCCCACATACCACGGCCTGCGTGCGATGAGCACCACCCGCAGAATCGAGGGCCTCCGATGAGCCACCGGCCCGCTCGCCGCGCCCGCCGCGCCTCCGCCAGCCCGCTGTTCACCCCCCACGGCACCGACCGGGCCAGCCGCAAGGCAGCCCGCCGCCAGCTCGCCGAAGCCGCCGCCAAGGCCCGCGCCGAAGCCACCGCCCACCAGGCCGAGAGCACACCCGCCGAGCACGAGATGCCCGCTCCGCTCTACCCCCCGAGCGGACGGCCCGGGCCCGTCTCCGCGCGCAACAACCGGCTGAAGCTGCCCGCTCACCGCATGACCACCGCCGTGGCCGCCGGCGCCTACCCCTTCCTCGCCGAAGGCGGGCTCGGCGCCGAGGGCATCTACATCGGCCGCGACGTCCACGCGGAAGCGTCGTTCGTCTTCGACCCGTTCGCGCTGTACGGCAAGGTCGAGGGATTCACCAACCCCAACCTCCTGCTCGCCGGGGTGATCGGCCAGGGCAAGAGCGCGCTCGCCAAGTCCTTCGCGCTGCGCTCGGTCGCCTTCGGCTACCGCGTCTACGTCCCGTGCGACCCGAAAGGCGAGTGGACGCCGGTGGCGCAAGCCCTCGGCGGCCGGTCCGTCGCTCTCGGCCCCGGACTGCCCGGACGCCTCAATCCCCTGGACGCGGCCCCGCGACCGGACAGCGTGACGGAGGCGGACTGGGTCGGCGAGATCCGCAAACGGCGCCTGCTCCTACTCGGCTCCCTCGCCCGGACGGTCCTGGGGCGGGACCTGATGCCCATGGAGCACACCGCCCTCGACGTCGCCCTCGACGCCGTTGTCACCCGCGCCGCCGCCACCGGCCGCACCCCGCTGCTCGGCGACGTCGCAGCCACCCTCAACGACCCCAGTGCGCTCGACGAAGCCGCCGGCATGATGTCGGGCCAGCTCGGCGACGCCGCACGCGACCTGGCCCACGCGATGCGCCGCCTCGTCCACGGTGACCTGGCCGGCATGTTCGACGCCCCCTCCACCGTCGCCTTCGACCCGCACGCGCCGATGCTCACCATCGACCTGTCCCGCCTCGGCGGATCCGGCGACGACACCGCCCTCGTCCTGGCCATGACCTGCGCAAGTGCCTGGATGGAGTCCGCCCTCTCCGATCCGAACGGCGGCAGGCGCTGGATCGTGTACGACGAGGCGTGGCGACTGATGCGGCACGTCGGCCTGCTGCAGCGGATGCAGGCCCAGTGGAAGCTGAGCCGCGGCCTCGGTATCGCCAACCTCATGGTGATCCACCGGCTGTCCGACCTGCTCACCGCCGGCGACGCCGGATCACAGGGCCGCGCCCTGGCCGAGGGCCTCCTCGCCGACTGCAGCACCCGGATCATCTACCGCCAGGAGAGCGACCAGCTCCACGCCGCTGCCGCCCTGCTGGGCCTGACTTCCGTGGAAATGGACGCCATCGCGCACCTCAACCGGGGCCGTGGTCTGTGGAAAGTCGCTGGCAGATCCTTCATCGTCCAGCATCTGCTGCATCCCCACGAGCTGGCGCTCTTCGACACGGACGCCCGAATGCATTGAAAAAGCGTCGAGTTCACGAATCCTGACAACACCCCATCGAAGGACTCTCGTATCTCCCCGCGTGAACCGGACTTCGACCTGTACGACAACGTCGGCCGCGACGCCGACCAGATCCACGCCGCCCGGTACAACCTCGCCACCCGCGGCGACCTGAAGCGGTGGGCGCGACGCGATGCGCAGCCCTTCCGCGACGCGCATCCGCTGCCGGACCAGCCCTGGCCCGCACCTGATCTCACCCCCTACCTGGACGCCCTCGCCGCGGCTCAGACTCCGGCAGAGATCGAAGCAGTCACCGACCACGTCCTGGACGCCGCCGAACCTGCACTGCGCGCCGTGAGCGACTACCTCGTCGCCGCCGCCCGGTGGCGGCGGGAGAACCGCGGTGCGGCCAAGGGATCTCCCTCAAACCTGCTGATGACGGCGGCCAGCCGGGCGCTGTCGGTCCTGGCCCTCGCCGACGAGGCCGGCCTGAGCAGGCTGCGCGCCGCCTACGACCCGGCTCCCACCCCCGCGACACCGACCGGCGGCCAGCCTGGGGCCAGCGCAGGCGTCCCGCCCGCTCCTCCGTCCCCTGGTACCGCACCCCGCCGATAGCTCTCTTTCTGCGATTCCAGTGCCGCCCGACTCTCGCAAACGCGATCCCGAGGGACCACCACTGTTGATCGACACGGCACCGCCACCGCCTGCACACGGAGTCCTCTTGAAACGTCCCCCTCACCTGAACGCCACCGAATGGGCCGAATACCAACAACGCCGAGCCGAAGTCGACGACCTCATGGCACAGGTCGCCGACCAGGACGCCCAGATGGAACACGACCTGATCGCCACCCACGACGAGTACGAACTCGGCTTCAGTCAGGAGTCGCAGCCGGTAGTCACCCCCACTGGACGGACGCCTCCACCGCACCGATCTCCCGCCTCCTCCCGCGGGAGGAACCGTGGCCGCTGACGAAGCGAGCACCCCAGACTCCCGCCGCGTTGCCTCGCTCGCACCGCTTCCCGACCACCGCAATGTGGACACCCCGTGGTGGCAGGAGCTGTGGCGTCGCCACGCGCACATCACCACGCCGCTGCGGGCGCGCGGCCTGCAGTGCGACATCGAGTTCGGCCTCAGCGCCTACATCGTGCGCGTCTCTCTCCCCGACGACAGTTACCTGATCATCGGTCCGCCGCAGGAGCCGTCCTCCGACCGCCCGCCCGGAGACCCCGAGGGCTGGATCGCGACGCGTGAGCACCCCGACGACCCGTCGCTGTTCGAGGTCCTCTACGACTCGGCCCCCTCCGACGACCCCGGCGCTCCCCAGCGGCCCGAAGCCCGCCACGGCGGCAGCGCCCAGCCCCTGATCGAGGCGATCACCCACCGCCTGGCCAAGCTCGGACTGCTGCCGCACCCCGTCTTGCCCGGCGAAAGCCCACACGTGCACTCAGCCCAGCCGACGCCCCCGCCCCAGGCCCAGGGCGTCCCCGGCACACCCGACGACGCTCCCATCTACGTCTACGGCGACGCGCTGCGCGCTCTGACCGACCGGCTCAACGGAGCGGAGTCGCATGCGGATGCCGCTGCCCTGCTGCACCAGATCCTGGAGCCCACCGACGGACTGCTGGCGCAGCTCGGCGAGTTCTTCGAAGCAGCCGGGGAGAAGGCCAAGGAAGCGGAGGAGGACGACGGCTTCGACCTGTCGTACGACCTCGCCGACGCCGCCGCCGAGATCCGCAACCTCGGAGAGGTCCTGCACGTGGCCGAGGACAGGATGCGGGCCCTCACTCCGCTCGCGTCGGCACCGCGACTGCACTCCAGCCCGGCCCGTACACCGTCCCTGCCCCCGCGAGTGCTCCCGCCGGCACAGCCGCGGCACACGCGCTGACCCCGGACCATCGCTTCCCTCCCGGAACACATGACCTCACTCCGCACCGACCTGGCCGCCTTCGCCGCCGCCCTTTCCGCGCGCCTGCCCGGCACCTGGACCAGCCAGTACCAGCGCCACTCGCAGTACGCCGACCAGTTCCCCCGCACCGAACAGCTCTGGGACACCGGCCACGTCGACTACGTCGTCAGCCAGTACGTCCTCACCCACGACGCCGTGCTCCACGGGCCGGCCGACCAGCGGCTCTACGTGACCGACCGGCCTCGCTACCCGCACCAGTTCGTCGTCGCTGCGCTCGCCCCCGACGGCGCGCGCATCAAGCCCCACCACTTCGCCGGAGTCGCGGAACCCAACGGCATCGCCGTTCCCAAGGACCCCGCGCGGGCGGCAGCACGCATCGCCCGGCGGCTGCTACCCCGCTACGAACAGGCCCTGCGGGCGGTCCTCAACAACGCGGAGCACCAGCCCCAGCCTCCGCACCGGCCCGCCCCACCGCAGGTCGACCAGGTCCTCACCCTGACCCTGTACAGCGACGGAGCCCTCGGCGCACCGTACGAGAGCGTGCCGGTGGATGCCCGCATGACCCTGTACACCCACGGCTTCCAGTACCACCCGCACCAAGCAGCGTTTCTCCTGCCCACCGCCTACGGGGACACCGGTCGTGCCCTTCGCGTCCACTCCGTGGTCCAGCAGCTCACGGCCAAGGGCATCGGCGTGAACCTGCGCCACTCGGCGCCCACCACCAGCGCTGCACTGCTGCCGGCCCCAGCGAAGGCCGTGTCCCCGCTCCGCCGTACGCGCTGACCCCCCTGCCCCTAGATCCTTGGAGTCTCCATCCGCATCGCCCGCCGCACCCTGCCGCTGTTCGTCGGCGCCGCCTGCCTCGCCCTGGCGCTCACCGGTTGTGCCACCGACAACGATGCTGCCATCGCCAAGCAGACGCCCAGCGCCAGCAGCGCGCCGCAGCCGGCGCCTGCCCTCAGCGCCGCCCAGGCCCGCGCCGTCATCACCCACTACTCGCAGATCAACAACGAGGCCAACGCCGATCGCAACCGCGCCCTGCTCGGCACCATCGAGGACGGCCCGCTGTACGCCATGTCCGTCTCGGACTACGCCGAGACCGAGGGACTTCCCGCGGCCGACCGCACGCCCTACAAGCCCTGGTCCTACGACACCGCCAGCACCAAGCTGTACATCCCGCGCCTGGCCGCCGGACAGGACCGCTGGTTCGCCGCCGCGCTCTCGGACGACAAGGGCAAGGCCCCCTCGCGTCTGGCGGTGTTCGCCGAACGACCCCAGCACAAGCGCTGGGAGATGGTCTCCGTCGTCGACCTCGACAGCCCGAAACTGCCGGACATCGCACTCGACCACGACGGGTACGCGACGGCCGTCGCCGCCGACGGCAACAAGCACCTCGCCGCCGACGTCGGCGTTCTGCGTGCCGCGGTGCTCGACAACTTCGCCACCGGCGGCACGCACACCGGGACGAAGGTCTTCACGCCGACCACGGCGAGCAAGCGGCAGATCGAGGTCCACGACAAGACCGGCACCCGCTACGGGGACCAGGGCACCACCGTCTTCGCCGGCGCCGACAACCGCTACAAGGACGCCTACGCCCTCAAGACCACCGACGGCGGCGCGCTAGTTCTCTTCTCCCACATGCACACGCAGACCGACGCCGTCGCGCACTCCGGCCTGCAGATCAACCCGGGCAAGGAGGACCGGGCCTGGCTCCACGATGTGCCCCGCACCTCCATCAGGTACACGTTCGTGTGCAACGACGCCGCCACCGTCCCCGCGAAGGCTGCCCCGTCCCGCCTGATCGGCTACACCTGCGCCCGCACCGATGCCTCCGGCCCGCCGGTCCCGTCCTGGTCGGACCGCGTGTAGACGCACCCGCGCGCCACCTGATGGCCGCCGAACATTTCCCGCCCCCTGCTTGCTGCGGAGAGCTCCCTGTCCACTCGCTCCTTCATCGCCCGCCCCACCGTCGGCACGGGCTACACCGGCATCCACGTCCAGCTCGACGGCGTGCCCAGCCACCACCTCCCCCTGCTCCTGGCCGCCTACCAGTACAAGTTCGGACGCGACATCAAGGCCATGTGCCGGCACCTCATCGACGACGTCGCCGTCGGCTGGGACGAACTCGGCACCGATCTCCTCGACGATGCCCCGCCCGCACTCGTGACCGCGCTGACCGGCGGCAACCACTGGCCCAGCCGAACCCTCGACCACCTGGTCACCCCGGACGGCTCGCCGCCGGTACGCATGTCGGTCACCGACGAGACCGCCGATGCGCAGGACATGGAGTGGGGGTACGTCCTGCACAAGGAGGGCGTCGAGGTGATCAGCCTCCTGCACGAGGACATCGGCCCCATCGTGAGCTGGGCCATCGACCCGCGCACCGCCTTCAACGACCACCCGGCGGCCTGGTCCTCCCGCGACTCCCCGCCCGCTATCCGGGCATCACGCAGCACGCCGAGTCCGAGCGCTCCTGCCGCAGCCCCGGCAAAGGCCGGCCCCTCGCGCCCCACCGCCCGCCGCTAGCTTTCCCTCGTCTTCCCGGAGCCTTCCCTGCCCCCGCGCACCACGCCCTTGATCACCGTCGTCATCGCCAGCCGCCTGCGCGAAGACCGGCTCGACTACCTGACCGCCATGCACTCGAGCCTGACCCGGCAGTCCGTGCCGTGGGAGGCCGTGATCGCACTCGACGGTGCCTCGCCCGACCGCCTGCCGGCCCCGCTCGCACAAGATGCCCGCGTTCGCACCCTGTCGCTGCCCCGGCCGGTCGGCGCCGCCTGCGCCCGCAACCTGGCCCTGAACCACGTACGCACCCCGTACACCAACTGGGCGGACGATGATGATGAGTTCACCGACGATGCGATGGCTCTACGGCTGAACACCCTGGAGTCCACCGGAGTCGGCTGGTGTGCCGGCTGGAGCGAGGACCAGCACCCCGACGGCTCGACCACCCTGTGGCGCTGCCCCACGCCGCCCGGCCGGCACGAGGCCGGTGACGTGTGGACGTACTGGAAGTCACCGGCAGACACCATCCCCATCGGGCCGACTACGATCCTCGCCCGCACCGACCTCGTGCGCGCCGCGCCGATGGGCGGCCTCGTCCAGGGCGAGGACTACTGCGCGGCCCTCGGCGTCACCGCTCTCGCGCCCGGGATCCTGCTGCCGGTCCCCGTGTACCGATACCGCAAGTGGAACGGGCAGATGACAGCCCAGGTCGGATACGACCAGCTGGAGGCGGCTGCCCGTGAGCACGCCTGGGCGTACGGCCGCAGCCTGCGTGCCGTCCTGCGCGGCGGCGAGGACCTGGTCCGTGACTGAGGCGCAGATCATCCTGGCGCACAGCCGGGAGTCCGGGATCGTCGCCATCGCCTCGGGCGAGCGGTATGCCTGGGCGCACACCGCCCTCGCGGAGAGCGGCTTCCAGCGGGACGACGAGGGCGTCTGGCACCTGCCCCCGGACGGCACCCAGACCACCGTGGTCGACCTGGTCACGTGCGCGAAGCGGCACCGCACCAGCGTGCACACGAGCAGCCGCCGGTTCATCGGCGACGCCGCCCGCGACCTCGCGCGCCTCCTGCCCGGCCAGTGGCACGCCTCGGTCGAGATCTACTCGCACCCGGCCTGGCAGGAAGACCTCGTCCCCTGGATCTGGGACAGCGGCGAACTCGGCCGTGCCGTCCAGACCGAGCGAATCCCCTACGCCGCGCTCCTCACCGACGCGGTGCAGGGCACCGCGCTGCTGTTCATCGAACGTCCCGGCCGTCAACTCGACTACCTGGTCGGAGCCTTCTCGCCCGAGGGACTGGAAGGGGGCTACGGCGATCCCCACGCCCCGCGCAGCATCGTCCTGCCGCCGGTTGCCGGGCAGGCTGCCCAGGCCCTCACCGGCCGGTACCTCCCCGCCTACGAGCAGGCCGTCCACGCCCGCCAGACGGCGGCCATCGCCGCCGTGCTCGGGGACATCCGTTGCGAGCACGACACCTGGCAGGCCATGAACGCCTCCGGCCGCTACAGCGACGCCACCCCGCTGAGCGCCGCCGCTCTCGGCGCCGCGACGGAGTTGTTCCTCGACCACGCCTGGCGCCGTTTCCTGACCGTCGTCGACCACGCCCCTGCGCTGCTCGACCGGTGCCGACCCACGAGCAGCCCGTGGCCCGACGACGCCGCGACCCTCTCCCGTTTGGCCGACGCCGTGATCGATGCCGAGACCCTGGTCGACGAGATCGTCCACGGCGGTTTCGTGCCGGAGCAGGAGCGCCGAGCACGCGCGTGGCCGGCCATCGAGACCTGGCTCACTGACGGCGAAACGCTCTTGCGGCAGGCCCGCATCAGCGCACCCCACCGCCGCCCGGCCCTGCCCGTCGCCGCGCCGGCCCGCCCCTTCACCACGGCCCGCCCCGCGCACCGCGGCCCCTGACCCCTTCCGCCCCACGCCCCGAGGAGAACACTGCCCCCTTGCACCCCGGCACCCACTTCGCCTTCGGCGACCACGAGGAACACGGCTTCGTCGCCTCCTTCACCGCGTCTATGCCCCCGCACCTCGCCCACTGGTACCTGGAGCGCGAGCAGTTCGAGCCCGTTCCCGGAGAACCCGGCCTGTACCGGCTCAGTGAGCCCGAGCGCGACGGAGTCCGCCGCACCCGCCAAGCCGTCCACGACCTGCGCCGCCAGGGCTACACCGTGCAGGCCGACATCCGGCTTGACCCGTCCCTCTCGGCCGGACCGGCACACCCCGCCCGGCCCCACGGACTCGAGGAGCGCCGCAGCCGTCTCGCCCAGGCCGCTGCCGGCCGGACGACGCAGCGCTCTACACCGCCCACCACCTCCCCGCCAGCGGCCCGGTCGATCCCGCCGAAGCCCACCTACGCTCCGACCGTCCACCTGACGGCCGCGACCGGCGGGCGGTCCCGATGACTCCCGCGAGCAGTCCGGCCCCCGACGGCCCCTTGCCGACCGCTCCCGAACTGGCCAACGCGGCACGCGACTTCCGTTTGCGGCTGGCGGTCATCGACCGCGAGACCGAGGCCGCGCTCGATAGGACACGCGACCGCTACGGTCGTACCGTTAACGCGGGCGCCGCGGCTGCCGCACGAGCCCACCGCGACAAGGCCGCGGTGGAGGCGTACGCCGCCCACCTCGCCCCGCACGCCGAGGCTCTCCTCGATGCCGCCCGCCTGGTGCTCGATGAGCTGCCACCCGCTCGGCACCTGGCCGGGTGGCGGGCCGTCCTGGACGGCCTGGCCGTTTCGGCCGCCGAGATCCGCCGGGCGCTCGACCGGCCAGCCGCCCCCGGTTCCCCGGCCGCGCGCGCTCAGCACGCGGCCCTGTGGCCGCACCTGGCCGCCTGGGCGGACCACGGCTCCATCGCCAGCAACCTCGCCGACCAGCAGGGCGGCCAGCACCACAAAGCTCCGCTGACCGACGAGGAACAGCAAATGTGGACCAAGAAGGCCCAGGCCGCGCAAAGGCGCGGCGAGCTGGAGCTGACCGAGTCGTGGTACGCCGCCGACGGGCAGCCGATCACCCTCGCCTATTTGGTCGAGGATGACGACTCGACGGTGGTCGCGCTGCGCGGCGACCCGGACGCACCGGGCTGGCAGGTTGTCGGGCACTACGCCCACGAGTACGAGGCGGGCAAGGTGCTGCCCGCTCCGGTTCCGCCCGGCGTGCTGCGCGCGGACGTCTCCCGGTTCAACCGCCCGGCACCGGTTCCGGAGGTGTCCCTGCAGGACCTCATCCGCGATGTCGTCGAAGGCCACAGTGCCGGTGACGCCTCCAATGCGCTTCTCAGCGCTGTCCAGCGCGGCTATGACGCCGGCCCGATGGTCCGCCTGCAGGAACTCCTGGAGACCGTGCAGTGCCGCCAGATCGCCGCCCGCCTGGCAGCGCTGAGCCGGCAGATCGAGTTCCTCACCCGTGAAGTCGAAGAGGCGGCCGAGGACCTCGGCGCGACCGTCGCCGTCCTGCCCCCGCACCGCACCCCCGTGCTGCGCACCCGTCCGCGCCCCGCCGTGGACACCACACCGCCCACGCCGCCACCCCGCGCCAGCACCACCGCCCGACACCGCTAAGCCCATGTCCCACCTGGTCTTGACGAACACGAGCCCATGGAGCAGTACGCGATCAACCTTGCCCTCGCAAAATACGAGCACGATCGTGAGCTGTCTTGAGCGCCCACGGCCTAGGGGCGGCCATGCCAGCCGCCCCGGAGCAGCGGCTACTACTGACGCTTACTCACATGTGACACGGCGGTCATGCCGGCGCCGTAGGTGAAGGCAAGGACGGCCCCGCCAGAAGCGACGGCGGTGAGGGCAAGCTGCCCCAGAACAGCGGAGCCGATCCCCGCAACCAGCCCAGCGATGACGGATACCAGCGCAACGACGACAACGTGATACACGCGGTGGTCACAGGTAGAAGTGGTGGCAGACAAGTAGGGCCCTCCCATACTCCGTCGGAGCGCCGTCACCGAATCAGGGCAGGGTGCATCCTGCGCTGGATTCACGTCACAGCGTCGCCGCCCAGCGGGCGTCGCGATAGGGAAGCGCCGGCCAGGCGCGCCTATCGCTCCTCGGATGGAGCGCCGTAGCGGTTGGCCATCATCACCGATGCACCATGCCTTTCAAGGATCTCGTCGACCACGTCCATAGTAGCCAACCCCACTGACACACAGACAAGTTGGTGACCTCGGGGGAGCCCAAGCGCCGATCTGCAGCGACTCCCACTTACCTGGTCTTCACGCGCGAAGCCTCGTTGCAGGCACTGGTGGCCGTGCTCCTGGCCAAGCGTCCCGCCCGCCGCACCGCCCTCGCCGGACACCTCGCCAAGCAGCCGCTCGCCGACCCGGCGCTCCCTGGCACCGGCGCGGCCTTCGCTCTCACCGTCCTTCTCGCCGCGCGCCGACGTCTGGGCCCCGCGGGCAGTCGCGGTGCGGCTGGCGCCGGTGCCTGCTCCGAGGCCGGCATAAGACGCCCTGATCAGGGTGCAACCCCCACCTTGCAACCCCTTTGAGGAGATCGAATTATGGCTGTTCGTACGCACTGGACCGTGGAGCACGCCTGCTCCCACCGCGTGGATCATGACCTGTCCAATCGCCCTGCCGACAAGCGGGCAGGCTTCGCCCGCTGGCTCGCGTCGAAGGACTGCACCGACTGCTGGAAGGCGGCGCGCGACGCCGACACCGGGTCCAAGGAGGAGTGGCTCGCGGCCAAGCGGGCCGAGGAGCAGGAGGCAGCCCTCGCGTGGGCGAAGCAGTTCGACATGCCGCAGTTGGAGGGCCCGGCCAAGGCCCTGGACTGGGGCGAACGCTCCCGCCACCAGCTGATGACATCCGCGCACACCGCGCTCGTCATCGAGGGCACGTGGGACGAGGCGGACTGGGCGGAGCTGGAGGAGAAGGCCCGCGCCATCACCCGTGCCGGATGGTGGATCGACCAGCGCGACGCCGAAGGCACTGACCTGCTCGAACTCCTCGACGCAGCCAGTGAGGCGGACCGCGGGACGGAGAACCCGTTCCACTGACGGCTGGGCAACATAGCCGGATAACGCCGGTTAGCCAAACCGGCGTTCCTCCGGACTATTGATGCTCCCACCCCGCCAGCACTTGCGTGGAAGGAACTCATGTCCCAGCTTCCGCCCACCTCGGCGTTCGCACCGACGCCCGACCCGCTCACCCCCGATCGAGACATCACCCACGCCCACTTCCAGGCCGGTGACACTGTCGTCGTCCTGAAGGGGATGGCCGGCGGAGAACTGTGGGGCGATGCGATGCGCGTCGTGGCCCCGTCCTGGCACACCCCGACCGACGAGGACGGTTGGCGGCTGCGTGATGCGACTGGCGGCGCCCAGTCCTACGTCACCGCCCACCCCCGCTACCTCGTGCACCTCTCGCGCCGCTGCCCGGACTGCCTGATCTACCTGCGCGCCATGGAGGATGCCCTCTTTACGCGGTTCGCCGACCGCGACGAGCTGATCGACTGCGGCTGGTACACCACCACCGCCCTGGGCCAGCTCGTGCACATCGCGGACATCCGGAGTGGCCAATGACTTCCCCCACGCACCGTCCCGGCCGTTCCGCCGCGCTCGACAGAGCCAGGGCCCGAGCCACCGCATCTCCGGTCGATTCTTCCTGGCCGCTTCACTTGGCCGAAGACCTCCGCGACATCGAGGCCGACTGGAGAACTTCGGCCGAGGTGTGCGCGGATGCTGCCTGGGCGGCACGGTCGGCCGGCCACAGCGTCCTGGCCCTGCTGTCCCCGCAGGACGTCACCGCAATGGGCCTTGACCCGATCACCGCCCGCACCTTGGCTCATCTGTACCTGAGCGCCCTGCGGTTCGACTTCCGCTGCCCCACCCTCCAACGCCTCGTCGAACAACTCGCGGAAACCGCGCGTCAGCCGCTGGACTGCTACACCCGGGCCTTGTACGCCTTCGCGCTGCTGGGCCAGTCCCGCCCGGAGGGCTTGGCGGTCATGGACGAGGTCCTCGCGGAGGCCGGGCAGCACACCAAGACCCTGCACGTCCTGCTGCACGGGCTGTGGCTCGGCCAGGACCTGGACCACGGCGCGGAGCGTCTCCTGGCCCTCAGCTCCCGTCCGGCCCTCGCCACCGGCAGCGACCCGATCGTCCTCTTCCGCGTGGCGGGTGCCCTGCGCCGACTGGGCCGGTACGACGAAGGGCTGGGCGCCATCGACAGGGCGATCGACTGTCTCCCGCCGGGGGACACCTCGGTGCACGCCGACCTGGTCCGCGAGCGCTCCCTGCTCTGCACAGCGCGCGACCTTCATCAGCATCGGCCGCCCACCCGCACGTCGAGCGGGGTGCCGTCATGATCCCCCGCCTGCACGCGCGGACCCACTCGCCGCGCGACCCGCTCGCCGAGGCGCTCGGGCGGCCCCTTTCCCCGAACGAGGGTCTGACGGAGTACACCATCGTCGCCCACTGGCCGGACCTGGACTACTACACCCTCAACGACGAGCAGAGAACCTGGACATCCGTTCAGTGGGCCGAGCACCTCGAAGATCCCTACCTGGAGCATCCGTTCACTGCCAGGGCGGACGACGACCGACGGGCGATCCTCCATCTCGACATCCGCCTCCACCCGGACGACCGGGAGCTGACCGGTCCCGAGTGGGCTGAAACCGCTCACCGGTTCGCGCGAGCCGCCGGTATCGAGATACCCGGCGCCGCGGAGCACGGCTGGCGGTGGATCGCCGTCCAGGCACAGCCCGGGCGCCTGGACCTGATCGCCAACCTGATCCACCTCGACGGCACCTGGCGCACCCCGCCCTCAGACATACTGCGGCGCCTCGCGGACGAGGCACGCCGCATCGAACAGGACCTCAACTTGATCCCCGCCCGCACCGGACCCGCGACACGCCCCGCTGTCCGTACGGCGCCCACCGCATCCGCGCAGTTCGCGAGCGTCCTTACGCAGCTCGCCGACGAGCAGGCCGGCCCGCTGGCCACGGTCCGCGGACTGATCGAGCACACCGCTCACCGCATCGCCCGCCAGCCCGGAGCCGCCAGCACCGAAGCGGCACACGGCCTGGAGCTGATCGCCCGCCGGCTCTACGCGATCCAGCAGGACCTGGACACCACTGCGGCCCACCTGGTCCGCCGGTCCCGGATCGCCGCCGCACCGCCCGTAGCCCGGCACACCGCCCACAGATCTCCGTAGGAGCAACGCCTTCTTGCCCCATACCGGCCGCTTCATGGACATCCGCCGCGACTCGAACTCCAGCGAACTCCTCGCGCGCGGCGGCGACTTGGCGGCACACAGCATTCTCCAGCGCGCGGGATTCATCGCGGTCGTCCGCCTCCACGAGACCTACCACCGCGCCCCCGTCGGCCTCACCGAGGATGACGAGTCCCGTCTCGCCACCGATGCCGTAGCGCGCCTGCGGGCTGCCGGGTACCACGTCGACTGCGACGAACCTTTCGACACCGACGCCCGCCCCGCGCGCTATACCACGCTCGGTACCTCGGTCTCCCACCTCGCCGAACGCCTGCGCGAAGCCACCGACACCGCCGAGGCAGCCGACATCCTCACCGACCTCACCGCGCCCCACGACGGCATCCTCGCCGGGTTGGAGGAAACCCTCGGCGCTCTGGCGGAGTTCTTCGACGGACTCGGCAACGCGACCGATCCGCACACCGCCCGGCGCCTGCGCTACCTCGCCGACGAATACGTCCGCGTCATCCACTCCGACCTCGCGTACACCCGCGAACGGCTGGCCGACCGGCACGCCCCTCACCCCGGCCGCCGCCCCTGCGCCGAGCAGGTGCCCGACCACGAGCCCGAACGCTCCGCCGTGTGCGCCGGCCCACCCCCGCCGCGTGCACTGCCGGCCCCGGCACCGCCGCCCGTCGGTGCCACCCGCCTGCGCCGCTGAGCCCCTGCAACTGCCCAAGGACACCATGCACGACCACGACACCTCCGAGCACCTCGCCTCGTACGCCGACGTCCTCGCCGGTGAACTCCCCGATACCTGGACCAGCACGCACCTGACAGCCGACGCCAAAGACGACCTCGCCGAACTCGCCGACCGGATCTGGGACCTGGACCTGGTCGCCGCCTCCCTCGCCGAGCACCCGCTGACGCAGGCAGCCGTCCTGAGCCGCCCCGACGGCGCCCAGCTCGTCCTCCTGGACCGGCACGACGGACGCGACGGCTTCCTTCTCGCCGCCGTCGCCCCGCGCGCCCTGCCCGACGAGGCGTACCGGGCTGTCCCTGAGCCCAACGGCGTCGCCCTGGCAGACGACCCGTTCCTGAGTGCCGAGCAGGTCGCCGGCGATCTGCTCGCCCGCTACGACCGTGCGCTCGCACAGGTCCGGCACAACGCCCTGGGTGGCATCCAGCCCTCCCAGCCGGACCGGATCGTCCTGACCTGGCAGCCGGACGGCAGCGTCGCCACCGCCCCCGCCGACGACCGGGCCGGCACGATCCTCGTCGCCCACGGCTTTATCCAGGACCCGCAGAGCGGCATCTACCGCCTGAGTGGTGACGACACCCAGGTCCAGGCCCGCGCCCTGCGCGAGATCGGCCCGCGCCTCGACGCGCTCGGCATCGGTGCCGCCCTCCAGCACCCCGCCGGACGGACCGCGCCTACCTCAGCCCCGGCATCCATGCCGCCGACCCCGTCCGGCACCCGTACGCCAACCGCCAGGACTCGATGAACCAGGCGGAGGCCGACCTGGGCATCCCTGCCCTGCTCCTGACCGGTCATGACGTCAAGTGCACGCCCGGCATCTTCGACGAAGCCACCTGCCGGCTGGCCATGCACGGCCTCCGCACCAGAGCGGCCCGTCCCGCAGCGCAGCAACCGGCACCGGACGGCTCCCCGTTCACTCCGCACCGGCCCGCCGTACCCCGTAAGAAGCCCGAGCGGCCCCGGCACCACGCCGGGGCCGCCCAGCACACCGCCCGACTCCCGGAGAAACCCGTAGCACCCCGCACACCCCCATCGATCAGCAACCGGCTCAAGCCCCGGCTCGCCACAGCCCTGTTCCGCCGCTATCTGCGCGCTTGCATACCGACCGGTCCCGACCACACCTCCCCGCTGACCGGCGCCCGCCCGGAGGGCGTCCTCACCGAGTCACAGCGCGTCGGGCAGCGCCACCACCACTGACCGTTCACCGCCCCGGAGGAGCATGTCCCACCCCGCCCCCTATCCGGTGAGACTGGCCGACGAGATCACCCGCCAGCTCGGCCAGCTCGCCGACCACCTCTCGCAGCTTCCCCCGCCCCAGGCCGCGCAGGTCATCGCCCGCGTTCTCGACCCGGACGCCGGAGTCCTCGGCGGCGTCACTCACCTCGTCGCCACCGGAAGCGTGTTCGCCAAGGACCAGGCAGAGCGAGGCGCGCTCCCCGCGGAGGTGTGGCTCGCTCTGGGCCGTGCCTCGAACGAACTGCACGACATCACCCTCGACCTGGACGAACACAAGGACGCCCTGGCGCACGTCAGCACCCAGCCCGCCACCACCGAGGCGAAGCGCCCAGTGCCCGCACCGCTCGTGGTCCGGCGGCGCCGGTGAAGAAGAAGCAGTGGCAGGGCTGGGGGCCCGGCGAGCAGGCCGAGCAGCACTACCTCGTCCAGCCCCGTGCCCTGGCAGGCGGCGGCGACGTCCGGCACGTCTCGGAGTTCCTGCGTGCCTCGGGCTGGCGGGACGAGTCCAAGACCGGCGGCCCCTTGTTCATGGAGGGCCCGGACCGGACGGTCCGCGTCGCCTACGACCCTTACGTCCTTCCCGGCGGCTGGACCATCCACGGCCGGGCAGACGGCGCCAGCGGCGAGTGGTCGGCGCACCTGGGCCGTCAGGCCCCGGTGGAGATCGTCGCCGGCCTGACCGACGCCCTCACCCGTCCCCGCTCCGCACACGCCCCCAACGTCTGGGCTCCGCTGCAGGAGCAGAACTGGCACACGCGTTTCGAGGGCGAGCACTACGTGGCGACCAGCCCCGATGGCACCGCCTGGATGCAGTACCGCCAGAACCCCGACGGCACGGCGATGTGGTGGACCGGAGCGCAGGACAAACAGGGCAACGGCTGGACGGCCCACTTCACGCCGAACACCCCGATGTACCTCGTGCAAGCCTTCTCCACCGAACTCGCCAGCCCCGACCCCGTGATGCGCCCGCCCGGACGCGTCCCGCACAGCGCGCAGATCCGCACCTGGTCGGTATCCGTCAAGCCCTCCCAACTCAGCGCCTGGCAACAGGCCCGCATCACGGCCGCCCGAGCCGCCACCTGGGCCCGCAACAGCGCCCGAAGCACCAGACCGCGCACCACCGCCCGCGCCCACGCTGCCGGCGACAGCACACGAACCCGCCGCTGACCACGACACCCACCACCCCGAGGAGACCGATGCCCGCACTCACTCCGGACACCATCCGCGCCGCGACCGACACCCTGTGCCGCCTCACCGAATACCTGCGCGAGAACCCCGACCCCAAGGAGGCGCTCGCTCTCGTCGAGCCCCTCCTCGACGAATACACCGGCCTGCCCATCCAGCTCGGCGACACCCTGCGCGCCCTCGCCCGCGCCGTACAGAGCCACCCGAACACACCGCGCAGCGAGAAGATCAGTGATCTGGTCACCGAGCTGCGTGCCGCGGCGTGGGTGCAGACCGACCAGTACATGCTCCACTACGTCCTGGACGAGCTGCGCAAGGAGATCGGCAGCTCCGCCGCGAGTGAGCCGGGGTGCGGTCGGTGCCGCTGAGCGAACGGCAGCTCGCCGGGTTCGCCGACAAGCACGCCTGGCGGATCCCCTTCGACACCAGTCCCCGCCATCTCGCCGGCCCCGGGGATGCCCGCCACGTCACCCACGGCTTGGCCGCCGCCGGATGGAGCGCCGTCTCCGACCCTTTGAGTGCCGAGATCGTCCTGCGCAGTCCCGACCTTCGCCACAGCCTCCAGTTCGACCCGCAGTCCGCCACCTCTGCATGGTGGCGGCTGCGGGCCGAGCCCACCGACACCGAGCCCGGCTGGTACGCCGAGTTCGGTGAACTCGTGCCCGCCGAGGTCCTCGCCGGCTTCACCGATGCCCTCATCGCCCCGTCGCCACAACAGCCAGACCCGTGGCAGCCGGTGACCTCGGCGGGCTGGCACCGCGACTCGGACGGTACGGCGCGCTCGCCGGACTCCATGTGCCACATCGAACTGCGCCCGTTGAGCGAATTCAGTGGCCGGTCGTCCTGGCACGTTGAGACCTGCGAGCCCGGCGACGGGCAGTTCCCCGGCCCGCGCATCTGGCACGCCTACTTCGACGAGGACGTCCCCGCCCACCAGGTCGGATCGTTCCTCACCGCGCTGGCCGACCGCAGCCCGCACCAGCGCGGCATGTACGACCGCACCGGCCACTACAGCGCCGTGCAGGAGCCCAGCCCGCTGCGCCCGCAGCAGGTGGTCGACGCCCACACTGCCCGTATCGAGTCGCTCCGTGCCCGGGCACGCTCCGCCCGCAGGCAGCAGACGAAACCCGCACCGACCCCGGCGCCGGCCCACACCGCCCAGCCGGCCGCCCGCCGCTGAACCGACAGGACCCCTTTCCCATTTCCGCCGATCACCGCGCACACCGCGACCTCCTCCGCCACCTCGACCATTACGTGAGCGACAGCAAGAAGATCCTCGACGCCTGGGACGCCTACTCCGACGAACACACCGACCTCGACGGATGGCCCTACGACGACCACGCCTACGGAAGGCGCGCGAGCCAGCGCGACGCCGACACCGCCGAGGCATTCGAGCCGCTCCGGTACGGCGCCCGTCACCTGCTGGCCACGGCCGAAACGCAACTGGCCCACCTGCCTGAGACCAATGTGCAGAGCCGCTGGGTCTACCAGCTGGGCGTCCTGCGCGACGCACTCGACCGACTCGACGAACTGCACAAGCAATGGCTGGTCACCCGCGACGCCCTCCCCGCCACCGCCAAGCCCGGCACCCCGGACTTCGACGACGCACTCGCCGCACATCACGCCGAATCGTGGAGCTACCTCGACGACTGGGCCACCCACGGCAAGGCGCTCCGCGAGATCAACACGGCCGCACGCAAAGCCCCTTCACCCCTGGCTCCCACACCGACACCGGCCCCGGCCACCGCGCCCGACCGGCGAGCTGCCGCACGGAAGTGAGCATGCCCCCGGCTCCCGAGACCGTCGAGGTCGACTTCATCACGCCGTGCCACCTGGCCGACGGCGGTGACCCCGCCTGGATCACCGTCCCCCTGCACCGTGCCTGCGGCTGGAGCCACGGCAACGACCCCCCGATGCCCCGCGTCCTGCTCTCCAGCCCCGACCAGAAGGCCCTCCTGCGCCTGGAACCCGACCCCGACGGACAGTGGTGGACCCTCAACCATGCGGCGGAGGCGGACCGGCCCGCCTGGTACGCGAGTTTCGGCGCCCGCACCCCGGTCGAACTCATCGCCGCCTTCAGCGACGTCCCGCCGGCAACTCCAGGCCCGCCACGCCAGCCGCCGGCCAGGAACAGCCGCAGCCGCTGAATGCCCCGCCCCCGCCCGGAAGGCACGTAACTCTTTGCCCCCCACCTCCTCCAACAGTTCCACCGACGGGTACGACATCGTCCTGCGCCTCCTGATCGGCATCGCAGCCGTCATCGTCCCCCTGTCCCACCTCGCCTGGCTGTCCGGCAACATCACCGCCTACCTCACCGGAGGCGGCTGGGCGCCCTACCAGCCGACCACCGCTCTGCTCCACCCCCAGCGCCTCTGGCCCCACGCGGGAGAAACATCCCTGCTGATCGGGGCACGCATCGTTCCCGTTCTCCTCCTCCTAGCCCTCGGGACAACAGCGGGCATCCTGTGGGCCCGGCACAAGAACCGCAGCGGCGGCCGGAAGAAGAAGATCACCGGCATGGCCAAGGCCCGGGACATCGAACCGATGATGGCCAAGGCGATCACCGACAAGGCCCGCTCCCTGCGCCCGAGCCTGAAGGACGCCAAGCACATCGAGGCCCGCGACACCGGCATCCTCCTCGGCAACCTGCAGGGCACCAAGCAGGAGATCCGCATGGGCTACGAGGACGTGGCCGTCGCCATCATGGCGCCCCGCTCGGGCAAGACCACCTCGCTCGCGATCCCCTCCATCCTCGCCGCGCCCGGCCCGGTCCTGCTGACCTCGAACAAGGCCGCCGGCGATGCGTTCACCGCCACCTACGACGCCCGCGCCGCGGTGGGACGGGTGTGGTCGATGGACCCGCAGCAGATCGCGCACGCCGCACGCGAGATGTGGTGGAACCCCTTGGCGGACGCCAAAACCCTCGACGGCGCCGGGCGGCTGGCCGGCCACTTCCTCGCCGCCTCCGTGGACGCCTCCCAACAGGGCGACTTCTGGTCCAAGGCCGGATCCAACATCCTCGCGCAGCTCTTCCTCGCCGCGGCCCTGGACGAGCGGCCGATCACCGACGTCATGCAGTGGCTGGCGTTCCCCGCCGACCGCACCCCGCTCGACATCCTCCGCGACCACGGGTTCACCGCCGTCGCCGCCCAACTCAAGGGCACCGTGGAAGGCCCGCCGGAAACCAGGGACGGCATCTACGAGACCGCCCGCCAGTACGCCGCCGCGCTGCTCAACAGCGAGATCGCCGCCTGGGTCACCCCGCAGAAGAACGTCCCGGAGTTCAGGCCGTCGGAGTTCGTCACCTCCACCGACACGTTGTTCCTGCTGAGCAAGGACGGCGGAGGCGGAGCTTCGGCGCTGATCGCCGCGTGCGCGGACTCGGTGATGCGGGCCGCGACCGCCCAGGCCGAGCGCGCCGGAGGACGCCTCGACCCGCCCATGCTCGCGATCCTCGACGAGGCCGCCAACGTGTGCAAGATCTCGGACCTTCCGGACCTGTACTCGCACCTCGGGTCGCGCGGCATCATCCCGATCACGATCCTGCAGTCCTACCGCCAGGGCCAGAAGGTCTGGGGGGACGCCGGCATGGACGCCATGTGGTCCGCCTCTACCGTCAAGGTCATCGGCTCCGGTATCGACGACCCCGACTTCGCCGACAAGCTGTCCCGCCTGATCGGCGACCACGACGTCGAGACCACCTCAACCTCGCACTCCGAGTCCGGCAAGTCGACCTCGGTGTCGATGCGACAGCAGCGGATCCTTCCCGCCGACGAGATCCGCGCCCTGCCCAAGGGCACGGCCCTCTGCTTCGCCACCGGTCTGCGCGCCGCCATGCTCGACCTGCGCCCGTGGTACCAGGAGCCCGGCGCGGCAGAACTGTCCGCGGCATCCGACCGCGCATCCAAGGCGATCACCGCCCGGGCCATCGCCAAGCACGCACCGACGCAGTCCGACTTCGGGCCCGCCGCGTGAGCGAATCGCGCCTGCACCTGGTGCCCGTCCGCTCCCGCGAAGCCAAAGAGTTCGTCCGCCTCTGGCACCGGCACCACCCGCCGCCCACCGGACAGATCGTCTCCCTCGGTGCCGCCGACGAGGCCGGCATCCTGCGCGCCGTGGCCTTGGTCGGCCGCCCCGTCGCCCGCCACCTGAACGACGGCACCACCCTCGAAGTCACCCGCACCGCCAGTGACGGCACACGCAACGCCAACTCCCTGCTCTGCGGCGCCGCCTGGCGAGCGGCCAAAGCGCTCGGATACCGGCGACTGATCACATACACGCAGGCAGGGGAGAGCGGAACCTCGCAGATCGCTCGCACACTGTGGCAAGCGCCCTGACACGACAAGCTCATCGACATCGCGGATCGCCGCGGCCGTCCCGCTCAACAGGCGCGCTACCACCACGTGCAGGCTCGCCGCGCCCGCTGAAGCAACCGACAGATCCCGTTTCACCGATCCCCTGGACCGCCGTGTCTCTTTTGGACTTCCCCGATGTGTTCATCGGGTCCACCGACGACGGGCACACCTTCGTCGTCATCAACCGCCGCATCCGCGATGCCGACCGGCTGCTGACCGAGGCTGGGTTCCTCGCCCGGGAGCACCTCGGCCGCACGCTCTACCTGCTGCCGCCGGGCACTGACCAGGACGCGCACGAGCGTGCCGGGATCGCGATGTACGGGCTCCTGGCCCACACCCACGACCTGGTCGATCTCTGCTGGACGACCCGCTGGAGCCCCGACAGTCCCGTCGCCGATCCGGAGATCCGCTTCCACTTCAGCGCCGGCGCCGTGGCGGTGACGGCCAGGACTGCCGCCGCCCGTTCCCTCCTGGAGCAGCACGGCTTCACCCCGCTGGCGAACGGCTTGTCCTATCGCCCGCCGGACGGGCTGGACGCGCGCGGCCTACTCGGCGCCGTGACAGCTGCCGAAACCCACGCCTACACCCACGGTCTCGGTGTCCGCGTCGACCTCGGCATCCCCACGCCGGCCGACATCCCTCCCGCTCCCCGCCGCCCGTCATCTGCCGCCATCCGCACACCGACCACGCCTTCGACCCGCCGTCACACCCGTTGACCCCCACGCGGGTGGGGTCGGGGTGTGAACGATCGTCGAGCCGCGGTCAGTGGCGCGCGGCGGTACACACCTTCGCACTCCAGCCGTTGACCGCTATCCCTCTTGGAGTCTTGCCACGTCATCCGAGACCCCGAGCGCGCATGACCTTGCCTGCGCGCTTGCCGACCAGATCCACCCCGGCGCCGCTCCCCGTGATGTGACCGTCAGCTTCAGCGTCCGCCGACAGGCGGCAGCCAAGTACGACCACGGCTCCTGCGGCGGCCCCGTGACGGAATTCGCCCAAGCCCTGCACGCCCGACTCTACGGCCTTCCCACGGACGACGATGCGCTGCCTACCGCCCTCGACGCGCTCCTGCAGGCCACCCACACCGCGACCGCCCCCGAGCAGCAGACCGCGATCCTGCAACAGCTCGCCGAGCAGCTGCGCAACGCCACCGAGATCATCCAGCGCTACCAGTACCAGGCTCAATGGGACCGGCTCCCCGACAGCGTCGCCGAGCAGCTCCGGGAGGCCCACGACCAGGCTCAGCAGGTCACCAAGATCCTCGACGCCGTCGCACCCGCTTTCAGCAGCCAGCCCGCCGCGCCCGTGCCGCCTGCCGCGCAACCGCGCCACACCGCCAGCCCACCCGCGCCCACGACTCCACCGGCCGGGCGCCGCCGCTGACCTCCGGCGATAGCCCACCCGCCGGGAAAGGCACCAACCTGGCCACCTCCGATCCCCTCCAGACCTACCTCACCCAAGAATCCTGTGCGCTGGGCGTGTTCGTCCCCGCCGGCCTGCACCCGGCAACCGCACAGCGCCAGCACCTCGATCAGCTCGCGCACGCAGGTGCCGACCTGTTCGAGGTCGGCCTGCCCACCGAGGACGCAGCCCTCGACGGTCCCGTCATTCAGGCCGCCTACCACCGCGCCCTGCGCAGCGGAAACGCCCTCGACCACGCGGTGCGCGCCGTCGAACACGCCGCCAGCCTCCGGCCGACCGTTGTCATGACCTACTGGGAGCCCGTGAGCCGCCACGGCCCCGCGTACGTGGCCCGCGTGTTCGCCGACGCCAGCGCCGACGGCGTGATGATCGTCGACCTGCCCGCCCACCAAGCGGCCCGCTGGCACGAAACCGCACGGGAGACGGGCCTTCGCACCCCACGCCTCATCCCCCGCACCACCCCTGACCCGCTCCTCCCGGCCGCAGTCGCCGGCGCGTCCGGATGGCTCTACGCACCCGCCAGCACGGCCCCCACCGGCTACCGAGGGCCTCTCGACATCCCGGCGCTCGCTGGCTTCACCCAGCGGCTACGCACCGCGAGCCCACTGCCCGTGGTCTCGGGAGTGGGGATCTCCACCCCGGCCCTCGCCGCACGTATCGCCCCACTGGTGGACGCCGTCGTCATCGGCACCCCCGTCGTCCGCGCCCTGGCCACCGACCCGGCCCAAGCCCCGGACCTGACGGCCGCGTTCGCCCGAGCCCTGCACCCGACCACCCTCACGGAGACCCGTGCCTGATCGCTCCGCCCCGACCGAGGCCCTCGACCGGATCACGGCCGACGCCCTCACCCTGCACCAGGCCCTGTGCACCAACAGCATCGGCCACGCGCACGCGCTGGCCGCGTGGATCACCGACGCCCAAGGCATCGCCGGCGCCGCCCTGCGTCTGTTCCTCGACCTCGCCCAGCACACGCCGCACACCACGGCCGGGGAGCTGCTGCTCCTCGACCACGTCGCGCAGATCGCCAAGGCCGCCCAGGACGCAAGCGCCGAACTGACCGCAGCCCTCGCCCGCGCCGTGGAGAACCAACGCCGCCGAGCCGACGCCACGACGGGGTCGGCCGTCCTCATCCGCCCCTCACCACAGCAGTTCATCGAGTCGGCCACCGACCTCCTCGACCGCATCCCCACCCTCCACCACGCCATACGCCGCGACCGGCTCGGCGTCGTGGACGACTGCTCCCCCTGGGCGTGCCGCGGGGACGCGGAGGCGCTGACCCGCGACGACTTCGGGCTGGCCACGTGATACTCGACCTCTTCGCGGGGCCGGGCGGCTGGAGCAGGGCACTGGGCGTCCTCGGCGTGCGCGACGTCGGCCTGGAATGGGACGAGTGGGCCTGCAAAACCCGTGTGGCCGCTGGACAGTTGACGATCCGCACCGACGTGGCCATGTATCCGACGTGGCCCTTCCTCGGCCGCACGCACGGGCTGATCGCCTCCCCGCCGTGCCAGGCATGGAGCATGGCCGGCAAACGCCTCGGCCTGCTCGACCAGCCGCTGGTGCACACGGCGGTGGAGGACCTCGCCGTCGGCCGTGACACCCGCGAGCGTCTCCTCGCCGCCTGCCGCGACGAGCGCTCCCTGCTCGCGGCCGAGCCGATGCGCTACCTGCATGCCCTGAACACGGTCGGAGAGCCCGAGTGGGTCGCGATGGAGGAGGTGCCGGACGTTCTGCCGCTGTGGAAGCAGTACGCGGCCGTTCTGCGCGGCTGGGGTTTCTCGGTCTGGTACGGGATCCTCAACGCCGCCGACTTCGGCGTTCCACAGACGCGCAGGCGAGCGATCCTGATCGCCTCCCGGGTCCGTACGGCACAGCCTCCCACGCCCACCCACGCCCAAGTCGCCGAGCCTGACTCGCTGTTCGGTCCGGGCCGCGCCCGCTGGGTCAGCATGGCCGAGGCCCTCGGATGGGGCGCGACTGACCGGCCCGTTCCCACCGTCTGCGCCGGCGGCGGACCCGGCGGCGGACCCGAACCGTTCCCTTCGGGCTCCCGCAAGTCCCTCTCCGACGCCCGGGAGCGCGGCACCTGGATGCCCAGGCCGGACGGTGTGCTCCTGCAGTCCCGCCGCGAAGGAACTGGCTGGAAGGCACGGCACGGCACACGACAGAACCGTGCCGCCGACGCTCCGGCGCCGACGTTCACCGCCGACGCACACCGCTGGTCCTGGTCCCTGCGCAGCAACAACCAAGCGAACGCCACCGTCCGCCCGCTGTCCGAGCCGGCGGGCACACTGTTTTTCGGGCACCGCGCGAACGAGTGCACCTGGGTCGCCGGACCAGCCTCGCCTCCGACCGAGGACACGGACACACCAGCGGTACCCGAGCCGATCCGGATCACCGCCCGCGAGGCCGGCCTCCTGCAGACCTTCCCCGCCGACTACCCCTGGGCCGGCAACAAGGGCCAGCAGTTCTCCCAGATTGGCAACGCCGTACCGCCGTTGCTCGCCGGCCACCTCCTCGCCCCGCACCTCGGCGTCACCCTCAACCCCGACGACTTCACCCTCGCAGCCTGATGCCCCACGTCCCCGAACCCGAAGAAGACCACCTCGACGCCATCGCACCGCCGCAGCCGGTGTTCCACGTCGAGCAGGCCCTCCTCGGCGCCCTCCTCCTTCATCCACACCGCCTCGGCGACGTGACCGGCATCGCCGCCGACTCGTTCTCCACCACCGCGCACGCCGCCCTGTTCACCGCCATCAGCACCCTGCCTCCGCCCGACCCCGCCGAGCACGCGAAGAACACCAAATGGCTCAACCAAGTGCTCGCCACGGGGCGCGAACAGGCGCGCGGGCTGACCGCCTCCTACCTGCACACCCTCGTCCAGGTCTGCCCCTGGCCCCGCCACGCACCGGCCTACGCACGGATGGTCGAGGCCGAACACGCCCGCCGGCGCCTGCAGACGGCCGCCGAACGCCTCATCCAGAGCGTCGACGACGCCACCCACCCGCACCCAGTCGAGACAGTGCTCGCCGAGGCCGACGCGCTCACCGCGGTCGTGGACGACATCGCGAGCCGGTTCCCGCCACGCGCCGGAGTGCTGCCCCGCACCGCGGCACCGCCGCCGGCCATCACCACCGACCGCACCGAGGCGGTCGAGGAGGAGCAACTGCTGCTCGCGACCGCCACCGCCCACCCCGCCGACATCGAGTCCGTCCGGTGGCTGCTCCCCGACGACCTCACCCGGCCCCTGCACGCCGGCCTGTGGCAATGCCTGACCGCCCTGGCCCGCCGCCGCGAGCCCGTCGACCCCGTCACCGTCCTATGGGAGGCCCAACAGCGCGGCCTGCTCGAGAACGCGAGTGAACCCGGCGAGGTGCTCCGCCTGCTGGCCGAACCGGCCGGTTCCGTGGAGCACTGGGGCGAACGTGCCCTGCAGCGCTCCCTCCTGGCCACCGCCGATCACGCTGGCCGGCGCATCTCGGCGTACGCCGGAGACCCGGCGAACACCCCGTTCCAGCTTGTGGTGGGCGCCCGCCGCTCCCTCGCCGACATCAGCGCCGTTCGCACCCGCTGGCAGCACGCCACCGGAACTGTCCCGCCACCACGGCCGCGCCCGGCACCCGCCACTCGCGCCGGCCCGCCGACCACGACGGCCGCTCACGCCGCCCGCGCCGCGCGAGCAATCCGATAGCACCCCACTCACGCCGGTGGCCGGACCCGAAGGCCCGGCCACCGGCAGAAGAGACGACACCCAACGTGACTACCTCCATCGACGCTCACGTCCGCCTCGACACCCACCCAACCCATCCCAGCGCCGTGATCGCTGTCCTGACCGGCAGCCAGGCCCGCATCGCTCTCATGGCTCTCGAGGCAGCCGACTGGGCCGTCCTCGCCGACAACGCCCTGGTCTTGGCCCGCATCGACCACGAGGAGCCCTACTGGGCTCAGGACGCAGCCAAGCATCTGTCCGCCGGCGGCATCAGCGTCGAAATCACCCCTCGACTCCTGGAGGCCATGGACGAGGAATGGACCTGGGCGGACCATCCGATGCCGTGGTGCACCCGCAGCGAGATCCGCGAGGTCTCCAACCACGCGCAGAAGATCCACGACGACATCCGCCACGGCCATCTCCTCATCCACGCACACGCCCACGACGGCCACACCACCGTCGCGGTCGGCACGTACCTCGGCCGTGACGGCAAGTCGGTCTACCTCCACGGCGAGGACCACCTGCGCCAGGTCGCCGACACCTTCGACTCACCCGCTCAGGCCCTGCTCGCCTTCGAGGAGGTCCACGGCACCGACATGCGCCCCGGTCCGGCACCCCTGACCGACGCCGAGCGCGCCGCCGTCGAGGCCCGCACCGCCTTGGACCTCGGCGCAGCGAAACCCGGGCCTCACCGCCCGGAGCCGAAGACCGTCCCCGTCTACCTGGCCGATGCAGGCGACCACGACGCCCTCCTCGACTCCTTCCTCGACAGGCACGGCGAGTTCGAGAAGTGGCGGACCTGGTCCGACGAGACAACCCACGCCATCCACGAGTCGCAGACCCTGCGCATCGAGCGCGTTCACGAGGCCCCGGCCCACGAGACCGCGTGGACCGTGGCTGCCTACGAGACACCCGTCTCCGACCGCATATGGGTCCTCACCGCGACCGGCGCCACCCCCGCCCTGGTGATAGCGGAACTTCTGAATCACCTCGCCGACGGCGACGGCTGGGACACGACCACCGGCGTCCCGGTGGACGAGAAGATGGTCACCACGGCCACCCAGCCGCTCTCCGACGCCGGATGGAAGCACACCGTGGACGGGCGATGGATCCGCTGGACATCCCCCGACGGGAACGTGGGCGTCCAGTTCGACGCCTTCACGGCACAACACCCGAATCAGAACCTAGCCACCTGGACCGTCTGGGCCGGCCCCGGACCGGACCGGCCGACCTGGGCCATCACTGCGTCGCCACATACCCCGACTTCACTGCTGGCGGATCTCTCAGAGAACCTCGCCCACGAAACCGGCACCCGCAGCCATCAGGCCACGGGTCGCGCACCAACAAAGGGACTCGCCGTCACATCGCCGACTGCTCTGGCGGTCACGAGCTTTGCAGCCAGCCATAGGCGCTGATCACGGATACGCCTGAAGAGACCACCCGACGACCAAATCTCGCCAACAGACACCCAAGGCCAGCCGATACTGTCGGCCGTCACTCCGCCCCATAAGCTCGCGGAACGGCTCGTGCGCCCGGTCCACGTGCCTCGGCTGCGGAGCTCCACCCGCACGTCGTCCGCCCAGTAATAGCAGAACGCCCTCCTGAGCGCGAAGCCCGAGGCAGGCTCCGGACCCCCAAGAACGGCGAGGGGAGTCTGGCTGCCTACGGACCCCTGGAGCTGCACTCTGCTTGCGACCAGCGGCAAGCAGAACTGAACACAAGCAGCCCAGGGGATCTGGCAACCACCACAGGTCGCCGGATCCCCTGGGCGTACATAAGTCGACGAGGTAGTGGGCTTCGATGTAGGCGACGGTGGAGCCATACGGTTCCCCCACCGGCTTCAACGCGTACCGGCGGAAGACCGCGGCGGTGGCGCGGCGGACACCTCGGTTGCGAGCCTCGGCGTTGTCCCACGACTGCGCGAGGGTGCGCTTGACCACTTGATCGATCTCCTCGGCCAGGTTCCGCTCTGTGATGGTGAGGCCGGACGGTGCGTGATCGTGAATGATTCGCGACAGGACACCCACGTGGTCGTCGTCCAGCACGACGGCTTCGTCGGGGTGCTTCTCAGCGTTCACGATGGCACGGGCGACTCGGAGTGCTTCGGCCAGGAACTCCAGGGCGTCCTGGGCGTTCTGGATGATCCGGTCCCGCAGCTGCCTGATCCGCTCTGCCAGGGCGGTGTACTTCGCGGACCCCGGTTCGACCCCCCTTTCGAGGGCGTCCTTGATCTGGTCCAGGATCTCCGCCGCAGACGGCGGCTTCTTGTCCTCGCTGTCGTCCTTGTCGGACTTGGGGCGGACGAGGGCCAGCAGTTCCTTGAGGATGGCGATGCCCTGGGCGTCGAGGACGAGGGGTTCCTCCTGGGAAGCGACCACAGAGAAGGAGTGGACGTGGGCATTGATTATCTCCAGGACCATCGGTCCCAGCTCGCCCAGGCGTTCCTTCCTCTCTTCGTCGGAGGATCTCTTGAACAGGGTCGTGTACGCGGACCCGAACAGCCCGAACCCCTCCTGGTACTTGGCGATCCGCTTGTCGGTGTTGATGAGCGGGTACAGGCGGGCCAAGAGCCGGTAGTCCTTGGCGAACACCTCGGCGGCGACAGGGTCGGCGTCGAGGAAGACGTTAATGGCTCGTACCGACTCGTACCCGTGGACCGTGAGGTCCAGTCCGTCCACGTTCGCAAACAGGTCTTCGATACGGGCGAAGGTGGTGCGGAACTCGGCGACCAGGTCGGTCACGTCGGTGACGAACCCCCCACCTTTGCCAGCGGTCCCCTCCGCAGTGGGGTCGACGACGGCCCGCTGGACCTCCTCGGCCAGGCTGATGTAGTCCACGACCACACCGGAGGTCTTCACGAACCCGGTCGGGGACACCCAGGTGCGGTTCGGCCGGGTGATCGTCTGGAACAGGTTGTGGGCCTTCAGCGGCTTGTCCAGGTAGAGGACGCCCTCGTTGGGGGCGTCGAACCCCGTCATCAGCTTCGCGGTCACCACCAGGAAGCACAACGGATCGTCCGGGGCGAGGAAGCGCCGCTTCTGGTCCTCCTCGTCGACCTCCGAGAGCCGGTAGGGCCGCATGGCGGCGTCCTCGTCCTTGGAGTCCTTGACGTGGATGTTGACCTCGGCGGTGATCCGGTCATGTTTCCCGACCTCGGCGAGCACCTGTGACGCCTCGAAGCCGGCCAACAGCTCGTTGATTTTGTCGGTATAGGCCACGGCCAGCTCACGGTTGTAGGCGACGACCTGGGCCTTGAGGCCGTTGCGGTAGGCGCCGGCCAGGTAGTGGTCCACGATGTCCTGGCAGACCGTGTGTATCCGTTCGGGGTTGGCGAACACCGAGGTAAGACGCCCGAACTTGCGGGACAGGGTTTCACGGTCGGGGTCGTCGAGGTCGAATTCGTCGGCGAACTGGTCGAACTCAGCTTGCAGCGCCTGGTCGTTCATCTCGAAGGTGACCGGGTGCGGGTCCAGCATGACCGGGACGGTGGCCTCGTCATGCAGAGATCGGGACACCGAGTATCGGTGCAGCACCCTGCCCGGGTCGGTCTCCTCGCCGAAGAGGGCGAAGGTGTCGGTGGCGAGGTTCCTGATCGGGGTGCCGGTCATGCCGAAGAACTTCGCATGCGGCAACGCTGCACGCATCTGCCCGGCCAGAGACTCCTCCTTGGAGGACTGGGTGCGATGGGCCTCGTCAACCAGCACGATGATGTTGCGGCGGGTCGACAGGTTCTTGCCGGCGTCGGCGAACTTATGGACGGTGGTGGAGATAACGCCGCGTACGTCGTCGGCCAGCAGGGAACGCAGCTTCTTGCTGGTGGCGGGCTGGTGGAAGTAGGCGTCCCCCATCGCGGAGGTGAATACCCCCGAGGTCTGCCGGACGAGGTCGGTGCGGTCCGAGAGCAAGATGATCGTTGGCGAATCGGTGCGAGTGTCGGCCAACAGCAGGGAGGCGGCGAACACCATCAGCAGTGTCTTGCCACTGCCTTGGTGGTGCCAGATCAGGCCCTTCTGGCCGTCGGCCAGGACCCGCTCGTGGATCAGATGTGCGGCTTCCATCTGCGGATAGCGGGGCAGATACTTCTTGTCCGCGCCGCCCCCGGAGGTGCTGAAGAGGGTGAAGTTGGCGAGCATGTCCAGGACCGTGGCCGGGGTGAGCAGCAGCTCCACAGAGCGTTGCACGTCGGCCTGCCCGGAAAGGGCCTCATCGTCGGCAGTGGACCGGAACGGCTGCCACAAATTCAGGGGTGCACCGGCGGCACCGAATCGCAGCTTCAGCCCGTCGGAGGCGATGGCGAAGAGGTTGGGGGTGAAGAACCATGGGTACTCGGTGGCGTACACCTCGTTGATCTCGCGGGCGGCGCCGGCCCACCCGGACTTCGCGGTCGGTGACTTCACCTCTACGACAACGAGGGGCAGGCCGTTGACCCAGTAGACGAGGTCGAACCGTCGGGGTGTCTTGCCAGGGATGGTTATGGTCACCTCGTCCGACACGACCAGCGTGTTGGCGATTGGATGCTCGAAGTCGACGAGCTTCAGAGAGTGCCACACCCCGTCGGCGTGCCGGAACTCCTTTTGCCCGCGCAGCAGTTTCAGCACCTGTTCGTTGGCCCGCACCAGCCCGCCCTCGACGGCGTTGACCGTGGCGACGATCTCCTCGACCACGGCGTCCACGTCGAACCCGTCGATCACCTCAGGGTTAAGTCGGACGATGGCGTCCCGCAGGTGGCTGACGATCACCGTCTGCGTCGTCTCACGCGGCAGCGACCTGCCGGCTGCGAAGTTCCAGCCCATTGGCAAGGACCATTGGATCATCAAGTTCTGGAACTCGCGCTCCCGAATGCCCTTTGCCACGTCTCAGACCCCCAGTTCGGCAGACTCAATCTCGATAGTGCGGTCCAGCAACCCCAACAGCAGCCCCGCCCGGACTCGACGGAGACGGGCCTCCTCGGCACGGGTTGCCATGATCCCGCGGGCCACGGCGTCGCACCGCTGGACGTACTCACCCTGCTCTGGAAGCGACGGAATGGGCACCCGAAGAGTACCGAAACCGCGCTTATTGATCTTGACCATCGACTTACTCGTTCCGCCGGCAGTACCGGAGATGCTGGTCCGCAGTTCGCGCGATGACAAAGCGTGCTCCAGGTAGTCCGCGCGAACGCGAGACTCGTCCACACGAAGGCGCCAGATGAGGTCTGGCATGAATGTCCCCGCGGGCACGTTCCTCGCGACGGCAACGAAGCCAACGCGCTCCGGCGTGTTGGCCCGCGTGATGAGTAGGTCACCGTTCTTCACCACATGACTAGGCGAGAACGCGGCGACCTCCGTAACGGTCTTGGCCTCAGAGGTCTTGAACCAACCACGCTGCACTGCGCTGAGCTTCAGGATTCGGTACTCGTCCTCAGCAGAGGCTTCCCCTCCAGCCTGGACGCTCTTACCGCTGTCGATCCCCAGCAGTACGTCGCTGATGGGCTGATGATCCGTGTCTGGCAAGTTAGAGCGCAGCGACTCCAGAAGCCCCTCCAACGCCTCGGATTCAGCATCCAGTGCGGCAATCTGGTCATCAACTGCGTCGAGAATCTCGACAATCCGAGCTTGTACCTCGCGGGGCGGGATCGGGAGTTGGATCTGCAGGAGTTGCTCTGGGTTGAGACGCTTGCGCCGTTGAACTGTCCCGCTTACCCGGTTTTTCATCTCTGCCCACAGCCGAGGTGAGCCACAGACGTGCCTCATCCAGTCGGGCATCAGGTCTGGCCCGAGCGTGAACGTCGGGAATTCGTTGCTGACAACGAATCCGTCGAACTCATCAGGTACTACAGTGATTGGCCCTTCCCACGCAGTCAGTTTTCGCATTACGACCTGGTCGGCGCGCAGGACGTTCATCGCTACGTACTCTGTATCTCCACCGTCGAGTTCACCCTTAGTGATAACCCCCTTCCCTGCATTCAGGACCCCGGCTAGGTGGTAGGTAGTTCCAGGCTTCATCGGTGTGCGCTGGATGTCGAGGCGCATCACTTCCCCGAGCGGACGAAGCGGATAGCCGCTACTCGCCGAAGCCTTCGAACCCTGCGGTGGAATGGCTACCTTGCGACGTGCGGGAGCCTCCAGGTCGCCGAGGCTGATTTGCTGCCAGTCACTCATCGAAGCCCTCGATCCCGGCGGCAGAGAGGACCTCGAGCATGCGCTGCTCGGTCTTCTGGCGCTCGGCGCGGGCGATGTTGTAGGCATCGATGAGGGTGCCGAGATCCTCCTGCTCGGCGGCGGCCTGCTTGATATAGCGGCCGATGTTGAGGTCGTGCCCGTTCGCTGCGATTTCCGTGGCGGGGACAAACCGCGCGGACAGGCCAGCCTCTCCGTTGCCGTCGGAGCCCGAGTGGTAGGCCGTCACCACGTCGGCGATGTCTGTGCGAGTGAGGACGTGGCGGTTCTTGGCTTTGGTGAACCGTGTGGAGGCGTCGATGAACAGCACGCCGTCCTGCCGCCCCAGGGCCTTGGTGCCGGGGGCACGGAATACGAGAATGCAGGTCGGAATCGTCGTGTTGTAAAAGAGGTTCGACGGCAGCCCGATCACGGCTTCCAGTAGGTCGTCGCCCAGGACGCGCCGGCGGATAGCTGCCTCCTGGCCACCTCGGAAGAGGACGCCGTGTGGCAGGACGACGCCGGCACGGCCCTTCTTCGGATCCATGCTGGCGATCATGTGCTGCACAAATGCCCAGTCCGCCGACGACTGTGGGGCGACCCCCCCGATGGCGCGCGGGTCGTTGGTCCAGGGCTTCCACTTCAGGCTGTAGGGCGGATTGGCGACAATCACGTCGAATTGCTTCACGGACCCATCCGGCTTCTTGAAGCGAGGGTCCCTCAAGGTGTCGCCGACCTCGACCTTGAAATCGGTCAGGTTGTGCATGAACAGGTTCATGCGGGCCACACCTGCAGTGTCCGTTACCGCCTCCTGCCCGTTCAGGCTGAGTGTGTACCCCCGGCCGCCGCGGGCCTTCAGAAGGCTCGCGGCGGCAATGAGCATGCCACCAGACCCGCAGGTCGGGTCGTACACCGACTCGTGGTTCTTGGGGTCCAGCAGCTCGATGATCAGCTCGACGACCTCACGTGGGGTGAAGAACTGGCCGGCGCGGGTGCCTGACCCGTCGGAGAAGCGCTTGAGCAGGTATTCGTACGCTCCACCGAGCACGTCGTGGGACATGTTGCCCTCGTGCATCTTGGGGGTGCGGTCCATCGCCCGCATGACCGACGCCAGCACCTCCCCTGGCAGCACCGCTTCGGAGGTCCAGGTCATGGACCCGAACAGACGGGAGAACTTGTCAGGGTTGGCCGACTCGATGGCCTGGAGGGAAGCGCGAACCCGCTGGCCGAGGCCGTGCTGGGCGACGGTGGCGAGGATGGATGACCAAGAGGCGCGGCGCTCGGCGACGGTACCAGGGAAGATCAAGGGGATCTTGAACGTCTGGTAGTTGCTGTACTCGACCTCGTCGGCTTCCTCAGCTGAGAGGTCGAGGTCCTCGTTCTCCTTGAGGAAGATCTGGTGGGTGTGCTCCCAGGTATCCGACAGGTACTTCCAGAACATCAGAGGGAAGACGACCGAGGAGTACTGCGCTTCGGGCATCGCCACGCGCAGCTCGTCAGCGGCGTCCCACAACCGGTTCTCGATCTCCTGCTGGGTCACTACCATCAGTCGGGGGTGTCCTTGCTCGTCTAAAGGTGGCGACCCGAAGGTCGTGGTGTTCCTATCAGTCAGCCCAGCCCGGGGATGCCCGGCGCGCATCCACCGGACACGCCGCCGAGTGGACATGCGCGGGGCGTCGCATCCCTGTGCGGACGACCCGCCAACGATATCCCTCCCCAGGACCACGAAGGACGGCAATCGCGCCCAGCAGGAGACGCTCCGAGACTGACGGAGACGGCGCCACAGCGACGCCGTGGGCTGGCCGCCCGATGGCGCGTGCTCGTCGGCGACCGCCCCTTATGCGACGTCTGGCGCGCCCGCCCTCGTGATCGACAGGTCGCGCCTTCGATCGCGCGCCCGGCAGGTGCATGACTCGGCCCCGATGTGCTCCTGAGGACATCGCTATCTACGCCCTCACCACCGACGACTCGATCCCGGGACACGATCACGACGGGCTCTGGGCTTCAGGCACGCCCCCCGCACTCGCTTGAAATCCCCGCTGACAGGCACCCGGCGCCTCATCAGTTGCCATGAAGTCTTCACTGAGGTTCCCTACGAGTATGCCGAGGCATCTGCTAGCCGTTGAGCACACCAAGATCAGGGCGCTGCGCGAGCAGGCTGGACTCACTCCGCAGGAGCTTGCTGATCGCGTGGGGGTCACCTACCGCGTGGTCGTGTACTGGGAGGAGGGCAGGTATGTGCCTGAAGCCAGGAACGTACGGCGGCTCGCCGATGCTCTGGGCTGCGCCACCGCCGACCTCACGGGTACGCCCAGCGGGTCCGAGACGCTGGTTGACCTCCGCTATGCCGCTGGTCTCACCGCAGAAGAGGTCGCCACTCGTCTTCGCGCGACTGCCGTCGGCCGTGATCTGTTCGTGGACGCGCACAAAGTCCGCAGCCTGGAGCGGGGCCGTCAGGTGTCCGGATGGAACTGGAGGAAGCCGGGGCACACGGGCCGGCTCGTGCAGCAGCTGGCGACCGTGTACGAGGTGCCAGTCCGGATAGTGATGGACGCCTGGATGCGTACGCGGCCGGCCGATGAGCCCCCGCGTCTGCCCGAGCGGGAGCGGCACGGTCCGCCGGCGTCAGCGGTCGAGGGCTGGGAGGGGCTGAATGAACGGCAGCGGGTCTATCTGGGGGAAATCCTGCGCGATGACCAGATGACTGAAACGGAGATGTGGATGCGCCGGCAGAACCAGGTCAGGGTGCCGCCGGCCAAGCAGTGGCGGAAGTTGCCGTTCGCTCTCGACGCACCCTCCGAAGTAGTCGGCCACACGCGCCTTCAGCAGCGCCTGCGGAGCGCTGGCGTCCACGATCAAGGGGCCGGGGCCACCCTCCACTCCCTGGAGCGGCTGGGACTGATCAAAGTGACCAAGGACCGCGTAGAGGTTCCAGGGGTCGGCGAGGTGGACCGGACCCTCGTGGAGATCACGCGCCGCGGCCGTGCCTGCGCCCGCGCTGGGCTTGGAGAGCCCGCGGAGTCGGCGCCTCCCGCGCACCTGCTGTCCGAATGGCTGTGGGGCGTTTTGCTGCGTGTCGCCGCGGCCGGCCCGGAAGGTCTCCACGAGAGCGAGCTGACGGGCAAGTCCCTGTTCTACTTGGCTGTCGGCTATCGGCCGAAGCGCCAGGCGCATCCCAGCAGAGGCTTCATCGAACTACGTCCCCGGATGGCACCGGGCGATACGCACGTCCTCGAGTACCGGTGGCACACCACCGCTCTCGGGCAGCAGCACATTGCCTCCTACCTGCACGTATACACGGAGATGTACCCAGCTGCGGCGTCTCCAGCACAATGATCATTTAGGGCGGTCCGAGACCGTTCCGGGGGCATTGTCAGACCCGTGCTCTACCGTCGTCTCCCGTGACGACCCATGTCGATGATGACGGCTTGACGTTCTCGCATTTCGAGGCGTTCCGCCTGATCAACTTCACCTTCATCAAAGCCTGTCAGACGATCACCGCACCGGACCTGACCCCGAGGGACCGGGCCGAAAAGCTGATGCGGTACCACGGGGACCTGCTCGCCGCGTACGGCCCCGGAGTGCCGCTGTCGTTCGGCGAGTTCCGCCGAAGGCTGCGCGGTCCCGTCGACGGCCTGCTCCCACCGTGGCTGGACCGGTCCGGCTTCGGCGATCTCGACTTTCCAGTTGTCGATGCCGAGGGCTGCGTCACCGGGAACGCCTTCGATCTGCAGTGGGAGACCTCCCAGCTGCACCGGATTTTGAAGCGGCTTCGGCGGATCGGCCGGATGCGGTTCACCGAGGAGCAGCTTCAGGACGAGATCGACCAGGACCAGATGTACGAGATCCTCAAAGGCCGCGGTGACGCCCAGTACGTCAAGGACCGCACCACGCTGGTGGAATGCCCGACCGGCACGGCCGCGGAGCTGAACAAGCGCGGCCTGCCCCTCAACGCGATCGGCTTCTACGAGCCGATCCCCTACCACGCCGTCTACCGCACCTGGTGGTTCCCCTGCACGGTGTGCAAGTGGCCCATGAAGATCAGCAAGCGGATGAGTGCGGGCCGCGAGTACTACCGCGTCGCCTGCCTCTACGGCCGTCACGCCGATACCGGCGCCAGCTTCATGTTCCGGCCCACGTCCGGAGACGCGCCGCAGCTGCATCCGGACAGCCCCGACACCCCGGCTCCGCACGAGGCAGCGCTCGCGCTGGGCACCACCGGTGCCGTGCCGGAGGCGAAGCCGGTTGAGGGGCACCTGGCCCTCAAGCGTGGCGTGTGGCGCTACACCTGCGTGCCCGGCCTGCACGAGCTGCGTCTGCACACCGTTCTGCGGGAGCGGCTGGCCGCCGCACTGGCCGATGTGGACGCCGTCAGGCTCTGGCCGATGAGCGATGCCTACGACCATCACATCGAGGTCAAGGGCCCTGACGGGAGCACGCACGTCTTCACCGTGGATGTGAAGGACTACACCCACGGCCGTGTCCTGGCCGAGAGCCTGCACCGCAACGACGGCGACAAGGGCGGCGCCGAATGGCTCGTCGTTCCCGACCACCGAGCCGACCAGATCCCCCTGCTGACCGTGACCTGCCACAAGTACGGAATGAAGGCCGCGACCATGACCGACTTCGCCAAGATGGTCTGCCAGAGCGCCGGGGTGGTGTGGGCATGAGCCAGATGACTGTCAAAGACGCCTTCGTCCACGCCGCGCTGGCCCTGGCCGCCCACTACTTCCCGCAGCAGGACGACGACGGCAAGCCGCTGGCCTCCTTCCGCCACGCGGCGTTCTTCGCCAGCTGCAAACCCCAGGCATGGGAGAGATGGAATGAGCTGGGCAGTGAGGAACGCCTGCTCGTGGCCGAGGTGATGAAGCTCAGCAACCCCGACCTCGCCGACGAAAAACGGTTCGCCTCCGCCGCGCGGATCCTCCTGGGCGCCATGGACACCGCAGACGAGGAGGACGAGCAGACCACCCTCCAGCTGTTCACCCTGGCCGGTGATCCTCTCACCGCCACCGCGGCCTACCCCCTGCTGGGAGGGGACTACCTCGGCTACGCCAAGAGCCTTCTCGCGCCCTACCGGCGGCCGAGCAGCCGGCGCAAGCCCCACGAGTTCGCAGCTCCCGGCCAAACGTACGAGACGAGTGAGCGCACCGAGGGCAACGAGATCGTCCACGGGCGCGTGACCATCCCCCGCTTTCCCGCTTTCGCCCAGCCTCTCGGCCACGACACGCTTCCCGCCCTCACCACCCGGCCCAACGTTGGCAGGGTCCCGGTCTACGTCCAAGATCTCAAGGACATCGCACAGCTCCTGGACACCCAGTACGAGGACACAGAGGCTGGCCCCTGGTTGCATAAGGTGCTGACGGGCCTGCTCGACCGGGTCAAGGCCCGTGACACCGACACCGTCGATGTGCTGGAGCTCCTGGCCGGCTGCACCCAGATCTTCCACGCGCCCACCGGAACCGGTAAGTCCGTGCTGGTCCGTCTCCTGGGCTCGTGGGCCGCGCTCAACGACTACCGCATCACCCTCCTCGTCCCCGATGTGAAGGCCACGCTCGCCTCCGTCTGGGACATCAGCCGCGACCTTGAGATCCTGCACGAGGCGGGCAGGACCCAGCACCTGGCGACGTGCGCTCCGCTGATGTCGCCGTCTTCACGGCACGAGCGGGCCCTCAAGCACGCCGCCCTCGTCAAGGAGGACCCCGACGCCCCCGGGGAATGGGGCAAGCGAGGCCGCCGTGACGTCGACCACCTCGCCTATGGATGCGCACAGCAGCACTGGCTCGACTCCGCCGGCATCTACCGCCCCGGCAAGGAGAACTGTCTGAGCCTGCGTGGCGGCGGAGAGATGCTGGCCTGCCCCTGGATCCCAACCTGCGGCAAGTTCACCCCCGCTTACCAGGCCGCTGACGCCACGGTGATCGTCACCAACCATCACAACTTCATCCAGGGCAACATGAAGGTGGGCATCCAGATCGACGGCCGCCCGGTCCGGTCCGTCACCGTCCGCGAGTTCGTGCTCCGCGCCAGCGATTTCGTCATCATCGACGAGATCGACGCCTTCCAGGCCGTCGCCGTCGACCGCTGCGCCACCACCGTCGATCTGCACTCGCGGCGCCCGTGGACCGCAGAACCGCAGGTCCTGGACACCGCGGCCAAGCACCTTCCTCTGCGCTTCGAGGACCAGCTCATCGAACCGGTCAGCCACGTCCGGCTCATGGCCGAGTCCCTGCTGACCGGCCTGTGCACCAAGGCATTCCGCCTCAACCACCACGACGACGCCCGAGTCCCGCGGCTGAGGCACGAATACGACTACGAGGGCTGGCGCCTGCCACGCTCCAAGGACCGCGAGCTCATCAGCCTCCTGTTCCCCGAATACCCGGTCAGCGACGGCCAGCCGCTTCCCGCCGAGGCCATCGCCCGGCTCAACGCCCTGGTACCGGCACCCGACCTCGGCGAAGACGACGAGACGGCTCCTGCACCCATGCTCTTGGACCCCGAGTGGGAACGAGTGAGCAGCGTCCTCGGGGCCGTCGTGTCGCCGCGCGGCATCAACCAGCGCGATGCGCTCAAACTCAGGCTCCACGAGGCCCTCGCTCCGATGATCAGCGACGGCCGCACACGCAACCGGGCCATCGACCACCTCCTCATCCGCACGCTGATGAGCGAACTGGACGTGGCGCTCGCCGTTCTGCGCGACACCGCCCAGTCCCTGCGTCACTCCGGGCTGCTCAGCGCCAACCGCATCATCGACTCGATGCGCTCCGGCGGCATCGCCGACGTACTTCCGCACGGAACGATCGGCAGGCCGATCAACGGCTACCGGGTCACCGGCATGAAGAACCCGGAGAAGGACGCCAAGCTCTCCACGCAGCATATGGCCGGCGACCCGCACACCTACGTGTCGGAACTCGGCGGACTCGTCTCACTGATCACCGCCGGCGTGGAACGGCCCATCTTCGGACTCTCCGCCACGGCCTACTTCCCCCAGGCGGTCAAGGAACACGTCCACGCCCCCGTGATGTGGTGGATGACCGACGCCCAGGAAGAATCCATCCTGGTCGAGTCCTCGGCCGTCACCTACGGCAACGGCCACCGAAAGGCCGGAGAACGCATCCCGATCGCCGGCCAGTTTCCCTCCGACAAGCCCGAAGCCCTGCGCGAAATCGGTGAACGCCTGTACGAGACAAAGCTGTCGAGGAAACTCACGCGCCTGGCCAAAACGGAATCGACCCGCACCCGCGCCCGCGTGATCCTCACCGCCAACAGCTACGAACAGTGCGGCCACATCGCCACCGGCATCGCCAAGGCGAAAGGGCTCTCCCACCGCGTGTGCGTCCTCGTCCGGGAAGAAGACCGCCTCAGCAACGTCCGCTACCTCCCCGACCCGTCACTGGTCCGCCGCATCACCGTCGAAGAGGTCGAGGAATTCCCCCAATTCGGCGACATCCTGATCGCCCCCCTGGCTAACATCGCCAGAGGACTCAACATCGTCGTCAATCTCCGCTCAGCCATCCACTCCATCTACCTGTGCGTGAGGCCCCCGCTGATCATCGACGATCCCACCTGGATGTACGGCAGTGTCAACGCCGCAGGCATCAACTCGTTGCCCGCATCCGGTGCGTCGGATCCCGTCCAGGCTCTGCAGACGGCTCGCACCGCAGCACGCGACCACTTGGCCACCATTCTGCGTTCCTCCCCGCAGCTGTCGACCATGGACCTCGTCCTCCAGGAACAGATGGTCGCCGGAATGCTGGTGTCCCTCATCCAGCTCGCCGGCCGAGCACGACGCGGCGGTACCAACATGGAACTGCACTTCGTGGACTACGCCTTCCACGACGAGACGTGGAGCTCCGACCTGGCCAGCATCATCGAACGCATGGCCTCCCGGTGGCTGCCGGAAGAACGCCGACAGATGGCCGAACTATATGGGGAGGCGGTCAACGCCTTCCTGACCTACGCCGGCGTCGACCTCGCCCTCTCCGCATAGCCCAGCGCTTCTTCCCGAAAGAGATCACAGCATTGAGCGACACCACCGCGACTCTCCCGAGCACCCTCACCCTGCGCTGCACCCCCGAACTCGTCCAGGGCCAGAAGGTGTACGTACGGCTCTTCCCGCGCAGCGTGCGGGATGAATGGGAGAAGCTGAAAGGCGGCGGAGACGACGAGCAGAAGAGCCAGCAGCATCCGGACGAGAAGAAGAACCTGCCGTATTCAACCGCCCTGACCTACCTGAAGTTCAAGACCGGCGGGTACGTCCACCTCGACCGGTACCTCAACTTCCTGGTCTCACTGGAAAAGATCGACGACGAGACCCTGCGCCACGTCTTCCGGTGCGTCGTCGCCTACAGCAAGGGGCTGAACACCGACCAGGCCGTCCTCCTCGACGTACCGCCGGTGGCCGAAGCCATCGCGAACACGCCCGAGCAGGAGTTCGAGATGACGCGCTTCCTCAAGCCGGTGTCCGGCAGGCAGCCGAAGTGTCCCGACTGGATGTACGTGGCCGTGCCCTGGGTGATCTCCAAGAAGCTCGCCCAAGAAAAGTTCACCATCTACGACCTCGTCCCGATCACTGAGAAGGTCGCCGCGAAGGAGAAGGACGGCTCCCCCAAGCTCGACGCCAACGGCGAACAGGTCTACAAGAATCGCACGATCGGCTGGAAAGCCAACCCAAACAAAAGGGAAGTCGCCTACCTTCCCGACAGCCGGGGCGGCCTCATCGCCTGGGATCACCCTTTCGGACGCAAGTACAACCTCCGTGACGACGCAACCGAGGTCAACGAGGCCACCAAGGCCCAGTACGCGATGTCCCGGCTCTCGGTGGTCATGAAGACCGAGCCCAACGTCATTCACCCGGTCATCTTCCTGGACGCACATGTCACCCGCGTCCACAGCAACATGGTCTACGCGAAGTCCACGCACATCTACCAGGGCAGCGACGGCCTTCCTATCCTGCACACCGAACTAGTACGCAACGGCAACGTTCGCGCCGTCAACCAGCGCGCCCTGGAACTGCTCGCACGCGACGAGATGGACATCAGCGTCCTGCAAGCCCTGCAGGCACGCGTCACCGAAGAGCGGGACCTGCTGGAAAGGGCCGCCGAGAAGGGGGAATTCCCCTCGTTCATCACCCCTGACGCCGGCGTCATCCGCCCGCTCATGCCGCAGAACGACAACTTCGCTGTCGGCACGGGACCTGGCACCCTCCACCTGCGGCTCCTGGCCGAACACGTCTCCAAAGTGCTGGGCGAGAAGGCCACCTGGGTCGACTTCACGGTGGAACCGATGACCTTCGAGCCGCGCCCCACGGACAAACAGAAGATGGCCCCGCAGGAGCGTGCAAGCCGTATCGAGGCCGGCGAACTCCTCCACAGCATTGGCTTTCCCCCACCCGAAGAGATCACGGCTTCCGTGAAGGCACAGGGTTTCGAGCACCTGCGGATCGTATGCCTGTGGTACCGCTGGAACACCCGCCTTCGCATGATCAATGCGCTGTCCCTGGCCTTCCCGGACGGCCCGCCCATCGGCGATCCCTCGCCGGGCGAGGAGGTCTTCCTCGCTCCCGGCATCAGCGTGGTGTTCCGCCAGGCCGAGCGCTTCCTGTCACACGGCGACGCCATCAACCGGACCGTGGAGTTCAAATCCCTCGAAGACGACTTCGCCGACAGCGAGTCGCAGGTAATGGTCGGCGCCTGGTGCGAGACCGAGATCCCGGCCCTGAAGAAGAAGGACGGAGAGAAGCGAAACGCCTTCCTGCTGCGCAAGGAGCGCTATGACGGGAAATTCCAAGTCCGCCGCTTCCTGGCCAAGAAGGGCTTCGTCTGTCAGTTCACCACGGGAATGAAACCGGGATCCTTCGGAAACCCCGCAACAGAAATCAGTCCTCCGAAGCCGGGGAAAGACCACGCCGCTTACATGGCGCTCCTCGACCTGTACCGCTCACTTGGGATCATCGACCAGCGCCTCGCGCGGGCCATCGCGAAGGACCGGAAGGGACGCGAGGCGGGGAAACTCGTCTACTGCGGGATCCACGCCCGCCGGCAAGCCAAGACCGCCGACGGCAAGCACACCAAACGCATCATTGTTGCCACCGCCCTGTTCCCGCCGGAGGAGGAGGGCGACGCCTGGACGATGCGAGCGTGGACGCCGCAAATCGGGGCCTGGGTGCCCTACCGGGAGGCAATCGCCGCCTTCCACGCCAGTGACTACGCACTCCACGTCGACGGCAAAGGCGAGACGGACAAGGAACGCTGGGCGGAAGCAGCAGCACACGTCGAAGATGCCCTCTCCAGCCTCGTCCGCGACGAGCTGGAACCCGACATGGGCTATGTCGTCATGGTCGACGGGCACGCCTGCCGACGGATGTGGACGGGCCTCCACAACGAGAATCAGAGCTATCAGGAAGAGGACATCACCGATCCGCGTACCTGGCTGCCGGGGTACGGCAAAGGCAGGAACGCACCGCGCAAGAAGCCGAGCGCGGTCATCCGGATGAACGTCGCGGCGGACGAGGTGCCCCAGTACGTTCCCGTCCCTCGCGAGAGCGATCCGGACGCCGAAAAGGAATCCATCCTGTTCGCATCGGCCAAACTACACCGTGCCGAGGTGGACTTCGGGAATCCCTTCTGGATCCTGTTCAACATCCCGCGCAACTATCAAGCCAAGGGCGGAGACCTGGGCAAGGCCATCACTCGCTGGGATGCCGACCCGGGCAAGGGCGGGGAGGAGGGGGAGCGGGAAACGAATGAGCTTAAGGCTCCGTGGTGGGCCGTCACAGCGACCGAGATCTACCCCGTCGGTGTGGCCGATGGGGTCGACCGAACGATGCTCGCACGGGCGACCGCACGCTTGTGTCACCAGACCATCGCCTGGTCCGACCGCTCCCGCTACCCCGTCCCGTTGCACGCAGCCAAACAGCTCGACCTCGACCATCCCCAGTACCGGCGGTCGGCGCCGCCCGAGGAACAGGGAGATGAAGCCACCGACGAGTAGCCGAAGATGCGTTTTCGGGAGTGATGCAGAGGAGGGGCGGCGGATCGCCTCCTGGGCCGGCTGATGGTGATAAGCGATGGCGCACTTATTCACTCGCCCAGGTCGTGTGACTGGGCGGAGGCGCTGCGAGCCGCCGCTGCTCGCGGCTGATGCCAGGGCCAGACAGGCTGATCACCAGCACCGCAAAGCGGGGGAACATAGCGCGGGATCGCCGGTTGGCCAAACCGGCAATCCCGCGCACCATTGATAGTCCACCGCCACGCCCTGTCCCTACGTCGAAAGGCGCCTCCCGACGACCACAGACCAGCCACGAAGCGCGCACGGCCGAGGGACCGTCCAGCGATCACGCCGCCGCGTAGCTCGCCCGGAACAGATCCTGCGCCCGCTCCACGTCCCTCGGCGTACGAAGCTGCACCTCCAGATCACCCGTCCCGTGGTGACCAAGACCGGACACATCCCGGGTAAAGCCCGGAACGAGGTCGGTGTCCCTCGGGTCGACCTTCAGGTAGACGAGGAGCTTGCTCCGCTGAGGCGGACAGACGCAGGCGAAGTTCCGCAGACGCTGATACGCCCAGTACTGCTTGCGTTCAACGCGGTTCACCCCGTCCCCGAGCCCAAGCAGTGCCTCGTCGACCGCGCTCGCCAGCTCCATCATCGACGCGCCCTGGACGTCGGCTGCCGCCCGGGCAACCGCCTGTCGGCGCATTCGGCGGGTGACCCGCATACCACCGCTGACGGATGCCACAGTCTCAAGCCCGAGCAGAGCGCTGCCGAAGAGTCGGTAGCGGACCAGGTCGATCGAGCGCCGGTACTCGCGCACGGCGTGAACGTCGTAACGGGTGAAGTCGCCGGCGATACAGATCAGACGCGGGCCGCTCCACAGGACCTGGCCCGCGGCTGTCACCCCGAGGCAGTCGTGGACCAGGCGCTCAAACTCGGCGCGATGGTCCATCAACCACGCCAGATAGAAAAGGCCCTGGTTGATGACGCCGGCGTCGACGCCGCGCTTGTACTCGACGATGACCGGCGAGCCATTCTCGTCCAGCCCGAGCGAGTCGATCCGGCCCCCGTGGACCGGCCCGGTGCCGTACTCGCTCGCCAGGAACCGGACGCCCAACAGCGTCTCCATGTGTGCTTCGATGAGGCCCTGCACGTCTGCCTCAACCTCAGCAAGACGCGGCGCGACCTCGCTCATACCTTCATTCGTCGTGTGAAACAGCTTCAGGCTCGACACCTTCCCCTCCTCGGCTCGAAGATCGAGAACACCGGGCGGGTCAGGATTGTTTCCGTCAGGGGCTTCGGCGCCGTGAAGAAGATGTGAGATCCCGGATTAGTAGCCCACCCCTGGCCACCATGCCCACACACATCTACTACTGCCGCAAGCAACACAGAATCGAAAGGCACCGCCGACAAGAATGCCCAGCCAGAACAGCGCAATGCAGCACGGGCAGTTCAGCCCCGCACATATACGAGCCACCTGGAGCGGAACCGCGAGCGTCGAAGAGGCTGCCCAAGCGTTTGGGCTGTCCAGGTCGAAGAGCTACGACCTCGTCCGCCGCGGCGAGTTTCCCTGCCGTGTGCTCCGGATCGGCCGCGCCACCCGGATTGTCACCGCATCACTGCTCCGAGTCCTGGAAAGCGGCGAACCGGAATACAACACCGTCGACACCAGGCACCTCACGGGCTCCTGACCCAACGTGTCCATGCCCTCGATGGCCTATTGCCCCTCGCCCCGTGACCAGTGCGTGTTCCCAAGGCGAGCCGGTGCCGTCGCCTCAGTGAGGTCAGAAACCGAACGATGGTCTGGGCCGCTCTACGTCGTGCTGTAGGGAACACCCTTGACATCGAGTATCGCAGCAACTCGACTCGTGTGCTTACGATGCAGGGCGCAGACGAGCAGTTCCTGCGCTCGGGAGCCAGCCACGTAGAGGACACGCCGGGCCTCGGTGTTGTGGGCGCCTTCCCAGTCGTCCAAGACCGTCCGCCCAGTCACCGGGTCTACCCGCAACCTGTCTGGCAGGACAAGCACGACTCCGGGGAATTCCATGCCCTTGACGCCGTGGACAGTGGAGTGGCGGATGGACGGGCTGTTACCGAAGCTGGAGACGCTGGCCCAAGCGGCCTCCGGTGGTGCTTTGAACAGCTTGCCCAGATCGCTGGAGGCCGGGGCTGGCCCGTCTCCCCAGCTGGCTTGTTTCAAGAACTCACGCACCTCGGCTGCGAATTCGAGCCTGGTCTTGCCTTGAGCGTCGAGCCCCAGAGCCATCCGTACCGCGAAGCTCTCCAGCCACCGAGGGTCGACGCTGATCTCTTCGCAGGCCGCTGCAAAGCTGTGATGCTGTGTGTCCCGCCCAGCGGTGAGCGTCGCCAGGATGGCTCGCTGCACCTGTTCGACGGCCTTCCGACGGGCCTTCGGGTCCGTCTCCCGCGACCGGAGCGTAGATCCGGCGTTGGCGATGGCCATCACGCGGTAGCTCCCAGCGGCTTCTTGGCTAGCAACGCCGGCCGCCTTCATCCCGTGAGCCTCGGCGTGGGACAGGACGACGAGATCGTCTGCTGCGAGCTTGTATCGCTCAGCGACTTCCAGCGCCGCAGGCACGATCTGGTCGAGAGCCGAGAACTCGATCAGGTGGACCGGGGTCTGGACGACGGAGTTCTCGCCGCGAGCCGTCTCTACCAGTTGCCCGGACCTCAGGGCACTGTTGAAGGCACAAATGGCCGGCGAGCTGCGCCAGTTGTCGTCGAGTTCGAGTTGGACAGGGAGGTCGGCGGCAAACTCCTGGACCGCGGCGGGAGTCGCGTTGCGGAACTCGTAGATCGATTGGTCGAGGTCTCCCACCATGACCACGCGGACGCCGCTGTCTCGAAGGAAGCGGAGGATGTCGAGCTCTTCTCGGCCACAGTCTTGCGCTTCGTCCACGATGACCTCGGCGAAACGAGCCCGCAGCAGCCCTGCAAGGATCGCCCGCTCATTGGAGCTGTTGAGCCAGAACGCGGCCAGCAGACGGGCAGCCTCGCAGGTGATGGTCCCGACCTTGAGCAGTTGGCCAAAGATGTGCGACGCCTTGGCTTCCGCCTCGTGTTTGCGTCGCGCCAACTGATGGTGCACCGCGGCATCGCCGAACGCCTTCGGCACTCGGCTCAGGTCCAGATGAGCGCGCCCGTCCGGGTCGAAGTCGAACCAGCGGAACTCCAGGTCTTTGGCCCTTCCTAGATCAGGGACGAGGCGAAAGCTCGTACTGGTCACGTCCTGCCAGGACTGTACGTAGTGGGGCCTCCGGTTGTACGCCTTCACGTACAGAGGGGTGACGATGAAGCGGTGGATGAACGTGTCGAACGTGCCGACGAAGTGGGGTGCCCGCAGGGCCTCCGTCTGGCTGCCACACCTGTGTCGGACCTCGTCCACCGCGGCGTTGGTGAAGGAGATCAGGGCGATCCCGCGTCGGGGTTCCTCGGCGGTCCGCTGGAGGAAGCGGGCGACCATGGCCCGGGTCTTGCCGGCCCCAGGGCAGGCCGCCGCGAACAGGCTGTCTGTGGCGTCGACGAGGGCCTGCTGGCCGTCGGTGAGCTTCACCTCGTTCAACGTGCCTCACCCGAGGTGTCCGCCAGGACGCCGCGGATGGCGTCGGCGAGGTACTGCGGGGCTTCGAAGGTCTCCCCGTTCTCGATCGCCAAGGCCACGTCGTGCGCGAACTCGCCCTTGCCGATGAACTTCTTATGCTTGCGGAGTTTGAGGTAGAAACCCCAAGCACGCCCCCGTTCATTGTCGAGGATCTCCTGCCACTTCTTCTTGGAGCGCGTCTTCTGCTTAAGGAAGGCCGCTTTGAGTACGGGCTCGTTGGCCTCGGGCGTCAGGAGGTCGGCTTCCAGGGTGTGGGGAGCCTCGGCCACGTGCAGGTGGCCCTTGGCCCCGATCAACTCGGCGTGGGCTGTCAGCCGGTCCTTGCGGTTGTTCACCGCGCTGTCGTCATCGTCGTCGTCCGGCTCGTCCTCATCGGTTTCAGCGTCCGCTTCAGGATCGTTTCCGGTCGGGGCAGCGGCTGCCGGTTCCTGGACCTCGCCCTGGCCGTCCTCGCTCTCCCCTTCCTCTGTCTTCTTCTCCTTGGGGATGTCCGGGTCGCCGTCGGTGATGACGGTCAGCTTGTCCAGGAGCCGGCACCCGTTGACCTCCGACAGCAGCAGCGTGATGTAGGGGGCGAAGTCGACGCTGCCGACGTTGATGATCGTGACGCCGTGGAAGTCCCGGCGCTGCTTGGCCTGGGCCTCGCCGCCGAAGACGCAGTGACGGGCGATCACCGGCAGCAGGACGGCCTCGGCGATCCCTTCGACGAGGATGACCCGACGGGCAAAGAGCAAGCCGGCCCGGGTGGCATCCAGGTACTGGTTGATCTTCCGCCGCTCGGCCTCAGAAAGCTCGATCTTGGCCAGCGGGAGTGCCTGGCTCTTCCGGCGCAGCACGTCCTTGTCCTGGCCCTGGCCGTCCTGGACAGTCTCCTGGTCCACTCGTGTGCGCAGCGCGACAACGTTCTCGATTCCGACGCTGCTGGCCAGGTTGGGCGAGTGTGTGCTGGCGATGACCTGGATCCGGCCGGCCGGGCCCTGCGTGTCGTCCTTGAGAGAAGCCTCGGCCTGTTCCTGCAGGTAATCCAATAGGACTGCCTGAAGCTGCGGGTGGAGGTGCGCCTCGGGCTCCTCGACGAGGAAAAGCGTCAGCTCCATGTGCTGGGCCTTGCGTAGTTCCAAGATGACGGTCGCGATGAACAGCAAGTTGGCGTAGCCCAGACCCGACTCGGTGAGGTCGGCCGGCGGGATGCCGGCCTCGGCCATTTTCACTCGCAAGCTGCGCGCCAGGCGGTGCAGTTCGTACTCGGCGAAGGTGACCTCGACCGTCTGTCCGCGGACGGAGTCGGTCAGCTCGCGCAGGTGGCCCTGGATCTCCTTGGTCGTGGAGGTCAGGACGGGATGTTCCTTGAGCTGCGTGAACGAGTCGTTGGCCTGCGCGCGAAAGGCTTCCTGTTCGTCTTCCTCGGTGAGGTAGCGGATGATCCTCAGCAGCCGGTTCCCATCCGAGGAGTCCAGCTCGCGCTGCGCATCTCTCAGCGGTGCCAGGTAGACGTGCGCGATCTGGTCGCGTTTGTCGGGTTCAGCGTCTGGACCGTCCACCGGACCCACAGTCACGGTCGGACGCATTTGCTGCCGGGCTTCGTCCCGCTTGTACGTCGTCGTGTAGGTGGCCTGGTTTGATCCCACGTCGAGGGCAGCTATGTAGTGGGCCCGCTGGGCTGCCGTCAGTCCGTCGTACGTCGCACGGAACTGAACCTCCTGGCCTTCGCGTCCGTGGGACAGGTCGACCTCATCGAACCAGCGCGTCGAACGACGGTTCAAGGGCGTCGTGGCCAGCCTCAGCGCTTCGATCACGTTGGACTTGCCGGAATTGTTCTCGCCAACGAGGAGCGTGATGCCGGGTTGAAAATCGAGTTCGAGGTCATAACACGACCGGAAGTTCTTGATACCGAGCTGCCGCAGATACATTCCGGCCTTCGGTCCGTCCTGGCTCACTAACGCGCCCCCGCTAATCCATGAAGCCATTCTGCAAAATCGGCCACCTGCACCATGCGTCATATAGAGCAGCCATTGCGTACTTTGGCACATGATCCACAAGGCGATCATGCGAACCGGCCGGTAACACAGAGTGGCTTCGGTCACGTTGCGTTGCCGCCGGGCTGGTCGCGACCGGCCATCCTGCGCATCCTTGCCAGGGCCCCTGCGCCGCCCCGCACTCGGGCGGCGCAATGGTCGTTTCCGGCAGGCCCATAAATGTCAGTGGCACGAGATAGCGTCCCCCACGGTGAGTTGGGAGGGGACCCATGGCAGGTGTCGACCGTGCGGAGCAGCTACGCAGGTTCGGGCGATCCGTGTTGGAGGGGGCGCGGTCGGAGCAGGTGCGGCGGCTGGCACGGCAGGTGAATGCCGTGTCTTACACGAGTGCGCGGGAGTACGCCGGGCGTTCGCTCTTCGAGCTGCTGCAGAACGGTTATGACGCACACCCAAGGGGCCGGTGTGACGGCCAGGTGCATGTGCTGCTGGATGAGGAAGAGGGCGAGTGGGGGACGTTGTACGTCGCCAATGGCGGCACGCCCTTCACGTGGAGGAACGTCGAGAGGGTCTGCGAGCTGGCGCAGAGCTCCAAGGCGGTTGGGGAGGGGATCGGGAACAAGGGCGTCGGGTTCCGAAGCGTCCTGTTGATCAGCGACGCGCCCGAGATCTTTAGCGCCGATCCTGACGGCCCCAACGGTCCTGAACTGGACGGCTATTGCTTCCGGTTCGCGCACAGGGGCGATGTTGAGGCGTTCCTGGGCGATGAACCAAACGCCCACGAGGTGGCCGCTGAGTTTCCGCCGCTTCAGGTGCCCTTGCCGCTGGACGAGGTGCCGGCGATCTGTCGGGAGCTCGCCGCCGAGGGGCATGTGACCGTTGTGCGACTGCCTCTTCTGAATGAGGCGGCCCGGGCCGAGGTCCGGCTGCGGCTTCGCGAGCTCGCGGAGGCGAAGGCGCCCGTGATGCTGTTCCTCGACCGACTCGCGAGCCTGACGCTGGAGCGACGGGCCACCGGCGGCGAGGCCGCTGAGCGGTGGGAACTGACCCGGTCCGAGGAGCGATTCGCCACGACGGGCACGGCGGGAGAGCAGCTTGCCGTCTCCTTCGCGACCGTGGATCTGGGGCTCTCTGGAACGTTTCTCGTGGCCCGGGGCAGCGTGGAGAAGGAGCGTCTGAACAGCGCGCTCGACGAGGCCGTGGGCCTAGGGCTCCTCGACGACACCTGGCAGCGGTGGACTTCGTCCGCAGCAGTGGAGATTGCCGTTCCGCTGCCCGCCGTGCGACGGCCGCGACGGGGGCAGATCTATACCTTCTTGCCGATGGGCGAGGATCTGACGGCGCCGTTCCCCGGTCATGTGAACGCCCCGTTCTTCACCAAGATCGACCGCACCGGCCTGCCCTCTGAACACCCGCTCAATACGCTGCTGTTCGACGCCGTCGCCGAGACCTGCCTTGCGGCTGCAGCGATGTTGCGCGCGGTGCCGCAGGCCGAATTGGGGCGGCTGGCCGTGGATCTCGTGAGCTGGGAGAGCGGCAAAGGCTCAGCCGGGCTGCTGCGCGCGGCAGCCCGGCGAGTACACGGCAGCGATCTCGCCGACGTGCCACTCGTACCTGTTCTCGCCGCCGATGACGCCAAGCGGGATGCGGCCTGGGCATCCCCCCGGGTCGCGATCCTGTGGCCTGACCTTGAGTTGACCGTCCTCACAACACACCGCGCCCACGCATCGGGAGTCGTGGTGGCGGACCCGGCCGTGGGCGGCGAACGCCTTCATCGGCTGGCGGCCACGTGCAAGTCCCTCGCCTGCCCATTGGAGCCGGACCGGGAGACACTCGCTGGGCATGTGGAGCGGATCGTCGCAACCCTCCCCCGTCCGGCCTCCCGCCCCGCTCCTTCATCCCCTGCCGCACCCCGTCCGCGTTCCGCGCCCCGTCCCGACGCGGTCCTCGACCAGTGGAGCGAACTGTACGAGGATCTGGCCGTGCTCTTCCAAGACGACGGGCACGTCCTGCGCGGCAGGAAGCTGCTGCTTGCGGAGGACGAAACGCTGCGCCACGCCAACCACCCTGCGGCCAGGTCGAGTTTCCCGCGCAATGTGAGTGGTCGCGGAGCCCGGCGCGAGGCATTCTTCCAACCGGTGCGCGCGGACATGAACCTCGCAGAGGCACCCTCCGTCCCTGCCCTCCTCGGCAAGCGTCTCTTCTCCCTGCATCCCGGGCTGGTCTGGAACGACCACAGCAAGCGTGGGCGGAGGCTACCCGCCCGCGCGTTCCTCGAGGACGCGGGGCTTGTCCGGCCGTTCGACATGAGGGGCCTGCTGGACCACGTCCGGCAGGCGCTCGGTTCGAGCACCGACCACCGGCTCCGGCTGCAGACCCTGCGGTTCGTCTTCCGGCTGTGGCAGCCGCGGCGTTCGTTGGGCGGCACGACGGTCTCGTCGCTGGGGCTGTACGTACCGTCCGTGGACGGCAGGCTGATCAAGGCGAGCGACGGTGTGTTCGGCAAGGGCTGGGGCCGTGGCTCCGTTGGCGAGGACCTGGCAACGGTGGTCGCTGCTGGGCAGGACGTGTCAAAGAACCTCAAGGTGATCGCTGAGCACCTCATCGCCGCGCCGGATGAGTTCGTGAAGCGGGGCGATACCTCGGACGAGTGGCGGGCATTCCTTTCGGAGTCAGGGGTGGCCGACGGACTCGTGCCAGTTTCCTCCCCCGACGCCCAAAGGTGGGCGGACGGCCAGGATCTCACCACCCGGCAGTTGGTCCGCATGGCCAAGGTGGCCTTGACGGTGCGGGAGCAGTGGGAACCGTATATCGACCGCCCTTGGTCCCATGCTTCCTACCCTCGGACGTCCTACCAAGGTTCCCCCGCCTATCAGCTTCCCGGTCAGGACGTCGTCGAACGGCTCGGCCACAGTGCCCGGCTGGCCTACGCGCGCCTGGTTCTGCATGGCCTGGCGCACTGGGAAGACATGTATTTCACCAGCACCTGGACCAGTGCGGGGAGCCGAAGCACGGACAGGGAACGGGCGCTGACCCCTCTCGCCGCCTTCGTTCGGGAGCAGCCATGGCTTCCGGTGCGGGGGCGTGACCGCGCCGTCAGATTCGTACGGCCGGCCGACGCGTGGCACTGCCCGCCCGGGCTGGAAGAGGAGCCCGCCTATGCGCCAACCGTCGACCACCGAGTGCGCCATCTGCTAGAGCTGGACAAGGCCCGTGACCGGCTGCGTGAGATGAGGATGCCGACCTGGGACGACCCCCGCGACAGCGCTCGCGCCCTTGCCGCGCTTGGTCTGCTCGCGTCGCAGGGCGCGCTGGGGGCCGAGGACCGGCCTGCCGCGCAACGCGCCAACGAACGCGCCTGGAAGCACCTGGTACAGCACCCACGCCCGGCACTGCCCAGCGACACGACTCTGCTCGTCGAGTCCCGGGAACAGCTCATCGGCATGCCGTTGTCCGGCCTGGACGACGGGCAGACCGTGCTCTACATCAGCGACCAGCGCGATGGCCTGACCGCGCTGCTGGTACGCGAAATGGCGCGCCCCTTGCTCGTCGTTCCCGGTGTCGCAGCGAAGGCTGCCGGACTGCTGGCACCTGGCCATCCCGAGACTGTCCGTCACACCGACGATGTGACGTTCACCGTGACCGTGGACGGCCAGCAGGTAGACCCCGTCACCATGGGAGAGCCCCTGGTCGATCAACTGCCCTGGCTCGCCCTGGCGGTGGGTGTCCTCGCCGATCACCTGGCCCGCGGCCCCCGGGCGAGTGAGGCGGAACTGAACGAGCTGACCTCTGCAGTGAAGAGCGTGCGCCTGCACCGCTACCGCTCCTGGAAAATCGAGCTGGACGGCCAGCCCGTGACCTTGCCGACCCGTCTCGGCGGAGTGCTGCCGCTGCCGGATCCGAAGTACCCCCTTCTCCTCGCCCCGGAGTCCGAACCGAGCTGGCACGAGACGACCCGCATAGTGGAGGCAACGGCCGAGTTGTTGAAAAGGCGGGAGTTCGGCATCCGGCTCCGCCTGGCCACCCACGTCCTCGCCGCCCGCCACGCCAACCTCACCGACCCCGGCCAGGACGAGCTCGCCGATGCCCTGGAAGTCACCGTCCACCAGATCGAGGAGACGAGGCGACGCATCGACGGGGCCATCGGCGTGGTTGTGGAGCGCTGCCGCCCCTTCCTCGTCCACCTGCTCGGCGCGACGACAGCTGACACGCTGCTCGTGCCGCCACCGGCCGACACGCGGGAGCTCCAGGCCGGCCTGGAGAAGCATGCCACTCAACTCCCGCTTGATGCATCGGAGTTCATAGCCCAAGCCCGTGCGGCGCGCAGCACGGACGAGCTGCGGCACGCTCTGGGCGTCGGCTTCGCCGAGCTGAACGACACTCTGCGCTTCATGACACCGCCCATGGAACCGATCAGCCACGCGGACGAGCACCAGGAAGCGCTCCACGCCTACCTGGACCTCCACAGGAAGGATCTCGTCAACCGGCTGCGCTGGGCGGCACTGAACGATTTCGACGCCCGGCGCCCGATGCCCCACTGGCCGTTGCTGAGCGCCCTGAAGTGGATCAGCGTACCTGCGGCATGGGCCTGCACCGTGGATACGGCCGACTCCGAGCGCCTGGAGAGGCACATCGAGGAGGAGCTGACACGGAAGCTGGGCCGCCCGGCGCCCCACGCGGGTGAACGCCTGCCCGCCCTCGACCAGGTCCGCAGCGCGAACCTCCGTACGATCACCGACCTGGCCGCCGACCTCGCGGTCCTGGTCCATGCCGCCCGGCACCCATTGCCACCGGCGCTGGCCGGCTCCGAGCCCGCCACCGAGGTCACTGCACGGCTGGAAGCGGCGGGCGCACTGGACTTCCGCCCGCTGGCTGCCGCAGATGTCGTCGCCTGGCTGGCCGTGCTCGGCCAGTGGCCCGCCGGGATGCCTCCGACAACGGATCTCGACCGGCATGGGTTGACCGAGACTGACCTGGACCGCGTACGCAACGCGGCCGAACACGCCCGCCGCGAACAGGAGCGTCGACGGCGGTCGATCTCCGTCGGCGGCCGAGCCTTCGACGTGTATGACGGCGACTTCACAACCCTGACCCGCGAACTCCAGCGCGTCTTCGAAAACGGGGCCATACCGGGAGTCGCCGCCGGGCCGCTCCGCTTCACCGATCCCCAGACGCTGACCGACGCCCGGCGGGCATCCTCCACCGGTCGTTCGCACGGCGGGCGATACGGCGGCAACCCGGACAGCGGACTGACCGCGGCTCAGCGGGAGGCCATCGGATACCTAGGTGAGTGGTACGCCTACCAGTGGCTGTGCGCGCACTACCCGGACAGCATGGACGAGACCAGCTGGGTGTCGACGAACCGCCGAAAGGCTTTCCCCGGCCCGCCCGGTGACAACGGTCTCGGCTACGACTTCCGGATCGGTTCCGGCCGGCGACCCTACATGTTCGAAGTCAAGGCGACCCAAGGCGACGGCGGGCGCTTCGAGCTAGGAGAGAGCGAGGTACGCGCAGCCCAGCAACACGCGGGCAACGACCGCTGGCGCCTCCTCATGGTCACCCACGCCCTTACCCCGGACCGGATGAACATCCGCATGCTCCCCAATCCCTACGCGAAACGCGGACGCGGACGCTACCGGGAGGAAGGCGGCTCGCTGCGCTTCTCGTACCGGCTTTGAGCTTTATAGCCCCGCCGGAGTACACGTCCCCCGACCGGCATCGGGCACTGGCCCGTTTGTCACACGCGACCCCTCCAAGCCTGAGTCGTTACATAGCCAGCTGGGCTAACAGACGTTGTCATTTGTACCGGTACAGCTGGTGAAGGTGGAGGACGTCGGCTTGCCACTGCGAGCACGCGTCCTGGGCATTGCCGGACACGTACCCGCCCAGCCGGCCTCCAGTGCAAGCGCTACCGGGCACGAATCAATATGATCGGTTCGGCCGACTTCACCGACCTCGCCGCCGCATTCGCACGCCAGCACCGCATCACCGTTTTCGGCCGCGCCGAGATCAAGAAGTAGGCCCACGGCACCCACCTGTACCGAGCCGTCGACATCCTAATCTGACCTGTCTCCACCCGGCCGTCACGGATGTTGAGGGTTCAGACCTGTACGCCAGCCCAAGTCCAGGCCCGTCGAGTCCTTAAGGACCTTGTTCAGCGCCCCGACCTCTGCGTGGTCCTCGAAGAGGGCACGGGGAAGGTGATCCGAGGCGAGAGGGCCGGTGCCGTGCAGTACGTCGTCGTATGCGGACGCCACGGCGGCGCTGATCAGCAGGTCCGTGGCCTCGTTGAGGTTCACGTGCTCCGCCGGCCATCGGTACTCACCCTGGCTCACCCGGAACATGGGGAACAGCCACCACATGTCCGGGTCGGGGTCGATGAACCTGAGTGCCCGGTCGTTGAGGAAGTTGACGCCGTAGTGGGTGAGCGCGCAGGCATCCTGCTCGCGGAGATCGAGCAGGCGTGAGGCGCACAGGAAGGAGACGGCCGGAGTGCGTCCGGCCATGTGCATGGGTACTGTGGCGGCCTCCCGCAGCGTGGAGAGTCCGGACAGGCGGGAAACCACGCGCCCCATCCGGAGCCCGCTGCGTTGGGCCAGCATGCGCTGGAAGTGAACCGTCATCTCATGACTCGGGTACTGGAATTCCAGGTCGCTTTTCCAGTCCGCCATCGCCTTTGCCGCCGCCGCGTAGCGGTAGGGAGGGTACAGCTCCCTCCAGTCGACGGACGGGTCGGCAGAAGTCAGGCCCGGGACCACCGGGTTCAGCGCGAAGTCGATGAGCGCCAGGACAACGCTCCCACCAAGCTCCCTTCCCGCCAGGGCGCTCGCCAGGCGCCACGGAAGCCCGTACTCGCCACTCATCTCCTCAAGCAGCAACTCGCGCAGTGTCGGGTCGGCCATCCGCAAGAAGGCGCCCTCGAACTGGAAGAGCTCGTCGATCACCGCCGCGCACTCGAACAAGGTTCGTGTGCTGAGCGGGCCTTCGGAGGTGTCTATGAGCTTCAGGGGCCCTGTAATACTGACTGGCGTGTCCTCAGCACGCTCCACCATCTCCGCGCCCGCGCTCTGGCGCCACGCGTCTTGCAGGGAGTTCTCGAATGCCGCCTGGGTGTCCCAGGACGCGGCATCGGACTCCCCCAGGCCCTCCGGGTCCAGCAGAACGTAGTAGGCATGGTAGAGATTGAGCCAGTCCAGCTCGTTGTACCTCAGCTCTCCGCTTGTGTACTGGGGATAGCGCTTGAAGGAGAGGAAGGGCAGCCCGTTGCTCCGGGCCCCGTGGAGGAGCTCGGTTTGCTGCCGGCTCATCTGGGAGATCGTGTACGCGGCCAGTTGGTCTCTCGTTCGCCGTAACAGGCTCAGCAGGACGCCGACGGTGGATCCGTGATAGCGCGCCCAGTGGCTGCTCTCGTGCACGTAGGTCTTGTGCCAGGAGGCGACTGAGGTGACGAGGCCCTTGGTGCGCGTGCGGGTCGGGTCCTGGAAGAGGATCTGGCTGCGCAAGTTCAACTCGGCGCCGCTGGAGTTCTGCAGGCGGGGGGAATGGACGGTCATTGGGCTGCGCCTTCCGGGCTTTCCGGGTCCTCGTCGGCGCTTTCGGGACGAGGACTCAACTCGTCCACTGGTCCGCGGTCACGAGCGCGCTCGACCAGGGCCTTGAGAGCGTCGTGCAGCGTGTTCGTAGCCAGTCCGGTAACGACGGAGATGGCGATCTCCGCCCACTGCCCGTGACGCAAGGAATCGCGTCTGTCCTGGCGCAGGGGTGTGAGGGTGAGGGTGCATTTTCCGGCGAGGTGCGGATCTGCCTCGATCTCCCGCGCGAGCACCTTCAAGTTCGCGGTCTCGCCCCGGTATTCAAAGATCAGCATGGCGGGAGCCTACAGCGGCCCCCAACCCTTGGGACGCCCGGACATCGCGGCGCCTATGACCGGGGCGTGCGGGTGTGGTGCAGATCGCTGCCTGGCGGGTGGTGGAGGGGTGTGAAGTTCGAGACGTCCCAAGTCACGCTGGGCTCGCAGTAGCATCCGGGCAAGACACGGCGTGCCCGCCACTCACGGCTCGGTGACCTCGTCACTAGAGCTGCCGTCAGGTGCTCGGCCAGTAATCCGCCCCGGCTGATTCCGATCGCCGCACGAAGCGCCAGCCTGTTTCCTAAGGGACCATTGCGGCAAGCTGAAGCCATGGGGGAACCTACCAGTCGCGTGTCGTTCCGCATCAGCTTCACCGAGTTCATATCCGACCCAGACGACGATGACTGCCGACGCCGTGCAGTGACCATCCCGGCCGACCGGATCACGTTCGATAACGACCACCTGATCCTGTGGGTCGGCGACACGGAGCGCGTGCGCTTCCCCATGGGCACCGTAAAATCCATCGAAGTCGTCCACGCCCCCAGCACCAGCCGGCGCGTGGATCCGGATCAACTCCGCGCCCGCTACCCGAACTTCGGCAAGGCGTGGAGCAGCGCCGACGAAGAGAGACTCCTCTCCCTGTACCGAGCGGGGCAGCGCGACTACGACGTACTGGCCACCGAATTCGGACGACAGCCCTCCGCAATACGCTCCCGTCTCGGCCGGCTCGGCCTGGAACAGCTATGACCGAAGCGGGACCAGAAGCCGCGATCCGCAACGTGGCAGAACTCGCCCACCACGTCCATTGGATCCACGCGTGGCCCGAGAAACCGACATGGCGCGACCGACTCCGCCGATGGGCATATCCCGAGATCTATCGCTTCGACCCAACCGCCACCCCACCGAGGCCGTGGCTGGACCGGCCTGCCGGGGCGTACGAACGGACAGGCTGGCGTATCCGAGTCGCCTACGTGGGGGACGAAGTCGCGTTCGAGGTCGAATACGTGGTGTGCCGGCCTTGCGCGATCGGCTGGGTGGAATCACCCGTCTCCTATCCTGGCTACAAGCGGTTCGGACTCGCCTCAGCCGCGCTTCGATCTCTACGCCACCAATACCCCGGACTGGAGTGGCACACGGGCGGCGGGCACTTCCGCGATTCCGAACCCTTCTGGATCTCCGTCGGCGCGGACGTCCCCGGCGGTTACACCCAGCAGGAAAGGTGTCACCACGTGGAGCCAAGGCGAGTGAAACGCACCTAAGAAGGCTGGGAGAGCTACCTCCATCGCCCGGGAGGAGCGTGCCGATGGTTCATGCAGGGCGGAGGGTGCCTGTGGTCATCACCCACGGGCGGCCGGGACGCAGCGTGCCTTGGCATGCTCGGATGGCCCCGGCTCGTCTACCAGTCCGCCACGGGACGGAATGCTTGTGCATCCGAGGTCCGGGCAAGCAAGGAGGCACTGACAACGCACGCCAGGAATACATGAACTCCTCTCCCAACGAGTGCAATCGCAAAGTATGCGCACCCTGGAAGCGTCACAGGAACACGGACCGCATGAAGCGCCAGCCGCATCGTGCGCGCCAGCGCAGCCGATCTCAGACGAAGCCGCACCGGAGCGCTCCGATGACTTCGTCGTCTCACGGCTCGACTCAAAGTCCCGTCAGGACGGACCCCGGCGGGGCCTCGCCGTATCACTCGCCTATCACAGACGCCCCTATAACGCAGGTGTGCGGGCAACCGGTCTGACCAGGTTGAATACCTCGCGGGCTGCGTATCGCTTGAGGCATCGGATGATCTCGCGTCGGGTCTTGCCTTCCTGGGTGCGGCGTTCGTAGTACGCCTGGGTGCGCGGGTCGTGGCGCAGGCGGGTGAAGACGATGCGGTGCAGGGCCGCGTTCGCCTGGCGGTCGCCGCCGTAATTGAGCCGGCGCGTGCTCCGACGGCCGGAGGAGTACTCGATGGGGCTGACTCCGCAAAGGGCAGCAAAGGACGCCTCGGTGTTCAGTCGCTCGGGGTTGTCTCCCATGGTGATCAGGAGAGTGACGGCGCTGTCCGGACCGATGCCCACCGGTTCGAGTAACTGTGGGGCGTGGCGTTCGACGAGCCGGGTCAGGCGCTGGTTCAGCTCGTCGATCTGAGCGGTGAGCTGCTCGATACGCTCGGCGAGCATGCGCAACGTCAGGTGGGTGGCCTCGGCCACCGCGTCCTCGTCTCCCCCACCGTCGTGCGGGGCGAGGCGCGCGCAGGTGCGGAACAGCTCGGCATTGCCCAGGCTCGACAGCTGTTCCCGCAGGGCGGGATCAGCGATTACCAGGACGGCCTTGAGCTGGTTGATCGCCTGGGTACGGGCCTTGACCGCGGAGTTCTTGGCGAGCTTGAAGATCCGGGCGCTGTGCACCGGACCGTCGCCGGACTTGGCCCGGGCCCGGACGCGGCCACTGAGCACGGCCCGCGCGGCGGCCTGCGCGGCGGCCTGAGCGTCGAGCGGGTCAGACTTGCCCAGCAGACGGCGGGCCGTGCGGTCGGGGCGGTTCACTTCGAACACCTGGATGTGCTGGGCCAGCAGGTAGCGGGACAGGCCCGCGCCGAAGGTACCGGTGCCCTCGCCGGCCCGGCGCACGGTACCCCGCTTACGGGCCCACACGAGCAGCTGCCGGTAGCCGGCCGCCGTCGCCGGAAAGGACTCCGTTCCGAGGATCTTCCCGAGCGGGGAGAGCACGGCGGCGACGTGCATCTCTCCGTGCGTGTCCACGCCCAGGACGACTTCGCGCCGAACGGGAGGATCCGCGCTCGATGAGGTGCTGCGCTGTCGGCTCGTCATGATGGTTCGCCTCCCACGTGATGACGTGCTTCTGGACGGATGGCACCGGCCCGCCCGGGCGGTCTGAACCGTGATGACGCCTGAAACCTGGCAAGACCCCTATGGGGACACGCCCTGTGGCTCGGTACCGGAAGGCGCCATCCCGCAACGACAGTCGACACGCCTGTGACTGGACACTTCGGTCAAAGATCTCAAGAGTCAGACCCCCGCCCGGGACGGCACTGCGCAACCGTCCCACTGCTTCCGTGCAACTGTCTGACTCGACCGCAGCTGGTCCGCTTCATCCGAACCGGCCCTTCGCTTGGCCTTCGCGGACTGACAATGAGATGACTCTTCGTCCACTCGTGACCGGCATTGACGGATAGCGCATGGACCGCCTTACCGGCATTCCTTCGCCGACCGTGTCACGACTGCCCTCAAACTCTCTTTTAGTCAGCGGGGCTGGCGACGAGCCCGTGCGTCGCAAGGAGCCGGACGACCAGCGGGCCCGGCTCTGTACGGGCTGCTCAAGGTGATCCGGCCCGGGCCGGATCAGACTTGTGTCGCCGACGGCACTGCTGGCCCGGGGCTCCGCACGCCACAAGTCCGACCACCCGCCCGAGCCGGGGCCGTCCCCTGCTCGCTCCCCTGCTCCGGAGCGGTGACGGCTTCGGCCTTCAGCACCTTCGCGCGCGTGTTGCAGCCGTCCCGATCGGCGTCGACCCAGTGCCTGAACGCGGTGCGCTCGTATCCGGTGCGGTCCTCGGTGCGTACCGGCAACTGCGCGAGGGCGTCTCGTACGGGCAGCGTTACGGTCTCGCCGGGTGCGCGGGCAGCCGGGGCGGCCGGCGGGATGAGGGGGACGGTCAGGACAGCGGCCACGGCAGTGGCGGCGCGGGCGAAGCGCACGGGCAGGGTCTCTTTCGAAGGTCACGAACGGTGCGTGATCTTCGTAGCGGGATGCACGGCCGGCTCGCCCGGCAAGCGGCTGCGGCTCTACCCGATCGGGCGGTAAGTGAGATCGTCGGCATGCGCAGCGGGCAGCATCCGACACCGGTGCCGTGGCCCAGCCCGCGAGGGGCCATCGCCCTCGAAGACACTCGCCCGGGTCATCTCTGAACCCTCAGTCGTTCGGCCTACTGAAGTCTTGGCCGTTCCCACAGCTCGCAAATTGCTCATTTCGCTGGGTCTTCCGTGAGTCGTCCATCCGCCAGGGACGTGGTTCGCAATGATCACCTCGACCGATCCACCTGATGTCCGGCTCCATCGAGGAGGGCTTACATGAACGACACGGACGACGAGAAAAGAGTGAAGGAGATCATCGCGCAGGAACTGCACTGCGACGCGGTGACCATCAACAACCGCATGCTGATCAGTTCCCTCATGGACGAAATCAGCTGGGATTTCGTGGCTCGCGCTCTCGAGGAGGAGTTCGGTCTCCCGATTGCTGACGTGGAGATGGACCAGGTCGCCACCGTCCAGGACGTCATTGACCTCATCACCAATCCACAGCCCGACGACGACTGAGGCTCACGACAGGGCGGATGCCGGCCGCCGCAGGACCTTATGCCCCCTCGTCACGAGACACAGGACGGTCAGGCCGTCGACTGACCGCGGCGGTGCTCCCGGACGCCCCTATAACGCGGGTGTGCGGGCAACCGGTCTGACCAGGTTGAATACCTCGCGGGCTGCGTATCGCTTGAGGCATCGGATGATCTCGCGTCGGGTCTTGCCTTCCTGGGTGCGGCGTTCGTAGTACGCCTGGGTGCGCGGGTCGTGGCGCAGGCGGGTGAAGACGATGCGGTGCAGGGCCGCGTTCGCCTGGCGGTCGCCGCCGTAATTGAGCCGGCGCGTGCTCCGACGGCCGGAGGAGTACTCGATAGGGCTGACTCCGCAAAGGGCAGCAAAGGACGCCTCGGTGTTCAGTCGCTCGGGGTTGTCTCCCATGGTGATCAGGAGAGTGACGGCGCTGTCCGGGCCGATGCCCACCGGTTCGAGTAACTGTGGGGCGTGGCGTTCGACGAGCCGGGTCAGGCGCTGGTTCAGCTCGTCGATCTGCCCGGTGAGTTGCTCGATGCGCTCGGCGAGCATGCGCAACGTCATGTGGGTGGCCTGAGCTACAGCGTCCTCGTCTCCCCCACCGTCGTGCGGGGCGAGGCGCGCGCAGGTGCGGAACAGCTCGGCATTGCCCAGGCTCGACAGCTGTTCCCGCAGGGCGGGATCAGCGATTATCAGGACGGCCTTGAGCTGGTTGATCGCCTGGGTACGGGCCTTGACCGCGGAGTTCTTGGCGAGCTTGAAGATCCGGGCGCTGTGCACCGGCCCGTCACCGGACTTGGCCCGGGCCCGGGCGCGGCCACTGAGCACGGCCCGCGCGGCGGCCTGCGCGTCGAGCGGGTCCGACTTCCCCAGCAGCCGGCGGGCCGAGCGGTCGGGGCGGTTCACTTCGTACACCTCGACCTGCTGGGCCAGCAGGTAGCGGGACAGGCCCGCGCCGAAGGTGCCGGTACCCTCTACGCCGGCCCGGCGCACGGTACCCCGCTTACGGGCCCACACGAGCAGTTGTCGGTAGCCGGCCGCCGTCGCCGGAAAGGACTCCGTTCCGAGGATCTTCCCGAGCGGGGAGATCACGGCGGCGACGTGCATCTCTCCGTGCGTGTCCACGCCCAGGATGCGCTGTCGTCTCGTCATGATGGTTCGCCTCCCACGTGATGACGTGCTTCTGGATGGATGGCACCGGCCCGCTCGGGCGGTCTGAACCGTGATGACGCCTGAAACCTGGCAAGGCCCCTATGGGGACACGCCCTGTGGCTCGGTACCGGAAGGCGCCATCCCGCAACGACAGTCGACACGCCTGTGACTGGACACTTCGGTCAAAGATCTCAAGAGTCAGACCCCCGCCCGGGACGGCACTGCGCAACCGTCCCATCGATCCCGGTGCGCCGGTATGACCGACCACAGTCAAACGGCTTCGCCCGAACCAGCGCGCAGCCTGGTCGGAGCAGACTGACACTGAGGTGACTCCCCGCCCACTCGTGACCGGCGATGACGGACAGCCGTATGGCCCGCCTTACCGGCTGTCCTTCGTCGACCACGGCACGAAGGGCTGGAACCCCCTGCCACAAGCAGTCAGCCACAGTGATCGCCCCACGGAAGCGGCGAACGGGTTTCGATGCACCGGGGAATGGAGCCTATCCCGGCGAATGTGCAGGTCATCATCGATGCCGACACCCGCCTGGTGGTGGCCTCAGCCCGGTCGGCACCCGGCAACAAGGCAGACGCACATGTCTGGCGCGAGTCGGATCTGCCCGTGACGAGGCTCCCGGCCCCCAGATCTGTCGACGCCGATGATTCCCGGCCCGTGCGGAAGTCTGTCTTTCGACAGCAATCCTCTGGAAGGCGGCCTCATGGCGACCCTGCACGACTTGCTCGAAGCCCACATCGGTGCCGGAACGCTGCCGGGAGCGGTCGGCCTCGTGGCCCGGGGTGACCAGGTCGAGGTGGCGGCCGTCGGCACACAAGACGTCGGCGACGGCGTCCCGATGGCGAGGGACTCCATCTTCCGGGTCGCCTCGATCACCAAGTCCGTCACCGCCGCCGCACTGCTGATCCTCGTCGAGGAGGGCACGCTCGCACTGGACGACCCGATCGGGACGTGGCTGCCGGAGCTGGACAAGCCGGTGGTCGTACGCACGCCGGCGAGCCCGGTGGACGACGTGGTGCCGGCCGACCGGCCCATCACCGTATTCGACGTACTGGCCTCCCAGGCCGGGTACGGATTCCCCTCCGACTTCACACTGCCGGCGGTGCAGGAGTTGTTCACGGTGCAAAAGGACGGCCGGGTGCCGAGCGACTTCCCGCCGGCCGACGAGTGGATGGCGGCGCTCGGCCGCATCCCGCTCCTGTACCAACCGGGCGCCGCCTGGCTGTACGACACCTGCTCCGTCCTGCAGGGAGTACTGATTTCGCGGGTTGCCGGACGGCCGCTGCCGGAGTTCCTGACGGAGCGGATCTTCGGGCCGCTGGGCATGGTGGACACCGGCTTCGAGGTGCCGGCCGCCAAGCGGGACCGGTTCACCAGCTTCTACCGGCCGAGCGACGACGGCAGCCTGGAACTCGCCGACGGCCCGGACGGCGAGTGGAGCAGCCTGCCCGCGCTACCGCTCGGCAATGGCGGGCTGGCCTCGACCGCCGACGACTGGCTGGCCTTCTGCCGAATGTTGCTGGCCGGCGGGGTCGCGGCCGACGGCCGCCGGGTGCTGTCGGCCGACTCCGTACGCATGATGACCACCGACCATACGGATCCGGTCCAGCGCGCCGTCGGCCGGCTGTTCCTGGAGGGCCAGGGCTGGGGCTTCGGCGGCTCGGTTGACATCGACCGGACCAACCCGTGGAATGTGCCCGGCCGTTACGGCTGGGTCGGCGGCACGGGCACAGCGGCGCACGTCGTCCCGGCCACGGGTGTGGTCACCATCCTGCTGACTCAGGTAGCAGCGATGGGTCCCGTGCCGGCACCGGTGATCAGGGAGTTCTGGCGGTACGCGGCGGACGCCTGACACAACTGCTCTTATATCGGGGGTTGCGACGTCACAGGTCTGACCAGGTGAAGGGGAGTCTCCCAGGCCGCGTAGCACAGCTCGCTCGTTCGGACGAATTGACTCGAAACACCGGTCGCCCACCAACTGAACTGGCAACGTGCCGCCTCGTACGTCACTTCGAGTCGAAGGCGGGCTATTGGAACGGCGGGTCAATGAGCGGCAGCTCTCGGTGTTGCAATGGGTGGGAGACGGGTGCCCTGCCGGCCAATGGGAGACCAGCTCCTACAAGACCACCTGTCAGGCGCTGCACAACCGGGGCCTGGTCACGATCTCCCGGAGGAGCGGGCAGTGGAGCGTCGCCCTGACGAGCGCCGGGCGGCACTACCTGGCACACGGCACGTACCCTCCCCGCGGGTCAAGCCCGGGGAAGACCCAGGCCGCCGCTCCACGCCCCCAGTCCCCCCGAGCGCAGCTAACTCAGGCAGCGGCGCGGAAGCCAAGCCCTCCCTCGCAGCCTCGTGTGACGCTCACGGAGCAGCTGTTACTGGAGCTCGCGGAGGCCGGCGGCAGGATCGTCAAGAGCGGCAGCGGTCCCGGCTTGGAGAAGTGGCCGTCCCGCGTCGCCGCCGTACGCAGGTCCGGAAGGATTCCGGAGACGAAGGAGCTGTACGGAAGCTGGTGCCATGGCGGATACGAGATCAGGCTCGTCGACATCCCCGCCTGGCGTCTTGCCGTCCTCGACCCCGTCCCCGTGCCCTCGCGGCTCACTCGGCCGCACGCCGTGGTCCGGGCCATGCAGAACGAACGTCAGCCGCTCGGCCTGACCAAGCCCGTCCAAGGACGCGCTCTCCGGCTCATCCAGGCACTGATCACCACTGCCGAGGCCGAAGGACACACCTGCTCGGCCGGGCAGACCGGCTACGCACCCCCGTCTCATCGCCGCCGCAGGGCAAATCCCCACTTCACCATCACCGCACAGGGCCAGACCGTGGGGTTCCTCGTCCTCCAGGAACAGGACCGGACCGAGCACGTCGCCACCGAGAAGGAACTCGCTGAGGCCAAGAAACACTCCTGGGTCAGGATCCCCCGATTCGACTACACCCCGTCCGAACGCCTCCGCTTCATCCTCAGCGGTGGCCAGCCACACCGGGCGAGCGAGTGGGCCGACGCTCCCGGCCGCGCCCTCGAAGAGCAGCTCGCCGAGATCGCGCAGGAGGTCACGCTTCGCGGCGAAGCCGCCGAACGCAGACGCCAGGACGAGGCCGAAGCGGCACGCCAGAAGCGCATCCGCTGGGAAGCCGCCATGGAACAGGCCCGCATCCGCTACGCGGAGGCGTACCGCGTCCGGCAGCTTGAAGCCCAGGAAGCGGCGTGGCGCCACGCCACCCGACTGACCGAGTACGTGAGCGCGGTACGCACGCGAGTCGAGGCCATGCCTCCGGGCCAGCCCAGAACCGAAGCCGAGGAATGGATCAGCTGGGCCGCGGCCACCGTTGAGCGCCTCGACCCATTGAACGCACCGCCCCGGCTGCCCGACATTCCCAACCCACGGGCGGACGACCTGAAACCCTTCCTCGGGCACTGGAGCCCCTACGGCCCCACCTACTGAACGCCTGCCCCACGAGAGCGTCCGGCCTGACGAAGTCAGGGCAGCGCGACAGCTTTCGCCGCTCGTTCCCCCCCGAGGGCTCGGCGCCCTGCGCGACCCACTCGCCCTGCGTGATGGCGTCACCGGCTGGATCGCCGACCCGGACCTGGACGACGTCGGCCACGTCATCGTTGGCCTTTCGTCGTCCAGACGATGTTCCTCCGCGGCGGCCTACACGCAGCTGTGCGCCGACGACAGAAAGGCTCCCGCGAGCACGTCCTCGCGGGAGCCTTCCGTTGGTGCCGCCTGCCGACGTGAAGGGTGAGAAGACGATCACGAGGCAGGACGCTTGAGGTGTGTCACGGCGTCACGGCTTGAGCAGCAGGCTGTCGCCGCGCTCCTTGGCGGCGGTGTAACGCTTGGCCACGTCCTGCCAGTTGACGACCTGCCACATGGCCTCGATGAAGTCGACCTTCTGGTTCTTGTACTGGAGGTAGAAGGCGTGCTCCCAGGCGTCGAAAACGAGGACCGGGGTGGAGCCCTGGCCGACGTTGCCCTGGTGGTCGTAGACCTGCTCCACGATCAGCCGGCCGCTCAGCGGCTCGTAGGCGAGCACGCCCCAACCGGAACCCTGCGTGGTGGCCGCGGCCTTGGTCAGCTGGGCCTTGAAGCCGGCGAAGGAACCGAAGGACTCGGTGATCGCGTCCGCCAGGTCCCCGACGCCGTCCTGGGCCAGGGGCTCGCCGCCGCCGTCCTTCGGGCCGGTCATGTTCTGCCAGTAGATGCTGTGCAGGATGTGGCCCGAGAGATGGAAGGCCAGGTTCTTCTCCAGGCCGTTGATCGAGCCCCACGTCTCCTTGTCCCGCGCCTCGGCCAGCTGCTCCAGCGTGTCGTTGGCACCCTTCACGTACGCCGCGTGGTGCTTGTCGTGGTGCAGCTCGATGATCTCCGGGCTGATGACCGGGGCGAGCGCCGAGTAGTCGTACGGAAGTTCCGGGAGCGTGTAAAGCGCCATGTCCAACGTCCTCCGACGTTATTGCGAGTCGTATGCAGGTGCACGCTAGCAGTAAGAACGGTACCTTGCGATCAGGCGATGGACCTAGGACCCCTCCCCCATGTCGCGCCGGTCAGGTGACGGCGGTTCGCGACCGGACTCGTCCACGACGGCAGGAAAGGCAGGCACGTGACCATGACCCCGCTGTCGGCGCACCCTGGCGAGGCGACGGCGCCGGACCACTCCGTGCTGCTACGACACCACGGCCTCCGCTGCACGCCCGCCCGACTGTGCGCTCTGAGGCTGCTGTCCGCTTCCGGGGAGCACCTCGCCTCGGCGGACGTCTGGGCTGAGCTTCGGCAACTCGGCCTGCCGTTCGATCAGGCGACCGTCTACCGGACCCTGGAGACCCTCACGGATGTGGGCCTGGCGCACGCTGTACACGGTCCCGGCCCCAAGCGCTACGGCGTCAGCTCCGAACCGCACCACCACACCGTGTGTGAGGAGTGCGGTCGCGTACAGGTCCTGGCGATCGCTGACATGAGGGAGGCCGTGGAACGGATCACCGAACTGGCCGGCCTGCGCGCCGGCGCAAGCGGCGCGCTGCTGCTGTACGGCCGATGCGCCGGGTGCACGAGTACGTGACTCGCTGTCACAGGTGCGGGACGCCGCCGTCGGAACGGACGCTGTCAAGGCATGACGACGCCCCGCACCCAGCCGACGGTGGGAGTACCGCTTCAGCACCCCCAGCCAGCCGACCTTCCTCGAATCTAGTCCTTATTGCGAGTCATTCGCAATAAGCGGAGGCATCACCCATCGCCCTCAAGGTCACCCTCGGTCTCCAGGTACACCTGCCGCAGCTCTGCCAGCAGCGCCGGATCGGGCTTCGCCCACATCCCCCGCGACTCCGCCTCCAGCAGCCGCTCGGCGATGCCGTGCAGCGCCCAGGGGTTGGCCTGCTGGAGGAACTCCCGGTTCGTCGGGTCCAACACGTAGGTCTCGGTGAGCTTGTCGTACATCCAGTCGGCCACCACGCCGGTCGTGGCGTCGTAGCCGAACAGGTAGTCCACGGTGGCGGCGAGTTCGAAGGCCCCCTTGTAGCCGTGGCGGCGCATCGCCTCGATCCACTTCGGGTTGACCACGCGCGCCCGGAAGACGCGGGAGGTCTCCTCGACGAGGGTGCGGGTGCGGACCGTCGCCGGACGGGTGGAGTCGCCGATGTACGCCTCGGGTGCGGTGCCGCGCAGGGCGCGGACGGTGGCGACCATGCCGCCGTGGTACTGGAAGTAGTCGTCGGAGTCGGCGATGTCGTGCTCGCGGGTGTCCGTGTTCTTCGCGGCAACGGCAATCCGCTCGTACGCGGTCTCCATCTCCTCACGTGCGGGGCGGCCTTCGAGTTCGCGGCCGTAGGCGTAGCCGCCCCAGACGGTGTACACCTCGGCGAGGTCGGCGTCGGTGCGCCAGTCGCGTGAGTCGATGAGCTGGAGCAGTCCGGCGCCGTACGTTCCGGGGCGGGAGCCGAAGATGCGTGTGGTGGCCCGGCGTTCGTCGCCGTGGGCCGCCAGGTCTGCCTGCACGTGGGTGCGGACGTGGTTGGTCTCGGCCGGCTCGTCCAGGGAGGCCGCCAGGCGTACGGCGTCGTCCAGGAGACCGATGGTGTGAGGGAAGGCGTCGCGGAAGAAGCCGGAGATGCGCAGGGTGACGTCGATGCGCGGGCGGCCCAGCTCCTCGTAAGGGATGGGTTCGAGGCCGGTGACGCGGCGGGAGGCGTCGTCCCAGACGGGACGGATGCCCAGCAGGGCGAGGGCTTCGGCGACGTCGTCGCCCGCGGTGCGCATGGCGCCGGTGCCCCACAGGGACAGGCCGACTGAGGTGGGCCACTCGCCGTTGTCGGCGCGGTAGCGCTCCAGCAGGGAGTCGGCGAGGGCCTGGCCGGTCTCCCAGGCGAGGCGCGAGGGGATGGCCTTGGGGTCGACGGAGTAGAAGTTGCGGCCGGTCGGCAGGACGTTGACCAGGCCGCGGAGCGGGGAGCCGGAGGGACCCGCCGGGACGAAGCCGCCGGCCAGGGCATGGACGGTGTGGTCGAGTTCGGCCGTGGTCGCCGACAGGCGCGGGACCACCTCCCGGGCGGCGAAGTCCAGGATGGCGCGCACCTGTTCGCCGTGTTCGGTGGGTACGGCGGCCGGGTCCCAGCCTGCGTCCTCCATGGCTTGGACCAGGGCGCGGGCCTGTTCCTCGGCGGCGTCGGCCGTCGTGCGGGTCGCGGACGACTCGTCCAGGCCGAGGGCTTCCCGTAGACCGGGGAGAGCCTCGGCGCCGCCCCAGATCTGGCGGGCGCGGAGGATGGCGAGGACGAGGTTGACGCGGTCGGCGCCGGTGGGCGGGGTGCCGAGAACGTGGAGGCCGTCGCGGATCTGGGCGTCCTTGACCTCACACAACCAGCCGTCGACGTGGAGGAGGAAATCGTCGAAGCCGTCGTCGCCGGGCCGGTCTTCCAGGCCGAGGTCGTGGTCCAGCTTGGCGGCCTGGATGAGAGTCCAGATCTGGGCGCGGATGGCGGGCAGCTTCGCCGGGTCCATGGCGGAGATCTGCGCATACTCGTCGAGGAGTTGTTCGAGGCGCGCGATGTCGCCGTAGGAGTCGGCGCGGGCCATGGGCGGGACGAGGTGGTCGACGAGGGTGGCGTGGACGCGGCGCTTGGCCTGGGTACCCTCGCCGGGGTCGTTGACGAGGAAGGGGTAGATCAGCGGGAGGTCGCCGAGGGCGGCGTCGGGGCCGCAGGCGGCGGACAGGCCGGCGTTCTTGCCCGGCAGCCATTCCAGGTTGCCGTGCTTGCCGAGGTGGATCATCGCGTCGGCGCCGAAGCCGCCCTCGGACTGCGGGGCGGCGATCCACCTGTAGGCGGCCAGGTAGTGGTGGGAGGGCGGAAGGTCCGGGTCGTGGTAGATGGCGATCGGGTTCTCGCCGAAGCCGCGCGGGGGCTGGATGAGGACGAGCAGGTTGCCGAAGCACAGGGCCGCGAGGACGATGTCGCCCTCCTTGTTGCGGCTGTGGTCGACGAACATCTCGCCGGGCGCCGGGCCCCAGTGCTCCTCCACCGCCTCGCGCAGTTCCTTCGGAAGCGTGGCGAACCAGCGTCGGTAGTCGGCTGCCGGGATGCGCACAGGGTTGCGGGCGAGCTGTTCCTCGGTGAGCCAGTCCTGGTCGTGGCCGCCCGCCTCGATGAGCGCGCGGATCAGTTCGTCGCCGTCGCCGGAGGCCAGGCCGGGGATGTCCGTGTCGGAGCCGAAGTCGTAGCCCTCGTCGCGCAGGCGCCTGAGCAGGGCGACGGCGCTGGCGGGGGTGTCCAGGCCGACCGCGTTGCCGATCCGGGAGTGCTTGGTGGGGTACGCCGACAGGACGAGGGCCAGGCGCTTCTGGCCCGGGGGGATGTGACGGAGGCGGGCGTGGCGTACGGCGATTCCGGCGACCCTGGCCGCGCGCTCGGTGTCGGCGACGTAGGCCGGGAGGCCGTCGGCGTCGATCTCCTTGAAGGAGAACGGCACCGTGATCAGACGGCCGTCGAACTCGGGGACCGCGATCTGGCTGGCCGCGTCCAGCGGGGAGACGCCCTCGTCGTTCTCCGCCCAGGCCGAACGGGATCCGGTCAGGCAGAGGGCCTGGAGGATGGGGACGTCGAGGGTGGTGAGCGCGCCCGCGTCCCAAGACTCGTCGTCGCCGCCGGCCGATGCCTCGGCGGGCCTGGTGCCGCCGGCCGCCAGGACCGTGGTGACGATGGCGTCGGCGGCCCGGAGTTCGGCGATCAGCTCCGCCTCGGGCGCCCGCAGGGAGGCGACGTACAGGGGCAGCGGCCGGCCACCCGAGTCCTCGACGGCGTCGCACAGGGCATGGACGAAAGCCGTGTTGCCGCTCATGTGGTGGGCGCGGTAGTAGAGCACCGCGACGGCCGGGCCCTCGGGGTGGGCGGGAGCCGGGCGTTCCAGTGGGCCCCAGGTCGGAGCGGGCGCCGGCGCGTCGAAGCCGTGGCCGGTGAGCAGCACGGTGTCCGACAGGAACCGCGCGAGCTGTTCCAGGTTGGCGGGGCCGCCGTGGGCCAGGTAGGCGTGGGCCTCGGCGGCGATGCCGACGGGGACGGTGGAGGCGGCCATCAGCTGGGCGTCGGGGGCCTGTTCACCGGTGAGGACGACGACCGGGCGCCCGTCCGCCAGCAGCAGGTCGATGCCGTCCTGCCAGGCCCGGATGCCGCCCAGCAGGCGTACGACCACCAGCGCGACGCCGTCGAGCAGGGCGGGGAGGTCGCCCAGGGCGAGGCGAGCGGGGTTGGCGAAGCGGTAGCCGACCGGGCCGCCGGCCGCGCGGGCGCTGAGCAGGTCGGTGTCGGACGTCGACAGGAGCAGGATCTCGTGGGCGTGCGGGGCTCGCTCCCCGGCCGGAGTGGGCATGCGTCGCCTGGCCTTCCTCGGGGTCCGCGCCCCGGGCAGTGTCGGAATGGTCTCCCCCTCGGACGAAGCCGAAGGTGAGGGAAGGGAGTTCCTGGCTCATCCGGCCTGGTGGGGCCGGATTCACAGTGGCGGGACCGCGCCGGATTCACACCGGCTTCCTCTCCTGTCGCCGTGGTGGCGGTTCGTGGACCGGGTGATCCACTGTGGAGCATAGTAAGGGTCACAGGATGAGCGCGGGGCATACATCGTTCATGATCGTGGGTATGCTCACCGCCATGCCCACGGCAGCCCTTCCTCCATCGCCCCAGGCCACCCCGGCCCGACGGGACCGCGGTGACGCCTGCCCCGGAGCGCTGCGCCTGCACGAGGCGGACGACGGGGCTCTGGCCCGTATCCGGCTTCCCGGCGGATTTCTGACGACAAATCAGGCGCGGGCACTCGGCCGTGCCGCCCGGCGGCTGGGCGACGGCGACCTGCACCTGACATCGCGTGGCAACGTGCAGGTGCGCGGCTTGGCAGCCGGGTGCGGCGCGGAGTTGGCGGAGGCGTTGGACGCGGCCGGCCTGCTTCCCTCGCCAGAGCACGAGCGGGTGCGCAACATCGTCGCCTCACCCCTGTCCGGCCTGGACGGTGGCGGCTTGCGGGACGTACGGCCCTGGCTGACAGCCCTGGACGCCGCGTTGTGCGCGAGCGAAGCCGCCAAGGGCCTGTCGGGTCGGTTCCTGTTCGCCCTGGACGACGGACGCGGTGATGTGGCCGGCCTCGGCGCCGACGTCACGGCACGTGCGACCGGCGACGGAGGAGCGTGGCTCACCCCCGGGTCGGTTCGGGTGGCCGCCGCCGACGCACCGCTCGCCGCGCTGGTGGCCGCCGAGACCTTCCTTCAAGCCGCGCGGTCGCACGGGAGGCGAACCTGGAGGGTGTCCGAACTCCCCCTGTCGCAAGCCGAGCTGGGCCGGCTCGTGCGTGACCGGCTGACGGCCAAGGGCATCGAGCACGAGGACCGTCCCGAGCCGGTCGGTGCTGCCGAAGGACCGTCGCCGGGAGTCGTCGGCGATGCCCTGTCCGTGCACGTTCCCCTGGGGCGGCTCTCGCCCATCCAGTGGGAGGCGTTGACGGTTGCCGCGGACTCCGGGCTGCGGCTGACCCCTTGGCGCGGCGTGGTCGTCCCCACTGTGGGCGCCACCGCTGCGCGGATCGCTGAGTCGCTCGAACGTCTCCGTGCGGCCGGGCTGGTCACCGACGCCGCGTCCCCGTGGCTGCGCGTGGGCGCCTGCATCGGCCGCCCCGGATGTGCCAAAGCACACTCAGACGTACGGGCGGACGCGGCACGGGCACTCGAAGTGACGGGCAGCCCTGCCCTCCCCCTGTACTGGTCCGGGTGCGAACGGCGCTGCGGGCACCCCAGTGGTGACCACGTCGATGTGCTCGCGACCCCGGACGGCGGCTACCGCCTCTCGGCCGCCACAGCGGGCCGGAGCATGCGAACCGCCTCCGCAGCAGGTCCTTCCCTGATAGGCGCCGCCCTGGCGGCGATCACCTCATGATCCGCAAGACGACCGAGAGCAGCGAGAAGAGCACCGTGACCACCCACGTCTACGAGAAGGACGGGGCGGCGATCTACCGCCAGTCCTTCGCCACCATCCGCGCGGAAGCGGACCTCGCGGGACTGCCTGCCGACGTCAGCCAGGTCGCGGTGCGCATGATCCACGCCTGCGGGATGGTCGACCTCGTGAAGGACCTGTCCTACACGCCCGCGGTGGTGGCCCGCGCCCGCGAGGCCCTGCGTTCCGGTGCTCCGATCTTCTGCGATGTGCAGATGGTGGCCAGCGGCGTGACCCGCAAGCGGCTGCCGGCCGGTAATGACGTGCTGTGCACCCTGTCCGACCCGGCCGTCCCGTCGCTGGCCGAGAAGATGGGCACCACGCGCAGCGCCGCCGCGCTGGAGCTGTGGCGGGACCGGCTGGAGGGGGCGGTGGTCGCCGTCGGCAACGCGCCCACCGCCCTCTTCCGGCTCCTGGAGATGATCGAGGAGGGCGCTCCCCGGCCCGCCGCCGTCATCGGTGTCCCGGTCGGCTTCGTCGGCGCCGCCGAGTCCAAGGACGCCCTGGCCGCGCATCCCTCCGGCCTGGAGTACCTGGTGGTACGCGGCCGCCGTGGTGGCAGCGCCATCGCGGCCGCCGCGCTCAACGCGATCGCGAGCGAGGAAGAGTGAGCGGCAAGCTGTACGGGGTCGGCCTCGGCCCCGGTGATCCCTCCCTGATGACCGTGCGGGCCGTCGAGGTCATCGCCGAAGCGGATGTCATCGCCTACCACAGCGCCCGTCACGGGCGGTCCATCGCCCGCTCGATCGCGGCGCAGCACATCCGCGAAGACCACATCGAGGAACCGCTGGTCTACCCGGTCACGACGGAGACCACCGACCACCCCGGCGGCTACAAGGGCGCCATGGAGGAGTTCTACGCCGAGGCGTCGGCCAGGCTCGCCTCCCATCTCGACGCCGGCCGCACCGTGGCCGTCCTCGCCGAGGGCGATCCGCTCTTCTACGGCTCCTACATGCACATGCACAAGCGGCTCGTCGACCGCTACGACACCGAGGTCGTCCCCGGTGTCACCTCCGTGTCGGCCGCCGCGGCGCGTCTGGGCACACCGCTCGCCGAGGGCGAGGAAGTGCTGACGATCCTGCCGGGCACCCTGCCCGAGGAGGAGCTGACCGCCCGCCTCGCCTCGACGGACGCCGCGGTGGTGATGAAGCTCGGCCGGACCTTCCCCAAGGTGCGGCGTGCACTGGAGAGTTCGGGGCGGCTGGCGCAGGCACGGTATGTGGAGCGGGCCACCATGAGCCAGGAGCGCGTCGCCGAACTGGCGGACGTGGACGCGGAGTCGGTGCCGTACTTCTCGGTGGCCGTCCTGCCCAGTCAGGTGGATGCCGAGCGGCCCGCGCGGAAGCCGGGCGACGTGGTCGTGGTCGGCACGGGTCCGGCCGGCCCGCTATGGCTGACGCCCGAGACGCGGGGCGCCCTGGCCGCCGCCGACGACCTGGTCGGCTACACCACCTACCTGGACCGGGTGCCCGAGCGACCGGGCCAGGCCCGGCACGGCTCGGACAACCGCGTGGAGGCCGAGCGCGCCGAGTTCGCGCTGCAACTGGCCCAGCGGGGGCGTCGGGTGGCCGTGGTCTCCGGCGGCGACCCGGGGGTGTTCGCCATGGCGACCGCGGTCCTGGAAGTCGCGTCCCGGCCCGAGTACCTGGATGTGCCCGTGCGCGTGCTGCCGGGCGTGACCGCCGCCAACGCGGCCGCCGCGCGGGCCGGTGCCCCGCTCGGACACGACTACGCCGCCCTCTCGCTGTCCGACCGGCTCAAGCCGTGGGAGGTCATCGCCGAGCGGCTGCGGGCAGCAGCCTCGGCGGACCTGGTGCTGGCCCTGTACAACCCTGGCTCGCGCAGCCGTACCTGGCAGGTGAGCAAGGCGCTGGAGCTGCTGCTGGAGTACCGGGCGCCCCAGACGCCGGTGGTGGTCGCGCGGGATGTCGGCGGCCCGGGTGAACGGGTGCGGATCGTGCGGCTGCGCGAGCTGGATCCGGCCGAGGTCGACATGCGCACGATCCTGCTGGTCGGTTCCTCGCAGACCCAGGTGGTACGGCGGGCTGGAGGCGAGGAGATCGTCTGGACGCCGCGCCGGTATCCGCAGGCGTGAGATGGGCGGTGCCGCGCCGCGCGCGGCACCGCATCCTGCTCTACTCGCCGTGCTCCTGAGCCGTGGCCGGCTGGGCGAGTCCCGCCGTCCACTTCTCCTCGATGCGGCCGACCTTCCACACCAGCAGGGCGACGGCCCAGGTGGCGAAGAACAGGCCGACGATGACGTAGCCGATGATGTTGAGGTCGAGTCCGGCGATCCAGTCCCAGAACGCGCCGTGCAGGTCCGCCTTCTCGGCGACCAGACCGAGGAGCTCGACGGTGCCGATGATGAGGGCGACGGCGACGGACAGGCCGGTGATGGTGAGGTTGTAGTAGACCTTGCGGACCGGCTTGGAGAACGCCCAGCCGTAGGCGAAGTTCATGAACGAGCCGTCGATGGTGTCCAGCAGCGACATGCCGGCCGCGAACAGGATCGGCAGGCACAGGATCGCGTACCAGGGCAGGCCGGAGGCGGCGCCCGAGCCGGCGAGGACGAGGAGCGCGATCTCGGTGGCGGTGTCGAAGCCGAGGCCGAAGAGGACGCCCAGGGGGTACATCTGCCAGGGCTTGGTGATCGACTTCATGAGGCGGCCGAGGAGGCGGTTCATGAAGCCGCGGTTGTTGAGCTGTTCCTCCAGCGCGGCCTCGTCGAAGTGACCGGTGCGCATCTGCCGGAACACCTTCCAGATGCCCACCATGATCATCAGGTTGATGATCGCGATGACGTAGAGGAAGGTCCCGGAGACGGTGGTGCCGATCCAGCCGGTGATGCTGTGCAGCTCGGAGTTGTCGTTCTCGACGGGGCCGGCCAGCGCCTTCACGCCCAGGGAGAGCAGGAAGGCGAGGGCGAAGACGATGGTGGAGTGGCCGAGGGAGAACCAGAAGCCGACCGACAGCGGGCGCCGCCCCTCGTTCATCAGCTTGCGGGTGGTGTTGTCGATGGCAGCGATGTGGTCGGCGTCGAAGGCGTGACGCATGCCGAGGGTGTACGCGGTGACTCCGATGCCTATGCCGAAGGTCTTGGTGCCGAGGCTGTAGTGCTCAGGGGCGACGATCGCGACCAGCGTGAACCAGCCGATCACGTGCAGGGCCAGGATGAAGGCGGCCATGCCGCCGGCACTGGCCCATTCCTTCCGGGTCATCGAGGTACGGATGCGGTGCCACGAGATGCCGCGGCCGGTGGCCGGAGCGGTCGGCCCGGCGGACGCGGAATCAGGAGCGGTGGTCATGGGGCGTGACCCTTACTTCTCGGCGAGCGGCTGTTTTCAGCCGCGCCTACCAGGTTTCTGCGAATAAGTTGCAGCTACAAGATAGCCGCAGTAAAGCCCATGCCAGGTTTCAGTCAATGACCGGAAAAGATCCCTGTTCAAGGCGCTCGCGAACCCACTGGGCCGCTTTCTCGGAATCGGGGAGGACAGGCACCCCCTCAGGAACCGGTGGTCTCCGGACCACCACGACGGGCAGCCCCGCCTCGCGGGCAGCCGCCAGTTTCGGCGCCGTGGCCGCCCCGCCGCTGTCCTTCGTGACCACGACGTCGATGCGGTGCTGCCGCAGCAGCTCCCGCTCACCATCGAGGGTAAAGGGGCCGCGGTCGAGCAGTGCCTCCATGCGGGGCGGATGCGGTGGCTGGGGTGCGTCGACGGATCGCACGAGGAACCACAGAGCATCCAGGTCGGCGAAGGCGTCCAGACCCATGCGCCCCGTGGTGAGGAACACCCGCCGGCCGAGCGCGGGCAGCAACCGGGCCGCTTCCCCGAGCGCCCCCACCTCGTGCCACTGGTCGCCCTCTACAGGGACCCAGCCGGGCCGGCGCAGGGCGAGCAGGGGAACATGGCTGGCGGCAGCGGCCTGTGCCGCGTTGAAGCTGATCGTCCCAGCGAAGGGGTGCGTTGCGTCGACGACCGCGTCGACCGCGTGGTCACGCAGCCACGCGGCCAGTCTCTCGGCCCCTCCGAAGCCGCCGACGCGCGTTTCGCCCGGGGGCAGCCGAGGGCTGGCGACCCGCCCCGCGAGGGAGCTGGTCAGCTTCAGGCCGGGGGTGCCGTGAAGCAGTTCCGCAAGGCGGCGGGCCTCCGTGGTGCCGCCGAGGATCAGTACGCGCATGGGAGTCGGGTCCGTTCATGAGGAGTAGTGGGGGTCGAGGCGTGGGTGACAACGCAGGGGGCGGGCCGCGGGGTTCCGGTCAGGTGAAGGGCGGGCGTCGCGCCCAGCTGGAGCACACGGGGCTGCGGCACGGCTGGACCACGGGGGCCTGCGCGACGGCGGCCACGACGGCCGCGTACACCGCCCTGCTGACCGGTGAGTTTCCCGACCCGGTGACGATCACGCTGCCCAAGGGGCAGACGCCGTCCTTCGCCCTGGCCGCCGAGCAGCTGACCGACGGTTCCGCCATGGCGGGGATCGTGAAGGACGCGGGAGACGACCCTGACGTCACGCACGGCGCGTTGGTCCGTGCGACGGTCCGGCGGTTGCCCGCAGGCAGTGGCGTCGTCTTCAAGGCCGGCCCCGGCGTGGGCACGATCACCCGGCCCGGACTTCCGCTGCCCGTCGGTGAGGCGGCCGTCAATCCCGTGCCCCGGCGGATGATGACCGAGCACGTCGCCGAGGTGGCCGCGCGACACGGCGGCAGCGGCGACGTGGAGATCACCGTCTCCGTCGACCACGGCGAGGAGATCGCCCGCTCCACCTGGAACCCACGGCTCGGCATCCTCGGCGGCCTGTCCATCCTCGGCACCACGGGCATCGTCGTGCCGTACTCCTGCTCGGCCTGGATCGACTCCATCCGGCGGGGCGTCGATGTCGCCCGCGCGGCAGGACGAACACATGTCGCCGGGTGCACCGGGTCGACGTCCGAGAAAACGGTCGTCGCCGAGTACGGCCTGCCCGAGGACGCCCTTCTCGACATGGGGGACTTCGCGGGCGCCGTACTCAAGTACATCCGCCGGCACCCGGTGGACCGCCTCACGATCTGCGGCGGTTTCGCCAAGCTCTCCAAGCTCGCGGCGGGCCACCTGGACCTGCACTCCGGCCGCTCCCAGGTCGACAAGGGCTTCCTGGCCGAACTCGCCCGCAGCGGCGGCGCGGACGAGTCGCTGGCCGCCGAAGTGGGTGCCGCGAACACCGGCCTCGCCGCGCTGCAACTGTGCCAGGCAGCCGGAGTTCCACTGGGCGACCTGGTGGCGCAGGCCGCGCGGGACGAGGCCCTTGCCGTGCTGCGCGGAGCGCCGGTCGCCGTGGACGTCATCTGCATCGACCGGGCAGGCACGGTCGTGGGCCGCAGCACGGTCCGCTGAGCGCCCTGCGTCACCGACCGGCCGGGACGGTCCGCAGGCAGGCGCCGAGCCGGGCGATCGCCGACGGGTTGCGGGGGCTTTCGACCATGACGGGACGCCCACGCCTCTCTTTCAGCAGAGATGGCGCTCCCGCTCCGGCGAGTACAGGTGGCTGTCGCGGAACTGCTCCGCCCCCAGCGTCCGCCCCACCATGATCACGGCTGTGCGCAGGACGCCGGCCTCCTTCACCTTCTGGGCGATCTCGTCGAGGGTGCCCCGGATGATCAGCTCGTCGGGACGGGAGGCGTAGGCGACGACAGCGGCAGGGCAGTCGGCGCCGTAGTGCGGGAGGAGCTCCTCGACCACGCGGTCCGCGTACTTGGCGGCCAGGTGCAGCACGATCAGCGCACCGCTGCGGCCCAGGGTGGCCAGGTCCTCGCCTTCCGGCATGGCGGTGGCGCGGTTGGCGACGCGGGTGAGGATGACGGTCTGGCCGACGGTGGGCACGGTCAGCTCCCGCTTGAGGGAGGCGGCAGCGGCGGCGAAGGCGGGCACGCCGGGGACGACCTCGTAGGGCACGCCGGCCGCGTCCAGGCGCCGCATCTGCTCGGCGACCGCGCTGAACACGGAAGGGTCGCCCGAGTGCAGCCGTGCCACGTCGTGCCCCTCCTCGTGGGCGCGGATCAACTCGGCGGTGATCTCGTCCAGGGTGAGCTGGGCGGTGTCCACCAGACGTGACTCCGGCGGGCATTCCGCCAGCAGTTCGCGCGGGACCAGACTGCCCGCGTACAGGCAGACCTGGCAGGCGGCGAGCGTCCGGGCGCCGCGCACCGTGATCAGGTCGGCGGCGCCGGGGCCGGCGCCGATGAAGTACACGGTCATCTGTCAGCTCCTGGTGAGGGGTTGTCGGTCTTCTGTACGACCCACTGGGTGACCGGCATGGCCTGCCGCCAGCCGGTGAAGCCGCCCACGGGCACGGCGTGCGCCACCGCGAGCCGCACCAACTCGCCACCGTGCCGACGGTGGGCGTCGGCCAGCAGTGCCTCGGATTCCAGCGTGACGGTGTTAGCGACCAGCCTCCCGCCGCAGGGCAGAGCCGCCCAGCAGGCGTCGAGGAGGCCGGGGACGGTGAGCCCGCCGCCGATGAACACCGCGTCAGGCGTGGGCAGTTCGGCCAGCGCGGCGGGAGCGGCGCCGGTGACGACCCGCAGGCCGGGCACGCCGAGGCGTTCCGCGTTGCGGAGGATGCGTTCGGCTCGTACGTGGTCGCGTTCGACGGTGACGGCCCGGCACGACGGGTGGGTGCGCATCCACTCGATGGCGATCGAGCCCGACCCGCCGCCGATGTCCCACAGGAGTTCTCCCGGAGCGGGGGCGAGCGCGCCGAGGGTGGCGGCGCGGATGTGCCTCTTGGTGAGCTGCCCGTCGTGCTCGTACGCCTCGTCCGGCAGCCCCGGCACCGCACCCAGCCGCAGGGCGTCCGGTGCCCGGCGGCATTCGACGGCCACGATGTTGAGCGGGTCGCCGGACTGCTGTGTCCGCACCCATTCGTCGGCGATGGTCTCGGCGGTCGTACGCTCCCGGTCGCCGCCGAGCTGTTCCAGGACCCGCATCCGGCTGGGCCCGAAGCCACGGTCGTTCAGAAGCTCGGCGACTTCCCCCGGCGTGGCGGCGTCGGCGCTGAGGACGAGGAGTCGCCGACCGTCGTGGAGGGCGGCGGCGAGCCGGGAAGTGGGGCGGCCCACCAGCGTGACGACCTCGACGTCCTCCAGCGGCCAGCCCAGCCGGGCGGCGGCATGGGACACGGACGACGGGTGGGGAAGGACACGCACCGCGTCGGCCTCTTCGGCGAGCGCGCGACCGATGCCGTAGAACATCGGGTCACCGCTGGCCAGAACGGCGATGCGCCGGCCGGCATGAGCGGCGAGCAGACGGGGGACAGCAGGGCGCAGGGGTGACGGCCAGGCGACGCGTTCGCCGGCGCACTCGGCGGGCAGCAGGTCCAGCTGGCGCGGACCTCCGATGAGGACCTCGGCCCGGCGCAGTTCCACGCGCGAGGGTTCGGCCAGGCCCCGCCAGCCGTCGGCTCCGATCCCGACGACGGTGACGACGGAGGGCGGGCCTTGTCGGGCGGGGGTCACTGCTGGCTACCTCGGAGTTCAGGGGGCGACAGGGGCGCACTCTACTAAGCGATCACCCGTGCGACCGAGTCCGGGTTCACATCCGGAGGGATCCTATTGCACACTGTTCGCAATAACGATGATGTCGCAGGAAGGGGAGGGTATGAGCTCTCCGATCGTGCTCGGGATCGAGTCGTCGTGTGACGAGACCGGTGCGGGGCTCGTCCGGGACGGGCGCCTGCTCGGGCACGCCGTGGCGTCGAGCATGGACGAGCACGCCCGCTTCGGCGGAGTGGTGCCCGAGATCGCGTCCCGCGCCCACCTGCACGCCCTGCGCCCGGTGGTGCGGCAGGCACTGGACCAGGCGGGGCTGCGACTCTCCGACATCGGGGCGGTCGCCGTGACCACGGGCCCGGGCCTGTCCGGCGCGCTGCAAGTGGGCCTTGCCGGAGCGAAGGGTATCGCCTACGCGCTGGGCGTCCCGCTCTACGGCGTGCACCACCTGGCCGGTCATGTCGCCGCCGACACCCTGGAGCACGGCCCGCTGCCCGACCCGTGCATGGTGCTGATCGTCTCCGGCGGCCACACCTCGCTGCTCCTCGTGCGCGACCTGGCCCGCGACCCGATCGCCCACCTCGGCGACACCCTCGACGACGCCGCCGGCGAGTGCTTCGACAAGGTCGCGAGGGTCTTCGGCCTGCCGTATCCCGGCGGCCCGGCCATCGACCGTGCCGCCCGCGACGGCGGTCCACGCGCCGTCGCCTTCCCTCGCCCGCTCCCGGGCTCCTACGACTTCTCCTTCTCCGGGTTGAAGACGGCGGCAGCCCGCTGGGCCGAATCCCACGCCGGCCGCGAACTGCCCGTCCACGACGGGGCCGCGTCGCTGCAGGAGGCGGTCGCCGACGTCCTGACCCGCAAGGCGGTCGCCGCGTGCAGGGAGCACGGGGTCAGCACGCTGGTCATCGTCGGCGGGGTCGCCGCGAACTCGCGGGTGCGGTCACTGGCCGAGGAGCGCTGCCGGGCGGCCGGGATCACCTTGCGGGTGCCGCCGCTGCGGCTGTGCACGGACAACGGCGCGATGATCGCCGCCGTCGGCGACCTCCTCGTGCGGGCCGGGGCCGAGCCGGCGCCGTGGGACGTGTCGATCGACCCGTCGGCACCCTTGGAGTACGCGGCCCTGCACCCGGTGGCGGCCGCAGCGGTGGCGGCGTGATGGACATCCGTGTCGTCGCCTGCGACGCCCTCCTGGAGCACAGCACCGCCCTGCGCACCGTCTACGCCGACGCGTTCTGCGCGCCGCCCTGGAACGAGGACGAGGAGAGGGCGGACGCCTTCGTCGCGCGGCTCGGCTCGGACGTACGGCGTCCCGGGTTCACCGCCGCACTCGCCTTCGACGGACGGAACGTCGTGGGTTTCACCACCGCTTGGGCTACGCCCACCCCTTTCCCCGTCGACCGTTGCTATCCGCAGGCTGCCGCCGGTCTCGGCCCGAGCCGTACCGAGGAGTGGTTGTGCGGCGCCCGCGAGATCGACGAACTCGCCGTCCGCCCCACCGCCCGCGGCACCGGAATCGCAGCCGGCCTCCTGCGAGCGGTGACCGAGGACGCCCCGGACGGCCGCGCCTGGCTGCTCACCTCCCTCCGCTCGACCCGGGCCATGGCCTTCTACCGCCACGAGGGCTGGACCCAGGCCACCCACCCCTCCCCCGACGGCCACGGCATCGCGGTCTTCCTCGGCCCCCGCCACCCGGCCCGAACCCTGGCCGCCGAGCCCCTGTAGGTCCCGGAGCCCGCCGTGTCGAGTTTCCTGGAGTCGTGGTCACCGGAACACCCTGCGACGGCAAGGCGAGCCTGGTGGCGCCGTCACCGCTGCCGCCGATGCCGCGGGACCACCCGCCGCGCGACTGGTCAAGCGGCTCCTGAACGGCAAGGGCGGCGGATCGGCGCAACTGGCCCAAAGAGACGGCCTGTCCGCGACCCGGTATGCGGCACGTCCTGGAGTTGGAACCGACAACTCTCGCCTGATACTGGGGTCTTGCGGTTCGCCTCCGTTCGAGCGAATGCGTGGCCGAAAGCGACAACCCCACAGCAGTAAGGGGAGAAATAACTGCATGACTGTTACCGTTCAGGTCGACACGACCCGCCCTGGGGCCACCCTCATCAACGTGTTCACGGTCTCCCCCGACCGCCAGGAGGAGCTGATCGAGCTGCTCGCCCGCGCGACGGAGGAGACCATGAAGCACCAACCCGGCTTCGTCTGCGCCAACTTCCACGCCTCACTCGACGGCGAGCGGGTAATCAACTACGCCCAGTGGGAGACCGAGGAGCACTACAGGGCGATGCTCGACAACCCCGAGGCCCGCGTCCACATGGACCAGGCCGCCAAGATCGCGTCGGACGTGCAGCCGCGGCTCTTCTCGGTAGTGTCGGTCCACCCGGGATAGCAGCCCGTTCCTACGGCCTTACCAACGCAACGCGTTCAAGACCGCTCCGCGCCGGTTCACGTCGGCCGTGCGGCCAGAGCGCTGCCCGACGGCAGGTGAGATGCGACCGCATCACCGCATCAGAAGGGTGCTTCCGCGGGACCTGCGGATGGCATCGCACCTGGCCGTACACCTACGGGAAGCGGCAGGTTGGTCACCACGAACTGGTTCAGTATGTCGTCGCGATCCATGAACATGATCTGGCTCCGTTTCGCCGCGTCCAACGCGTTGCCCAGCCAGTTGCGTGCAGCCTTGGTGATCTCCCCGCCGGCCACGATGAAGGCATGGTCGACGAGGACGCGCCGGTTGGTCTCGGGGTCGAAGATTTCGTGCGCCAGCATCATCAGAGCCTGATTGTGGATCTCAGCGATGTTGGCATTGCCCGCCCTGGACTTACCGGTGGCGTCCAGTTTTCCGCGCTTCACCTGGATGCCGAAGTACAGGAAGTGCTGAGTCGGCAGGGTGTAACGCATCCAAATGTCCTTGCCGTACTCCAGCGCCTTGTCCCGGTGCCCGGCTGCAGTGATCCGGTGAAAACCCAGCTGCCGGAACAACGGCAGCAGCACTTGTTCAATGAGTGCATCCTCACTGCACGTGTCCAGGAACGCGGCAAGTGCTGTACGCCGCTGCATCTCGGCGGCGCTCAGAGGACGATGCGGGTTCTTGGCCAGCATCGAGACAGTGCTCGTTCCGATGTGCCGCAGGTAGCAGTGCTTGTCCTCCCCGTAGAAGGCTTCGAACCCTTCCCGGGCGAGCGCATTGTTCAGCAAGCGCAGGGCTTTGGGCCGGTCGAGCCCCTCGTTGAGGGCATCCGCCGGATTCATCAGGTGGTCGATCACCCTGCAGAAGGATTCCGGCGGGTGCGCAGGCCCCTCGTGGTGCTCCGCCAACAATTGTTCCAGTACCCCCGCGACCCAGCGGTGCCGCGTCGAACCGTCGTGCTCCCAGTCCATGTCGAGTTCCGCGAAGAACTCGGTGATGTACTTGCTCGAGCGATAGGGGAAGTACGCAGGCTCGGCACCAGCTTCGGGATCTACCGCACCGAGGTTCCCGCAAATGAGGTCGCCAAGCATTTCCAGCGTTCGCTTTCTGAACTTCACGACGCCCTCCCCAGAGCCGCTCCCCCAGCCACCGCGTGCGGACCATTGTGCCCTGTCACCGCAGAACGTCCGGCACGCACGACCAAGTCCGGTTCCGTCACGGGCGCAGTGTCAATGGTGGCCACGACGTCACACATCCGCCGACAGTCGGCATACCGCTGAGCCGGTCCCGAGCAGGCACACCACATCAACCCACAACACGACAAAACCTGCCCGGTTCCCGCGGGGCGCGTCTCCTCACGGATCCCCGTCTTGTTGGCTGCGATCGCAAATTGAGCGTCCCCGAGCGCATCGCAGGAACACGAACTGCATGCGGAGCCGAGGGCGTTACGCACGCGAGCACAGTCGATCTCGTGACGAAGCCCCACCGGACGTGCTCCGGTGGGGCTTCGTCGAGTGGCTCCGGCCAGAGGCCCCGCCAGCATGCTCCTGGGCGGCCTCGCCCTATCACCGGCGCTCTCACAGACGCCCCCATAACGCGGACGCTCTCACAGACGCCCCTATGCCGCGGAGGTGCGGGCAACCGGTCTGACCAGATTGAATCCTCCCGGGCGGCATGTCGCTTGAGGCAACGGATGATCTCACGCCGACTCTTGCCCTCCTGGGTGCAGTGTTCGTAGTACGCCTGGGTGCGCGGTCGTGGCGCAGGCGGGTGAAGACGACGCGGTGCAGGCCGGCGTTGGCCTGGCGGTCGCCGCCGTGGTTGAGCCGGTGCGTGCTCCGCCGGCCGGAGGAGTACTCGATGGGGCTGCTCGGGGTTGTCTCCCATGGTGATCAGGAGCGTGACGCCGCTGTCCGGACCGATCCCCACCAGTACGAGCAGCTGTGGAGCATGGCGTCGACGAGCTGGGTCAGGCGCTGGTTGAGCTCGTCGATCTGCGCGGCGAGCTGTCCGATGCGCTCGGCGAGCATGCGCAACGTGCGGAACAGCTCGGCGTTGCCGAGGCTGGACAGCTGTTCCCGCAGGACGGGGTCGGCTATGACCAGGACGGCCTTGAGCTGGTCTGATCTCCTGGGTACCGTGATTCAGAGACCTGTGGCTCCGCGCGATCGCCCTGGTAGGACTCCGTTAGTCGTGTCTTAGAACTCGCTGACCTGCCTGGTTGGCCGTCCGCGAGGTCGCGGGCGGCCATCGAGATGGTGAGGTCGCCGGCGATGTCGTTGATGCTGGTCGCCGTGGCGACCTCGTGCTCGTTGCGGGAGGTGTCACGGCGGACGATCTCGTAACCGCCTTCGTCCAGGACGGCCACGGAGGCGAACCAGACGGGGCCGTCCTCGTCGGGCTGGACGACCACGAACGTGTCGGAGTCGTTGAGGACGCTGATCCCTGGTCCGCTACGCGGCCGGCAGGTTCCGCAGCCGGGGGGCCGGAGGAGATGGAGGACAACGTCCAGGTCGGCATGATCGGGCTGATCAAGGCGATCGACCGGTTCGAAAGTTGCTGCTCGCTTGCCGCTTTGAACACGGCGGGCGGTTTCGTGGCCGTCGCAGGACGGCCGGGCCGGTGGCAGTCAGGAGAGGACGAAGTAGCGCAGCCACACGTAGGCCAAGGAGATCGCCACCGTCGCGGCCGTCACGATGAGCCCGTACTTGGTGAACTGCCAGAAGGAGATGGGCTGGCGGTTGCGCTCGGCGATGCCGAGGACGACGACATTGGCGGAGGCGCCGATCGCGGTGGCGTTGCCGCCGAGGTCGGCGCCGAGCGCGAGGGCCCACCACATGACCTGGTCGCCGGCGCCGCCTATGTCGTGTACGAGGCCGGCGGTGATGGGGGCCATGGTGGCTACGTAGGGGATGTTGTCGACGATGCCCGACAGGACCGCCGAACCACCGAGCAGAGTGAGTGAGCCGGCCAGTTCGTTTCCGCCGATCAGGTCGGCCAGTTGGTGGGAGATTTGGCCGACGACGCCGGTGTCGATGAGCCCGCCGATCATGATGAAGAGGCCGGCGAAGAAGGCGAGGGTGGGCCACTCGACCTCGGCGAGCACCTCGTGGGTCTCCACCGTGGAAACGGCGACGAGCAGCCCGGCCCCGAGCAGGGCGACGATGCTGGGGGCGTAGTGGAGCACCGGGTGGAGGACGAAGCCGGCGACGACCAGGGCCAGGACGATCAGACCCTGGACCAGCAGGCGGGGGTCCTGGATGGCTTCGCGTTCCTCCAGTGCCATGATCTCGGCGGCGCGGTCGTCGTCGTAGACGAAGGACTTCCGGAACATCACCCGGCACAGGACCAGCAGGACCGCCACCAGTACGACGGCGAGCGGGGCGAGGTGGACGACGAAGTCGTTGAAGGTCAGTCCGGCTCGGCTGGCGATGATGATGTTCGGCGGGTCACCGACCAGGGTCGCGGTGCCCCCGATGTTCGAGGCCATCACCTCCGCGATCAGGAACGGCGCGGCAGGCAGCGCCAGGCGCTCGCACACCAGCAGGGTGACCGGGACGACCAGCAGGACGGTCGTGACGTTGTCGAGCAGCGCCGAGGCCGCCGCTGTGATGACGACGAGCATGGCCATGATCCGGAACGGCTTGGCGCGGGCCCGCTTGACCGCCCAGATCGCCAGGTACTCGAACATGCCGGTCTTCTTCAGCACGCCGACGATCATCATCATGCCCATCAGCAGGAAGATGACGTTCCAGTCGATGCCGGATTCCTCGGAGTAGAACGCCGAGACGTCGTCGGTCGCCCCGATCGCCAGCATCAGGCCCGCACCGCCCAGCGCGACGGCGACACGGTGGATCTTCTCGCTGATGATCAGGGCGTACGCTCCGACGAAGACGACGATCGCCGCCCAGCTGTGCCAGTCCTTCACAGTGCTCCGATTCCTCCGGCGGTCGGCGTGGCTTTCATCAGGGCGGCTTCGGCGTCACCGTCTTCGGCGGGAACGCCCGCCAGGTGCTCGACGTCGAAGGCGCGGGCGATCGGGACGTCCGTGGAGCTGTGGGCGATGATCGAGAAGGCGATGCACACCGCGATCAGGGTGAACGCCTCCTTCGCCTGCGGGATGCCGGACTGCAGCACCAGCAGCCCGTACACGACCGAGGCGAAGCCCTTGGGGCCGAACCAGGCCGCCACCAGCTTTTCCCGCCGCGAGATGCGCGTTCCCAGCAGCGACAGCAGCAACGAGGCCGGGCGGATCAGGACGATCGCGAGGATCACCGCCGCGTACCCGCCGAGGGAGAGATCACCGAACAACCGCGGGGTCAGCAGGGCGCCGAAGACCAGCAGCGCCGCGAACTTCGCGAGCTCCGCCAGGGCCTCACCCAGCGGTTCGAAGAACGCCTTCGCCTCCGGCGACACATGCGCGAGGACCGCACCCGCGGAGAACGCGGCCAGGTACGGGTTGGCGTGCGTGAGGTGGCATGCCGCGTAGATGATGATCCCGGTGGCCAACGGCAGCAGGGGTTGCAGCTTGGGCTCCGCGCCCAGCAGCCGGAAACGCACCAGCCCGCTGACGATCAGCGGCAGGGCGACACCGAGAACCAGTCCCAGCAGCAGCTCGAACGCGATCGGACCCGACGCCGCGTCGACGATGCCGGCGGTCGGTCCGCAGACAGCGATGAGGACCAGGACCACGGGCAGGGCCAAGCCGTCGTTGATACCGCTCTCCACGTTGAGCAGTTGCCTGAGCCTGGCCGGGACTTCACTGCGGCCCACGATCGCCGACGCGAACACCGGGTCCGTGGGCGCAAGCACCGCGCCGACCAGGAAGGACGTCGTCCAGTCCAGGCCGGCCAGGAAGTGCGCGGCCACCCCCGCGAAGAGGAACGCGAGTGGCATGCCCAGACCGAGAGCGCGGGCCGGGTTCTTCCAGTTCGCCCGCAGCTCGGGCAGGGAGACATGCATACCGTCGGTGAAGAGCACCGAGAAGAGGGCCAGGTCGGCCGTCACGGACACGATCTCGCTGTCCGGTGTGACGTGGACCAGCCCGAGGAAGCCGTCACCGACGAGAGCGCCACCGGCGAGGAAGAGCAACGAGGTGGAGAGCACCGTCCGGGCCGCGAGCCCGGACAGCAGCACCGCCACCAGCAACGCGGCACCGAACACCGCAATCAGAACCATGGCCGACGCCCCGATCGGAAGAGAGAACTGTCCCTGCTCGCCGACCAGGCTTCCCGGCACACCAGGGGAACCTTACCTTTCCTTGATGCGTCTTTGACAGTTTGCTCACGTGCAGCCGGGGGCGATGGTCACTGCCGGATCCCGGCAGCGATCCGCCTCACCAGGCCCTGATGCCTCAGGAATCGGCGCTCAGGAGCCGCTCCAGCAAATGGCTGGCGGTGACCACACCCAGAAGTCGTTTTCCCGTCCTGCTCTCTTCCACGATCGCCACCAGCGGGCTGCGGACCTGCGCCATCAACGCCGCGACCTCCAGCGCGGTCGCGTCCGGATCCGCCACCGGAGGAGCGGGAACGCTCCCGGACAGGCAGTCGCGGACCGTGCGGCCCTCGAGCGCCCGGCACAGCCGGTCGGCGTGGCGTTCATCGACCACCGCGGCCAACGCCGGATCATCGATCACGTACGGCGGCACCAGGATTTTGATCATCTGCGACGCGGGCAGCACAGCCTTCGGCGCGCCCTCCTCGTCGACGACCAGCAGCGCCGGCAGCCGGTGCTCGGCCATCAACCGCGCCGCCGTCACGGCGTCCGTGTCGACACTCACGGTCTCGTACCCCACTGCCAGGTCACGTGCGCGCACGATCGGCTCCCCAATTCCGCTGCCTGTCCCGCTGTCCTGATGAGCAGTCGACCGACGGAGCAGTCCCCGCCACCACCGAGGGCTCTGCCGGAACAGCCTCACCATGGCGGATTCCGCCCACCCGGCCTCCATCTTCGTACGGGCACGGCACCGGTGGCCGCAGAGACACAACAGAGAAGCCGACGTTGCGCACCGTCGCCGCTACCGACGCCATGAATCGAGGTGTGGCGGTGGCCATGCGCGACGCCACCGCCGATGGACCAACTGCCCAAGCCGAGGACGTTCACGGCCTCCTCGTGCGGGGCGGAGGCGTCTCCGTCGTCCCGCCGCGCAAAGACGACTCCGCGCCAGCGGAACCGCCACGGGCCAAGCAGGCAGGCAGCGCCGCCCGGACACGCGTTGCTTCACGCGTTCCCGGTCAGTACACAGTGACATGCCGTCACGACCGTCGGGGCGAAGATCCAGCAGGGTGGTTACAGGGCGATTCCTGATGGGCGAGGGTAACGAAGCAGCGATGCTCCGCCGCCCACTGGCCGGTGACATCGAGGCCCAGGTCGGCGGCGATCCGGTGGAGCGCTGGTCGACCGAGCCGCGCCCAGGGAAAGAACGGACCGCCCTGGCCATGGAGGTCCTCGAACCGGGCGGTGCACCGCTCTTCGACGTCGTCGGGGTCGACCTCGACGACGAGAGACCCGGCGGGAGCGACAAGACCGCCGCAACGGCGCAGCAGGCCGTGAGGGTCTCCTCCGATGCCGATGTTGCCGTCGACGAGCAGCACCGTCTGCCAGCCTCGCTCGGCCGGCAGCCGGTCGAAGACCGATCGGCACAGTGCGAGGCCGCCCAGAGCGGTGGTCAGCGCGACCGCACGAGGTGTGATGTCGACCCCGAGAGCGAAGACTCCTCGGCTCAGAAGCGCTCTGCACATGCGACCCGGGCCGCAGCCGACATCGAGGACAGGGCCGGCGCAGCGTTCCAGTACGGTCGTGTCGGCCGCCGTGGGCTGCTCGTGCCAGCGGTGCACCGGCATCCGGATCCGGCGCCCGTCGGCCAGCCGTAGGTGAACCGGTTCACGGCCGGGTCGCAGGGCGAGCGCCCATGGATCTTCGTCGGCGTCGTACAGCGCGCCCTCGTCCGTTGTCACGGTGCTGCACCATGCCCTGCGGCGGGCCGGCTCTCGTCTCCGCGGCCGGCCCGGCGCACGCGGCGCAGTCTCAGCGCGAAGGCCACCGCGGAGGCCGCGAAGAGCACGCCGCTGATCGCCAGCCACCGGCCCAGGTAGACACTGTCGGACAGACCGGTGTCACCGGGGTAGGGGGCCGCCAGACGAAGGACGAGGGGAAACCAGACCAGCAGGAGCAGACCCGACAGGAAGACGGGGACGCGCAGGTAGTTGATCCACGGCACCGTCGGTCCGTCGGCGGCACGGTGACGCAGTACGGAGAGCGCCGACAGGTCTGCCAGCGAGTACAGGGGCAGCAGGATGAGGTCGTGGAGAACCGCCGCACCGACGAACCAGATCGCCACTTCCCAGGGCCGGACGGCGAACAGGCGCAGCATGGCGTAGCCGGTCAGGGCGAACGAGGCGATCAGGACGAGCAGGTGCAGAGGCCCGGAGCCGTACCAGCGGACGAATCGTGCCATGGTCACGCCCTGAAGGTGAGCCGGTGGACCCACTTGGTGTTGTTCACACCGGGGTTGGCCGGGACGATGATGCGGGCCGGGTAGCCGTGGTCGAGCGAGAGGTCCGCGCCGTTGACCCGGAGTGCGAGCAGCGCTCGGGGATCGTGGATCTGGTTGCCCCGCAGGACCACCCGGGTGAAGGGGCCGGGGGGTTGGATGGACTTGACGAGAACGCTTCCCGCGTCGGGCAGTCCGGCCAGCGCGGCGAGGTCGGCCAGCCGTAGACCGCTCCAGTGCTGGTCTTCGGTGGACCATCCCTCCACGCAGGCGATCGGCAGTGCGGCGGCGTGCTGGGGCATCGCCAGAAGCTGCTCGCGGGTCAAGACCCGTGGCGTTCCGCGTCCGTGGACCTCCAGCCGCCAGTCGGGGCCGACGAGCGCGGGGGTGACGCCGACCTTGGCCGCCGTCTTGTTGATCTGGAAGCTGTTCGGGCCGCTGCCCGGATCGCGGTTGTGCGGTGCGAGCAGCGCGGTGGCGCGCAGCCGACCGCCGATGCTCTGCCCGGCGGTCACGACGAGGAGGAGCAGCGATCCCGCTCCCACCATGCCCAGCGCGCCGCGGCGGGTCATGGTGGGTGGGGCGGGGGCAGCGGCCACCAGGCCGTCCGGGTCGGGGGGTTCGGGCTCGGTGCCGGTCAGACCGGTGCGCAGTTCGGCCGTCAAGCTGCGCGAGCGCAGGGCCCGGGTCATCCGGCCGAGTCGGAGGCAGACGTGGACCACGAAGGCGGCGATGAACACCCAGGCGCCGTAGAAGTGCAGGCGGTAGAACGAGCCCGGGAAGACGTAGTAGAGCTGGATGTTGAGGATGCCGGTGACGAATTCGAAGATGACGCCGCCGACGAGCAGGAGCAGGGACAGCCGCTCGAGTCCGTGGGCGACGGAGCGCACCGGCAGCCATGCGAAAAGCTTCGGGATCACCGACCACAACTTGGCCAGCAGAACGGGCACGAGAACGATGCCGAGCGTCACATGCACGCCCTGGAGCAGCCGGTAGAGCCAGTACGGGTGCGTGGGCCAGCTGAAGAGGTAGAAGCCCAGCACCCCCTTGTCGGGAGTCTCGTCGTTGAGCGGGCTCAGATCGGGGTTGTAGGAGGCGTAGGACAGCAGTCCCGTGACGAACAGGAGCGGAATGCCGACCAGCAGCACCAGGCCGAACACCGAGGTGAGCCAGGGCCCGCGGATCGGACTGCGCCAGAACCCGGGGCGGAACGGCCCCGGAGGCGGGGGCAGCTGCCCCATACGCCGCTTCGCCGTACGGGTGCGATCGGCGGCCGTCGACACCGCAGCCGCCCCGCTGGCCCGGAGACGCTCCAGCCGCTCCCGCACCTGCTTTCCGGCCGGTGTGCGACGCCGCGCTCCGCCGGGCGGCTCCGAACCCGACGGCCGACCACGACTTGGCTCCGGCATCCCGCTACCGGTGCTCTGGGTTCTCGGAGTCGCGGCGGCATCCGGCGTCCCAGGCGGTGCGCTGGTTGCCGTAGGCGGGGATGCCGCCGAGATCCTTCAAGGCCCGGGCCAGGTGCAGCAGGTTCCAGGTCATGAAGGTGGTGTTGCGGTTGGTGAAGTCGTTGTCCGGGCCGCCCGAGCCGGGGTCAAGGTAGGAGGGGCCGGGGCCCGCCTCGCCGATCCAGCCGGCGTCGGCCTGGGGCGGGATGGTGTAGCCCAGGTGCTGCAGGCTGTAGAGGACGTTCATGGCGCAGTGCTTGACGCCGTCCTCGTTGCCGGTGATCAGGCAGCCGCCGACGCGGCCGTAGTAGGCGTACTGGCCGGCCTCGTTGAGCAGGCTGGAGCATGCGTAGAGGCGTTCGATCACCTGCTTCGTCACGGAGCTGTTGTCGCCCAGCCAGATGGGGCCGGCCAGGACGAGGATGTCGGCCGCCATGACCTGCCGGTACAGGTCCGGCCAGGCGTCGGTCTCCCAGCCGTGCTCCCGCATGTCGGGCCATACTCCGGTGGCGATGTCGAGGTCCACTGCCCGCACGACATCGACGCGCACGCCCTGCGCGTCCATGATGGCGGTGCTGCGGTCGATCAGCCCCTGGGTGTTGCTCGTCTCCGGCGAGCGCTTGAGCGTGCAGTTGATCACCAGGGCACGCAGATCGTCGTACCGCGCCGGTGGTGTGTCGGTGTCGGGTGACGTAGCGGTCACACGGTCCTCCCAGAACTCTGCCGCCGCGCACCCGAGCACGGCGTCGTGGACACATCGGCCAGCGTGCGGGGCGACCGCGGCGGCCGCCACCACAGCGCCTCCGAACGGCCCCGGCGGCCCGCACCCCCGGTCGGCCCGGACGAGTGCGGCGGAGCAACTGCGTCGGCGCTGAGGAACCGCATCGAGGCCGCCCTGGCCCGGCGCCCGGGGATGCCCAAGCCGTCGGCACCAGCCCACCCGGTGATGACCGAGGAGACCAGGCGGTGCGACGGCTGGTGCCGGCTCGTAGGCTGCCGCTATGAGCGAGATCAAGACCCCTACGCCCCGCGACGCCTTCGAGCTGCTGCTGGCCGGTAACCAGCGCTTCGTCGCCGGCACGCCAGAGCACCCGAACCAGGACGCCACCCGCCGCGCCGAGATCGCACCGTCCCAGCAGCCCTTCGCCGTGCTGTTCGGGTGTTCCGACTCCCGGCTGGCCGCCGAGATCATCTTCGACCGAGGTCTGGGCGACCTGTTCGTGGTGCGCACCGCCGGTCACGTCATGGGCCCGGAGGTGCTGGGCAGCATCGAGTTCGGCGTGGAGGTGCTGGGCTGCCCGCTGGTCGTGGTCCTCGGGCACGACTCATGCGGCGCGGTCGGCGCGGCGTGCGCCGCGCTGGAGCACGGCGTGACGCCGGCCGGGTACGTGCGGGACGTCGTGGAGCGGGTGACCCCGAGCGTGCTGGCCGCCCGGGCCGCCGGCCGGGTGGAGCCGGAGGAGATCCTCGCCGAGCACATAAGCCACACCGCCGACCTGCTGCTGGACCGCTCCCGGGTGCTCGCCGACAAGGTCGCCGCCGGCCAGACCGCCGTGGTGGGCCTGCGCTACCGCCTGGCCGACGGCAGTGCCCAACTCGTCGCCGCACGCGGCCTCGACGCGGCTGTGCCCACAGCGTCCTGACCGCCGCGGCGCGGACCCTCATCTGCCGCGGTCGGCCGTCAGGAGACGGGAGGCACAGCGCGGGTCAGGCGTCCCAGGTCTCCGTACAGGGCGGCGTGAAATGCAGCCGCGAGTTCGCGGGCTCGGTCTTCGCCCCGCACCCCGTGCATGATGACGGAGACCGGTCCGGCGTAGGCGTCCAGGTCGACCTCACGGTTCTCGGCCCGGCAGGTGATCGCGGCCCGGACCGCACCGTTCACGGCATCGCCGACAGCGTGGCCCGAGCCGGCAGGGAGCGTGTCCGCCTGCACGGTCCACCGCTGCGCGTCCTTTGGAATGAGGTGGGCGGGCAAGGAATCGGCAGCACGGGGGCGTTGTGCTCAGGGGAGCAGAGCAATCGCGTCCGGTGACGGGCGAGGTCCATTGTCGGTGCTGTTCACGCGGTGAGCCGGGGCCCCGCTGCGCGGCGCAGCCGGTTGGCGATCGCCAGTCCCAGCCCCTCCTCCACCGGCAGGGAGGCGACGATGAGGTCGCACCCCCGCTGGTCGAGTTCGCGCAGGAACCCGTAAAGCTCGCGCGCGTAGTCGGCCAGGGAAGCGGGGACATCCACCACGGCGTGCGCCTTCACCGGGGTGTCGGCGAGGGACGGGGGAAGAAGGACGCCGACCTGGTGCCCCTGCTCCTGCGCGAGCCGCGCTTCGTCGACGACCTTCTCCGGCTCGACCAGGACGACCCGCGCGGACGGCGCGTAGTGCGACGGGTGCTGACCGGGCACCCGGACATGGCTCGTGGACGGGACCTCGATCGGATGTCCCAGCACCGCTTCGAGGTCCTCGCGGGTCACCCCGCCGGGTCGGAGGATGGCCGGTGTCTCACCCGTGACGTCGACGATGGTCGACTCGACGCCGACCCCGCAGGGACCGCCGTCCAGGACGAAGTCGACGGCGTCGCCGAGCTCCGCCCGCACGTGGGCGGCCGTGGTGGGGCTCACCGAGCCGAAGCGATTGGCGGACGGGGCCGTGACCCCGCCGCCGAAGGCCGACAGCAGCGCGAGGGCAACGGGGTGGTCGGGCACACGCACCGCCACCGTCTCCAGGCCACCCGTGGCTTCAAGGGGCACTCGCCGACCACGTCGCAGGACCAGCGTGAGCGGCCCCGGCCAGAAGTGCTCGGCCAGCAGGCGCGCCGTCGCGGGCACGTCCTGGACCCAGTCGTCCAGGTGCTGGGCGCCGCCGATGTGGACGATCAGTGGGTGGGAGGGCGGGCGCCCCTTGACCTGGAAGATTCGCGAGACGGCAGCGGGGTCCTCGGCGTCGGCGCCCAGACCGTAGACGGTTTCGGTCGGGAGGGCCACCAGGCCGCCGGCGCGCAGCACACCGGCCGCCTTCTCGATGTCACTGGTTCTTGCCATCACCCTCGGCATTCTCTCACCGTTCCTCTCTCCCACGTTCCGCGGTCTCGTCGGCGCACAACGACCAGAGCAGGGCTCTCAGCACGCCATGCGAGAAGCTCAGCAGACCGCTGCGGCCAGGATTGGGGGGCGACCCGCCATCGTGATCAATCTCGGAGCCGACCACGGTTGGCTGTCATTCCCATACGGGAGTCTGGGGCTTCAGCGATCGAACACAACGTCTTGCCAGAGAACGGGAAACGAATGTGGCAGCTGCGAAGCGGCCCTGCTGGTGCGATGGCGGTGTGGCCACGGCACAGTCGGACCGCCGGACGAAGCCTCCACCTTTCGCTCGCCCTGCACTCATGACCCACACGGCACTCACCGGTGCGCCTGGGATCGGGCCCGATGACCGCTCCAGGGCGCCCGGCCCCGCCTGGTCGAGGGCGGCACGGCCGACCATGAAGGCGCCGAGGCCAAGCGGGTACGTGCCCTTGCTGGAGGGTGAGGGCGTTTTCGATAGCAGCCGTGTATGCCTGTGTGCCGTGCACGGCGAGGGACGGCCGCAGCGGGAGCCCGTTGGCGCGCCGGACAGGTGGTAGGCGTGGTCGGCAGGATTGCACTCGGTGTTCGGGTTCCGGCGTCGAGGTGTGCCCGCTCAGGGGCTGCCCGGCGTCGGTCGGTCGGTCTGCGGGGCGGGACGGTCCGGGTGGTGGGGGATGACCTGGCCGACGCCGGTGATGTCGAGCATGCGCCGGACTCTCGCCCCCGGGGCGATCAAGGCGAGGTGACCGCCGGTCTGCCGGGCGGCTCGATAGAGGTGGAGCAGGCGGGTCAGCCCGCTGGAGTCGAGGAACGTCAGACCGGCGAGGTCGAGCCACACGGTGGGGGCCGTCGTCCCCAGGGCGGGTTGTACGGCGTCGGTGAGCCGGTCGACGGTGTGGTGGTCGAGTGCGCCGGTCAGACTGGCCAGGACGGTGCCGTCGGGCAGGGTCTCTACGTGCACCGTGAGGGTGTCCGTGGTGGTGGGCTGGTGTTCTGGACGGCCGGGCACCGCTGCTCCCTTCGACAGTGCACGCCCGGTGGGGCGCTCGGTTCAGGGGATCAGTTCGTCCTGGTCGGGGTCGCGCCATTCAGTGATCAGGACGGTGGCGTCGTCCTCAAGACGCCCCTGGTGGTAGTCGAGGATGGCGTGGACGAGGCGGCGCAGCGTCTCGTGGACGGTGAGGTTGCCGGCGTGGTGGCGGGTGACGAAGTCGATGAAGCGGTCCAGGCCGAACTCGCGCCGCTCCGAGTCGCGGTTCTCCACGACGCCGTCGGTATAGAAGACGACCCGGTCACCGGGTTGCAACTGCTCGCGGCAGACGGTGACCGGCAGGCCCAGCCCGGTTCCCATGGGAGCGGCCGGACGGCAGCGCAGTTCGTGGGACCACCGTCCGCCACGGATGAGGACGGGGAGGGGGTGGCCGCGGTTGATGAAAGTCAGCTGCCCGGTCCTCAGGTCGAGGTCGGCCATGACGCCGGTGACGTACCGGGTGAGACCGAACTGCTCGATCAGAGCGTCTTCGATCGCCTGACTGGCCTGCGCGAGGTCGGCGCCCTGACGGCGGGCGTTGCGACAGGTGGCGACCGCCATGTTCGCCGTCAGGCCGGCTCTGGCGTCGTGACCCATGGCGTCGAAGAGGGACAGGTGCAGCATGTCGCCCGACACGGCGTAGTCGAAGGCGTCCCCGCCCACGTCGTAGGCCGGCTCGGACACCGCGGCGACGGTCGTGGAGCGGCCGGCGAACGCCGAGGGCGGGGTGAGGTGCCACTGCATCTCGGCTGCCACGGTCATGGGCTCGGTCCTGACCAGGCGGGCGTAGGAGTCGCTGAACCCCCGCTTGCTCAGCAGCAGCAACGCCACCATGGACGCCAGAGAGCGCAGGGCGTCCCGGGTGGTCTCGTCATCGTCGTCGGTATCGGCGCGCAGCACACCAAGACGCTCCACACCGTCGGTGACGGGCACCCACCAGCGTAGGAGCCCCCGCTCGCTCGTCCGTCCGGGCTCGCTGACGAGATCCACTCGCTGGAAGGCCAGGCCCCCCACCGTCCCGTCGACGGCCAACGTCAGCCACCCTCGCCGGCGTCGAGACCGCGTCCGGTGACCTGGCGCAGCAGGACGCCCTGGAGATCGACGAGAAAGAACGCCACCTCGTGCAGGCCCACCGCCTCCGCGTGGTCGGCCACCATCTGCGGCAGTTCCTCGAGCGCGGCCACATGGCTGCGCATCATCAGGTCGACCAATGAGGTCGTCGCTTTCGCGGGGTCGGTCACGTCGGCGCGCCCTCCTCACCCTGTTCGGTCAGCCCGTCCCGACCGACCGACTACCCGCAGACGCCGAGCGAACCAGTCCCCAACGGAAAAGGCCGACTTTGTGACCCGGTACGAAGTGACGAGCCTGGTAGACGTACGGCGAGTACGGCGAGGCCGGTAACCGTGACGTCCTCAAGACGAGGGCGAACACGGCCCCTGCTCTGCGTAACACCTGATCATGGCTGGCCGCGCACCGTCGCAGTCAGCACAGGAGGCGACGGAGCGACGGTTCCCCGGACCCCGTGCCCGATGTGCTCATGCCGCGTCGTGCCAGGCGGCGATGCCAGTCATCGCGACGGTGGTCGGCTCCGTTACACCGTGGGTGGCGAGGTGGGCGATGACGGCGGAAGCCATCCCGGGCGTGGACGTTGCGGGCGATGTCCAGCGCCGCCGCCCTCGGTCAGGACGCAGCGCACCTCGATGTGCCGTCCCGAACCGCCCGGCGCCCGGTCGGCGGGAATGCCGGCCTCGGGCAGCGTGCGGTGGGGCTTGATATTCCCCCGAGTGGGCGCTGCGGCTACCGCGAGGCGGGGTTGCAGGCCGGCCACGCCAGGGATTGCGATGGCCGCCTCGGCCCGACGCCGAGGAGCTCGGTGGTGCCGGTGGCGGTCATCACACACCTCTACCGGTCGCGAGACGGGGGCCGAGGGACGGCCGCTTGCTCCAGTACGTCGACCACGCTGATGTCGATGGGCGTCAACCGCGAGCCCCAGGTTTGGCCCGGCCGAGTGGAGGACCGATCCGCGTACCTGGTGGACCCGGTCGGGCAGCGGGCAGTCAAGGGCGTCGGCCAGTGTCATGATCACCCGCACGCCGACGCACCGGTCGCCCACCAACGGGGCTGACACCATGCCGCCGTCGTATGACACTTCGAGTCGAAGTCCAAGGACGCGCTCCACCCCCAGGCACCGACTCGGCACATCGCACGGGGGCCGCGACCGGGGCCCGGCCGACGGCGGCATTGGCGTTCGGGCGTGTGGTCGATTTAGGCTGCGTCGATTCGTGCCGTTCACGGCGGCAGCCCATCGACGGAGAGGAAAGCCGATGATGCAGCATGCATCGGCCACCGACCCGGCTCCCGGGCGCCGCCCCGAGCTGGCGCCTGACCCCGATGTGGAGGCGGCCCGTATCGCGGCGGTGCGCCGCTACGACATCCTCGACACTCCGCCCGACGGGGCGTTCGACCGGGTGGCGGCGATGGCCGCCCGTCTCTTCGACGTGCCGGTGGCGACCGTCACGATCGTGGACACCGACCGCATCTGGTTCAAGGCCGCCCACGGCCTGGAGGGTGTCGCGGAGATCGGCCGTGATCCGGGCCTGTGCGGCTCGGCGATCCTGCGCGATGAGACGATGGTCATCCCCGACACTCTCAAGGACCCCGTCGCGGCGGACAATCCGCTGGTTGCCGGGGACATGGGCGTGCGTTTCTACGCCGCCGCGCCGATCATCACCGACGACGGGCACCGGTTGGGCACGGTCAACGTCCTCGACACCCGGCCGCGCTCGATCACCGAGCAGGACACCGCCACTCTCGCCGATCTCGCCGCGATCGTCCTGGACGAGATGGAGCTGCGGCTCTCGGCGCTGCGCGCCCTGCGCGACGAGCAAGCCCGCCGGGAGGCGGAGAGGCGGCATGCCGAGGCGGAACGGGCGCGGGCCGAGGCGGAGCGTGCGGCGCGGGAGAAGGCGGAGCAGGACAAGGCCGCCATCGCCGCGTTCGCCTCCACGCTCCAGCGCACCCTGCTCCCCCCGGCCCTGCCCGTGGTGCCGGGCCTGGAACTGGCCTGCCACTACCGCACCGCCTCCGCCCACGACGTCGGCGGCGACTTCTACGACGTCTTCCCCCTCGACGGCGGCAGGTGGGCGTTCGTCCTCGGTGACGTGTGCGGCAAAGGACCCGAAGCGGCGACCGTCACCGCCCTGGCCCGCCACACCCTGCGCGCCGCGGCCCAGATCAACGCCGACCCCGTCACCGTGCTGAGCTCGCTCAACACCATGCTGCTCACCGACGTCACCGCCGGCCGCCGCTTCTGCACCGTCGTCTTCGGCCTCCTGGAGCCCCGGGAGGACGGCGGCTTCACCGCCACCGTCGCCACCGGCGGCCACCCGCCGGCCTACCACGTGCGCCCCGACGACAGCGACGCCCTCTGGGTGCGCGCCGTACACCCCAAGGGCGGCATGCTCGTCGGCGCCTTCCCCCAGGCGCCCTTCGCCCAGACCACCTTCTCCCTGACGGCCGGGGAGAGCCTGTTCCTCTACACCGACGGGCTGACCGAAGCCCGCACCACCGAGGGCGCCATGCTCGGTGACGACGGCCTGACCGGCTTCCTCCACCAGCGCACCGGGCCCGTCACCGCCACCTCCCTGGTCGAGGACAGCATCACCCTGCTGGCCTCGCTGCCCGACGGAGCCGGTGACGACGTGGCCCTGCTGGCCCTGTCCGTCCCCCACCCCCACGCCACACCCGACGGCACCGTCACCGCCACCGCCCACACCGCCGCCGCGCCCGAACACTTCGGCCAGGAGTGATGACCGACGTGACCGACACGCTGCACCTGACCGTCCAGCACCCCCGGCCCCGCCTCGCCATCGCCACAGTCGCCGGCGACGTGGACACACGCACCGCGGACACCCTGCGCCACGAAGCCTCGGGAATCATCGAGCAAGGGTGTCCGCACCTGGTTCTGGACCTGTCACAGGTCGGCTTCTGCGACTCCGCCGGTCTGAGCGCGCTCATCGGCCTCTGGCACGCCGCCCAGGCGGCGGGCGGTGCACTCCGACTCGCCGACGTCCCCGACCGCCTGATGCGGATGCTCGTCCTCACCGGCGTCGACGCGGTCCTGCCGATCCATGCCACCGCCGCCGACGCAGTCGCAGCCATGACCGAAAGCCCATCTACCAGCACAGGCAAGCACGGCTGAATCGCCCACGCCTCCACAGGGCGCGGGACCGGTGAACCGACCGGGGTGGAGCCAACGGCCTGCGACAGGGCGCACAACCCCTTAGCCGGCCTGAGCTGATCGCGTCGACCCGCCAGAGGGCTTGTACCAGCGGTCGGGTTCAGCCTCCCGCCGGCGCATCGGGCCCGAGCTGATCCCTTGCCCAGGCGCCGCGGGGGAAGAGAGCCGCTTGCGCATCACTTCGATCTCCCGGGCACCGACAGGCGCAAACTGTCGGCCTCGCGTGCGAGGTCCTGACGGCCGGCGGGATGACCAGCTGACCGTGACCGGGCGGTGGTCAGGCCAACGAGGGGACTCCTCCCGGTTTTTTCCACCCCCAGCGGGCGTTAAGCGTTGGCCCCGGCTGCGGCCAGGCGCTGCCGGCGCGTCGACCGGTCCACCGATCAGTCCAACGCCAGGTGCATGCGAACGATCAGGCCCGACAGCGGGGTGCGCATCTCGACCAGGTCGCACAGCTGGTGCATCATCCAGACGCCCCGGCCGCCGGCCGGGGACAGCGGATCGGGACGGCGTCGGCCGACCAGCGCGTTGGTGAGCTGTCCGCGGTCGCTCACTTCGGCGATGAGGGTGTCGGCCGTGCTCCACAGCCGAAGAATGCCCTGTCCTCCGCCGTGCCGCACGGAATTGCCGGTGGCCTCGTTGACGGCCAGCAACCAGTCGGTGTGACGACGAGGGGACAGGCCGGCCGTCTGTGCCCAGTGCCCTGCGGTGTCACGGACATCGGCGAGGTCCCACTCCGTGAAATGCAGGACGAGTGGATCCGTCGGCTCCTGCAGGGGCGCGTCGCAGTCGCGGCACACTGTCTGCGGGTCCTCGTAGCGCGGGCTGTTCCGGTAGCCGTCCGGGTCTCCGACAACGGGGTGCGTGCGGTGTGCTTCCGCCAGCACTCGCTCCGGCAGGGCGGTGTCGTAGGGGCACAGGATCGTGACGGGCCGGCCGTTGAATGCCAGGTTGATCAGCGCCTCGTGGCGGGTCGCTTCCCGTGCCTCCGCCTCGGTGCGCCCGACCCAGATCGGTTCACCCACGATGGACGGGCGCCATTGCGGGTGCCGGTCGGCGAAGTCCTGGAGCATCGACAGGATGCGCCCGGGGTTGCGTCCGGCCTGCCGCATGTCGACGAAGGTGACGTTCTCGCCTTCGACGCCGACGGCTTCCCTGAGCAGCTGCAGTCGTGGACCGGGAACAGCGACCAGAACGGGGCGTCCGCCGGTCGCCTCCGCCCGGATGAACTCGCCCACGCCTCGCAGGTAATCCTTCTCCGTGGTGTAGAAGAGGGCAGGGTGGTGGAAGAACGGATGGGCCCGGCCCGCCGCCGACGTCGGTGTGTACGTCGTCACCGGCCGACCTCCTGCAGGCCGGCCCCGAGCTCGGAGAAGAGCACCAGCATGCGTCGAAGCGCAGGCGGCGCCCCGACGAGCCGCAGCGGTGTGCCGGAGGGGCGTTGCCGGGCGGCGTGGGCGATGTCGGCCAGTGCGGCGATGTCGAGGTGGTCGAGGCCGGACAGGTCCAGGGTGATGTCCTGCGCCGGCGAGGCCGCGAGAGCGGCTGACGCCGAGGCGGCCACGCGGCGGCTCTCGTAGCCCGCCGATCCGGACAGACGGAAGCCGGGCTCACCGGCCAGAGGCACGACCGAGAGCCCGTGCCGGGCGTGGGAGCGAGGCGCGGCGCCCGCCCGGGTCAGGTGGGCGCCCGTCAGCACGTCGAGGGCCTCGGGTGCCAGCAGGCGGCGGTCGTAGAAGCACCAGGCCGTCAGCGGCAACTGCTCGAAGACCTCGTGGTGGATGCGCAGCTCGTATTCCAGCAGGCGCTCCGCGCCGGTCATGTGCCGGGCGCCCCAGGACATCTCGCCGATCACCCGCAGGTTGCCGTACCCCTGACCGAGGGCGGCCTCGACGGCGCGGCCCCACAGACCGATCATGGCGTCCGGGTCGAAACGGGCCCCGCTCAGGTAGGTCTCGTCGGCGGTGGTCACCACGAGCTGTCCACGCCGGACCGCGGTGTCGGCGTCGACCCCACGCTCGGCGAGCGTACGCATCACGAGGCGGGGGTCGGTGGTGTCGGCGAAATACTGCACCTGCTCGCCCCTGTCGAAGCCCGCGCGGACGAAGGGCACAAGGTGAGCGGCCCACTCGTCGTCGGTGGAGTACTCCACCGCGACATGACGGTCCCCCGCGGCCTCGCCGTCGTAAGATCCGCATACGGCGTGCATCAGATCGCCCGCCCTTCCCGCGTGACCCCGTTACCCACCATGGGCGCCCATCACCCTAACGCAGGGCCCGGAAAACTCGGGAAACCCTCACTCCCACCGATGAACGTTGCATGAGCGTCACGGTGGAGCGGCCATGCCGTCACTCGGAGGTGCCGGCGCTGTCGCCGACCCCGTCCGCGGCAAGAGCGGGCGGCGCGTCGGCGACCGTGTCATGGATATGGCTGGGGATCAGCGAAGGTTCGGACGGGCGGGCGGTACGGCCCTGCGCAACGACCGCTGTCGGCTCTGGGGCACTGGCCCCGCCATGTGTCCTGGCGCATGAGCAGAGTCCGATCCACCGTTCGCTCAGGGAGCAGGCATGGGTGCAGGATGGCGGGGTAGACGGCGTGTCGTCAGCCGTTTCTTCGGCAGGCAGCAGCGGTGAGATCAATCGTGGGAGGGTATCAGCATGGCGCCCAGCACGCTGGCAACGCACATTCGGACGGCCGAGCTGCCGGAGGTCGTCGATCCTTCCCAGGTGGCGCCCAAGGACGCTCGTGAGCTGTCCAAGCTGTTCTTCCGGCAGTTGACGGTGCTTGAAGAGGGCACGCCGGAGTACAGCTATGCCCGTAACACGCTGATCGAGATGAACATGTCCCTGGTCCGCTACGCGGCCGGCCGGTTCCGCAGCCGCGGGCCGGAGGAGATGGAGGACATTGTCCAGGTCGGCATGATCGGCCTGATCAAGGCGATCGACCGGTTCGAACTGTCGCGGGAGGCGGAGTTCACCTCCTTCGCCATCCCCTACATCGTCGGCGAGATCAAGCGCTTCTTCCGCGACACCACCTGGGCCGTGCACGTCCCGCGCCGCCTGCAGGAGGCCCGCGTCCAGCTCGCCAAGGCAACCGAGGAACTGCGCAGCCGTCTCGACCGTGACCCGACGGTCAAGGAGTTGTCGGAGCTGATGAGCCTGTCCGAGGACGAGGTCCGCGAGGCCCGCTTGGCCTCCAACGGTTACAACTCCTCCTCCCTGGACGCCACGCTCAACGGCAGCGAGGACGGCGAGGCGGCCCTCCAGGACTTCATCGGAACCGAAGACACGGCCCTGGAGCTGGTGGAGGACTTCCACGCCCTCGCCCCCATGATCGCCGAACTCGACGAGCGCGACCGGCAGCTCCTTCACATGCGGTTCGTGGAGGAGCTCACCCAGGCCCAGATCGGCGAACGGCTGGGTGTTTCGCAGATGCACGTCTCGCGGCTGCTGTCCCGGTGCCTGGCCCGGCTGCGTGAAGGCATGCTCACGACCGGCTGAGTCTTTTCGCGGTACCCCTTCTTGATGCCCGCCATGGCTGTGGCGGGCATCAGCATGCTCAGTTCGTCCGACTGACGGATTCAGGCGGCAAGTGCGTCGCGCAGGGTCGGGTGGCAGGGGATGACCTCGGTGAGGCCGACGATCCCGAGGGTCTCGGAGACGGCGGGGCTCGGCGCAGCGAGTCGCAGCCGGCCGCCATGGCGCTGCGCGGCATTATTTGCGGCGATGAGAGCGTTGATACCGCTGGAGTCCATGAAGCTGACGCCGCTGAGATCCACCACCGTCACCTGAGCGGCAGCATCGTCGGCGGTCAGGGCATCAAGCAACTGCGGAGCGCTGTCGAGATCGATCTCGCCGCACGCCGTGACCACCCTGGCACCACTGGTACGGCTCAGGTTGATCGACAGACGCGCGCTTCCTGTCCAGTTGTCGTTGTCCGCCACAGTCCCTCAGCAAGTGTCGGCGACGCCGTACCCCGCACTTCCCCAATGTGGACCTGCCCGCGCATGGTACTGGTACTGCACCCGGATGACCCTGCCACCCACAGGTACATGTTGCGCGTGCGCGGTACCCGCCCGGGAGGAACGGCGTACGCGAGCGGGGCGGGAGTGACAGGACGGATGGGCGCGCACCCAGAACGTGAATATTGCCACGGACCGGACTCCACGGCGGTCGAGGAGACCATCGCGCTGTCGGGAGACGGCTCCTGCATCGCCGAGGCCCGTCACCGAACTGCCGCCTTCTTCACCGGGGACGCAGCCGACAACCGTCCAACAAAGGTGACGGGGCACCTCGTGGGCTTGGCTCAGCTCGTGGTCAGCGAACTGGTCACCAACGCCTGCAAGCACGCACCCGGCCCCATCCGGTTGCGGCTGCGTCTGGCGGACGAGGCGGTGGAGGTGGAGGTGTGGGACAGCCATCCAGAGATTCCGACGGCTCGGCAGGCGGACCCTTACAGGGTGGGCCAGCACGGTCTGGAAATCGTGAAGGCCGTTGCGGCCGACCTCACGGTTCTGCCCGAGGGGGCTGGGAAACGGGTCACCGCCCGCCTCCTCCTTGATCCCCACCCCTCGGCCTGATGCCTGCCCGGCAGGAGCGCCGGGCCGCTCCCGGTGCGCGACTCTCGCGAGGGTCAGCCGGCAGATGGCTCCAAGGACAGGTGCGCGACGACTCGTTTGCCGGTGTCCAGGGCGATGGTGCGTACCTGGTCGCAGAGCCGGGTGACCAAGTGCAGGCCGTGCCCGCCGATGCGACCGGCGTCGGGCACCTGGAGACGGGGCGGGAGCGCGGAGCTGTCACGGACGCTGATCCGCAACTGGGCGGCGTCCGGTGAGACTTCGAGTATGAGTTCACCCGGGCCGGGTGCGTGACGGACGGCGTTGGTGACCAGTTCGCTGACGACGAGCTGGGCGTCCTGGCTGGAACGCTCGCGCGGATGGTGTCCCGTCCGTACCAGCAGCGAGCGCACTGCGTGGCGGGCCTCGGCGATGTGCGCACCCCCGGTGCCCCAAGCGGCGCCGTAGCGCCAGGGCGCCCTCGACCGCTGCTCATCCGGTGTCTGTTTACTGAGCGTGGTAGTCATAGAGGATCCCTCGTCGGTTTCCGAGGCTTTTCTTCACGTGCAGTAGCAGTTGCCTGTATTCGCCTACCCGCTGTGACGCCATTACGCCTCTGCCGGCTGGTGACTGAGGTGGCTGTCAGGACGAGAGCGGCTTGGCCGTCGTCCTTGCCCGTGGTACCGGTACGCGCACGACTTGGGTGACAGCGGTGATCGCTTGGGATGGTGTGGCTCTGAGTGGCCAGGGCGTGCGTCAAGCGGTCTTCACCGAACTGCTCCCCATGGTGGTCGGGGCTTCGGTGAGGCCCTCGGTGTAGAGCAGCAGACTCTCGGTTGGCTGGAGGTGAAGCCGGTGCCTGAATCAGTGCTCATCCTCAGGCAGGTGGAAGTCAAAAGCCCCTGATCGCCAGGGACCGTGCTCGGTCAAGTCCGATTCGATCACCACGTCCTGGATCTCGACGAAGCCCAACGCTTCGATGGAAGCGGCCAGCCGCCGCAAGACGGCCGGGACGCTCTCGCAGCCGGGGTCGGCAGGGTTCGCCTGCGAGAAATGGCGCACGGTCCAATGCGCCGGCACGTGAGTCGTCCTTCGCACGGGTGATGCGCCGATGCAGGCGCGTGCCGACAAGCGGGCTGCGGCAAACACCACGCAGGCTCCGGCCCGCTGTCAGCGGTCCAGGCGCCGCCAGCAGGTCAGCCCTGATCCGACTCCCAGCTCCAGCGGCAGGAGTTGCCAGGCGACGTCCTGGTGCAGGACGTACAGGATGTCCTGCAGACAGAGCCGATCATCCACTGGCCTCGGCCCCGGCGACCGCGTCGGCCAGGGCGGCCGCAGCGGTTCGATCAGCGCCCACAAGTCATCGTCCACGACCCACGGCCGAGTCGTCACACCCGCCGAACGATCAGATCGTCACAACAGTCACGCTCGACCGGGATACCTCAGCAAGGTCTCGTTGCGGGCTTGAACAGCCATGCGTCGTGGCCCGATTTCCCACCCAGTCAGCTGGGCCACCGTGAGGCTACTGGCGTGAGGCGCGTGTGTCAGGCGTCCGCCGCATACCGCCAGAACTCCCTGATCACCGGTGCCGGCACGGGACCCATCGCTGCCACCTGAGTCAGCAGGATGGTGACCACACCCGTGGCCGGGATGACGTGCGCCGCTGTGCCCGTGCCGCCGACCCAGCCGTACCGGCCGGGGGCATTCCACGGGTTGGCCCGGTCGATGTCAACCGAGCCGCCGAAGCCCCAGCCCTGGCCCTCCAGGAACAGCCGGCCGATGTCGCGCTGGACCGGATCCGTATGGTCGGTGGTCATCATGCGTACGGAGTCGGCCGACAGCACCCGGCGGCCGTCGGCCGCCATCCCGCCGGCCAGCAGCATCCGGCAGAAGGCCAGCCAGTCGTCGGCGGTCGAGGCCAGCCCGCCATTGCCGAGCGGTAGCGCGGGCAGGCTGCTCCACTCGCCGTCCGGGCCGTCGGCGAGTTCCAGGCTGCCGTCGTCGCCTGGCCTGTAGAAGCTGGTGAACCGGTCCCGCTTGGCGGCCGGCACCTCGAAGCCGGTGTCCACCATGCCCAGCGGCCCGAAGATCCGCTCCGTCAGGAACTCCGGCAGCGGCCGTCCGGTGACCCGCGAGATCAGTACCCCCTGCAGGACGGAGCAGGTGTCGTACAGCCAGGCAGCGCCCGGTTGGTACAGGAGCGGGATGCGGCCGAGCGCCGCCATCCACTCGTCGGCCGGCGGGAAGTCGCTCGGTACCCGGCCGTCCTTTTGCACTGTGAACAACTCTTGCACCGCCGGCAGTGTGAAGTCGGAGGGGAATCCGTACCCGGCCTGGGAGGCCAGCACGTCGAATACGGTGATGGGCCGGTCGGCCGGCACCACGTCGTCCACCGGGCTCGCCGGCGTGCGTACGACCACCGGCTTGTACAGCTCCGGCAGCCACGTCCCGATCGGGTCGTCCAGTGCGAGCGTGCCCTCCTCCACGAGGATGAGCAGTGCGGCGGCGGTGACGGACTTGGTGATCGAGGCGACCCGGAAGATGGAGTCCCTCGCCATCGGGGCACCGCCGTCGGCGTCCTGCGCGCCGACGGCCGCCACCTCGACCTGGTCACCCCGGGCCACGAGGCCAACCGCTCCCGGCAGCGCACCGGCACCGACGTGGGCTGCGAGCAAGTCGTGCAGGGCCGTCATGAGGCCGCCTTCCAGAAGATCGCTGTCGAAAGACAGACTTCCGCACGGGCCGGGAATCATCGGCCTCGGCAGGTCTGGTGGCCGGAGCCTCGCCAGGTGGAGGACGTGGTGGTGCGCACCCTCGAAGAGGTGCCGGAGGGTGCCACGCACTGGTCGAAACGGGAGCTGGCCAATTGGGTGCTAATCTCGCCCACGAGCGTGCTGCGGATCTAGCGGGCGTCCGGGCTGCAGCCATGGCGCACGCAGGACTTCAAGATCTCTCCGGACCCGCTGCCGAACGACAAGATCCGCGACGTGGTCGGGCTGTATCTCGCCCCGCTGGCGAATGCGGTGGTCTTCGCGATGGACGAGAAGCCGCAGATCCAGGCGCTTGAGCGCACCACTCCGGTGCGGCCGATGGTGCCCGGCACCCCTGAGCGCCGCAGCTTCGAGACACCGTCGCCGGGCGTGTCCTCGGCGCGCGAGGCGCCGCCGGTGGCCCCGGTGAAGCCGCGGCCACCGGCGGCGCGGCCGAGTCCGACCCCGTTGCCGCGCGGGGAGTCGCCGTAGCGCTGCGAATCTGACTCAGAAGACGCAGGGCGCCCTGATGAGCCGGCTAATGGCCGCCGCGGCTACCAACGATACGGTCGCGGCCCAGCTCATCCGGGTCTTGGCCCTCCTGGACCAGATTGATGGGCAGCAGTCGATGCAGGCCCAGGCTTCGGGCCCCAGCTGATCTGAGGGCTTGGGCAGGGCCTCGCTCGTACCGAAGCAGTCACGAAAGACCCGCCGAGATCATCGGCGCGCGAGCGAGACGATTCCGGCGGAGACCTGCAAGCGACCTTCTCGGGCCAGCCGCAGACAGCCGGAGCAGGAAACCGACGGTGCCGGATCAACGCGTGGCCCCGCCGAACCGGAAAGAGGCCCCCCACAGGGGGCCTCTTTCCGGTTCGCGGAGGTCAGTGCTTGAAGGCGTCCTTGGCCTTTTCCTTGGCTTCGCGGGCGTCCCCGGTGCTCTTCTCCGCCTGGCCTTCGGCGGCCATACGGTCGTTTCCGACGGCGTCTCCCAGAGCCTCCTTGGCCTTACCCTTGGCCTGCTCGGTCTTCGCCTTCGCCTTCTCGTTGGCAGTCACAGAACAACGCCTCCTCGCAGCTTGGGGACCGCAGTCGCGGTAACCGGCTCGTGCCCCTGCTTCCCCTTGCTAAACAAGGTGCTGATCTCGAATATCGAAGAAAAGGCAGGGAAGGCGGGCGGGCAGGAGGTCGATAACTATGGTTCCCCTGCTTCTGGTCCTGCTTCTCGCGGTCATCCTTTTCGGTGCCGGTTTCGCTGTCAAGATCCTTTGGTGGGTGGCGCTCGCCGTCCTGGTCGTGTGGCTGCTCGGTTTCGTCATGCGCTCCACCAGTGCCGGTGGTGGTCGCGGCCGCTGGTATCGATGGTGACCTGACCACCCATCATCCCGCAGGGCCCGTACCGTCCCGGTACGGGCCCTGCGGGATGATGGGTGAGCGTCGGGCGCGGTTTGCAATATCGGACGAAGGTGCCCCAAAAACCGCGCACCATCACGTTCCAACAGGCGTCTGCGGAGGCCCCTCGCGGAATCGCACACTCCCCCCTCTGGAGCTTGGCGCCCCGTACACGACGTCCGTCGAGGAGGACATCAGCGCCATTCGGCTTCCTCTCTTCACCGACGAACTGACCGGCCGGATCGACTTTCAGGGAGACCGCTACTACGAGCACCACATGCCCCTGGTCGACAAGTTGCCAGACGCGTGAGGCAGCAGGCGGGCGGCAGCGATGCCGGCGGCGGACGCGCCCTCCTAGCAGGAGGTGCACCTTGCAGACGCTTTGCGTACGCGAAGGCTACGCCCGGTCAATCGCGAAGGGCTTTCGGCGGCATTTACCAAGATGTGTGTCATCACAGCACCGTCGCATCGAGTGCTCAGTCGAGGAGAACCCGAGGGGTACGGTGCCGCGGCTGGAGTTGCAGCGCACCCGCTCTGGATCCCCTGCCGACCGCTTCTGCAGGGGCTTGAAATCGAACGCCCCTCTCACGCGTCTGTCACCAACTACGCCGACTCCCCCGGACCACGGTGCCCTGACCTGCTACTACGCACCCGCCCCGGACTGACGTGGACGCCCGAAGACGGTCTCTACAACCTGTGCCATGTGGTACCCAGTGAGGGACCCAGGATCAGGACCGGAGCGTCTTCTGGCCCGTCAAAACGGTATTGCAGGGTGTTCGGCGGTGTCTCACTCACGCCCCGCACCCTCTCACGTCTCACATGCATCCCACGAGTCAGACCCCCGTCCGGGACGGCGCCGCGCAACGGTCCCATCGATCCCGGCACGGCGGCACGTCCCGACCACAGCCGGATGGCTTCGCACGAACCCACCCTCGACGTGGCCGGAGCAGTGCGGGAATGAGTTGACTCCCGCCCACTCGTGACCAGCAAAGGCATACAGCCGTCCGGCCTGCCCCGCGTCCGCGCCGAACGCGACGACCTCCGGGGCCCGACCCGACAACTCATCCGCGTCGTCCACGTCCCCAGAGGTGAGCCCTGCCGGCACAGCCGCTGCGCCCTCAGGCTTGGTAGGCCATCAGCGCTGGGGCAGGTGCGGCCTGTAGGTGCACCGGATGCCACATGGTGGGGCCTGCCGGCGATGGAACACGTCCGGATCCGCACCGCACTGAAAGGGGACCGCTTCCGGCTGACGCACGCGCCCGCGCCGTGCTGCCGGGGCCCGGCCTACGGCGGCATTGGCGTTCGGGCGTGAGGTCGATTTAGGCTGCGTCGGTTCGTGCCGCGCACGGTGGCAGCCCATCAACGGAGAGGAAAGCCGGTAATGCAGCAGGCATCGGCCGCCGACCCGGCTCCCGGGCGCCGCCCCGAGCTGGTCCCCGACCCGGATGCGGAGGCGGCCCGTATCGCGGCGGTGCGCCGCTACGACATCCTCGACACTCCGCCCGACGGGGCGTTCGACCGGGTGGCGGCGATGGCCGCCCGGCTCTTCGACGTGCCGGTGGCGACGGTCACGATCGTGGACACCGATCGCATCTGGTTCAAGGCCGCCCACGGCCTGGAGGGTGTCGCGGAGATCGGCCGGGATCCTGGCCTGTGCGGCTCGGCGATCCTGCGCGACGACACGATGGTCATCCCCGACACCCTCAAGGACCCCGTCGCGGTGGACAATCCGCTGGTCGCCGGCGAGATGGGGGTGCGCTTCTACGCTGCCGCACCGATCATCACCCCCGACGGGCACAAGCTGGGCACGGTCAACGTCCTCGACACCCGGCCGCGCTCGATCACCGAGGAGGACACCGCCACCCTTGCCGATCTCGCCGCGATCGTGCTGGACGAGATGGAGCTGCGGCTGTCGGCGCTGCGCGCCCTGCGTGACGAGCAGGCCCGCCGGGAGGCGGAGGAGCGGCATGCCGAGGCGGAACGGGCCCGGGCCGAGACGGAGCGGGCGGCGCGGGAGAAGGCGGAGCAGGACAGGGCCGCCATCGCCGCGTTCGCCTCCACCCTCCAGCGCACCCTGCTGCCCCCGGCCCTTCCCGTGGTGCCGGGCTTGGAGCTGGCCTGCCACTACCGCACCGCCTCCGCCCACGACGTGGGCGGCGACTTCTACGACGTCTTCCCCCTCGACGGCGACCGGTGGGCGTTCTTCCTCGGCGACGTGTGCGGCAAAGGCCCCGAGGCGGCGACCGTCACCGCTCTGGCCCGCCACACCCTGCGCGCTGCGGCCCAGATCGACGCCGACCCCGTCGCCGTACTGAGCGCGCTGAACACCATGCTGCTCACCGACGTCACCGCAGGCCGCCGCTTCTGCACCGTCGTCTTCGGCCTCTTGGAGCCCCGGGAGGACGGCGGCTTCACCGTCACCGTCGCCACCGGCGGCCACCCGTCGGCCTACCACGTGCGCCCCGACGACAGTGGCGCCGTCTGGGTGCGGGCCGTACGCCCCCATGGCGGCATGCTCGTCGGCGCCTTCCCGCAGGCGCCCTTCGCCCAGACCACGTTCCCGTTGACGGCCGGGGAAAGCCTGTTCCTCTACACCGACGGGCTGATCGAAGCCCGCACCACCGAGGGCGCCATGCTGGGTGACGACGGCCTGACCGGCTTCCTCCACCAGCGCACCGGGCTCGTCACCGCCACCTCCCTGGTCGAGGACAGCATCGCCCTGCTGGCCTCGCTGCCCGACCAAGCCGGCGACGACGTGGCCCTGCTGGCCCTGTCCGTCCCCCACCCTCACAGCACACCCGACGGCAGTGTCGCCGCCACCGCCCACACCGCCGCCGCGCCCGAACACCTCGGCCAGGAGTGATGACCGACGTGACCGACACGCTGCAGCTGATCGTCCAGCACCCCCGTCCCGGCCTCGCGATCGCCACCGTCGCCGGCGACGTGGACACGCGCACCGCGGACACCCTGCGTCACGAAGCCTCGGGAATCATCGAGCAGGGCTCTCCTAATCTGGTTCTGGACCTGTCACAGGTCGGCTTCTGCGACTCCGCCGGTCTGAGCGCGCTCATCGGCCTCTGGCACGCCGCCCGAGCGGCGGGCGGTGCACTCCGGCTCGCCAACGTCCCCGACCGCCTGATGCGAATGCTCGTCCTCACCGGTGTCGACGCAGTCCTGCCGGTCCATGCCACCGCCGCCGAAGCAGTCACCACCATGACTGGCAGCCCGTCCACCAGCGCCGGCGAGCACGGCTCGATCATCCGCGCTTCCGCGGGTGGTGGGACCGGTGAGCCGACCGGGGTGGAGCCCATCGCCTGCGACAGCGCGCACGACCCCTCTGTCGACCTGAGCTGATCGCACCGACCCGCCAGGGGGTTCGTACCAGCTGTCGGGCCCGGCCGTCGCGCCGGAGTATCGGGTCCGAGCTGATCCCTGCCCCGGGCACCGCGGCGCGAGCGAGCTGCTCGCGCATCACTTCGATCTCCCCGCTGCCTGCCTGACCTATTCGGCGTGACAGTGCTCGATGGCCAGGGCGGCCGTGTCGGGCGGGACGAGGCGTCCGGCACGGCGTACCGGTCAGTCCAGCGCCAGGTGCATACGAACGATCAGGCCCGACCGCGGGGTGCGCATCTCGACCAGGTCGCACAGCTGGTGCATCATCCAGACGCCCCGTCCGCCGGCCGGGGACAGCGGATCGGGACGGCGTCGGCCGACGAGCGCGTCGGTGAGCCGTCCGCGGTCCCTCACTTCTGCGACGAGGGTGTCGGCCGTACGCCACAGCCGCAGAACGCCCTGCCCTCCGCCGTGCCGCACCGAATTGCCGGTGGCCTCGTTGACGGCCAGCAACCAGTCGGTGTGTCGACGAGGGGACAGGCCGGCCGTCTGTGCCCAGTGCCCTGCGGTGTCACGGACATCGGCGAGGTCATGCTCCGTGAAATGCAGGACGAGTGGATCCGCCGGCTCCTCCAGGGGCCTGTCGCAGTCGCGGCACACTGTCTGCGGGTCCTCGTAGCGCGGGCTGTTCCGGTAGCCGTCCGGGTCTCCGACGACAGGGTGCGTGCGGTGTGCCTCCGCCAGCACTCCCTCCGGCAGGGCGGTGTCGTACGGGCACAGGATGGTGGCGGGCCGGCCGTCGAACGCCAGGTTGATCAGCGCCTCGTGGCGGGTCGCTTCCCGTGCCTCCGCCTCGGTGCGCCCGACCCAGACAGGTTCGCCCACGATGGACGGGCGCCTCTGCGGGTGCCGGTCGGCGAAGTCCTGGAGCATCGACAGGATGCGCCCGGGGTTGCGTCCGGCCTGCCGCATGTCGACGAAGGTGACGTTCTCGTCTTCTACACCGACGACTTCCCGGAGCAGCTGCAGTCGTGGACCGGGAACAGCGACCAGAACGGGGCGCCCGCTGGTCGTCTCCGCCCGGATGAACTCGCCCACGCCTTGCAGGTAGTCCTTCTCCGTGCTGTAGAAGAGGGCGGGGTGGTGGAAGAACGGATCGACCCGGCTCGCCGCCGACGTGAGGGGGTGCGTCGTCACCGGCCGACCTCCTGCAGGCCGGCGCCGAGCTCGGGGAAGAGCTCCAGAATGCGGCGAAGCGCGGGCGGCGCCCCGACGATCCGCAGCGGTGTCCCGGAGGGACGTCGCCGCGCGGCGTGGGCGAGGTCTGCCAGTGCGGCGACGTCGAGGTGGTCGAAGGAGGACAGGTCCAGGGTGATGTCCTGCGCCGGCGAGGCCGCGAGAGCGGCTGACGCCGAGGCGGCCACGCGGCGGCTCTCGTAGCCCGCCGATCCGGACAGACGGAAGCCGGGCCGACCGGTCAGAGGCACGACCGAGAGCCCGGGCCGGGCGTGGGAGCGAGGCGCGGCGCCCGCCCGCGTCAGGTGGGCGCCCGTCAGCACGTCGAGGGCCTCGGGTGCCAGCAGGCGGCGGTCGTAGAAACACCACGCCGTCAGCGGCAACCGCTCGAAGACCTCGTGGTGGATGCGCAGCTCGTATTCGAGCAGGCGCTCCGCGCCGGCTATGTGCCGGGCTCCCCAGGACATCTCGCCGATCACCCGCAGGTTCCCGTACCCCTGAGCGAGGGCGGCCTCGACGGCGCGGCCCCACAGACCGATCATGGCATCCGGGTCGAAACGGGCTCCGGCCAGGTAGGTCTCGTCGGCGGTGGTCACCACGAGCTGTCCGCGCCGGACCGCGGTGTCGGCGTCGACGCCACCCTCGGCGAGCGTACGCATCACGAGGCGAGGATCGGTGGCGTCCGCGAAGTACTGCACCTGCTCGCCCCGGTCGAAGCCCGCGCGGACGAAGGGCACAAGGTGAGCGGCCCACTCGTCGTCGGTGGAGTACTCCACCGCCACATGACGGTCCGCCGCGCTCTCGCCGTCATGAGATCCGCATACGGCGTGCATCAGATCGCCCGCCCTTCCCGCGTGACCCCGTCATCCACCATGGGCACCCGTCACCCTAACGCAGGACTCGACAGACTCGGGAATCCTCACTCCCACCGATGAACGTTCCATGAGCGTCACGGTGGAGCGGCCATGCCGTCGCCTGCACCTCGGCCGGCAGGATGATCGCGGTGACGGCGCGCTTCGCGTACCGGAGGAGATCCGCCCGCACCTCCGCCAAGCCGCTGCCGCATTCGAACGTGCTACCCGCTCACGCATCCGGGCCGAACACTCGCACGCCCGCGCCCTACGTGGCGCCGTCCGAGCCATGCGCACCGAGTCCGCACCGCCCGACGGCTTGTTGCAGGGTGCTCGGTGGTGTCTCACTCACGCCCCAGGCCTTCCCACGTCTCGGGGACGCCCCTGAAACGAGGGGCGCGGGAGGCGGGTCCGAGCAGGTTGGCCGGGCCACGAGGGCGCGGGCCTCGTCGGGGGCGGCCGGCCGAGCGTGGTCCCCGACCGCGGTGACTCCGCCGAGCCGGGCGCCGGCCGGCACTACGCTGTCGCTCATGCCCACTCACGAGCGGTCGTTCACCGTCGACGACGGTGTCGAGGTGCCGAGCCCCGGTGCGGACGAGGTCTGGACCGTCGGTGCGGTCGTCCTCGACCGGGAGGGTCGTGCCTTCGCCCAGAAGCGGAGCCGGGACCGTCGCCTGTTTCCCGGTGCCTGGGACATCGTGGGCGGTCATGTCGAGGAGGGGGAAACGCTCCTGGAGGCCCTCGCGCGTGAGGTCGAGGAGGAGACCGGCTGGCGCCTGACCCGCGTGCGGCGGTTCCTCGGCACCACGACCTGGACGGGCGACGACGGCCGTGGCCTGCGTCACGAGGCCGACTACCTGGTCGAGGTCGATGGCGACCTGGACAACCCGGAGCTGGAACGGTCCAAGCATTCCGCCTACGACTGGTTCGGTTCCGGCGATCTCGTCCGCCTCAAGGAGAACCGCGGACCGGGGGAGTTCATGATCCACGACCTCATCGCACGGGTCGTCCGAGCCCGCCCGGGCACGTCGCGGTGACCTGAGGCGCAGGTCCTCGGTCAGAGGTCGCCGGCGCCGCCGAGGCCCGTCAGGGCGCCGACCGGATCGAGGTCGGGGGTGCCGCGGGGCCACCAGTCGTCGCGGCCTGGCTCGGACTCGTAGGCGTACCACAGACCGGTGCGGCCGAGGCGGAGCTGGAGGTGCCCGGCCGGGTGGGTGAGGTGGTTCCGCCAGGGGCGGAAGGCGGGGAGGTCGGCCGCGAGCAGCAGGGGGCGAGCGCGGTCGAAGCGGCCGGCCGGCGGGTCCCAGGGTTCCTCCAGGACGGCGAGGCCGTCGAGGCCGCCCTGACGCCAGGCGGCGACCGCGCGCGCCAGCTCGGGCGTGCCGCGGCCGGCGGCCCGGGCGAGGGACGAGTACAGCGCGCGGGTGCCGGCGGTGAGGCCGGAGCCGGGGCGTGCGGCGGCGTGGCGGACCGCGTCCTGCCACAGCGTCAGCCCGCCGACCGGGTCGCGCCCGGTGGTGAGGAGGGCGTGGGCGCGGGCGGCGGCGTCGGTGGCCAGCTGGTCCAGCGCGAAGGGGTCCGGGCCGCCCGGTGCCGCCGGGTAGGCGGGGGGCTGTTCGGGGTGCGGGGGCGCGGGCAGCGGCGCCGGGAGGGGCGGGAGCGTCCGCGCGGCCAGTGCCTCGGTGGCCCGGACACCGGGGAGGGGCGCCGGGCCCTTGTCCTGGGCGGCGCGGGCCGCGCGGGCGGCGCTGAGCCTGGACAGGGCGTCGAGCAGCTCGCGTTCGCCCCTGCCGCGCAGCAGGAGCAGCACGAAGGGATCGGCGTCGAGCAGCCGTGCCGTCCGGTAGCAGAGGGCGGCGGCGTGCTTGCAGGGGTGGCCGGAGTCGGGGCAGCTGCACTGCGGGGCGAGGTCGCCGGGGCCGGGCAGCAGCGGGACGCCGCAGTCGGCCAGGGAAGGGGGAAGTTCCTTGTCGAGCAGGGCGGCGATGTGCCCCGGCCGCTCGGCGGCGGCGTCCAGGAACCGCTCCCAGTCGGCGTCGCCGAGCGTGCGCAGCCGTACCTGTACGCGGTACGGCCTCGGGCGGCTGCCCTGCACGTAGGCGAGGACGAGTCCGGGCGTCACGGTGATGGCGTCGACGTGTCCCTGCTCGGCGTAACCGCGGCCGCGTGCCAGCCGCTTGGGGTCCAGCGCGCCCTCCTCCAGCGCGGTCACCCAGGCGTTGCCCCACCAGGTCTCGGCGAGGCGGCCGTCCGGTGCCGTGGGGGACGGGACCGCGGGGAACGTGCGCCGGAGATCGCCGTCGCGGTCGGGGGCGGCCATGGAGCGGGGGGCGCGAGGTGCCGCCGGGGGTGGGGAGGAGTCCCGGCCGTGCGGCACCGCGTGCGGAGTCCGGCCGCGCGCTTCCCGGTGAGGCGCCGCCCGCCCTGGCGGGGGCGGTGGCCCGTGCGACGGCGTGCGGGCGGAACCGGGGGCCGAGGCGGGCTCCCCGAGCGGGGCCGCCTCGCTCCGGGGGCTCTCGGCGGCCGTCGCGTCCGTGGGCTCTTCGAGCGGCTGGGCCTCCTCGTCCGGGTCCGTTTCCGGGGGCAGGCGGAACGCGCCGGCGGCGAAGTCCCGTACTGCGCGGGCGCGGACCTCATGGGCGGTGGAACCGCCGGCCGGGCGCGGACGGCCGGCCGGGCGGGCGGCACGTCGCGCGGCCACCGCTCCCCCGACCGCGGCGTCCGTCCTCGCCTGCCGGCGGGCCGCCCGCAACGCCTCGCGCGCCGCGTCCCCCGGCCGGCCGCCCTCCCCGGGCAACGGGCCGGGGACGGCTGCGGGGGCCTCAGCGGCGGGATGCCGGGCCGCGGCGGAGGTGGCCGCCGTGCCGCCCGGAGCGGGTGCGGGGCCGGTGGCGGGGTCCGGCGCACCGTCGGGGCGGTCACCGGGACCGGAGGGCGTCGCTCCGTCGGGGCGGTCCCCGGGACCGGAGGGCGTCGCTCCGTCGGGAAGAGCCGGTCGAGCGGCCCCCGTTGCCTCGTCGGGCCGGTCCTCGTCCTCTGCCGCAGTGTCCCCTTCGGCCTCTTCATCCCCCGTCGCGTCGTCGGGGCCCGCGTGCCGGGCGATCCGCGCACCGCGCAACGCCGCGCGTGCGATGTCCCCCGGACGCGGGCCGACGTGCTCGCTCCGGTCCCCGCCATGGGTTTCGTCCCGGGACCGGGATCGGGACCGGGCTCCGGTCACGTCCTCGTCCCGGGCCCGGTCCTGCTCCCGCACCGCCTCACGGTCCGTGGCGCCCGCCCCGGCGAGGGCGTCGAGGTCCGCTCCGGCACGGGCACCGGGCTCCGTCCCGGGGTCGGCGCCCGCGCCGGCCGCGGGGGCCGCTGCCGCCTCGCCGCGCTCCCGTGCCGCCCGCAGGGCACGGCGGGCCTCGTCCGCGGGGCGGGGGGTCATGACGGCCTCCGCAGGGACACCAGGTCGGACAGCTCACGGTCCGTCAGCTCGGTGAGGGCCGACTCGCCTCCGCCGAGGACCGCGTCGGCCAGGGCCCGCTTGGACTCGAGCATCTCGGCGATGCGGTCCTCGACCGTGCCCTCGGTGATGAGCCGGTGGACCTGGACGGGCTGGGTCTGGCCGATGCGGTAGGCGCGGTCGGTGGCCTGCTCCTCGACGGCCGGGTTCCACCAGCGGTCGAAGTGCACGACGTGGCCCGCGCGGGTCAGGTTGAGGCCGGTGCCGGCGGCCTTCAGGGACAGGACGAGGACGGGAGCCGCCCCGCTCTGGAAGCGGTCCACCATCCGCTCCCGCTCGGGCACCGGCGTGCCGCCGTGCAGGAGTTCGACCGGGACCGCGTGGGCGGACAGGTGGGAGGCGATGAGGCGGGCCATGCCGACGTACTGGGTGAAGACGAGCACCGAGCCGTCCTCGGCGAGCACCGTGTCCAGCAGTTCGTCCAGCAGGGCGAGTTTGCCGGAGCGGGCGGTGAGCCGGTCGGTCCCGCCCGGCGGGTGGTCTTCCTTCAGGAACAGCGCCGGGTGGTCGCAGATCTGCTTGAGCGAGGTCAGCAGCTTGAGCACGAGACCCCGCCGGGCCATGCCGCCCGCGGTCTCGATGGCGGCCATCGATTCCCGCACCACCGCCTCGTACAGCGCGGCCTGTTCCCGGGTGAGCGGCACCGGGTGGTCCGTCTCGGTCTTCGGCGGCAGCTCGGGCACGATCCCGGGGTCCGACTTCCTGCGGCGCAGCAGGAAGGGGCGGACCAGGCGGGCCAGGCGGCGCACCGCCTCCTCGTCCTCGCCGTTCTCCACCGCGCGCGCGTGCCGGGCGCGGAAGGACTTGAGCGGGCCGAGGAGCCCGGGGGTCGTCCAGTCGAGCAGCGCCCACAGTTCGGACAGGTTGTTCTCGACCGGTGTGCCGGTGAGCGCCACGCGTGCCGGGGACGGGATCGTGCGCAGCGCCTTCGCGGTCGCCGAGTACGGGTTCTTGACGTGCTGTGCCTCGTCGGCGACGACCATGCCCCAGGGCTGCTCGGCCAGGGTCGTCGCGGCCGACCGCATCGTGCCGTACGTGGTGAGGACGAAGCCGTCCTTCAGTCCGTCCAGGGTGCGGTCGGGGCCGTGGAAGCGGCGGACGGGCACGCCGGGCGCGAACCGGGTGATCTCCCGCTGCCAGTTGCCCAGCAGGGAGGCCGGGCAGACCACCAGGGTCGGCTCGGTGCGCGCCCTTTTCAGGTGCAGGGCGATGACGGTGACGGTCTTGCCGAGGCCCATGTCGTCGGCGAGGCAGCCGCCGAGACCGAGCGAGGTCATGAGGTCCAGCCAGGCCAGGCCGCGGAGCTGGTAGTCGCGGAGGGTGGCGTGCAGGCCGGGCGGCGGTTCGGCGGGACGGACGCCCGCCGTCAGGCGGTCGCGCAGGGCGGCCAGCGCGCCGGCCGGCACCACCTCCACCGTCTCGCCGTCGGCCTCGGCGGTGCCGGTGAGGGCGACGGACAGGGCGTCGACCGGGTCGAGCAGGCCGAGGTCGCGTGCGCGGGCCCGGCGGGCGAGGGCGGGATCGACCAGCACCCACCGGTCGCGCAGCCGGACGACCGGGCGGTGGGCCTCGGCCAGGGTGTCCATCTCGGCCTCGGTGAGCGGATCGCCGCCGATCGCCAGCTGCCAGCGGAACTGGAGGAGGTCCTCGCTCTCGAAGAAGCCCGTGCCGTCGGTCGCCGAACCGGGCGCGGGCCGGACCACCGCGGTCGCGGTGAGGTCGTGGGCGAGGTCGCGGGGCCAGTGCACGGCGACCCCGGCGGCGGCGAGCCGGCCGGCCGCCACGCCGAGCAGGTCGGTGACCTCCTCCTCGGACAGGCTCAGCACATCGGGCACGTCCTGCTCGGTGAGGCGGTCGAGCGGTGCCCAGACCCGTGCCGCGCGCCGCACCGCGAGGGCGGCGTCCACGCGCGCGCGGGGGCCGAACGCCGCGTCGGCCGCGCCCGACCACAGGTCCGCCGCGTCGGCCACGAGGGTGGGGTCGGCGAGGCTGTGCACCTGGACGACGGCCGCGCCCGCGCCCCGCGCACCGCCGCCCGCGTCGCCGTCGAACAGGTCGTACGCCGAGAGGTCCAGGCGCAGGGAGATCCGTACGCCCGCGTCCATGCCGGCGGCGACCTCCGCGGCCCAGTCGTGGGCGTCGGGCAGGCGCTGGGCCGCGCGTGCGGCGAAGGGGCGGCCCGAGGCGTGGGGTGCGGCGGGAGTGCGGGGCAGGGTGTCGGCCACCGCGTCCAGGAAGGAGCGCATCAGGGCTTCCGGTGCCGGCAGCCGGATCGGGCCGGGCCCGTCCAGCGGGACGGCGTGACCCTCGGGGGGCAGCGCGGCGGCCACCGCACGCAGGTGCGCGACGTCGTCGGGGTCGAGCGGGCCGGCCCGCCAGGCGTCGTGCCCGGTCGGCGTCAGGCCGGGCAGCAGGCGTCCGCGCGCCGTGAGCCGCAGGGCGTGCAGGGCGGCGGCGCCCCAGCAGGCGGTGGCCGGGTGGGCGGCCGGGTCGTGCCGGGCGCGCACCAGCAGGGGCAGGGCCTCGGCGAGCGGGAGCGACAGTGCGGGCGTGGTGCCGCGGCGTGCGGCGGTGCCGTGCCGGCGTACGACGGTGAGCTCCGTGGGTTCGGGCACACCCTCTGGCGCACCGTCGCCCCCGTCGCCCGGAGGCCCGGCAGGCTGGGCCCCGTGCTCGGACGCCGGGGCGGTGACGGGGCCGCCCTCGGGGTCCCAGAACGCGATCCGTCCGTCGCGCGGAAGGGGTGCGGGCAGGAAGACGGCGGCGAGCCGGGCGGGCACGGCGGGGACGGTCCGGCCCTGCTCCGCCCGCTCGCGCGCGCGCAGTGCCGTGCGCTCGGCCGTGGCGACCCCTCCGGTCGTGTCGCTCATACGTTCTGTCACCTCCCGCCCGCGTCTGGGGTCGACTGTCTTCGACTCTACGGGCGGGGTCTGACAATCGGTCCCGGCGGCCTGTGGGAAAGGGACTCACGGCCCCGGGCCCCCGGGTTCAGGGACCCGGCTGCGAACGTGCGCGGACAGTCGCGGAGGACGGCGGTCGGCTGCGGTCGGTCGCCGTCAGCCGCCCTCGGTTTCGGTCGGTCGCCGTCAGCCGCCCGCGGTCGCGGTCGGTCGCCGTCGATCAGCGTCAGCCGCCGTCGGTCCCGGTCGGTCGCCGTCAGCCGCCCCCGGTCCTGGTCGGTCGCTGTCCTGTCCCCGGTCCTGGTCGGTCGCTGTCCTGTCGCCGTCCCTGCCCGTCGGTCGCCGTCGGCCGGCGGGGCTCCGGTCAGGGGACCGTCTGCGAGACGACGTACACCATCGGACGGTCAGGGTCGGACAGGTTGACGAGGACGTCCTGGGTGGGCGCCGGGGCCGTCTGCCGGTGGACGAGGCCCCACCAGGGGCCGGGCCGTTCGAAGTTCCAGCCGGTGATGTGCTGGTCGCGGTCGCCGATGGCCGGCTCGTCGCGCTTCAGGTCCTCCCTGGTGACACCCAGGCCCGCCAGGAAGGCGTCCAGGCCGGCCGCGTTGGTCTCGAACTGGACGTAGAGGCGGCTGGTCTTCCAGTTGTTCGTCTCGTAATAGGCCACCTCGTCGGAGGGCATCGGGACGGGGACCTCGTAGAGGCGGCGCTGGAGCTTGGACGGCCAGCCCTCGGTCAGGCCGGTCGCCGAGTACTTGGCCTCCTTGACCTTGCCGCTGTCGCGGCTCTGGTTCGCGGAGATCACCAGGTAGCCGGCCGGCACACCGATGAGCAGCACGATGGTGAGCAGGGTGAGCGCCCGCCGGCGGATCATGTGCCGTCGGTCCTCGGCCGGGCGCGCGGGTTCCTCCGGGGAGCCGGCCTCCGGGCGGGGGCCCGTCACGACGGCTCCCCGGACGTGCGGCGGGCTTCCGCGTACCGTTCGTAGCGCTCGTGGCGCTCGACCCGGCGCCGCTTGGCGCGCCGGAACCGGCGGGCGACCAGGCGGGCCAGGTCGGCGGCGCCCACCATGCCGGCCTCGGGACCGAGCTGGGCGCGGACGATCCGGGCCTCGGGACGGTAGCCGCGGCCGGTGAGCTGGCGCTTGAACGCGTCGCGCGCGGGGCCGATCAGCAGGTCGTCGGCGGCGCTCACGCCACCGCCGATCACGAAGCAGGACGGGTCGAGGGCGGCGGCGAGGTTGGCGATGCCGACGCCGAGCCACTGGCCGATGTCCTGGAGCAGCTCGACGCACATGGCGTCGCCCTCGCGGGCCAGTTCGGTGATCATCGGGCCGGTGATGTCGCCGATGCTTCCCTTGACGTGCTCGATGATCCCGTACGCCACCGGCGAGTCGGCGGCCGCCAGCTCGCGGGCCTCCCTGACCAGGGCGTTGCCGGAGCTGTACTGCTCCCAGCAGCCGCGGTTGCCGCACGGGCAGCGGTGGCCGCCGGGCACGACCTGCATGTGGCCGAACTCCCCCGCGACGCCGTACTTGCCCCGCTTGACCTGGCCGTCCTCCAGGATCGCGCCGCCGATGCCGGTGCCGAGCGTGATCATGACGAGGTGGTCCTCACCCCGGCCGGCGCCGAAGCGCCACTCGGCCCAGGCGGCGGTGTTGGCGTCGTTGTCCACGAGGACGGGGACCGCGAGGCGGCCGGCGATGCGGTCGCGCAGCGGTTCGTTGCGCCAGGAAAGGTGCGGGGCGAACAGCACCCGGTTGCGGTCGGCGTCGACCCAGCCGGCCGCGCCGATGCCCACGGCGTGCACGTCGTGCCGGTCGGAGAGGTCCAGGACGAGTTCGACGATGGTGTCCTCGACGACCTTGGGGCTCTTGGACTTGTCCGGGGTCTCCGTGCGGAGCTTCTCCAGGATGTTGCCGTCCGCGTCGACGACGCCCGCCATGACTTTCGTGCCGCCGATGTCGATGCCGACCGTGGGCACGCGGGGGGCCGTGAGGTGCGAGCGGCGTTCCCTCGTGCCCACGGTGCGCAGGACCGGGGCGCGGCGGGAACCGATGGGGGCGGTGAGGTCGCGGTAGGTGCTCATCGGGTGCGATTCTGCCGCACGCCCACGCCGGGTGCCGAATGCGACGGGGGGTGGGTGGAGCGGGACGTCGCCCGGTGCGGGTGCGTCGTGGTTGCTCGCGCCCACGCGGCGGAGCCGCACATCACACGGTCCCGCGCCCCTGGGTGCGCTGCAGCTCATGGCGTAGATCGTCCAGCTCGTTCCCGCCTGCCATCTGCGTCGTCAGCTCGTCCAGGGTGATGTCGTCGCGTTCGTGGTTGCCGACCATCGCGCCGCGCTTGAGGAGGACGAAACGGTCGCCCACCAGGTACGCGTGGTGCGGGTTGTGGGTGATGAGAACGACACCGAGGCCCTGGTCGCGGGCCGCCGCCACGTACTTCAGGACCACGCCCGACTGCTTCACGCCCAGGGCCGCCGTCGGCTCGTCGAGCACCAGGACCTTCGCACCGAAGTACACCGCGCGGGCGATGGCCACGCACTGGCGTTCGCCGCCGGAGAGGGTGCCGATGGGCTGGTCGACGTCGCGCAGGTCGATGCCCATGCGCAGGAGTTCCGCGCGGGTGGTGCGGCGCATGTGGTCGACGTCCATGCGCTTGAAGGGGCCGGCGCCCTTGCGCGGCTCGGAGCCGAGGAAGAAGTTCCGCCAGACCGGCATGAGCGGGACGACGGCCAGGTCCTGGTAGACGGTGGCGATGCCGCGGTCCAGGGCCTCGCGCGGGGAGGAGAGGCGGGTCTCCTCGCCGTCGAGGGCGAGCGTGCCGCCGTCGTGCTGGTGCAGGCCGGCGATGATCTTGATCAGGGTCGACTTGCCGGCTCCGTTGTCGCCCAGCACACAGGTGATCTCACCGGCGTGCACGGCCAGCGACACCCCTTCGAGGGCGCGGACGTTGCCGTAGTGCTTGCTGACGCCGGACAGTTCGACGAGCGGCGCCCGGTTTCCGGTCTCGGTCACTTGGTGGCCTCCGCGCGCTTGCGGACCCAGGCGTTGAGCAGGGTCGCGAGGAGCAGCATCGCTCCGAGGAAGAACTTGAACCAGTCGGGGTTCCACTCGGCGAAGACGATGCCCTTGCTGGTCATGCCGAAGATCAGGGCGCCGACCGCCGAGCCGACGGCGCTGCCGTAGCCGCCGGTGATCAGGCAGCCGCCGATCACGGCCGCGATGATGTAGATCAGTTCGTTGCCGACGCCCTCGCCGGACTGGACGACGTCGTACGAGAAGAGCAGGTGCTGGCCGGAGATCCAGGCGCCGAACGCCACGCCCATGTAGAGGCCGATCCTGGTCCTGGTGACCGGGACGCCGACCGCGCGGGCGGCGTCCTTGTTGCCGCCGACGGCGAAGATCCAGTTGCCGGCGCGGGTGCGCAGCAGGATCCAGCTGGCGACGGCGACCAGGGCGAGCCACCACAGGATGGTGATCTTGAAGCCGACGCCGCCGACGGTGATCGTGGACGCGAAGACGTCGCGGGCGGAGGGGAAGCCCTCCATGTCGTCGATCGACTTGGTGGAGACGGTGCCGTCGATCAGCTTGGTGAAGCCCAGGTTCATGCCGGTCAGCATGAGGAAGGTGCCCAGGGTGATGATGAAGCTGGGCAGTTTGGTGCGGGTGAGCATGAAGCCGTTGAAGGCGCCGATCGCCAGGGTGACCAGCAGGGAGACGCCGACGCCGACCCAGACGTCGGCGGTCATCTGGTAGCTGAACATCGACGACACCAGGGCCGACGAGGTGACCATGACGCCCGCGGACAGGTCGAACTCGCCGCCGATCATCAGCAGCGCCACGGGCACGGCCATGATGCCGATCGTGGACGCGGCGTAGAGCACCGTGCTGAGGCTGGAGGCGCGCAGGAAGCTGTCGGCGAAGAACGCGAAGAAGACGAAGACGGCGGCCGCGCCGACGACGGACCCGAGCTCGGGGCGGCCCAGCAGCTTCCGCAGCGGGGACGTCCGCACGATCCTCTCGTCGGCGCCGTCGGCCTGCGTGGCGCTCATCGGGTGCCCCGCTCGGTGTAGTCGGCCAGCGCCGCGGCGTCGTCCTCCGTGATGATCTGCGGCCCGGTGAGCACCGGCCGGCCGCCGCCGAGGACGTCGGCGTTGTACTTGTACAGCCACAGCAGGTCGACCGCCTGGTAACCCTGGAGGTAGGGCTGCTGGTCGACGGCGAAGCCGAGCGTGCCGTCCTCGAGGCCCGCGGCCACCTTGGCGTTGAGGTCGAAGGTGTCGATCTCGGCCTTGCTGCCCGCGCCCTCCTTGGCCTGTACGGCCGTGGCGGCGTACGGGGCGCCCAGCGTGACCACGGCGTCGACGGCCTTGTCGGTCTGGAGCTTGGCCTCCAGGGCGGACTGCACGTCCGGCATGCTCGTGCCGTTGACGTAGAGCCGCTCGACCTTGCCGTCGAAGGTCTTCTCGACGCCGTCGCAGCGCTGCTCGTGTCCGACGTTGCCCTGTTCGTGCAGGACGCAGAGGGCCCGCTTGCGGCCCCGCTCGTTCAGCTCCTCGCCGACGGCCTCGCCGGCGATCGTCTCGTCCTGCCCGACGTGGGTGAGCGCGCCGAACTCCTTCGACTCCTGCGAGCCGGAGTTCACGGTGATCACCGGGATGCCGGCCTTCTCGGCGCGGGCGACGGCGGCCTTCATGGCGTCGGGCTTGGCGAGCGTGACGATGATGCCGTCGACCTTCTTGTCGATCGCGGCGTCCACGAGCTGCGCCTGCTGCTGTGCCTCGTCGTCGTGCGAGTACACGAAGTTGATGTTGTCCTTCTTGGCGGCCTGGTCGGCGCCGCTCTGGACGATGTCCCAGAAGGTGTCGCCATCACCCGAGTGGGTGATCATCGCGAAGGTCCAGCGGGGGGTGTTCACCGCCGCCTTCCCCTGCGCCGCGGCGGCCTTGCGGGCGTCCTCGGCGCGCTTGCCGCCGGTGCTGCTGCAGCCGGCCAGGGACACCGACAGTGCCCCCGCCAGTGCGATGCCTACCCAGGTCCGAAACCGTGCCACGAGGCCGTGCCCTTCTTGCTGTGCCGTGCTGTGCTGCCGGGCTCCGGAAAGCCCAAACGCCCCATTGTCCGACACGGGCGTCGGGCACGCGGTGCCGGGGAGCGGCGGTCGGTCACCTTGTCCGGACATGAGGACGGGTCCGCACCGCGGACCGGGCCCTCGGGCCGGTGCAGGTCAGGACCGTACGAGCAGCTGGAACTCGAAGGAGTAGCGGGACGGCCGGTAGGTGTGCGTGCCCAGTTCGACCGCGCGGCCCGTGTCGTCGAAGGTCGTGCGCCGCATGGTGAGCAGCGGTGCGCCCTCCTCCTCGCCGAGTCGCTCGGCCTCGGCGGCGGTGGCGGCGCGGGCGCCGATGGACTGGCGGGCGCTGTGCAGGGTGATCCCGGCGGCGCGCATGAGCCGGTAGAGGCCGGTGGCCTCCAGCTGCCCGGTGTCCAGATCGAGGAGGCCCGGCGGCAGGTGGTTGCACAGGTACGCCATCGGCTCCCCGTGGGCGAGGCGCAGCCGTTCCACCCGGTGCACGTCGCTGCCCTCGGCCACGCCGAGTGCGGCGGCGACCTCGGCCGTGGCCGGGACGACCGTGTTGACCAGGAGCTTCGTGGCCGGGCGCTGCCCCGCCGCCTCCAGGTCGTCGTAGAGGCTGCTGAGTTCCAGCGGGCGCTTGACCTGGCTGTGCACCACCTGGGTGCCGACTCCCCTGCGGCGCACGAGCAGGCCCTTGTCGACCAGGGACTGGATGGCCTGGCGGACGGTGGGACGGGACAGGCCGAGCCGCGCGGCGAGCTCGATCTCGTTGCCCAGCAGGCTCCCCGGGGTCAGCGCTCCGCGCTCGATCGCCGTCTCGAGCTGCTGCGACAGCTGGAAGTACAGCGGCACGGGGCTGCTGCGATCCACGCTGAGGCCCAGCGCCACGGTGGGGTCCACTTCTGGTTTCGGCACGGGCCGAGCGTAGCTCCGTGCGCTGTTGACGGGAAGTCGTGTAGTTCGGTTGTCCGGACATACACATTGACAGCGCCCGGGCGGTGAGCCCACTTTGTTTCCATGCGCATCGGGGTCATCGGTACGGGCCGTATCGGCACGGTCCACGCCAACACGCTCAGCCGCCATCGCGACGTCGGCTCCCTGATCCTCACGGACGCGGACCTGGGGCGGGCGCAGGCCCTGGCCCAGCGGCTGGGCGAGACGGCCGCGCCCGGGGTGGACGAGATCTTCCGGTGGGGGGTGGACGCCGTGGTCATTACGACGGCGACGTCGGCCCACGCCGAACTGATCGGTCGGGCAGCGCGCTCGGGGCTCCCGGTGTTCTGCGAGAAGCCCATCGCGCTGGACATGGCCGGCACGCTGCAGGCGATCGCCGAGGTGGAGACCGCGGGGACGGTGCTGCAGATGGGGTTCCAGCGCCGGTTCGACGCGGGGTACACGGGGGCGCGGGATGCCGTGCGCTCCGGGCGGCTCGGCCGGCTGCACACCGTCCGGGCGGTGACGAGCGACCAGGCGCCGCCGCCCGCCGCGTACCTGGCGCAGTCCGGCGGGCTCTTCCGCGACACGCTGATCCACGACGCCGACGTCCTGCGCTGGGTGACCGGCCGGGAGGTCGTCGACGTGTACGCCGCCGGGTCCGACGCCGGGCCGCCGGTGTTCCGCGGGGCGGGCGACGTGGACACGGGGGTGGCGCTGCTGACGCTGGACGACGGCACGCTGGCCACGGTGACCGCGACGCGGCTGAACGGCGCGGGGTACGACGTGCGCATGGAGCTGGCCGGGGAGCTCGACCAGATCGTCGTCGGGCTGGACGACCGTACGCCCATCGCGTCCACCGAGCCGACGGGGCCGCCGGCCGCGGACAAGCCCTGGACGGGCTTCGTGGAGCGTTTCGGGCCCGCCTACGAGGCGGAGCTGGCCGCGTTCGTGGAGGTGGTCCGCGGTGAGCGGCCCAACCCGTGCGACGGTCGCGAGGCGCTGCGGGCCCTGACGATCGCCGAGGCGTGCGAGATCTCCCGGCGGGAGCGCAGGGCGGTGCGGCCGGCGGAGGTGCCGGGCGCCGCGGATCGGGCGGCGGGCTGACGCTCCGGCCGGGTGTTCGCCGCGCGTGCCGGGGCCGGCGGCGCGGCGACGGCCGTACGCGCCCGGGCCCCGGCCCCGGCCGTGGAGCCCGCTAAGCGAGCGGACGGATGATCATTCCGCTGCGCGGGCGGGTGGGGATGCGGTTCAGGGGAATCGTCAGGTCCTGCGGAGGGACCTCGTAGTCCAGGCCGGCCAGGCGCCGGGAGAGCGTCTCCAGGATGCCCACGGTCATGGCCTCGCCGGGGCAGCGGTGTCCCGTGCAGGGGTCGGCTCCGCCCTGGGGGATCAGTTCGTCCCGGCCGGGCGGCTGGTCGAGGAAGCGTTCCGGGCGGAAGGCGTACGGGTCCTTCCACAGGCGTTCGTCGTGGTTCTGGCCGTAGACGTCCAGCAGCACGAGGCCGCCGGCCGGGACATGGCGGCCCTGCCACGTCAGATCGGTGACGGCCTCGCCGCCCAGGAAGGGGGCGAAGGGGTAGAACCGGCGGACCTCGTGGGCGAAGGCCGTGGCGAACGCCGTCCCGTCCGAGCGGAGCCGTTCCCGGAGTTCGGGGCGGCGGTGCAGGGCGTGCGCGGCGAAGGCGACGAACCAGCTCAGCGCCGTGGCGGGGCGGACGACGTTCAGCAGCTCCACCGCCGCGGTCCCGGGCGTCAGCTCGGCGCCGGAGGCGTCGCGGTGGCGGCAGACCCGGTCCAGTACGGAGTCCGCCGGGGCGTGGACGGCTCCGGACCGGACGGAGGTGACGAGGTCGGCGAACCGCCGTTCCTGGCGGGCGCGGGCCTGCCTGGCCCGCCAGTGCCGGGGTCCGGCGGTGGCGAATCCGTCCACCATGGCCACCAGGTCCCGCGCCGTCGGCTCCTGCTCGTCCTCCGTGAGCGGCACGCCGGCCCACCGGCAGACCCCGCGCGTGATCACCCGGCTGACGGCGTCGAAGAGCACCACGTCCGGTCGCGCCCGCCACCGCGGTACGGCCTCGTCCCAGGCGGTGACGATGTGCTCGGCCGAGCCCTTCACGGCGTCGGTCTCCAGCAGGGGCAGGAAGAACGACTTGCGGTGCCGGTGTTCCTCACCGTCGAGGGTGTGGACCGCCCCGTGGCCGAAGAGCGTGCTCAGGACCGGGCCGGGGAGCGCCCCGTGCCGCCGCACGTGGTCCTCGTCGTAGAAGAAACGGACCGCGTCCGGGCCCCGCACGGCGAGCGCCGGCCGGCCGAGGACACGGAGGTTCAGCGCGGTGTCGCCCTCGGCGCGCATCAGGTCGGGCAGCCAGGCGTAGCCCTCGGCCGGCAGGGCCAGGGACTCGGGAACCAGTCGTCGGGAAGCCATGCCCGTGGGGTGCCCGCACCGGCGGCCGCGACACCCGGACCGCCCGCGGCGCCCTTCCGGTTCGGCCGTCCGCGCGCGGCGTCCCGGGAGTGGGGCTCCGGCACCTCAGGGGTGCCGGTCCCGGTGTCGAGGCTGCGCGGGGGGTGGTGAGCCGGGCCGACGACTGCGGCGGCGCCGGCTCGGGGATCCGCCGGCCGGCGAAGGCGCCCGTCCGGCGGGTGCGGCCGAGGACGATGTGCGGTGCTCGACCGTGCGCACCGCCGCCGCAGCCCGTCGGCGTGGGGGCCGGCGGCTCTCAGCCTCCGCCGCACGGGTCGTCGCCCGCCGGCACCGGCTCGGTGTCGGCCGCCAGGCAGGAGGAGTACACCCGCTGCGGCGTGGGGTGCGGTTCCGGTTCCGGTTCCGCGACGGTGCCGAGGGCCACGGCCGCCACGACACCGGCGGAGATCAGACCCGCCGTCGCGGCGAGCCAGGTGCCGCGGCTCACCGGTCGGCCCCGAAGTGATCGCGGAGCTCGTCGCTGCAGTCCTCCGCGCCGGCACTGGTCCGCGAGAAGGCCAGCACCCCGTCGTCCTCGCCCTCCTGCCTGGCCTCGGCGAGCCGCCGCTCGACGTCCGCGATGTACTCGGCGCACTCGGCGCTGACCGGCTTCTCGTCCACCCCGGACCGCTGGTCCGGCGTCGAGGAGGCGTTCAGCGCGGCGGTGGCGGCGAGACCCGCGGCGCACAGCACCACCCACGCCGCGATCCACCTGCGGCGGCTCATCGGTATCCGTGTCGGCTCGGGCACCCGGGCATCCTACGATGTCGTTTTCTCCACAAGGGAGTTGGCGCCCGCGGCGACGGGGTGGGCGGACGCCACCCACGGTGACGGTCGGTCCATCGCGCTCCGGCGCGTGCCGGGAAGCGTGCGGCACCGGCCCCCAGTAGCCGAGCACCAGCCGAGCCCCCGACCGGAAGGCAACCCGCATGGACTCCCACCTCGATCCCGGCATGGACACCAGCCCTCGTCCGCACACGACGAAGTACCCGATGGTGGTCCAGCGCAAGCAGCGCGCCCTTGACCTCGTGAAACCCACCGCACTGGCCGACGGTGCAGGCGACGAAGAGCCGATCTTCTCAGAACGGTGGCTCGCCTGAAGAACTGGTCGGTACGGTGACCCGGTGTGCTTCTACGCCATGACCTACTACAAGCTGCACTACGTGTGTGTTTCGTGCCGTGTCAGCTTCAAGCGGCATACCAGTCCGCAGCGGGAGCACCTGTGCCCGAACTGTTCTCAGCCCCTCACTTGCGCTGGTCATGACTTCGCGCCGCCACCCAGGCGTGATGTCCACGCGTGGTCTGTGGTGGCTGCGGTGCTGGGCGAAGGATTGCGCTACGAGGGGCGATCGGTCTGCGGGTGCGGCAAGGAGCCCAAGTACCGCCCACGGACACGAGCCGAACTGCGGGTGCGTCGAATTGTTGCCGCAAGGGGCAGGCTGCCGCTGTCCGAGACGTTGTCCCGACGGGACCCTCTGACCCCGACGACGGACTGACCTCGCACCTCAGCATGCCAGGCGGCGAAGTCCGATGAAGGCTGCTGACTTCACCCAGAACAACAACGCCGGCGTTGATCCGAGCGCATTCATCCGGCTCGCTGGCTACCTCGGACAGGTGAGCGCGACACTCGGTCTGGACGATTCTGAGCGAATCGAGTTGGAGCAGACAGCACAGGAACTGCATGCCGCAGCCACGTCCACCTCCCCCGAGGCAGGCGACTGCAGGTGCTAACGAGCCGCATCGTCGACGGACTGACCAACGCTGCGGGCACGATCGCCGGACAGATCGCTCTCCAAATGGGGCAAGACGCTCTGGGCTCGTTGGGCTGATGGTCGATGCCCGGCGGGACTCGGCGTACTGAGTCAGTTCGTGCGGTAGCACACGGCCACCAGCAGCACCTGCTCGGCCAGCGGCAGCCGCCACGGACGGCCCCAGCCACAGCCCTCACCGGCGCGTTCCCGGACCGCTCTCAGCAACCGACCGAATTGATCGACCCGCAGTCGCGTGCACGTCTCCACCCACACCCGCCCGGCGCCCTCAACATCCCAGCCGTACAACGGAGATGCCCAGTTCACGGCCTTCTGCAACACCCTTCAGGTGTCGTCCCGGTGCTCGTCCAGGAGTCCCGCGTCGTACGCCAGCAGCGCGATCTGCACCCGGTTGCCGAGGTCGAGCTTGGCCAGGATGCGGGAGACGTGGGTCTTGACGGTGGCGACGCTCATGTAGAGCTCCGCCGCGACGGCGGCGTTGGCCAGGCCCCGCCCTACGGCGACGGCGACCTCCCGTTCGCGGTCGTTCAGCACGGCGATGCGGGCAAGGGCGCGGGTGCGCCTGGTGTCGGCGGCGGCGCCGGCCGCGTGCTCCATCAGGCGCCGGGTCACGGCGGGCGACAGGACCGGGTCGCCGGCAGCGACCTTGCGCACCGCGTCGAGGATCTGCGCGGGCGGGGTGTCCTTGAGGACGAACCCGGCGGCGCCCGCGCGCAGGGCCCGCAGCACCTGCTCGTCGGCGTGGAACGTGGTGAGCACCACGACCTGCGGGGCGTCCGCGCGGCCCCGCAGCCGTTCGGTGGCCGTCAGACCGTCCACCCCCGGCATCCGGATGTCCATGAGGACGACGTCCGGGCGGGTGCGGTCGACGAGCGCCTCCACCTCGTCGCCGTCGGCGGCCTCGCCGACGATCTCGACGTCGTCGGCGCCGCCCAGCATGAAGGACAGCCCGGCCCGCACCAGCGGGTCGTCGTCGACGAGGAGCAGTCTGATCGCAGTCATGGCCTCACGTAATCACGGTTGCCGGCGAGTTCACACACGGACGACGGCCCTGGCGCCGGTCCGGCGGTGACGCCGTGTCAGGTGGCGGTCGGGTGTCCCGCGCTCACCCCCAGGGCAGCCGCGCCCGTACCCGGAAGCCGCCGTCGGCCGTGGGGCCGTGCTCCAGCGTGCCGCCCGCCAGCGTCGCACGCTCGGCCAGCCCGATCAGGCCCTGCCCGGAGCCGGGGACGACGGGCACCTCGCCCTCGGGCGGGGCGTTGCGCACGGACACGGCGAGACCGTCGCCCGGCGCCCCGGTGACGGAGAGCTCGACCTCGGTGCCGGGGGCGTGTTTGCGGGCGTTGGTGAGGGCCTCCTGGACGACGCGGTAGGCGGTACGGCCCACCGAGGCGGGGACCGCGGCGGGGTCGGTGACGTCGCGGACGAAGGCCACCTCCATGCCGGCCTGCCGGGACTCGGCGACCAGGGCGTCCAGCGCCGCGAGCGTCGGCTGCGGCCGGCCCCCGTCGTCGGAGTCACCGGCCCGCAGTACGCCGATGATCTCCCGCAGGTCCTGCAGCGCCTCGTGCGCACTCTCCCGGACGACACCGGCCGCCCGTGCCACCTCCTCGCGGGACGCGTCGGGCCGGAACTCCAGGGCGCCCGCGTGCACGCTCAGCAGCGTCAGCCGGTGGGCGAGGACGTCGTGCATCTCCCGCGCGATCGCCTCCCGGGCCAGCCGCTGCGCCTGCTCGGCCCGCAGCCGCGCCTCCGTCTCCGCGCGTGCGGCCCGGTCGCGCAGGCTGAGCAGCAGCTGCCGCTTGGACCGGGCGAGCATGCCCCAGCCTGCCGCCGTCACCGCCAGCAGGACGCCGAGGAGGTTCGCGACGAGATAGGGCAGCTGGGGGTCGGGGCGCAGCCAGTAGAAGACCGGCTGCAGCAGCACGTTGGCGCCGGTCAGCCAAGCCGTGTACCGGAAGGGGCGGTGCACGGCCACGGTGAACAGGGCGACGAGGGCGGCGCCGCCCGAGGTGACCGAGAGGAGTCCGACGGGCACCATCGTCACCGCCAGCCCGACCGGCCACCGGCGTCTGAGCCACACGGCGGCGCATGCCAGGGCGCCGATCAGCTGGTCGGCGACTTCCCAGCCCTGCGCGAGGTGGGGCTCCTGGTCCAGCGAGTCCACGCTCAGCAGGCCGATCAGGACGGCCAGCCCGAAGCAGGCGAAGTCCACGAGCCAGTCGCGCGCGGTACGCCGGGAGCGCCACCCGGTCCCCTCGGCGTCCGGGTCGAGCTGGTCGATCAGCGCCGACGGCAGCAGCCAGCGCCGTCCGGGCAACGCCGGGGTGGTCCGCACCGTCCTCACCGTCTCGTCTTCGCTCACGTCCGACGAATCTACGCAGCGTCGGCCAGCGCCGTGGTGGTGCGGGGCGCGTCTCCGACCGAAGTCCCGGCGATATGGACTTTCGGTGTACCGGGCGGCGGACGGCGCAGACTTCGGTCGGAGATGTCTCGCCCCGCGGCCGATGTGGGTGGGGGGTCCGCGGGGCGAGGGTCGGGGGCATGAAGAAGGTGCTGGAGATCGTCGGATTCCTCGCCCTGGTGCAGGGCGTCGCGGGCCTGGTGCACGAATTCACCGACTGGGACTGGGGGTTCGTGCAGCGGCTCGGCTTTCTCGACGGCTACGAGATCTACGCGAGCGTCGCCCTGGTCGTGCTGGCGTTCGCCCTGTTCGCCGCCGCCGAGGGCCGCGGCGGGGGCTGAGCACGGCCCGGGGCGGGGCGCCTTCCGGGGGCGCCCGGTGCTCAGCAGCCGTGGTCGACGAGGTCGAACGTCGTGTAGTGGTCGGCCGTGTAGTAGTCCTCCTGATCCCCTTCGCCGGTGACGATGCGGCGCGCTCCACGGGTGTCGGAGCCCGGGGTGATCACCGTGTACTCGTGGTAGTAACCGGTGGACCGGCTGGGCAGGACACCCTCCCGGTTCTGGAAGACGGTCCCGTCCTGGTCGTACGGGTAGGGGCCGCCCTGCTCGATGAGGTCGAGCGTGTCGTGCGCCTGGGAGGGCAGGTCGCTGTAGCAGATGTCGCCGACCGCGGCGGTGGCGGCGCCGGCGGTGGTCGCGGAGACGGAGCCGCCCACGAGGAGGGCGGACAGGACTGCGGCTGCGGCGCCGATCCGGGCGGCGCGTGGGGGGAATCGCATGACCTCATGATGACGCGCGTAGACGATGGCATGTCAATGACAAGACCGTGGAGTTTCCCGGGACGTCGTATGTGTTTTCCGCGGGTTCGCGTCTCCGCCGGTGCCGCCGGCACGCGGGTCAGGTCGACGTCCGATCGCCGCCGGTGCGGACGCGCGGGGCCCGCTGGAATGGACCCATGAACACGAACACGAACGCACTCGCCCCCACCGCTCCGACCGGCCGGACGGCCCTCGTGACCGGCGGCAGCCGCGGCATCGGCGCCGCCACCGTGCTGCGCCTGGCGCGGGAGGGCGCGGACGTCGCCCTCACCTACGTGAACGGCAAGGACGCGGCGGAAGACGTCGTACGGGCCGTCCGGGCGCTGGGGCGCCGGGCGGTGGCCCTCAGGGCGGACTCCGCCGACGCGCAGGAGGCGGCGGGCGCGGTCGAGCGGGCGGAACAGGCGCTCGGGGGCGGCATCGACGTACTGGTCAACAACGTGGGCCTGGGGCTGCTGGGCCCGATGGAGAGCATGTCCCTCGCCGACGTGGACCGGCTGCTGGCCGTGAACGTCCGCGGTGTCTTCCTGACCTCGCAGGCCGCCGCGTCGCGCATGACCGAGGGCGGACGGATCATCACCATCGGCACCTGCATGACGCAGCGGGTGCCGGGTCCCGGCGGCACGCTGTACGCGATGAGCAAGTCGGCGCTCGTCGGGCTGACCAAGGCCCTGGCGAGGGAGCTGGGCCCGCGCGGGATCACGGCGAACATCGTCCACCCGGGTCCGATCGACACGGACATGAACCCGGCCGACGGGCCCTACGCCGAGGGGCAGGCGGCCATGACGGCACTGGGCCGTTTCGGTACGGCGGACGAGGTGGCGTCGACGGTGGCGTACCTGGTGGCCGCGTCCTACGTCACCGGCGCGGAGTTCGCGGTGGACGGCGGCCACGCGGCGTAGCGGTACGGCCCGCGGGCGATGCGCGGCCCTGGTGCCGGGCACACCCGGGCCGGGCCCGCCCGCCGCCGGACAGCCGCGCGGGGCGCACCGGTGCTGTCCTGCCGGTGCGCCCCGCGGGTACTCGGGGACCGGCCGTCGCCCGTCGCCGGGGCCGGCCGGTCCGTGCGTCAGGCGCCCAGTTCCTGGTGGCGGGCGGCCAGGTGGGCCGCGCCGTCCTCGGTCAGGGAGCCGAACAGGCGCAGGCGGGAGATGCCGCCGTCGGGGAAGATGTCCACGCGTGCGTGGGTGCCGACGGCCGGCTCGGGAAGGACGAAGCGGTGGTTGGTGTCGGGCTGCATCCGGGTCCGGGGCAGCACCTCGCGCCACTCGCCGTTCTCGCCGTCCTTCACCGACACCGACGCCCAGCCCGCCGAGTTGCCCTTCAGGTAGGCCGTGTCGATCTCGATCGCGCGGATCTGGGAGCGGTCCACGAGCCGGTAGCTGATCCAGTCGTTGCCCTGGTCGCGGCGGCGGCGGGTCTCCCAGCCGTCGTCCATCTTGCGCGAGCGGCCCGGCTGGATGGTGTTGGTGGCCGGCGAGTAGAAGAGGTTGGAGGCGTCCTCGACCTGACCGCCGTTCTCCAGCGCGACCACGTCGAAGGTGCCGAGCGCCGCGAGCCACGCCGGGTCCGGGAGGACCTCGCCGTGCACGCGCAGGCGGGCGATGCCGCCGTCGGGGTGCTGCTTCAGGCGCAGGTGGGTGAAGCACTGCTCGGCGGAGACGGCGAAGCCGTTGGCGGCGTGGCCGCCGACCGCCGTGCGCGGCACGAGGGTCGTCCACTTCACGTCGTCCGCGAGCAGTTCCTCGGGCGACGGGGAGCCCGGGACCGAGGCGCCCTCGACGGAGACCGCCTGCGGGTAGTTGCCGCGGAAGTGGGCCGTGTCGACGACGATGCCGCGGATGACGCCGGGGGCGCCGAGGCGGATCAGCGCCCAGTCGTGGTCGTCCTCGGTGGGCCAGGGGTGCTCGGCCGAGGCACCGCGGCGGCGGCGGGTCTCCCAGCCGTCCATGACCTTGCCCTTGTGCCCGAAGTGCTCGGGGTCGAACTCGGCGCGCTCGGGCACCAGCAGGTTCTCGCGCTGGGCGAAGAACTCGTCGTTGGCGGCGACGACACCCGCGCCGAGCTGCCGGTCGGCGAGGTTGGCGTACTGGGTGAAGGGGAGGTCGGCGCTGCGGTAGTCCGCGTACGGGTCACCGCCTCCGTAGGGGTTCGCATCGCCGGTGAAGCTGGCCAACGAGGTGTTCTGCTGGGCCGTCACGGTGATCAGGTGTTCCTTTCGGGTTCGTTCGGGGTGTGTGTCGGGGCAGGTCCGGACGGGTCAGGAAGTCCGGGAGAGGAGCTGTCCCTTCGGGTCGGTGAACGCGCCGTCCGTCACGATGCGCTCTCCGCGCAGCCAGGTGGACTTCACGACGCCGTACAGGGTCTTGCCCGCGTACGCGGTGACGCGGTTGCGGTGCTGGAGGCCGGCCGGGTCGACGGTGAAGGTCTCGTCGGGGGCGAGGACGGCGAAGTCGGCGTCGTGGCCCGGCGCGATGGCGCCCTTGCGGGCGTCCAGTCCGACCAGGCGGGACGTGTTCGCCGACATCCAGCGGACGATGTCCTCCAGGCCGTGGCCGCGCTCGCGGGCCGCGGTCCACATGGCCGCGAGGCTGAGCTGGAGACCGGCGATGCCGCCCCAGGCGGTGGCGAAGTCGTCGGTCTTCAGGTCGGCGGTGGACGGCGAGTGGTCGGTGACCACGCAGTCGATGGTGCCGTCCGCCAGTGCCTGCCACAGCAGGTCCTGGTTGGCGGCCTCCCGGATGGGCGGGCAGCACTTGAACTCGCTGGCTCCGTCCGGGACCTCCTCGGCCGTGAGCGTGAGGTAGTGCGGGCAGGTCTCCACGGTGAGGCGGACGCCTTCGGCGCGGGCCTCGGCGATCAGCGGCAGGGCGTCGCTGGAGGACAGGTGGAGCACGTGGACCCGCGCGTCGAACCGCTTCGCCTGCGCGATGAGCGTGGCGATGGCGGTGTCCTCGGCGTCGCGCGGACGGCTGGCGAGGAAGTCGGCGTACTTGGGGCCGCCCTGCTGCGGCGCCGCCTCGAGGTGGTGCGGGTCCTCGGCGTGCACGATCAGCAGGCCGTCGAAGGCGGCGATCTCGGCGAGGGACCGGGTGAGCTGCTCCTGGTCGAGGTGCGGGAACTCGTCCACGCCCGACGGCGACAGGAACGCCTTGAAGCCGAAGACGCCGGCCTCGTGCAGCGGGCGCAGGTCCTTGACGTTGTCGGGCAGGGCGCCGCCCCAGAAGCCGACGTCGATGTGCGCCTTGTCGGCGGCGACCTGCTGCTTGACACGCAGGTGGTCGACCGTGGTGGTCGGCGGGAGGGAGTTGAGCGGCATGTCGACGAGGGTGGTGATGCCACCGGCCGCGGCGGCGCGGGTGGCGGTCCAGAAGCCCTCCCACTCGGTGCGCCCGGGGTCGTTGACGTGCACGTGGGTGTCGACGAGACCGGGCAGGACGACGTGGTCGCCGACGTCCTCGAGGCGGGCACCCGCCGGTACGGGCGCGTCGTAGGGCAGTACGTCCGTGATCGTGCCGCCGCTCACCGCGACGGACGCGGCGCGTATGCCCTCGGGAGTGATGACACGCGTCGAGCGCAGCACCAGTTCAGCCTGGGACACCCGAACCCCTCTCTCTGCAGTCGTTCCGCCGCCGGTCCACCGCCGGCCCGCCGGTTCACATCCGGGAAACGGGATCTCTCACCACGTAACGGACTTCAACGTTCTGTTGAAGGAGTCTTCACTTCCCGTTCCACGCCGTCAAGAGGCACCCTTTGCCTGAGCACGCCCGACGACCCCGCTCTGGACGTTTCCACAAAGCGGAATTAGAATTCCGTCAGACAGAACGTATCTACGTACAAGCGGGGAGTCAACCGGCCGCCGGGTAGGCTTCTGCCCTCCCGCCAGCCCCGAAAGGAACGTGCCGTGCCGACGTCCAGCGCCAGCACCACCGACTCCGCCAGGTCCGCCACAGGTGGCGTCCAGTCCCTGGAACGCGCCTTCGACCTGCTCGAACGGATGGCGGACGCGGGCGGCGAGGTCGGCCTGAGCGAGCTGTCCGCGAGCAGCGGGCTGCCCCTGCCCACCATCCACCGCCTGATGCGCACCCTGGTCGCCTGCGGGTACGTGCGCCAGCAGCCCAACCGGCGCTACGCGCTCGGCCCGCGCCTGATCCGGCTCGGCGAGTCCGCGTCCCGCCTGCTGGGCACCTGGGCGCGCCCGCACCTGGCCCGGCTGGTGGAGGAGACCGGCGAGACGGCGAACATGGCGCTGCTCGACGGCGACGAGATCGTCTACGTCGCGCAGGTGCCGTCCAAGCACTCGATGCGCATGTTCACCGAGGTCGGCCGCCGCGTCCTGCCGCACTCGACGGGTGTCGGCAAGGCGCTGCTCGCCGACTTCCCGGCGGAGGAGGTGCGGGCGCTGCTGCACCGCACGGGCATGCCGGCCGCGACGGACAAGACGATCACCACGCCGGACGGGTTCATCGCGGCGCTGGAGGACGTGCGGCGCCAGGGGTACGCGATCGACGACAACGAGCAGGAGATCGGCGTCCGCTGCCTGGCCGTCTCCGTGCCGAACTCCCCCACCGCCGCGGCCATCTCCATCTCGGGACCGGCGGGCCGCGTCACGGAGACCGCGACCGACCGGATGGTGCCGCTGCTCCAGCAGGTGGCGGCCGAGCTCTCGGAGGCACTGCTGGCCTCGAACGGCAATCCGGCCGTCTGAGCCGCGTCACGGACCTTCAGCCCCCGGCGGGACCGCCGGGGGCCGCGCCCGTCGTGCGTCCGCGTCTCACCGCCGCGGCGGATCCCCGAACAGCTCGACGGCGTGCCGGACGTCCGCGAGCCCTCGCGACAGCGCGCTGACGGACCCGATCGCACCGGCTATCAGCAGCAGGGAACGGCGCAGCCTCGGCACCTCCGGGACGCCGTGGTGCGTCATCGCGGCCAGGTCGGCCAGCTCGTCCTCGGCGATCGCCCGGTCCGGGAAGTCCGCGGGCAGCAGGGCGAGCTGGCGGCGCAACCGGGACACCGCGGTCCGCAGTGCCGCCACTCTCACGTCCTCGTCACCGACGGTCACGTGCCTCTGCCCCAAGCTCCGCAACACAGCCCCTCCCCCTCGCACCCCGTCGTGCGCCCCTCCGCGGTGAACGTGCCGAGCACCCCCGGGCGGTGGCCGGGCGCCGGGGACGCGGGACAGTAAACGCCACCCGGCGCCGGGCGCGCCACCACGAGGGCCGAAATTCAGTCCCGTGAAACCGGTTGTGCGCCGGAGGGTTTGACGCGCGGTCAGGTATGCAGGACCCATGGCGGACAACGAAGACCAGGTGGCGGGGCTGCTCCTCGCCGCGGGAGGCGGACGGCGGCTCGGTGGCCGGCCCAAGGCGCTGCTCGAGCAGCACGGACACCTGCTCGTCGAACACGCGGTCGAGGTGCTGCGCGCGGCCGGCTGCGCCCGCGTGCACGTCGTCCTGGGGGCGCGGGCCGAGGAGGTGCGGGCGCGAGCGGCGCTCGACGGCTGCGTCCTCGTGGACAACCCCGAGTGGGAGCGGGGCATGGGCACCTCGCTGCGGGCCGGACTCGCCTCACTGTCCGGCACCGGGGCACGGGCGGCACTGGTCTCGCTGGTGGACCAGCCCGGCATCGGCGCGGAGGCGACGGCGCGGGTGCGCGCCGGGTACCGGGACGCGGCGTCGCTCGTGTCGGCGGCGTACGCGGGCGTGCGCGGGCACCCGGTCCTCCTCGGCGCGGACCACTGGGCCGGCGTCGGGGCGACTGCCACCGGCGACCGGGGGGCACGCGCCTATCTGAGGGAACACGAGGCGGAGATCACCCTCGTCGAGTGCGGGGACGTGGCCCGGCCGTACGACATCGACACCCCGGCCGACCTGCGCCACCTTGAGTGAAGGGCATGGCACTGGGAGCCACTGTCCCTCGACTCAGAGAATCTCGACATCAACAAACCATTGAAGTTCCACGATGAGGAAACTACTATCCACTGACCAGAAGCACCCGACCGCACAGCGGGTGCGCTATGCCCCATACGTGCCCGTTGGCACCCGGTGCCACCGCTGAAGGAAGTGACAGCTCATGTCCGCACCAGCGCCGTCCACGCTGGCCATCGTCGACGCCGAGCCCCTGCCCCGGCAGGAGGAGGTCCTCACCGATGCGGCGCTCGCCTTCGTGGCCGAGCTGCACCGGCGGTTCACGCCCCGGCGTGACGAGCTCCTCGCCCGCCGCGCGGAGCGCCGCGCCGAGATCGCCCGCACCTCCACGCTCGACTTCCTCCCGGAGACCGCCGCCGTCCGCGCGGACGACTCCTGGAAGGTGGCCCCCGCTCCGGCCGCGCTGAACGACCGCCGCGTCGAGATCACCGGCCCGACCGACCGCAAGATGACCATCAACGCCCTCAACTCGGGCGCCAAGGTCTGGCTCGCGGACTTCGAGGACGCCTCCGCCCCGACCTGGGAGAACGTCGTCCTCGGCCAGCTCAACCTGACGGCCGCCTACACGCGCACCATCGACTTCACCGACGAGCGCACCGGCAAGACGTACGCCCTGCGCCCGAACGAGGAGCTCGCGACGGTCGTCATGCGCCCCCGCGGCTGGCACCTCGACGAGCGCCACCTCCAGGTGGACGGCCGCCCGGTCCCCGGGGCCCTGGTCGACTTCGGCCTGTACTTCTTCCACAACGCCCAGCGCCTGCTGGACCTCGGCAAGGGCCCGTACTTCTACCTCCCGAAGACGGAGTCCCACCTGGAGGCCCGCCTCTGGAACGAGATCTTCGTCTTCGCCCAGGACTACGTCGGCATCCCGCAGGGCACCGTCCGCGCCACCGTCCTGATCGAGACGATCACGGCCGCGTACGAGATGGAGGAGATCCTCTACGAACTGCGCGACCACGCCGCCGGGCTGAACGCCGGCCGCTGGGACTACCTGTTCTCCATCGTCAAGAACTTCCGTGACGGCGGCGAGAAGTTCGTGCTCCCGGACCGCAACGCGGTCACGATGACCGCCCCGTTCATGCGGGCGTACACCGAACTGCTCGTGCGCACCTGCCACAAGCGCGGCGCGCACGCGATCGGGGGCATGGCGGCGTTCATCCCCTCGCGCCGGGACGCCGAGGTCAACAAGGTGGCCTTCGAGAAGGTCCGCGCCGACAAGGACCGCGAGGCCGGCGACGGCTTCGACGGCTCCTGGGTCGCCCACCCCGACCTGGTGCCGATCGCCATGGAGTCCTTCGACAAGGTCCTCGGCGACAAGCCCAACCAGAAGGACCGGCTGCGCGAGGACGTCGACGTCAAGGCGGCCGACCTGATCGCCATCGACTCCCTGGACGCCAAGCCGACGTACGCGGGCCTGGTCAACGCCGTTCAGGTCGGCATCCGCTACATCGAGGCGTGGCTGCGCGGCCTCGGCGCGGTGGCCATCTTCAACCTCATGGAGGACGCCGCCACCGCCGAGATCTCCCGCTCGCAGATCTGGCAGTGGATCAACGCGGAGGTCGTCCTCGACAACGGCGAGCAGGTCACCGCCGAGCTGGCCCGCAAGGTCGCCGCCGAGGAACTGGCGAACATCCGCGCCGAGATCGGAGACGAGGCCTTCGGCGCCGGCAACTGGCAGCAGGCGCACGACCTGCTGCTGACGGTCTCCCTCGACGAGGACTACGCCGACTTCCTGACGCTGCCGGCGTACGAGCAGCTCAAGGGCTGACGCCCGGCGCCCCGCGCCTGCCCGTCCCCCCGGTACCGCACAGCACCGGGGGCACGGGCATGCGCGGGCTTCACTCCAGGTGCACGGACCAGTCCTGTTCCGCGGGCGGCTTGCCGTGCAGGTCGGGGACCTGCTTGAGCCAGGCGGGGCGGCCCTGGCGGGTGCGCGCCGCCCGCCGCTCCTCCTCGGCGGCCAGCTCCTCCCGGCTCGGGAAGTCGGTCGGCAGCCACTGCGCGGACGCCTTCACGCGCGCGCGGAGATAGTCCGCGTACGCCGCCCGCAGCTCGTCCGGGCCCGCGAAGCCGGGCTCCCCCGCCAGCCAGGCGTCCGGCACCTCGGCGACGACCGCGCGCAGCAGCTCGTCGGTCACCTTCGGCGCGAGCTCGGCGTCGGCGGCCCGGACGTCCGGCGCGCTGTGGCCGAGGGCGTGGTGGCGGAAGTCGTACGCCTTCTCCGGCGCGGAGGTGTCCCAGCGGTGGTGGAAGACCAGGGCCGCGCCGTGATCGATGAGCCACAGGCGCGGGGGCACGGCACCGAAGGTCGGCCACACCATGAGGTTGGAGCTGTGCACCGTACGGTCGACGTTCACGGTCAGGGCGTCCAGCCACACGATGCGACCGGCCTCCACCGGGTCCACCGGGAACGTCCTGGCGACCTCGGGCGTGAAGTCGGCGGCGCCCGGCAGGTGGTCCATGCCGAGGTTGAGTCCCGCGCTGGCGTTCAGCAGGTCCCGCACCTCCTGGTGCGGCTCCTCCGCGCCGGTCGACGGATCGAAGTGGACGAGGACCAGCTCGGGCACGCGCAGTCCCAGCGCCCGTGCCAGTTGCCCGACGATCACCTCGGCGACCAGCGCCTTGTGCCCCTGCGCGGAGCCGGTGAACTTCACCACGTAGGTGCCCAGGTCATCGGCCTCGACGACACCGGGGACGGAGCCGCCGTGGTGCAGCGGCTCGACGTAGCGGGTGGCGGTGACCTGTCTCATCATGAAGCGAGCATAGTGACCGAGGGTGACGGCCGACGAGCCGTGCAATACACGGCGGTCCGCGCACCGGACCATGGCCTCCCGTCACACAGGGACTCCGGCAGGCCTGGCTGCCCCGCCCATGTCACCGCCCGCGGGCGTGCCCGCATGATGCACGTCACACCGCGTCCCGTCCGCCACCGGCAGCGGTGCGCGACGGGCTCACCCCCGGGAGGCAGTCGTCATGCGTCAGCCGCATCATCCGTCCCGCTCCGCGAAGGGCCGCCGCTTCCCCGGAGGCGTCCGCCGCCGGATCGCCGCCGCGGCAGCGGCCGCCCTGGTGGTCACGGCCGGTCTGCTCGCCGTCGGCCCGCAGGCGTCCGCCGCCGCGGGTCCGACCCAGGTCACCGGCTTCGGCACCAACCCCGGCAACCTGTCCATGTACACCTACGCACCAGACGCACTGCCGGCCGGCGCGCCCCTGGTGGTGGCCCTGCACGGCTGCACCCAGAGCGCGAACGACTACTACACGCACTCGGGGTGGCCGAAGTTCGCCGACCGCTACGGTTTCGCGCTGGTCCTTCCCCAGACGAGCAGCGGCAACAACGCCAACTCGTGCTTCAACTGGTTCGAGCCGGGCGACAGCACGCGCGGCCGGGGCGAGGCGTTGTCGATCAGGCAGATGGTCGACAAGGCCGTCTCGCTGTACGGCAGTGACAGCCGGCGCGTGTACATCACCGGTCTGTCCGCCGGTGGCGGCATGACCGCGAACATGCTGGCGGCCTACCCCGACGTGTTCGCGGGCGGCGCCGTCGACTCCGGGCTGCCCGCGTACTGCGCGAACAGCGTGTCCGCCGCCTACACCTGCATGTACAGCCCACCGGACAGGACACCTGCCCAATGGGGCGACCTGGTGCGCTCCGCCGCCCCGGCCGGCACGGCCTCCTGGCCCCGTGTCGCGATCTGGCAGGGCACCGCGGACACCACCGTCCGCCCCGCCAACGCCACCGAACTGCGCGACCAGTGGACCGACGTGTGGGGCATCGGCCAGACGCCCTCCCGCACCGAGAGCCTCGGCGGGGGCACCACACTGAGTGTCTACGACGACCCCTCGGGGCGTCCCGCCGTCGAGGTCTACTCCGTCTCCGGCATGGCGCACGGACTTGCCGTCGACCCGGGCAGCGGCCCCGAGCAGTGCGGCACCACCGGCACCTACTACCTCGACACCATCTGCTCCAGTCACCGCACCGCCCACTTCTGGGGCCTCGACGGCGACGCGCCGGACCCGGGCGGCAGCCTGCCCGCGCCCGCCGGGCTCACGGTCACCGCGGTCTCGGACACCACGGTCACCCTGGGCTGGGACGCGGTGGCCGACGCGACGGCCTATGCCGTCCACCGCGACGGGACGACGGTGGGCACCACGACGTCGACCGGCTACACCGACACGGGTCTGGCCACCGGCACGGCCTACAGGTACACCGTGACCGCGGTGGACGCCACGGGCGCGACGAGTGCGGCCTCCTCGCCGGTGACCGCGACCACCACCGGGTACACACCCTCCTGCCACACGGCGAGCAACTACGACCACACGGCCGCCGGGCGCGCGCACCACAGCGGTGGCTACACCTACGCCAACGGCTCGAACGAGCCCATGGGGCTGTGGAACACCTTCACCACGCACACCCTCGAGCAGACCGCGCCCGGCCACTACGTCCTCGCGGACTCCGGCTGCCCGGCCTGACGGAGGGTCCGGACCGGCGCGGGGCCGGCGTCACCTCGCCTCGTACAGCGGGTTCGGCACCGGGCGGTACCGTGCCGCGGCGCCGTCCGCGCCGGTCCAGCGGAGCAGGAGGTTTGTCTTGGCGGGCAGGGTGGGCGCGGTGAGCAGGGCCGGGATCTCGGGCAGGTCGTGACGGGCCAGGGCGGCACGGAGTGCGGGCCGCGGGTCGGCACCGGGATGGTGTTCGGCGAGGGCGCCGGCGATCTCCAGCAGGTGGTTGACGACCAGGCAGTACACCAGTCGTTCCCAGCCGGCCGCGCGGGGCGTGTCCGGGAGGAGTTTGACGCCCTCGGCGTCCCGGAAGAGGGCCTGCACCGGGATGCCGTCCGCGTCCACGGCGACCAGCGTGTTCTGGAGGTGGGCCTCCAGGACGACGCCGTCGTCGGCGAAGGCGGTCAGGACGGGCGGGACGACCGCGTCCAGGTACGCCTCCCACCAGGCCTCCGGGTCCGGCGTGCCGGCCAGGGGGCTGCCGGGGAAGCCCTCCACGAGGGCCGCGGCGAGCAGCGGGGTCGCGCCGGGCAGCAGGCCGGCGCGCAGTCCGTCGCGGACCACGACCGCGAGTTCCTCGAAGGCGAAGTCGGCCGTGCGGTAGCCGCGGTCGGCGAGCCAGACCGCCGGGGGGCCGACCGACGCGAAGGCCTCCGTGACCGCCGTGTCGGTGCGGCGCAGTTTCAGCAGGTCGTGGCGCCACAGGCGGCGGATGTCGTTGGTGATGCGCACGTCGAGGCTGAACTTCAGGAACAGGTCGTGTCCCGGGAGGTACTCGGGCGCGTACACCGTGCGGATCGCCGCCGTCGGCCACACCGGGAACCCGGTCGTACCCAGCCGGATCAGCCGTCCGTCGGCGAAGGCCGGGGCGAGGTCCGTCTCCGCCAGGGCGAGCTGCCAGGGGTGGGCGGGCAGCAGCCGGTAGCCGGGCGGGGCCTCGCCGAGGGCGTCCAGGGCGGCGGTGTCGCCCTCCTCGACCACGGTGTCGGCACGCACGGCGAGCAGCGTCAGCGGGAAACGGGCGTGTGCCTCCGGTGCGTAGGGCAGCCAGTCGGCGTGCGGGCCGCCGCCGCGGGCCTTGGGGGCGGGGTGGTGGGTGTGGCCGGTGAGAAGGGACTGCTCCGAGCGCAGGTACGGGTCGTCGGGCGGGACCGCCCCCGCGCGTGCCGTCAGCAGGGCGGCGACCGCGTCCCGGCTGTCGGTCATCTCGGTGGGCAGTTCGTGGTTGGGCAGGCCGGTGTGGCGACGCAGCGCCTCGGCGACGAGTTTCACCAGTTCGGCGTGGCCGACGCGGTGCCAGCCGTCCGCCGCGCGCACCTCCGGCTCGGCGGGGCGCCGGCCGCCGCGGACCCGGAGCAGCCGCCCGCCGGGCAGCCGGTACACCGGGCGGTCGCCGGCGGCCGGACACGGTTCGGCCACCTCCCGCAGCAGGCAGTTCAGCAGGGGCACCGCCGCGTGGGCGTCGGCGCGCACCGCGACGTCGTCCGGGGTGGCGGAGTCGGCGCCGGAGGACGGGGGCAGGAGATCCACGCGTTCCACTCGTTCCCTACGGTCTGTCAGAGGGCGGGGGCGATCAGTATGTCTGCCGTGGTCCCATCGTCGTGACGTCCCGGCGGTCCCCGCCCCGTTACCGACCCGTACCCGAGGAGTCCGCCCGTGCACCGTCCCGCCACCGCCGAGGCCGAGGCCGCCGGTGAACTGGCCGCCGTCCGGCCCGCTCTCGTCGCCCGGTACACGGCCGCGCTGCCCGGCGCCCGCGCGGCCGTGCTGACCCGGCTGTGGCGGGCGCTCGCGTACGAGCCGCTGCCGTGGATCACCGGCCGGCGGTCCGTGCGGGACGGGCTCGTCCTGCGCCTCGCGGACGGCCGGCGGCTGCACGGCCCGGCCGCGGACCCCTACCGCACCGACGCGTACGTCACCGCCGTACGGCTCGACGGGACGCCGTACGACGATCCGGCACTGCTGGTGACGGACCTGGCCGTGCCGCACTCGGCGGGTTTCGCCGCCGAACTGGGGCACAGTGTCGCGTCCATGGCCCTGTCGCGGGCGGGGCGGGAGAATCAGAATCACCCGGACGAGTGGCCGCGGAGCGACTGGGGCTGGGAGCAGCGCGTGGTCGACGGTCACCCGTTCCATCCCAACTGCCGTTCCCGGCCGGGGTTCTCGGTGGCCGAGCAGCTCGCCTACGGGCCCGAGCACGGGCCGGTCGTGGACCTGGGGCTGCTCCCGGTCCCGGCGGCCGGGTGCCTGGTCACCGGAGCGTGGCCGGCGGAGTTCCGCGACGGGGAGCGGTTGCTGCTGCCGGTGCACCCGTGGCAGGCGGCCCACGTGCTGAAGCGGAGCGGCGACGCCACGCTGCCCGCGCATCCGCTGATGTCCCTGCGCACGCTCGCCGTACCCGGCGGCCCGCACGTGAAGACGGCGCTGAGCGCGCGGCTGACGTCCTCCGTGCGGGACATCTCCGTCGCCTCGGTCGCCGCGTCGGACACTCTGTCGGCGTTCGGCCAGACCCTGGCGGCGCGCACGGGCGGCCTGCTGCACGTCACCCGCACCCTGGGCGCGGCCACCGCGCACTCCCCCGATCTGGCCGCCGTACTGCGCGAGTCGCCCCGCGCGTACGCGGCGCCCGGCGAGCACGTCGTCCCGGCGGCGGCACTGGCCACCACCGGACTGCCGCGCTCCCCCGCGTGGCTGGCCGCCCTGGCGCGCCTGTGTCTCACGGTCGGGTCGGGACTGCTCGAGCTGGGCGTGGCGCTGGAGGCGCACGGCCAGAACCTGCTCGTGGTGCTCTCGGCGGCGGGCGAGCCGCTGCGCCTGGTCTACCGCGACCTGGCCGACATCCGCGTCAGCCCGGCCCGCCTCGCCCGGCACGGCGTCCCGGCCCCGGACCTGCCCGCGCGCATGCTGACCGACGACCCGACGGCCCTGCGCCGCAAGCTGTTCGGCTCGCTGGTAGCCGGAGCCCTCGCCGGACTGGCGGGATCGGGGGCGGTGCTGGGCGCCGCCCTGGAGCCGGCCCTCGACCGACTGCCGCGCACCCCGGACCTGGTGGCGCTGCGCGAGGAGCCGCTGCCGGTGAAGGCGCTGACGCTGATGCGCATGTCGCCGGGGAACGGCGGGGATCAGTGGGCGGACCTGCCCAACCCCCTTTCCTTCAGGTGACGTTGCGGCGTCCGCGCGGTCTCGTTTTGGAACACGGCAGTCCCGCTCCATAGGATCCGCCGATGATCACAAGAAAACGGCTGGCGGCGGGCGTGTGCGCCCTGCTCGCCGCACTGACGGCCGGGATCGCCCTGCCGGCCGGTGCGGCCGCCGGTGAACCCACGGGCGAGGACGCGCCGAAGGTCGACCTCGTGCTCGACGTCAGCGGTTCGATGCGCACCCGGGACATCGACGGCGGCACGCGGATGGCCGCGGCGAAGCAGGCGTTCAACGAGGTGCTCGACGCGACGCCCGAGGAGGTGCAGCTGGGCATCCGGACGCTGGGCGCCGACTACCCGGGCGACGACCGCAGGACGGGCTGCAAGGACACCGCCCAGCTCTACCCGGTCGGCCCGCTGGACCGCACCGAGGCCAAGACGGCGGTGGCCACCCTGTCGCCCACCGGCTGGACGCCGATCGGGCCCGCGCTGCTCAAGGCCGCCGACGACCTCGACGGCGGCAACGGCTCCAAGCGCATCGTGCTGATCAGCGACGGTGAGGACACCTGCGCCCCGCTCGACCCGTGCGAGGTGGCCCGCGAGATAGCCGCCAAGGGCATCGGGCTGACCATCGACACGCTCGGCCTGGTCCCCAACACCAAGATGCGGCAGCAGCTCAGCTGCATCGCCGAGGCGACCGGCGGCACCTACACGTCCGTGGAGCACACCGACGAACTCACCGACAAGGTGAACCAGTTGGTGGACCGTGCGGCCGACCCGGTGGTGACACCGGTCGCCGTCGAGGGCGCGGACGCGTGCGCCAAGGCGCCGGCGCTGAAGTCGGGTCTGTACACCGACCGTGAGGAGTTCGGGAAGCAGCGCTGGTACCGGGTGGACGTGCTGCCCGGTGAGGAACTGCGCGCCTCCGTGAGCGTGTCGGCCGACCGGGCCGTGGACCCGTCCTACGGCGTGCTGCTGCGGGCCGTCACGGTGCACGGCCGGGAGATCGTGCGCGGCGAGGCCGCGGACAACGGCCGTACGGACGTGGTCTCGACCGGTCTGCGCTACCCGAAGCCGGAGACCGACGACGCGGACACGGACAAGCCGGCCGCGGAGACCGTGTGCCTCCAGGTCACCAACTCCTTCTCCGTCGCGCCCGGCGTCAAGACCACGCCCGGTCTGCCGCTGGAGCTGACGGTCGACGTCGTGGACGGCCCGGGCCAGGCCGACGACGTGGCCGCCTTCGGCCTCGGCCGCGGCTGGTGGCTGCTGGGCGTGCTGGTACTCGTCGGTTTCCTCGCCGGTCTGCTGTGGGGCTGGCTGTCGCGCTGGCGGTTCGCGGTCTGGAGGGCCAACTGATGCGTATCACTCGAGCGTTGAGCACCGCACTGCTGCTGCTCGGCCTCGCCGCGGCACCCGCGGCGGCCGACTCCTCGCCCTCCGCGAGCCCGTCGGACGACGGCGGCGCGCCGAGGACGGCGGGCACGTCCTTCCGCACGGCGATGGAGATCGAGCAGGGTCAGGAGGCGACCGCGAGCGGCTCGGCGGGCGACTACCTGTACTGGTCGTTCCCGGCGGACGCGGAGCAGCGGCCGACCGTCAAGGCCACGGTGAAGCTGCCCGGGACGCACGCCTCCCAGACCTGGCGCATCGACGTGTACGACGGTCTGCGCCGCCGCCAGGCCTGCCAGTGGGGCGCGCAGACGCGCACGGCGGCCGAGGGCACGTCCTCCGTGGAGCTGGCGTGCGTGCTGCGCACGGTCCGCGCCTGGTCCGAGCCGTGGGCGAACGACCCGCTGCCGGGCACGTACTACGTCCGGCTGACGGTGGTGAACCTGCCGACGTCCGATCTCGGCGTGCCGGTCGGTGCCGAGGTGCGGGTCGACTCCAAGGACATGGGCGGGGCGGCCGCCGTCGACGGCTCGCTGGCCGAACCGCTGGTGCCGGGCATCGCGGTGACGTCCGGGCAGGACGGCGACTCGGAACGCAACGCGGTGCTGTCCGCGATCGAGCCCGAGGACGGCTGGTCGTCGGGCTGGTGGTCCGACCGCTGGGTGTGGACCGGGATCGGCGCCGTGCTGGCCGCGCTCGCCGGCATCGGCGGGTACGCGCTGACGCGCGGTTCCGGACGCCCGTCGCGGGTGCCACCGGGCGCCTGAGTTCCGGTCAGGAGGCCCGCCGGCGGCGGGCCTCCTGCCGTTTCACCCCTCCCCGAGCGCCTTGGCCGCCGGGCCCTCGCCGGTCACCGTGACGCGCCCGTCCCGCACCGCGTCCCGCAGCTCCAGCTCTCCGCGGCTGAGGGCCGCGCACGTGCCGGCGTCCAGCACCAGCCGGGCGTCGGGCTCCCCCGGCGCGGGGCCGTCCGCGTACACCGGGCCCTCGTCGGCGCCGGCGTACAGGTGGAAGTCGCCTTCCTCCAACCGCACTTCGACGAGCCCCTCGGCCGCGCCCGCCGCGCGCAGGGCCCGCAGCAGCGGCAGCGCGAACCAGTGGGCCCGCACCGCGTCCGTGGGCCGCCGCTCCCCCAGCTCGGCGGCGCCCCACGCCCCGAGCGCCTCCAGCACCGGCAGCAACGTGCGTCCGCGCGGCGTGAGTTCGTACACGTACGCCGCTCCGGGCGGCGGCAGCCGGCGCCGGGTCGTCAGCCCGTCGCGCTCCATGTCCTTCAGCCGCGAGGCGAGCACGTCCGTGCTGACGCCGGGCAGGTCGGCGTGCAGGTCGGTGTAGCGCCGAGGGCCCGCGAGGAGCTCCCGGACGATCAGCAGGGTCCAGCGGTCGCCGACGGTGTCGAGCGCGCGGGCGGCGGAACAGTACTGGTCGTAGCTTCGGCGAGGTGACATGCGACGCAGTGTAGACACGTTGTTGGACTTTCCAAGCTCCCACTTGGTAAAACCAAGCAACACCAGATACCGGAGGGGAAGCGGCGCATGGAGTTCCGGCAGTCGAACAAACTCAGCGAGGTCTGCTACGAGATCCGCGGCCCGGTGATCGAGCACGCCGACGCGCTGGAGAAGGCGGGGCACAGCGTGCTGCGCCTGAACACCGGCAACCCGGCCTCCTTCGGCTTCGAGGCGCCGGAGGAGATCCTCCAGGACATGATCCGGATGCTGCCGCAGGCGCACGGCTACACGGACTCGCGCGGCATCCTCTCCGCCCGCCGGGCCGTCGCCCAGCGCTACCAGGCCCTCGGTCTGGAGGTCGGCGTGGACGACCTGTTCCTCGGCAACGGCGTCTCCGAGCTGGTCTCCATGGCCGTACAGGCCCTGCTGGAGGACGGCGACGAAATCCTGATCCCCGCCCCCGACTTCCCCCTCTGGACGGCGGTGACGACCCTCGCCGGCGGCAAGGCGGTCCACTACCTGTGCGACGAGCAGGCCGAGTGGTACCCGGACCTGGCCGACATGGAGTCGAAGATCACCGACCGCACCAAGGCGGTCGTCGTCATCAACCCCAACAACCCGACCGGCGCCGTCTACCCGAAGGAGATCGTCGAGGGCATCCTCGACCTCGCCCGCCGCCACGGCCTGATGGTCTTCGCCGACGAGATCTACGACCAGATCCTGTACGACGACGCCGTCCACCACTCGGCCGCCGCCCTCGCCCCCGACCTGGTGGTCCTCACCTTCTGCGGCCTGTCCAAGACGTACCGGGTGGCGGGCTTCCGCTCCGGCTGGCTGGTGGTGACGGGTCCCAGGCAGCACGCCAAGGACTACCTGGAGGGCCTGACCATGCTGGCCTCCATGCGCCTGTGCGCCAACGCGCCGGCCCAGTACGCGATCCAGGCCGCGCTCGGCGGCCGCCAGTCCATCCGCGAGCTGACCGCCCCGGGCGGCCGGCTGCGCGAACAGCGCGACGTGGCCTGGGAGAGGCTGAACGAGATCCCCGGCGTCTCGTGCGTGAAGCCCAAGGGCGCGCTGTACGCCTTCCCGCGCATCGACCCGAAGGTGCACAGGATCCACGACGACGAGAAGTTCGTCCTGGACCTGCTGCTGCGGGAGAAGATCCAGGTGGTCCAGGGCACGGGCTTCAACTGGCCCTCCCCCGACCACTTCCGCATCCTGACCCTGCCGTACGCGGACGACCTCGAGGCGGCGATCGGCCGGATCGGACGGTTCCTGAGCGGGTACCGGCAGTAGCGGCCGGGCGCCGGCGTCCTCCGGGCTTCAGTCCTTCCGGGTGAAGCGGACGCCCAGGTCGCAGGGTGTTTCCGGGTCGGACGTGGCGCACAGGGTGTCGCCGTCGTCGACGACCGTCAGCGTGATCCGGCAGGGCTCGTCGGACTCCTCGGTGAAGGACAGGCCGATCTCCGAACCCGACCGGGCCTCGGGCGAGGTCATGTACAGGCCGTCGCCGTCGTCGGCGAAGAAGGCCCAGTCGCCGTCGCTGTGCCCGCCGGGGCAGCCGGTGCCGGCGAGCTTGCCCGAGTCCAGCCCGGACGCGGTGAAGGTGCGGCCGGCGGTGAGAGCGAGGGACGCGTCGCCGGCCTGCCAGCTGCCGGTGACCCGGTCGGCGGAGACCGTCGCGGTCTCGGCGCCCGCGCCGTCGCACGCCGTGGCCGCCAGCAGGGTGATCAGCACGGCGGCCGTCCAGCGGACGGCGGGTGCGGAGGGTGTCTTGAGCACAGGGGAATCCTAGAAGGGTGCCGGATGTGCCGGTGGTCCGGGGCGGCGAGGCGCCCCGGACCACCGGGTGTCTGTCACGGGCGCGGTGGTGCTACTCCAGCCACTCCGAGTAGTTCACGCACTCGTTGATGGGCCACTTCTCCTCCCACGAGAAGTCCTCGCGGACCGCCGCCCCGAAGGTGTCCTCGAACGCGGGGTTCCACGAGCGCGGGATCGCGTGGGTCGCGGACCGCCAGTCAGAGGTGTTGTAGGCGGTGAACTTGAGGGTGACCGAACCCTTCTTCTTGTTGATCGAGCTGATCTTGGCCGTGGCGGTGTAGGTGCCCAGGAAGGCGTCGGCCTGGTTGCTGGTGCCTATGGCACCGTTGGTCAGCACGCCGGCGACGTCGTTCGCGATGCCGCGCACGGTGTTGAACTTGAACGCGTACCAGGGGTGACCGGGCTCGGGACCCTTGTCCTCGTACATGAACTCGACCTCCTTGGCGAAGGCCCCCTTCGTGCCCTTGCGGGCCTGGCCGACCATCTTTGCCCGCATGCCGGAGATGGTCCCGTCCTGGGCCAGGATGGACGTGAAGGCGTCACCGCCGCGGAAGTCCTGGTGCTCGCGCAGCGGGTAGCCGCCGCCCCACAGCCAGCCCATGAACAGGGAACGCGAGGTCTCCCAGCGGTTGGCGGCCTTGGGGTCGCTGACGATGCCCCAGTCCGGCATGGAGGCGAGCATCTCCTCCAGGCTCTGGGTGGGCGGGTTGAAGGGCAGGTCCCAAGACTTGGTGATGTAGTTGTAGGTCGCGCCCGGCGTCCACTGATTGACCGGCGGCTGGGTCCAGCCACCGGACGAGGTCGGGGCCGTACCGCCCCAGCCACCGCCGCCGCCACCGCCGGCAGCGGTGATCGCGGCGCCGACCACGCCGAGCACCGCACCCACGACACCGCCGACGATCGCCCCGATGAGGCCGAGGAGACCGCCGAGACCGTCGCTGGTACCGCTCGGGTCGGAGTTGGTCACGGGGCTGTTGCTGGCGTACGCGTAGCCGTTGAGGGTGTTGGGCTTGTCCGGCTCGAGCAGCGGGTCGACGCTGAGGAACCTGCCCGTACCCGGGTCGTACTGGCGGGCGCCGAGCTGGGTGAGGCCGGTCGTGGTGTCCGCCGGCTTGCCCAGGAAGCCCTTGTCGTCGGGCCAGGCGCCGGAGGCCGTGCCGCGCGGGGCGCCGAACGGCGTCGACCAGCGCTTGACGAACGCCAGCGTGCCGGCGTCGACCGCCAGCCCCGAGGTGCCGTGGTGGTCACCGGCGAGGAAGGTGAGCTTCGTGCCGGAGACACCCGCGGTGGAGGTGCGGACGCCGATGACGGCCGAGCCCGCCTTGTAGGTGCGGGCGCCGGAGAGCGCCTTGGTCGCACCGTTGCCGCTCACCTTGAGGTGGACCTCGGTGGTGCCCAGGTACAGGACGGTCTCGCCGTCCTTGGTGGTGGGGCGGCGGATGAGCAGCTCGCCGCCGGCGTCGTAGACGTAGGCGGTGCCGGTGGCCGGCTTCCCGGCCGCGGCCGGCTCGCTCGCGGTGGCGAGGCCGCCCTCGGCGTTCCAGTCCAGGGTCTGGGTGGCCTGCACCCCGGGCCGGGTCTCGGTGTTGCCGGTCTCGTCGTAGGTGTACGACGCGGTCTTGGTGCCGGTCACCGTGGAGGACAGGGCGCGCGGCCGGCCCTCGGCCGTGCCGTACTTGTACTCGGTGGTGACGTCGCCCGACGCGCTGTGCTCGGTCTGCTTGGAGCGCAGCCCCGAGTCGTTGTACTGGTAGCTCGTCCAGTACGGCGCCGCCCCGCCGAGGTTGGCCACGGTGCGGCCGGACGTGGCGCAGTCGGCGGTCTTGGGAGTCCAGGCCTCGCTCAGCCGGCGGTAGCCGTCGTAGGTGAAGCACTGGTGGTCCGCCTTGCCGGTGCCGCCGAGGGTGGTGGCGTCGGAGACGGAGGTGATGTTGCCGGCGTCGTCCTGCTGGTACTTCAGCTCCTGGAGCATGAAGCCGTGGACGTCGTCGGTGACGTACGACCGGGTGAGGCGGCGGGTGCCGGCCTCGTAGTCGTTGTTGAGGTACACCTTCTTGGCGCCGGCCGGGTCGGTGGCCAGCGTCATCTGGCGCAGGTCGCCGAGGGGCGAGTAGGCCGCCTGCTGGAGGTAGCCGGTGGTGCCCTTGGCGGTCAGCACCTGGCCGAGCTCGTCGTAGGTGTAGGACACGGTCTCGGAGGACAGGCCGGCCACCGCGGGCGCGGCGGCCTGCTTGACGGTGCCGTCGAGGTTGTAGCCCGTGGAGAAGGCCAGCTTGGCGGGCACGCCGGCCGCGACCAGAGGGTCGTCCGCGGGGAGGGTGAGCTCGTTGTTGGTGACCTTGTACAGGGCGTCGTAGCGGGTGACCTCCTGGGTGTAGGCCTTGCCGGTCAGGCCGCCCTCGTAGCGCACGGCCGTGTCCTGCTGGCCCTTGGCGAGGGTGTCGAAGGTCCAGGCCGCCAGCTTGTTCGCGTCGGTCTTCGACGTCTGCCACATGCCGGTCTTGCGGCCGAGCACGTCGTACTCGAACAGCAGCACCTCGCCCCGGCCGTCGGTGGACTTCACCGCCTGGTCGATCTCGTTGTGCTGGGTGACCGTCGTGCCCTTGTCGGGGTCGGTGACGGAGACCTGGCGGCCGAAGAGGTCGTACGTGTACGTCCACGCCGACTGATCGTGCGCGGTGATCGACTTCTGCCGGTCGGCGGCGTCGAAGGCGTACCGGGTGGTCATGTAGTCCGTGCCGGCCGGGCGGGTGCCCGCGTAGTCACGGCGCTCGACGGTCCGTCCGAACGCGTCGGTGACGACCGCGTTGGCCGAGCCGCCCTCCGGGGCGCTGGTGAGAACCAGATCGCCCTGGTAGGTGGTGTCGACAGCCCACTCGGTGACGCCGTAGCTCTTGGTGACCGCCTTGGTGACGCGGCCCATGCCGTCGTAGACGCTGTCGGTCTGCCGGGGCGCCTGGCCGCCGTCGATCTGCACGATCTTGCCGGACGGGGCCGCGGTGTCGTCCCAGATGTCCGACTGCGCGGTGACCGGCAGGCCACGGCCGTCGTACAGGGTCTGCGCGATGATCCGGCCGCCCTGCGCCGAGGGCGCCTGCACCTGCCGGGTGCGCAGCAGCGAGTCGTAGATCTCGTACGTGGTGTTGTAGCCGGAGCCGTCACCGTTCAGGGTGGCGCTGGAGACCCACGGCAGGGACGTGGACTTCACGCTGTAGCCGTAGACGTAGTTGGCGGTCTTGCCGAGCGCGCGGGAGCGGTTCGGCAGCCACACGGAGGTGACGCGGCCGAGGCTGTCGTAGGCGGTCTCCGTCACCTTGCCGTTGGCGTCGGTGACCTTCAGGTCCACGCCCAGCCCGAAGTCCTTGACCGTGGTGGTCCGGTGCCCCTTGGCGTTGACGACCGCCGTCGAGGTCAGGGGACCGGCCGCGGGCGGCTGGTACTCGGTCTTGGAGGTGACGACGTTGCTGGTGTTCTTCACCTGGACCGGGCGGCCCAGCGTGTCGTAGTCGGTGACGGCCGTCATCTGCCACAGCGGCTGGTCGTCGCTGCCGTAGCCCTTGGCGCGGCCGGCCCAGCGAGCGTCGCCCTTAATGGGTTTCTGGCTGGCGGACCAGGTGGTCGTGTCGTAGGCGGTGGCCTTGTCAGAGACGACGTCGCCGGGGCGCGTGGCGTCCGCCGGCAGGTCCAGGGCGGAGTCGGTGACCGAGCAGGCCCGGCCGACGATCCGGGTGCGGGAGACCAGCGCGGTCAGCCCCGCGGCGTCGTTGCGCGCGTACCAGGTGCGGGTGCACTTCTCGTCGCCGGTGACGGAGTCGTCGCCGAGGTCCTCCGCCGACACCGGCATGCCGTAGTCGTCGTAGCTCGTCCGGGTGGTGCGCACCCGGTCGTAGGGGGTGAGGCGGCTGGTGACGCGGGTGCGGGCGTGCGAGGCGCCCACCCGCACGTAGTACGCCTCGGTGTCGGCGTACGACTTGTGCTGGGTCGCCGTCCGCTTGGACCAGGGGTCGTTGACGGTGCCGGAGACCTCCTTGTCGCCGTCGTAGGCGACGCTCTCGCGCTGGAAGCCGGCGAGTTGGTCGGAGTCGGTGACGGCCGGGGCGGTGACGCCGGCGACCTCCACCTTCCTGCGCCGGTCCGGGTCGGGGGTCTTGCCGTCGCTGCCGAGGAGCCGGTCGCCGTCCATGCCGCGCAGGTACACGGTGACCGTCTTGGCCCGGGTGCCGTCGGACGGCCCGGTGTAGTGGGTGACCTTGCCGTAGCCGCGCCACTGGGACCAGGTGCGCTCCTTGGCGGGGGTCAGCGGGTCGTCGTTGTAGTGCCAGGCACCGCCGCCGGAGTACTCGTAGGTGTGCTGCACGGCCTCGGAGCCGCCCAGCGGGTCGGTGGTGCGCACGGAGCTGACGGGGTACTTCTGGAACCAGTCGAGGATCGGCTCCTCCTGGCCGTAGGGCGACCAGTACACCGGGAAGCAGCGCTTGGTGTTCTCGTCCGCCTTGGGCATGGTCTGCCCGGCCACGCAGTCCGCGGGCAGGTAGTCGACGATCGTCTGCGCGCCGGTCTCGGAGACGACGGTCTTCAGACGGGGCCGCTCGAAGGAGAGGATGTCGTCGCTGGGGCTGTCCACCCGGTTGGGCATGAAGACGTGGGAGAACTTCACCGCGTCCAGGGAGAGGTCGGTCCCCCGCTTGCCGGTGTGCTTGATCTCGTCCAGCCACAGCGACTGGTCGGTGGAGTCACCGGTGTCGCCCGGGTCGAGGTAGAGGTGCTTGAGGGTCCAGGTGTCGACCGGCGAGAAGGCGGGGGTGGCCGCCGCGGCGTCCCACGCGTAGGTGCTGACCGAGGTCAGCATCTTGCGGGTGAAGAACGACGGGCTGTCCAGGTACGGGCACTTGTCGCCGTCCTTGCAGATCCGGTCGAACGGCACGTCGGGCCAGTTGTCCCGGGTGTCCTCGGTCAGCGCGTCGCAGCCGGTGCCGGAGGCCAGGCAGCGCTCGTCGTGACCGAACACGATCCTGTGCGAGGCCTGGGGGGTGCCGGAGAAGAGGGCACCGGCCCGCTGCCCGTAGCGGATCTCCTTCAGATAGCCGCCGCGGATGTAGGACGTGCCGGTGTTGTCGTCACCGAGCTTGTCGTAGTTGTTGGTCTCGTCCTCGTACCAGTAGGTCGTGGCGTTGCCGTGGGTGTCCTCGGCGTAGTCGAGGTTCCACCGCCACGCCTGCTTCTTGTCGCGCGAGGTGAAGCCCGTTCCGTCGGCGTAGCCGGGCTCGCCCTCGTCGTCGCCGAAGACCGGCACGGTCCACACCGACTTGGTGCGGACGTCGGCGGCGGCGCCGTCGAGCTTGTTCAGGCCGAACACGAAACGGGTGCCGTCGCCGGTGGTGACGGTCCAGTACTCGCCGTTGTCGTCGCCGTTGTCCGCGCCGGTGGAGTGGGTGACCTTGGAGGCGTCGTCGTTCTTCAGCCGCCACTGGCCGGTGGTGTCGTCCTTGACCAGCTCGGTGGCCTTGCCGTTGAGGACGAGGGAGGCGTTGTCGTACTTCCAGCACAGGTCGTGCCGGTCCTTCTGCCCGTCGTCGGTGCACGAGCCGTACTTGCGCTCGATGAAGGACGAGGTGATGTCGAAGCCCTCGCCGACCTCGGTGCCCTGGTTGTTGCTGGTGGAGGTGCGGCCGTCGACGCTGCCGGAGTCGTAGGAGATCTCCAGCTTGGGGGCCTCGCCGGCGGCGGGCTCGGGCGCCTTCAGCGGGTAGGACCAGGTGAACGAGCCGGAGCTGCCGCCGGCCTCCCAGGTCGAGGAGGCCGCGAGCGGCGTCGCCTTGTAGTCGCCGTCTGCGGAGGCCGTGCCGGCCGCCAGGGCGAGGGTCATGGTCTGCCCGGAGGCCGCCTCGGGGGCGAAGGCGAGGTCGGCGGTGAGCCGTTCGTCGCCGCGCTCGTTCGTGAACTTCACCGGCGTCGCGGGCGGACAGGCGGCGGCACCGGCGGTGCAGTCGGGCAGGCGCAGCAGCTGGAGGCGGCCGGCCCAGTCGCCGCCGTAGGCGGAGGCGAACGCCGAGTAGTCGATGCCGAGGCGGGCCGCTCCGCCGCCGGCGGGGCCGGTGACCTTCAGGACGACGCCCTTGACGCCGAGGGCGCCGGCGGCCTTCTGGTCGAGGACGTCGACCTTGACGCTGTCGGCGCGCCTGGCCTTCTTCGCCGCCGGCGGGGCGAGGGTGACGGGCAGCCGGCCGGGGGCTGCCTCGGCGGTCCTGGTGCCGGAGGCGGTCAGGCGGGCCGAGCCGCCGGTGGGCCACGTGGTGCCGCGGGACTGGTCCTTGACGGCACGGCCGGCGGCCGTCTGGTCGGCGCGGGCGGCGTCGCGCACGACGGCCGCGGTCCGGGCGTCCAGCTTCGCCTCGAAGGGCGCCACCTGCTGCGCGCTCGGCGTGGACAGCTCGGGCCTGCCGAGGGGGTCCACGTCGTCGGCGGTGGCGGCGGGGGCGAGCAGGCCGGGCAGCAGGGTGATGCCGACGACCGCGCTGACGCGGCGCAGCCAGGGACGTACCGCCCGGCGCCGATCGGGGCCGGGTCCGGTCCCCGCGCGGGGGACCCCCAGGGGTTGGTGTCTCATGGGATTCCTTGTCCGAGAAGGAAACGTCGAAGGGACGCGGCGCCGAAGGCGGGCGCCGCTCCGCGAAGGACGGAGCGAGCCGGTCCGGGGGCGCGGGTGACCGCACCCCCGGACCGGCTCAGGAAGGGAAGGGCGCCGTTCAGACGCCGCCGAGGATCTGCGACCGGACCTGGTCGGCGCTCATCGCGCCGGTCCACACGCGCAGTTCCTCCAGGGCGCCGGGCAGGTGGTGCCCGGTGGTGCCGCCCTGGCTGCCGCGGCCCACGGTCAGGGCCCCGGTGCCGTACTGGGGGGTGGTGAACCCGGACGCGGTCTCCGACGGCTGGTCGAACTCGCCGACGAAGAGGTGGAGTCTGCCGTAGCGGGTCTCCGTCTTCGCCGGGTCGGCCGGGTCCGTCCACTCCCAGGACTCCTGGGCGTCGAACACGCCGGTGACCTGCACCCAGGTGTCGGTCTCGGCGATGTCGCCGCCCGGCACCTCGGCGGACTGGGTGACCTTGCCGTCGGCGCCGACGGCGGTGCGGGTGAACTTCCACTGGTAGACGCCGTCGGCGGGCTTCACCGCCCACAGCGCCCATGAGGACTCACCGGCGCTCGCCTGCTGCCCGGCGACCAGGGCCTTGTAGCCGACCGGCTTCGAGGCGAGCCCGGCCGAGTCCAGCTGGACGCGGGCGGACACCGTGAAGGAGCCGGTCTCGTCGACGACCGGGCCGGTCGCGGAGGCATAACCCGCAGTGCCGTCCAGGACGAGGGCGTTGTTCTCCTCGTCCAGCACCGCCCCGGACGCCGACAGCGTCAGGCTCGGCGCGGGGTAGGAGGACAGCTCCTTGACCGTGGTGCCGGTGGACGACGCGGCGTCCCACTGCGCGACGAGTTCGTTGGCCGGCACGCCCTCCTCCAGGAGCTGCGCCTGCTGGGTGATCTCGTCCGGGGTCAGCACGCGCTGCCAGGCGTTCACCTCGTCGACACGGCCGCGGAAGTGTTCGCCGTAGACGCCTCCGACCAGGGAGCGGCCGATCTGCAGACCGCCGGAGGAGACCCAGGGCTGGTACGCGGTCGACACGGTGTTGAGCACGACGGGCTTGCCCTGCGGGCGGCCGTTGACGAAGAGCTGGATGGTGTCGTTCGCCTTGTCGGCGTCGTTCTTCGTGTCGAACACGGCGGCCAGGTGCGTCCACACCTTCAGCGGCGGGTTGGTGGCGTCACCGAGCGACCGGAGGTAGACCGGCTTGTCCTTGACGTCCCCGGCGGTCCGGTTGAAGACCCACTTCTTGTACGAGGCCGAGTAGTACAGCGTGAACGCCGAACCGTAGGTGCCGGGGGCCGCCATCACCACCCGGGTCTGGGAGGTGTCGGTCAGGTAGGCCCACGCCGAGACGGTGAAGGAGTCCCTGGTGTTCACGGCCGGGGCCGCGGTCGCGGCGTAGCCCGCCTGCGGTGTCGTGTCCGACGTGTCGTTGAGGTACAGCGAGGAGTCGGCGTCGCCGCGCCGGGCCAGCGTGGACCAGCCCGCGCCCCCGGTGTAGAGGGTGGCGTCGTGCCGGGTGCCCTCGACGGCGGTGTCCTTGGCGGTCGTCACACCCGATCCGGGCAGGGCGTCGTCGAAGTGCCACGTGCCGGTGGCACCGGCCGCGGGGGCGACCTTGAAGCTGAACTCCGACGGGGCGCCCCAGCGGTTGCGGACGTCCTTGGCCTCGACGGACAGCACCTGGGTGCCTGCCAGTGACGGTGTCACGTCGGACACGGTGACCGACTTGCCGGTGACCGCCTTGGCCTCCTTGGCCGAGGTGGTCAGCAGCCGCCAGCGGTAGCCGGTGATGTCGGTGTCGGCGGCGTTGGGCTTGAAGGTGAAGGAACCGGCCACACCCGGGCCGCCCTTGCCTTCGCACAGGTTGGCGGTGCACTGGGTGTACGGCGAGACCGAGGTGACGACCGGGGCCTTGGGCGCCGTCGAGTCGATCTTGAAGTAGCACCACGAGGAGTACGAGGAGAACAGGTCGCCGGACTTGCCGCTGTACGACCAGTGCGACTGGGTGCGCGAGCGCAGCCGGTACAGGCCGCCGTCCGCCCGGTTGGAGGTGCGCATCTTCTCAAGCGTCTCGTCGGGGTCCCAGCCGGAGTCGGGCCGATAGCCGGACCACACCTGGTGCCAGGCCGCGTCGTCACCGCGCTCGACGACGAACTCGGCCTGGAGGGAGCCCTCTTCGTCGCCCATGTGGTGCTCGACCTGGGTCTGCACCCGGGACTGCACCATGGGGTCGATGCGGGTGACGATCAGCGGGTCGGAGGAGGACGTCCGGCAGTAGGCGGTGGTGCCGTCGCCGGGGATCACGCCGACGCTGGTGGGCACGCCGGGCTTGAAGGCGTAGGTCACCTTCAGTTCGGCGTTGTCGTCGAACCGCTTCCACGCCTCGGGGTCGGACTCGTCCTTGGCCCGCAGCATCAGCGTGAGCCGGCTGATCTTGCCGTCGGCGAAGCTGCGCACCGTGGAGGCGAGGTTCTCGTCGGTCTCGTCCGGGTTGTCGTTGAACTCGATCCACTGGTCGGGCTGGTCGGGGCTGCACTGGCTGCCGCGGCCGGCCGAGACGTACCGGTCGCCCATCTGGTCCAGCTGCGTCGGGCCGGGCCACCGGGTGCCCTCCGAGATGTTGTTGGTGCGCTCCAGGTCCACCCACTTGGCGGAGCAGCTGAACGACCAGGTCTCGTAGGCGCGGAAGGTGGCGTCGAGGACGTACTTGCCGGCGAGCTTGGACGGCGAGAACTCGAAGTACATGCGGTTCGTGTAGTTGCTGCCGCAGTAGTACGGGCCCGAGACGCTGCACCGGCCGACGCCGTAGTCGCCGTTGAACTGCCAGAACTTGTCGCCGTCGGACGACAGTACGGTGCGCTCGGACACGCCGAGGCCGACCGAGGGGTCGATGTAGACGGGGTAGACGGTGTCCTCGCCGCGCAGCAGCCCGAGGTCCGGCTCGACGGTGACGCTGTCGGCGTCGACCTGGACGGGCATGACGGCGCTGTTGTCGCCCGCGCCGGGCTGGGTGCCCTCCTCGACCGGGTCGGGAATCTCGCCGCCGGTGGCGGCGGCGGCGGTGGTAAGCTGGGTGCGCACGCCGTCGGTGCCGGGACGCTCGTCCTGGCCCGCGGAGTCCCACATCTGGCCGGCCGGGCCCTTGAAGACGGTGTTGCCGTCGGTGTCGACGGCGCGCACGCCGCCGCCGGCGCCGGGCATCAGCCGCAGGTCGGTGGTGGAGGCGGTCAGCTCGATCTGCTCCAGGGCCGGGTCGGCGGCGGCCTGGGCGGTCTTGACGACGAGGACCTCGCGGTAACCCTCGGCGGTGGCGGTCAGCTCCAGGTCCACGCCGTCGAGCACCTCGGGGTAGACGGCCTTGGCGCCTTCCAGCCGGGGCTCGGGCAGAGTGCCGGGCCAGTCGAGGTGCAGGCTGCCCTCGTCGTTGGCCAGGCGGATCAGGCCCGAGCCGTCGCCGCCGCCGGAGAAGGCCAGGTCGACCACGGCGGCCCTGGGCCCGACGGTGCCGTCCGGCCTGCGCTCCAGCGTGGCGTCCACGGCACGCCAGGAGCCGTCGTCGCCCTTGGCCCGCTGCGGGACCGCGGACTGCACGAGGGTGAAGGTGCCGTCCGGATTGGCCGTGGTGGTGGAGTACTCGGTGCGCTCACCGGTGACCTCCACCTGCTCGCCACTGGCCGCGGCGCGCCGGGCGGCCGTGGCGTGGTCGATCCCGGCGTCCGAGGCGGCCGAGGTCGCCGCAGTCGGGGCCGTCGGGGCCGCGGGAGCCGCGGCGGCGGGCACGGTGAACGCCGACAAGGAGGCCACGAGGGCCACCGAGGTGAGTCCGGCTGTCAGCCCGGTCCGACTGACGATCCGTCTGTGCCGGTCTCTTCCGGCGGAGTTGTCCCAGCGCACTCGTGCGCCCCCCATTAAATTCTCATGCAATCTTCACAATGGCCGCGTCAGTAAATAGCGTTCCACCTCCCACGGCAAGCGTGTTCGTGATCACAGGCCGCGGCCAACTCGTGCGTCATGCACAGAAAATGACGCATGCCGCCCCTCGCGGCAGGCCCCCCGCGTGACCGCGCGGCCGAGTCGGTTCCGCGGGTCGCGGTCCACGTGTGACACCGTGCTGACGAGCACGGCGGGAAGGGTGTGGGTGTCGATGGGTGATCTTTTTCTGGTCCGGCACGGCGAGACCGAGTGGTCGCGGTCCGGGCGGCACACCGGGCTGACGGACGTCCCGCTGACCGAGCACGGGCGGGAACAGGCACGCGGTCTCGTGCCGTTGATCCGGTCGCACCGGATCGGGGCCGCGTTCGTCAGCCCGTCCCAGCGGGCGCGGGAGACGGCCGAGCTGATCGGGCTGCACGGGGTGCGCGTCGATCCCGACCTGCACGAGTGGGACTACGGCGGGTACGAGGGGATCACGACGGTCGAGATCCAGCGGAGCAGGCCGGACTGGTTCCTGTTCACGGACGGCGTCGCGCCCGGGCCGCCGGACCACCCCGGGGAGTCCCCGGAGCAGGTGGGTGAGCGGGCCGACCGGGTGCTGGCCCGGGTGGAGGCCGCGTTCGCCAACACCGAGGGGTGCGTGGTGCTCGTGGCCCACGGGCACTTCCTGCGGGTGCTCACCGCCCGGCACCTGGGGCTTCCGCCGTCGCACGGAGCGTTGTTCCAGCTGGGCACGGGGACCCTGTGCCGACTGGGCACGGAGCACGGCCGGCCGGTGATCGCCGCGTGGAATGTCAGACCCCCGTCGTAGTGTTCGAGGGTGCCGCCGGTGAGGAGAGGGGACGCCGTGACACGACCGCCGACCGTCGCGCAGCGGCGTGTCATCGACGCCGCCGACCCCGTCACCGGACGGTTGCGGGGGACCGAGACGCAGCTCGCCGCGCTGGTGAAGCGCGGCCTCGCCTTCCGGCATCCGCGGCCCCCGCACGACCACTTCCTGACGCCGGCCGGGCACCGGATGCGCGAGGATCCCGCCGGGCCCGGGACGGCGCCGGAGCCCGCCGCGCCCACCGCGCCCGCCACCGCCGACGGCGTGTTCGCCGCGCGGGTGGGCGGTGAGGAGGACACACCGGGCGGTGCCGGGCCGGCACGGCTGCGCGAGGTGCGCGGGGCCTGGCAGGGGCTGCTGGAGCTGCGCCGGATGACCCGTTCCGACGGGTCCGCGGACCTGCCGTGCGGGTGGGAGTGGGCGCATCTCGTGCGGGCCGCCGCGCTCGCCCTGGAGGCCGCCGGACACCGCCCCGCGGGTCCGGCCGGCGACGCCGGGTACCGGGTGCGCGCGACGCCGCAGCCGGAGGCCGTCGCCGTGCACGAGGCCGACGGCACGGCGCTGAGGGCCTGCGCGGCGACGCTGGAGGCGGCGGGCTGGCAGGTCGGGGAGCACACCGAGCCGCGTACCCGGGCCCGTTATCTGCTGGCCTCCCCGCGGAAGGTGTGACGCCCCGTGTCAGGATCGTGCGATCAGTACGTCCACGAGGAGAGGCAGTTGTGGTGAGCGAGCCGTTTTCCGTTCCGGTGACCGTCCGCGGGTACGAGACCGATACGCAGGGACATCTGAACCAGGCCGTGTACCTCAACTACGCCGAGCACGCCCGCTGGTCGCTGCTCCAGGCGGCCGGCGTGAAGCAGGCCGACCTGGTGGGCCGGGGGGTCGGGCCCGTGGCGCTGGAGACGACGATCCGCTTCCGGCGGGAGCTGCTCGCCGGTGACGAGGTCGAGGTGACGTGCGCCTTCGAGTGGGGCGAGGGGAAGACGTTCCGGATCCGGCAGACCGTCCGCAAGGCCGACGGCACCGTGGCGGCCGAGATCGAGGCGGTCGGCGGGCTCATGGACCTGCGCGAACGCAGGCTGGTGGCCGATCCGCGGCAGCGGTTCGAGGAGCTGGCCTCCGAGCCCGCCCTGCTGGGAGCGTAGCGCGCCCCCCGGGCGCCGTGTCGATCGTCGAGACCTGCGCGAGAGGGACGCGATCCGGCGGGCGGTGCGGCGGCGTACGCCCTTCCGGGCGCCGCGAAGCAGTGAGGCCGGCGTTCCCTAGGGGGAACGCCGGCCTTCTTAACACCCCCGGTGCCCCGGGACCCGTCGTCACGGTGCGACGGCGGTGCGGGAGGTTTCGCTGATCTCCTCCCCCGCCTCCATCGGGTGGGTCACGTCCTCCGCGTCCCGGCCCTTGCCGCCGATGTGGTTGAAGACCAGGTTGAGCAGGACGGCGGCCACGCAGCCGGTCGAGATGCCGGAGTCCAGGATGATCTTCGCGTTCTCCGGGAAGGCGTGGTAGAACTCCGGCGCCGCGATCGGGATGATGCCGACGGCCAGCGAGACCGCCACGATCAGGACGTTGTTGTCCTTGTCCAGGCTCGCCCGGACCAGGGTCTGGATGCCGCTCGCCGCGACCGAGCCGAACAGGACGACGCCGGCGCCGCCCAGCACCGGGCGGGGAACGACGGCGATCAGCGAGGCGGCCATCGGGCACAGGCCCATCAGGACCAGGAAGCCGCCGCCCGCGGCCACCACGAAGCGGCTGCGGATCTTCGTCATCGCGACCAGGCCGATGTTCTGCGCGAAGGCGCTGCACATGAAGCCGTTGAAGATGGGGCTGAGCGCCGAGCCGAGGGTGTCGGCACGCAGGCCGGCCGCGATGGTCTTCTCGTCCGCCGGCCGCTCCACGATCTCACCGAGGGCGAGCATGTCGGCGGTGGACTCGGTCATCGAGACCACCATCACCACGATCATCGACAGGATCGCGGCGACCTGGAACTGCGGGGCGCCGAAGTGGAACGGCGTCGGGAAGCCGACGACGTCCGCGTCCGCGACCGGGCCGAAGTCCGTGACACCGAACGGGATGGCGATGAGCGTGCCCGCGACCAGGCCGAGCAGCACCGCGATCTGCTTCACGAAGCCGCGGGTGAAGCGACGCAGGAGCAGGACGATGACGAGTGTGATCCCCGCCAGACCCAGGTTGGTCGACGAGCCGTAGTCGTCGGCCGTGGGACTGGGGCCCTGTGCCCAGCCGAAGGCGACCGGGAGCAGGGATATGCCGATGAGGGTGATCACGGTGCCGGTGACGACCGGCGGGAAGAAGCGGATCGCCTTGCAGAAGACGGGTGCGGCCAGGAAGCCGAGCAGGCCGGCGACGATGACCGCGCCGAAGATGATCGGCAGCGCGTCGGACTTGTCGTCGGTCGAGGCGACGACCGCGGTCATGGGGGCGACACCGGCGAAGGTGACGCCGTTGACGAAGGGGAGACGGGCTCCGATCTTCCAGATGCCGAGGGTCTGTAGGAAGGTGGCGAGGCCCGCGGTGAACAGGCAGGCGCCGGTCAGGAAGGTGAGCTCGGTGGCGCTGAGGCCGATGGCCGCGCCGACGATCAGGGGCGGGGCTACGACTCCGGCGTACATCGCGGCCACATGCTGCAGGCCGGTCGTCGCCATCTTGAGTGGCGGGAGTTTCTCGTCAACAGGGTGGTCGGCCACGGCGGCGTTCCTCCGGTCGGTTACACGTCGGCATTGACGTATCTGTCAGGGAGGTGGTGCATATGGTCGTGCGGGACCGGGACGGACCGTTCCGGTTGCGGGAAACGGTGACCGCTCCGGGGGCGTGCGCATGGGCACACGCCCCGGAGACGGCCGCCATGGACCCCGCTCGGGTCCACGGCTACCGGCCGGGAGCCGTCCCTCCCAGCCGGAGAACTTGGGTGTTCGGTCGTGCGGCGCTCAGCCCTGCGCGGCGATCCGCGCCAGCCGCTGCGCCTCGCTCCTCGTGGAGCGGGCGATGGCGTCCTCGTCGACGGTGAGCAGCCGGCCGTCCTCGACGATCCGGCGGCCGTCCACGAACGAGGCCGTGACCGGGGCGGCGGCGCCGAAGACCAGGGCGGTCACCGGGTCGGCGATCGAGGAGTGGGCGAGCGTGTCCATCCGCCACAGCACCAGGTCGGCGAGCTTGCCCGCCTCCAGGGAGCCGGTCTCGGCGGCGCGGCCGAGGACCTGCGCGCCGCCGTAGGTGCCCAGCCGCAGTGCCTTGCGGGCGTTCAGCGCGGCCTCGCGGTGGGCGCCGAGGCGGTTGACGAGCAGGGCGTTGCGCAGTTCGGTGTGGAGTTCGCCCGACTCGTTGGAGGCGGTGCCGTCGACGCCGAGGCCGACCGGGACGCCGGCGGCGAGCATGTCGGGGACGCGGGCGATGCCGGCGGCGAGGCGCGCGTTGGAGGAGGGGCAGTGCGCGACACCGGTCCCCGTGCGGGCGAAGGCGGCGATGTCCGAGTCGTTCATGTGGACGCAGTGCGCCATCCACACGTCCTCGCCGAGCCAGCCCGTGGACTCGAAGTAGTCGGTCGGGCCCATGCCGAACAGCTCGTGGCAGAACTTCTCCTCCTCCACGGTCTCCGAGCCGTGGGTGTGCAGCCGCACCCCGAGCCGCCTGGCCAGCTCGGCGCCTCGGCGCATCAGTTCGGTGGAGACGGAGAAGGGCGAGCAGGGCGCGACGGCGACCTGGGTCATCGCGTCGAAGGAGGCGTCGTGGTGCTCGTGCACGGTGGCCTCGGTGGCGGCGAGCGCGTCGTCCAGGCTCTCCACCGCGAAGTCCGGCGGCAGCCCGCCGTCCGACTCGCCGCGGTCCATGGAGCCGCGGGCGAGGGTGAAGCGGACGCCCGTTTCGCGGGCGGCACGGATGATTGCGCCGGACAGGTCGCCGGAGCCCCGCGGGAAGACGTAGTGGTGGTCCATGGCGGTGGTGACACCGCCGCGGGCCATCATCGCGAGCGAGCCCTGGGCCGCCGCGTACGCCATCGGCTCGTCGATGCGCGCCCAGGTCGGGTACAGCGCGACCAGCCAGTCGAACAGGTTGTGGTCGGTGGCCAGGCCCCGGGTGATCCACTGGTAGAAGTGGTGGTGGGTGTTGACCAGGCCGGGGGTGGCCAGGTGGCCGGTCGCGTCGATCCGGCGGACCACGTCCTCCAGGCCCTGGGGTGCCCGTCCCGCGCCGACGGACTCGATCCGGTTGCCCGCGATCACCACATGGCCGGAGGCGTACTCGGTGTCGTCCGCGTCCACGGTGGCGATCGCACAGTTCTCGATGACCGTGCGCTCGGCTGCCGATGCTGCTGCCATGCTGCTTCCTTGTCTTCGGTGCGGCCCGTGGGCGGTATGGGTACCCACGAGGGGGGCACGGCAGGACCCTAGGAGGATTTGAGTGCCGGAACCGAAGTGCGGCTCCGGGTGCCGAGATGGTGGAAGAACAGGTTGAGGGTGACCGCGACGATCGCGCCGGCGCTGATGCCGGAGCCGAGCACGGTCTGCGCCCAGGCCGGGAAGTCGGCGTAGAAGGTCGGTGCGGCCAGCGGGATGATGCCCGCGCCGAGCGCCACGGCGACCAGGATGATGTTGGAGCTGTCGTCCAGACCGGCCTCGGACAGCGTGCGGATGCCGCTGACGGCGATGGAGCCGAAGAGGACGATGCCCGCGCCGCCGAGGACCGGCATGGGGACCAGGGAGACGACCGCGCCGAGGACCGGGAAGACACCGAGGACCAGCAGGGTGGCGCCGGCGACGGCGACGACGTAGCGGCTGCGGACCCGGGTCAGGGAGACGACGCCGACGTTCTGTGCGAAGGCGGAGGTGGGGAAGCCGCCGAAGACCGGGCCGAAGAGGGTGGCGAGGCCGTCGGTGCGCAGGCCTCGGGTGATGACCTTGGCGTCGGCGCGGCGGTCGCAGATCTCGCCGAGGGCGAGCATGCCGGCGCTGGACTCGGTCATCAGGACCAGCATCACGATGCACAGCGACAGGATGGCCGCGGGCTGGAAGTCGGGGGCGCCGAAGGCGAAGGGCGTCGGCAGCGCGGCGACCGGGGCGGTCTTGAGCGCGCTGAAGTCGGCCATGCCGAAGGGGATGGCGGCGAGGGTGCCGATCAACAGGCCGAAGAGCAGGGCGACCTGCTTGAAGAAGCCCTGGCCGAAGCGCTGCATCACGAGGATGACGCCGAGGGTGAAGGCGGCGAGCGCGAGGTTGCTCATGGAGCCGAAGTCGGCGGCGGTCTCGTCGCCGCCCTGGGCCCAGCCCACCGGGACGGGCATCAGCGTGACGCCGATCAGGGTGATGACCACGCCGGTGACCAGCGGCGGGAAGAATCTGAGCAGCCGCCCGAAGAAGGGGCCGACGGCCAGGCAGAAGACGCCCGCGACCATCACCGCGCCGTAGATGGCGGGGAGTTGGTCGCCCTTGGAGTTGGTCTCGGCGATGGCCAGGATCGGTGCGATGCCGGCCGAGGAGGCGGCGTTGACGAAGGGCAGCCGGTTGCCGACGAAGCCCTTGACGCCGAGGGTCTGCAGCAGGGTCGCGACGCCCGCGATGAGCAGCGAGGCGGCGATGAGCCGGGTACGGGCCTCGAGGTCGAGCCCGACGGCCTGGCCGATGATGAGCGGAGGAGTGACAACGCCCGCGTACATGGCGGCGATGTGCTGGAGCGCGGCGGGGACGAGCCGCGAGAGGTGGAGCTTCTCGTCCACCGGGTGCACGGACGTGACGGCGTCCTCGATGTGCTCCGGCGGGGTGGAACAGGAGCCTTTCGCCGGCTCCGTTGCAGGCTGTGCCATGGTGTTCCCTCCGGTGTGGCGCGCCACCGGCCCCGGGTGGCCGGGCCGGTGGCGCGCGTCCCGCGTCAGAGGTTGGTCATGTCGACCGGGATGAGTTGCTCGGCGCCGTCGCGCAGGATGGTGGCCTCGATGAGGCCGTAGGGGCGGTCGGCGGCGTAGTACACGGCCCCGTCCTTGGCCTCGTTGTCGATCCCGAAGGGCGACAGGTCCGAGCGGAAGTGGTGCTTGTTGGGCATGGAGAAGCGGATCTCGTCGACCTCGTCGCGCGAGTTCAGCACCCGCACACCCATCTCGAAGAGGGTCTGCTGGAGCGAGTACGAGTAGGTCTCGGCGAACGCCTGGAGCGCGTGCTTGCGCACCCCGTTGTACGAGCGGTCCCAGTCCGGGGCGTGCGAGTCGATGCCGTCCCAGTTGTGCCGCCACCAGGTGGAGACGGTGGTGGCGAGGATCCGGTCGTAGTCCTCCTTGAGGGTGGTGTACTTGTCCTTCAGGTAGCCCCAGAACTCGGAGTTGGTCGTGTTCAGGACGGTCAGGTCCTTGAACCCGGAGAGCACCTGGATGCCGTGGCCGTCGTAGGTGATCTGCGCGACGCGGGTCTCCTGGCCCTTGCGGACGAAGGAGTGGGCGATCTCCTCGGAGCCGACGAAGCGGGCGCCGCCCTTGGAGGTCTCGATCCGCTCCCAGCCGTACTCCTCGACGCGGATGCGGGCCCGGGAGATGGAGTCGGTGTTGTCCACGAAGTGGCGGGCGAGCTTGACGCCGAAGTCCTCGGCGCTCTCGATGCCGTGCTCCTTGGCGAAGGCGTACACCGTGTTCTTGGTGGTGTCGGTGGGCAGGACGTTCGCGTTCGAACCGCTGCGGTGGACCTCCTCCATGTCGCCGGAGAGGGCGACGGAGACGTTCAGGTCCTTGATGTGGTGCGTGTCGCCGTCACGCACGATCTTTACGACGCGGTTCTCTGCCTTGCCGTACTGGTTCTGTCCCAGGACGAAACGGGTCATGTGTCGGTCAGCTCCCTCGGTAAACGGAGTAGCCGAACGGGTTGAGCAGCAGCGGAACGTGGTAGTGCTCACCGGGCACCACCGCGAAGGTGATGGTGACCTCGGGGAAGAACACGGGCCGGCCGTTCTCGCTGTCCCGGAGCGCGGGGGCGTCCTGCTGGGCCGCGGCTTGTTTCTTGGCGAAGTACGTCTCGGTCTCGAAGTCCAGGCGTACGTGTGTGGTGCCCTCCGGCAGTGCCGGCAGGTCCTTGCACCGCCCGTCCGCGTCGGTCGCGGAGCCGCCGAGCGCCTGCCAGTCCGCCTCGGGTCCGCCGCGGGCGGAGAGGTGGACGGCGACGCCCTCGGCGGGGCGGCCGACGCTGGTGTCCAGGATGTGCGTGGACACGGAAGCGGTGGTATCGGTGCTCATGCGATGTCCTCTTGCGGTGTGCAGCGACGTCGGTCGGCTTGCGGCGGGTCAGGCGGCGTCGAGCAGCCGGGCCAGCCGGATACGGTTGATCTTCCCCAGTTCGGTGCGGACGATCTCCCGTTCCTGCTCGGGCGAGTTGCCGATCCGCTCCTTGACCGCGTCCCGCATCTGCTCGCCGGTCCGGCCGGTGGCGCAGATGAGGAACACGTGGCCGAACTTCTCCTGGTAGGCCAGGTTCAGTTCGAGCATCTCCGCCTTGAGGTCCGCGGAGGCCCCGGCCATCCCCGCCTGCTCGCGGGAGGAGGTGGGGTCACCGGGCTTGGGGCGGCCGATCGGCGGGTGCCCGGCCATCGCCTCCTCGAGGTCCGCCGTGGTCAGCTCGGCCATGGCGGCGTCGGACGCGGCATAGAGGTCCTCGGGGGTGGTGAAGGGGCGGGCGGTGATCAGTTGCCGGGCCCACGCCGTGGAGGCACACGCCTCGTGGAGTTCCGCGAGCGCCGCGGTCTCCTCGAGGGCGTTGAAACGGGCCAGGCCCGACGCGGAAGTGGACGTCACGGGAGCCTCCGTGGCCTTGTGCTGAACGGGCGTGCCGATAGCTAACGCCCTCGGAAACAACGCGTCAACACTTTGTTGAAAATTCGGGGTAACAAAAGCCGCCGCCCGGTTACCGGACGGCGGCTTGTCGCGCGGGGGTCCCGCGCAGGTCAGGAGTCCTTCTCGCGGTTGAGGTAGTTGTACACGGTGAAGCGGCTGACGCCCAGCGCGCCCGCGACGGTCTCCACGCCGTGCCGCACGGAGAAGGCGCCGCGCGCTTCCAGGGTACGCACGACCTCCTGCTTGGCCCTGCGGTCGAGTTCGGCCAGCGGCCTGCCCTGCCGGCGTTCCATGGCGGCGAGGATGTGGTCCAGGGAGTCGGCGAGCTGGGGCAGGCGCACGGCGACGACGTCGGCGCCCTCCCAGGCGAGCACGACGTCGTCCTGGCCCGCCTCGTCCGGCGGGAGCATCTCGCCGCCGATGGCGTCGACCAGCGGCTTCACGGCCGCGATGAAGGGCTCCTCGCCGGGGCCGGTCACCGCTCGCCCTCCTCGACCACGTTGACCTGGAGCGAGATCCGGGTGGCGCCGGCCTCCAGGGAGCGGCGCAGCAGCGCGTTCACGGCGTCGAGCACCGCGTCGGCACGCCCCTCGGCGGTGTTGCCGAACGGGCCGACGTCGACCTCGTCCAGCTCCGCGGCCTCGACGACCTCCCGGGCGACGACCGCGTGGGCGGGCGCCTCGTCGAGGTCGAAGGGTTCGGTCGTGAACTCCACTTTCAATCGCACCCGGTCAACCTAACGCGCCATGCCCGTTTTCCGGCGCCCCCTCTTGACAAGCTCCGCCCGACTTCGGCAATCTTCCGTTAAGCAGAAACGAACTTCCGTCATACGGAAACACCCTCGCAACGGAAGGGAGCGCGGCACCCGATGGGATTCGCAGACCAGCGCTTCAACGTCAACCTGTCGATCCTCTTCACGGAACTCCCGCTCCTGGAGCGCCCCGCGGCCGCCGCCGCGGCCGGCTTCACCGCGGTCGAGCTGTGGTGGCCCTGGATCGACTCCCCCACCCCCGAGCAGTCCGAGCTCGACGCTCTGAAGAAGGCGATCGAGGACGCGGGCGTCCAGCTCACCGGGCTGAACTTCTACGCCGGACAGCTGCCCGGCCCCGACCGCGGCGCCCTGTCGGTCCCCGGCGAGGAGTCGGACCGCTTCCGCGCCAACATCGACGTGGCCGCCGGCTTCGCGAAGTCGCTGGGCTGCACGGCACTCAACGCCCTGTACGGCAACCGCGTCGAGGGCGTGGACCCGGCCGAGCAGGACCGGCTCGCGCTGGAGAACCTGGTCCTCGCCGCCCGGGCCGCCGACCGGATCGGCGCGGTCCTGCTGATCGAGGCGCTCAACAAGCCCGAGTCGCCGCTGTACCCGCTGGTGTCGGCGCCGGCCGCGATCGAGGTCGTCGACAAGGTCAACGAGGCCACCGGACTCGGCAACGCCAAGTTCCTCATGGACCTCTACCACCTGTCCATGAACGGCGAGGACCTCCCGCAGGTGATCGAGGCGTACGCCGCGAAGACCGGCCACGTCCAGATCGCCGACAACCCCGGCCGCGGCGCCCCGGGCACGGGCTCCCTCCCGCTGGAGGAGCTGCTCGACCAGCTGAGGAAGGCCGGCTACGACGGCTGGGTCGGCCTGGAGTACAAGCCGGGCGACGCCCCCAGCGCCGATTCCTTCGCCTGGCTGCCGGCCGAGGCCCGCGCGGCCCGCTGAGCGCCACCCCGCACGAACTTTTCAGAGAGGCACCCATCATGAGCACGCTCCCCAAGATCGCCTGGATCGGCCTCGGCATCATGGGCTCCCCCATGTCCGAGAACCTGATCAAGGCGGGTTACCAGGTCACGGGCTTCACGCTGGAGCAGGAGAAGCTGGACCGTCTGTCCGCCGCCGGCGGCACCTCGGCCGGCTCGATCGCCGAGGCCGTGCGCGACGCCGACGTCGTCATCACCATGGTGCCCGCGTCGCCGCAGGTCGAGGCCATCGCCTACGGCCCCGACGGCATCCTGGAGAACGCGAAGTCCGGCGCGCTGCTGGTCGACATGTCCTCGATCACCCCGCAGACCTCCGTGGACCTCGCCAAGGCCGCGAAGGACAAGGGCATCCGCGTCCTGGACGCCCCCGTCTCCGGCGGCGAGGCCGGCGCGATCGAGGCCGTCCTGTCCATCATGGTCGGCGGTGAGCAGGCCGACTTCGAGGAGGCCAAGCCGATCCTCGAGGCCCTCGGCAAGACCATCGTGCTGTGCGGTCCGCACGGCTCGGGCCAGACCGTGAAGGCCGCCAACCAGCTCATCGTCGCCGTGAACATCCAGGCGTGCGCCGAGGCCGTGGTCTTCCTGGAGAAGTCGGGCGTGGACCTGAAGGCCGCCCTCGACGTCCTCAACGGCGGCCTGGCCGGCTCGACCGTGCTGACGCGGAAGAAGGACAACTTCCTCGCCCGTGACTTCAAGCCGGGCTTCCGCATCGACCTGCACCACAAGGACATGGGCATCGTCACCGACGCCGCCCGCAACGTCGGTGCCGCCCTGCCGGTCGGCGCCGTGGTCGCCCAGCTGGTCGCGTCCCTGCGCGCCCAGGGCGACGGCGGCCTGGACCATTCGGCCCTCCTGCGGGCCGTGGAGCGCCTCTCCGGCGCCCAGGTCTGACGCACCGCACCGAGACCTCCGGGCGGCGCCGCCGCTGACACCTGTCCTGTCGCGCCCGAGCGGCGGCGCCGCCCGGAACCCACTTCAACAAACTGTTGACGTTCTCGCACCCCAAACTTAGGCTCCACGAAGCGGAAACAGCTTTCCGCTGACCCCTCGCACGGAAGGTCCCCGATGTCGCAGCGCGTGCTCACGACAGAGTCCGGCGCCCCGGTCGCCGACAACCAGAACTCCGCCTCCGCCGGCATCGGCGGGCCGCTCCTGATCCAGGACCAGCACCTGCTGGAGAAGCTCGCCCGCTTCAACCGCGAGCGCATCCCGGAGCGCGTGGTGCACGCCCGCGGCTCCGGCGCCTACGGCCACTTCGAGGTGACCGACGACGTCACCGACTACACGCACGCCGACTTCCTGAGCACCGTCGGCAAGCGCACCGAGGTCTTCCTGCGCTTCTCCACCGTGGCCGACTCGCTCGGCGGCGCGGACGCGGTCCGCGACCCGCGCGGCTTCGCGGTGAAGTTCTACACCGAAGAGGGCAACTACGACCTCGTCGGCAACAACACCCCGGTGTTCTTCATCAAGGACCCGATCAAGTTCCCGGATTTCATCCACTCGCAGAAGCGCGACCCCTTCACGGGCCGCCAGGAGCCGGACAACGTCTTCGACTTCTGGGCGCACGCCCCGGAGGCCACCCACCAGATCACCTGGCTGATGGGCGACCGCGGCATCCCGGCGTCCTACCGCCACATGGACGGCTTCGGCTCGCACACCTACCAGTGGACGAACGCCAAGGGCCAGTCGTACTTCGTCAAGTACCACTTCAAGACCGACCAGGGCATCCGCTGCCTGACCGCCGAGCAGGCGGCGAAGCTCGCGGGCGAGGACCCGACCTCGCACCAGACGGACCTGGTGCAGGCCATCGAGCGGGGCGTGTTCCCGTCCTGGACCCTGCACGTGCAGCTCATGCCGGTGGCCGAGGCGGCGAACTACCGCTTCAACCCGTTCGACGTGACCAAGGTGTGGCCGCACGGCGACTACCCGCTGCGCCGCGTGGGCCGGCTGGTACTGGACCGCAACCCGGACAACGTCTTCGCCGAGGTCGAGCAGGCCGCGTTCTCCCCGAACAACTTCGTGCCGGGCATCGGCCCCTCCCCCGACAAGATGCTCCAGGGCCGCCTGTTCGCCTACGCGGACGCGCACCGCTACCGCCTGGGCGTCAACCACACCCAGCTCGCGGTGAACGCCCCGAAGGCCGTGCCCGGCGGCGCGGCCAACTACGGCCGCGACGGCCTCATGGCGTCCAACTCCCAGGGCCGCGGCGCCAAGAACTACGAGCCGAACTCGTACGACGGCCCGGTCGAGACCGGCCGCCCGCTGGCCGCTCCGCTGGCGGTCTCCGGCCACACCGGCACCCACGAGGCACCGCTGCACACCAAGGACGACCACTTCTTCCAGGCCGGTGAGCTGTACCGCCTGATGTCCGAGGACGAGAAGAAGCGCCTGATCGCCAACCTCGCCGGCGGCCTGTCCCAGGTCTCCCGCGAGGACGTGATCCAGAAGAACCTCGCGCACTTCCACGCCGCCGACACGGAGTACGGCAAGCGCGTGGAGGAGGCGGTCCGCGCCCTGCGCGAGGACTGATCCACCAGCTCGCCCACGGGACTTGACGGGGAGGTCAAGACCGTGTGCGCGGCCCGCGCAGGCATCGGAACGGCCCGGATGAGGGGTGGCCGCCCGGTGCCGGCGCGGGCAGGGCCAGGACCGCGGCGGCCCGCGAGCCAGTGCGGTGGTGAAGGGCCCGGGGCTCCTCCTACGACCTGAGGGGAGGAGACGCCCGGTCCCGTCGTGAACCGCCGCGGTCCCAGCCACTCGCCTGCACGGCGTTCCGAGCCGTCAGGCCCCACAGACTCCGTCCGGCGGCGCGAACGACCTGTCGCGCCCAGCCTCGCGCCGTCGGACGGGAACCACCCGGAAAAACCCTCCCCACCCACAAAACCCTCACCGGGCCGAGAAGCGGGGGGGGGGGGGGGGGGCCCCCCCCCCCCCGGCCCGGGGGCCCGCCCCCCCCCCCGCCCCGCCCGGGGGGGGGGGGGGCCGCGGCCCGGGGGGCGGGGGCGGGGGGGGGGCCCCCCCCGCCC
>NZ_JBIDAN010000012.1:0-66003 GCF_043202495.1 Streptomyces sp. NPDC048185
CCCGCGGAGCGGGTACCCCATCGCTGCGCGATGGGCAAACGAACACCCGCGCTGCGCGCGGGTGTTGCGGTCCCGCTCCGCGTGAGCGCTGGCGGGACGCTGCGCGTCCCGCTCACCAGACCGGCTGCGCCGGTCTGGTGACGCTCCGTCCGCTGCGCTCCCGGAGCTGCGGGGGCCTGCGGCCCCCGGTGGTGGACTGTCAGCAGACCGTGGACTCCGCCCCCGGTGAGGCGGAGTCGGGGCCCGGATTGACTCGTGGGAAGAGTGATGGGCCCTCAGGCAGGCGCGTGACGGCGGGTGCTCGGCAGCCTGTGCGGGGCAGCGTGGTGTACGGGCCGGCCCGTAGCGGGAACGGCGAGACGCCGCAGGGCGAGGCTCGCGGTGACGAGCAGGACGGTGAAGACGGCCAGGAGGAGGACGGACACCCACATCTGACGGCTCCCCGGGGCCTGCCAGCCGGTCCAGGCCGCGGACCCTGCCCACAGGAGGATGGCCGCAGTGTAGAAGGAGCGGATGCGGCGCAGTTGCCGCTCGGCCCGCAGGAACTGGATGCGTTCGGTCTTCGGTGCCATGCGGCACCGTGTACCCCGATGTGCGATGCCCACCGGGGTCGGACGAGATCTCGCGGAGGGGATCGGTCGGGGGTTCCGCAAGACTGCATCTCGATGTGATGCAGCATGTAGCATTGGCGTAAAGCAGGGACACCCCAGTAGGCAGGTGTCCGCAACGCCCTGGCAAGGCCGGCGGAGAGGGAAACATGATGGATTCCGATGCGCTGAGGCCGAGCTCTTTTCCCAAAGTGGAGCCGTGGACGCCGGCGCACGAGGCCGTAGAGATGAGTGAGTATGAGACTCTCGCCAGGCTCCTGGACGCTGGGGCCGATCCGGACGAGGTGTGTTTCGGGCTCACGCTGCTGACTCACGCGATCGACACAGAAGGTGACAGTCACCTGCAGTCGGCCCATCCCCTGCACACGGCCGGTACGGCAATCGTGCTGGCGTATGGAGCCGACCCGCGCCTGCCGTCTGCCAGCGGGGAAACTCCGCTGCAGTGCGCCGAGGACTACGACCACGAGCCGGCCACGCGGCTCCTCGAGCGCTTCCTCGCACCGGCGGAAGCTTCAGGGAGTGGGCGTGGAAGTGGTCTCGGGGTTTCCGTCGAGGTGGAGTCGTGGACGCCGGCGCACCAGGCCGTGGAGGTGAGTGACTACGAGGCCCTCTCCATCCTCCTGGACTCCGGGGCGGATCCGGACGAGGTGTGCTTCGGGGACACGCTGCTGACTCATGCGATCGGCCTGGAAGGCGACGCTCACGTACAGACGGACTACCCCCTGAATACGGCCTCCACCGCGATCCTGCTGGCCTACGGTGCCGATCCGCGTCTGCCGGCCATCGACGGAGAGACTCCTCTGCAGGTCGCCGAGTACTACCACCACGAGCCGATCAAGCGGCTGCTCCAGCGCTTCCTCGCCCTGGCCCCGGCGGAGACTCCAGGGAGTGCGCGTGACGAATGACCGCGGGCCTTCGCCCCTCGATCCGGACTCCGCTTACAGGGATGCCTCGATCTACGTGGACGCGGAGGCCGCTCCGCGGGTCGTAGGCCGGCTTCGAGACTTGCTCGGCCTCGTCGAGGACGACGGCGCGGAACTGGTGGTCGGGCCCGTGCGCGTGGAAGGCGAGCCCAACGACTACGCCACAGGCCAGCACGCCCACCCCTTCGACTTCCTTCAGTGGCCGACCGTGCTGGAATGCGAGGCCCCCGCGGGAGCGCCGGCCGAGGCGGTGGTCCAGGCCGTCACAGCCGTGCTCGAAGCACTGTGGCGCGGGGGCTTCAAGGCCGTAACCGCCTGCGACTTCGAGGACGAGCTGCCCGCCCTCGGCGGCATCGACAGGTACCCGCACCCCGCCCCTGGCTCTGGCTCTGGCTCTGGCTCTGGCTCTGGCTCTGGCTCTGGCTCTGGCGGGGCCGGTGCTTCCGTGAGCTCGTGGTGGAGAAACCTGATTTCACCCGGGAAAAGAAAGGATCGAATGTCGTGATCAGTCTCCGGGAGCATCAGGTGACCCAGAAAACGGCCATTCGGGAATGGGTCCGATTTTTTGCAAGATCTTCTGTGCCTGCTAAGGGGGCGCGGGGCACGCTGGTGTCCGCGACCGGGTCGGGCAAGACGATCACGGCTGCCGCGAGCGCGCTGGAGTGCTTCCCGGGCGGGCGGATCCTGGTGACCGTGCCGACCCTGGACCTGCTCGCGCAGACCGCCCAGGCGTGGCGGGCGGTCGGTCATCGGGCACCGATGGTGGCGGTGTGCTCGCTGGAGAACGATCCCGTCCTCACCTCGCTGGGGGTGCGCACCACCACGAATGCGATCCAGCTGGCGCTGTGGGCCGGGTCCGGGCCGGTCGTCGTGTTCGCCACGTACGCCTCCCTCGTGGACCGCGAGGACCCGGAGGACCCGACGGGCCAGCGGACGGTCCGCGGGCCGCTGGAGGCCGCTCTGGCGGGCGGGGAACGGCTCTACGGCCAGCGGATGGCTCCGTTCGACCTCGCCATCGTGGACGAGGCCCACTCAACCGCGGGTGATCTTGGTAGGCCGTGGGCGGCGATCCACGACAACGCCCGCATCCCGGCGGACTTCCGGCTCTACCTCACCGCCACGCCGCGGATCCTCGCCTCACCCCGCCCGCGGAAGGGCGCGGGCGGGACGGAGGTGGAGCTTGCGAGCATGGCCGACGATCCGGACGGCACCTTCGGGGCGTGGCTTCCCGGCGCCGAGCTGGGGCTGTCGGAGGCGATTGAGCGGGGCGTCCTCGCCGGCTTCGAGATCGACGTCCTCGAGATCCACGACCCCTCCCCCATCGTCGGGGAATCCGAGGAGGCGCGGCGGGGCCGGCGCCTGGCGCTGCTGCAGACCGCACTTTTGGAGCACGCGGCGGCGTACAACCTGCGCACGGTCATGACGTTCCACCAGAGGGTCGAGGAGGCGGCGGCGTTCGCGGAGAAGCTGCCGAAGACGGCAGCCGAGCTGTACGCGCGAGATGCCTCGGACGCGGACCTGGCGGCCGCGGAGAAGCTGCCCGTCTCGTCGATCGGCGCGGAGCGGTACGAGCTGGAGGCCGGACGGCACGTGCCGCCGGAGCGGGTGTGGTCGGCGTGGCTGTGCGGCGACCACCTCGTCACCGAACGCCGTGAAGCCCTTCGCCAGTTCGCCAACGGCATCGACGCCTCCGGGCGCCGGGTGCACCGGGCGTTCCTCGCGAGCTGCCGCGTCCTCGGGGAAGGCGTCGACATCACCGGCGAACGCGGAGTCGAAGCCGTCTGCTTCGCCGACACCCGCGGCTCGCAGGTCGAGATCGTGCAGAACATCGGCCGGGCACTCCGGCTCAACCGCGACGGCTCCACGAAGGTCGCACGGATCATCGTGCCCGTCTTCCTCCAGCCCGGCGAAGACCCCACCGACATGGTCGCCTCTGCCTCGTATGCCGGGCTGGTCGCTGTGCTCCAAGGCCTGCGCTCGCACGACGAGCGCCTGGTCGAGCAGCTCGCCTCGCGTGCGCTCACCAGCGGCAAACGCAAGACCCACATCCAACGCGACACCGACGGGCGGATCATCGGGACCAGCGGTGAGATCGAGAGTGAGGACGAGGAGCAGGACGGCACCGGCGGGGCGGTCGAGTCCGCATTGCTCCACTTCTCCAGTCCGCGCGACGCGGCCACGATCGCGGCGTTCCTGCGCACCCGCGTCTACCGGCCCGAATCCCTGGTCTGGCTGGAGGGCTACCAGGCCCTCATCCGCTGGCGGGCGGAGAACCAGATCACCGGCGTCTACGCCGTCCCCTACGACGTCGAGGTCGAAGTGGGGGCGACGAAGACTTTTCCACTTGGCCGATGGGTCCACCAGCAGCGGAAGGCCCTGCGGGCCGGGGAGCTGGAGGAGCGGCGCAAGACGCTGCTGGACGCACCGGAGGCCGGGATGGTGTGGGAACCGGGCGAGGAGGCCTGGGAGACCAAGCTCGCCGTGTTCTGGGCCTACCAGCGCGCCACCGGGCACCTCGCACCCCGGCAGGACGCGGTCTGGGGCGAGAGCGAAGCCGAGGGCCTGGTGCCGGTGGGGCAGCATCTGGCGAATCTGCGGCGGACGGGCGGCCTCGGGAAAGACTCGGAGCGGGCAGCGCGGCGGGCGCAGCAGCTGACCTCCATCGACCCGGACTGGAACTGCCCCTGGCCACTGGACTGGCAACGCCACTACCGCCACCTCGCCCACCTCGCCGCCGACGAACCCAACGGAATCGTGCCCGACATCGCACCCGGCGTGACGATCGACGGCGACGACATCGGACGCTGGCTGAAGCGGCAACGCCGGGACTGGAGACTGCTGACCGCCGAGCAGCAGGAACGACTGTCGAAGCTGGGCGTAACGCCCGCGAAGCAGCCCGCTCCGGCCCCGGCAGCCAGCGGCGGCGGGAAGAGTTCAGCCTTCCAACGCGGCCTGGCAGCACTCGCGCAGTGGGTCGAACGGGAAGGCACCCAGCGGCCCGTCCCGCGCGGCGCGGTCGTGGAGATCCCGGTCGACGGCGAGGCCGAGCCGGTACCGGTGCGCCTGGGCGTATGGGTATCGAACACCCGCGCCAGACGCGACAAACTCACCACCGACCAACTCGACGCCCTGCGAGAACTGGGCATGGAGTGGACGTAGTAGGGGCTGAAGAGTGGCCAGGCAGATCGCTGAGCTGGGAAACAGCAAGGCAGCGAGATGCTGCACCGTACGATCGCGTGACGAGCAGCATGCCGCAGGAAAGGGACCGGCCGTGGACGAGCAGAACGAGGCCGCGAAGCAGCCCGACGAGGAGTACGCCGAGGAACACTTCGCGGAACTGGCCCGGTTCCTCTTCGCCCGCACAGACCCCCTGCTGATGAACCGCCCCGAGGACCCCGAAACGGACCGAGCTGCCCAGGCGCTCAACAACGCGGTACGCGCCCTGCTGGGCCAGGCACGGGCCCACCGCGAATGGGGCAACGAGCCCGCCCTCGCCGGCACGTGGGACACCCTCACCACCATCGCCCAGCAATGGCAACACCACCCCGACTTCCTCACCGACTGGGAATGGGAGTAAACCCGGCACAACACACGGCACCGGCGCGGCAGCCAACCACGCCGCCAGACAGCGCGAGCGATACCCCGCCCAACGCCAGTTCCCTCAGGTGGGTGTGCACGCTCAACCGCACCCACTACTACGCGCAGGAAGTTGTCGAGGCGTTCTGGGCTGCCTGGACGACGGAAGCCGGCACCGGCCGTCTCCGAGCTGCCGGGCGGCGCCCCGGTGACGGCCGGGGCAATCAGGGCGGTGGGCACAGCCGAGCCCGCCGCCAGCGCGCTGTCGCCATAGTGCTCGCCGAACTGCGGCAGGCCGGCGGATACCGGCGCGGCATGGCCGCCCGCCTGGCCCGCGAACACGACGGCGCCGAACGCAGCTGGCAACGCGCCATGACCGAAGCCCGCGCCCAGTACGAGCAGGGGCACGACGGCACGGTCGAGGGCCGCAGCCGAGCGGGCGGTGCCTTGACCGCCGACGCGATGCGCACGCCTTCTGTACGCTTTCCGGTCAACCGAAATAGGGGACAGGGCTGGCGGGCTGGACCGGGGAGACACGAGCCGCACCCCACTGACACAGCCCCCACCCAACCACTGGCACCGGCGCCCAGGGTCAACCGGAGCACCCCGCGTCGGCGGGGAGGACCTGCGCGCCACCGGAGCACCCCCGCGTCGGCGGGGCGGACGTGTCATCCCAGTCCGGGTGAAGCACCTTCACCGGAGACCCCCGCCGACGCGGGGGTGTGCCGCAGACCAAGCACCTCGCCCAGCCCGCCCTCTTGTTCTCCCCGCCAGCCCGCGGGGGAGTTCCGCTGGTGCGGTAGTCGCGGGCTTCCGCCTCGTCGTGCTCCCCGCCGACGTCGCCGTGGTCGGAGCCGACTCCGGCGGCCGCGGCACCTTGTTGGCGAGCCTGGCGTCACGCTGCAGGCAGCCCGTTGCGCTCCAGGCGGCCAGTGCGCCCCCGCCACCGCCCCGCCGCTGACAGAAGGGCGGGGCGGTGACTATGCAGCGGGCTAAGGAGGCCGACCTAGCGCGGCAGGGGCGGCGAGAGGTGTTCTACATCGATCTCCTCGCTACGAAGGACCCTTTCATATGCAATGTCACGGATTGTGGTGATTTCTGCATCGATCTTGCCCTCCGCGACGGCGTTGAGGACGTCGCTGGGAGCCAATGGGTCCGGCTGGCAATCGGCAACGAGGGACTGACCGAATCCCTCCCAAAGCCACAGCCTCTCGCCCCTGTCGCCAGAGGCGCCGACCTTGACGAGCCGTTCTGCGATGGCAGCTGGCCGCTGACTGACGTTGCCCTCTTCGTCCCACAGCCATTGCGCCAGCTCTGCAGGAGGCTCAGGCATCTCGTCCTCGAGGACCACAGGCAGAAGACCCGGCTTCACGATCACGAGAAGCGTCAGCTGATACGGCGGACCGGCATCCCAACTCGGTGCACACTCCAGGCGCAGGGATTCCACCCACTCGTCGAGGACGAACCCGAGCGGGCTGCTGGTCTTGCCGGCCTTGCGGATCACCGAACGCTTGAGTGGCTCCAGCCACGGCACAACCGCGTCGGGGAAGGCGAAGCGAGAGAAACGACGGCCCACCCGCATTCCGAAAACGCGCAGGGCCGCTACGTCTGCGACGCCTCTCTGCGGTGCGAGGAGCGCCACGTGTGCCTTCGAAATCGTGGCGATGTGGTCCAGGTCGGCGAAGGCGTCGGGCCCAGCCTCTGGCACGGCCACGTATCCGGGCATGGCCCCCTTCGCTGCCTGCTTCACCAGGCTCGCCGGCAGCCTGACGATGGGGGCGACCTGGAGGTACGCCTTGTTCGGCTGTACGACGTCGCACGTCTGGCTGATGATCGCTACTCCGTCCGGAGTCGAATGCCAGATCACTTCGCCTGAAGGACCGCGTAGCGGGATGCGATCCGCCTTCAGTACGTCCGCCTGCTGGAAGTCAGAGAGATCTGTTGGTGTGCTCGACAGTGAGGTCGGCGTGTCCAGCTGGTCCTCTACTGCCCCACCCGCAGGGACGGATGGCTCAGCCATGTTGCGATTGCCCCCCGCTACTCGTCAGCTATCCCCAGCAGCCCCGCCGGTGTGTAACCAGAGCCGCTGAGCGGCTGCCCAGGGCAACGATGCTCGTACAAGAATCGCTCAATCGGTGTCACTCCGTCAGCTCTTGGCGTAAAAAGCCAGGCTCTGCGTTCCTCAGCCGAAACGCCCGGGGCCGAGTTGACGAGGCGGAGCAGCTCTCCCAGGAGCTCCGTGTTCCGAGCATTCATCCGCTTGCCTGATGCCCACATGTGCACAGCCCGCCGGCTGACGCCGAACAGCTTCCCAAGTTGGTCCCAGGTCAGGCCCGAATGATCGTGGAGATGCGAGACCGACGCGGCGGTGGTTGTACGAGCCGAGGCCGGCTTCTCCCTGGTCGGGGTGGGAGCTAATTCTCCCCCTGCTGGTGAACCGTGGCCCACCTGGGGCGTGTAGGTGTGTCTTTCCAGAGGCGTTGTTGCCTCAGCAGGGGCAGCCGCAGCGCCAAAGGTCATGCTGCCTGCGAGACAGGCTGCTGCCACAGGGCCGGCCACCCAGATACGAACGCGGGATGGGAGGGCAGCCGCGCGAGGCTCGGCTGCCTGGCTGTACTGCGTCGACGTAGCGGTGTACGGCCCGGGGTTCAGCAGGATGCCGGTCATGGCTGGCCACCGAAGTGGCTCAGGAACTCAGGGGTGACAGCCCAACGGAACAGGGTGTGAGCGCGTTCAGCGCAGGCCACCGCAGCCTTATAAACCGCATCGGCGTCTCCGGGTAGCGCCTGACGCGGGTCCGGGAACTCCTCGTAGGAGTCCAGGTCCAGCACCCAGCTCGGCTCACCCACCGGGGGGAGCGTGGGGTCGAAGCTGCTGTCCTCTGGGAGGAGGCCGAACTGAACAAGCAGCTTCCCCGCCTCGTCAATAGACAGGAGTGACTGGGACAGCGTGTAAGAGAGGTGGGTGCCGCTGCCCAGCGGGGCTCCGACCAGACCAAGGAACTCGGGATGGATGAGCTTGGTCAGTTGGCTGAGCGTTTCGGCACTGGTCAGACGGTTGGTGTAGCGCACTGCGACACGGTTGTAGGCAGGGACTCGGGTCACAGCCTGGAGCGCTCCCGCCAAGCGGGCCAGCTCGCCGCAAAAGGCTGTACGCCCTTGGTAAGTCGCGGTCTCAAGGGTCAGCGCCCCGTTGGTCAAGGCGACGACGCTTTGGCGGTCCGCGGACCGCAGACGCCACACTTTGCCGACCTCGGCTTGCTGTATCGGCTGGCCAGGGGTGAAGAGCAGGGTCTGTTCAACGCCCTGCTCGATGAATGGGTAGGTCTCGGACAGTTCCTTGACGAAGGCCTGCACGGCCTCGTCCCCTGAGGCCAGCACTGACAGTGTGCCGAATCGCAGCTGCCCGATCACCCTGGCCAGGGGTGCGTCAGGCAGCGGTACGTCATCGACCAGTACCCGCTCGAAAAGCGCTCCCCGCTCAGTCCCGTCCACACTTCACACTCTACTTCTCACTAACTGGGCTGTCAGCCGCCCCAGGGCCGAGTGGGTGATTGTTACCTCTCATCTGCTTACGCGGGGAGCCCAAGCCAGCCAGACTGCTTGGGCATGCGACGAATCGGTTGCCGGTGACGTGCTCTGAGCCGAGATCGCGAACCTGGTCGATTCAGGTATCACCCCTGGTCATCACCCTCACCAGACACACTCCTCGCCCGGTTGCCGCTCGCGGCCGAGGCCTCGACGCGTCGTAGAACAGACACTGGGTCTTCACCGGTTCTCCACCTGACGCATGATGGTCGTTCAGTATCAGACGTCATGGGGGGACCATGAACATCCGTAGAACCGCCTGTGTTGCTCTTCTCGTCGCAGCGAGCGCGACCGGCTGCAGCAACGATCCAAGCGGCAATAGGGCACCGACGACCACGACCGACCAGTCCTCCAAAGCGCCAACTGCGTCGGCCGCCGCTACGGACCATACGGAGAGCCGGTCGCTCGAGCTCGGCGTCGGTCACCAGTGGACGGACACGGACTATGACGGCAGTCCTCTTAGCGGCACCACAACCGCGATCAGCTACACGCAGCCCGCGACTGGCGTCGACCTCCCTGACGAGGTCTCCGATTTTGAGAACCCCGTCTGGGCCATCCTCGAAGTCAAGGTCTGCGCCGGCAAGGACAGCTCCACACTGAACGTCTCCCAAGGACCCTGGGCCCTGGGCTTCCCCGACGACACCCGCCTGCAGGCACCCGGCACCAGCGGCTCAGGGGTACCCAAGCCTGAATACCCCAGCGGCGACGGCGCCCTCGTGAAGGCCGGTACCTGCCTTCGAGGGAAGATCACGTTTTCGGTGGAGGAAGGTACCCGGCCCAACGAGATCATCTACGCCCCCGAGGGCAAGGACCCCGTCGAGTGGGCGGTACCCAAGGCGTAGCAGGGAGGTGGCGCCCGCTGGTCGGCAACCCACCCGTATCCCGACCACCGCCACCCTCGTCGTGCTCCCGTTCACGCTCTCCACGTCCGAGTCGGACAGCATCCGGGCGTGCCTTCGACCCGCTGACCACCTGGGGAAACAGCAACGGCCATGCAGGTGAGCGCTCGCCGGAAAAGGATTCGGACGGCCTGAATGCCCTTGCCAGCCGATCCCGCCCTGCAAGGGGACGGGAATACTGCAAGGAGCAAACATGCAGCCCAAAGACCTCTCCGTTCACCGGAAGACCCTCAGGCGCCACGCTCGGACAGCGGCCATCCATGTGATCAAAGGCGCATGCACCGCACTCGGCACCATCCTCATGACTGCCGTAATCGCCTGGCTGCAACAGTGACGGCCTTATGCCGCAGGGACCGCCCGCCGCACCCCCATTGCTTTGCACACGCGGCGGGCGGCAGGTGCGCACGTGACCATGACCGCACCAGGCCGCATCCCTACAGGTCGAACTGCACATGCTCGACGTCCGTGAACTCGACCTGCCTGTGGGCGGCGGTCGCCGTCGCGGCAGTAGATCTCGCTGAGGCCTTCGACCGCGAGGTCGCGCAGCTGCTGTTCGCCGGCGCCTGTGTCCCCTGGGCGCAGATGCGGAACTGCCAGCGTTGGCGTACGGCGTCCTCCAGGCACCGCCGTGGTCGGCGGGACCATCCCCGCAGGTGCGGGGAGCAGCTCGCCGGTGGCGTCATCACCATCCAGGGCTGGGGACCATCCTCGCCGGTGCGGGGAGCAGCTGGGTACGCCGTTCTTGGCGTTGAGGTCCCAGGGACCATCCCCGCGGGCGCGGGGAGCAGGTTCGGGGGACAGCGCCCCGAACAACCCAGGGGGGACCATCCCCGCGGGTGCAGGGAGCAGCGGCACGTCCAACAGGTGCGGGTGCCGGTGCCGGGACCATCCCCGCGGGTGCGAGGAGCAGACGCCGTCGATCTCGCGGGCGTCGGGGTGGCCGGGGCCATCCCCGCGGGCGCGGGGAACAGTGGAGATGGGCAGCACGTCAGGTCACCGTGCCGGGACCATCCCCGCGGGCGCGGGGAACAGGCGCACTCGGCCCCGTCCCGGGAGTGCGGCACGGGGCCATCCCCGCGGGCGCGGGGAGCAGACTGTGTCCGCCAAGCGGAGAGCCTCGCTCGCGGGACCATCCCCGAGCACGCGAGGAGCAGCAGGTACGGATCTCCTCGGTATCGCCGGCGCAGGGGTCATCCCCGCGAGCGCAGGGAGCAGTACGCGCTTCCTGCGCTCGCCCGGTTCGGATCGGGGCCATCCCCGCCGGAGCGGGGAGCAGGACGACCAGCGCGACGGGTACGTGCGGCCCTGGGGACCATCCCCGCGGGCGCAGGGAGGAGCCCAGAGGGATCTCCGCCGGCACCTCCAGGCCGGGGCCATCCCCGCGGGCGCAGGGAGCAGCGGCAGTTGCAGGTGGTCGAGGTGGCCCGCATGGACCCATCCCCGCGGGCGCGGGGAGCAGTAGACGACACCGGCCCGCAGGTTCCGGACCCGGGAACTATCCCCGCGGGTGCGGGGAGCAGGCGCCGACCTCATCGGGCGCTTCGACGATCACGGGACCATCCCCGCGGACGCGAGGAGCAGAGCGGGTTGGTGGCGTAGTCGGTGAACCGCTGGGGACCATCCCCGCAGGTGCAGGGAGCGGGAGACCCGGTCGCTTCGGTCGCTGGTGCGGGCGGGACCATCCCCGCGGGCGGCGGGGAGCAGGAGGAGGTCTACCGCTGGTCGACGCCGTTCATGGGTCCATCCCCGCGGATGCGGGGAGCAGGTCAGCAGGCTGTAGACCAGGGGTGCCGCGAAGGGACCATCCCCGCGGATGCGGGGAGCAGAGACTACAGGACCCATCGTCGCACCCGCGGGGACCATCCCATGGGCGCGGGGAGCAGGGGATGGAGCGTCTCACCGACGACCTGGATGTCCTCGCCGACCGCCTGGAGAGCGAACTGGCCGACGGCGGGTGTGTCCTGGTGATCCGGAACACGGTCAAACGAGTACTGGAGACCGCTCGCGCTCTGCGTGACCGGTTCGGCGTCTGAACGTGACCATCGCCCACTCGTGCTTCGTCGACCTCGACCGGGCGGACAAGGACAGCGCGCTGCTCCGGCCCTTCGGTCCCTCTGAGTCCCTCAGACAGGGACCACCGCGTGCAGAAGGCTCACGTCCTGTTCAGCGCACGAGGATCAGCCCGCAACTGTAGGCACGCGCGTGGCCAACACCCTGGGTGAGGGCAGCGACGAACGTTCTGGGGTCAGTCACCGTGAGAGTGCCTTTGATTTCCGCACGAGCGATGCGTAGACCCTTGTGTGGTGCAGGACTAGAGACTCTCGGAAGCATGCGCAAAGCGAGACGCTCGGTGTCCGCGTCAGCGCCGATGCGAGTGACTCCATTGGGGGCGACCGCAGGTTCACCGGAAGGTTGCAGACGGTGCGAGAACCACGTCCTCACGTGCTCGGGGCGGGTATGGGCGACGCGGGTGCCGCGCTTCTTCATCGGTGAACCCGGCGCGGGTGGAATGTTGCGAACAGGATTGACGACCGTACGGAAGTCGACACGGTCACCGGTGCGGAAAGTGCGGTCTACGGTGAGGGTCTCCGGTGGCTCGGCCAGGGCTCCCTGGGGGATATTGTTCCAGTCGGCGGGGACGGACGACTGAACTACCAGGTTGAGCCGTGCCTGTCGGAGATCGACGGTCCAGGTCGACAGGACGCCCATCTGGGCACGGGCGTCACGACTGCCGTCGTCCACCCAACCGAGGAAACCGCTCATGACGGTCCGGTGCATGTCGTGTGCGTCGATGAGCGACTTGGCGGTGAGAGGATGTCGGGCGTCCAGGGTCAACAGGGTCTGTGTGGTGACAAACCTAGCGGCACCACCCGGACCTGAAGGCGCATGCGACGTGGCGGTTGTCGTGTTCACAGGATGATGTCCCATCCGCGGGCGTGTGAAGCAATGGTGATGCGGTGGCGGGTCTCCCAGCGGAGACTGTGGGCGCCTCCGTCAGCGCCGAACCGTACGGGCTGGTCCGATAGGGGACCGATGCCAGGGAGTGGTCGCGGGCTTTCGATCCAGGCCCACGGGCGTATGCCTGTCACCGGAGTCGGCGGCTCGCCTTCGTAGTAAGGCTCTTCCGGGAGCAGGGCGTGCGTCTCGAACGCTTCTCTGAGGGTGCCTGGGATGACGCCCAAAGCAAGGTCTCCTGAGGGCGGACAGGCCTTACGACCGAGCCAGAGCAGGCGCTTGGGATGCTCCAAAGCGTGAGCGATCCGCTCCAGAAGTGCGGTATCGGGGTGTTCCAAGCCGACGAGAAAGGCAGCGTCGGCGAGATACCAGCGTTCCGTGATCAGAGCGTGGCGGCGGACCTCTCCGGAGACGAGGGCTCCCGACCTCGGGTCTGCGGTGACGTACTTCGGAGAGCCGTACCAGGATTCCAGTTCTCCGCGGCCGAACGGGCCGGGCTTGGAGCTCTCCGGTGTCGAGGCCGTCGCAGCCTTCACGGCGCGCTGGTGGTCGGTGAGGAGGTCCCGGGGGCGCAGAGGATAGGTTCCTCCGCCGACTGTGTGATAGTCGCGAAGCGGCGTGCCGGGCCGGTCGGCGCGGACCCCAAAGAGAACCTCGGCGAGTTCCCCGAGGGGCTCCTCCCGGGGGAGGCCGAGAGCTGCGGCGCACAAACCGATCACGCCGGACTTCGTGGGACGGCTGTGTGTGTCACGGCGGGCGAATCGGCCGGTGAGGCCCCATGACTGCAGAGGTCCGGCCAGCCGAATGAGCAAGACGTGCGGTTCGTTCACGGGGTGAGGTCCTCGGCTCGCTCCACCACGGTCAGCGACTCCGGCAGTTCCAGTTCCTCCAGGAGCGTGTCGATCTCGGGGTCGTACGTGAGCACCCGTACAGTGCGCAGGTCGTCGCGGCGGCGGCTGACGAAGTTGTGGTGGCGCAGCAGCCTGCGAACGGCCGCGGGGCCTGCCGGCCCCTCCCCGCCTGCCGACACGGGACCTTCATCTACCGGCCGCTGATAAGCGGACGCGTAGTTGTAGGGGCGTTCTCCCTCGAATGCGAGAACGAGTGCGGGAAGCGACCCGGTGGACGCGGTGGAGTTCTTTTTTGCCTCCGGAAATGCTTCTACGAAGGCGTTCACGAATTCTTTCTCCGCCTCGGATGCAGCTGTCTCGGCCTCTTGCTCGTCCATTCCGGCCGCCTGCAGGTTGGTGCGCAGCTGTGTACGGTCGAGGACGGCGTGCCGGTAGAAGGTGCCGGAGATCAGCGACTGGTATCCGGTCATGCCGGCGCCTGCGTCGTCGGCGGCGTCGAGGAAGCTGAGGGCGTTGCGCTTGCGATCCAGCTTTGCGTCGTCGGCCGCCGCGTAGAAGTCCTCGATCTGTTCGGCTTCGTGCACGGTGAAGGCGTGCCCGGTCTGGACGGCGCCGTCGACGTTCGGGGAGTCGGGGATCTCGGCCAGAAAGCGGCCGTAGAGAGCGATGTCCACGGCGTCGCGGGGGGCGAGGGCAAGTAGGACGGCGTCGCGCGTGGCCTTGGGCAGCGGCGGCAGGGAGACGGACGCCGCGGCTTCTGCCGTGGACGTCTCCTCCGCCTCTTCCGTCTCCGGTGAGGCTGCGGTCTTCTTCCTGGCCGCTCGACGGGACTTCTTCGCCGCCTCCGCGCGGGCTTGGGCTTCGAGGTAAGCGTCGAGCCACTCCTCGACCTCTGCCGCATGCCCGGCGATGTGGTCTGCGATCCTCGATGCGGCATCGGACGGTGCGAAGACGAGCACCTTCGTCAGATTGGCCACCGTCTTCTTCTTCGGGTCGCCGAATTTGAGGCCGCTCGCCTCCATCACAGCGCGGGCCGTGACCAGGGCCTTCGCCTTCTCCCAGCCGTGGGCAGACTCGAGTTCGCGTCCGGCCAGGAGCGCCCATTCCCGGGTGCGGACACCCATGCTCCGTCCCTTGAGCGCCCCGCGTCCTGCGTTGGCTCGGTTGCGGGCGTGGACCCGCTCGGCGCGCCTGCGGGCCTGGCTGGTGATCATGTGGCGTTCCACGCCTCCGAAGACGAGGGTCTTGGGCTGCGCGTTCTCGTCGCGCACCGGGAGGACCGCCGCCATGGTCTCGATGAGGTGCAGCGAGAGGAATTGGCTCCGAAGTGCCTCGGTCACGAGCTGGTGTCCTTCCGCGTCGTCGGTTTGCTCTTTGCTTCCCGGCCTCGTGCCGGCGGGGTGTGGAACTCGACTGACCACCGGTAGGCGACGCGCGCCTTGCGGTCGTTCCACTTGATGAGGTCTTCGGTCAGTCCGGTCCAGGACGGGGGCGGCTGTTCGCAGGACCGCAGCCGGGTGACCGCATGCTGGAGGTGGCGCCAGGGAATGCGCCGGCTGGCGACGATCCGGTCCAGTAGGCGCTGGGCTCCGGGGTTGTCGGGCCCGCGTCCGGTGCCGTCTCCGATCCGGCGGGCTGCGGCGCCGAGGCTGGCGTGGCCGTATGAGGGCACGGGATGCCCTTGGTGGTAGATCGCGAACAGGAAAGCCATTCGCTCGAACAGGTCTCGGTGGTTGTCGCCGCCGTACCAGCCTGCGCGGATGTGGGCGTTGGTGCCGCCTCTGGCCCGGCGCAGCTCGGCGAGGGTCCCGTACTCGCGGTTGCGGACGAGGGTGGTCAGCCAGACCGTGAGTGCCGCGCTGTCGTGCGGGAATCGAGGCTGTTGCGGATCTGTGCTGGCGGACGGGTCGTGTTCAGTCACGGGCGATCTCCCCTCGTAGTTCGGCCGGAGCTCGGTCACCGGACATGGCGTCTTCGAAAAGCCGCACGGCGCGGGCCCGCGCACGGTGGTTGCGGTCGCTGGGCGGCAGGGCGTCGAGGCGTTGGAGCATCTGGGTGCGGGCCGTCGTCATCAAGCCCATCGCGTACTCGATCAACGGTTCGGAGACCGGGTCGTCGTCCTCCGGCCCTCGGTCGATCACCTCGTCCAGTAGTTCATGGAAAGGGTCCTCGGCCGCGGGCCAGAAGGCCCATCGGGCGTCGAGTCGCGCCACCTGACCGGCCTCGTCCGCCCCCCGCATGGCTGGAAAGGCAGTCTCGGCGGCCACGATGGCCGCGTGCTTCAGACTCCACGCGATGTATTCGGCGATGTCGGAGCCTCTGCGGGAGGCTCGGTAGAGGTGGGCGGCCATGCCTGGGGCGTAGGGGTAGGCGCCGTGGGTCCAGGTGACCGGCAGCGTCTTGTTGGCCAGCAGTCCCACGGCCCAGAGCTGGTAGGGGGCCCCCGCGCCCTTTCGTTCATATGGGAGGGACCGCAGCCGCGCGTACATTCCGATCCGGTCGTCCCTGACAGCGCTGTAGAGGGCGTGGGCCTGTTGCCAGAGAGCCCTGCTGGGGGACGGCCACAGCGGCTTTCGCACGCCGTTCGTCGTCTTGCTGAACACGGCGTCCTGGAGATGGCGTTCCGGGTCGAGCTCGAGGATCTCGCCGGCGCCGATCAGGACCCGGTCGACCATGATCTGCCCATGCGTTCCGCGTGCCGAACGTAGGAGCACGGACCGCCCGAGGGCGCTGTGGAGGTCCGCAGAACTCCGCGGCACCCTGGGCTTCGCCTTCTCGGTGAACGTGCGCCGTTCAATGCCGTCGGTGGTCCAGGTGGTGTTGAGGGGCTCTCCCGGCCCGTCGGGCGGGTAGAGGTTCAGGCGCAGGGTCTCGCCGAGTGTCTGTCCCAGGGCAACGACGCGGATCCTTCCCGTGAGCCGGCCTGCTGCGAGGTTGGTGACTTTGGCGCCGAGCCGTTTCCCGGGCATGCGGGCCCGCCCGTAGGGGCCGTAGACGTGTTGCGTGAGCGTGGCGCGGAACGCGTCCGCCGCCGGGAGCGGGTTGTCGAGCTCCAGGTGGTGGTGGTCGAAGTGCTGGTTGTAGTCACCGGCGTGTTCGATGACCAGTTGCGCCGTTCCTGTGCCGCTCTCGTCGAGATCCGCCGCCAGCTGGGAGTTCTGTACCAGGGGCGCCGTGGGGTGGAACAGGTCCCAGGCGTCGTCCGGCTGGCGCTCCAGCCAGACGGCTGCCGGCGAGAGGTCCTGCTTGCCCACGATCCAAGCCCGCCATTCCTCGTCCGAGGACGGGCAGACGCCGGCGGCGAAGCAGATGGCCAGCAGGTGCTCGAGGACTGCGACGTTTTCGCCGGGTGAGGCGCAGTCGAGGGCGGCCAGTTCATCGGCCTGCGCGAGGAGAGCGCACAGGGAGTGGTGCGCGGTCGCGCCATCGACGGTCACAGTAGGTATGCAGGGCATCCGACGCGGGTCCCAGCTGAGACGCTGCCCGGGGGGCCTGGGAGGGGGAGCTTCGGACAATTCCTGGCTACCCTTTCGGTCATGGACAGTGGACATGGAACCGATTCCGTCGAACGGCGCAGAAGCCAGCAACGGTGATCATTGCCGAGAGGCCGTTCTCCGGAATCAGCGCCCCCTTTTCGTCAAGGGATGGAACAACCCCCGCACCTGCGGGGAAGAACTCAGACAGAGCCCTCGAGGCCGTCGACGGACCATTCCCGCTGTCTGCGGATACGCTCCTCTGGTTTGCGCTCGACTCTCCTTTTCGAAGAGGCACCTGGCTGTCGACCTGGAGCCGGACGGATCGGGCACTTACAGTGGGAGATTGCCGAAGGATCGGCAGTCTCGGCAGGGCCGCACCGGCAGGCCGGCGAGGCTGTCGAGCGGTTCCCGTCCCGCGCGCACGGAACGGGAACCGCTCACTGCCGGGACAGGCCGTTCTTGGCGCACTCTTCGCGCCAAGAACGGCCGTCTACCAGAGGTGGTCGACTAGCTTGCCCACCACCGCGGCAGCCACGATGAGAACCAGCTCCCATCCATGGCGTCCCAGCCACTCGCGTGCAGCTTCGCTCATAACATCCTCCGTGTCGGGGCCTCCGGCCCTGCGGTTGCAGAGCAGGGGGCGCCGATACGGCTTATGGCAGAAGTCCGCACGGGTGCATTTGTACCTCAACGCCGCGTCTCCTCGGGCGAGTTTGCGTATATGGATCTTGCGGGATACTCGGCAGATGCTCTTGAGGCTGTCGAGTTGGGTCGAACGACGGCGTGGTGTTTGTGATTGTCGCCCGGGGTCCCGGGCCCAGGCGTGGGCTCTGCCCCGCGCGAGGACTCCAGTCGCCTGCCACTCACCGCGGCCGACGACGCACGAGGATGGTGAGGGTGGTGCGCGCGTCCTTGCGGCGTTCCGGGGTGCGGGCAAGGACGGATACGAGGGCCACGACGAACAGGACGCCCGTGTACAGCAGGCCGGCGCACCCGCTCAAAGCTGCGGCATAGTAGAGAAGTTGGGGGATCTCGGACACGGGCCATCCTTCTGTTTCAGGAGCCGAACTCGGCTGGGGCGGTGATGGCTCCAGAGTCGCGAGGCCGCGGGACAACGGACAGTTGCACCTTCTGCCGCGCGGCGATTTCCGCAAGTCAAGCGGGAGATTTTTGACGACGCCGACTGGAATTTGCGCCGTCGCGGGCCGGGAGGGGAACGGTGACCGATACGGGGACAGCCGCGCGCGAGGAACTGGGCACCATGCTGACGCGGCTGTGGGAGGCCGCGGGGCAGCCACAGGCTCATGCGCTGGGGCTTCCTCCTTCCACTTTCCGCAACTGGTGCAGGGGGGAGACGGCCCCCTCAGCCGAGAGAACGGACCACTTCTGGTCTGTGGTGGAGAGGTTGCAGCAGGTGGCCTCCCACCCGGTCCACACGCATACCGAGTGGGAGGCCGCCTTGCGCGCGGCCCAACAGGAAGGGGCCAGGAGGCGGCACCAGCAGATCGTCCTTGTCCGGGAAAGGGACCCGCACCACCGTTTCGTCCGCCCGCACGGGCCCGCCGTCGCAGCCGGCGTGGACGAAGTCCGTGGGCGGGAGCGCGAGCGGAGAGCCATGAACGCGTTCGTCAGGGACTCAAGTCCTGCGGCGCCGTCGTACCTGTGCTGGCACGCCGACGCCCCTGTGGGCAAGACCGCCCTGCTCGCCGATTACGTACAGCGGCCGCCGCGCGGCACCGACATCCTGAACTTCTTCGTCTCCGCGGCGCATGCCACCGACACACGGGCCGCATTCGAAATGCACATGTCCGATCAGATCGGGGCGTTCCTCCGATCACCTCAGCACTGTGCTCCCAGTGGTGTCCGGCAGTGGAAGCACCTCTTCGCCGCAGCCGCCGAGAAGAGCGTGCAACACGGGCGCAAGCTCCTGCTGGTGGTCGACGGTCTCGATGATGACGTGGCCTGGTCAAGGCCCGCTGCCGACGACAAAAAGCATGCGGCCGCAGGCGCAACCGTTCAGAGCGCCGTCCGTGGAAGCATCGCCGCGCTCCTGCCCGCTGTTCCGCCCCCCGGTATGCGCATCATCGTCTCCTTCAGGCGCGGTGTGCGCTTTCCCGACGACCTCCCCGCCCGGCATCCGCTGCGTCAACACAAGCACTTGCGTGCTCTGGCCCCTGTCGGAGAAGCAGCGCAGGCCCGGCGGACGCCGCCGGACACCACCGCTCTGGGGACGACGGTGGCGGGACTACTCGCCGCGGCGGGCGGCGGTCTGCGCACCGCGGACCTGTCGGAGCTGGCCGGGATCCCGGCCGACCGGCTCGACCGTCTGGTGCAGGGGCCGAAGGGGCGCTCCCTCGTCCTCGACGATCCGGTGTTCCAGACGTATGCCCTGGCTGAGCCCGGTCTCGTCCAGGCGGTTCGTGAAGACTTGGGGGACGAGGGGATCGCCCGGCACACCCGTACGCTGCTCGCCTGGTCCCACAGATGGCGTACGGCGGGCTGGCCCGCCGAGACGCCTCCGTACCCCTTGGCGCATCAGCTCCGACTGCTGACCGGCACCGCAGAACGTGCCGCCTACGTCCTCGACCTGCCCCGACTGCGCCGACTCGCCTCCACCGCCGGCCCGGAAGCCGCTCTCGCACAACTGGACGCACTCGAGGAAGAGATCAGCCCCCGAGACATCGCCCCCGACAGCCTGGCAGTGCTCGTTTCGCTCACCGCGGCGCGCACGGTCCTGCGCAGACAGTCACGCGAGGTGCCTCCCGGTGCTCCCGCCCTCCTCGTCCGGCTGGGCATGGTGGAGCGCGCTCGCAGCCTGGCCCGTTCCGCACCGGCCTCGGCCGCAAGAGCCCTGCATCTGGCGGACGTGACAGTGGAGATGACCCGCGCGGGGCAAGCAGGAGCCGACACCGTCGCGCGCGAGGCAGCCGGCTGGCTCACCCGCATCCAGCAGGGCTTCCCCGGTACCCACCAGGACCCCGAGACGTACACACGGCTCCTCGAAGCCGCCCGCACGCTCGTGTCACTGAACAGCCTCGGCGCCGCCCGAACGCTGCTGCGGGCCGTGGTCCGAGATCAGGCGGCCGGGACCGAAGCACTCACCGAAGCGGCCGGACTGCTGGCCACGGCCAAGGACACGGAGGGCGTTACGGCATTGCACGAACGGGCGGAGACCCTGAACGAGGGCAACACGCGCGGCCGTGCGGCCGCGGTGGACCTCTGGGGAGCGCTGGCACAGGCCATGCCCTCGCTCAGCAGTGACGCCGGTGATCGCATCATGGCCATCTGCGAGGAGTTCGGCCCCGGAGACGGACTGGACGCGGTCGACGTACTGGCCCGCGCCGCATCGGCGCTTGTCCGACTGCCTGCAAGCCGGCATGCCGCGGCTCGCGCACTAACACGAAACGCACTGGTCCGGCTCAACGAGGCGCTGGCCGCCCCCCACGCACTGTCCGACGACGATCAGGCCCACCTCGGTCGCGAACTGGCCGGAACGCTGGCACGTCTCGCTCAGGCGGTGGACGACACCATGCCCATGAGGAACGCCCTGGACGACATCGACCGCCTGCTGAAGTCCCTGCCCGGACAGCTGCGCATCGGCGTGCTCGGCGATGTCATCCCGGAACGGGCGCAGACACTCGCCGAGGCCGGTGAGGAACGCAGGGCACAACAGGCCCAGGTTGCCTCGGCCGCCGCCAAGGAAGAGAAGAACGCGTCCCGTAGAGCCAAGGACGCAGAGCGTAAAGCGCTGGCGGCATCGCGAAGGAATGACACAAAGACACGAAGTACGCAAAGGAAGACCCGACCTGCACCAGCAACCCGGCGCGCGCACAGGCATCGGCCGTCCACAGGTCTACCTCTCTCCGGCAACGGCCCGCTGCCCGATCACGTCCTTCTGCTCCAGGAAGCGGACGGTCAACTGGGCGCAGGCAATCTTTTGCGCAGCCGGGAGCTGCTGGAAACCGCCCTGCGACGCTCACCCCTCTCGTCCTCGCGTCCGCCCGTCCCGGAAGATTGGACAGTGGACCTGTCACAAGCTCTGGGTTCGGCAGGCGAGTTCAGTGCAGCGGAAGAACTCACCGAATACCTGCCAGGCACACAGAACCGTGTCCTTCACCTGGCGGCCCTCTCCCTCGGATGCTCTCTCGGAGGGCACAGATACGAAGGAGACCGCTATGCCCACCAGGCAGCACGCCTGCTCTCCGACAACACCGATCCCGTCCTGAGGAACGTCGTAGCCCGAGCCCTCGCCTATGCCGGAGACGGGCCTGCGGCATCGGCCACGGCAGCGGGACGTACCGCCGCGGAAAAGCGGCAGGCACTGACAGCCGTCGCGGCTGGGCTCACACCTCACAGCCCCGAGGAAGCGGCACGTATCGCCGAACCCCTCACCAAGGCCCTGACACGGCGGATCGATACAGGAAGCCCCTTCCGGGTCCTGCCGGAACTAGCAGCGCTCCTGCTCGCCTACCCGGACATCCGGCACCCCAGCCCACAACTACGCGAAGCGCTCCAAATCGCCTCACTCCGCATCACTGACACGCCCCCACCATGGCACGCACCGTCGATGACCGTCCTCACCCTGCTGGAACAGCTCGGCTACATCCCGGAAGAGAACACCCACGTCGTCGCGGGCATGACCAGCAGATGGCAGCGCTCGCTCCAGCCCGGGCAAGAACCGTACGCAGAACTCGCCCTGCTCTCCACCATGAACGGTGACACCACCACTCTCCGGCACCATGCCAAAACGGCACGGACACCAAACGGGCAAGCAGCGGCGCTCTACACAGCCGCGGCATACCTTGCTGGCACGCCAGTAGCCCTAGCCACAGACAGCCAAGCCGGCGACAAAGCGGTCCGCACCTGCCTGGCACTCGCCCGGACATCCAACGACACCAACCCTCCCGACCAGACGGCGGCACGGCACATCATGCGGAGGCTCCTGAAAACCGACGCATGGACCCGCACCATCCCGCTACTCCCCCAACTCGCCCCCGGAGCGCTGGCACACCTGAGCATGATCGCGCAAGACCTCGACCCTCACACAAACCCACCGGAAACCGCAGACAACCACCCCAGCCACGAAAACACCAACAACAATAAAGACGCCAGCAACACTTGAACCACGCTCCCCGCATCCGCAGGGATGGCCCCCAGACCGGCTGAGCGTTCAAGGACCGGGTCGTCCGCTCCCCGCACCCGCGGGGATGGTCCCGCCACGGCGTGCACGACGCCGTCCAGGGCGTCCTGCTCCCCGCACCCACGGGGTTGGTCCCCAGCATCCTGCCGGTCAGGCTCACGAGCCCCTTCTGTTCCCCGCACCCGCAGGGATGGTCCCAAGGGCCGCATCCGGGCTGCCAAGCTGGTAAACTGCTCCCCGCACCCATGGGGATGCTCCCATCGCCGAAGCAGGCCGGCTCGTCGGCACAGCCTGCTCCCGGCACCCGCGGGGATGGTCCCTCCGCCGGCACACGGTTCAGGACCTCGTTGTTCTGCTCCCCGCACCCGCGGGGATGCTCTCGACCGGCAGAGCTTCGGAGCCGCCGAGGTCGTCTGCTCCCCGCACCCGCGAGGATGGTCCCGCCCCGGTGGCCCACCCAGCGGTGAGACTTCTCCTGCTCCCCGCGCCCGCGGGGATGGTCCCAACGCCGGATCCGGGGCCGCGGCGGTCGCCGACTGCCCCCGCACTCGCGGGGATGGTCCCGAAGAGGTCGCCGACACGACCGCTTTCGACAGCTGTTCTCCGCACCCGCGGGGATGGTCCCCCGAGCGTCGGCATCGGTCCGGCGCTGCCCGCCTGTTCCCCGCACCCGCAGGGATGGTCCTAGGAGAGGTCGGTGCGGAGGTAACCGCCGGCCCTGCTCCCCGCACCCGCGGGGATGGTCCCGGTTCGGGGGACCGCGCCCCGAACAACCCAGGCTGCTCCCCGCAGCCGCGGGGAATGTCCCACCTTCACGTCGAGTTCCATGATCGGACGGTCCTGCTCCCCGCACCCGCGAGGATGGCCCCAGGCCGTCGTACTCCCCGCACCCGCGGGGATGGTCCCGCCCGCCCGTAATTACCCTGGAACCGGGCGATCTGCTCCCCGCACCCGCGGGGATAGTCCCCGTCAGCCACTCAGGCTTGGACCCTGTGTCCACTGCTCCCCACACCCGCGGGGATGGTCCCGACTGCCGGTATCGCGTGGTCAAGCGCGGCCGCTGCTCTCGCACCCGCGGGGATGGTCCCTCCCGGACGGTGTACGTGAAGCGGGACATGTCCTGCTTGCTCCCCGCACCCGCGGGGATGGTCCCGGCAAGGCCCGCCGATGAGCACCACCACCGTCCTGCTCCCCGCGCCCGCGGGGATGGTCCCAGCGCAGGGAACTGGCTGACGTGGGGCCGCATCTGCTCCCCGCGCCCACGGGGATGATCCCGCGCGGCTGCTCCGGCTCCGGATTGTCGGCCTCTTCTCCCCGCAACCGCGGGGATGGTCCCCGTTCGAGGGACCAGTCCTTGCCCTTGGCGTCCTGCTCCCCGCGCCCGCAGGGATGTTCCCCGGGTCATGAACGCCAACCCGGTGATGCTGGTCTGCTCGCCCCACCCGCGGGGATGGTCCCACCGACGACGTGCTCTTGCTGTAGGTGACGGTCTGTTCCCCGCGCCCGCGGGGATGGTCCCTGCATCATGCGCGGTGCCATGAACGTGCACCACTGCTCCCCGCACCCGCGGGGATGGTCCCGGCGCCTGGTCGAGCGGCTCGACCCGTCGTACCTGCTCCCCGCACCCGCGGGGATGGTCCCCTCATGGCCGCCATGAAGTACGGCGCCTTTAACTGCTCCCCGCGCGGGGGATGGTCCCGGCCGCGTCTGCGGCTACAAGAAGGGGTGCCCCTGCTCCCCGCGCCCGCGGGGATGGTCCCGACCACGGCGACCCCGGTGCGGTCGACACCCGCTGCTCCCCGCGCCCGCGGGGATGGTCCCCTGCACGATGCCGCGAAGTCGATGGGCGACGTCTGCTCCCCGCACCCGCGGGGATGGTCCCGTGCCGATGATGCCGCCGCCCTCGGGCACCGCCTGCTCCCCGCACCCGCGGGGATGGTCCCCCAGTCGGCCATTCCCCGGGCCCTGCCAGGCCCTGCTCCCCGCACCCGCGGGGATGGTCCTGTCTCCGGCGACGCGCTGAAGGTCGCGGAGACCTGCTCTCCGCGCACGCGGGATGGTCTCTCCCGGCGGGACTCGAGTCCCGGCTGGGGCGCCTGCTCCCCACGCCCCATGGGGATGGTCCCTACGAAGACATCGACACCGCGGGCACGGACCTCTGCTCCCCGCACCCGGGTCCCATAGGTCCCGCGGGGATGGTCCCTCAGTGAGCGACGTGCTCATCTTGTTCACGTTCTGCTCCCGCACCCGCGGGGATGGTCCCGGCCAGGCCGCCACGCGCGCTGCCCGCACGGGCTGCTCCCTGCACCCGCGAGGATGGCCCCTCGACGACGGCGGCGGTGAGCTGCTTCTGCAACTGCTCCCCCGCACCCCGCGGGGATGGTCCCGGCCTCGAAGGCAGCATGAAGCGCTTCGACGCTGCTCCCCGCACCCGCGCGGATGGTCCCGGCGAGCTCACCGGGTTCGCGGCCCGCTTGGCCTGCCCCCCGCACCCGCGGGGATGGTCCCGCCCAGCCGGCACGCCAGGAGCCGGACCCGCGCTGCTCCCGCACCCGCGGGGATCCGTCGTACTGGCCCGACGACCGGCTCCCCGCACCCGCGGGGATGGTCCCCAGAAGCGCCAGCGGCAGCTCCTCGACCGGCGGCTGCTCCCCGCACTCGCGGGGATCATCCCTCGGCATCGTCCTGGTGGCCGTGGAGGTCCACCTGCCCCCCGCACCCGCGAGGATGGTCCCAGCATCGGTCTGTCGTCCGGGCTGTCGTTCACCTGTTTCCCGCACCCGCGGGGATGGTCCCGACGATGGCGTCCCGTGCGTGATCACCGACGTCTGCTTCCCGCACCCGCAGAGATGGTCCCGCCGGTTGGGGACGTGTGCAGGAGTTCAAGGGCTGCTCCTCGCACCCGCGGAGATGGGTCCCGGCTACTTCCAGATCGAGGACGGCTGAGAGGACTGCTCCCCGCACCCACGGGGATGGTCTCGCCGCAGCCATCGTTACCGTGGTCGGAGCATGCTGCTCCCCGCACCAGCGGGGATGGTCCCGCAGCGTCGTCACCGCGCCCGGCGAGTGCCACGTGCTCCCCGCATCCGCGGGGATGGACCCGACTTCGCCCTGAACAACTGTTGGGCGGCAGGCCGCTCCCCGCGCCCGCGGGGATGGTCCCGCGAAGAACGGGATCCCGAGTCAGGGCCTGGCCTGCTCCCCGCACCCGCGGGGATGGTTCCGTCAGGTCCACGGGTCTCGGCACGGGGGTGTGCTGCTCCCCGCACCCGCGGGGATGGTCCGCAGCGGCATCACGGCCTGGACCAGCTGCACGACTGCGCCCCCCACCCGCGGGATGATCCCTCCGGCAGCACGCCGAAGCCCATGCCCCGTTGCTGCTCCCCGCACCCGCAGGGATGGCCCCGAACAGGACGTCATGCAGCGTGGCGCCACGCTCTGCTCCCTGCACCCGCTGGGATGGTCCAATCACGTACCACGTGGCCGACATGACGGGCGCCTGCTTCCCACACCCACGGGGATCGTCCCGAGATCCCCAGGTCGCAGTGCTCGCAGAAGACCTGCTCCCCATCCGCACCCGCGGGGATGGGCCCTACGTGGCCCGGGACAGCGACGGGGCCCGGTGCTGCTCCCCGCACCCGCGGGGATGGTGGATGGTCCCGCCGCCGGCGCCCCCGCCTCCGATGCCGATATCTGCTCCCTGCACCGCGGGGATGGTCCCATCGCCAAGGTGTCGAGGAATACGGTGGTCCACTACTCCCCGCACCCGCGGGGATGGTCCCTACTCCTCTCGGTTCCTGGAGGACTTCCCCGCCTGTCCCCGCAACCCGCGGGGATGGTCCCCTGGACGCCTGCCGGGATGCCTTCGTCCATCTTCTGCTCCCCGCAGCCGCGGGGATGGTCCGCGGAACCCCACCCGCACGAACGGCGGGACCAGCTGCTCCCCGCACCCGCGGGGATGATCCCGGCGCATCGTTCGACGACGACCGCGAAGTGTGCTGCTCCCTGCGCCCGCGGGGATGGTCCCAACACGGCCTTGGGCTACGGCCTGCTCGAAAGCTGCTCCCCGCGCCCGCGGGGATGGTCCCATACATCGCGGAGCGCGCGGATTCCTAGGCCGCTGCTCCCCGCGCCCGCGGGGGCCCCGTTCGTTCGCCATCGTGTCCTCCCCCGTAGCCCTGCTCCCCGCACCCGCGGGGATGGTCCCCACAGGGTGCAGTGCAGCTCCTCGGGCGGTTCCCGCTCCCCGCACCCGCGGGGATGGTCCCGTCCGGTTCTCGTGCGGGACCCGGTTGTCCAGCCGCTCCCCGCACCCGCGGGGATGGTCCCACGTCCGCGATGTACCAGCTGCTGATGCCCCTCTGCTCCCCGCACCCACGGGGATGGTCCCCAGTTCTGCATCGCTGAGCGGCCCCGGCCATCCTGCTCCCCGCACCCGCGGGGATGGTCCCCTCGTCTACAACAACGTGTTCGCGCCCATCGGCTGCTCCCCGCACCCGCGGGGATGGTCCCGAGCGGCGCGACCGGCACCAGGCCTGCTCCCCGCACCCGCGGGGATGGTCCCACCATCGAGAACAAGATCTTCAAGTTCGTCACCTGCTCCCCGCACCCGCGGGGATGGTCCCACCATCGAGAACAAGATCTTCAAGTTCGTCACCTGCTCCCCGCACCCGCGGGGATGGTCCCGAGACGCTCGACGAGTACAGCGACGGGCAGGTCTGCTCCCCGCACCCGCGGGGATGATCCCTGCGGGCAGAGCTGCCCACGGTTCCGACGGCCCTGCTCCCCGCACCCGCGGGGATGGTCCCCGGCTCCAGGCCGCGTTCTGGACCAGCGCCGTCTGCTCCCCGCACCCGCGGGGATGATCCCCGGCGCGGCCAGCGTGGGTTGGGGCCGAGGCCCTGCTCCCCGCACCCGCGGGGATGGTCCCGCGGCCCTGAGGGAAGCAGGCATCACGATCAACTGCTCCCCGCACCCACGGGGATGATCCCGTCGGTGCCGCCGTCACCGGAGCCGCCGGAGGCTGCTCCCCGCACCCGCGGGGATGATCCCACCGCGAAGAAAGCCGTCCAGGATCTCTTCGGCTGCTCCCCGCACCCGCGGGGATGGTCCCGAGCTGTCGGGCCCGCCCCTCCGCGGCGCTCCCTGCTCCCCGCACCCGCGGGGATGGTCCCCTCGTCTGGCGGTTGGTGATGGCGGTGTTGCCCTGCTCCCCGCACCCGCGGGGATGGTCCCCCGAGGTCGGTCCGCTCGGTCTTGTCCAGCTTCTGCTCCCCGCACCCGCGGGGATGGTCCCTGAGTATGAGTGGCTACGGTGCTTCCATGCGTCTGCTCCCCGCACCCGCGGGGATGGACCCTCGCCGAGGTGCCAGAACACGGACGTCATGGGCTGCTTCCCGCACCCGCGGGAACGGTCCCTTCAGGCCTCGTCGACGATGCGGCCGGCCATCGGCTCCCCGCACTCGCGGGAATGGTCCCGGGCGGAGCATGGGAGCCGCCTTCGCGTCCCCCTGCCCCCCGCACCCGCGGGGATGGTCCCGGCGGATTCATCCAGCGGGCGCAGCTCGTCTGCTCCCCGTATCCGCGGGGATGGTCCCGGCGGATTCATCGCCGTTATGCAGGGTTACCTCTGCTCCCCGCACCCGCGGGGATGGTCCTGTCGTACTGCGCCGCAAGCGCGCTCTCCCCTGCTGCTCCCCGCACCCGCGGGGATGGTCCCAGGGACGTGAACGCCCGCTGTCCGCCGCCGCCCTGCCCCGCCCCCGCGGGGATGGTCCCTCGGTACAGGCCCGGGGCGAGATGGACGAGCCCTGCTCCCCGCACCCGCGGGGATGGTCCCCTGCGGCGGCTGCCCCATCGGGCAGGCATCGTCTGCTCCCCGCACCCGCGGGGGATGGTCCCTTCGGCATGACCTTCACCGCGCTCGCCGCGCCCTGCTCCCCGCACCCGCGGGGATGGCCCCAACAAAGTTTCCCGCACCCCTCCGACCTGCGGCTGCTCCCCGCACCCGCGGGGATGGTCCCGGCGACGACGCCACCGCGGGCACCGAGGTCACCTGCTCCCTGCACCCGCGGGGATGGTCCCGGCCAAACCGTTCAGGTCGTGGCCGGCTCGGGCTGCTCCCCGCACCCGCGGGGATGGTCCCGAGTAGTGGCGAACACCGGCAACCTTCTGCCGCTGCTCCCCGCACCCGCGGGGATGGTCCCGGCGAGCCAAGCGCCCCGGGCACCGCGCCGGCCTGCTCCCCGCACCCGCGGGGATGGTCCCACGACCTCCAGGGCGGTGCTCTCGCACAGGCTCTGCTCCCCCACCCGCGGGGATGGTCCCCCGTCGCGTACGTGGTCGGCGTCCTCGGACCCTGCTCCCCGCACCTGCAGGGATGGCCCCCAGCCGGCCACCGCGAAGAAGGCCCGCATGGTCTGCTCCCCGCACCCGCGGGGATGGTCCCCGACCGGGACGTATTGGCACCCCGGACCCTGTCTGCTCCCCGCACCCGCGGGGATGGTCCCGAGCGCCGTGGAAATTCGTGAGGCCACCCATTCTGCTCCCCGCACCCGCGGGGATGGTCCCGGCGTCATGGCGCTGAACCCGTTCGTCCTGGTCTGCTCCCCGCACCCGCGGGGATGGTCCCACCGTCCCCGTCCCCGTCCGCGTCCTCGACGACGACGGCTGCTCCCCGCACCCGCGGGGATGGTTCCTCGTAACTGCCGATGTCGGTCTGGGTCAGCGCCTGCTTCCCGCACCTGCGGGAATGTTCCCAACGCCGGCAGCGGCGCGCTCGCGGTCGCCATCTGTTCTCCGCACCCGCGAGAATGGCCCCTTGATCGGCGGCCCACTCAAAGGCCTGTCCGACTGCTCCTCGCACCCGCAGGGATGATCCCTCGTAGTCCAGGACGTACGAGGCGGAGTCGTGTTGCTCCCCGCGCCCGCGGGGATGGTCCCTAGATAGCAAGGTTGTCCCGGAACTGAGCGATCTGCTCCCCGCACCCGCGGGGATGGTCCCGACGCCAAGGACAGCGAGCTCACGCTCACCGACTGCTCCCCGCACCCGCGGGGATGGTCCCGACCTGTTTGACCGCAAGGGAGCCTGATCAGTCTGTTCCCCGCACCCGCGGGGATGGTCCCCTCGGCATCGTCGGCCTCTCAGTCGGCCTAACTTGCTCCCCGCACCCACAGGGATGGCCCCGAACAGGACGTCATGCAGCGTGGCGCCACGCTCTGCTCCCTGCACCCGCGGGGATGGTCCCTGGAGCGCTGAGACGGTATGAGCACGGAACCTCTGCTCCCCGCACCCGCGGGGATGGTCCCCCAGATGCGGGTGCCGGCGAAGATCTTGTTCGCTGCTCCCCGCACCCGCGGGGATGGTCCCTCTGATCTCGAACTGGGCGAGCGTGATTCCGCCTGCTCCCCGCACCCGCGGGGATGGTCCCCCATGAACATCCTGATGCCGGACCTCGGCAAGCTGCTCCCCGCACCCGCGGGGATGGTCCCATGAGGACCCTCCCTCCGGAGGGTGACCACACCTGCTCCCCGCACCCGCGGGGATGGTCCCGGCGGTCGCGATGATGGACATGATCGACCGGCCTGCTCCCCGCACCCGCGGGGATGGTCCCCTCGTCATAGCGTCCCGGACGGCGTACTGGGACTGCTCCCCGCACCCGCGGGAACGACCGGGATGCGCCTGCTCCCCGCACCCGCGGGGATGGTCCCGCCAGCGACGCGTCCTGTGGCTGCTGTCCACGCTGCTCCCCGCACCCGCGGGGATGGTCCCCCGCGCGCCTCGGGGACGACGGACACGTACCCGCTGCTCCCCGCACCCGCGGGGATGGTCCCCAGGCCGCCGACCCGATCGTCGTCGCGGGTACCTGCTCCCCGCACCCGCGGGGATGGTCCCTGGCGCAGCCGGCTGGGCACCCTCGGCGACTGCTGCTCGCCGCACTCGCGGGGAGGGCCCCGCCGGAACGGCTGGACCGAGCAGGCCAACGCCTGCTCCCCGCACCCGCGGGGGGATGGTCCCCACAAGCCCTTAGCTGCGAGGGGCAGCCTGGCCTGCTCCCCGCACCTGCGGGGATGGTCCCACCTGGAAGCGCGTCGAGGAGGGACAGCCGGTCTGCTCCCCGCACCCGCGGGGATGGTCCCAGGTCGTTGGCGTAGATCCGCGTCTTGGCCAGCTGCTCCCCGCACCCGCGGGGATGGTCCCCTCGACAAGCCCATTCAGCTCGATGAGAAGGGCTGCTCCCCGCACCCGCGGGGATGGTCCCGGGGCCGCCCGGACCTGCCCGTCCGTACGACCCTGCTCCCCGCACCCGCGGGGATGGTCCCGGCGGCTCCGTGACGTGGACGACGCGCACCGGCTGCTCCCCGCACCCGCGGGGATGGTCCCGACCAGCTCCGCGACGAGCTCGCAGCGTTGAACTGCTCCCCGTACCCGCGGGGATGGTCCCCCGCGGCCCTCGCACAAGGCCCTAGACGGCGACTGCTCCCCGCACCCGCGGGGATGGTCCCTCGAAGCGGCGGCCGTTCCAGTGGACGCGGAACTGCTCCCCGCACCCGCGGGGATGGTCCCGGCCCGGTAGCGATGCTGGGGGTCAACTTCCGCTGCTCCCCGCACCCGCGGGGATGGTCACCTGTGGTCAGCGGGCCGCCGCCGCCTCGGCCTGCTCCCCGCACCCGCGGGGATGGTCCCCGGCTCGCGGCCCCCGCCGAACCGATCGGGCTCTGCTCCCCGCACCCGCGGGGATGGTCCCACGTGGCTCGCGGAGGTGTCGGTCCAGGTGATCTGCTCCCTGCACCCGCAGGGATGGTCCCTCCGCCGGCACACGGTTCAGGACCTCGTTGTTCTGCTCCCCGCACCCGTGGGGATGGTCCCCACGGATCGTCAGACACGACAGCCCACACGGACTGTTCCCCGCACCCGCGGGGATGGTCCCGGGCAGCAGTTCAGCCCCATCAGCCGGTGGCCCTGCTCCTCGCACCCGCGGGGATGGCCCCTACCTCACCTTCGAGGTCGGCGTGCCCTACCGCTGCTCCCCGCACCCGCGGGGATGGTCCCAGGAGCCGCTTCCAAGTCCGACTCTCGCCCTACTGCTCCCCGCACCCGCGGGGATGGTCCCGACCTGATCCGCCACACCGCGGGTCTGGGCTGCTGCTCCCCGCACCCGCGGGGATGGTCCCGCGGCCAGCGGCTACCTGTGCAACCGGCACAGCTGCTCCCCGCACCCGCGGGGATGGTCCCCAGTTCGACAACCTGCTGACGGTATTGCAGGACTGCTCCCCGCACTCGCGGGGATGGTCCCTACTGGACGCGGTCGACGCTCTGCTCGTGCGACTGCTCCCCGCACCCGCGGGGATGGTCCCGGGCTCCCCGGGCCGGGCCGCGTCGTGCACCTCTGCTCCCCGCACCCGCGGGGATGGTCCCCCGCCGGGCCGAGGGCGCCTGCGCCGATGAGCTGCTCCCCGTGCCCGCAGGGATGGTCCCTCGCTCAAGGCAGCCCGCGCACGGTTCGTCGTCTGCTCCCTGCACCCGCGGGGATGGTCCCGGCGAGCCAAGCGCCCCGGGCACCGCGCCGGCCTGCTCCCCGCACCCGCGGGGAGGCCGCTCCTTCTACAGGTCGAACTCCACGTGCTCGACGTCCGTGAACTCGACCTCCAGGCCTGCGGCGCGGCGGCCGCCGTCGCGGAAGTAGACCTCGCCGAGTGCTTCGGCCGCCAGGGCCCGCAGCTGCTGTTCGCCGGCGCCCTGGTCCTGGGCGTCGAAGAGGCGCGCCGCGTGCTGCGGGGGCAGGGCGAGGGTGAGGTGGCGGATGCGGGCGTCGTCGGTGGTGCCGGGTGCTGCGGTGAAGCCGAAGCGGGCCCGGGTGTCGAGGACCAGGCCGGTGCTGGTGGCGGCCTGCTTGCGGGCTTGGGCGCGGATGCGGGGCTGCCAGCGCTGGCGTACGGCACCTTCGAGGCGCTGGGCGAGGTCGGCGCGGGGCCGGCGGATCTGGTCCTTCACGTAGCGCTCGACGGTGCGCTGCGAGACGCCGAGCAGGTCGGCTACGGCGCGGGTGCCTTGAGCTGCTTGACGAGGTAGCGCATCTGCGCGCCGGCCGACTTGGGGATGGGGCGGGTGAAGGCCTGTTGCACGGCGCGGTCGAGGCCGTCTCCGATGATGCCCATGCGGGCTCTCCGTTCATGATCGGCTGGGTGGGCCGCTGGGGGGCGATCATGGCCGGGCCGGGGGAAGTTGCTCAGCTTCGGGCTGGTCGCGTCGCACAGCGGCGTCCAGGGCGGTTAGAGGGCGGGTTCTTCCGCGCCGGACATGTCGCGCAGGCGGCTGTAGTGGAACTGGTGGGCCACGGTGACGGTGGCCGTCGGCCCGTTGCGGTGCTTGGCCACGATCAGGTCGGTCTCGCCAGACCGCTCGGACTCGGGCTCGTAGTAGTCCTCGCGGTGCAGCAGGATGATCGCGTCGGCGTCCTGCTCCAGGGCGCCGGAGTCGCGCAGGTCGCTCACCGCCGGCCGTTTGTCCTGCCGCTGCTCGGGGCCGCGGTTGAGCTGGGCCAGGGCGATGAGCACCGCTCCGGTGTCGGAGGCGAGGATCTTCAGTTCGCGGCTGATCTCGGTGACCCGCTCGTAAGGGCTCTGGCGGGCGTTGCGCTGGTCGGTCTGCATTAGCTGGAGGTAGTCCACGACCACCAGCGGTGCGCGGCCGGTCTCGCGGATGATGGTCTTGATGCGGGAGCGGATCCGGGCGGGGCTGACGCGGGCGCTGTAGTCCATCCACAGCGGCAGGTTCTTCAGCTCCGGGGCGTAGCGGTCGAGGCGGTCCCAGTCGTCCTGGGTGAGGCCGTCGACGCCGTCGCGGATGTGGTGGAACGCCACGCGGGCCCGGGCCGACAGGATGCGGTTGCTGACTTCGGCCCGGCCCATTTCCAGGCTGTGCACGAGAGTGGGCGCTCCAGTGCGGGCGTTCGCGGTGGCCACACCGAGCGCGAACGCGCTCTTGCCCATGGCCGGGCGGGCCGCGACCACGATCATCTGCCCCGACATCAGCTTCATCAGGCTGTCCAGGTCACTGAACCCGGTGACCGCGGCCGGCGGGAGGGACACGGCGAGGCTGTCCAGGTGCGCGTCCAGATGGTCGCCGAACCGGCCGAAGGAGTCGTCGTCGCCCTGATCGTCGGCAGCGAGGTACTCCAGCTCAGCCTGATGGGCGGCGATCGTCTCCGGGACCGCCAACGGATCCGCATGCCGTGCGCCCTGCATCCCACGCACCAGCGCAGCCTGGTATCGGCGGACCTGGGCATAGCCGTGCACGAGGTCGGAGCAGTGGCCCGCTTCAACCGACGAGCACCTGAACGAAGGACGTCACTGCCGCCGAGGTGACCGCGCTCGTGCGGGCCTTCATCGACAAGGCCTTCCGAACACCAGCCCTCCCCATGCGAGGCAGCAGGCTCACGGTGACCGGCTCGGCTCGGGCTCGTTGAACCTGGCATCGCGTGCATGCACATCCGCCCCCCGGCGGATACGCGACCGGCCCCGGACCACCTGACGGTCCGGGGCCCGAGGCCTGATCGGTACACGGGACGTGTCCGCCCTGGGCGAGTTCCGGCGCGGGGCCGGCAGCTCGCTGGGCTTCACGTCGGCTTTGCCGGTGTCGGTGGCTCCGGCCTTCTCCAGTCCTTCAGTTGGCAGAACCTTTCTCCACGCCGGTCGCCGGGGTGGACCACTTCGCTGTACAGAACTGGCTGCTCCCCGTGCAGGCCGGCTCACCACCGGCCGGGCGCTCATGCCCCGCTGGACGCCCACCGCACCACCGCCGCCAGCCCCAGCAGCACGGCCGGTGCCGCCCACGGCCAACGCATCACCCGCCGCACCGAGGGCGCCAGCCACAGCGCTCCCACCGCGCCCGTCAGAACGAGGGTCAAGGCACAGGCGAGCTCGATCCCGCCGTACGCAGCCTGGTCCCCGCCGCTGTCCGGACGGGTGACGATCGCCAGCCAAAGGCAGAAGGCAGCCGCCAGGGTCAGCAGCACCACCGGAACGGCGAGGACCACGCGGAGCAGCCGGCGGTCGTCGTCGGGATGGTGCGGGCGGTCGTCCACCGGGTGACCGGAGTGACCGGTATTCTGCCTGTCACCGGTGTGCGAGGGTTTCGAGGACTGCATCAGCGGATCGCGTTCCTTGCCTGGTCCAGGTGATGGGCGAAGTCACGGCCATAACGTTGCGCCTGGCCGTTCTCCCAGTACGGTCCACCGTTGTACCGCGCGGCAAGCTCCTGTTGCTGCTCCACCGTCATTTCCTCCGGGGGTACGTCGGCGAAGTCGCTCTCCGCCTTGAGCTGAGCCAGGTACTCGGCGGCGATGAAGATGTTCTGCCCCGGGTCCTGGAGCGATTCCTCCACCATGGCTCGCTGTTGGTCGGTGAGGTTCCCTGGGTCGTAGCCGAGCACCTCGGCGCCACGCCGTACCTGGATGGCGATCGGTCCGAAGGACGTCTCGTCGGGGTCGCCGCCCAGTCGTGACGGCAGGTTCTCCGGCGCGATGGGGCTCAACGGGGAGTCCGCCTGTTCCCGGATGGTGTCGGTGATGTCGTCGAGTGGGCCGGGCTGGCCGGCGATCTCCTTCCAGGCGATGCCCGCCACCATCGACGGCGGCAGTCCGGAATTGTGTGCGGCGGCCTCGATGATGTCCTTGTTGGCCCGGATCCACTCGGTCTTGTCCCGGTCACCGGACGGCGGGACCCAGTAGCTGTCCGTCGCGCCCGGCAGTGAAGCGAGCTGCATCCGGATGCTCTGGAGCGTCGGGGAGACCAGCTCGCCCCCGGCCGTCGGGTAGTAGTCCTGCTTGGGACCGCTGCCCGGCAACCGGGTCACCGGGTTGCCGCTCGCCTCGGCCGCCTCGCGCCGCAGATCGGGCATGGCGGCTGCGACGTCCACCCGCTCGGTCAGGAACACCTGGAAGTCCGGCACCAAATCGTAGGCCTGCCTGAGCTCGTGGACGCAAAGGTCGCGAGCTTCCTTCTCGGTGGTCCGCGCCAGGCCGAAGTCGCCGCCCGCCGCGTCGTGCAGCCGGTTGGCCTCGTCCCGGATGTCGTCGACGTCCATGGTCAGCTCCGCGAAGAAGTCCAGGACGCCGGTCGTGTCGCGCATGTCCTCCCACTGCCGCATCGGCTCGGCCTCCTGAGCCGTGCGGGTGATCGCGGTGCCCTTGGTGTGGATCAGGTCCGCGAGCGCCTGCTCGTGGACCAGGCCATCGGAGTAGTACGCCTTCGCCAGCGTCAGCGCCTGCGCGTAGCGCCCCAGCGCGCCCGCGGCGTGTCCGTAGGCTTCGGCGAGCTCGTCGACCAGGCGACGGCCCTCGGTGAGCCTGGCCGTGTAGTGCGCGCTGCCCTTGCTGCGCCACTCGGTGTGCTTCTCCGCCCGTTCCGCCGCAGGAGCGACAGCCGTCAGGAGGGCCTGGATGCGGCGAAATTCGTCCGCGTTGCGCTCCACCAGGGGCGGGTTGCAGTTCTCCAGAAACTCGACGTCCTTGCGGTAGCTGAGTCCGTCGCTCATCGCGTTCCCGGCGAGAGGTAACGGCCGTCGAGCACAGCCTCCAGGAACCGGCGGGCGGTCTCGTCCTCGATCGCCGCGAACGTCCCCCCTGCCGTCCGCAAACGGGTCGACAGCGCCGCGAACAGAGCCATCGTGTCCAGGAACTGGTCACCCGCGAACTCGGCGAAGCGCTCCACCTGACGGGCCACATCCCCGTGCGCCCTGGGTTCCCGTGCCATGGTGGTCAGCTCGGCGTCCGGACGGCCTTCGTGGAGAAACCCAGCGATCTCCACCAGGAGGTTGGCGTTCCCGTTGATGGAGTCCGTGTTCGCGACCAGATCCTTGCCCGAGACAGCCGGCACGCCTGCGCCGGAATCCGCCGGCAACTGATTGAGTCGCATGCCACCCTCGGCCTGCCGCGCCAGCGCATCGGCTTTCATCTGCGCCCATTCCTGCTCGAAGGACACCCCGTCTCCTTCTGTTCCGTCCGTGCCTTGTCGTACATATTCACGCTCCGCGTGCCGAAACAGTTCTGAAGACGGAAGTCGGTCCCGGCCAGAAAGCCCAGGTGCCAGGGGGTTCGCATCCTGGTCACCGCCTTCGGCACCGTCGGCGGACTCGGCCTCGACGCCTTCCACGGCTGGGTGCCGGTGGAGGCCTCCGACGGCGCCTCGGACAGCGCCTTGAAGCGGCAGGCGTCCGGAGACGAGGTCGAAGTAGACCAGCACCTTCATCAGACCGTGCTCAGTCATCACCCGCAGCACCGCAAGGTGCACGACAGTGGTGCGCAGCTCACCGCCTGGTCCTCCCCGCAGCCCACGGCGGTGGCGGAGGTGGGGAGGACCAGACGGTGGCGCAGGCCGGCGTCGATGAGGGTGAGCACCACGATCCGACAGTCCGCGGCGCAGCCGTCGACCACTGCCTGCGCGAGCGAGTAATCGAAGACCTTCCGTCCGTAGACGGCCTCGTTGTCCATGGAGTTGGCCAACGCATCCACCCCCGACCCCGGCCCCGGTTGTGAGGCGCGGCGGCGCAGGCGGGGTCGTGTCGGCGGACTCGGCCAGCTCCGGGGCGGCGAAGAGCCGCGGGGTGGCGGTCACGTAGAGGCGGCGCTCCGCCAGGATCCGCTGCGCGTCGTTGACGACCGCCCACTTCTTGTCCGCCCGGCCCGCGATCCGGTGCGCCTCGTCCATCACCGCCAGATCGAACGCCGGCACCTCGAACCCCGTGCGCTGCGTCGCCTCGATCTTGTCCAGAGAGTCGTAGGTACAGATTACGGTGAGCGCGGGAATCTGGTCCTGCCCCTCCCCCACCACCGACATCAGCCCGCCCAGCGCATGCGGACTCATCGTCGACATGACCCTCGCCGCCACCAGGTCATCACGGCCACCCGCGTCCAGGGACGGGACGATCACCATGTGCTCCAGGTGTTGGTCACGGCGCCAGGCCAGCGCCGCCTGCGCCGCCAGATCCACGGTGGGCACCACGAACAGCACCAATCGGGCGCCCAGCCCGTCCGCCAACCGCACCGACACCAGCGTCTTACCGGTCCCCGTCGCCGACACGAACAACCCCCGGCTGCCCGGACGGTGCAGATGCCGCACCAGCCACTCGACCGCCTCCAGCTGATCAGGAAAGAGGTCCGGCCTGACAGGACGGCCGGACCTGAGCACGTCGACCACGGTCATGAAGCTCATCCTCGAATCCGCAGCAGACAACAGCGCGGCGACCGCATCGTCGGACAGCAGGTCCGGGCCGTCCTACCCGCCGAGGAACTGATCGGTGTAGCGCGTCGCCAGCGAGTACGGGCGCGGTGCGGGAGGGCCAGGTTCTGGGGCGTCGCTCCCGCCGTTCGTCTCCTTCTGCCGTGCGGCGTCGGTGTCCGGCATACACGGAGGCTGCCACCAGCCGCGGCCCACCGGAGCGGGGCAAGCGGCCGGCCTCCCGCGGGACGGTCGGACCGCCGGGACTCGTGATCCGTGTGCGGGGACGGTTGTGTGGGCAAGGGGGTATGCCGAACGTACGGTGACTGGCCCGCCGCCCGCCCAGTAGGGCCGTTGTCACAGGCGGCGGCTACCTTGCAGCTCAGCACAGAACCAAGGCAGGTTGCAGGAAGTGGAGCGGGGCAATGGTCGTCGAGGTGGGGTACGCGCAAGCGTGGGACCTTAAGGCTTGTGCGCCCTGGCGGCCGATATCCGCCGAGGAGGCCCGCAAGCGGGATGCCGCCGGGGTTCCGTACGTGGTGGTGTACCGGGAGCCGGGCCGTAAGGCTCCGCTGGAAGTCCGGCTCGTCTCCTGGCGGGATCACTACGTCGGGCTGTGGGTCTACGACGCCTACGGCCGCCGCACCTACGACCTGGACATGCGGCTGCTGGACGACCCGTCGCGGCTGCTGCGCCGGTACTCCGTCGGCTGGTACTACACAGGCCCAGAGATGGCGGAGTTCGACAAGGCGTGCCCACGCATCACCGTGGACCTCTTCCCGGACGGGAGGGGCCGACGGACGGAGGAGCAGCAGGGCGGGGGCTCCTACGTCACCTCGCCCGAACTCCGGGACGACGAGCGCTGGATGGACCGCCCCGCCTTCGGAGAGTGGCCGCTGCTCTCGGCCCAGGTGCAGGGGCTCATTGAGCCGCCGGCCTTCGAGACGGCTGCGGTGGCCGAGCCAGTCGAGCCAGGTGACGGAGACGCCCCCGCCACCTGCTGGCGTCCGCCGCGTCCCGCGCAGCCCGGGCCGATCAACGAGTTGTGCCGGCCCGGGGTGCGCGTGACCGACGGGTACCACCCCGAGATGACCGTCGTGGAGCCGCGCCGGGTCGGCACCCTGCGCGTACCCAGCGGGCTGCTGGCCGTCTCCGGCCCGGACATCGACCACGGCGACGGGCCGCGCATCACGGTTCCCCTCCTGCCCGGGCAGTACGTACTCGACGAGGCACGGGTCCGCTTCAGCTACCACTGCGAGTGGCGGGACGCCGAGGTCACCACCACGCAACCCACGGCCGTCCGCCTGCTCGTCAGCGAGACCCCCGCAGCGACCTGGGAGATGGCCCTCGGTCCGGATGACGATCCCCGGCTGTTCATCGAGGAGCAGATAGCCGGCTTCGACACCGACGGCGCTACCGGCTGCTTCGCCGACGCCGGGGCCTGGGAGTCGCTCATCGCGCTCTTCGAGCGGGGGCTGATCCGGGGGGAGCCGGACCTGGACGGGTATGAGGACATCGACGACGGTTCCATGTTCATGCAGCGCACCCGGGACAAGGCTTCCGGCGGCGAGCTCATGTCCTTCGCGACGACCGGGGACGGCACATACCCGGTGTGGGTCGGCCGTTGCGAAACCGGTGAGGTAATCGGCGTCGTGGTGCTGGTGGACGGAATGCCCGAGCTGCTCCCAAAACGGGACGCAACCCCCACCGATGCCGCTGTTTAGCGGGGGTCCTGCCTGCGGCCGCAGTCGCCAGCCTGATCGCAGCTGGTGACGATCTCGGCAGCACGGTTCCCAACGCTCGCGCCTGACAGTTTGGTGTACATGTACCCATCAGGTCTGCGACGGGTGCCTTTCGAACCCCGTGATCATCGACCTGGCCGCCTCCGGGGCGCCTTCCACACTCATCGGCGAACAACTCCGTTCGTGGACAAAGCCAACTGATATGCGATTGACCTGCACATGGAGATGGCAGATCAGGGCGCCCCCTGCGCGATGTGTCGGTGCCGTGTCGTGCGTCCAGCGGTGATCTCGCGACCGACGGGCCAGGCTCAGGGGCCCCTATGACGCCGCTTTTCTACCTCGGATGCTGATGCGTCTGCGGCTGGCCGAGAAGCCGGTGTCGAAGTTCGGCGGACAGCCGGTGCGGCTTCAGGAACGGTGCCCTCCTGGCCCTCAGCCCCAGGGCGTGGCTGGCGCCTGCAAAGCGGGCCTAAAAGACACGCCGCTGGCAAGCGCTGTGTGCTAAGTCCGGGCGTTCCGGGGCACAGCAGGCCGCCGGGCAGGCGGGGGCAGTTGTGTGAGCCGTGGTGGTCGTTCTCGGGGGCGGGTTCACGGTTCGAGTTCGAGACACAGGCCGACCTGGTGTCCACCCGAGCGTCCCTGAACGGCAGCTGTGGTGCCCCCAGTGGCTGCGTTCGTCACCATCGTGCCGGAGGTGACCAGCGCGTAGGCCCGGGCCAGGGATTCCAGGGCCACGCTGGATTGTCCTTTGTGCCTGTCGGAGACCTCTTTTGCTTCTGCGGCGATGGCCGACAGCAGGCTGTCACGAGCTTCGGTAGCAGCTGGCACCTCGCGAACCTTCAGGGCTACCGGAACGCGCTGAAGGCCCTCGTCGGCACTGTCGGCAGCGGCAGCTGGAGTGTTTGTGGCCATGGGGGGCCTCCGGGGCGAGAGGGCACCCTGCGGGGGTGCACGGCACCGCCACTGTAGCGATGGATGTGGGGGGGAGGTGGTCGGTGGCTGACGTGTCTCTCGTGGTTTCGCCGGCCTGGTCCGGCTGGGCACCGTCAGGCGAGTCGCGCCCCACTCGAGGCCGTGCAGGGGGATTCGGCGGGGAGGTTGCTGCCCGGGACCTTGAGCTGGGTGTCGACGGGGCGGGACTTGTCCGGCGGGCAGCAGCTAGTCGCCGATGGACTCGACGTTGAGTCATCCGCCGCCGTGTGCGCTCACGACGCCGGAGGGTTCCACCACGGCGCCTTCGGCCGAGCGGTGGTCGAAGGAGGTGCCGCCGGCGGCGATGTCGCCGGCGTGCCACGTCCTGCCCCCTGGGCAGGACGTCGACGGCTGCGTTGGTCAGGTGCCCTCTCCACCGTCGGTGGTGATCCCATCGTGGTGTAGCCGTTCGTGTACGCCGGGGCGTTGTAGATGGCGCGGACGTCGCCGTCGAGTCGAGCGTCACCCCGGTGAGCCAGCTCCGCGAGCGTGAGAGCCGTGGGTGACCGACACCCAGGGTGGGGCGGCCGCAGGCGGGGCGGCCCAGCCTTGGGTGCCGGGTGTTGCCGGGGCGGGGGTCAGCCGGGCAGGTCGCCGGTGTAGCGGTAGATGTTGCCGGCGGAGTTCACGCCCCACACCGTGCCGTCCGCCCCTGCTCCGATGTCGGTGAGGCCTCCGGGGATCTGCACCCAGGGTTTGGCGTCGTTGTTGGTGTAGCGGTAGATGTTGGCGCCCGCGTTCACGCCCCATACCGACGTGCGGGAGCCTGCCGAGATGGCCTTGAGGCCGCCGCTGATCTGCTTCCAGTGGTTGCTGTCCTGGTCGCCGGTGTAGCGGTAGATGTTGCCAGCGGAGTTCACGCCCCACACCGTGCCGTCCGCCGCCGCTCCGATGTCGGTGAGAGCACCGGGCACCTGCACCCACGGACTGGCGTCGTTGTTGGTGTAGCGGTAGATGTTCCCCGCCGAGTTCACCCCCCACACGTTCGTCCTGGACCCCACCGAGATCCGGGACAATCCGCCGCTGATCTGCTTCCAGTGGTTGCTGCCCTGGTCGCCGGTGTAGCGGTAGATGTTGCCAGCGGAGTTCACCCCCCACACCGTGCCGTCCGCCCCTGCTCCGATGTCGGTGAGAGCACCCGGCACCTGCACCCACGGACTGGCGTCGTTGTTGGTGTAGCGGTAGATGTTCCCCGCCGAGTTCACCCCCCACACGTTCGTCCTGGACCCCACCGAGATCCGGGACAGCCCGCCGCTGATCTGCTTCCAGTCGGCCATCTGCCGACTCCTTTCCCCTTGCAGGACGTTGCCCCCACAACCTCCCCAAGCGGAACGGTTCACCATGTTTGACGATACTGAGAGTGATTACCGTTTCTGTCTAGGAAGCGGCGTTTGCCAAAGCCGTGCAATGACGCACGCTGCACCGCCTCTGACCACCCGGGCAGTCAAGACGACGCAAATCCGAGTCACCCAGACGAGTGCCCCTCCCCTGCGCTTCCGGGGCACCTCGCGTCCGCGCGGGTGTTCCGGCGCTCGCACCTCACCTGCAAGTCCTCTCGGCGTCCTCCCCGCCCACTCGGGGGCAATCCTGGGAAAGGCTGGTACGTCCGGCCGACTCCGTGCGGGGTCCCTCGACCCCTTGGACGCACCTGACCGGTGGCTGCCTCTGGCCTAGCGGAGCCGGCCGGTGTCGTGGATGTTCGACCGGGCCCGCGACCAGCGGCGCGAGCAAGGGGCACTGCGACGAGCGGGGTTCCTGGCGGAAGATCGGCGCGAACGGACTGCCCGGCGAGCTGACGTGGGAGGTGTTCGTCGCCTCCAGTAGCGCCCGCCGGCATGCAGAACAACGCCGGCACCCGCCCCCTTCAGCTGCTGGCGTGGTCCGGTGAGAGCTGGCCTCTGCCGTGGGCCTACCTTGACCTCCTGGACCGCTATGAGCGGCGGAAGGACGAACTGGTGGCCCGCGCCCGGCTGTGCTCCTCCTGCGGCGACGCGGCGGTAAGGACGTCGGCCGGCTCGCCTGCGCGCTGTGACAGGACCGGCTTCGGGCGCAGCAGCGCGAGCACGGCTTCGCTGACCGTCACCGGGTGCAAGGCACCGACGGCCCGGGGCGCCCCGGCGTTCGGCCACACCCACTCACAGGAGCGACGAGCCCCCCACCCACCGAACGACACCAGCCTTCACCAGCGACGATGTGGATTCTTCGCTCTCTGGGGTGAAACGGGCCGGTCAGGAGTGTGGAGACAGGGGCGCGGGGCAGCTTTGCCCCGATTGCCGGAATCGGCTTCGGCGGCCATGAGCTCGACCACCACACCGGCCCTCACGTCGTCGCGGCATTTTTTCGGGAACTCTTCAGCCGCTACAACATCTCTCTGCCTCCGACGGTGTCGGAGGCCGCGGCAACGTAGGCAGCCAGGGCCAGGCCCCGGTGAGGCCCTGACTGTCTCTGGGACCCGTGGCAGATTGATCTCAAATCCGTGGGTACGGGTGCCCAGTCCCCCGATCCAACTGCTCCCGCCTCGGCAGAGGGGCCGACTCAGTCGGTGTTCTGCGCGGCGGCTACGAAGTGGCAGCTCGTCCAAGCGCCGCCGCATACGAACGACCACTGAAGCTGAACCCTGCGCAGCACAGGTGGCACGACCTGATCACCCAACCAGCTAACTGGCAAAGCCGCAGATCAAGCCCCTGCTCTAGCAAGGGCCCACGATCACCTCTTCCACTGGCACTCCCACACCCACCACCGCACCACAAACTGATCAGTGCAGGCCAGGCCACCAAACACTGCTCAGAAATACCGCTGCTGGACAGCAGTCGCTGCGGGAGCTCAGGGTGGAGTGGGCGTAGCAGGGCCCGGAAACTGTCCTGACAGATCGCTGCGCCAATGGCGAGGGAGTGGTGATGGACGAGGCCGGGCGTCGCGTCGGATGGTGGACGGCCGGTGGGTGGTGAGCCGGGCGTGGGTCATGGAGTACACCGGGGCGTCGGCGGCCACGGTGAACCGCTGGGCCGGCCAGCGCGAGCGCTACCCCGAACACCGCCGGTTCCCTCCCGGGGCGTGCATCGTGAACTGCACCCACTACTACGCGCAGGAAGCCGTGGAAGCGTTCTGGACCGTCTGGAAGACGGAAGTCGGCACCGGCCGTCTCGGAGCAGCGGGGCGGCGTCCGGGAGACGGTCGGGGTAACCAGGGCGGCGGGCACGGCCGGGCCTGGCGCGACCGTGCTGTCGCTGTGGTCCTCGCCGAACTCCGGGAGGCCGGCGGATACCGGCGCGGCCTTACCGCACGCCTCGCGCGTGAGCACGGCGGCGCTGAACGCAGCTGGCAGCGCGCCATAGCCGAGGCCCGCACCCAGTACGAGCACAGCCAGGGGCACGGCGGCGTGGTCGAGGGCGCGGTCGGACAGGCGGTGTCCTGACGTTGGTCGAGAGTGTCTGCTTTGGGAGCCGGGCGGTTGGGAGCTTGGCGGTGTCGCCGTACACGATCCGATCATCGGCTTGTCGCCTGCTGAATCGCGGCTGGTGCGGCATCCGCGTCGCGCGGGGCCCGGGGGGCGTTCGTGACGGCGACGGGGACCCGGCGCCAGTGCCGCCTACTGATCGCCTGGGACGCAACGACCCCTGGTGAATCGGGTGAATCCCCGGGCTGCCACCCGGCAGGTCGCTGCGCGCCGAGAGAAGATCCACTGTGGGGCGAACGCCCGCCACTCCGGATGCAGGGAGCACGATGCCAGGCGACAAGCAGCGCGCAAAGGGCAAGGTGAAGTGGTTCAACACCAGCAAGGGATACGGGTTCATCACACCCGACCCTGACGCCAACGTGGGGACCGATGAGCTCTTCGCCCACCAGACGTCGTTCCAGATGGACGGCTTCAGGACTCTCGACGAAGGCGCGCCGGTCACGTTCCTCGTCGAACAGGGCCCGAAGGGACTTCAGGCCACTGATATCCAGCTGGACGCCAGCGCCTAGACCAGTCGGCACCGCTGTGCACGCGTGCCAGGCGCACGGACCGGGCGTGCACGGCGGCCTGTCGGCCAGGGGCCGGTGCCGGCCCTTCGGTAGGCGTGCCGATTCAGGGGGTGGTGCCTCCTGCGGATCAAGCGGATCCGGGGCTGTGTTCTAGCGACTCAGCAGCACCATGGCATTGACGACGTCCCCGTCGGAGGCGCGCAGGGCCTCGATGGCCTTTTCTCTGCTGACGTCGAGCTGTCCCGTGATCGCGTCGATGTCTTCGGAGGTGAAGTTGTCGGGCCGGGATGCGTCTTCTGGCTCTGCGTGATCGTTCATGAAGTTCTTGGCTCCTGTCCGAGCGGGCGCGGTCGGCTGTGGTCAGGCGCGCACATGGAGCGCCCGACCGCATCTTCCTTCGGGGATCGGCCGTGTGCTGTTGGGTCCGTGACGTTGTCGATTCGATACGGCGGAAAGGCCGCGTGGTGGGGGGGCAGTGTTGCCCGGACGCTCCGTGAGGCGCCCGGACACGGCGACGCCCTGTACAGCCCCAGCGGGGTCGTACAGGGTGTTGTCACCCGGACGCTGGTCTACCGACCGTGTCTGGCGTCGAGGCGGTGCCAGTTCTGTGTCCTGCCGGCCACCGGGAAGCGAGCCGCATGAAAGCGGCCCGAGCCCCACCGGCACGTGCCTGCGCCCGCCTCAGAAGATCGCGTTCAGGAGGCTGTCTCCCGCGTTGAAGAGTCCTGCGACCAAGCTTTGGAGCAGAGCCATGATTTCCACACTCCTATGGGAGGAAGTCACGCGACCGCGACGGCCATCGCATGTAACACACAGTACTTGAATAATAACAAAGCGTTATCGACTGAGGTGTGTATCTGCTCGGCGCGCCACCGATGGACGGCCGACACGTTCGCCGCCCGCTACGTGAGGGCACGGCGACGGTCGCCCGAGGGCGCGTGCCGGCCAGGAGTGCCAGGTGCCTCAGCCTCCAGGCCGGGGCCCGGACCGCCGTGTCGACGGCCTGGCAGCAGGCCTGCTTGGGCTGCAAGCCTGCCGCGGCGGCTCGGTCAGGCGCCTGCCGTCCTGCCGCCACCACCTTCCCGGTCACTGCCGGCCTGCCCGTGCGACGCTGCTCGTCGACGCCGCCTTCTCGTCAGGGGATACGCGGAGCGGCCTCGTGCGTGCTGAGCAGCCTGGCGAAGAAGTTCGCGACGAGTGGGCGAGCGGCCTGAAGGTCTTGCAGTTCTGCGTGTCCGAAGCGGTAGACGTGGTAGCCGAGGAACTTCAGCTCACGGTCTGCGGCCATGGTGCCGGCGTACCTGCGGGGGCCGGGGGTTCTACCGCGGTTGTCGGTGCAGTGCTGTGATCCGTCGACTTCGAGGACGATGCGGCGTCGCCCGGGCAGGAGCATGAGGTAGTCCATGCGGATGTTGTGCTGGGCGCGGTCGCGGCGCTGGCCGATGGTCTGGTGATCCCAGTGCAGCCAGACCTCCGGGAGCAGCGCGGGCTTGTCGTCGAGGTCCTCTTTGTAGAGCTCGTAGTAGAGGTTGCCGAGGTTGTCCAGTCGTGCCCGCCCGGGCCGCGGCTGCCGTCGCAGCCGGTACAGCCGTCCTCGCCGTGGATGTGGCCGGCCATCCCCCTCTTCCGCGGACCTCAACCCAGGCCCGCACCGACGCACGCCCGACGCCCAGGCCGTCGCCGCCCGCGAAGGCCTCGACCTCGGACCGGAACTGCGGCGCGTCCTTGGCCGACGCCCCCAGCCGGCGAAGACGCAGCCGCGACCTGCCTCGCCGAGGCAAGGGGCGCCCGCCGGCACCACGCAGCAGCGAGGCCCTGCCGCCGCCCGCGCCGTGGAACGCTCCCACGTCATGCGGCTCATCGCCCAGTTCGCGCCCGCGCTTCGCCACCACCAGCTGAGCGAACACACCACCGCCTGGGACGCGCTCAGGCTGACAGCCCCGGAGCTGGAAACCTGGATGACGGCCCTGGGCATGGACGGCGCCGCGGCCGCACGGGCGTGCCGGGCCTTCGGCCTCGGGCCCGCCGCCCTCGATGTCGTCCTGGACGGCCGACAAGTCCGCCGCCGGCTGCGTGAGGGCACGACGGTCACCGCCGTGCTGGCCCTGGCCGCCGAGCACGGCATCGACCTGCGCCAACGATGACCTACGGACGACCGACCCGACGACGCATGCCGGCCACAGCGGAGTGCCGGGCGCCCCCCAGGCCGGCCCCGGACCGCCGTGTCGACGCCCCTGGCCGCATGCTGCACGCCTCGTGTCGGAGGACCGGCTCGGCCGCAAGCCTGCCGCGGCAACCCGGTCAGGCGCCTGCCGACCTGCCGTGAGCGGCAGAGCCCGGGCGTAGGGCGGCAGCGGTGGCCTGGTCAGGCCCTGCCGGCGCTGAACGACATCGGGCCGGTGCGAGACGTCAAGGCACCCCGGGACACTGGCTGGTTGTGAAGGCCAAGGCCGCGGAGGAGGAGCGAGGGATGTTCTTCCACCCGTTCACCGGCGCCCGGGGGGCCCGAGAGCGAGGGGTTCGTCGTCGCGCCTCCGCTGACGTCGACGGACGAGGACATCGCGTTCTTGACTCCCGCCCTGTCCCAACGCGCTGAGCGCCGTGTGCTGAACCGTCGGCCCACTCCGAAGCCAGCGCCCGAACCGAACCCCGGTCATTCGATCGAACACCTCAACGAGTCTGCACACAGCCCGACTTGCGACTTACTCGCCAACCGATAGCGTCTGGCAACGCACCGAAGGCGGCGTGCCCCCTGACTAGACAAGGACGACCTGCAATGCGTGTTTCCGTGATCGGCTGCGGTCACCTCGGCATCCCGCACGCTGCGGCGATGGCCGAGCTCGGCCACGAGGTCATCGGCGTGGACGTCGACCAGGCCAAGGTCGATCGTCTCAACACCGGCGATTGCCCCATCTACGAGACCGATCTGGCGGAACTGCTCGCCTGCCACACCCAGAGCGGACGTCTGCGCTTCACCACCGACATCCGCGAGGCCGCCGACTTCGCCGAGCTGCACTTCATCGGCGTCGGCACCCCCATCGACGCTGACGGCCGCTCCTACGACACCGCACAGGTCTTCGGCGCCATCCGTCAGCTCGCTCCCCACCTCGACCGTGCGTCCACGATCGTCGGGAAGTCCACCGTCACCGTCGGCACCACCGCCAAGGCCACCGCTCTCGCGCAGCGCCTGGCGCCCGCGGGCGACCAGGTCGCCGTCGTATGGAACCCGGAGTTCCTGCGCGAAGGACACGCCGTCGAGGACACCCTTCGCCCGGACCGGATCATCGCCGGCGTCACCACCACGGAAGGCGAGAAAGCGATCCGCGCCGTGTACGCCGGGATCATCGACGCAGGGGTGCCGATCTTCGTCACCGACCCGCAGACCGCGGAGCTGGCCAAGGGCGCCGCGAACACCTTCCTCGGCCTGAAGATCAGCTACATCAACGCCGTCGCCGACATGTGCGAGGCCGCAGGCGGCGACATCTCGCAGATCGTGGACATCCTCGGCATCGACCCCCGCATCGGCGCCGGCAGTATGCAGCCCGGCATCGGCTACGGCGGCGGCTGCCTCCCCAAGGACGTCCGCGCCTTCACCGCTTCCGCCCGGCAGCTCGGCGCCGAACAGGCCGCGGCTCTCCTGCGCGCCGCCGAGGAGATCAACGAGCACCGCACCGACATCGCGCTCGGACTCATCACCCGCACCCTGGGCGACCGGCCCATCAAGGGCGCCCGGATCACCGTGTGGGGCGCCGCGTTCAAGCCCGGCACCAACGACGTGCGCGAGTCGCCCGCTCTCGCCCTCTCCCAGGCGCTCCAGCAGGCCGGCGGCGTCGTCACCGTCCACGACCCGCAGGCCGTCACCACAGCCATGGTCCGCAACCCGGAGCTGGACTACACCGACGACCTGGCCGCCTCTCTCGACGGCGCGGACCTCGTCGTCCTGGCCACCGAGTGGCCCGAGTACCAGCAGGCCGCCCCGCACACCTTGGTGGAGCGCCCGGCCAATCCACTGCTTGTCGACTGCCGTACCACCCTCGACCCCGAGCCCTGGCGTGCGGCGGGATGGACCGTTCGCCAGCTCGGGCGTCCGGGGAAGTAGAACCGGGCCGCGCCATGAGCAGCGATGACGTTCTCCTGCGCGCCGCTGACGCACGCGCTGCGGCCGGCGTGTAGCTGCGCTTCTACGCAGCGGCGCTGCCGGCCGTGCGCTGCGCACACGAGACCCGGAGCGTCGATTAGGCACCCTACCGAGTAAGCGCCCAACCACCCGGCGACCCGCATGCGAGCAACGTACGCAGTACGTACGCGATCCGTACGGTGGGTGGACCAGCCACAGCAGGGCAGCTCAGGCATGCGGGCGTGGCCATGGGCCCCTGAGGCGCGCGCGGTTTGATGATCACCGTTTGGCGATCACAGCGGCGGAGCCGTCACGCAGTAGCAGCGGCAGCAGCTCACGGCCGCAGGCATTCTCCCTGCGGATCGAAGCAGACAAGGCCGTGTGCACGAGCCAGCGCAGCGGCGTACTCGGACACGTCGTCGGCCTTGCCGTAGGAGATGGCCAGGTACACGATCGGGCCCGATGCCTCCTCCATGACGGGTGCCGACGCCCATACGACGCCGTGGTCGGCGTCGTCCGGGTACCGCGCGAGGAGCGCTTCCACGTAGGCCGTGATGCGCGGCACCGGCGGCGCGACGACCGCATCCGACTCCAGGAAGCGCTCGTAGAGATCGTCGTAGACCGCACCCGCTTGATGATGATCGTGTGGGCGGTCGCCGTCCCACACCGCAAGGTCATAGCTCACCCGGGCATCGTCGCAGGCAGTCGCTCCGCCGAGCCAGCAGGTCTGCGAAACAGACCGCAGTTGAAGGAGAACCGGATGCTGCTGGAACGTGTCCGAGCGGCTCTCTTGCACGAGCCAGCGCAGCGGTGTACTCGTCAGCCCTGCCGTGCCTGATGGTCAGGTATGGCATCGGGCCCGACGGCCGGATCAGCTGACGCGCAGCTTCCTGCCCCACCGCTCGACGGCCTTCGCGTCGCAGTACTCGCACACCGGCGAGCGGGCGCCACGCCCGTATTTGTGGGTGGGCGGCGGCATGCGACGCACGGGCCGATCTGGTCGCCGGGGCAGATACGTGCGGAGGCGTCAGGCTCGGTGGGCGGCGGCACAGGGGCAGTCATCGTGGTTCCTCGTCTCGGCGGCCGGCGTCGGCTGCCTGCTCGCTGCACACCGTGCAGATGCGGGGCAGTACCGCCTGGATGCGGGCGAGGGCCTGCGCGCGTGCGGGAGGGGCCGGGGCCGGGTCCAGGCACGCAGGGTTGATGCCGTGCCGGGTGACCAGGTCGGCGGGCTCCATGGCGTCTCTCCGTTCGCCCACTGCCCTCTGACACTGAGCATGGACCGATTGCCAAGGAAGGTGGACCACTACGGCGTGATCGGAAGCAGCCGGACACGCGACCTGCAGCGGTCAGAGGTGGGCGTCGACAAACGCGGTGAGCTGGAATTTTGACATTGCACCGACTTTGGTCCCCGCCCCGGCACCGTTCTTGAACAGCATGAGGGTGGGGATACTTCGGATGCCGTACGCCGCTGACGTCGCCTGGTTCTCGTCCACGTTGATCTTTGCCACCTTGAGCCTGTCGCCGTAGTCCCCGGCCACCTCTTCGAGATGCGGGGCGATCACCTTGCACGGGCCACACCACGCCGCCCAGAAATCCACCAGCACGGGCCGGTCTGACTTGAGCACATCTCCCTCGAACGACGCATCGGTCACATGCACGATCTGCTCAGGCATCGGATCTCCTCACGGCGGCTGTCTACGAGATGCAGCACACCCAAGCGTCGCTTCCCGTAGTGATGGCTTCCACTCAACGCCGCCGAATAGAGCAGCCTCCGTGTAGGCACCTTCACCACCACGCGAGCCCTCCGTGAAGACGCCGTGGGCCCGGTTCAACTTCACTGGCAATCGGTCCAACTTCGTTGTCAGAGGACACCCACTGACCTCTGACAAACGATCTTGATCGATTGCCAAGCAATCTTGACGTTCGGCAGAGGTCGCTGATGGCGCTGATGGCCTCTTCTTGCGGCATGCCGCAGGCTGCGCTGTTGATAGTTGCGGGAAGCGGGGTCGGCTAGGCTCCGCTGACGTCTGCACCATTACGGACTGTGATGGTTCATCGCCTTACGGAAAGGGCTGAAGTGATGTCTGAATCCCGCGAGTTGCAGGTGGTGGCGTCTCCATTCGTCGGGACCCTTCATGCGGCGCCCCCGCAGCCGAACGCAAGTCCCTTCGTGGCGGTGGGCCAGTCCGTGCGAGAAGGCGACACGCTGTGCATTGTGGAGGCGCAGGGGTTGATGAACGAGATCCCGGCGGAAAGGGCCGGCGTCATCGCGGAGCGTCTGGTTGACCACGGCGCTCCCGTGGAGTACGACCAGCCGCTGTTCACCATCAAGTAGGGCGGGCCGGCCTGGACTGCGCGACTGGACGCCGAAGACCTCCGGCGCGCTCTCGTCAGCGCGCACTCGCCCGCGCGGCCGCCGGCGAGTAGCGGCTCCTGCAACGATCAGATCCCCCTCTGCTGCCGATCCGCAACAGCACCTCGCCCACCGGCTGGCGCCGTGACGCTTTTCGTGTGGACAAGCTCATCGACCTCCTGGTCATCGCGACGATCGCCTGGCGACTGACCAACCTCTCCCGCGACCGCGCCGACCGCGCCGACCGAGCAGCGGAGAAGGGTAGCCTGCGCACGCAAGCCGACGCCCTCATCGTCGCTGTCCTCGACCTCCGGCACGCGGCCGCCGTCAACCGCATCCTCTGGGAGTGGCACGCCAACCGAGTCCGCGAGACATTCCCGATGCGCATCACCCTCTCGGATCCCAGTAGACGGCTATCGGTCAAAGTCCAGTGACAATCGATCAAGATCGTTTGTCAGAGGTCACCCACCCCTGGGATTGCTGCGTGACCAGCACATCATAGAATCGAACATGTGAACGACCCAGGTCCGACCCGTCTCGTGCTGCTCCGCTTCCTGGAGCGCGTGCAGCTGCGTGACCTGGAACGCACCCGGCGGTGGATCGCCGACGAGGAGCGCCGCGAGGCCGAGCACCAGCGCGGTGTTGAGGCGAGTCCGGCCCCGCCCGACTGGCTTGTGGAACACGGCCTGAACGGACACAGCCCACCGGTCTACGTGCACGTCGGCGGCTGCTGGAATGTGGGGAAGCGCAGCAAGGGCATCGCACGGGACGAAGCCCGGCGCGCCCTGGCGGACGGGGTCAAACCGTGCCCGCAGTGCCGTCCCGATACCGCTCTGGGTGTCTTCGACTAGTGCTCTGACCGGGAAGGTTCGCCGGATTGGCGGATCATTCCTGCTCGGAGGCAGCAGCGAGGTGACGGCGGCAGAAGTCGGCAGCCGTGAGGTGGGGCCTGTGCAGCGCATCGCTGTAAAGCCGCATCTCACGAGCCGCTCGGTCCAAGTGCTGCCAGAAACTGAGGGGCAGGTCGCGGTCGTCACCGAGATCGACCAGGCAGTCGAAGGCGAGTCCCAGCTCGTTGTGCTCCAGGAACTCCAGCGTCGCTGAGAGATCGATGTCCGGCAGGCGTATGAGGTGGGCCCGGGCGGCGTCGAGGTGGTCACGGGTCTGATTCCAGCTGGCCTGCAGAGCCTCACGATCATCGGTCATGGCGCCAGTGTTGCCGGTGCCCTGACCGAGGTCACGCGACTTTCGTTGATCGTCCGCCCCAGCGCAGGCCCTTCTCGCTGCGGATGCGAGCACGCTCCTTGCGCTGGGCGGCAAGGACATGAGGGTGCCGGGCATTCTTGTCGCGCCATCGCAGGTAGGCGTGCAGGGCCCGGGTCTGGACAGTGTGGTTGCGGTGGTGGGAGTTGGCGACTGTGAACTGCCGCAGCGGCCCGAAGTGGGCCTCTATCGGGTTGGCCCAGGACGCGTAGGTCGGCGTGAAGCACAGCTCGACCCGGTTCTTCTTCGCCCAGCGCCGGATCATGTCGCCCTTGTGGGCGGAGAGGTTGTCCAAGATGACGTAGATGGGGGCACCGTCCGGGCGGGCCGCACGGATCGACCTGAGTGCGGCCAGGGTGTTGCCAGCTCCCTTCTTGCGGCGGTTGACGCCCCAGAGGGTGTCGTCGCCTACGGAATAGCAGCCGTGGAAGTAGCGGCCGCCGTGGGTGCGGTGGTAGGTGGCAGGGTGCCGTTCGGGGTGACCGGCCCGGGCCCAGGACGAGCCGGCGGTGGGCCGGAGACGAACCTTGCCGGTCAGAGCACTAGAGGACCGGGCAGCGCAGATCCCTGTGCGAGCGAACCGCGAGGGCCCGGGAGCGGGCAGATGCGAAGGGACTCCAAGGGCTGTGGCTCGGGATCCCCTGCTTGCGGGGGGCCCGGGGTGCTCATCTGGGTCACGGGTATCGGGGCATCGTGCACCGGTGTCTCGGGCTGACCAGATGAACGTCACGTACATGAACGCCGCTCCGTACCGCCGTGTCGACGGCCGTGGCCGCATGCTGCGCGCCGTGTGTGAGAGGGCCTGTTCGGGCTGCGAGCCTGCCGCGGCAGCTCGGTCAGGCGCCTGCCGTCCTGCCGTGAGCGGCAGGGCCCGGGCGTAGCGCCGCGACGGTGGCCTGGTCGTGGCCTGTCGATATGGAGGGGGCGGTGCGGCGGGAGGGGCGTGGTGCGGCGCCGGCGGGGTGCTGGGCTGCGGAAGTTGCGTCGGGGGGCGGGGGGTTGCGTACCTGGTCGAAGGTGCGGCCGAGGGTGACGGACAGGGCGAATTCGGTCTGGGTGTCGGCGTAGCGCCGCTCCAGGCTCCGCAGGTCTTCTTCGGCGGCGGCCAGGTCGTGGGCGGTGGCGGGGTCCTGGCCGTAGCGCGGGCCCTTGTCCAGGCGGGTGCGCAGTTCGGTGCAGGTGCGGCGTCGTGTGTCGATGAGTGAGGCCAGGGTGTTGAGGTCCTGGCGCAGCAGGTCTAGGGGGGCCAGGTATTGGCGCATCGCGTAGTGGCGGTGGCCGTCCCTCGGGGTGTTGGTGAGCTGCGGGATCAGGGTGGTGAGGGCTTGGTGGGTGGCGTCGAGATGGTTCTGTCGCAGGTGGGCGATGCGGGCTTCGCCGGTGGTGAGGGCGGGGGTGAGGTCGGCGGTGGCCTGTTGCTCGTCGTAGCCGTTCCAGGGCCCCCTTGCGGGGTCGTGCTGGGCGCGGCGTGCGGCGGCGATGTCCCAGATGCCTTCGTGGAAGGTGCGCTGGGCCTGGTCGAGGGCGCGGAGGGAGGTGGCCAGTTGGTGCAGGTGTCCGCGGGCGGCGTGGGTGGTCAGGTGCTCGTCGTGGAGGTGGGTGAGCACGGTGAGGTTTCGCTGGGCGGCTGCGACGGCTTCGCCTCTCTGGCGTGGTGTTCCCTCGGTGGTGTGGGCGCGGGCGAGGTCGTCGATGCGGTTCGTGTGGTCGGTTGTGTCCCAGGCGGCCTGCTCGGCGCCCCGGCCGGAGTGGCTGCGCCACAGCGCCGCGGCCTCGTGACGGGAGAGCGCCGGTGGTTCGGTGAGGGGGGTGAGCACGGCGCGCAGCACCGCCTGTGCCTGCGTCTGCGTTTCGGGCGGGCCGGGCGGCGGCCCGCCGCCGGGGGTGCGCAGGGCGAGGTGTTCTTTCAGGTATGCGGTGCGGGCCCGGTCCGTCCAGTCAGCGGTGTGAGGCCACAGCACAAGCACACGTTGCAGGTAGGCGTGGGCGGTGGCCCGGATACGGGCGGCGTCGGGGTGGTCCCGGGTGGCGGCCAGGGGCGCGGCGGTGTCGGGGTGCAGGGCAGCGATGCGCTCCAACAGCCGGTCGACAGGAGTACGCAGGTCGGTGCCGGGCCCGAACCGCGGGTCCAGTGTCCACGTGTCGAGGTCGTGCAGGAGCTTCCAGGCGGCGTGCAGGACGGCAAAGCTGTCACCGGTGGCGGGAGTGCGAGCCAGGGTTATCGCGTCCAGGACGGCGTTGGCCTCGGCGCGCAGCAACGTTCTTCCGAGGGTGGTGGAGGGGGTGTTGGTCGGGATGGGGAGCTGGTCCAGGACCGGGTCGCTGGGGGGTTCGCCCCAGACAGCCGCCCACAGCCGGCCGGCGCGGACCCAGTCCTCGGTGGCCGGCTCGTTAGGCACCCACGCCGAGACCTCGTCGACAGGCACGCGCAGCACAGAGTCCAGCCACTTCGCCTGGGCGTGCTCAATCAGACGCCTCAGGGCCGCACGAGGACGGCTGGGCCTCGGGCGGGAGGTGTCGAGCGGGACGGCGTACATGGGGGGTTTCACGTCCTGCCGCAGGGCGTTCACCGCGTCCGCACGCAGGACGCACAGCGGCAGCCGTGTCCAGGTGCGGCCGTCGGCAGTGGCACGGCAGGTGACGGCCAGCGGGCTGGAACTGCTGACCGTCAGAGCAAAGTGCAGCGCGGCGACCGCATCATCGGACAGCAGGTCCGGGCCGTCCTGCCCGCCGAGGAACTGATCGGTGTAGCGCGTCGTCAGCGAGTAGAGGCGCGGCACGGGAGTACCAGGCTCCAGGGGATCGCCCCCGCCCTTCGCCTCCTTCTGCCGTGCGGCGTCGGTATCCGGCATGCACGGAGGCTGCCACCAGGTGCGGCTCACTGGAGCGGGAAAGCGGCCGGCCTCCCGCCAGACGGGCAGGACGGTCGGACCGCCGGGGCTCGTGGTCCGTGTGCGACGACTGTGGGAGCCAGGGGGTATGCCGAACGTACGGTGACTGGCCCGGCGCCCGCCCAGCAGGGCCGTTGTCACAGGCGGCGGCTACCTTGCAGCTCAGCACAGAACCAAGGCATGTTGCAGGAAGTGGAGCGGCAATGGTCGTCGAGGTGGGGTACGCGCAGGCGTGGGACCTTTAACTCCTGCCTCCGCTGTTGCTCGGCAGCAACTACTCCTGAGTGGACGGCGTACAGGGATAGGCGGATGATGTTGCGCTTACGTCCAGCTCGGTGCCGTCCCCTTGGGGTCTCCGAACGGCACTGGCCGGCCGGTGAGGGCGTCCAGGAGGATGCGGTCACCGAGCGGCTGCGACAGTTCGACCCTCACGTTCTGTTCGATCATGTCGGCTGGGCATGTGCCGTTTTCGGCTCCCTTGATCGAGGCGTACAGCACTACGCTCTCGCCTGTCTCCAGCGCTTTGACGCTGGGGCCGTCGTCGCAGGATCCGTGAGTGGCCTTTACCGTTATGGAGCGACCATCTGCCGCCGTTCCGGCCAGCCGGGCGATGCTCCTGAGGCCGCCAGTAGCCCCTTGTCGGGCTTGTCCGATCGGCGGCTTGGGAAGCTTCGACGGGGTTACGGCGACACGCTTGAGCGGGGTGTCGTAGTCCTCCAGCGTGAACAGCCATGCAGGAACGGTTGCCTTGCCGCGGCTTGTCACGATGGTTGTCGTACCGAGCCGGGCCCCAGTCACGGTCAGGTGAGGGCCGGCGCTGCGGTTGAGGGCGAACGACTGGTATGCCTTCTTTGCCCCGATCAGTGGGCGGGCGAGATCTTTCCCGTTTCCCCAGTCCACCTTCCCGTGGGTGGGGGCCGTGCTGGGCAGATCGCCACCCAGGACGAAGTTCTTCGTTTCGTAGGCTCGCTCGTCTGCCTTGCTGTGCCAGCCGGATACCGGCTTCTGCACCGCGTCGGCCATCGGGTAGTAGCCCTGCGCCCAGGCAGCGGCGGCCGTAGATGCCCGCCAGGCATCGGCTACTTGACGGGCGCGTTCCTCCTGCATGCGCAGCGATTGATCGTTCGCATGACCATCGTCTGTGCCCTGATCATTGCCGCAACCTGCAAGGAGGCTCGTGCTCAGGAGTGATATCAACAGCATGCAGACGGAGCGCTTCGGCTGCGTATTCATGAGGTCCTCTGGGGTGGTCGAAGGGGGTGGGGGGTAGCTACGGAACACAAGGGCGCGGGGGCTCTTCTGCGCCCAGCGCTGCCCCAGTCCCACACCTTCGACGCGGAGGGGCGCGTTCGGGTTCAACTGACGGCCTCTCGCCGCCTGCTGCATTCATGTTGGTGTCGCAGGAGCGCAGGCAGCGAGAGGTCGTCCGTGGCCTAATAGACCTTCAGGCCTTCCCAGGAGAGCACCTTGTATACCGGCTCGTAGAAGCTGGAACGGTCCGCTTGGCTGTCTGAATCCCCGCAGGGCTGGTCGGCATAGCTGCCGCCCGAATTGATGCCCAGCGCCGTCTCACCGCTGAACAGGGGGCCTCCGCTGTCACCATGCACGGTGCAGTTGCTTGCCTCGATCATGTGGCGGAGCGTGGTGCCGTCGGTGTAGGTGACCGTCGCGTCCGTCGCCAGCACCATGCCCACGAGGTCCTGGCTCATGGTCCCTACGCGCTTGACCTTCTCCCCATCGAACGCGGAGGCAGAACGCGAGATCTGCCCTTCCGAGCCGTCCCTGTACTGGACCGTTCCGTACGGCGCGACGTCGCTGTTGCTGTACTCCACCACTCCGTAGTCGGACTGATTCACGTCGTTGCCGTAGACCCAGTCGATGGCTCTTCCGAGGGGAATGCCACCGCTCCACCTCGGGCACGGCAACCTGCCGCGTACCTACTGGAACACCACCCGGCACGCGGCGTTCGCGGATGCCTTCCATGAGGAGATCTTCCAGGACGCGGTCCCCGTACAGATGGCCACCCACCTGGTGTTCACACTGAACCCGTTGGCGGCCGCCGGCCTGCCCGCTTTCGCCGCCCTGCCGTCCAGCATCGATTTCCTCGCCGGCGCCGACATCGCGGTCGAGGTGGCCGCACTGGCCTGGCGCGCGGCTGGGCAGCCGGCGGTGACGCACACCGCTGCCTTCACGGAGCCGGTCGCCGCGGCCATCGCACCGCACTGGCCACAGGAGGCCAGCGCGGCCTACCGGGCCCGCTACGACGAAGCCGGATACCGGCTTGCCCCCGATACCGCACAGCCTGCCGCCGCCGGGCCCTACGCCGACCGGGCCGAGGAGATCCGCGCCATGGCCGACCGGCTCCTGACCGCCCGGGAACAGCGCACCCGGCCCGCGCAGCCGCCCACCGCACCGTCGCCGCCACGGCCACCGTCCCAGCGGCCCTCTCCCCCACCCGCACCGGGCCGGGGCCAAGGCCCGCGGTAGCGCCGACGCCCAGGATCTGCGCCTCGGTGGACCAGCTGGTGCGGATGCGCGGGGCACCCGCCGACGCGGGCTCTCGGTGCCTGTTCTGGAACTTTGCCGTGGGCGCGAGCGACAGACGCTGCGAACGCGCACGGCGCTGACGGCCAGGGTTCTGTTCACCTCACCGTCCTGCGTCCCGCAGCCGCGGCACGGCGCTGGGTGTCGCCGGTCAGGCAAGAGCCGTGCGGGTCATCGTCCGGACGCGGGTGAGGTAGGCAGTACACAAGGTCTCACCGACCGGGCAGCGTGTGCGCCCGCATTCGGTGCAGTTCTTCAGGTGGTCGACGTAGGCGGTGTAGTCGGCCCCGTGATGCTGGTCGGTGTCGCTCCGCGTGTCCACATCTGCTCCCCGTAACAGCGTCCTGCCTGCCTGCTTACCCATGATCGGAGCTGCGGCGGGGTCCGTAGCCGAAAGCCGCAATCCAGCCAGAAGAAGTCTGCTAGTGACTTGCCTGCGGCCCACACGTCCTGGACGGCGCGCAGGGCGGCGTCCACGCGGGCCATCGCCGTGGAGGCGGCAGACCAGGGCGCCCCCTGCGCGATGTGTCGGTGCCGTGTCGTACGGTCCAGCGGTGATCTCGCGACCGACGGGCCAGGCTCAGGGCCCCTATGACGCCGCTTTCCTGCCTCGGATGCTGATGCGTCTGCGGGAAGCCGAGGAGCCGGTGACGGTACCGGTGTCGAAGTTCTGCGGGCAGCCGGTGTGGCTTCAGGAGCCGGCGTGGCCGGTGGATGCGCAGACCGGCGAGCCGCTGGTGTTCATCGGCCAGTTCCGGGTGCCCGGGGACGAGGTACGTCTGGCGTACCTGTTCCTGGAGGAAGACGATGGGGTCATGGGCATGGACCCGACGTTCGGTGAAACCGTCGTGCTCATCCAGCCCGACGGCAGAGTGCCCCCGTTCGCAGTGATCGGGCCTGTCGGGACCCGGGGCCGGTCACTGTGGCGCTGGGGCCGTGACGAGACGCGGATCCCCGTGGAATGGCTCGTCGAACTGGAGCCCGTGCCGCCCGACATGGGTGCGGCAGCCGACCACCACGCCGCCTGGTGGCGGTTCATCCGGCACGAGGGCCCGGAGGTCGGCCTGCCGTCCGGCGACGAACCCGAAGACTTCCTCGGCGGCACCGCGGTACTGCCCAACGGCCGCGCCTGGGGCCTCGACGACGATGCGTGGCTGTTCCTGTGCCAGTTCACCGACCGCGGCGAGGAACCGGGCGACGATCCCTTCTTCCTCAACTTCGGCTACGGCAGCGGATTCCTCTTCCTCAGCCCCGACCACCGCGAAGGCCGCTTCCTCGCCGACTGCAGCTGACCCGTCCTGGTCCGCCCCGAGGGGGGCGGGCGTGGCGCCGGGCTACACACCTGGGGGCGGCAGCTGCTCTGGGCTGATGTCGTCGCGTACAGCTGGCACCAGGTACGTATTCGGATCCGGAGCTATTCCGCACGCACAGTCGTAAGCACACCGGACGATCGCGAGCCAAGGCGCAGCCCTTCACTGCCGCTCCAGGCGATGTGGCCGTCTCGCCACAGATCATGTAACAGAACGTGATGGGGGCCGGAGGGTCGGCCGGACTGTTGTCGCTGGTCAAGACGGCAGGTCTGCTCATTGTGCTGTCCCGAGGCATGAGCACGGTGCCTAGGAAAGATCCTTCCCATTGTGGACAAGCCGCACGGGGGGCACTCTCGAAACGTGGCGACCAGCCAGTGGACGCCCAGCCGCTCCCGCGCCGGTGTCGGGCTCTGTAGTGCGGGAGAGCACCATTGATCGAGGAGTACAGAGTGCAGCGCAAGATCAGCTTTGACCGTGACGGTGTGACCCTGGTGGGCAACCTGTTCACCCCGGACGGCTTCGATGAGAATGGCCGCTACCCGGCCGTGATCGTGCAGGGGTCGTTCACCTCGGTCAAGGAGCAGATGGCGGGGACCTACGCGGAGAGGTTCGCCGGGCAGGGCTTCGTCGCTCTGAGCTTCGACTACGCGCACTACGGAGAGAGCGAGGGCCAGCCGCGCCAGTACGAGTCGCCGGCCGAGAAGCTCAGTGATCTGAAGGCGGCGGTCACCTACTTGACCGGGCTCCCCTACGTGCAGGCCGTCGGCATGGTCGGGGTCTGCACGTCGGCGAGCAACGGCGTCTACCTTGCCGCACAGGACCCGCGCCTCAAGGGTCTGGCGACGATCGCCGGGTTCCTCGCCGACCCGGCCGTGTTTACCAATACCTACGGCGAGGACGGCCTGGCCGCGCGCCGCGAGCAGGCGACCGCGGCACGGAAGAGGTACGAGGAGAGCGGCGAGGCGACCCTCATCACGGTCTACAGCGAGACCGACAAGGACGCGGCGAACTACACCCCGGTCGAGGGCGCCTACGACTACTACACCAACGCCTCACGCGGCAACGTTCCGCAGTACAGGAACGATCTGGACGTCTCCTCGTGGACGACCTGGCTCACCCTCGACGCGCTGGGCCAAGCCCCGTCCGTCACCACCCCGACGATCGTCGTGCACTCCAACGACAGCGCCCTGCCCGAGAACGCCAAAAAGCTCCACGAGTCCGTCCAGGGCCCCAAGGAACTCGTCTGGTCCGACGGGAATCACTACAACTACTACGACTCGCCGAAGCAGATCGACAACGCCGTCGCGCACGTGACCCGCTTCTTCCGCACCCACCTCACCGAGAGCCAGCCGGCGTGACCCCCGGCCCCCCACCTGCCCCGCGAGGCGCCGTGTCCCGGGACCACGACTGATCCCGGAGCACGGCCGAAGGCTGTGAAAGACATGAGCGCGAAGAGCCCGCACCTCGAAGAGCTCGGCCAGTTCCTGAAGGCACGCCGCAGCGAACTCAACCCCGCCGACCTGGGGCTTCCCCCGGGAGAGCCTGGGTCCCGCCGCGTGTCCGGACTGCGGCGCGAAGAGGTCGCGGCGCTGGTCGCGATCAGCCAGGACTACTACGCCCGTATCGAGCAAGGACGGCTCGCCCCCTCCGAACCCGTTCTCGAAGCCCTCTGTGACGCTCTGCGCCTCACACCCGACCAGCGCACCTACGCCGAGAACCTCGCCCGGCAGGCCGAACGCCGCACCCCGCCCAGGAGCCGCTCGACACCGGTACGCCCACAGCTGCAACGCCTCCTGGACCAGCTGACCGACACCCCGGCGTTCGTGGTGGGCAAGTACCTCGACATCCTCGCCTGGAACCCGCTCGCCGCGACCCTCCTGCTCGACATCGACAAGAAGCCCGCCAAGGAGCGCAACCACATCCGGATGCTGTTCACCGACCCCCGGATGAAGGACTACTACGACGACTGGGAGGCGATGGCCCGCGACGGCGTCGCACTGCTGCGCATGCAGGCCGCCGACCACCCCACCGATCCGCAGCTGACCTCGCTTGTGGGAGAGATGTCAGTAGTCAGCCCGCAGTTCCGGCGATGGTGGGCAGCCCGCAACGTCGCCCAACCGAAGTTCGGCACCAAGACCATCCGCCACCCCGACCTCGGAGACCTCACCTTCGACTGGGACAGCTTCCACTGGTCCGGTGACCCCGACCAGCACCTGACCATGTGGTCAAGCGCGCCCGGCTCGCCCACCCACGAAAAGCTCCGCATCCTCAGCTCCTGGCTCGCAACCGCACCAGCCCGCAACGACACCGAGAAGAGAGCCGGAGCTTAAAGGTTGTCCCGTAACCACGGCCCATCCCCGCGGGGCGGGGCACTCCGCGCTCCCGGGGCTACCCGAAGATGAGCTCGGCGTCCTTGTCCACGCAGAACCGCAGGACGGTGATCAACTGCCTGACGTCTTCGATGCGCCGTCGGATGACAGGGTCGCTGTCGTCAGACTGCTGCTGGTCGAGAATCGTTTCCAGACGGGGCAGCATGGCCGCGCATTGAGCTGGCGTCAGGTCGGGGCCGTCGTCGTCTGGATGGTTGAGCAGTGGCGCCAGCGTGGTGGAGACACTGCGCCACTGGCGCTCTCCGCCGAACCCGTTCATTTCGGTGAGGGTGAACCCCTCGGCCTGAGCCAACCACTTCCTGAACATGCTGAAGCCGGTGTATGACCAGGAGACGTCCGGACTCGCCACATCGTCGTCGCCCGGGAAGAGCATCAGTCCCACCTTGTCCCCCCTTGGTTGTTCGTAGCCCAGGATCGCCATGAGGAAGGGTGCCGGCAACTGAAATGATCTCCGGATGGCCGGTGTAATCACGGCGTCGGAGCCGTCCTGGATAGCCCCGTTCACCGGGCTGAGCCCACGCTGTTTCGGCAAGCTGGTGACGGCTGTGCGCCGCGAGACTGCGGCCAAAGAGCACCGCGGACGCCCCTGGGGGCTGCCGCTGGAGGACCGCATCCTGCTGGTCGTCGCGTATTGGCGCACGAACTTGACGATGCGCCAGCTCGCTCCGCTGTTCGGCATCTCGAAGTCGGCGGCCGACCGGATCATCGTCCACCTCGGGCCCAAGCTCGCGCTCCAGCCGCACAAGCGGTTCGCGAAGGACACCGTGCTCATCGTGGACGGCACCCTGGTCCCCACCCGGGATCGCACGATCGCCGAGCAGTCGAAGACATCTCATGTCGTCGGAGGTCAACTCAGTGTGTGGCCGTCTCACCTCCGACCCCAGTGGTCAGAGGTGAGGTGCCTCGTCTGTCGGAGCCACCCGGTAGCATCGCGGCGCGTCGTAAGGCGGACACCAGAGAGGGTCGAATATGCAGGTCGCCGGCGTGGAGATCCGGGTGAATCATCCTGTTCTGGCGTTGGGGTCGACCGACTGGCTGCCGGTATTGGAGCTGAGAGGCGAGGCCGCAGTCGGGTGTGACACTCATGTGGCAATTCGGGTTCAGGCTCAGGTTCGACTCATCAAGGTCCGGCTCTTCACCGATCCGCTCGACGAGGCGCCAGGGCCGGATCCTTCCTTCGCGACCGTCTTCGAGGGTCCGATCTCGTTGGCTGATGGACGGTTGGTCATCGGTGATGTCATGGGTGTGACGCGCTTCGTGAGCCTCATCGGTGAAGGGGGCAGGCGGCAGATCCGTGTCGCTGTTGACGAGCCTGGCTGGAGCGCGGCCGCAGTCGACATCTTCGTGGGCCCGCGGCTTTAGGCAGCGAGCGCGACGGGTGCGGCGAAGGCCCGTTCGGGGTCGTAGAGCATGCGGTTTCGCAGGCAGTGGTAGAGGCAGCCGAGCAGCTTGTTGAACAGGTTCCTGAGAGCTGCGGTATGGCGTTCTCCACCAGCTCTCCGTCGGTCGTAGTGGGCTCGTGGAGCCTGCGTTCGGAGGGCTGCAAAGGCCCACATGTGCCCGGCTGAGGCCAGTCGCTGGTTTTTGACGGTCCGGGCCACGACCACGTGGCTTCGCCCGGAGGCTCGCGTCACGGGTGCCGCGCCGGCGTATGCCTTCAGGGCTCTGGCGTCCGCGAAGCGTTCGCGGTCGTCTCCGATCTCGGCGAGGACGCGTGCCCCGGACAGCACAGACAGCCCCGGGAAGCTTGTGATGATGTCTGCGTCAGGGTGTGCAAGGAATGCCTCTTCCGTCGCCGCCGCGAGCTGAGTGACGCTGAGGCAGGCAGCGTCGACCTGTCGGACGAGCGCCACTGTCTGACGTCCCAGAGCCTTATCGACCTGCGGCAGTTGCCGCAGGTAGTCGGCTCGGAAGATTGCCCGAAGCCGCTCGACTTCGGCTTCGATTCCGCAGCGTGGGCGCTCGCCCCGTTTGAGCAGCGCACGCAACTGGCTGCGGGTCAGCCTGGCGGCGTCGGCCGACGTGGGTGCGGCAGTTAGGATCACGCGGGCGCGTGGTGAGTCGAGTCCGGGCTTGCCGGCGCCGTGGAAAGCGGCAAGGGCAGCTGGGTAGTACTCGCGCAGATGTGACCGGAGCCGGTTGATCATCTGCTGCCGGTCCCAGATTGCATCCTGATGAGCGCGGGCCAGAACGGCGACGGCCTGTCCGGCCTCGCTGTCGTCAGGCAAGGGACGATGGGCGTGTCGATCGGTGCGCAGGATGTTGGCCAGCACCCGGGCGTCCGCTGCGTCTGACTTGGCTCGAGAGACGCTGCCGCGATCGCGATAGCGGGCTGCGGCCAGTGGGTTGATCGCGTAGATCTGGCGGCCGGTGGCCCGCAGGCCGGCGACGAGGAGCCCGCGCGGCGTCTCGATGGCGACAGGAATCGGGTCCTCTGCGCTGTCACCGTGCTGGGTCAGGAGCTCTATAAGTGCGTAGAAGCCCGCGCTGTCGTCGCTGATCCGCAGCTTGGCCACCTGGGTTCCGTCCTGGTCGACGAGGGCTATGTCGTGGTGGCCCTCCGCCCAGTCGATGCCGCAAAAGATCTTATTCAAGCCGGTTACCTCCGTACGAATCTGCAGCTCAGTCCAGTCCCATGCAGAGCACGCGGCGCTCTAATAGAAGTGCTCCAGGCACGCCATCTCATGAGCCGTTCGTGTCTCCAGCGACCGACAGGGACCTCGGTCTGCTGGAGAGCTCATGGGGCTCGCGAACTGCTGAGAGGTGGCCCCTGTCGGCGGGCTGAGGACATGAATACCGCTGATCCGAGCTTCTGCCGGACGGGACCGGTCTTAGACGAGAGATCAAGGTCCCGGAACTACCGAAGGTCTCCGCCCGGCAGGGCAAGGTGCGAGGTGGAACCAGTCCTGGAAGGGAAGCAGCTTCCCGCCTCGCATGGTGCCTCTTGCGCTTACGCGCTCGGGGCCACCGGTGACCTATTAGAACTACCGCTACTCCACAGCCCACCAGGTCGTCATCGACGCCGACACCCGGCTGGTCGTCGTGGTCGGCCGTCCTCTGCCCGGCAACCGGCACGACTCCCGCGGCTGGGAGGAATCCGGTGCCAAGGACGCCGTCGGCAAGACCGTGACCATCGCCGACGGCGGCTACCAGGGCACCGGCCTGGTCATCCCGCACCGCAGGTCCAAGAGCGAGGGTCTGCCTGCTTGGAAGGAAGAACACAACCGCTCCCACAAGCGCGTCCGGGCCCGCGTCGAGCACGCCTTCGCCCGCATGAAGAGCTGGAAGATCCTGCGCGACTGCCGCCTCAAGGGCGACGGCATCCACTACGCCATGCTCGGCATCGCTCGCCTGCACAACCTCAACCTCGCTGGATGACAAGTGAGTTCATGCAGCGGTCGACCATGTCAAAACCGACCTCGAGATCAGTTACGGGACAGCCTTTAGTCTGGCCCGCTGGCGGCCTCCGAGATCATTACAGGCAGCGCATCCCCTTTGTTGCGTTGAATGCAACATCGAGGCACCACAGTGCTGGCCTCCTGAGGAGCCAGTTCAGCGGTGCTACTGCTATGTCCGAGCACCGCCCTCAGCTGGCGGTTCGTCCGATTCGCCGAACTTCGGCACTTGCATCGGATGCATCTCGGCTCGAATGCGCAGGTAGCGGACGAGGTGGCGGTAGCGACCCTCGTCCACCGCGGTGTCCCCGGCGAACTCGACCACGACGTCGGGCACGACCGGCCGGTGGTCGAGCGCCTCGCGGGCGCCCCAGCCGACGGAGAAACGGCGGTGCTGCCACGGATGCTCGGCGCCGCCCGGGGAGAGCAGGCTGCCGACCTCGCGCCGCGCCGTCGCCGACAGGGATGCCGTCCGCGCGATGAACCGCAGCCGGCCCGCCTGATCGTAACGGCCCAGCAGCAGCGTCTACGGCGCGGCCACCCGGCCCGTCACCGAGGCGACCACCGCCTCCGCACTGGCACGGGCACGCACCCTGCTGGGTGTCACCCCCCGGTGGGAGACTGCCGGCAGTTGAGCAGCGCCGTGCAACTGGTCCCGCAGGTAGACCGCCGACCAGTCCAGGCTCGCGCCCTCCGCGAACACCGCGCGGCGCGCATTCGCGCGGCCTCGGCCTTCTACACATGGACGGGGCACTGCATGTGCTCGGTCGCCTCGGTTCCTCGGCCGCCCCGGATGCTGTGGGCAGGGACTACCAGACACTCACTGCCGGAATCCGGAGCGAGGAAGCCGTAGTAGACGGCGGCCTTGATCGCTCGGCTGACCTGTTGCCGGGTGGGCTGCGTGATCTCGCCCGTGCTCGGCTCGATGGTCATCAGGCAGGTGGCGACCTCACCGGGCCGGAAATTGGCGTGGCCGTTCCGGAGGTGGCGGCCGTAGGCGAGCGAGGCGACGCGAAACCACAGAGGGAGGCGAGAGTTACCGGCGCGCTCCTCCCACGTCTGCTGGTAGTGCATGGCGAAGGGGTGGGCAACTGCCACGAGGGCGACCTCCTGTCGAGAGACCGAGGCAGCACATGGCTGCCTCGGCGTGACGGTGGGAAATCGCGCGTACCGCTCGCGCTCGGGTGCCCTCCGCTTCTCCTGCGAGCCCCTGGGGATGGCGGCCTCTCGGAGTGGCCGGCTCTACCCCGCTGAACGGCGGGAGCCACGGGGCCCGCTCTCAAACAGAGCGGGGGTGTTGTCATACCTCAGCGATACGGTCCGCCCGTGGGACGTAAGCGTGTTGTTGATGAGTTCAGCCCGGAAGCCTGGTGCGAGGCGTGTGACGACCTGATCGACTTCGAGGAGCCGGGAAGGGCGAAAGGGCACTGCGCCGAGTGCGGCCCCGCCTACCGGCAGGCTCGCCGATACGGCATCACGATCCAAAAGATGAACGCCATCCTGAGAGTCCAGGACGACTCGTGCGCAATCTGCGGCGAATACCCCGGCGACAACGGGATGGAAGGCATCTCGTACTGGCAGATAGACCACGATCATGCCTGCTGCAACAGGGTGGGGTCCTGCGGGCGCTGTGTTCGCGGCCTGCTCTGCAAGCCTTGCAACATGCGAGGCGTCTCCTGGTACGAACAACTGCCGGACGACAGGCGCGACTGGCCGCGCATGAACGCCTACCTGGCCGGGGGGGGGGGCGGGGCGGGGCGGGGGGGGGGGGGGGGGGGGGGGGGGGGCGGGGCGGGCGCGGGGGGGGGGGGGGGGGCGGGGCG
>NZ_JBIDAN010000012.1:66011-153285 GCF_043202495.1 Streptomyces sp. NPDC048185
GTACCAAAAACTGCCGGCCCACCGGGGGGCCGGGCCGCCCCCCCCCCCCCCCCGGGCCCCCCCCCCCCCCCCCCCCCCCCCCACCCCCCGCCCAGCGGCCGGAGGCGAGGATAAGCACCTGGGGCGACCTACAGGGAGTGCGAGCACGAGCTGGCAGCTTCTGCGGGTGGCGGTCAACCACGCCGCTGTAAGGACCTTACTACTGAGGTTGAACTCGTGATGTCGTGCTGCTGATCAGGCGGGTCTGATGGTCAGGCCGGTCTAGGCGAGGCAGCCGTCTATGAGGTGGCTGCGGTACTGGATGTGCCGTAGGCCGGGCCGGATGCGCCGGACGAGGTGCTCGGGGGTGGAGAAGGCCACATTGGAGAGCCAGCCTCGTCACAGCAGCGACCAGATCCCTTCGACGGGGTTGAGGTCGGGTGCGTAGGGCGGCAGGTAGTAGATGGTCAGCCAGTCCTGAGCCTCTGCCCATTGACGCAGGTCGGCAGCTTTGTGGACGTTGAGGTTGTCCCAGACGAGCACGATGGGGCCGCCGAGCTGATGGTGGGAAGCGATCAGCAGGTCACGGTAGTCGCGCCAGGAGAAGCTCTTGCGTCCGTCACGCCGGCCGTCATCCTGGCGCGGCCGGCAGATGAGCCGAGACCGGTGGCCGGGTTTGTAGCGTCAGCGCTGCGATGGATATCCGTTGAACCGCCGCACCACTCCCGCCCCCGGCCAACCCGTTTCCAGTGATCCGGCTCGGCGAGTCGGATCGCTCCGCCTGTCCGGTCAATCTGCCGGTGAGGGACTACGTGAAGTCCGCGTAGGCGAGGTGGGTTGCGCAGGTCCGGCACCGGAAGAGGTATGCGGTCGGCTGGCCGTCGCTGTCCAGGGAGGCGAGGAAGTCGTCGATCTGAGCGTCCGGCCATCCCCAGCTGCGGATGTCCTGGCGCAGGCTTTGAAGTGCGTCCGGGTGGCGGGCCAGTTCGCGGGCTCCTGCCCTGCCCAGGAAGGCGGCGCCGTCACCGCAGTGCACCAGCCACTGCCCGTCCTGCCAGGCGGTGAAGCCCGGGGTCCGCTCGGCGATGGCCATCAGCACGGCCCTGGCGACCTCGCCGCCTGCCACATCTGCGGTGAAGTGTGCCTCGTACCGGCGGGCGGCGCTCCCGTCCGCGATGCACCACGGGCACAGCCGGCCTGGTTCCCCGGCGGTGTAGACCGGTCCTGTGTAGAGGCATCCGCGCGCCTGGCCGCAGCAGGCGCAGGCTGCGCTGGAGGCCGTCACGGAGCCGGTGGCCAGCGGGTCCGGGTGATACGGGAACTCGGGAAGAGGTTCTGTCACGGTCGGCGACCGTAACAACCACCACCCGCCCGCCGGTACCCGGGGAAACCGGGGCCCTGACGTCAGCGGGAGGCTCCCTCGGGCCACAGAACACGCACGGGGGTGCCCTGCCGTTGCGCGTAGGCGACGACGTCGGCGGTGCCGCCGTAGCCGCGGGCCGGCTTGCCGTCCCAGACGGCGAGGAGTTCGTCGACGAGGCCGACGATGATTTCGCTGCCCGCCATGTGGGCGTGGGAGTCGGAGGTGGTCAGGCCGGTTGCGTGGATGTCGGCGGCGCGGTGGAGCAGCCGGTCGTAGACGGGGTGGTGCCAAGTGGGGAGGCTGTCGCGGTATGCGGTGGCGGGGATGACCGCTTCGATGCGGCCGCCGTGGTCGAGGACGGTTTCGGCGAACCAGACGTCGGGGCCGTCGGCTAGGCAGGAGACCCCGGCCAGCTCACCCGGGCCATAGGCGCGCACCGTCTCGGCCAGCAGGGCGCGGACGCGTTTCTCGGTCCGGTCGTCCAGGCCGCTGTGGCCGGTAATCCCCACCCGCATGTGGAAGGCCTCCTTCAGAGGTAGACGCCGTGGAGGCGTTCGTCGAAGTCCCGCACCACGCGGGGCGGCGACGAGAGTGCCAGCGAGCGGCGTAGGGCGCGGGCCCGTTCCATGATCCGCCCTGAGCGGTAGTGCAGGCCCGCCTCGAGGGCGCGCGTGGCCACGGCGAAGGCGCCTTCGACGCGTCCGGCCGCCAGGTGTCCGGCGGCCATGTCGAGCAGGAGCAGGGCCCGCTGCTTGGCGTGGCCGGTGGCCAGGGCGTCGATGTCGTCACCGAGGACCCAATCGGGCAGGCCGAGCCAGGCGCCGCAGGTGACACGGTGGGCGGCGACCTTGCCGGTGGTGAAGGAGAACACCCACGGCCACGGCGGCGGCGCCCCCTGGCCAGGCAGGGCCTCGGCGGCCGTGCGGGAGCGGGTCAGTGCCGTATCCGCCGCCCGGCGGTCGCCGGCGGCCGCGTGGCCGAGGGCTTCGATGCTGGACAGCCAGGCGTCAGCGACGGCCGGGGTGTTCTCGCGCGGGGCGCGGCGGGCAAGGGCGGCAAGGTTGAGGGCCTGGGCGCCGTTGCCGGTGTGGGCTTCGAACTGGGCGAGGCTGCCGAGCTGGTAGGCGGCGAGCAGCCGGTCGCCCGCGGATCGGGCGGCGTTGACGGCGGCGCCATAGCGGGCGCGGGCGGAGCCGTGGTTGCCCATGTCCCACGCGAGCCATCCGGCGAGGCCGGCCGCTTCGCTGCCGACGGCCGCGAGCCGGGTGCGGTGCTCGGTGCCGGCGGTGCGGGCGGTGGTCTGGATGAGCCGCAGGTGGGCCTGGACGGCGTCTTCGAGGTCTGGGGAGGGGGTGGAGGCGTCCAGGCGCCGGTAGGCGGTGGTCGACAGGCGCAGCGCAGCCACCTGCCCCCCGGCGTCCGCGTCCGCCGCGGCGGGGGTGGGGGCGGGGAGGGTGGCCAGGACGGGGGTGGTGGCTGCGGCTACCGCTCCGCCGAGGAGGGCACGTCGGTGCATGTCGTCGTCTCCCGCCCGTGGCGTGGGCCGGGCGCTGGACAGCCCGACGAGGTCGGGCCGCAGGTCCAGGTGCGCGGCGGCCGCCGCCAGGACGTCGGTCTGGTAGGGCCTCGTGCCGCGCTGTTCCAGACGGGAGACGGCCGGCTGCGACAGGCCCAGCGCGTCACCGAGCTGGGTCTGGGTCATGCCCCGGGTTTTGCGTGCCAGTGCGATGACCCTGCCGTAGTCGCCGCTCCGGGACGCTGCCCGGATCTCCGCCTCCTGCTGCACGGCTCACCTCCCACGCTACGCATCCCCCCGGCCCCTGCCGCTCACGCGTATGCGCACAGCGGGTACGCGTATGCAGGTCCCGCATGGGCGATGGTCCCACAGCGTGCGGTGATCGTTGACTGAGTGTCAGCGGCAAACTCCCGGTGCTGACCGGGAGTTGCCGCCGCGCCCGGGGCGTCCCTGTTCCCCCGTCGGGGACGCCCTGGGCAGCCGGACGTTCACGAGCACCGCGAGGTCCCCGATGGCCAGCACGCAGCAGGACAGCCAGCCAGCCGTGCCCGTGCGGGCGGTGCTGTATGTGTGCTGCGAGCGGAGCCTGCTCAGGCCCGCACTGGGCGCGGAACGCGCCGAGGAAGAAGGCCGCGCGTTCGCCGCCGAGCGGGACATCACCATTCTCGAAACCGTCACCGACCCCTACGGACAGCCCGACCCCGCACGCCGCAGCGGCTGGCAGCGGGTGCGGGAGCTGGCCCACCTCGGCGATATCGGCATGGTCATCGTGCGCTGGCCGCCGTCCATCGCACCGGAGATGCCGCACGATCTGCGGCGCCGGGAGACCAGCAAGCTGAAGGAGCACGGCGTGGACGTGCGCTACTCGTGGGCGCCGCCCGTAGCGGCAGGCCGGCCGAGGTGACCCGCACGAGCATGCTGCATCACACGCACCCGCTCCTGGGCCGCCTGGTCCGCGATACGGTCTCCGGCCGGACCGGCTTCCTGCGGACCATCGCCCCCGACGGCGACTCGCAAAAGCCGGTGGCGTGGCTGCGCCCCGAAGGCGGCGGCACCGAATGGACCACCTCCCTGCCTGCGATCGAACCCGTCACCGCGCCCGATCCCCCGCCGGACGATCCGTCCAGTTCCGGGCGCTGACGGGCCGGACGACGGGGTGGGAGCGCGTCGTGGCGTGACGGAACCTGACCCGTCCCGATTCAGGCGGCAGGCCCAGGTGTTAAGTCAGAGGCCGGCCGTCTGGCCTGGAACGGGGGGCCGGGGCTCAGCGGGCGGCACGGTCAGGAGCCGCACAGAGCCACTGCCTGCGCGGTTCCGATGGTCATCTTGGCCAGCCAGCTGTTGTCGTTGGTGGGGGTGTTGGTGTCGACCGCGTCGACGTACTGGCCCAGTCCGTTCGTGGCCGGGGTCGAGGCATAACCGCCGGAGATGAGCTGGGTGCCTTCCGGGCAGGTCGCCTTGGAGTACCCGCCCCTTTCGGAGGCAGGGCCGAGCACGACCCGAGGGGCGGGTCCGCTGCCCTTGGCGCACATGGCGAAAGCCCTGACCTGGCCGCTGAGCATCTGTGCCGTCCAGGTGTTGGCCTTCAGCGGCTCAGGGGCGAAGACGACCAGACCGTCGGTGACGTTGTTGACGCCGTTGACGGTGTGGCGGGCGTCGTAGCCGCCGCCGACGAGCTGGGTACCGGCAGGGCAGGTGGCGCGGGAGAAGCCGCCCGGCTCGGAGATCGGCCCTGCCACCGTTACCGGGGCCTCGGCGGCCACGGCGGGAGTGCCTGCCGCTGAGGACAGGACGATGATGGCGGCGGCTGCAGCCAAGGTGCGCACACTACGCATGGAACGACAGTCCTTTCGAAGATCCCGGATCTTTCGGGTTCTTGGTAACGGGCCGCGCGCACAACACGCCCGGAAGCCCAGGTTCTGTCACCTGCACGGGCAAAAAGTCACACCGCCCGGCACCTGACCGGCTCGCTGCTCCAACGGAGCACGCGTACACGCGGCGGGTCACCGAGCCGAAGGCACGGTAAGAAGACGGTGGCCTGCCGCGGCATCTCCGCCTCCAGCGCTGCCGTCCCACGCCGCAGGGACCTGGGCGGACGGGCCGCCCGCTCGGGTGAACTCCCGCGCCTACGCGAAGTGCGGTCGAGGCGGGGTGCGTCGCGGCGGTCATGGAAGCGATCAACGATGTGCACGTGTCCGAGCCCGGCCTGGTCGTCTCGACGTCGCCGCGGCTGACGACGAAACCGCGTTCGCCTTCCACGCGGCGCTGGCCGCACGGTGGGCGACCAGGTACGTGGAACGCACCACCCGGGACGCCGGCCAGGCGGGGGTGCGGCTGCGCTGCTACCTTGACCTGCTCCAGCCCCTGAACCCGCCCGGCACCCGCGGCGGCGCCTGGTAGAAACCCGGGGCTGTCGGGCGACCGTCCCCACGGGCTCGAGCCGGTCGTCGGCGTGGCAGTGATGCCGTCGTCGCAGTCCTCGAAGCAGGACGCGATGTTGTTCCACATGAAGGCTGCCTTCCAGCCGGGCACGCCCTTCACCCAGCCGAGTGTGGACGATCGCAAAATTCCCCAGGCGGAAGTTCACGTAATTCCCCAGCTACTGACGTGAGCTGACGGTAGGCAGATCGTGAGCTGTTTCCAACCTCAGCTTGAGCAGGTCAGATGCAGGGGTGAGGACCGCACCCGCAGCAACCGCTTCAAGCGCTGAACACTTCGCGAAGCGCTGCAGGCCGTCGCGAGCCGGCAGGTCGGCAACGACAACGACGAAAGGCGGATCAGCGCGCCGGCTCAGACGTGCCTCGCGCCTGGTCGCGGCTGGCGACCACCAGGTATCCATCGCTCTCGGGGTCGAAGGTGGTGGACTGCACCGTGAGCCCGACACTCTGCAACTGCGCCACGAGGTCCTCGTACCGGTAGGGCCAGATGGACAACCGCTCCGAGCAGGCTCGCACTGCCCCATCCGGCTCGATCTGGGCAACCACGATCTCGAGGAAGTGTTCCTGCTCCCAGCGCTGCTCGATCTGCCAGTAGTAGCTGACGAGCGCATCGCGGCCGTTGCGGCGAACGAGTCGATCACGGACGTCTACCCGTGAGCCGGCGGAGCGCACGAGCTCCCAGTTTCGTGAGTGGAGCACAAGGCGTCCGCCCGGATTCAGCAGCCGCGACATCGCGTCCAGTGCGGTCAGGCGCCCGGCTGCGCCCTCAGCATGCCCGAGCGAATTACCGACGCAGAACACCAGATCGAACGTGGAGTCCTCCAGGTGGTCGGGCAGCTCGTCCCAACTCGCGCGGAGGGCTAGAAGCGAGACACCCCGCTCGTCGGCGGCCTTCTCGGTCCGGCGAACCATCCCACTGCTGGCGTCTGCGGCGACCACGTCAAGGCCAAGACTCGCGAGACCGACGGCGAGCTGGCCGGTTCCACACGCGCAGTCGAGGACGCGAGCGTTGGGCGGCAGAGAGCCCACGACATCGCTGTAGTAAACCGCGGCTGCCTTGGCGGGGGTCAACCTGTCGTCCCCGATCAACCACTCGTATACGTCGGAAAGCGCCCCATAACCAGCCACCGCGATAACCTCCATCACTCGACGACCCACGGGCTAGACCGCGCCTGCGATTCGGACCTTGCACCTCGCACTGTGCCGGGCCGTGTCAGCGAAGCATTGAGCAGGACCCAACCACTTCTGGCCGCTGAGACTCCACCGGAATTCGCGGGAAACCGCGGCACGCCGCACCGAGGCAGGTCCCCACTCCACCGGCGCCCCATCGGCCACGATGGGGACCGCGGTCGGCAAGCGCGCGTTCGCTGCGGAGCGCTTGAGGCACAGCCATCCAAACTGACTGCCGAAACGCCGCGTCCGGATGAAGGACCGCCGGCGTCCGCCTCTACTGCCATATCCCACGACGTCCACTGGTTTTTCCTACTTGGTCTTGTCAATGGGGTTCCTGGGCCGCTTGTTCGGGCGGTAGCTGGGCCCGTTCATGATCACCTGGTGGCTGGTGTTGATAAGCCGGTCCAGGAGAGACTCGGCGACGACGGGGTTGGGGAAGAGGGGATACCAGTCGCTGGGCGCCCTGTTGCTGGTGATGATCAGCGAGCGTCCCTGCCGCTCGAAGCACTTATGGTGCTGTTGACCGCATACGTTCACCGGGTTGGGGATCCGTGACGCCAGGAGCTGAGTTGCTGTCGGAGGCGGCTTGTACTCTGCACTCATTCGACGATCGGACAATCATGAACGCGACCACGGGGGCACGAGTCGGGCGTCCAGGGGTGGGAGCACGGGGATTCGATGAGTGACGCACATCCGATACGAAGCCGCAGACCGGGCCTCTCGGTCGGTGCGCGGATCATCGCCGTGGTCGTCCTCGCCGCCATCGGGGCCGTCGGCGCCTGGCTCCAGCACGATGCTCCCGGTCGGAGTGCGCAGCCGCGTACGGAGTTCACCGCGAGCAATCCGCCCGCCGGTCTGCCCGCCGCGCTCACCACCGGCCAGCACCTGAACTGGTCCCGCTGCACCTCGCCGCCCACCGCGCGCGCGGGCTACGACTGCGCCGTCATGAAGACTCCCCTCGACTACCGGAAACCAGATGGCAGGACGATCGACGTCGCCCTGATCCGCCGCAAGGCCACCGGCCCGAATGCCCGGCGCATCGGCTCGCTCGTCCTCAACTTCGGCGGCCCGGGCGTGTCCGGCGTGAGCGGACTGCCTGAACACCTCGATCAGTACGAGCCGCTCCTCGACCGCTTCGACCTGGTCTCCTTCGACCCGCGCGGCGTTGGCGCAACCATTCCGGTGCGTTGCGGGAAGACCGCGGACGACACTGGCTACGACGGGGCCGACGCCTGCGCCGAGCATTCCGGGGCGCTCCTCCCGTACATCGGCACTTCGCACACCGCGCGCGACCTCGACCTGATGCGCTACCTCCTCGGCGACGAGCGGCTGCACTACTTCGGCGTCTCGTACGGAACGGAGCTCGGCGCGGTCTACGCCCACCTGTACCCGTCGCACGTCGGACGGTTCGTCCTCGAGGCGCCCGTCGATCCGACCGAGGACCTCGTCCAGGAGCAGGTGTCGCAGGTCAAGGCGGTCCAGGCGGCGTTCGACCGGTTCGCTGCGCACTGCGCGGCGCGTATCCGCCACTGCCCGACCGGTGATGGGCCCGAGGAGGCCGCGAGACGCATGGCACGCCTGGCCGACCGCCTGGAGAAGGAGCCCGCCCCGGCCGGTGGAGGAAACGACCTCGACGCCGATGACCTCGCGTACGCCGTCAGCGACCATCTCGACCTCGGCACGGACGGTTGGTCGCCGCTCGCCGAGGCGCTCACCGCGCTGATCGACCACAACGACGGCGGTCCGCTGAGCGAGGGCGCGGACGACGCCGGCTCCGCCGACCGCGCAGCGACCCCGCGCGACAACAGCCGCGTCGCCCAGACCGCGATCACCTGCGCGGACTCCAGCCTGCGCCCAGGCTTCGAACGCCTCGGCAGGGACGAGGCCCGCGTCAGGGCCGCCTCACCCGTCTTCGGCGAAGCCTGGTCCACCGGCGTCTACCTCTGTTACGACTGGCCGTTCGACGGCGAGCGCGCCACGCCCCAGGTGAACGCCGACGGCGCGGCCCCCATCCTGGTGGTCGGCGGCACCGGCGACCCGACCACCCCGTACCCCGGCGCCCGCCGCATGGCCCGCGCCCTGGGCGACGGTGTCGGCGTGCTCCTGACGGCCGAGGAGGAGGGCCACGGCACATACCCGCAAAACCGCTGCGTCACGGAGGCGGTCGACACATACCTCCGCACGGGCCGCACCCCGGCCGTGGGGACGGTGTGCCGGGGCAGCATGTCCTGAAGTTCCGTACGCCTCAGCCGGGCGGCTGTCAGCACACCGGTTCGTTCGCAGGGGACCAGGGGGGCCTGTCCGGTACGGCACCGACGCCGCACGGAGTCGATCGCTCCACCGCAGGCCGCGCCTCAAGTTCGTGCTCGTCGGCTTGGAGAACAGGCACTGGGTCTCACCAATTCCCCACCTGCCGCGTGGTGGTCGTTCACCATCAGACGTCATGGGGGGGATCATGAACATCCGTAGAACCGCCTGTGTTGCTCTTCTCGTCGCAGCGAGCGCGACCGGCTGCAGCAACGATCCAAGCGGCAATAAGGGACCGACGACCACGACCCCGCCAGTCCCCCACAACGCCAACGGCGTCGGCCGCCGCGAAGGGCAACACCGGGAGCGGGTCGCTCGAGCTCGGTGTCGCGATCTCTTGGAGTCGGGCGTCGCCGGCCCGGCCTCCTGGGCTTCGAAGAGGCGGGCCGCGTCCTGCGGTGGCAGGGCGACGGTCAGGTGCCGGATGCGGTCCGGGTCCGTCGACCCGATCGGCGCGGTGTAACCGAGACGGGCGCGGTTGTTGATGACGATGGCTGATGCGGCTCGGCCGGGCTACCGTTCAAGGCGCAGCGGCGTCACCGTCGTCCCCCGCCCAGCGAGCACCGCAGCGACCGATGGCCACGACCGCCCACCAAGGAGAGCCCTTTCGTGCAGAAGACTGTCCTCGTCCCCTACGCCCACCTCCCCCGAGCGCACCACAACCGCCACGTTCTGACCAGCACCATCGACGTCTTCGGCACCGCCCACTGGCTGCTCGCCGAACGCGCTCCGCAGCCCGGCGACGATGTCCTGCCCTTCGACGCGCTGGTCGTCTCGGTCCATCCGGGCGGCGACGTCGGACTCACCGAGCTGAGCGCCGTGCGAGCCCGCTGGCCGCGCCTGGACCGCCTGCCGGACGGTGGGTTCGTCGTCGCCGCGTCGCGTGCCCGCCGGTTCGAGGACGCGGACCAGGTCCAGGTCTTCGACGCGCTGGGGCGTGAGACCTCGTCCTTCTCCGTCGGGGACGCCATCGAGCATCTGCTCGTCGACGAGGCCGGCCATATCTGGGTCGGGCACTTCGACGAGAACCCGGCCGGGATCCGCCGCTGGAGCGCCACGGGTCGGCTCGCCTGGACGTCGGACGGCGCCCGCATCCCCGGTCTCTTCGACTGCTACGCCCTGAACGTGTCGGGCACCGCCGCCTGGGCGTGCCCCTATACGGACTTCCCGCTCGTCGAGATACGCCCCGACCGCACCGACCAGTCCGTGAGGGTGTGGTCGAACCGCGTACGGGGCGCCAAAGCGGTGGCCGTCCACGGCGAGCGAGTCACCTTCTACGGCGGCTACGGCGCGGAGCGGGACCGACTCGCCCACGGAGAGCTCACCGAAACCTCTGTCGAGCCGACGGAGGTCAGCGTGCTCGCCCTGCCCAATGGCCCTGCCCCCGGCCGCCGACGGGTCGTCAGCCGAGGAAGCAGGATCTACGTCCAGGCCGAGCCATTCACCGCTTGGGGCCTGTTCGACCTCAGTAGCTGATGCCCTCCCGCCCCGGAGTTGTCGGGAGCGGGACCAGGTGGAGCGCCGGGCAGCTACGCGGTTCCGGGACAAGACTCGGATGCCGGAGCTCCCCCCCCCCATCGCAGCAGTCTCTTCGCCGCCTTCGTGGCCGCCCAGTACATGGGCCAGTCCGGCATCGACCCGCCGTTGGCGCCCTGTCGGATCCGGTCAGGGAGGTCCGCGACAGCCGGCTGGGCATCTACGCCGTCGCTGAGGCGCTGCGCTCCTGACGCATCTGCCCCGGGCGACGGGCGTATGCCGCTTCCGGGCGTATGCCGGTCCCGGGCGACGGCGTATCCCGCGTATGCGGGTCTCCGTCGGTGGCGGCGACGTACGCCCGCCTACGGCGCGTCGCGGCCGGTCTGCGAGGATGTCGGGCGGCCGTCCGCACCAGGTCCGCCGCGCTGCGCGAGCCCGGGAACGCGAAGGCGGCGACAGGCGGGCGGGGACGGGCCCCGGGGCCCCGCGGGTGGGAGAGCGGAGTGGTGCGGGACGTGCCGGAGTACCCGGAGTACCTTGCCGCGGCGGTGTTCGCCGCGGGCGGCCTCGTGCATGCCGTGCTGGCGCCGCACCGGTTCTCCACCGCGGTCCTGTTCTGCCTCGCGGTGACGTCTGCCGGACTGGGTGTGTCCGCCCGCAGCGCGCAGACCCACCACACCGTCGCCACCGTGCTCGCCGTCCTCGCCCTGCTCGGGGCGCTCGCGCTGGGCCTGCTCCTGCTGGTCGACGCCGTCCTCCTGGTCCGGCGCTACGGGCCGCAGACGCCGTTGCTCGCCACCGGCGCCGCCGGCTGCGCGGTGCTGGCGGTGCTCGGCCTCGACGCCGTCCTGTACGCGGTCGGCGGCGAGGTGGCGGGTGGGCTCATGGTCGCGGTGAACGCGGCCGCGGGGTACCTCTCGCTGCTCTTCCTCGTCTTCACCGGGTACGTGATCGTCGGGGGGCGCAGCACCCCGCCTCAGGGGACCACCCATGTCGTCGTCCTGGGCGCCGGGCTCGAGGGCGACCGGCCCGGCCCGTTGCTGCGGCGCAGGCTGGAGCGCGCCCTCGCGGTCGACGCGCCCGACGTACCGGACACGGATCCTGTGACGTTCGTCGTCTCGGGCGGGCAGGGCGACGACGAGGTCGTCTCCGAGGCGGACGCCATGGCCGACTACCTGCGTGCCCGCGGAGTGTCCTCCGACCGGATCGTGCGGGAGGACCGCTCCGTCAACACCAGGCAGAACCTCCGCTTCAGCGGGGCCCTCATGGAACGCGCCGGTCCCGGCCACCGGGCCACGGTGGTCACCAGCGGCTTCCACGTCTACCGCACCACCCTGCTGGCCCGCCGCGCCGGCGTCCCCGTCGGCGTCATCGGTGCGCCGACCGCCCCCGCGTACTGGCTCTCCGCGACCCTGCGCGAGTTCGCCGCCGTCCTGTGGCTGGACCGCCTCCCGCTGGTCGGGCTCAGTCTGCTGCTGGCGGTGCCCGTGGCGACGGCGGTCTTCGAGCGCTGAGCGAATCCTCGCGCCCTTCGGTGACACCCTCCTCGGCGTGCCGGTGCGATGAGTTCGCCGGTCGTCGGCAGTCTCCCCTGTACACGCACCTCGGTCGGCCGAGCAGGGGCCGCGGGGCCGGAGGCGTGGCGGAGCGAGCGAGGGAGTCCACGATGCCCCACCCGATGCGGCTGTACATGTCGATGTCGCTCGACGGGTTCATCGCCGGGCCGGACGACCGGCCGGGTCAGGAGCTGGGGCGGGACGGCGGACGGCTCTTCGACTGGCTCGACGACCGGGAGTCCGACGGGCCGAGCGGCCAGGTCTACCGCGAGGCGCTGGCGACCGGCGCGCTGATCTCCGGCCGGCGGACCTTCGAGCTCGCCCGGCGCTGGCAGGGCGACCATCACGACGGCGTGCCCATCTTCGTCCTCACCCACCACGTGGACGACGGGGACGAGCCACCCGGCCACGCGCGGTTCGTCACCGACGTCGACGAGTGCGCCCGGCTGGCGCGTGCCGCCGCCGGGGACCGGCCCGTCATGGTGCACGGTGCGGGGGCGGCGCAGGCGCTGCTGCGAGCCGGGCAGCTGGACGAGATGGAGATCCATCTGGTGCCGGTCCTCCTCGGAGGCGGCCGGCGGCTGTTCGAGCACCTCGGTGGTGAGCACACCGAGCTCGAACTCGTCCGGCGGCTCGAGGACCGGGACGTCACGCACCTCCGCTACCGGGTGCGCCGGGCCGGGGAGGCGGCGTGAGGACGCTCTTCGTCTCGTACCGCGTCACCGATCTGGAGCGCTCCCTGCGCTTCTACACCGCCCTCGGCTACGGCGTGCTGGGCCGGGTCGAGGCGGGCGACGGGAGCCGCCTGGTGATCCTGAAGTTCCCCGAGGAGACGGCGGCTTCGCTGGAGCTGGTCCACCGTCCTGCTGACGGAACCGTCGACGTGGGCAGCGGGGTCGACCACCTCGCGGTCCAGGTGGACGGTTTGGCCGGCACCCTGGAGGCGCTGGCCGGAGCCGGTCTGGCCCCGGGGCCCGTCCTGAGTCCGGGCGGCCCCGCAGGCCCGAAGACCTCGTGGCTCACGGACCCGGACGGGTACCGGATCGAACTGGTGGAGTGGCCGGCCGGACACTCCGACGGGATGACCGCGGCGGACTTCTCCTGAGTGGCGGGCGGTCCTGCCCGGCCCCTGGTGGCGGCCGTCGCGGCCGGGTCCGCCGCTGAATTGCCTACGGCCGTCGCCGCCCTGGTCAGTCCGGTTCCGTCGTCGTGATCACCATCAGCTCGGTCCCCTTGCCGTCGCGTCGACCACGTCGCGCACGGGCCTGAAGCCCAGGCGGTGGCACATGGCGAGGCCGGCCGCGTTGTCGGCGCCGACCATGCCGTGGGCCTCCTTCAGGCCGAGGGTCGTCGGCGGCGTGGCGCAGCAGGCCGCGGACCACCACGGCGCCCAGGCCCCGGCCCCATGACTCTGCCCGCGTCATGGGGTTCTGGCACAACTTCCGTGAAGCCGGACCGATCCCCCGGAGGGTCCTGGCTGGCCGGCTGCCGCCGTCTCCCCCGCCGCCATGAACGCAAGGCCGAACACTTCCTCGCCTCCGTCGGCATAGCCGCAGCCCTCATCAGCTACCGCCGACTGGCGACTCTCCTCACGGCCTGAGCCGGTTCTGCTGTACGTCGAAGCAGACCAGCCCCATGGTCTCCGCCACGGCCGCCGCGTAGGCGGACGCCTCCTCGGTTTCGGGGTGCAGCCCGTGAGAACGCCGTGCCCGCAGGACATGTGCCGGGCGAGCGGACGGGTCAGATGCTGCACCGACGCTCCGGCCGGGTAGCGGAGCCGGCCGGCGGGCAGCCGCAGACCGAGAGAGGTCCCGCCGGTGGCGGAAACTCAGATGCTCTGAGCCCACCGTCCGGTTAGGGTCGGGCGGTGCCCAAGCTGCAGCGGCTGCACGCTGGCCATGCCCCGGCGGTCCTGGCCTTCGAGTTGGAGAACCGCGCCTACTTCGCTGCCTCGGTCCCCGACCGCGGCGACGACTTCTTCGACAAGTTCACCGACCGGTACGGCGCCCTGCTGGCCGAGCAGGAGGCCGGCATCTGCGCCTTCTACCTGCTCGTTGCCGAGGACGGCTCAGTTCTGGCCCGGTTCAACCTGTACGACCTTGAGAACGGCACTGCTGAGCTCGGTTACCGGGTCGCGCAGCACGTCGCCGGACGCGGCGTGGCGACCGAGACCGTCCGGGAGCTGTGCCGGCCGGCAGTGGCGCGGCACGGGCTGCGCACCCTGCGGGCGGGCACCTCCTGCGAGAATGTCGCGTCCCAGAGGGTATTGATCAAGGCAGGGTTTGTCCTGGTTGACCCGTCCGACCTTGGGCATGAGTCAGGACCCTGGTTCCAGCGCGACTTGGTACTGCAGCGGTAGACCGTGATCTTGCTAGTGGACCGGTTGCGCCTGCCGTCGGCGACCACATCGAGGCCACCGGGCCCGTCCTGAAGTCCGGCCGGACCCTGACCGTGTGCCGGCTGGAGGTCCACAGCGTCCAGGGCGACGGCGAGCGCAGGCTCGTCGCCACCGTGACCACGCCCGCAAGCCGGAGTGCCGTACGGATCGCGTGCGTTTTTCCGTGCATGCAGGCCCTCGGATGGCAGGTGCTTGCTCGGTAAGGTGCCTTCATCGACGTGCCTGCTTCCGATATGACTTCGATGAATGCGGGCGGGTCACCGGCTTGGCACGCGGTGACAGCAAGGACAGAGGTCGTGCACCGCCTTCGGTGTTCCGCCTGGCCCGGGCGAGCAGGGTGCCGGGTCCGCCGGGCCCCCCGGTGACGGCTGCGGCCTAGGGTGGCGGAATGATTCCGCCTGACGACCGGACGGCCCTGGACCTGCTGGACGCCCACCTCGAGGCGCTGTGGGGGACGTGGGAGGCGTCGGACGTGCTTCCGGCCGAGCCGCCCGGACTCGCGGCGGAAGGAACAGGCGAGCTCGTCCACTGGGCCCTCGGCCGGCTCCGGAGCATCCCGCGCGAGCCCAAGGACGCCTTCGCCCGTGAGATCGGCGACCTGATCATGGAATTCCGCTCCCGCCGCAGCCCCTGGAACGCGGCGGTACTGCGGCTGCTGTACGACCAATGCGTCTTCGTCGCCACCGGCCCGCGGCGGCACGAGGACTGGACGCATGACGTCCACGCCGTGCTGCACCGGACGGTCACCGATCCCCGCGGCTGGCTCCGGCTGGACATGGACTGCCCCGACCCCGCCCGCCAGACCGTGCCCGCCTACCCCTTCGACCCGCCGGCCCCGGCCGACATGCCCGCCCACCTGCATCCCCTGAACGCCCAGGCGGCAGTGGCAGCGCTGGCCGTCATGGCGGAGGAATGGCAGTCGGAGCAGGCCCCCGTCCGCTCCCGCCCGGACCGGGACGCCCTGCTGGCGGACGCCCGGTTGCTGCTCGACCGGTACGGGCCCTGCGCGCACTACTGGACCAACGCGACAGCCGCCGCCACCCCGGCCCCCGACTTCCTCGCCTCAGGACTTGAGGGCACCCGCACCCACCGCTTCCACACCACCGCATACATCGCCGGCCTCGACATCTTCGAGGACCTGGGCGTGATCGCGGTGAACGACGAAGAGGTAGGCGTCTTCTGGTCCTTCGGGGCCTACTGACAACCACCAGGCAAGCGCTGGACGCGTGCGGGCCTTCGCCGACACAGTCCCCTCCGCGCCGGAAGCCCCCCTGGCGCAGCAGTGGGCGCGCAGTGACCGGCACGGCGCGGCGTCGTTGCACCTGGCATCGCGCGCATGCATGCACATCCGACCCCGCGGATACGCGCGCGGCCCCCGGGACCGCTCAGCGGCCCGGGGTCTGGGTCCTGTTCGCGGCCAGGGCAGCGCCTTCAGCCGTCTCGGCCACCGTCAGAGCTGCGACCTGAGGCGTGTGGTCGTCGGCGTCGCCGTCGTCGGCCGACGGCCGACACCACCCCGCATATTGCGATCTCACGCGGCGCTGGCCGCATGGTGGGCGACCACGTCCGTGGGACGCACGGCGCGGGACCCAGCCAGGCTGGGTGTGGCTGCGGGTGGCGGCGGTGTGCCGGTGGCTGCTGCAGTGCGTGACCGTGTCGTCGGCCGGGTGCGGCGACCGCGGGGGCCCAGCCCTGGGGGGCATGGGTCTCGCTGCGGGGGTGAGGCCGGCTGGGGTGGTTCAGGCGGTGGCGGGGGTCGGGTCCGTCACGGGCGCCATATGCGGCTGACAGCACGCCGGCGGGTGCTGGTGCGGGGGCTGGTGTCCCACAGGGTTTCGACGGCGTCGCACCATTGGTCGAGGTCGGGGGCGGCGCTGAGTTCGATGGAGCGGGCCTTGGCCCGCAGGGAGGCTTGCATCCAGGTAGCGGGGTCCTGGAGGGCGGTGAGGGCGTGGATCCAGGCGCCGAGGTCGTCGCGGTAGGCGAAGATGCCGGCGTCGCCGAGGGATTCGACGAGTCCGGGGGTGGGGTGGGCGATGACGGGGATGCCGGAGGCGAAGGCTTCGATGGCGACGCGTCCCCAGGACTCGTACAGGCTGGGCATGAGCATCACGCGGGAGCGGCGGTAGACGTGGTCGCGCATCTGCTGGCCGGGTACGCCGTCGACGACTTCGCAGTTGGGCAGGCGTGGTGGGGGCATGATCTGCTGGCCGTAGGCGCCGCGGACCCCGAGGAAGTTCCACTCGGGGCTCCAGGCGGCGATCTGCCAGAACAGTTCGCCGCCCTTGTCGGCGTTGAGGTTGACCAGGGTGGCGGCTTCGCCGGGTTCGGTGCGGTATTCGTCGGCGAGGACCGGGGGGCGCACGACGATGCTGTTGCGGGGCAGGAACTCGCGGGGGTAGCGGGCGTAGAAGATTTCGCCGTCGCGGCGGATCCATTCGCTGTTGTAGACGACGAGGTCGGCGCCGGCGGCGTTGTGGAAGCTGGTGGCGAAGTTGTCGTGGCAGATCACGGCGAGCGGGATGCGGCGGTCGCGGGCGAGTCCCGCGAGGACCGGGACGTTTTCGTAGTGGGAGAGCAGGACGTCGGCTTCGGTGGCCTGGGCGGCGAAATCCAGGCCCTCCTGGAAGGGGACGACGCGTACGCCGTCGATCTCGTAGCGTTTCTCGGTCTTTCCTGGGTGCGACAGCCAGACGGTCACGTCGTGGCCGCGCTCGGCCAGGGGGCGGAGCATCGAGTGGAGCATCCACTCCGAACCCGCGTTGTGATCCGGTGGGTAGCCGTATACCCGGGCCATCAGGGACATCCGCCGCCTGGTGGGGGCGGCGGCCAGCCGGTAGGGACGCAGTGCCGCTGGGTCCACACGCAAGATGATGGTTCTCCGAACGGGTCGAGTCGGGACGGCGGTTCGCCGGCAATGCCCGCCAAGCGCGGGCTGCCCGCCCGCCCTGGCCACGTCTTCTCGTGCCGGGGCGGCGCCGATGCCACGGCGGTCACACCGAAAACATCAGCAACCGCCTCCATACCCTTCGTAATCACTCGGACACTTTGAGTGCCCAGCGGGAGATGGGCGTGCGGAAGCACGCAACTCCGCAAGTTCTACAGCCTGGTTCACCGCGCGAGCGCCCCCTGCGCCGGGCGCCACCTGCCGGACATGCCGCCAGGCACAGTCCCGCACGCCGGGGCGCTGGCCGCGGACCGCCCGGCGGGGCGCAGCGTCGCGCACGCCGGTGTGCCGGCAGCCCGCATCCCGTCGGACAGGGCGCTCCGCGCTCCGGCGCACCGGCCACGGGCATGCCACGCCGTCACATTCTTCCCATTTATTCACTCACATGAAGGAGATGACGGTTCGCACCGAGGGATGCGGCAAGGCTGCCCGTAGCAGCTGGGCTGTGGGCGCCGCTCACCCGCCGCAAGGTGAGCCGGGCACCCCGCCTTTCCCCAGCACCCCTTTTCCGCCTGGCCGTTCGCGAGCGGGCCAGGTCTCACAGCCATGGGAGTTTGGCATGACTACAACAATGGAGCCTGCGGCCGACGTCGAGGCGCCGGACTGGGCCGAAACGGGCATCGAGACACTCGGCTACGCGAACCGGTTCGCGGTGTGGGATTCGGAGTTCCGCTACGACGGCCGCATCCGCGTCCCCGCGGGTGTCAAGATCAGCAAGGTCGAGTACGCCTACTACGGCCGGGACGACAAGTCCTACGTCACCGCCACCGTCGTCCCTCGCGGACAGATGGGCACCAGCGAGCAGTACGAGATCGTCGACCTGACGTTCCTGGAGGACTCCGACGTCATCACCTTCACCCTGCGCGGCGACCTCAACGTCGACGCCGCCCCGGAGCAGAACCAGTACAGCCGCACCTACCGGCTCGGCGTGAGGCTCAGCCTGAACGACGGCACCACCCGCATCACCCACGTGCCGGTGGAGGTCCTGTGGCCGCACTACAACGCGGACAAGGGGTACGCGGGGCGGCCGTTCGTCCGTCTGCCCTACGACACCGGCTGGGGCGGAAGTCCCAACAGCCAGGCCGGGTTCGGCTACGTGTCCGACAACGGCTACGTCGCCGAGAAACTCATCGTCGACCTGGTCAACCCCCGCCAGGACGTGAGGGACGTGGCCAGCAACTACAGCGACCACGTGTACTGGCAGCTGCTGCACGAGGACGGCACGCCCTCCCACCTCACCCCCGACCCGGTCAAGCTCAACGTCAAGGGACACCAGGGCGGCGGCACCGGTGACAAGAGGATTCTCGAGGCGATCAACCTGCGCGATGCGGGTGACAAGCCCGGCTACTACCGGTTCCTGGTGTGGCCGCAGTCCATCGACACCGCCAGCGGCAAGACCAGCATCTTCAGCTGGGACCGCACCAAGCTCGAGGACGCCTTCCAGATCGGCAGCATCTACTACCGCTACACCGCCACCGGCGCGACCGGCGCACGCTTCAGCGTCGTTCCGGGCGGGCCGCCCGACGTGAGGCTGTCCGCCGGCGGACCCGTCGGCTATCCCGGGGTGCGGCTGTCGACCGACGACGGCCCCGTCCCCGTTCACACCGTCCAGGTCAGCCTGCCGGCGGGCATGGGGCTCGCGTTCGTCGCCGAAGGCAATCCCGGCTACATGCTGACCGTCCTCGACGGCGACGGAGCAGCGAAGCACTACCCCGGCCAGCTCTCCGCCGACGGCCAGACACTCACCTTCTCCAAGGTCAACCTGGCGCTCGCCGGCAAGTCCTCCCAGTCCATCGCGTTCGTCGCCGTCAGGGCCACCGACCCGAACGCCACCGGCCGCACCTCGCTGACCTTCCAGGTCGGCGCCGAAACCAGCCAGAGCACCCCCATCGAGGTCGGGCCCCGCTGACCTGCGCTGCTCGCCGCCCAGCCCCCGCCCCGGGGCCGGGCGGCGAGCCCCGTGCATGCGTGCACCGGACCGGCAGGCGCAGCACAACACTCCCGGCCTGCTACGGGCCAGCACCTCGCCGCACACCGGCTAACGCCATCACCGACGCCGCCCATGGCTCCGTCAAGGGGGCAACGGGACGTCGCCAACTCCTGCCGCCACCTGGAAGCCGACGGCGTGGTGAGGCAACTCCACAGTGGGCCCCGCGGGCCGTCATGGCAGCCCTCCTCGGGGCGCGTGGTGTGGAGGCCACCGCGGTCGAGGCCGCCGCGGACGGCCAGCCTCGGATACGCCCTGATCCGGCCGTGAGCGCGGCCGTGACCGTGGCAATCCGCCCTAGCGTCCTTCGCGCTGTGGTCAGTGGGTGACCACAGCCGTCCCCGTGCCCTGGCGCCGGGACGGTACGGATGTGCGCCGGTGTGTGTCAGCGGAACTGGAAGTGGGCGACGTGGTCGCTGCCGTCGCTCCGCTTCAGGTGGAAGGTGCGGCAGGTGCCGGCCCACGCCCTACCCGGCAGAGATCGTTGTGCAGATCGACTTCGTCAGCGGACGGGTCCGCCTGGTCGTGTCCCCCGCGGATCTGGACGAGTGGGAGCGCTGCCTCGACACCCTGGAGGCGGAGCAGGGAGCCGTATGGCCGGCCGGTGACCGCAGCGCCTGGATGGACATCTGCGCCCGTGGAGGTGGTCCACAAGGGCCTGCTCCGCTCCCGCCTGATGCCGGCGGGCACTGGTGGAGGGCACCAGCGATGAGCCATGACGGCCATGATTCCGCCTCGAGCGTGGCCGGGGCACAGGCTCGAGGGGTGTCTGGGCTACCTGGACAGGGCGTGGGTGAGGGCTTGGTCGAGCAGTTGCCGCAGGATGGAGGAGGACGGTGCGACGGCGGTCGCGAGCAGTGCCGGGCCGCCGGCCAACGGTGTGAGGACGGCACATCCGCTTCGAGAGTCCTCGCCGAGAAGGACGGAGCTGCGGGGAAAGCGGGCGCCGGGGTCGACGAGCAGGAGTTGGCCGACGGCGCGGTGTCGGTGCAAGACGGCGGGGCCGTCCCAGCCGGGTTCTGGGTCTCCGTATGCGGTCTGCTGGTCGAGCAGGACTTGTCCGGCGCGGTGGACGAGGAAGCGGCTGACGAGGTGGCCCGCATCTTCGTTGGCGCGGCCCAGGAGTTGCTCCTCTCGCAGCAGCAGTCGGGCGGTGGGGGCTAGTTCGATGGTGTAGGTCTGCTGGAGGTTGCTTCCGGCGGCGCTGATCAGTGGTTGGGGCAGCCAGCGCAGGCTGGCGTGGTCGCCGGCGGTGAGCCGTACGTCGTAGGTGGCCGGTTGGGTGGTGGGGCCGCGCAGGGCGAGGGTGGCGGCTGCCGTGGTGACGTCCAGCGCGGCTCGGGCGGAGGCGGTGACGTCAATGGTGAGCCGGTCGCCGCCGAGGGGGCCGCTCATCGCGCCGATGATCCCCACTCTGGCGGTGTTGCCGTCGGGGCGCATGCGGCGGAGGTGGAAGGGCCCGTCGCTGTGGAGTCGGGGGAGCGTGGTGACGTGTCCGTTGTGGGTGGCGTGGATGTGGGCTCCTGCAAGCACGCCGGCCGGGTGTGCGGCGGGCTCGGCGGCGCCCGGGACCTCGGCGGCGCCCGGGACCTCGGCAGCGTCCGGGACCTCGGCGGCGTCCGGGTGCTCTGTGGTGGGCACCGGGCGGGGTGCCGTGAGGGATGTGGTGGCGGTCATGCTGTCGCCCTGGCGTGCCAGGTGGTGAGGTGCGCGGTGATCCAGGCGGCGACTTCACGGATGCCGTCGTCGCAGGTGAGGCTGGTGAAGATGACGGGGAGGTTGCCGCGTTGCCGTTTGGCGTCGGCGGCCATGGTGGCGAGGTCGGCGCCCACGTGCGGGGCGAGGTCGGTTTTGTTGATGACGAGGAGGTCGGCAGTGGTGATGCCGGGGCCGCCCTTGCGGGGGATGTCGTCGCCGCTGGAGACGTCGATGACGAAGACCTGTACGTCGACGAGGCCTTTGGAGAAGGTGGCGGTGAGGTTGTCGCCGCCGGATTCGACGAGGACGAGGTCGAGGGGGTTGAGGGTGTCCTCCAGGTGTTCGACGGCTTCGAGGTTGGCGGAGATGTCGTCGCGGATCGCGGTGTGGGGGCAAGCGCCGGTCTCGACCGCGGTGATCCGTTCGGCGGGCAGAACGGCTTCGCGTAGGAGGTATTCGGCGTCTTCGCGGGTGTAGATGTCGTTGGTGACGACGGCGATGGACCAGCGATCGCGCAGGGTGCGGCACAGGGCGGCGACGCTGGCGGTTTTGCCGGTGCCCACGGGTCCGCCGAGCCCGACGCGGAGGGCTCGGCGGGTGCCGTCGGTGCGCAGGGGTGCGGCGCTGTGAGTGTGGCGGTGCGGCATGGTCACGTGGTGGTCGAGGTGCACAGGGGCTCCAGCAGGCGTGGGTGAGAGTCAGGAGGCGAAGAGGCGTACGGGCCAGGCGGCGTGCTGTTCACCGGTGACATCCAGAAGCGGCGAGGACGCCGACGGCAGGGCGTCGATGCCGTGGGTCAGAGCGCGGTCGGCGGCCTGGGTGGCAGCGGTGGCGACGGCGTCGACGTCGGAGCTGAGCCGGGCCAGCAGCCCTGAGGCGTCGAGCGGGTCGAGGCTGAGCAGGCGTACGGCCGCGGTGGCCGGACCGCCGGTGTTCTCGTAGGCGGCGGCGTAGGCGGCGTCCAACGGGGTGAGGCCGGCGGCCCGGGCGGCGAGACCCAGCACGATCGGCTGGTGCGCGCCCTGGGGACGTGCGGCGGCGAGCGCTTCCAGCGCTTGGGAGGGGAAGGTGGCACGGGCTGCGCGCATCATCTGGCGGCCGAGGCGTCGGGCGACGGCGCGTAGCGCGGGGGCGGGAGTGCGGGCGTCGGCGGCCTCGTCGAGCAGCAGGGCATCCATTCCGGCGGCGGCCGCGGCGGCCAGGCCGGCCGTGGTCAGGCCGGTGGTGTGCAGGCGGCCTCGGCAGAAGGCTTCCAGGCTGGCGGTGTCGTGTACGGCCTGGCGGGCGACGGCGGCTTCGACGCCGCCGGAGTGGGCGTGTCCTCCGGCAGGGAAGCGGCCGTCGGCCAGCAGGAGCAGGGCTGCACGGCTCATAGGGGGGAGGCTGCCTTTCGCAAGGGGTGGATGGGGTGCCGGGCGCGGTTCGTCGGGTGCGGGACCTGCCTGGACCCGGGCCGGCCCGGCTGCAGCGTGGTGTCGTAGGCCGGGCGGGTGACCGCATCAGAAAAGGAAGTACCTCTGGGCCAGAGGCACTTCGTCGACGTAGGAGCGCGGCACGGTTGCACCGTTGATCTCGGTGCGGGCGTCGGACGTGGTCGCGCCGCCGATGGTGACCTCGAAGCTGTTGTGGTCGACTTCGAGGCTGTCGGGCACGGTGTCGTTCAGTTTCATGTGGGCCTTCGTGACCTGCCGGGTGCTGGTGATGTCCACGAAGTCCTTGTCGAGTCCGAGGCCGGGATTGCTCCTGGTGCCGTCTCCGTTCAGGGTGTCGGCCACGCCCGGAGCGACGAAGTTGACCGAGTTGCGTCCCGGGGAGCGGCCGGTGGAGCCCCAGACCGGGCGGGGCAGGTAGGGCTGGGGTGTCGGGATCGAGGCGTTGGCGTCTCCGACCTGTGCGTAGGCGAGCTGGCCGGCCTTGAGGAGCATGTGCGGTTTGACGCCGAAGAACTTCGGCTCCCACAGCACCAGGTCGGCGAGCTTGCCGGTCTGCACGTCACCGACGTGGTCGTCGATGCCGTGGGTGATCGCCGGGTTGATCGTGTATTTGGCGACGTAGCGGCGTGCGCGGAAGTTGTCGTTCGGCTGCCGCTGCGCGGTGAACGAGTGGTCTTCGTCATCGGCCATCGTGGGGACGCCGGCGGCCTCGAGGTCTTCCTTCAGCGGTCCGTAGCGGGCCTTCATGACGTGCGCGGTCTGCCATGTACGCATGATCATTTCGCCGATGCGGCCCATCGCCTGGGCGTCGGAGGACATCATCGAGATGGCGCCCATGTCGTGCAGGAGGTCCTCCGCGGCCATGGTGGAGGGCCGGATCCGGGAGTCGGCGAAGGCCATGTCCGCTGGGATCTCCGGGTTGAGGTGATGGCACACGATCATCATGTCGACGTGTTCCTTGACGGTGTTGACCGTCAGCGGCCGTGTCGGGTTGGTCGAGGCCGGAAGGACGTTGGGGTCCTTGACCAGCTCGATCATGTCCGGTGCGTGCCCGCCGCCGGCCCCCTCGACGTGGAAGATGTGGATGGCGCGGGCTTTGTTCGCCGTGGACTTGCCGTCCGCGTCCCGGGCGTTGCCGGTGAAGGCTGCCCGTGTGCTCTCCAGAAAGCCCGACTCGTTCAGGGAGTCGGCGTGCAGGGCGAGCTGGACGCCGCGCTCCTCGCAGATGTCCAGGGCCCGGTCGATCACCGCGGGCGTGGCGCCCCAGTCCTCGTGGATCTTGAAGCCGCAGGCACCGGCGTCCACCTGCGCGTTGAGTTCGTGCTTGTTCATGGTGCTGCCTCTGCCGAGCAGACCGACGTTGACCGGGAACTGATCCAACGCCTCGAAGACGCGGCGGATGTGCCAGGCGCCCGGGGTCACTGTGGTGGCCGTGCTGCCCTCGGCCGGCCCCGTGCCACCGCCAATGAGGGTGGTCACGCCCGCGGCCAGAGCCTCCTGGATCTCGCCGGGGCAGATGAAGTGGACATGGGTGTCCACTCCCCCCGCGGTCAGAATTCTCCCGTTGCCGGAGATCACCTCGGTGCTCGGCCCGACCACGAAGCTTGTCGGCGTCACCGGAACGGGCAGCGTGTTGCCTCGGGTGGTACGGTCCGGCTTCTCGAAGCGGTCGCTCGGGATGGGGTCCATGGTCTCGGGGTTATATGCCTTGCCGAGGGCGGCGATGCGGCCGTCGCGGATGCCGATGTCGGCCTTGACCACACCCCACCAGTCGAGGACCAAAGCGCCGGTGATGACGGTGTCCACGGGCCTGTTACCCGTGTCCTCGCCTGTGACGCTCTTTCCGTCTCGGGCCAGATGCGACATGCCCATCGACTCGCGGATCACCTTGCCGCCGCCGAAGACCATCTCGTTGCCGCTGCAGGAGGGGCCGCCGCTCCAGTCGGCCTCGATCTGCAGCGTGAGGGCGGTGTCGGCGAGCCGGACCCGGTCACGCGTGGTGGGACCGTACAGCGCGGTGTACTCCGCTCGCGTCAGCTCGTTGCTCGCCTTGGGCCGGCTCGTCCCGCCCTCGGGCTCCTGGCTGCGGCCTTGTGCCGGCAAGGTGCTCATCGGACGATCCCTTCGCGCAGTCCGTGGATCTTGCTCAGGTCGCTGGTGCCGCTGCCGCCGGCCGTGACATCACCGCGGAGCTGCACCAGTTCCACGCAGCACTCGTCGCCCGGTTCGAACCGCACCGACGTGCCCGCAGCGATGTTGAGCCGTCGCCCCCTGGCCGCTTCGCACTCCCACAGGCTGCGATCCTCAGGCACTGTCTGGCCGGCCGGGACCACGACACTGATGACCTTCAGCCCCGGGTTGACCTCGGCGAAGTGATAGTGGGAGCCCACCTGCACCGGGCGGTCGGACTCGTTCTTCACCCTGATCCTCGTCCTGCCCGGCCCCGGCAGGACCGTTGCGTCCTGCTGCAGGCTGACACCCTCCAGGTCTCCGTCGAGATGCTCGTTGAAGCAGATCGCGTCATAGCGGCGGACAGCTTCGTCGGGGTCGCAGTCGCTGGGCGGTGTGTCGCTGTGTTCGCAGTCGACGGGCGAGCCCGGCGTGCGAGGCGGCCGGGGGTGCTCGACCTTGCCGGGGTACACCTCGGGCTCCGCTGCGGCCTCCGGGAGGGGATCGTGGATGGTGACCAGCTTGGTGCCGTCCGGGAATGTCGCCTCCACCTGCACGTTCTTGATCATCTCCGGGACGCCGTCCATCACCTCCTCCCGAGTGAGCAGATGGCGTCCCGAGTCCATGATGTCGCTGACGGTCTTGCCCTCCCGTGCCTGCTCGAAGACGTGCACGGACAGCAGGGCCATCACTTCCGGATAGTTCAGGCGCAGCCCGCGCTCACGGCGACGTTGCGCGACGTCGGCCGCGACAGAAATCAGCAGGCGCTCCTGCTCATGCGGAGTCAAATGCACGATGAGGCCGTCTCTGTTGGTCGTACAGGTGCAGCGGCCACGTCTGCCGAGGGGACGTTCTCCCGTGGCGGCAACCGGGCGCTCTTCGAGCATCACGGAGCCACATCACACGCAGAGCCAAACTGTGATCGAACCACACCATTCGGTGAAAAAGCTGGTGCGGGACCCTCAGCGCCCAGCAAGAGCAGGTGCCTGCCGCTTGCCGGCTCCAACAAAAGTTGCTGATCGTAAGGCCGTGGGCAGACTGCGGGTGCCGGACCGGCAGGCCCTGTGCGGGATCCTGTCCTGCACACCGGTATCCAGTGGGAGTACCTGCCTCAGGAGCTCGGCTTCGGCTGGGGCACGACCTTCTGGCGGCGCTTTGCGGTCTGGAAGGAGGCCGGCGTCTGGGACCAGCTGCACCAGCTGCGGCTGAACGAGCTGCGGTCGAAGTACCAGCTGGACCGGGAACAGGCGGTGGTCGACTCCTCGCACGTGCGGGCCGCCCGACGGAGCCCGAGAGCGGACCCAGCCCGGTCGCCCGCGCACGGCCGGGCAGCAAGCACCACCTCATCGTCGACGGACAGGGCATCCCTCTCGCGGTGTCCCTGGCCGGCGGAAACCGCGGGCGACGTCACCCAACTCGAGCCGCTGCCCGGCAAGATCCCCGCCGTCGCGGACCAGGTCGGCAGACCCCCGCCGACGCCTCGAAGCACTCCTGGCCGACCGCGGCTACGACCATGACACATACCGCCGCCTGCTCCGGCAACGAGGCGTCCGCTCCGTGGTCGCGAAAAGAGGCGAGACACACGGCACGCCTGGGCATCTTCCGCTACGTCGTCGAGCGCACCATCGCATGGCTGCACGGCTTCCGCCGACCGCGGATCCGGTGGGAACGACGCGACGACATCCACAAGCCTTCCTCGGCCTTGCCGCCTGCCTGATCACTCACCGCCACGTCCAACGCCTTTGTCAGGGCCTCTTACAAGCAGCGCAAAGAAACGGCCTATGCCGCGGGGGCTGGGGCGGTGTCGTTCGGCAGCTGCGGAGGAGAGCCCTGGGTCCACACAACCCGCAGCGTTGCGCTGGAGATCCGCCACCCATCAGCCGTCCTGACCAGTTCAGAGTCGGCATGGCCGGCGGAGATGAAGATGCTCCCGGAGCCATCTGCCAAGACATGAGTGCTCAGCTGGGCGCCACGGACAGTGGCCTGGGCGCCGTTGATCTTGATGATGGCGTTGGTGCCCAGATGCACGGTTCGGTCGAACAACGACATTCCCCGCCGGACATGAGCCCGCAGGGCATCGCGCCCATGGACGGTGCCGATGGGCATCTCCGCGGTGACGTCTTCGGTATGGAACGCGCGAGCCCACTCTTCGTCGAAAACCCCGTCATCCAGAGAACGCAGGTAGCGGTCCATCAGGTCGGTGATCTCAGCGCGGTCGGTCAAGGCCTGCAACTGTCTCTGCATTTCTTCGGTGTCCATGCCGGAAGACTCCTCCCTCAAGCTGACTTGAGGTCAAGGAAGTTGCGCCGGATCCAACTGACCGAGCGTGTGGATCGGTCACCACGGTCAACCCGTCACAGGTGCCTTCGGTGACATCGGTGGCGGCCGTGCCTCACAAGCAGCAGATGTCCCGCAGTCACACGGACTGATGAACCCATGTGCCTCCCACAACAAGGGTCAGGTCAGGACCGCAGATAGTGATCTGTCGAAGGGCCGTGACGTGGGAGATGACGCGGGCCCCTCGATGTCGTCGACGTTTCGCGCAGCAGGATGGCGGGCACCGGGGTGCCTAGTTCCGGGCTGGCGTTGATCGCGACGATCGCGCGCTCCAGGCGGTGGTGCTCGGTCCGCTGTGAGTTTTTCCCGCTGGCTCGGGCCGGGGCGAAGCAGCCTGGTCGTCATATGGACGGCAGGCTGCTTGTCACGGTGCCTTTCGGTCCCTCACCTCGTTGGCCGGCCGCCGGCGGCCCGGGCGCGACGGCCGTACCGACATGGTGTGACAGTGCCGGTCACATGGACGTGCGTGCGTCGTCGGACCGGGACGGCGCGCGCAGGCCGTTCGTCACCAGGGCAGCTCTCCCTCGTCGTCGAAGAAGCGGCCTGTCGGTTCGTGGCCGTCCACGGTGGCCAGCCGGATCGCGGCGGCTGCGCCTTGCTGCGGAGTGCGCACTCCCCGGAAGCCGTTCAGGTCGGTCGCCGTGTAGCCAGGGCAGACGGCGTTGATCAGGATGTGCGTGTCGGCCAGTTCCTTGGCGTACTGCACGGTGACGGCGTTGAGGAACGTCTTCGACGGAGCGTATCCGATGGAGATGGGTCCCGTTTCGGCGCCAGGCGTGGTCTGGAGGCTGAGGGAGCCGACGCGGCTGGAGACGTTCACGATCCGCGGTGCCGGCGAGCGGCGCAGCAGCGGCAGCAGGGCGTTGGTGACGCGGATGACGCCGATCACGTTGGTCTCCACGGCCGCCCGTACCCGGTCCACGTCGACCGTGGTGGGCTCCTGCGGTATACCGCCGGTGATGCCGGCGTTGTTGACGAGCGCATCCAGCCGCCCGGTCCGTTCCTCGATCATCCGGGCCGCCGCGGTCACGCTCGCGTCGTCGGTTACGTCCAGCGGCACGCCGAACACGTCGGCGCCGGCCGCGCGGAGCTTGTCCACGGCGGCCTCGCGCCGTTCCTCGTTCCGCGCGCCGACCCCGACCGTCCAGCCGAGGGCGCCGAGTCCGGCGGCGATCTCGTACCCGATGCCCTTGTTGGCCCCGGTCACCAGCGCGACCTTGGGGTGGTTCACGGTGTTCGTCTCAGTCATGACACAGATGTTTCTCCCCCGCCGGGCAGGGCGTCCAAGACCGACTGGGTGGGCGGCGATACCGCCTGGGTATCACTCCTGGCCGGGCCGGTTAGGCTGGCGGGGTGGAGACACGAGAGCTGCGGTACTTCGTCGCGGTCGCCGAAGAGCTGCACTTCGGCCGGGCCGCGCAGCGGCTCGGAATCGCCCAGCCTCCGCTGTCACGGGCGATCGCCGGGCTCGAACGACGCCTGGGTGCCCCCCTGTTGGAGCGAGGCAGCCGGGGCGTCGCCCTGACGGAGTCCGGGGTGGTGCTGTTGCGGGAGGCGCGGGCGGCGCTGGACGCCGTCGAGGCCGCGGAACGACGCACCCGCCGGGCCGCACTCGCCGCGACGGGCCGCCCCGCCGTGGTCCTGGCCGCGAAGGCGGGCGCCTCCGACGAGCTGCTGGCCAAACTCCTCGACGCCTACGCCGCCGAGCCCGGCGCCGTCGCCGTCGACGTCGTGCTGTGCGGGCCGGGCGAGCAGGCTACGGTGCTGCGCACCGGCCGGGCCGACGTGGCCCTGCTGCACCGGCCCTTCGACGACACGGCCGGCTTCGACACCGAGGACCTGCACTGCGAGGGTCAGATCGCGATCCTCCCCGCGGGCCACCGCCTCAGCACCCGTCCTCATCTGCGGCTCGCCGAGGTCACCGCCATTGCCGACCTGCCCCTGCCCCGCTGGCCCCGCCCCGACGGCACCTTCCCGGACGGGCCCGGACCGCAGGTGCGCGACCACACGCAGCTCACCCAGCTCATCGCCCTCGGCCGGGCCTGTGCGGTCGTCCCGGAGTCGGGCGGCACCGGCCTGCGCGACGGCCTCACCGCCGTTCCGGTCACCGACGCCCCGCGCGTCACCACGGTGATCGCCTGGCCACCGCACAGTCGGTCAACGGCGGTCGCGGGACTGGTCCGCGCCGCCACCGCCCTGTGACCGACGGCGGTGAACGCCAGGAAACCGTGCCGGATTCCGGGGCCGGCGTCCTGTCCCCCGTCAGCTTCCGGCACACCGTGCGCTGGATAGTGGGAGATGTACGCAGTACCCGCGGCGTTCCTCGGAGCGCATGCGTAGCGTACGTATCGCGTACCTCATGCCTCGGCGCACACGAGACCTGCTGGCAGCCTGCTCAGCGCCGGGGTGCGCCAGCCGCAGCGGAGCCCCGGGACCGCAGGTGTCCCAGGGCTCCTGGCCCGCCTCGCTCGGCCGGCGCTGACGCCGCGGAGGTCAGGCCACAGACAAGACGATCTTCCCGGTGGTGCGTCCAAGCTCACCGATCTCGTGTGCCTTCGCGGCTTCGGCCAGCGGCAGAACGGTCTCGACCACCGGCTTCAGCGCGCCCCGTTCCGCCAGGGCGGCGATCTCGCGCAGGCCGAGGTGGTCGGGCTCGACCAGCATCCACACCGCGCGTACGTGGTCGGGGACGGCAGCCGGAACGTCGTCGGGGCCGGGCAGGGTGACCAGACGGCCGCCTGTCCGCAGCACCTTCAAGGACCGCTCGGCATTCTGGCCGCCGAGCCCGTCCAGCACCACATCGACGTCCCCGACGACGTCCTCGAAGCGGACCGTGCGGTAGTCGATCACCTCGTCCGCGCCCAGTTCCCGCAGCAGGTCGTGCTTGCCGGCGCTGGCGGTGCCGATGACGTGGGCACCGCGGGCCTTGGCGACCTGCACGGCGAGGTGGCCGACCCCGCCGGCCGCCGCGTGCACCAGCACCCGGTCGCCGGCGCGCACGCCGGCGGTGTCCACCAGCGCCTGCCAGGCGGTCAGCCCGGCCAGCGGCAGCGCCGCAGCCTCGACGTGCGTGAGGTTCGCCGGCTTGGGCGCGAGGTGGCGGGCCGGGGCGACGACGTACTCCGCGTACGCGCCGGCCTGCCGCGGGAACAGCGGCATGCCGTAGACCTCGTCCCCGGTTCGGAACATCCCCACCCCCGGGCCGACGGCCTCGACGGTGCCGGACACGTCCCAGCCGACCGCCGGCACGTCGCCCCACTCGATCAGGGCGCCACTGGCCCGGGTCTTGCAGTCCACCGGGTTCACTCCGGCCGCGTGGACCCGGACCAGGACCTCGTTCAGTCCGGGCTCGGGACGGACCGTCTCACGCTCGACGAGCGTTTCGGGTCCGCCCCACTGTTCCACGACCACCGCACGCATGCTGTCCGCCTCACTCTTTCCGTCTCGATCGGATGTGCCGTCCGGGATCTTCCCGGTGCGACGCAGTCCACGATCCGGTATCCGCGCCCTTCATGGTGTTGGCCGTCCGGCCACCATGTGACAGGATCTGGCCATGAGCGAGACGCAGTGGCCAGACACCGGCACCCACCCCTGCCGGGTCGACGACGCGCCGGAACCGCACCGCATCGCGGTCCTCGCCCTGCCCGGCGTCCCGCCCTTCGAGCTCGGTATTCCCTCCCGGGTCTTCGGCAGTGTCCTGGACCCGGGCGGACGCCCTCTGTACGAGGTCACCGTCTGTACCGCCGACGGCGCTCCCGTCCTCAGCGACGCCGGGTTCACCGTGCAGCCCGCAGCCGGTCCGGAGGCCCTGGCCGCCGCCGACACCGTGATCGTGCCGCCCACGCACGCCATGCCCGAACTGGGCCTCGGTGGTCCGCTGCCGCCCGCGGTGACCGCGGCCATCGCCCGGATTCGGCTCGGCACCCGCCTGGTGTCCATCTGCACCGGCTCCTACGTGCTGGCCGCGGCCGGGCTCCTCGACGGCCGGCCCGCCACCACCCACTGGAATCTCGCCCCCGAGTTCCGTCGCGCCTACCCCCACGTCAAGGTCGACGAGGACGTCCTCTTCGTCGACGACGGCGACGTCCTGACCTCCGCGGGCGTCGCCGCCGGCGTCGACCTGTGCCTGCACATGATCCGCCGTGACCATGGCGCCGCAGCCGCCAACCGCGCCGCCCGCATGTGCGTCGTGCCGCCCTGGCGGGACGGCGGACAGGCCCAGTACATCGACCGCCCGGTCCCCGAACCCACCGTCGCCACCACCACCGCCACCCGCGCCTGGGCCCTGGAACACCTGGGCGAGCCCCTCTCCCTCAACCGCCTTGCCGAACACGCCCGGATGAGCCTGCGCTCCTTCACCCGCCGCTTCCGCGACGAGGTCGGGATGACCCCGGTGCAGTGGCTCACCGCGCAACGCCTCGAACTGGCCAAACAGTTGCTGGAGACCACCGACCTGTCGATCGACCTGGTCGCCCACCGCTCCGGCTTCGGATCCGCGAACTCCCTGCGCGCCCACATGAGAACGGCCTTCGGTGTCTCACCCGCCGCCTACCGCCGCACCTTCAGCCCCCACGACCCCGTGGAAGCCCAGCTCTGACCGCGAGCAGACGGAGCGGCACCTACGACCTGGTGGTGCACCTGCCGGCCGACCTGCCGTTGCGGAGGGGCGCCGCTGACGCCGGGCGCCGGCGGGCGAGGTGCTGCCCACGCAATCATCCCCACGGGGTGCACTCCTCCACCGCCGGCGGAACGTTGGCAGCAATGTCCTCCCTATCTCCCCAGTATGGTCAGCCGCCAGGTCACACCGCCTGCTGAGCCGCTGCAGCTTCACCGCCGGCGTCACACCAGTGGCGTCCCCGTCGACGAACCTCATAGCTTGTGCACTCGTGACTGATGCTCCGCAGATGCGCCCGAAACCACACGGCCTCGGCCGGGTGTTCAACGAGGTGCCGGAGCTCTACGACCGGGTCCGGCCGGGATACCCTGACGAGCTGTTCGCAGACCTTGTCGCCGTCACCGGCACGGACGACGGATCGTCGGTGCTGGAGGTGGGCTGCGGCACCGGTCAGGCGACGCGCTCGCTGGCAGCACTCGGATGCTCGGTGACTGCCATCGAGCCAGGCGCAGACATGGCCGCACTCGCTCGCCAACGCATCGCATCCTTCCGCAACGTTGAGGTCGAAACGTCGACGTTCGAGGAGTGGGACGACCGTGGCCGACGCTTCGATGCTCTCGTGGCCGCGTCGTCGTGGCACTGGGTCGACCCGTCGATCGGCTGGCAGCGGGCGCACGACGTGCTCCGTCCCGGAGGCTGGATGGCGCTGCTCGGCCACGTCGTTGTCCACCGGCCGGGAGAGCCGGAGGTGTACGCCGAGACCGCCGATCTCCACGAGCAGTTCTGCCCCGGGAACCCCGACTGGGGTCACCCTCCCCTGGAGGACGACGTGCGTACCACCGACGAGGGCTGGGGCCTGGCCGACGATCCCGGAGGGCTGTTCGGCCCAACGGTCGTGCGCTGGTATCCGACCGTTCAGTGGTTCAACGGGGACGGCTTTGCCGATCACCTGCGCTCGTTGTCGCTGTACCGAAGGCTCGACCGCGAGGTCCGTGAACCCCTGCTCGACGCCGTGGCCGAGCGCATCCGCACCCGGATGGGCGACCGAGCATCACGCCGTTATCTGAGCGTCCTCCGTGTCGGACAGCGTTCCGGGTGAGCGCAGTGGTGAAGGACCTGCCGATTCAGCGGCAGCGGACCCACCGCACTGTCGTGGGACCGCGCCCGCGACGCCGCCTGGAAGCGGACTCTGGGTCGTCCGCTCCGGAACCACAACCGGTCATCGTCCGGACTCGGGTGAGGTATTCAGCGCACCACGTCTCACCGACCGGCCAGCGCGTGGGCTCGCATCGGCGCAGTCGAGCCTGTCCCCCGCGGGAGCTACGCCCGAGTTGGCTCTGTGTGGTGACGACTGCGCCCCGCACTCTCCGTAGCCTTGCACCTGGCCGCAGCGCTCGCGCCAGGCCGATGGCGAAGAGAGAAGAGCTCCGACCATGTCGCATGGTCATTCATCCATGTCCCGTAGAGGGGAACAACCGTGACGCAGGCAGCCAAGAGATTTCTCGTCGCAGCAGCGGCCACTGCAGGCTTGACGTTCGTGATGCCGACGACCCCCGCCTCCGCGGCCAACGAGACTTCTTGCGGAGATCCCACTCTCCCCCAGCGGACGGACCTCGCATGGGTGGAGACGAGCACCGGCAACCGCATGTGCTTCGCCAACGCCGGCAGCTTGAGGGTGTCTTTCAACGACGTCAGGAATTTCCACTCGGGCAACAACATCATCACATTCAGTTACATTATCGAGGAGAACGACTACTACACCGAGCGCACCTTGCGCAAATGGCAGGATTACACCATCGACTGGGGTCTGCACGCCCGCGTGTACAACGTGCGTATCTGCGGAGGCCTCGTGGACTGCCCGGTGAGTTGAGGCAGGGCTCGATGGGAGACACCTGGGCGATGCCGTTCGCGACGCAGTTCAGCAATGCCCTGATCGCGGACGACGAGGGTCCCTGTTTTCCACCTCGAGCCCAGTGGTGGCGAGCCGGATCGTTCAGTGCACCTTCGCCTGGCTCTGCCGTTCTGTGAACCGCGTGCGCGGCAACCGTTCCCTGACCAGAATCCCTCAAGAAGCAACAACGAAAAGGGTGCTCGTGAAACCGACAGTCAAAACCGCGGTCGTAGGAGCAGTCCTCGCGTCCATCACCGTACTGGCGGCTCCGGGAAACGCATCGGCTGATGACCCCAAAGAGGGGGGCGTCAGCCGCTGTTCAGCAGGTAAGGTCTGCCTCTTCGACGGCCACGACAATACCGGGGACGTCCTGCAGCTCGATCCGGTGGACACCCCCAACATCGGCTGGGCGTGGAACGACCGAGCCAGTTCGGTGTGGAACCGTAGCGACAAGTTCGTCTGTATCTGGACCGATGCCGACTACTACGGTTACTGGTTCAGCATCCCGCCGGGCGCGAAGCAGGAACTTCTGTTCGCCTACGACAATGCGGTGACCGCCCTCGGGTACGGTGGCTGCGGGGGCTGAGCCGGCTGGTTCTGAGGTTGGACTCGTGGTGTCGTAGGGGCTGACGGGTCGTCGTCCGTGCGGTATCACCGGGGCGTGCAGTAGCCACGAGGGAGCGGGCTGACGGCCGAGCGTCGGCAGGCTCGCGAGGAGTTACGGCTCAAGGCGGCTGGGGGTTCGCCCGGGACGAGGCGAGCTCGGTGATCGCCAAGGAGTTACGGGTCAGCGTCCGTTCAGTGCAGCGATGGCGGCGGATGCGGGACGAGGACGGTGCGTCGAGCAGTATGTCGGTGCTGCCCTGCCCGGTGGCTTCAGGGCGCCCGGCGGGCGTACGACGAGAGGCGGTCGGCGAGCGCGACGACGAGGCCGCGCAGTTCATCAGGGCGCTCGACGACGAACGGCCGGTCGAGCGAGGCGAGTACCGCAGGCAGCCAGTCGAGCCGCTGCGCCCGCAGTTCGACCCGCAGCCAGCGTTCGGCCGCCCGGTCCTCGCCGGCCGCGGGCTCGTGCTCCTCCAGGCTCGCGATGCCGACGGGGAGGTGGGCGCGGATCTGCTCAACTGTCCCGTGGATCCGCAGGGTCACCTCATGCCGGTACTCGGCGGCGGCGAGTCCTGACAACACGCGCTGTGCCGGGCCGGGGCCCACGGGCGCTTCGAACGAACCGGGCAGGGTCCTCGCGTCCGCGATGCGATCGAGCCGGAAGGTTCGGTCCTCGCCGACCTCGGCGTCCGTGCCCGTGACGTACCACCGGCCCGCGTGGGCGACGATCCCGTACGCGTGCAGTGTGCGTTCGCTGCGCCGTCCGTCGCGGTCGGTGTAGCGGATCGATACCGGCCGGCGGTGGCGCACCGCGTCGGCGATGGTGAGCAGCAGCCCGGCGTCCGGGTGATCCGACTCGCCGGGCTGATCCGTGAAGGCGAGAGCTTCCAGGAGGGTGTCGAGCCGGCGGGCGATGTGCTTGGGCAGCACCCGCCGGATCTTCGCTGACGCCGTCTCGTTTGCCGTGCGCTCCGTCGTCGTGAGCCCCGCCCGGCGGCCTGCGACCAGGCCGAGCAGCACGGCCAGCGCCTCGTCGTCACTGAGCATGAGCGGAGGCAAGCGGTACCCGGGAGACAGCCGGTACCCGCCGTAGCGGCCGCGCACCGACTCCACGGGCACGTCCAGGTCGGTCAACTGGCCCACGTACCGCCGCACCGTACGCCCTTGGACGCCGAGCCGGTCGGCGAGCTCGGCCACAGTCCGGGTGCCGCCCGACTGCAGCAGCTCCAGAAGTGTCAGCACGCGGCCGGTGGGTCGGGGCATGTTCGCAGCCTAACGCGGATACAGGACCGATTCTGTCCTCTATTTCTCCTAGCCTGCGACGTGCACGCCTCCGGAACAGTCAAGGAGATTCCCATGGACTTCGTCTCGATCCGCATCATCACCAGCGACGTCGCGCGCCTCGTCGACTTCTACGAGCGAGCCACAGGGACGCGGGCGACGTGGGCCACCGAGGACTTCGCCGAACTGAAGACCGCGGGCGCCGCCCTCGCGATCGCCGGCACCCGCACCGTCCCGCTGTTCGCCCCGGGCTCCGCCCGCCCGGCGGACAACCACAGCGTGATCACCGAGTTCCTCGTCGACGACGTGGACCGCGTTCACCAGAACCTGACCGGCTTCGTCACCGACTTTGTCACCGAGCCCACCACAATGCCCTGGGGCAACCGGTCCCTGCTGTTCCGCGACCCCGACGGCAACCTCGTCAACTTCTTCACCCCCGTCGCCCCGGCAGCGATCGAGAAGTTCGCACGCTGAGGCCATACTCATTCCGGATCCCCGGCCGAGCCGTACGCATCGCGTACGAGGGGCGCACGCGATGCGTAATTTGCGCGTAGGTCTCGGCGACGGCCATGGGCGGCCGCTGGCTCTGCGCGTCACCGCAGGCCAAGCGGGCGATGCGCCGGTCTCAAGGCCGTCATGGCTGCTAGCCGTTGAGTGGTGGGACGGGGCACATAAGCCATCCACGGTACGAGGCTCAGGTGGGCCGGAGGGCCGATGGGCCGGGTGGCGCTTCGGGCCGCGGGGTGCGGGGCCCGTCACGAGGTCCACCGAACTCGTCGATCTTCACGTACAGTTCGGCTGATGAGGGCGTTCCACGTTCTCGTTCGTCATACAACGAAAACGACGAAAACGACGCCTTCTCCGCGTCCGTGAAGAGGCGGACCCGCATGACAGACCGTGACGTCCTGGTGTTTCCGGAGGAGCGGGACCGCGTCGACAGCCTGCCCGCCGATCACCCGAGCGGCCTCCTGCTGCACGTCGCCGTCGACGCGCATCTCGACCATCCCGTAGCCCGCCCGGGGGGGCCGTCAGTCCTCCGGGAGCGCCGGGTCGGCTACGTCGGTCCGGCCCGGGCCATGCGCTTCCTCGGCCCCGCCGTGGAGGAGCTCCGTGACCCGGAGGACCCCTTCGGGCCGCTGATCACCCGAGAGAACAGATAGGAACCTCTGTGACAGGAAGATCCCCTCGTTCCGCCTGGATGACGGGAATAGTCACCGCCGGTGTCGTCGCCGGTCTGCTCGGCACCGCGATTCCCGCGAACGCGGTGGTCGGTGCCGCCGTCACCGACGCCTCGTACGCGTTCACCGCGAACCTGCACATCGGTGAGGGCGACCAGACACGAGCCTGCTCGGGCGCGCTCATCGACCCGCAGTGGGTCCTCACGGCCGCCGCGTGCTTCGCCGCCGACCCGGTGGCGGGCGGCACGGTTGCCGCGGGCGAGCCGGCCCTGAAGACGGTGGCGACCGTCGGGCGCAACGACCTCCTGGGCGCCAGCGGCCATGTCAGCGAGGTCGTCGAGCTGGTGCCGCGCGAGGGCACCGACCTCGTACTGGCCCGCCTCAACGCCCCGGCGGCCGGCGTCACCCCGGTCCCGCTGGCCGCCACGCCCGTGGCCCAGGGGGAGGTCCTGAAGGCGGCGGGCTTCGGCCGTACGAAGACCGAGTGGCGCCCCGACAAGCTGCACGCCGCCACGTTCGGTGTGGACGCCGTCACGAGCGGAGCCCTGTCCCTCTCGGGTGCCACCGCCGACGACGCGATCTGCGCGGGCGACACCGGCGGCCCGCTCCTGCGCCAGAAGTCCGGCGGCGGCTTGGAGCTGGTCGGCATCAACACCCGTTCCTGGCAGGGTGGCTGCTTCGGCTCGTCCGAGACGCGTACGGGCGCGCTGGCGACCCGCACGGACGGCATGCGCTTCGGCGCGGCCCTCGCGGCCGGCCAGACGCTCCGGGCGGGCGACGTCCTGGTGTCGGCCTCCGCCCGGGTGGCGATGCGCGCCGACGGCGACCTGGTCGTCTCGTCCGTCGCGGGCACGAGCCTGTGGTCCACGGGCACGGCCGGCAACGCGGGCGCGACGGCCCACTTCGGCGCGGACGGTGATCTCGTGGTCCGCGACGCCGCGGGCACCGCGACTCTGTGGCAGTCCGGCACCAGCGCGGCCGGCGGCAGAGCGGTCCTGCTGGACTCCGGCGACTTCGTCATCCGCGACGCGTCCGGTGCCGCCGTGTGGTCCAGCAACACCGCCGTCCGCGGCGACCTCGACCACGACGGCCGCAGCGACATGTCGGCCTGGTACGTCTTCCCGCAGGGCACGGACGCCACGTACAGCTTCTCCGGCAAGCCGGACGGCAGCCTCGGCGGCTACAAGAAGACGTACACCTCGGCCGTGGGCCAGTGGGGCGACGAGCACATGAAGCGCGCCACCGGCGACTTCAACGGTGACGGCCGCGCCGACTTCATGGCGATCCAGGGTTACGGCGACAGCAGCGTCAAGCTGTTCATCGCGCTCGGCAAGTCGGACGGCACCTACAGCGAGCCGAGCAAGGCGTGGGAGGTGGTCCCGAACCACGTCACCTTCCACGAGACCTACATGACGCCGCTGGCCGGCGACTTCAACGGCGACGGCTACGACGACGTGGCGATCTGGAACGTGGACAGGACCACGGGCGTCACCAAGCTGTGGACGCTGACGTCGAACGGCAACGGTGGTGTCGTGCGGCTGATCCCGTCCGAGTGGTCCGGCCCCAAGGGCACCTGGCTGGCCTCCCGCTCCAAGTTCGTGACCGGCGACTTCAACGGCGACGGCCGCGACGAGGTGGGCCTCCTCTACGGCCAGGGTGACAACAGCATCAAGACGTACGTCTTCCCCACCACGCCGGCCGGGGTCTTCACCACCCCGGCGACGTGGTGGACGGGCCCGGCGGCCACCACGTTCGACTGGAACCGCGCCCGCCCGCGCACCGGTGACTTCGACGGCGACAGCCGCGACGACCTGATGTTCTGGTACGACCACACCGACGGCACGGACACGGTCCAGACCCTTCTCTCCACGGGCACCGCCTTCGGCCCCACGCCGAAGCTCACCCTGAGCGGCCGCCTCGACATCTCGTCGATGCAGCTGGTGGTCGGCGACTACAACGGCGACGGCCGCGACGACCTCGGTGCCATGCACGGCGACTCGTCCACCGGCGTCGTCCGCCTGTGGACCTGGACGACCAAGCCCGACGCCACGTTCAACGGCGCCCTCCTGGGCTGGGAGTCCTCACCGAACAGCTTCGTGTACGGCCAGACGCACTTCATGCACCCGTACTACGTCTGACCTGCCCTCCCACACCCGCAGGCCCGGCGCGCTCCGACGGCCGGGCCTGCGGCCGTCCCGGAAGCGCCAACCATGTCGACGGGCCGGCCGGCGCCGACTACGCGTCCGGCGCGGTGTCAGTGATCAACACGGCTACCGAGCAAGTGGTCGACACCTTCGCGGCCGGCGACGGCCCCGTCGGGGTGGCGATCCTGAATGCGGCGCAAGGCGGCGGGCACTGCACGAAGCCCCAGAAGGGCCCCTGCCGAGCGCCAGGGAGTGGCGGGAACGGACGGGGTGCCCGGTTCATCGGGCACCCCGCCCGCGGTCCCCCGGCGGAAGAGCGGCACGCCGTCCCTGTTCGGTGCTCACGGAGGTGCTGTCGGTGTGCGGGCCCGCGTCACAGCGCGGTGGGAGCAGTCAGCGTCGGGTCCTGGCCGGAACGGCGCAGTGCCTCGGCGACGAATCCGGACGCCACCAGCTCGGTCACGAGTTCACCGAGAAACCGTGTGGTCTTCGGGCGCCGCTCCTTCGTGGTGCCCATGGCCTGTCGGATCGTCATGAACGCGGGCTCCAGCAGGCGCAGTTCGGCCCGCCGGGAAACGTGCGCGGTCAGCGGCTGGCGGATGCCGGCCGCCACGTCCAGGCCCTCGGCGTGGAAGACGTCGGTCCCCTCTTCGCCGCGCACCACGGTGGCGTGACGCAGGGTGCGGCTCAGGTGGAGGTCGTACGCGGATCCCTGCTTGACGCCGATGCGCACCCCGTCCCGGTCCACGTCGTCGGCAGAGACGAACGCCGAGTTCACCGGTGCGGCGTACACCCCCTCGATGTGCACGTACGGCGCGCTGAACGCGACTTCCCTCTCGCGGTCCGGATCCACGGCCAGGAAACACAGGTCGGCCCGGCCCTCGGCCATCGCGGCGTACGACTTGCGGGCCGCATCGAAGCAGAGGAACTGCACCGGCAGGGCCAGACGTGCGGCAACCTCGCGGGCGAGCTCGACCGTGACGCCGAACGGCTCGTCGGGGGTGCCCTGAGCAAGGACTGGGTTGCCGAGGTTGATGGAGGCGCGCAGCACCCCGGTCGGGGCCAGGTCGTGCGCAAGCTCTGCGTCTACAGGTGTCATGGCCCGAGCCTAGGAGTGGTGATCGAGACGTGCGACGACGCCCGGGGCGTCGCGAGCGGCGTGGACGACGGCTCACGGGGGGGGGTGAGGGAGATCTTGCGTGAGGTTCCCGCCGGGCCGGCTCCGCGCACCCGCACCATCAGGGACCGTGCCAGACCCGCGGGCAGCGGCATCTCCCCGCGCTCCAGGCGTACGACGGCACCGACGTCCGCGCCGGGCCGGTCGCCGTGACCGCCGTCTGGGTCTGTGTCACGGTCACCCCCCACCTCGTATCAACGCCCAGGTCAGGTCGGCGACCTCGGTCACGCTCATGCCGTTCTCGCCCTCGAACTCGCCGCGGACCCACCGGCCGACGACCGCCAGCAGGGCCCCGCTGAGGAAGTGTGCGCGCACCAGGAGTGCCGTCTTGTCGAACGCGTCCGGCGGGGTCTCGGTCAGCAGCTGCTCGAACCACGCCTGCGCCAGGAGCCGTTCGAGGCGGGCGGCGAAACGCGGGCTGCCGTCCTCGCCGAGCATCCGGCGGTAGACGGCGCGGTGCTTGTCGACCTGTGTGAACAGGCTGATCAGGTGCACCGGTGTGGTGTCGGGCAGCGTATGGGTGTCCGAGATGAGCCGGCAGGCGCGGGCCGCCTCGACCACACCGTCCATCGTCGACTCGGTGGCGTCGAGGAGCAGGTCCTCACGGTCCTTGTAGTGCAGGTAGACCGTGGCCCGGTTCACCTCCGCGCGCTCGGCGATGTCGCCCATGGTGATGCCGTCCAGGTCCTTCTCCATCGAGAGGTCCAAAACCGCGGAGCGCAGCAGCGCCCTGGTCCGCCGGGCACGGGGATCGCGCGAGGCGCCCCGGGTGTTCGAGGTGTTCGGCATGGGACCACGCTTCCACACCACACGACATGAATGCAACACCTGTCTGTTAAGCGACATGTGTCGCACAGTCGGGGAGGAGCCGGCCGCACCGGGCCGTGCGCACACCCCGCAGTCCCCCATCCCCCTGACAAGGAACACGGTTGAGATGAGCGCAATATCCCAGGCCTACATCGTCGACGCGGTGCGCACCCCGGTCGGCCGCCGCAAGGGCGGACTCTCGGGCGTCCACTCCGCGGACCTCGGCGCCCACCTCCCGAACGCCCTGATGGACCGCCCGGGCGTCGACCCCGCCGCCGTCGACGACGTCGTCTTCGGCTGCCTCGACCAGCTCGGCTCGCAGTCCGGGGACATCGCCCGCACCAGCTGGCTGGCCGCGGGACTGCCGGAGAACGTGCCGGGCGTCACCATCGACCGCCAGTGCGGCTCCTCCCAGCAGGCCGTGCACTTCGCCGCCCAGGCGGTCATGAGCGGCCTGTCCGGGCTCGTCGTCGCCGGCGGCGTGCAGAACATGTCGCAGATCCCGCTCACCGCCGCCGCCCTCGTCGGCGACCAGATCGGCCACCCCGCCCCGTACTCGGGGCCCGCGGCTGGCGCAAGCGGTACGGCGACCAGACCGTCAGCCAGTTCCACGCCACCGAGCTGATGGCCCGTCACTGGGGCATCTCGCGCGAGGAGACCGAGGAGTTCGCCCTGACCAGTCACGGCCGGGCCGCCCACGCGGTCGACGCCGGCTGGTTCGAGCGCGAGATCGAGCCCTACGACGACGGCGAGCACGCCCTCGCGGCCGACGAGGGTCCCCGCCGCGACACCACGCTCGAGTCGATGGCGCGGCTGAAGACCCTGGACCCCGCCGGCCGGATCACCGCCGCCAGCGCCTCGCAGATCTCCGACGGCGCGGCCGCCCTGCTCATCGCCTCCGAGGAGGCGCTGCGCGAGCACGGTCTGACCCCCCGGGCCCGCATCCACCGCATGACCGTCCTGGGCGATGACCCGATCATGATGCTCAGCGCCCCGATCCCCGCCACCCGCAAGGCACTCGCGGACGCCGGCCTCACCGAGGACGACATCGACGCCGTCGAGATCAACGAGGCCTTCGCCCCCGTCGTCCTGGCCTGGCAGCGCGAGATCGCCATCGCGCCCGAGCGGGTCAACCCGGTCGGCGGCGCGATCGCCCTCGGCCACCCCCTCGGAGCCACCGGCGCCCGGCTGATGACGACGATGCTGCACCACCTGGAACGCACCGGTGGCCGCTACGGTCTGCAGACCATGTGCGAAGGCGGCGGCCAGGCCAACGTGACCATCATCGAACGCCTCTGACCACGCCCGAGGCCCGGGCCGCCCGAAGCCGGGCCCCTTCTCACCCATGACGCCGGGGACGTGCGCCGCTCACCCGGCCTTCCCGTACTCGGGGTTCATCGCGGCGGCGATCCGCAGGTGCCGCGCCGCCTCCTCCTCCTCGCCCCGTCGCTCCAGGGTCCGGCCGAGCAGCAACCGGGCGTACGCGTCGTCCGGATTCTCCGCCACCAGCCTCTCCAGCCCGCCCTGCGCCCGCGCAAGCTGCGCCGAGTGGTAGTGGGCACGTGCGGCGAGCATCCGTACGCCCCGCTCATCGGGGTACTCCGCCATCAGAGCGCCCAGCAGCGTCAGACAGCCCAGCGGGTCGCCCTTGTCGAGCAGCGCCTCGGCCAGCCGCAGCCGTTCGACCTCGGCCGGCACCTCGCGCCGCGGCTCGGCCACGGCCCGTGCCACGAACCGCGCGATCACCTCGGGCGCGTGCGCCCCGGCCAGCGCCTGCCCACCGATCACCAGGGTCGGCGACGTCGTCACCCCGATCGCCTTGCCCCGCAGCAGGGTCTCCCGTACGTACTCCTCGCCCCCGCCCTCCTCCAGCAGCCGGGCACCCTCGGAGAACCCGGCGGCGGAGGCGACCTCGTGGAGCGTCTCCGTCCGGCTGATGTCACGCCGCTCCACGAAGTGGGCGCGCAACACCCCCTCCAGCACAGCGTCCTGAAGGGCGGCCCCGCCCTGCTCGTACGCCAGGGCGACCAGCCGGTGCGCGTCATGGCTCGAGGCCCGCCACGCCGCTCCCCACCGCGGGCCCAGCCCCTCGGCGGCCGCGATCTCCGAAACCCTGACCCGGTTCTCGGCCGCGCTCATCCCGGGCGCGCACCCCTGCAACGCCGCATCCACCACGGGGTCTCGCAGCACCTCCTCCAGCGGCTGCGCCCGCGCCGGTGCCATCGGGTCGATCCGGAACGGCCGCCACACCACCTCGACGGGCTCGCCGTCCCATCCTTCGAGCGCCCGCGCCAGCCGCCGCTTGCCGATGTACGCCCAGGCGCAGACCATGTCCGCCCACACTTCGATGTGCCTCATGCCCCCAAGTTATTCAACACGTGTCGTTTATTCAACACTCGTCGAACACGTGGCCCCGCGGTGCGCTTCCAGAGGCCGCGACAGGCCGGCTCAGGGAGATGGCTCGTCCGGCGGCGATCAGGTCGTAGCGCATCGTGCGGTCGGCGATCCGGTAGCGCAGCTTCGGTGTGAAGCCGGCTTTCCGGCAGGCGTTGACCATGGCTTCCGGGCCGCCGTCGTCGTCCTCGACGATCGTCAGCCAGGTATCCTCCGCCAGGTCGGCGAGGTCGATCTGCTCCCGCCCGGCCAGCGGGAGGCCCCAGGCGGGGATGGGCGGCCGACAGGCGCACGCACGCCGGCTCTTCGGGTATGAGGGTGCGGGCCGCCGCACCGTCGGGGAGCGGCGCCTCATGGTCGGCGACCTCTCCGTACATGATCGCGTCGTATTGTCCGGCGCCGAGCATGCGGGTGAGGACGGTCACCGAGTGCTCGATGCCGACCTCGATCTGGTGGCCGGGCAGTTCCTGCTCCAGGTGCCCGAACAGCCGTTCGGTAAGGACGAGTTGGATGGAACCGAGCCGCAAGGTCGGATGCGGGACGGCGGCCCGGACGCCTGCCGCGAGGGCGTCCATCTCGCCGAGCACCCGGCGCGCCTTCGCCAGGACGAACTGGCCCAGTCGCGTCGGCTCCACACCGTGCCGGCTGCGGACGAACAGTTCTCCGCCCGTGACGCGTTCGATCCGCCGGAGCTGGGCGGACAGGCCCGGCTGGGAAGTCTCCCTGCGCGCGGCGCGCGCCACCTATCGCACACACCTTGCCGGCTCCACCGACGACCTGAGGGCCCCGATCGCCCTGGCACCCGAGCTCGCGAACACCACCTACCGGAACCTGCTGATCGACTACGCCTGCGCGGGGCCGAAGCTGCCTCGCGGACTCGTTGCCGAGGCTCACAGGGGCCGTCGTCGCCACCGGTGCGGGCCGGATGCGGTGGCGGAGGCTGCCGGGTGTGGACGCTGTCACACGTGCGGTGTTCTACTCCGTGCCATGGCGACTGTGACGAAGTTTCAGCCCGGCCCTGTCATCGACAAGACCGTCCGGCTCCTGACCGAGCACTACGTCTTCCCCGAGACAGCCGGGCAGCTCGCCGACCTGCTGCAACGGCGCCATGCCGAGGGCGCCTACGCCGTTGACGACGCCGAGGAGCTCGCCCGGCTGGTCACCGCGGACCTGCAGTCCGTCAACGGTGACCGGCATCTGAGCCTGCAGTACCACGCCGACCAAGTGCCTGAGAAGCAGGGGGCGGCGGCCCTGCAGTCCATCCGCAAGGACTTCGACACCTCGCTGGGCGGTGCACCCCGGGTGGCCTTGCTCGACGGAGGGGTCGCCGTACTGGAACTGGCACCGATGCTGTTTCCGCTGGAGTGGGCCGCCGAACCACTGACCGCCGCACTCACTTTGACCTCTCGCGCCCAGGCGCTGATCGTGGACCTCAGGGCCAACCGGGGCGGCGACCCGGACACGGTCGCCTTCGTCTGCAGCCACCTGCTGGACGAGCGCACCCACCTCAACTCCATGTACTGGCGCGACGGCGCACGCACCGAGCAGTCCTGGAGCCAGCCGCACGTCCCCGGCACGCGCTTCGGCGGCACCAAGCCGGTGTATGTGCTGACCAGCAACCACACCTTCTCCGCCGCCGAGGAACTGGCCTACGACCTGCAGCAGCTCGGCCGCGCGGTCATCGTCGGCGAGCGCACCCGCGGCGGCGCACACCCCCGGGAGGGCTGGACGGTGCACCCACATCTGGAAGCCTCGATCCCCGTCGGCCGTGCCGTCAATCCCGTCTCCGGCACGAACTGGGAGGGCACCGGCGTACAGCCCGACATACCCTGCGCTCCCGGCGACGCACTGGACCGCGCGCACACGCTGGCCCGCGCCCAGCTGGCAGGCTGACCCTCCGGCAACATCGCGCGCAGTGCCTCCTCCAATGCCGGGTTCCATCCCGCGTGCGGTAACCCGAGGAGGTCTCAGGCAGCGCGGCCCTCCGGCCGGGAGAACCTGCTGTCCCTACGCCGCGAGGACCTCGACATCCGCTACCCGGGACTGCTCGACGCCGTCATCGAGGGAGCCGGGCTCGACGACGAGTCGGACAGGGCCGCCGCCCCGTCCTAGCGTCCGGCCTCCGCCGGCAGGCGGGCTGCCCGCGCCTGCCCGAGGCTGCGCGAGAAGCTGGGCACCTTCCGGGTCTGCCTGGTCCTCGGCGTCACCTGGGCCGTGCGGCACCTCCCGCTGGTCTTCGTCGACGGCGCCGTCCAGCACGACCTGGGCCTCGCCACCCCGAGCGGCGTCCTGTTCGCAGCCAGCAACATCCCGATGGCCATGCTGGTCACCGCCGCCTACGGGCGCGCCGGCATCGCCGCCTCGATCGCGGTGCACTTCGCGGTCAACACGACGATGATCCTGCTCGCCGTGGAGGAGCCGAAGGTCCAGGTCATGATCCTCGGCGTCCAGGCCCTCACGGTGACGGTCCTCCTCCTCACCCACCGCACGGGACGGCGGCGCCCGTGAACTCCGCGACCGACTGGCCGGGCGCCGGTACCGGCTACGCGCTCCGGGTCAGCAGACCGGCGTCGATGACCTCAGCGATCAGGCCGGCGCCGCGGCTGTTCTGGTGGATGTGGTCGGTCGTGAGCACGAGACCTCGCCGCCGCGAGATCGAGTCGAGGCTGCGGCGCAGCACCGCGCGCTGGACGAGGACGCCGACGGCCGCCGCGGGCGTCACCTCCCGGTAGGGGATCGGCGGCGGGTCCGCCCGGCGCAGTTCCTCCATCTGGCGTTCGTGGAGCGGAAGGTAGGCCGTCTCGCTGGTGGCGGCGACCTCGGCGATCATCCGGCTGTACGCCAACGATACCTGTGCCGCTGCTCCGTCGAGCTGTTGGCCGAGCACCGGTATCGACAGCAGACCGATCATCGCGTCGGTCTCCGCGCGCAGCCGGGCGACGACGGCTCCCAGGCACTGCTGGAACCAGCCGGCCGACGGGCGGTCGGGGAGCCGTTTGCGCCTCATGGCCTGCTCGACGGGGTAGCCGGCAAGGCTCGCTCGGGCGTCGTTGGTCCCGATCAGCACGGTGATCACATCGGGTGGGTCGGTGACGACGGCGTCGAGGCCCTGCAGGAGGTTGTGGGCGAAGTCGCCGTTGGCACCGAAACGGGCGAGTTGCACGTCGCCGGGGGTGTGGCGTCGTCCGAGGAGGTCCAGGTAGTCGGCGCTGAACTGAGCGCGGGTGAGGCTGTCGCCGAGGCACGCGATACGTGTCGTCACGGCGCTTGCTCCGGGCCGGGCGTGCCGACGCGTTCGGTCGGGCGGGTGCCGGTCCGAGGACGGTGATCGGTGCCGAGGCCCGCAGTGATGGCCAGGATGGACGTCGGCCCCTCCATGTCGACCACGTGCCACACTCCGGCCGGGTTGATGGTGGCCTCGCCCGGCCCGAGCAGGACGTGGTCGGGCACCCCGTCCACGTCGCGAGTGACCGTCACGGACCCGCTGAGGCACACGACCAGTTCGTCGCCTGCGGGGTGGCGCTCCTCGTGGTCGCCGGGCCCGTCGCCGTCGAAGATCATCACCATCCGGCCCTCTGCGCCGTCTGCCGCGACCGCGGCGCTGTAGGCCCGGAGCACCTCCGGGTCCCAGGTGAAACCCTCGACGGGTGCCGCTCTCGATCCCAGCCCGAGGTGCACGGGGGTGGTCCGCAGGTCCATGGGACTGCCTTCGTGGTTGCCGAGTCTCATGCCGACGATCGTCCACGACGGCGATCGGGCGGTCTTGAAGAAAAGGGAAGAGAAGCCGGCGCGAGGGGCGGACGGTCGGCGGCTACCCGGCTGCGAGGAGGACTTCGCCGCGACGCCAGGCCGTCGGCGACCGGCCGGTGAACTCGCGCCAGTCCCGCACGAGATGGGCCTGGTCGGCATAGCCGGAGAGGGCTGCCACGTCGCCCCACGGGAGCGGGTCCCGCGCCGCCGCCAGTTCGTGCGCGTGCTCGAAGCGCAGGACTCGCGCGAAGGTCTTCGGCGACAGGCCCACCTCACCGCGAAACCGCTCGGTGAGGTACCGGCGGCTCCAGCCGAGTTCCGCGGCGACCGCACCGACCTGGACGCAGCCCCGCGCGGCGACGAGGCGGCGCCATGCCTCGGCCACCTCGGGGCGCACCCGGCGCACATGGTCGCCGCAGGCGCCACGGCCGACCGCTCGGAGGAGCAGTTCGTCCAGCGCGTTGAACCGCGCCCCCCATGTTGTCGCTGATCGGAGCCGGTCGACCAGCTCGGCGGCAAGCGCTCCGAGAAGCTCGTCGAGTGGGACCAGCCGATCGGCGAGCTCGGCGGACGGCATGCCGTAGACGGCCCGGGCCCCGAGCGGTGTCAGCGATACCTGAACACCCTGCTGGCGTCCGTCGTGGTGGATCGCGACGGACCGGCGCATCAGACCGCCGGCCACGCTGCCGAATCGGGTGACCGGTGACCCGTCGTCGACACCCGCCGCCATGTGCAAGGGATCTGACAGACTGATCACCGCGGTGAGCGCGCGGCTCGGCGGGCCGCAGTGCACCCCCGTCGGGAGCCCGCGGAGGTCGAAGCCGACATACGAGTCGACGTACTGCCGCAGGGCGGGCGCCGGACGCCCACCGATCCCGGTGGCCGTGTGGTCCTCCATTTTCGTCAGTGTACGAGCCGCCCGGCCCCGACATCGCGGGCCTCTGCCTCGCGAGGACGGTGTCGCACCACCGGGCCCGCCCCGAAGGGCGGGCCCGGGCCGGGTGTTGCCGGGTGGCCGGCCGGGTGAGCGGGCCGGGTCGGCCTGTGCGGCCGCACGCCGCTCCACTCCCCTACTGAGCCGGCGCGGTCGCGTCGGCCGTCTCGGTGTGCCCGCTGCCGAAGACCTCCTTGACGAGTGTTTGCGTCGCCTTCTGGAATGCCGCTGCCATGGACATCGCCGTGTCGTCGACATAGTTCAGCGCGGCGGTCAGGGTCTTGCTGCCGTCGGGCGTGCTGTACATCAGTGCCGCGTGGCCCGCCATGCCGCCGTTGTGGGTGATGACGGTGCCGCCGTCCTCGCCCGCCTGCTGCACGAACACGCCCAGGCCGTAGCCGGCCTTGGGGTGCGGCTTGCACATCTCGGCCAGCAGCGGGGCCGGCAGGAGCTTGCCGCCCATCAGCGCGGAGATGAACGTGTGGAGGTCCTGGGTGGTGGAGATCATGTCTCCACCGGTGGAGATCCACGAGGGGTTCTGGCGGGTGACGTCGACCGTCTCCGGCCGGCCGGCGTCCTCGTAGCGGTAGTAGGCGTGGGGGTGCGGTTCGGGGATCTCCGGGTCGGTGTCCGGCACCACGGTGTCCGCCAGTCCGAGCGGTCCCAGGATCAGCCGCTGCATCTCCTCGGCGAGCGAGCGGCCGGTGACCTTCTCGATCAGCAGTCTGGCCAGCACGTAGTTGGTGTTGGAGTAGCTCCAGTCCGTTCCCGGCTCGAAGCGTGCCGGCTTGGACAGGGCCAGCCGTACCAGCTCTTCCGGCCGGTAGGTCCTGAACCGGTTGTCCACCCACTCCCGCCCTGCGGTCGTGGCGGGGATCCCCGGCGCGAACGTCCCGTCGTCGTAGTACTCGCCGGTGAAGTTGAACACCCCGCTGGTGTGCTGCAGCAGCATCCGCACGGTGATCCTCGGGTCCAGCCCGAACCCGGTCAGGTGGTCGGCCACCGGGGTGTCCAGGCCGACCGTGCCCTCGGCCACCAGTTGCAGCACCACGGTCGCGGTGAAGGTCTTGGTGTTGCTGCCTATCCGGACGTGCCCGTTCACCGGCGGCTTCGCGGCCTCGCCCAGCTTGCGCACGCCGGCGCTGCCGCTCCACTCGCCCCGCTCGTCGTGCACGCGCATCGTCACGCCGGTGAAGCCTGACTCGACCATCTCCTCGATGGCTTTCTGCAGTTCCGGGCGGTTGTGGTCGGCGGGGGTGGTGGACATGGTGGTGTGCTCCTTCGGAAATCGAGTGCGGGATGCGGCCGAGCGGCGGGACCGGCGCGGGGTGCCCCTCTTACAGGCTGCGGGCGCTGATGTCGCCGTAGGCGGTGGTGGCGTGGATGGTCAGGGCGGCGTCGGTACCGGCGGTGTTGCCGAGCGCGTTGTGGATCCGGCCGTAGGAGGTGCCGGCGTCCAGGGAGGCGGAGACTCCGCGTGCGGCGCCGACCGAGATGTCGCCGGACTCGGTGCGCAGGGTGACCGTGCCGCGCACGGCCTCGGTGATGCGGAGGTCGCCCTTTCGGGTGCTGATCTGCGCGGGGCCGCCCAGGCGGCCGACCGAGACGTCACCGGACTGGAGGGCGAGGCGGGCGCCGGCGGTCTCGTCGAGCTTGACCGTGCCCTGGGCGCTCTCGAAGGAGACGTCACCGAGCCGTCCGACGCCGCGGAACTCGGCGAGGGACGTCTTCGCCTCGACGCGGGAGCCGGCGGGCAGCTGGACGGTCACCTCGATGGATCCGGACGAGCCGAGGATCTCGTTCTTCGCCTCCGGTGCCTCGATCCGCAGGACGCCGTCGCCGTAGGCGACCTCGGTCTGCTGCGCCGCCTTCACGTCGCGGCTCTTGGAGGCGTCCGCGGGGAGGACCTCGACGGCGGTGTCGGTCCGGTCCGCGGCGATGAACCGGACGCGGCCGGCGGGGATGTCGAGGACGGCGGTCACCGGGGCGGGGGTGTCGAACTTCTGCATCGTGCTCTCCTTCGGCTCGTTGTTTCCGATGGAAGAAAAGCTACGTTGCCTTTCATGAAGTGGCAATCGACTCGTTGCGTGAGTCCGTTGTTTTCGCAGGTAGTTGGGGGGAATTCATTGCAACGACGTGGAAATCTAACGCAACGATCCTCGCCTGGTTCGTTGCAATGGATGGAGAGTGAACGCTATCTTGGGGGCCTCACGGACCACTGGAGGAGACCGCGATGCCGGGAGGCAGACTCACCCAGCAGGAACGCCAGCAGATCGCGCTGGGGCTGGCCGACGGGCTCGCCTACGCGGAGATCGCCAGGCGCCTCGATCGCCCGACCTCGACGGTCACGAGGGAGGTGATGCGCAACGGCGGCCCCACCGCCTACCGCGCCGACCTTGCCCACCGCGCCACCGAACACCGCGCCCACCGCCGCAGAAAGGCCGCCCCCCGGGCCCCCCGTACGCCCTCGCAGGCCCACGGACGCGACGCCGAAGCCGTACGCGAGTACGCGGAGATGTTCACCACCGTCTTCATGCAGTCGGGCCTGCCCAGGATGACGGCCCGGGTGCTGGCCGGCCTCTACACCACCGACGCCGGCAGCCTCACCGCCTCCGAACTCGCCGAGAGCCTCCGGATCAGCCCGGCGTCCGTCTCCAAGGCGGTCGCGTTCCTCGAAAGCCAGGGCCTCATCCGCCGGGAACGCGACGAACGCCGCCGCGAGCGCTACGTCGTCGACGACGACGTCATGTATCAGTCCATGATGGCCAGCGCCCGCGCCACCGCCCACCTCGGCGAGGTCGCCCGGCAGGGCGTCGGCATCCTCGGCCCCGACACCCCGGCCGCCGCCCGCCTGGAGAACATCGCCCGCTTCGTCGACTTCGTCTCCGAGAGCATCACCCGCGCCGCGGACCAGGCCCGCGAGATCCTCCACACGAAACCCGGAACGGCCTCTCGGTGACCGGCTCCGACGACAGCGGGGATCACGCGCCTGCCCGCGGGCGTCCGGCCGTGGCAGGATGGCCGCATGCCGATCCGAAAGGGCGATGCCGCGTAGGCGGCCCAGGGCCGTCCGTGCACAGCGGTGGCGGCCACGACGGCAGTATCCGGTCGTGAGAGTGCGCGGTGTCTCCGCGCGGACCCGTGCGGCGATCCGCCGGGTCGAGGATCAGTGGATGTGGCCCAACGCGGTCGCCGATGCGCTCTCCCTCGCCGAGTGGGCCTTCGAGCAGCCCGGACGCTACCTGGACGCCACCGCGTTCGAGTCGCCGGGACTGGGAGACGCCCGTGACGATCTCGAGTGGGCGATGCGGCACCTTCCTCCCGGAGCCCGACGGGACTTGGGCCGGCTGGTCACACGCATCGACGCGGAGATCGAGCGCCGGACCCTGCCGGACCCCCACCTCACCGAGTTGACGGCGTCCGGCTGGTGGTGGACCAGGATGCCGGGCCTCTGACGGGGGGCCCTACGGATGCGGCTGGGCCGAAACGCGGTGATGGTGGACGGACTGCGGCAGGACCACACCGACACGATGGGCGGATGCGCCGATGGACAAGACGGAGCTCCTCGACTTGACGGCGCGCCGGATCGCGCAGGCCCCGGACGGGGGAGAACTGGGCAGCGAGGACGTCACCCGCGTCTTCGACGCCCTTTTCGGCACCGTCGAGCACGCCGGAACGATCGCCGAAGCACTGAAGTCCAAGGGGACGGTCACCCTGGGCAGCTTCGGCAGCCTGGCGCAGGAGGACGGCGCGGCGTCCTTCCGGCCCGGCAAGGCGCTCACCGAGTATCTGCGGGGCGAGGTCGGATGAGCACCCCGCACCGCAGCGGTTCATGGCACGCCTGACGCTCGAGGCCGCCGGTCCGGCGGCGCCCGCCACCGTCTGGGAACGCTATGTGCGCGTGGACCGGTGGGCGTCCTGGTCCCCGCAGATCAGGGCCGTTCACACCGACGCCCTGTACATCACCCCGGCGCTCGAGGGGACGGTCGAATCGTTCGCGGGTCTGCGGATTCCCTTCGTCGTCGAAAGCGTCGATCACCAGCTTCGGACATGGGTGTGGCGGGTTCGCCTGGGGCCGGTTCGGCTGCGCCTCCACCACGCCGTACGGCCCGATCCGCTGGGCAGCTCCACCGGCCTCACCATGTACGGCCCGCTGCCCGTCCTGGCCGGCTACGCCCCGCTGGCACGACTCGCTCTCAGGCGTGCGGTCCGGCCCTGAACCTGCTCACGCGGACGGTGACGGCCGCCGCACCCTGGTCGTAGCACCTGGTGTTTCCCGTGGTCAACCTGTGGTGTCCGAGGTGGGAGCCCGTTCCCCGAGTGCGCACACTACGAACACCGACCATGACGGCCTCGCGCCGTGAACAAGGGGGAACGAACGATGCGTACCACGAGGAAGGCGGCGGCAGCGCTCTCCGCCGCGGCACTGCTCTCCGGCCTGCTGACCCTGGCCGGAGCCCCGACGGCCAGTGCCGCCGACGGCTGCAACAACGACAACGGCCGGACCGTGCGGACCGCGTTCGGCGGCCGGGGGCAGGGCATCGAGCTGCGGGTGAACGGCTCGGGGAACAGCACCTGCGCCTGGGGGCGCATCGTCGGCGGCGCGCCGGGCATGCACGTCTGGGTGGACCGCAGCAGCGACGGCGGCCGGACCTGGGAGCCCCAGCTCGGCTGGAGGGAGATCAGCAGCGGAGGCAGCGTCTGGACCGAGGCGTGGCGCGACAGCAACGGCAAGCTGATGCGTGCCTGCGGCGACTCCGGTTACAACACGGCCATCACCTGCACCGCTTGGTACTGAGCCGCTGTCGCACCGTGGCCGGCCCGGCCCGGTCACGGTGCGAGGTTCCGCGGCGGTGACGTCGGGGCCTCGGTGTGCGCCGGCCGGCGCGGGTCGCGCGCCGGCCGGCATCCGCATGGCAAGACGGCTTGGCATCCGGAGCATCCCCTTCCGTATATTCGTACACATGTATGCATCGGCTCCGCTCCTGTGCCTCGCGCTCTTCGCGTGCTCGGCGTGGTGCGTCGACGACGGCCTCTGTCCCCGCTGAGCCCTTGGGCCGACCGTGCCCCCGCACCGCCGGCCCGCGAACGTCCGCCGTCCCCGTGCACACCACCCCGGAGATTCCGTCCGTGACCACCGCACCCCCTGCCGGGTCGACCCCGGCCGCGCCGCCGCGCGCGACCACCCCGCTGTTCGCCCCCTCCCCCACCTCCTCCGACCGTCCGAAGGCGCCGCCCCTGCCCCCGGTGCGGCGGACGCCGCTCGTCGTATCCGGGCTGCTCGCGGCCGCCCTCACCGCGTACGTGTGGTCCGCGCACGGCGCCAAGCCGGGCGTGCTGCTCCTGCTCGGCCTCGGCCTGGGCGTCGCCCTCTTCCACTCCCGGTTCGGCTTCACCTCCGCCTGGCGGCAGCTGATCGCCGTCGGCAACGGGAGCGGGCTGCGGGCACACGCCCTGCTCCTGGGCACCACGGCCACCCTGTTCGCGCTGCTCATCGGCACGCAGACCGGGCTGTTCGGCTCCCAGCCCGCGCCGTCCGCCGGGCCCATCGGCGTCGGCCTCTTCGCCGGTTCGGCGCTGTTCGCGATCGGCATGCAGCTCGGCGGCGCCTGCGCCTCGGGCACCCTCTTCGCGGTCGGCTCGGGACAGACGTCGATCGTGCTGACCCTCGGCGGCTTCGTCGCCGGCGCCACGCTGGCCGCCTGGCAGTTCGACCTGTGGAAGGACCTCCCCGCCTGGAAGCCCGTCGTGCTGTCCGAGCACATCGGCTGGTTCGGCTCCTGGGGCGTGACCATCGCCGCGCTGCTCCTGGTGGTGCTGGTCAGCCGGCGTGTCCAGGCCCGCCGGAACCCGCCGCCGCTGGGCGCCGTCCCCTCGGCGCGCCGGGCCGCCGTCCGGGCCGTCCGCGGCTCCTGGCCCCTGGCCGTCGGCGCCCTGGCGCTGGCCGTGCTCGGTGCGGGCGTCCTGCTGGTGTCCGGCGGCGTCTGGGGTGTCACCAGCGCCTTCAGCCTGTGGGGCTCGGAGCTGGTGGGCGTGCTGGGCGGCCACCCGGAGAACTGGACCTGGTGGCAGCAGCCCGGCAACGCCGAGATGCTGGCCGGTCCGGTGCTCGCCGACAAGACCAGCCTCACCGACGTCGGCATCATGATCGGCGCGGCCGTCGCCGCCGCGCTCGGCGGCACCTGGGCGCTGCACCGGGGCATCCCCTGGCGCACGGCGCTCGCGGCGGTGCTCGGCGGCGTGCTGATGGGCATCGGCGCCCGGCTGGCCGGCGGCTGCAACATCGGCGCCTACCTGGCGGGCATCGCGTCGGGCAGCCTCAGCGGCTGGCTGTGGGGCATCTCCGCGCTGGCCGGCACCTGGGTGGGTCTCAGGCTGCGGCCCCTGTTCGGCCTGGGCAACCCCAAGCCGGGCGACGGCGTCTGCTGAGGCCGGGCCGGGGCCTCCCCCGGCCGAGGCCCCGATCCCTCTCCACCACGCGGGCCGGGGCCTCGGTGCCCCGGGGGCTCCAGCGTGAAGGACCCAGGCCTGTGCGGCTTCCGTGCCGCACAGGCCGGGCCCTTCACGTGTGGCTTCCGTGCGGCTTTTGTACGCGGTACGTACGGTCGGCGGGGGGCGGTGGCCACGGGCGGACGCGGATGCGGCGGCATCCGGCGCGGTGGCGTCAACGACTGCTCACGGATGCCTCGCCCGAGGCGGTGACCGCACCCGGGCCGGAGGGATGCCGCGGCGCCGCGGAGCTTTCCGCCGGCTCGGACCTCGTCAGCCACAGGCCGGTGAACACGGCCGTGGCCAGGGTGACGGCGCCGGCGGCGAGGAAGGCACGGTCGAGGCCGGCCTCCAGGCCGGTCCCGAAGGAGGCGCCGCCGGACTGCCGGGTGACGACGGCTCCGAGGACCGCGACACCGAGCACCGCACCGATCTGCCGGGTGGTGCTGCTGATGCCCGAGGCGAGGCCGCCTTCCTGCGGGCCGACCGCCTGGACGGCGGCACCTGTCAGGGGGGCCATGGCGAGGGCGAAGCCGGTGCCGGCGAGCGCCAGCCGCCACCACACGTTCCCGTAGCCGGTGTCGGCGTGCACCGTGCCGAGCGCCAGCAGTCCCAGGCCGGCCAGGGCCAGGCCGGTGGTGACCACGATCCGGAAGCCGTACCGGGCGGCGAGCCGGCCCGCGTACGGGCTGACGATCACCATGGCGAGGGACACCGGCAGGGTCTGCAGGCCGGCGCGCAGGATCGAGCTGCCCTGGACGTACACGAAGAACTGGGAGAAGAAGAACGACGAGCCCATGAGCGCGAACCCCACCACGGTCATGGCGGTGTTGGACACGGTGAACAGCCGCTGCCGGAACAGTCCCAGCGGCAGCATCGGAGCGGGGCGACGGGCCTCGACGGCGACGAAGGCGGCGAGGAGGACCGCCGCTGCGGTGAAGCTTCCCAGGATGAGCGGTGAGGTCCAGCCGCGGGTACCGCCCTCGATCAGCCCGTAGGTCAGCACCCCCACCGCCGGCACGGACAGCGCCGTGCCCGGGACGTCGATCGCGGGGGCGCTCGGGTTGCGGGACTCGCCGAGGTGGCGCAGGCCGGCCAGCAGCAGGACCACGCCGATGGGCAGGTTGACCAGGAAGATGGCGGGCCAGCCGAAGGCTTCCGTCAGCACGCCGCCGGCCACGGGGCCCGCGGCCAGGCCGATTCCGCTGAATCCGGCCCACAGCCCGATCGCCTTGATCCGTTCCTGCGGCACGGGACACGCGGCGGCGAGCAGGGCGAGCGAGGCGGGGCTCAGCGCCGCGGCCCCGATGCCCTGCAGCACCCGGCCGGCGAGCAGCCAGCCGACCGAGGGCGCGAGGGCGCACAGCAGCGACGCGGCGGTGAACACCGCCACGCCGGTCAGGTACACCCGCTTGCGGCCGAACCGGTCGGCGAAGACACCGCCGGACAGCAGCAGCATGGCGACCAGCAGGACGTACGCGTCGACGATCCACTGCAGGCCGGTCAGCCGGGTGTGCAGCCGGTGCTGCATGTCGGGCAGCGCCGCTCCGACGATCGTGTTGTCGAGCAGGACCATGAACTGGCCCAGGCAGGTCACCGCGAGCAGTACGGCCCGGTTCGTTCGACTGCCTGCAGCCGCATGCGATGCAGCCATGGGATTCCCCCTCGATCGTCGGTTGCGCCCGGTCACGGCCGACACGGGTGGCCGGTCACCCGAGCGCACTAAAGCAGCCGTCGACTGCGTTAGGCGACTATAAAGAGGGTCACCTCGCAAACGCAAGTGCTGGCTGCGTTAAGGTGGGGGCATGAATGAGCGACAGCCGGCCCGACGGCCCGGCGGGCGCAGTGCCCGCGTCGGCGCGCAGGTGCACCAGGCCGTCACCGGCCTGATCAGCGAGCGCGGCTACGGCAACTTCACCGTCGGCGACGTCGCCGCCCGCGCAGGCGTGGCCGACAGCAGCATCTACCGCCGGTGGGGCGGCATGGAGACCCTGCTCACCGACGTGGCGCTCACCCGGCTCAACGCGCAGTCGCCGATGCCCGACACCGGGAGCCTCGCCGGCGACCTGCGCACGTACGCGGCCCAAGTGGCCCGTGAGATCACCGGGCCGGACGGTCCGGCGGTGCTGCACCTGGCCGTCGCCCTGTCGGGCAGCGGACAGCAGGGCATGCAGGCCGGTGACCGCCTCCGCGCCGAGCGCACCCGCCAACTGCAGTCCATGCTCGACCGTGCCCGCGACCGGGGCGAGACCGCACCCGACGCGTTCGACGTGCTGGACCACATCCTGGCCCCGATGTACATCCGCGTCCTGTTCGGCATGGTCCCGCTCGACCCGGACTACATCGACGGGCTGGTCGACCGGTTGCTGTGACCTCGGCCGGAACCCCAGCTTTCTGGGGTACCCGGAGGCACCGCACCGTCCGAGACTGAAGTCATGGACACCTTGGAAACCACCCTCACCGGCAACAAAGACATCGTGCGCGGGTTCATCGACGCGCTGTTCACCAAAGGCGACCTCGGCGCCGTCGACGACTACCTCACCGAGGACTTCGTCAACCACGACCCGCCCTTCGGCGCGCCCGGCGACCGTGAGGGCATGCGTTCGGCCGGGGCGCTGTTCCGCTCGGCCTTCCCCGACTGGCACAGCGAGCCGCACCAGATGATCGCCGAGGGCGACCTCGTCGTCGAGCGCTTCACCGCCTCCGGCACGCAAGGCGGAGAACTGCTCGGCGCACCCGCCCCGGCCGGGCACCGGACCGTGAGCCTGCACGGGATCAACATCTTCCGCATCCGGGACGGACGCATCGCCGAGCAGTGGTGCCGGCTCGACGAACTCGGCGTTATGCGCCAACTGGGGCTCGTCCCCGCGCAGGCGTAATGTCTGAGGCATGGCGGGAGCGACGGCCGCGGCAGCGCGTCTGGAGCGCCGGATGTCGGGCATCCAGACCCTGTGCCGAGCCGGTCTGGACGCGGACGCGCTGCGCACCGGCTTCCTGGACCGGTTGCGGACGATCATGCCGGTGGACGCGGCCTTCTTCGCCACCGTCGACCCGGCGACGCTGCTGTTCACCTCCGCAGTGGCCGAGGAGCCGCTCGCCGCGGCGACCCCGCTGTTCCTGGAGAACGAGTTCGGACGGCAGGACGTGAACAAGTTCGCCGCGCTGGCCGAGACCGCGCCCGCGGTGTCCTCCCTCGACCTGGCCACCGGAGGTGAGCGTGTGAGCAGCGCCCGCTACCGCGAGGTGATGGCTCCCCTCGGCCTCGGCGACGAACTCCGCGCCGCGCTGGTGACCGAGCATCGCTGCTGGGGTGTGCTGTGCCTGCACCGTGAGGACTCCCCCGCCGGATTCTCCGCCGACGAACTGGCACTGGTCCGCCGCCTGGCCCCGCACCTTGCGGGCGGGCTGCGCCGCGCGGTCACCGGCGGCGCCTTCCCCGCCCAGCCGCCCCTCCCGTCCGCCCAGAGCCCGCCGCCCGGGATCGTGGTACTCGACGACAGCCTCGCCCTGGTGTCCGTCAATCCCGAGGCCGAGCAGTGGCTCGCCGACCTCCCCGGCCACCGGTGGCCCGGCTCCGGGACACTGCCCGTGGCCCTTCACGCTGCCGCCGCACGGCTGGTCCTCGCCGAGCGGGCAGATCCCGTGGCCTGCCCGCCCCCGGCCGCCGTCCGGCTGCGCGGCCGCTCCGGACGATGGCTCTCCCTCCACGCCAGCCGGCTGCAGGACCCGGCCGGCCCCCGCATCGGCATCGTCATCCAGGCCGTCCCACCGGCCGAACTCGGTTCCCTGCTGCTGAGCGCATACGGTCTCACCGAGGCCCAGCTGCGCGTGGCCGCCCTCATCCTCAAGGGCCGCTCCACCCGCGAGATCGTCACCGAGCTGTTCATCTCGGGGAACACGGTGCAGGAACACCTCACAGCGATCTTCGACAAGTTCGGTGTCCGCAGCCGGCGGGAACTGGTCGCCACGCTGCTCGCAGGCAGCCGCCCCCCGGAGTGATCCCGCCGGCCGGCCCGAAGCCCTGGCACTCGCCGGCGGTCAGGCCTCGGAGGCGGCCTGCCGGATCAATGGCTCGAACTCCCGCCGCACGTACGCGTCGAACGGTGCCGTGAGCGCTCCGTCGATCACTCGCCGCACTCCGTGCTCCGCCGCGAACTCCTTGATCGCTGCGCGGGCATCCGGCTCCACGCCCCCGCCCACGATCAGCACTCCGAACTCCTCGCTCCGCAGCAGCTCCCGCGCCCCCTCGTCGGTACTCGCCCCCTCCGCCTCGAAACCGTCCGCCCGCAGCGTGGCCAGCACCTCCGCCAGTCTCGCAGGCGTCCTTCCCAGCACCAGTGTCCTCACGGCCGTTCCTCTCGATGCATCCGCGTCGTCGCCCTCGAACCTAGAAGCTCGACCCGACTTGAGGTCAACCGCTCCCTTCGGACAGTCACCGCCGGACCGCCGCGCCGGCACCACCGCGCAGCCCGTTCACGGGCGTTCGTACAGCTGGAGCAGGCCGCCGAGGGAGAAGCAGGAGGCGCCGCCGAGGGTGGCCCAGTTGGCGACGTCGGCGTTGAGGAGGCTGCCGGTGGCGGGGCGGGTGTAGGCGGCGAGGGCCGAGGCCATGAAGAGCACGGAGCCGAGCTGGTTGACGGCGACGATCCACCAGCCGAGGCTGCGACGGCGGACGCAGGGGCGGCCGTGGCAGATCTCGGCGAGTGCGAGGTGGCCGGAGATCAGGAAGAGGACGCAGCCGATCACGTCCGGGGCCCAGATCAGCCGGTTGGTCTGCCGGACGCTGAGGCCCTGGAGGAAGGAGTCCAGCAGGTCGACGGCGAACACCAGGGTGCCGGTGAACAGGACGAAGGCGCTCAGCCAGTCCACTCGAGCCGGCTCGTAGCTCCACCAGCGCCAGGCGCGGGTGACGAGCCGGCCTTCGCCGCCGGGGACGTGGCGTGGGGCGTTGACGACCTGGAGCAGTGAGACGTAGCCGCCGGTGTTGAAGAAGAGGCCGCCGGCGAAGTAGACCGAGGCGCAGGTGGTGGCGTCGCCGGAGCCGAGCTGGGCGACGCCGGCGCCGATCGCGAAGAGGGCCCCGCCCACGATGAAGGCGATCGCGGCGGTGGCGTTGAGGCTGCGCAGGCGGTGGAGCGCGGTCTCGTCGGCGCGGCTGTGCCGGCCGGCGGGTGCGCCGGGCGGGTGGACGGTGAGGATTCCGCGCCGCCGGGCGAGCCGTGACTCCCACACGGCGGTACCGCCACCGGGAAGGTGCCAGGTGAGGCGGGAGGTGAACGGTCCCGCGCCTTCGGCGCGCTGCTCGCCGGCCGTCATGCGGGCGGGACGGGTCGCCGGTCCGCGTTCCGGCCGGAGCCGCCTCGCGCATCGCTCATGGCATTTCCCGGGTCACTGGGCACAGGGGGCAGCCGGCGCTGCGCTTCCCTCGAACATGCGCCGACTCTGCCAGAGCGAGCCGCGCATGACGGTCATTTCGCGAGTGTTGTGCCCAGCGGTCCCGCGGCCGGGAGCAGGGCGGCGTGCCGGGCCCGGCGCCGGGGCTCCGTAACCGCCACCGGCTGCGGGAGCCCGCGTCGTCCCCCGCGTCGTCCCCCACTTGCTCGATCTATCGATACTCGATAGGTTTTCGTCGTGAAACGTTGATGAAAGGGGTGGGTCGTGAGAAAGCTGACCGTGAGTGTGCTGCGCGCCGTGCTCGTCGTGGTGCTCGCCGGCACCGTCTTCGTCCAGGTGTCGATGGTGTGGGCGCTGATCGCCGACCCGGAGACCGGGAACCTCCCGCTCACCCCGCTGCGGGTGATCACGATCCTGGGGATGGTGTCGGCCCAGGTCGCCCTGGTCTGCGTATGGCGGCTGGTGACGATGGTGCGACGCGGAACCGTGTTCTCCCGCGCCGCCTTCCGGTACGTGGACGGGATGACCGGTGCGATCGTGGCGGCTGCCCTTCTGTGGTTCACGGTCACCGCCCTCAACGCGCCGGGCCAGCGGGACGATCCGGGCGTGACCGTCATCATGGGCGGGATCGGCGTGGCCGTCCTCGGCGTCGCGCTGATCGTGCAGGTGCTGCGGATGCTGCTCGCCCAGGCCGTCGCGCGCGACGTCGAAGCGGCACAGCTGCAGGCCGAGCTGGCCGAGGTGATCTGATGCCGATCGTGGTGGACATCGACGTGATGCTGGCCAGACGCAAGATGTCCGTGGGCGAGCTCGCGGAGCGCGTCGGGATCACGCCCACCAACCTGGCAGTCCTCAAGAACGGCCGTGCCAAGGCGGTGCGCTTCGCGACCCTCGCCGCGCTCTGCGAGGTGCTCGAGTGCCAGCCGGGCGACCTGCTGCGCTGGGAGGCCGAGGACGGCCAAGAGGAGGCAGCGGCAGGAGCACGGCCGGCGGAAGCGGTTCGCTGAGGCGGGCCCGTGAGGCCGGCGCCGAGGGCGTTGCGCGGAGCAGGGGGCCGCCCTCCCGACCCCCGTGACGGGAGGGCGGCCCCGGTCCCTTTTTCCGGTGGCGGCCCGGTCAGTACAGCTTGCCGACGGCCGTGGTCGTGGTCTTCTTGAAGGCGGCCACGGGCGCGTCCCCGAAGTCGCCCATCTGCCCCCACTGCACGACGGTGACGGTCCTGCCGTCCCGGCCGACCGACAGCAGGGCGATGTCGGTGGCGCCCCAGGACGTCCCGGTGTGCAGGCCGCGGACGCGGGCGCCCTCCTCGACCGGCAGCTTGCCGTAGTCCCGGCCCTCGGCCTCGACGTCGGGCGAGGACTCCTCGATGCGGTCGGCGCAGGTGCGGATCAGGTCGTCGTAGTGCTTCGCCAGGGCGTCGGCCTGGGCGGCTGTGCCCGTGACGACGGTCAACTGCACGGCGCCGGTGTCCAGGTCGGTGCGGAACTCCCGGTACCGGTAGGCGTAGGAGGGCACGCCCTCGGTGCTCACGCAGAGGCCGAGTTGCTCCGGGAAGCCGTCGGTGACCGGCCCGGCGGTCCAGGACGACGTCGGGTGCGGCGGCAGCTGGGACGCCGACAGGAACCTGGGCACGGCCGTCTTCGGCGCGGCGCCGGCGGCGGGCGCGGTGAGGGCGGTGCCCGCCGCGAGGGCGGCGACGGTGAGCGCGGTGAGAGCGCTCGTGCGGATGCGCATGGACATGGATGTCCCCCCGTGGATGAGTGCGTGGACGTGGATGCCGCGGCGAGGTCCGCCGGCCGGCGCGGGCCTGGCCGGCGCGGCACCAAGAGCATCGGCGCTCGCGGCGGCCGGACGCAACAGCCGACGGCCGGTCGGGCACGGTGGAACCGTCCCAGCCCGTCTGACGTGCAGGTACATGGGGTGCCTGGGACACCGTCCCGGGCCGGGTGGGGCGTACGAGGACGGGGTGACCTGTGTCGGCACAGGACGACGGCGACGGCAGCGACGAGGTGGCCCGGTTCGCGGCGCTGCTGCGGGCGCTGAAGGAGCGTACGGACCGCAGCTACGGCTCGCTGGCCCGCCGTCTGGGCATGAACACCTCGACGCTGCACCGCTATTGCGCGGGCGGCGCGGTGCCGCTCGACTTCGCCCCGGTGGAACGCTTCGCGGCCCTGTGCGGGGCGACGCCGGAGCAACGCCTGGAACTCCACCGCCGTTGGCTCCTGGCCGTGGCGGCCCGCCGCCGGCCCCGTACGGCGGGGGCGGCGCGGAGTACGCCCGCAGACGCGGCGGGCGGACCGGACGCAGCCGTGGAGGACGTCACCGAACCGGACACGGCACCGAAGCCCACCGGCGGCCCGGGCGCCGGAACCGGCCCTGCGTCCGGGCCTCCCGGCGTGCCCGTGCGCCCGCTCCCGCGCCGCCCCTGGTACCGCCGCAGACGTCTCGTGGTCGGGCTGGCCTCCGTCTGTGCCGTGCTCGCGACGCTCGGGGCACTGTCCGCGCTGCCGGACGGACGGCGGCCGTCCGCCGAGGGCCCTGACCGGGTCACGGGACCGGCGGCGTCCGCTACGGCGGGGGCCGGTGCGTCGGCGTCCGGTACGGCGGAGGCCAGGGCACCTGAGCGACCGGGCGACTCACCCGGCCCGGGCGGCGCCCCCGCCTCCGAGCGGCCTTCGGGCTCCGCCACCCCGAAGAAGAAACCGGGCACCTCTCCCCCGCCCGGCGCGGCATCCGCCCCGCCCCGCGGCGAACAGCCAACCGCCCTGCCGCTCACCTGGACCGTCGACTCCCAGGCCTGGAAGCTCGGTTGCGGCCACGACTACGTCATCGCCAAGCCACCGGACCAGGTCCCCCCTCCCCCTGCCCCGCAGGACGCGGCGCCCTGGGCGGCGACGCAGAGCGCGGTGCACGGCGGCGAGACGCTCGTGCGGCTGTCGGTGCAGGGGCGCAGTGACACGGCCGTCGTGCTGGAGGCGCTGCGTGTGCGCGTCGTCGGCCGCACAGCCCCGGCCGAGGGCAACGCCTATGCCATGGACCAGGGTTGCGGGGGCGCGGTCACTCCCCGGTACTTCGCCGTGGACCTGGACAAGGACCGCCCCATCGCCCGCGCGGTCGCCGGGAACGACTCCGGCACGCCGATCCCGGCCGTGCGCATGCCCTACCGCGTGTCGGCGAAGGACCCCGAGGTGCTGCTGGTCACGGCCGGGACCAGCTCGTGCGACTGCCGCTGGTACCTGGAGCTGGACTGGTCCTCCCAGGGCCGCAGCGGCACCGTGCGCATCGACGACGACGGCCGCCCGTTCCGCACCAGCGCCCTCGAGGGCCTGCCCCGGTACAGGTACGACACCCTGGGACGCCGGTGGGGGCCCTACGGCTGAGGACCGCAGCCTCAGCGCCGTCCGGGAGCCGCCCGGTGAAGCTCAGTAGGCGTGGTGCCGGAAAGCAGGCGGTCGAGGGCGAAGGCGGCGGGGTGCGTGTCGGCGGCCAGGAGCAGCAGGCGCAGGGGCTGGCGGCGCAGCCCTGTCACGGTCGTCCGGCGGTCCGGGCCGCCGGGCGGGGTGGGGTCGAAGAGGAGGTGGAGGCCGGCGACGTCCATGAAGGACGTGTGGGCCAGGTCCCACTGCAGGTCGGTGACGCGTGCCGGCAGCGCGGCGGCGGCGGCGCGCAGCGGGGGCAGGGTGTCGAGGTCGATGTCCCCGCACGGGGTGATGCGTGCGAAGGTGCCGTCGGTCGTGGTCGTGATGTCCATGCTGGGCGCGCCCCCTTCCGGGGGTTGGTGAGCCCCAAGGCGAAGCCCCTGGGCGGGAGCGTACGGCGAGGGCGGGGGCCGGGTGCCCGGGGTGGGGGCAACGCCCGGCTCCCCAAGGGCCGGCCACCCGAGGGGTGCGCCGGCCGGTCTCGTTGTCCGTCCACCGTCGCACACTCCCGCCCCCGACCGCGATCCTGTGCCGGGGGAACGCTTCGCGGAGCCGGTACCACCCGTGTGACCGCGGCTCTACCCTCACTGATCATGGGGAGCAGGGAGTGGCGCACACTGACCGGCGCGGTGGGCGCCAGTGCTCTGGGCTGGGTGCGGCCGGGGCAGTTCACCTTCGTTTCGTGTATCACAGCAACGGGGGCCGCCGGGGCGGATGGAACCTCCCGAAGGCGGCGGGTGGTACGAGTTCGCCATGTTCAGCGGATGCCTCGTGACGATGTACTCGATCCCCGGCCTTCTGCGCCGCACGGAGTGGTGGCCGGCTCTGAGCCTGACCCTCGGAGCCGTTGTGGGCATGATCTCGGTTCTGACGCTGGGTCAAGGGCAGCGGTACTGGGTCGCCGCCGGTGTCATGACGGTCGTCGGAGTCGCGGCTCCCCTGGTGAACAGGCTCTGGGGCCGCAACCACCCGGTCTCGAGGCACACGCCGGCGGACAGGCCCGGGTAGTCGTCCGTTCGGCGAGTGATCGAACTGACCGGGTGGGAGCCGCTCGGGATCTCCAAACGACGTTCGAGCCGCCCGCGTCCCGGGACGGTGCCGGGCAGCAGTCCGGTGCCGGGGGGCCGTGCGGTCCCTTCGGCGCTGCCCCGGGCCTGCGGGCGTGCCACCGCGTGTCCTTCGCTGGCCATGGGTGTCCGGTCTGTGCGAGGCTCGAGGGGCGACCAGCCTGGTCTGGTGAGAGGCCCCGCGCCGCCCCTGGGCCACCACCGGTGGCCGGGACGCGGTACGGGTTGTCTCGCTCGGCTGTGCGCGGCCCGTATGCCGCGTGCTTGATGCCCTCCCATCACCGGAGGGTGTGATGGGCTCGACCCCGGAATCGAGGGGCGAACCATGCAGCACTTCACCGTGACGACCGCACAGCACGCTGAGCACACCGTCATCACCGTGCGCGGGGACGTGGACCTGTCCACCTGTCCCGAACTGACCCGGACGGCACTCGACCTGCTCCCGACCAGCGCGACCCTCTGCCTGGACCTGTCCGGCGTGACGTTCATGGACTCCAGCGGCCTGAACCTGCTCATCCTGCTGCAACAGCGCCAGCACGCCGAGGGCCACCGCCTTGCTCTCACCGGACTGCAGTCCCAGCCCGCCCGCCTTCTGGAACTGACCTCGACCTACGAGCTGCTCATGGACGCCCCCGCCGCCGGCGGGCAGTCGGCCTGACCGGGCGGGTGCGAGCACTTCGCCGCCTGTCGGTCCGCAGCGTCCGTTGCCGTTCTCCCAGTTGGGCAGTGGCCGGGCGGCGGCCACCGCCCGGCCGGCACGGTCCTGGGCGTCACCGAACTCGTGCCGTGGGTGTGCTGCTGGTCCAGGGCGCTGCCGTGCCGTCCGGGACGTTGATATCGGAGCCGTCCGAAGGGTTGAGTCGTGCTTCATGAGTCACTGCGTCAAGGCGTTCCCCGCCCCGCTGAACGGTCGACGAGATTTTCTGCCGTGCTGTCGGATTCCGCGTCCGTCGTTCGTCGTCTTCGTGAGGTGCCCGAGAGGAGAAAGCTCATGAAGTACGTGTTGTTCGTCGCCACCGACCCTGCCGGCGAACCGGCCGACGAGAACCCGCAGGTGTGGGCCGAGAAGTGGAACGGCCGGGGTGTCCGGATCGAGGGGATGCCGCTCAAGCCGGTGGAGGAGGCCAGGACCGTCCGCGTCCGCGGCGACCGCGTACTGGTCACCGACGGCCCGTTCGCCGAGACGGCCGAGTGGATCGCCGGGTACGACCTCGTCGTGGCGGCCGACCTCGACGAGGCGATCGAGGTCGCCGCGTCGCATCCGATGGCGGTCGGCGGACGCATCGAGATCCGGCCGGTCGAACCGCTCGACCTCGGACCGGGCACCGGGAACGTGCCGCACGAGGGCGACGCGCCCGCCTCCCGTTTCCTCGCGGTCTTCCGGACCGATCCGGGCGCCCCGCCGTTCGCCCCCGAGCCCTGCGAGGTGGCCGAGTGGGTCCGCGACGGCCTCGCCTCCGGCCGCTACCTCGGCGGCGAGCACCTGCGTGACGTAGAGAACGCCACGCTCGTGCGCCGCCGGGGAGGGAAACTGCTGATCACCGACGGCGCGTACACGGACGTACCGGAACGGGTCACCGGGATCGCGTTCGTCGACGGCCTGTGGGACGAGGCGATCGACTACCTCTCCCGCTCCCCCATGGCGCGGTCGGGACTCGTCGAGCTGCGCGAATTCTGGACGGACTTCTCGTGAGGACCGGGCCGGCCCAGGTGCGGGCGGCGGTCGCCGAGGCGTACCGGGAGGAGTGGGGCGCTGTGTTCGGCACGATGGTGCGTCTGACGGGCGACTGGGAACTGGCCGAGGACTGCGCGCAGGAGGCGTTCGCCCGCGCCCTGTCCGCCTGGGAGCGGGACGGGGTGCCGCGCAGGCCGGGGGCGTGGCTGGTGACCGCGGCGCGGAACCGGGCCCTGGACGTGCTGCGCCGGCGGACGGCCGAACGCGGCAGGCTCGCCGAGGTGGCCGCGCTCGAGGCGGTCCGTGAACCGCTGCCGCCCGGGGACGAACGGCTGCGGCTGGTGTTCACCTGCTGCCACCCGGCGCTCCCCCTCGACTCCCGGGTCGCGTTGACTCTCCGGGCGGTCAGCGGACTCACCACACGGGAGATCGCCCGTGCCTTCCTGGTCGGCGAGTCCACGGTGTCGCAACGGATCCTGCGGGCGAAGCGCAAGATCGCAACGGCCGGGATTCCCTACCGGGTGCCGCCACCGGGGGCACGCGCCGAACGGCTGGAGGGGGTTCTCGCCGTCATCTACCTCCTGTTCACCGAGGGGTACGCGCCGAGCGACGGCAGCACCGTCCGCGACGTCCTCGCCGAGGAGGCCGTCCGGCTGGCCCGGCTGGTCGCCGCCGAGGCGCCGGACGAGCCGGAGGCGCGAGGGCTGCTCGCGCTGCTGCTCCTGCAGCATTCCCGCCGCGCCGCCCGACTCGGCCCGGACGGCGGCCTGGTGACGATGGACCGCCAGGACCGCACGCGCTGGGACCGTGGGCTCATCGCCGAGGGCCTGGCCGTCGCCCCGGAAGCGGGCACGACGAGCGGCCCGTACGCGTTGCAGGCGGCGATCGCCGCGCAGCACGCCGCCGCCCCGGTCGCGGCCGCGACCGACTGGGGGGCGATCGTGGCACTGTACGACCGTCTCCTGGCCCTGCGGGCGAACCCGGTGGTGGCGCTCAATCGGGCCGTCGCGGTCGGGATGCGCGACGGCCCGCAGGCGCAGCTGGCCGCGCTCGACGCCCTCGGTGCGCCCGCGGAGCTGGCGCGGAATCATGCCGTGCACGCCGTCCGCGCGGACGCGCTGTGCCGCCTCGGTCGCACTCGTGAGAGCGCGGAGGCGTACCGGGCGGCGGAGGCGCTCGCACCGAACAGGGCGATCGCCCGGGAGTATGCGCGGCAGGTCGCCGCGTCGGGGGCACGGCTGCGTCCCGGGCAGGCGTAGTCGACGGTGTCCGCGGTTCGCGTGCCGTCCGGTGACGTCCTTTCAGGCTCGATGTGCACCGGAGGGCTCGTGCCCCTATACTTGATCTTGCAAGGCGGGCCGCTGCGGCGGCCGTCCGCTGTGCGTTGGTCGTCCAAGGAAAGACGCCCCGCTTCCTGCGGGGAAATGCAGGTGCAAGGCCTGCCCAGCGCTCCACCGGTCCCGCCCCCGACGTATCGGGGGCGGGACTTCTTCATATCCAGGGCCGGTCGCGGGGCCGGACCGCTCGTGGGGGCCCGGTCCCGCGACGTGGGGCTCACACGCGGTCGGCCGCGATCAGGACGTACTGGAAGGAGCCGTCCCGGTAGGACTCGATGAACGCCTTCTCGATTCCGGTGACCAGCGAGGACGTGGCCCGCAGTTCCCAGTAGGGCAGCGTGTCCGGCGTGAGGTCGACGATGGTGTGCGGCACGAGCCGGTTGTCGGCCATGGCGCGCAGGTATTCGCGGCGGGAGTGGATGTTGCACTCGAAGTGGGCGTTGATCTGGGAGACCCACTTCGACGGCTGGCCGTAGCGGGGGTTCCAGCAGCCGGTGATCGTCACGTACCGGCCGCCGACCTTCAGGAAGCGGGAGTGCTCGGCGAACAGGTCGTGGAGGTCGACGTACATGGTCGACTCGTTGTTCCACGAGGCCGCGATGCTGCCCTTGTCGAAGGGCGTGTCGAGCATGTTGCACACGCGGGAACGGACGCGGTCGTCGACCCGCAGTTCCCGGGCGCGCCTGTTGCCGAACTCGGCCTGGGCGGCGGACAGGGTGACGCCCTCGACCCTGCAGCCGAAGCGGCGGTTGGCCATGATCATCGATCCGCCGCGGCCGCAGCCGGCGTCCACGAGGGTGTCGTCGGGGCCGATGGGGCCGAGGTGGTCCATGAGGAATTCCGCCTGTGCCGACTCCAGCCGGTGCAGCTCCGCGACGAGCTTCTTCTCGTACTCGTCGTGTGCCGGGTCGCCGAGCGCGGCGTGGTCCACGGCTCCGATGCCGTAGTGGTGGTGGTAGAGCCCGTCCACGTCACCGAGGCGGAGGTTGACCGGCCGTGCCTCGGCGTTCCAGTAACGGGCGATGTCCTCCTGGTACGGCGTCGCCGGGGCCGGGATCTTCGCGGTGGCGGTGGAGGTGGTCTCAGTGGTCACAGATATGTCCGTTCCTTACCAGAAGTCGGGCAGGCTGTAGCGGTAGGTGTTGGTGCGGTGCCAGTCGTGGTTGCCGTCGACCCAGGCGGCCACGCCCTTGAGGAAGCGCAGCACGGCGGGCAGGGGGCAGGCCTGTGCGAGGTCGGCGGCGGCCGCCTCGAAGGCGTGCTGGAGTTCGTTGTGGACCTCGACGGCCTTGAGGTAGGCGTCGCGCTCGGAGAGCTGCTCGCACTCGGCGATCACCACCGGCAGGTTCAGGTGGCGTCCGGGGCTGTCGAGTTCCTTGGTGTACGAGTAGAGGTCGTTGACGATGGTGGTGGCGTTGCCGGCGAGGGCGATGACCCGTTGCATGTCGGGCCGGGCGTGCAGGTCGGCGGGCAGTTCGTAGCCGCCGACGGTGTCGGTGATCGTGGGGCAGGGACGGAAGTTGTTGAACTGGCGCATCGCCAGGTACTCCCACACCTGCGGGACGTGGGCGGTCTGTGCCCAGGCGGCCTCGGCGAGGTAGCCCAGGTGCAGCCGGGCCATGTCGTGCCGGTAGCGGTCCGCCTGGGAGGGGGTGGCCGCCTGGACGAAGTAGTCCATCGCGCTGCGGTAGGCGCGGCGCGGGGCGTCCGAGGTGAGCGATTCCCGCCACGCCGGCGTGTACTCCGCGGTGGTGTGGAAGTGGTCGATGGCGGTGTGCGCGAGCAGGAGGCGTCCGCCGAGGCCGACGGGCGACCCGCCGTGGTCCTCGCAGTAGCAGTCGTCCACCGCGTTCTCCGCGACCATCAGCCGCGTCGCGAGCATCAGATGGTCGACGGTCGGGGCGTCGGGGTGGCAGCCGACCATGTAACGGCCGACGGAGAAGCCGTCGAACTGCCCCTCCCACTCCTCGGGATAGAGCTGGACCTCGTCCTCGGCCCAGCGCTTGATCCGGCGGCTGACCTCCTCGACACGGGCGGGGTCGGGTTCGGGGACGGGGTGGTGGTAGAGGCCCGGGACGGCTTGCCCCTCGGCGGGCGGAGCGGGTGCCGGGGGCACGGGGCCGGGGGGTGGGGGTTCGTGCCTGCCGGGCAGGGTGAGCGAGGTGGTGCCCAGTCCGGTCGGTCCGCGCAGGATCCGCTGGAGGGCGGTGCCGGCCGCGGTCGTGCCGGGCGCAACCCGTGGGGCGCAGGGCGGTGCCGGGGGCGACGGCGGGCCCGGGATCGTGACCGGCGGGTGCAGTGCCGCCAGAAAGCCGGAGGCGGCCGGTGTGAGCGGCGTGTGCGGGGGATGCGGGGCGGGCGCGTCCGGTACGGCTGTGGGCGGCGCCGCAGGCTGCTGGGGCGGGGATGTTCCGAGGGGCTCGGAGTCGGGCATCGGCGGCTCCTTGCTGCGGTGGGGGTGGGTGCTCGTCGTGCGTGGTGCGGGCCGGGTGTGGGCCCGCTGCGGTGCGGGCCTCAGCTCGGCCGGGGGGCGATCTGCACGTTCTCCATCACGCCGAGGGCGTCGGGCAGGAGCACCGCGGCGGAGTAGTAGGTGCTGACGAGGTAGGAGATGACCGCCTGTTCGTTGATGCCCATGAACCGCACGGAGAGCCCCGGCTCGTACTCGTCGGGCAGTCCGGTCCGCTGCAGGCCGATGACACCCTGGTTCTTCTCGCCGGTACGCATCGCGATGATCGAGCTGGTCTGCTGCCGGCTGATCGGGATCTTGTTGCAGGGCAGGATGGGCACCCCGCGCCAGGCGGGGACGGACTGCCCGCCGAGGTCGACGTGGTCGGGGTAGAGGCCGCAGGCGTTGAAGCCACGTCCGATGGCGGCGATGGTCCTGGGATGGGCGAGGAACAGTTTGGTGCCGCGCCGGCGGCAGAGCAGATCGTCCATGTCGTCGGGGGTCGGCGTGCCGGAGCGGGGCTGGATGCGCTGCTTGAAGTCGGCGTTGTGGAGCAGTCCGAACTCGCGGTTGTTGATCAGCTCGTGTTCCTGGCGCTCGCGCAGGGCCTCGACGGTCAGCCGGAGTTGTTCCTCGGTCTGGTTCATCGGGCCGTTGTAGAGGTCGGCGACCCGGGTGTGGATTCTCAGGACGGTCTGTGCGACGGAGAGCTCGTACTCGCGCGGCTTCAGTTCGTAGTCGACGAAGGTGCCCGGCAGTTCGGCCTCGCCGACGTGCCCGGCCGACAAGGCGATCTCGGCCTCGCCGTGTTTGTTCTGCCGCTGCCGGCCGGCGGCGCCGAACTCGTCGAGGTGGGCCTGGAGATGCGGTGCGGAGGCCTGGACCGCGGCGAAGTCGGCACGGGAGAGGGTGAGGAGGGTGCCGGCCGTCTCGGCGGTGACCGTGCAGTCGTGGCGTGCGTCGGGGTCCAGCAAGGCGTTCTCGCCGAAGTGGTCGCCGTCCGCGAGCACCGAGAGGGTGATCTCGCCGCCGTACTTGCCCTGGGAGGTCTGGCTGACCCGGCCGTGGGCGATCAGGTGGATCCGGTCCGCGGAGCTTCCGCGCTCGACGAGGACCTCGCCCGCCGCGAAGTCGCGCTGCGTGCAGCGGTCGGCGAGGGCGGTGAGGACGTCCGTGTCCTCGAACCCGCGGAGAAGGGCCAGTTCACCGAGCTCCCGGGGGATCATCCGGACCGTGGCGCCCTCCTGGACGAACTCGATGCGTCCGTCGCCGACGGTGTGGCGCAACCGCCGGTTGACCCGGTAGGCGCCGCCCCCGGCCTCGACCCAGGGCAGCATCCGCAGCAGCCAGCGGGAGGTGATCTCCTGCATCTGCGGGGCGGACTTGGTGGTCGTGGCGAGGTTGCGGGCGGCGGCGGTGCTCAGGGACTGCTGCGGCGCGTCGGGTGCGGTCCGGGCTTCCGGGATGCTGTCGACGGACATCAGGGGGCTTTCTCCTTGCACGACGGGCGGTCCGGCGCGCACGGGCGCGCCGGCCAGGAGACAGGAAGGAGTGGTCAACGAGGGGGAGGGATCAAGGGACTTCGTCCACGTGCAGAAGCTAGCCGCTGGACCGGCCGCATCCCCCACGGAGACGAGATCCTTACCTCGAAACAGTGACAATCAGTTGAATGCGGTTTATCGGCCCGTCGGGTGTCCTCGCCCCGCCCTCGCCGGGCTCGGCCGGCTCAGCCGTCCGCCCCGGCCGCCCACTTGCGCCGCCGCAGCACGTGGTCGCTGAAGAGGTGCCGGCCGCGGTCGAGCAGTTCCGCCGCTTCCGCGCCGCGGTGCCGCTCCGTCGCCGACGGATCCCAGCGCTGCACGGCCTGTCCCGCCCAGGTGCGCAGCTTCACGTCCGGGTCCTCCAGCAGCCCGACCGCCGCGCGCAGTGCCACGACCCCTTCGCGGGCGACGAGCAGCCGGAACGCGGCGAGCCGGACGTGCCGCGGCCGCTCGGTGCCGGTGCGTTCGAGCAGCCAGTCGGCGGGCAGTTCCCGGGCGGACGGCAGCAGGGCGAGGGCGGTCTCGCGCACGACGCCGGCGGCGGGGTCGTCGAGGAGGGGCCGCAGCCGCTCCACGGGCGCGCGGTCCAGGGCCCGCAGCCCGGCCACCGCCCGTGCTCGCACGCCGGCCGCGGGGTGCTCGAGCAGCGGCCGCAGCAGCCCGGCATCGGCACGGTCCCCGCACTCGGCCAGTCCGATGACCGCACCGGGCGGCACGTCGGGGTGTCCCGGTGGTGTGCACCGCTGCCGGTACCAGGCCGCCGGGTCGCCTCCGTGCTGCCGTACGACGTACCGCGCGCAGGCGCGTACCAGCGCGGACCGGTCGGCGAGGTACCCCTCCGCCTGCTCCGGCCGTCCCGCGCGCCGCAGCGCGGTCACGCCGGCCGAGCGGGTCCGCGGGTTGCGTGCGGTCAGCAGTGGCGCCAGCACGTCCTCGTACGCCTCCGCGTCCGGCAGGGCGGTGAGCGCCGCTGTGGCGCACAGGTCCTGGACGACGGTGTCGTCGTCCTGAGCGGCCGCGCGGGCCAGTTCGGCGGGGCGCAGCAGCCGGCCGGTGACGGCGTGCCGGTAGGCGAACCGCCGTACGGCGCGGTCGGGCGAGGCTAGGAGGGCCGCGAGCCGCTCGTGGGAGGTCCGGCGCAGGACGTCCTGGAGCAGCTCGACGCCGAAGGCGCCTCTGTCCCGGCGGCCGACGCGCAGGATCAGCGGCGCGAGGCCGACGGCGGCGTCCGCGTCCAGGGTCTCGCGCAGCAGGTGCCGGGCGTGTGCGCGTACCGGGCCGGCCCAGTCGGTGCAGCGGATGACGAGCAGTGGCAGCAGTCCGGGGCGGTGGGCCGCGCGGGGCAGGGCCGCCTGGCGGATCCGTCCGTCGCGGTGGCACAGGGCGAGTGCGAGCCGGGACTCGTCGAGCCGGGCCGGATCGGCGGGCAGCGGGGCGGAGTGTTCCCACTCCGGCAGCGACGGCGAGCGGTACCAGGCCACCTCACGCACACCCGCGTCCAGGGCGAGCCAGTCGCCGGGGTCGGTGACATCGAGTGTGCTGCGCAGCGGTGCGCCTTCCGCGAGCCGCACCGCTGCGACCGTCCCGTCCACGGTGTCCCCACGCATCCCCGTCCCCTTCGCCGGCCGTACGGGCGAGCGTAGGTCGCGCGGGGTGCGCGGTGCGCGTGGATTACGGAGCCGGCGGCCGGCCGGGCAGCCGCCGCAGGTGCTCGGGCCCAGACCCGCACGGGTGCCGGCCGCCGGTACCCCGAGGGGGCGGGGGTTCGCCCCGCTCAGAGCGTCCTGTCGAAGTGGGTCCTCACCGCCTCCAGCGCCGGGGCCACCGTCGGTTCCTGGTCGTAGAAGTCGAACTGGCTGCCTGTCGTCCACCGCAGTTCCTTGGGGGCGGTCAGCGCCTCGTGGAAGCGGCGGGCGCCGTCCGGGACGGCGGCGTCCGGACTGTGCAGCATGAAGGTGGGGGCCGTGCACCGGGGGGCGACCGCGATGGGGTCGAAGGTCAGCCACTCCGGCCAGCTCATGACGGCGAACCGGTTGCCCCACTGCGGGACGGCCCCCCGGTCGGCGTTCAGGTAGTAGTCGAACGGCCCGTACATGGCGGCCCGTTCGTCGGTGTCGCTGGCCGCGGGAATGTAGTCGACCTCGCCCGTCGACGCGTACTTCGCCCGGGCCGCCTCGCCCAGGGCCATCCGCTCGCGGATGCCGTCGGGGCCGCCGTAGATGTCCTGGACCAGGGTCCGGTCGTGCAGCCAGGGGGCCACCATGGCGACGGAGCGGATCTGCGGGTCGCGGGATCCGGCGACCGCGACGTACCCGGCGCCGGCGCAGATGCCGAGGGCGCCGATCCGGGAGGCGTCCACGTCGGGCCGGGACTTGAGGTACTCGACGGCGCTGAGGATGTCCGCGATCTTGCGCTCCGGCGATTCGAAGTTGCGCGGGTCGCCCTTGGACTCCCCGAAGCCACGGAAGTCGAAGGCGAGCGCGGTCAGGCCACGCCGGGCGAGACCGGCGGCGTAGCGGCCCGCCATCTGCTCCTTGACCGTGAGCCACGAGCCGACCACGAGGACCGCGGGAGAGGCCTCCCCCGCCGGCTGCGACGCCGGCCGGTAGAGGTCGCCGCGCAGGTCGGCCCCCTCGCCGGGGAGCGCCACCCCCTCGACACGCACATCACCGCTGGGGTTCATGGGGTCTCCCTTCCGGGTCGTGCCGGCGCTCGCTGCGCTCCGCGACGCAAGGTAACCGCGCTACTTGACTGACTGTCAAGCAGACAGTCACATTCGGTCGGACGGTGAGATGACTCGGAGGGAGGTGTGCCCGGGGTGGCCCGGAGTCGCGCAGCGTCGGGCGGGGGGCCGTGCGGCCGGCGTCGAGGTGCAATGGGTTCCGGGGCGCACCGGCGGCAGGCGGGTGGGCCTGCCGTCATGGCCGGTGTCCTCACCTGGCGGCCGGAACGTGCCTGACCGGGTCGGTCCGGTCAGGCGGGGCCGGGGGTGCCGGTCCGGGCGGTGGGAGTGAGCAGGCCGGGCAGGCCCGCGTCGTTCAGGGCCTGCTGGTACGCGGCGGTCGACTCGGCGACGTACCCGTACTGGTGCCAGATGTCCGCGATCCGGCGCCACGCGGCGGCCGAGGAGCGGGCCGGGGGCAGTTGGCGAAGCTGCTGTGCCGCGGCCCGCAGTGTCTCCTGCGCCTGCCGGCTCTCGCCCGCGGCGAACTGGGCGTGGGCGAGCACGGCGCGGGCCTCGGCCGACTCCCGGCTCGGCTCGTCGCGCAGCAGCGCCAGCGCGCCGCAGGCGTGCCCGCGGGCCTCGGCGGTCCGGTCCAGTCGCAGGCACGCCGTGGCGAGAGCGGTCTGCGCCGATGCCTGTTCGAGGGGCGTTCCGACGTCCGCGAGCTGCGTGTGCGACTGGCCGAGCAGTTGATGTGCCCGCTCGGGGTCGGCGGGATCGGAGCACAGCAGCAGCGTCCCGTAGAGGCCGCGGAGCAGGGCGTGGTGACGTACGTGGTCGCTCTCGGCCAGCAGCGCGCGTGCCCGTTCGGCCAGTGCGAGGGCCTCGTCGACGCGGCCCTGGGACTGCGCCACGAGAGCGGCGTTCCAGTAGGTCTCGCGCTGTGCGGTCCGGCCGCCGCGGTCGTCGGCGATCCGGATCAGGCGGTCGGCCAGGAGGCGGGCCTTGGCCAGGTCGCCGCGGGTGCGGTAGCAGCCGACCAGCACGGCTCCGAGCTGGATGTGGTCGTCGGTGGCCTCCAGGCCGAGTTGGTCGAGCCGGTGCAGGGCCCGCTCCCCGGTCTCGACGCCGAGGACCTGGTCGCCGAGGGCCTGGTGGCAGCGGCACAGTGCCGTGGCCAGCCGGCTCCATTCCGCCGAGCCGGCAACGCACTGGGGGTCCTCGTACAGCAGGGTGAGGGCTTGGACGGCGGCGTCGAGGCGGCCGAGCTGTTCCAGGGCGAGCGCCTGGCCCAGCCGTGCCCGGCGCACGGTGGCCCGGGGCAGGACGGGCGCGGAGGCGAGGACCTCGCTGAAGGCCTGCAGCGCCTCCCCGCCGGCACCGTTGTGCAGGGCACGGTCGGCGAACGCCGCCTTGAGCTCCAGCTCGCGTGTGCGTGTGTCGTCCTGCCCGGTGAGCAGGTAACCGGGGGTGCATCCCAGGCGCTCGGCGAGGAGGGCCACGACCGCAGCCGAGGGGGTCCGCTTGCCGGACTCGATCAGCGAGACGTAGCTCACCGAGACGTCGTCGCTGGCGAGGTCCTGCTGCTTGAGACCCCGGGCACGGCGGAGCTCCCGCAGCCGTCGGCCGGTGCCTTCACCGTCTCCGGCGGCGGTGGTGTCCACGGTGTCTCCTCGGGCCTGCTGGGGTGCTGTCGACGGGCCGCGGGAGACTTTACAGGGAACTTGACAGGTTCCGCCATGGTGGTGAAAAGGTCGCGGTTCGCCGGTCCGCGGCCGCGACTTCAGATTGTCCGGCGTCCTTTCTCGCGGCCCTCCCGGGCCTTGGCTATGGTCACGCCGAGTGACGGCAGTGCACCGCATGAGGGATCTGGTCTGGTCGCGAGCGCATGCGGGTGGGAGACGGGAGTGGGGCATGTTCCGACCGGTGCGGCGTGCGGCCTTCTTCGACCTCGCTCATCCGGAGCGGTCCGCGGACGAGGACGTGGTCCTCGGCGACGCCGTGGCCGGCCACCGGGCCGCGGGGGACCTCGTCGTCCTGGTCGTGGAGGCCCGCAGGCCGCCGCAGCGGCTGCCCGCCGAGGGGGCCCTGCTGCGGCTGCCCGTGACCGCCGCCGGCGACACGGACAAGTGCACGACGGTCGTCGAGGCGATGACCCGTCTGTGCATCGACCCGGCCAGCTGTTTCGGCTACGGGGACCTGTGCGCCGGGGCCGGGCTGCTCGGCGTCGTCGGCAATCCCCGCGTCGTCGCCTGCAGCGCGGACGGCGGCAGACTCGCCCGGGAGCGCGGCTGGCCCGTCCTCATGGCGCCTTCCGCCGCGTAGGTGTCCGGCGGCCGGCCCTGCCGGACCTTTCCGGAGAACTGCCGAAGCCCGTCAACGTCCACGGATCCCAGGAAGTCGCCATGCCTGTGCAGCAGCCCGCTCGTTCGTCCCGGATACGCGTCGACCTGCTCACCCGGGAGTTCCCTCCGGAGGTCTACGGAGGTGCCGGTGTCCATGTCGCGGAACTCGCCGCGGAGTTGCGCGCCCTGGTCGATCTCGAGGTGCGCTGCTTCGGTGCGCCGCGCGAGAGCCGGCACGTGAGCGCCTACGCGGAACGCGAACTGCCGGGAGAGGCGAACCCCGCGCTGCGCACCCTGGGCGTGAACGTCGAGATGGCCGCGGCGTGCGCGGGCGCGGACCTGGTCCACAGCCACACCTGGTACGCCAACGCCGCCGGCCGGCTCGCGCAGGTGCTGTACGGCATCCCCCATGTCGCCACCGCCCACAGCCTCGAGCCGCTGCGCCCGTGGAAGGCCGAGCAGCTGGGCGGCGGTTACGCGTTGTCGTCCCTGGTGGAGCGGTCGGCGCTGGAGAGCGCCGACGCGCTGATCGCCGTGTCGCACGGCATGCGCCGGGACATCCTCCGGGTGTATCCCGAGGTGGATCCCGGCCGGGTGCACGTGGTGCACAACGGCATCGACACCCGGGCCTACCGTCCCGACCACGGCACCGCGGCGCTCGAGCGGCACGGCGTGGATCCCGGCCGGCCCGTCGTGCTGTTCGTCGGCCGCGTCACCCGGCAGAAGGGGCTGCCCCAACTGCTGCACGCGGCCTTCGGACTGGACCCCCGGGCGCAGCTCGTGCTGTGCTGCGGGCAGCCGGACACCCCCGAGATCGCGGCCGAGACCGCGGCGCTGGTCGAGGAGCTGCGCCGGGTGCGCAAGGGGGTCGTGCGGATCGACGGCATGCTCGACCGGGCCTCCTTGCTGCAGTTCCTCACCCATGCGTCCGTGTTCGTCTGCCCGTCCCTGTACGAACCGATGGGCATCGTGAACCTGGAGGCCATGGCCTGCGGGACAGCGGTCGTGGCCACCGCGACGGGCGGCATCCCGGAGGTCGTGGCGGACGGCGAGACGGGGCTTCTGGTGCCCCTGGAGCAGGAGCAGGACGGCAGCGGCACCCCGCTGGACCCCCGGCGTTTCGCCTCCGATCTCGCGGCCGCGGTGAACCGGCTCCTGGCCGACCCGGACCACGCCGCCCGGCTCGGCGCGGCCGGGCTCGCGCGGGCGCGGAAGGAATTCGGCTGGGATGTGGCGGCCGAGCGGGCGCACGCCGTCTACCGTTCGGTACTGGATTACCGGCCGCACGGTTCGCGGACCCCGACTTCATGATGTGCGTCTGTCGTCCTTGACCCGGACACCGCTTTCGCCGATATGTTCACAGACATGTCTCAAACGACTTCCGCGCACTCGGTAGAAGGCGTTCCGGAGCATTCCAGTCCCGCGCACGGAAACGCCTTCCCGAAGGGCGGGGCAATGAATTCCGGGGGGACCGTTGCGTCTTCCGTCGATTCCTCCCCGAAAAGCGGTGCCCGGGTAACGACCCTGGAGTTGTTCTTCGACCTGGCGTTCGTCTTCAACTTCACGCAGCTCGCCCGGGTGCTCAGCCGGGACATGACGTTGCGCGGAGTCGGCCAGGTACTGCTGATCTTCTGGCTCCTGTGGTGGATGTACGGCGGATACGCGTGGCTCACCAACCACCTTCCGCCGCACCGCAGGCACCACCGGGTCCTGCTGTTGCTCGGCATGGCCTCGTTCCTGGTCATCGGCCTGGCCACGCCGAACGCCTTCGACGGGGACGGCGTCGCGTTCGGCATCGGGTACCTGCTGATCGTCACCGTGCATGCCGGGCTCTTCGCGTTCGGCGGCCCGGGAGCGGCCCGCAACATGCTGCGCATCGCTCCGTACCACACGGTGGGGGCGCTCCTCATCATCTGCGCCGGCTTCCTCGACGGATGGGCCGTGTACGCGCTGTGGATCTCGGCCGTCGCGCTCGAGGTCGTCGCGCCGGTGGTGACGGGGGTGTCGGGCTTCGAGCTGAAACCGGGCCACTTCGTGGAACGGCACGGACTGCTCATGATCATCGCGCTCGGGGACTCGTTCCTGGCGCTCGGCATCGGCACCGACGGCGGTCAGGCGGGGCCGTCGGTCGTGACCACGGCGGTCCTCATCTTCGTCATCCCGGCCGGTCTGTGGTGGGTGTACTTCGACGAGTCCGAGAAGGCCTGGCGGGCCGAACTCGCCCTGGAGCGCCAGGACGCGGTGCACCGCTCGCGGCTCGCACTCGCCGCGTTCTTCTACGCCCACGTCCCGATGCTGCTCGGGCTGATCCTCATCGCCGCGGCCGTCAAGAAGACCATCGTGCATCCCTACGCCCCGCTGGCCACGGCCCCCTCCATCGCGCTGGCCGGCGGTGTCGCGCTCTACCTCGGCGGTATCGCCTGGTTCCACGGGATCCTGAAGATCGGCCCGCAGCGTTTCCACTTCACCGCCGCGCTGCTCGCCGTGTCGGCCATTCCGGTCGGCCACGCCGGATCGGCGGTGGCCGAGGTCGTCCTGCTCGGTGTCCTCATCGGCGCCGCCCTGCTCAGCGACCACCGCTGGACCAAGAAGATGGCCCACCTCTACCACTGAAGGAAGAAGACCCCATGGCTTCCGTGGCCGACCGGCTGGACATCGTCGAGACGTGCACCCGCATGGGCTGGTACATCGACCAGCGCGAGTGGGAGGCGCTGGAGGGCGTCTTCAGCGACGAGATCATGCTCGACTACACCAGCCTCAACGGCGGCGAGCCGGGCACCGTGTCCCGACAGGACCTGATCGGTGCCTGGTCGGGGCTGCTCGGCAGCTTCGCCGCCACCCAGCACCTGATCGGCAACTTCCTGGTCGACGTGCAGGGCGACAGCGCCGTCACCACCGCGATGTTCCAGGCGACGCACCGCATGCCCAGCGAACACGGCGGACCGCTGTGGACACTCGCCGGCACCTATCGCATCGGCCTGGAACGGACGGCGGACGGCTGGCGGATCAACGGCATCGTGATGACGGCCACCTGGGCCGACGGCAACCAGCAGCTGTTCACCCGCGCCGCGCAGGCCCGGTCCACCGGTTCCTGAGCTTCAGCCTTTCCTCTTCTAGGAGATCCCATGAGCAGCATCGCGGAAGAGACCAGGAGAGTCGCTCAGCGATGGTTCGACGCACTGACCTCGGGCGACTTCGAGACCGCCCTGGACACGCTCGCCGAGGACGTCGAGTGGATCAACTACACGCCGGTGCCCGGCTACAACGACGGCATGAAGTGGATCGGCACCCACCACGGCCGGGACGCGGTCCTCGCGACGCTCCGGATCTTTCACAGCACGGTGGACGTGCAGGTCGAGAAGCTGGTGAACCTGGTGGTCGACGGCTGCCAGGCCGCGGGCGTCGTCCACGAGCTGTCCACCGTACGGGCCACCGGCGCCACGTTCGAGATCGAGTTCGTCCAGTGGCTCACGGTCCGGGGCGACAGGATCGTGCGCTGGAAGTCCTACACGGACCCCTCCCAGATCCTGCGCGCGCTGCGCGACGGCACCCCCCGGCGGCCCGGGCACGTGGCCGCCTGACGTACGCCGGGACCTCACCGAACACCGCACCTTTACGACAGGGAGTCCGATCCCGTGAACCCGGCACGCACCCGCACCGCGCTCGTCACCGGCGGCAACCGCGGCATCGGTCTGGAGACCTGCCGCCAGCTGGACCGCGCCGGCCTGGACGTCGTGCTGGGAGCCCGCGACCCCGCCCGCGGCGCGGCGGCCGCCAAGGCTCTGGGCAGCCCACGGATCCGGGCCGAAGAGCTGGACGTCACCAGTGAGCGGAGCGTCCGAGCCTGCGCGCAGCGCCTCCTCGACGCCGGGGTCGACATCGACGTCCTGGTCAACAACGCCGGTGTCTACCCGACCGCGCAGTTCTTCGCCCTCGACGAGGAGACACTGCGCGGTGCCCTCGACGTGAACGCGATGGGTGCCTTCCGTACGTGCCAGGCGTTCGTGCCGGCGATGGTGCGGCGCGGCTACGGCCGCGTGGTGAACGTCTCCTCGGGGCTCGGTGCCCTCACCGGCAACGTGCCCTCGCCCGCCGCCTACGGGATCTCCAAGGCCGCACTCAACGCGCTGACCCTGGTGGTCGCCGCCGCGGTGCCCGACACCGTCAAGGTGAACGCGGTGTGCCCCGGCTGGGTCCGTACCGACATGGGCGGCAGCGCCGCCCCGACCGGGGTCGAGCAGGGCGCCGACACGGTGACCTGGCTCGCCCGGCTGCCCGGCGACGGGCCCACGGGCGGGTTCTTCCGCAACCGCCGCAGGATCGACTGGTGACTCCTTGCGGAGGCCGGCGCGCGGACGCCTGCCCCTCCCCGCAGCCGCTTTCCGCTTCGGCGGCCGCCGCCCGGAAGCGGAGTTCAGATAGTAGAGGACCGCTGTTTGATACGGCTTCCCGTCTTCTTCCATCATGCTCGGGAATGGCCACATCGGGCCGCACCCGACGAACCATCCGGAGACGACGAGGAGTTGTCGTGCTTTTCTACGTACAGATGAAGTGGAACCACGAGGGCCGGATTTCCCTCGACGAGCTGTGGGAGCTCGAACAGGACGAGGCCGAGCACGCGCAGGAAACGGTCGACTCGGGTTTCTGCGTCGGTATCTGGAAGGTCGCGGCACAAAAGCGCGTCATAGCCATCATCGACTCCCCGGACGCCGAAGAACTCGACCGCACCGCACTCGGCCGGCTGCCGATGCGTGAGTACCTGGAATTCGAGAAGGTCTGGCCGCTGCGCGACTACGTCGGCTTCGCCGACGACGTCAAGCAGCGCTACAAGGTCTGAGGCACCGGGCGACGTCCGTCCACGCAACCCACACCTTTGGGAGAAGACACATGCGCCACCGCATCATCCTTCCGCTGGCGTTGACGGCGCTGCTGCTCGCCGGCTGCTCCGGTGCAGACGACGAGCAGGCGTCGGAGCCGGCGTCGGCCACCACGGCCGAGACGGTACGGCGGGCAGGAGGCGGGTCCGGCAAGCCTGCCGGCAACCCGGTGGCACAGCGGTACGTCGACGCCGTGGCGACCGAGGATGTCGACGCCCTGGCCGCCGCCTTCCACGAGGACGCCGTTCTCAACGAGCCCGGCCGGTCCTTCCGCGGCCGTGACGAGATCAAGGCATGGGCGGCCGCGGAGGTCATCGGCGGCCGGCTGACGGTCCTGGACGACACCCCGAAGGACGACGGCACCACGCTGCTCCTGCGGTTCGCGCACAAGGGGGAGAGCGGCGACGGTTTCCGGGCCACCTACGAGTTCACCGAACGGGACGGGCTCATCGGGCAGCTCGACCTGGAGTACGCCTGATGTGCCGTTCGCCCGTCCCTGCGACCGAGGAAGCCCACCATGAGTGAATCCGTTGTGCCCGGCGGCCGGCTCGGCAGCCGGTCCGCGCTCGCCGCGCTCGGTCTCGGCTCCTTCGTCGTCGGGACCGCGGAACTCGTCGTCGTCGGAGTGCTGAACCTGATCGCCGGCGACCTCGGCGTCTCCGCCGGGACCGCCGGGCTGCTGGTCACCGCCTACGCGCTCGGCATCGCCGTGGGCGGGCCGCTGCTGACCATGCTGACCATGCGGCTGCCCCGGCGCACCGTTCTCCTGCTCACCCTCTCGCTGTTCGTCGTGGGCAACGTCGTCGCTGTCGTCAGCGGCGTCTTCGGGCTGCTGTTCGCCGCGCGCGCACTCTGCGGCGCCCTGCACGGGCTGTTCGTCGGCGCCGCCACGTCCGTGGCCACCGGCCTGGTGCCGGCGGACCACCGGGGCCAGGCCGTGAGCCTGGTGTTCGGCGGCATCTCCGTCGCCACCGTGCTCGGTGTCCCGGTCGGCACCGCGATCGGACAGGGCCTCGGCTGGCAGGCGACGTTCCTGTGCGTCGTCGGACTCGGCTGCCTCGCACTGGTCACCGTGGTGCTCACCGTGCCCCGCGCGAGCGGCCCGAGCACCCAGAACCTGGGCGCCCAGACCAGACATGCCTTCGCACCCCGGGTGCTGGCCATGCTGGCGGCCTACCTGCTGCTGATGGGTTCGCAGTTCGTCGCGTTCACCTACCTGACCCCGTACGCGGAGGACGTCACCGGCATCCCGGCCGGAGCGGTCAGCGCGTTCCTGCTGATCTTCGGTGTCTGCAGCGCGGTCGGTACGTTCGGCGGCGGCCGTTTCGCGGACAACAACGCCTCCCGCACCCTGCTGATCGGCAACCTGGTGCTGATCGCCGCGCTGGGCGCCCTGTACGTGTTCGGCGACAACGCCGTCCTGGCCGGGATCATCCTCGCGGTCTGGGGCCTGGTGGGCTTCGGCGTGACGCCGTCCCTCCAGCTGCGCGTGATCTCCCTGGCCGGCGAGGGCAAGGACCTCGCGGCCACCCTGGGGGCGTCGGCGGCGAACGCCGGTATCGCTCTCGGAGCGGCCCTGGGCGGCTGGGCGCTGTCCGCCCACGGCGCGGACGAGGTGCCGCTGATCGCCATGATCGCCCTGATCGTCGCCCTCCCCGTGGTCTGGGCCACCAGGTTCCTGACCGTGCCGGCGCCGCCGGATGCCGCCGCGGTGACGCCGGCGACGGCACCGCCCGAGCGGTCGGACGTCTCCGGCGGACTCGTCGACACCGCCCGCTGACGGGGCGCCGGCCCGCCCTCTCCGCCCCTCCCCCACACCCCCGCAGACCCCACACCCCCCTCACACCCCCACACCTCTTCCCTGCACGGAACACGAAAGCGAGAGCACAGATGACGACCGAGACTTCGCTGTCGGCGGCTGAGCGGAACATGGCCCTGGTCGACCGCTTCTTCCAGACCTACGCGGCCTACGACCTGGAGACGATGCGGAACGAGATCCTCGCGCCCGACGTCCGGTGGCACATCCCCGGCCGGCACCCCCTGTCCGGTACCCACGAGGGCGTCGACGAGGTGATCGCCTTCTTCGACCGCCTCGGCAGCGCCGGCTTCAAGGCGGACCGCATCTACTTCGGCGCCGACGACGACCGCGTGGTCGACGTGCACCGCGGCTGGAGCGAGGTCGGCGACGGCCACGACATCGACATGACGTGGGTCCTGGTCTGGCGCATCGAGAACGGCCGGGTCGTCGAGGCCACCAACTTCGCGCAGGACCAGGCGAGCGCGGACGCCTTCTTCCACCGCACCTTCCGACTGGCGCCGGTGTCACGGCGGCTCGCCTGACACCCCCACACATCACGGAGGCACGGCACACATGGACACACAGCGCACCCACCAGGTGCTGGAGGAGTGGTTCGAGGCGATCGGCCGGGGCGACGCCGACCGGATCCTCTCGGCGCTCTCCCCCTCCATCGTCTTCGAACTGCCGAAGGACGAGTGGAACTCGATCATCGGCTACCTCGGCGAGCACGTCGGCCGTGAGGCCGTGGCGGAAGCGTTCCGCATCAGGGCCGAAACCACAGAGGTCGTCGAGTACGAGCTGAAGGAACTCGTGGCCGAGGCGGGAGTGGCGTACGCCCGCATCTACACCAAGGCCTTCCACACCCGTACGAAGATCCCCTTCGAGATCGAGGACAGCCACCGCCTCGAACTCGACGAGGAGGGGAAAATCGTTCGCTGGAAGGTGTTCTTCGACCCCGACGGCGAGGTCGCCGCGTTCAAGGGGGACCTCGACGAGCGCCTGCTGGCGGCGGTCGTGCGCCGTGACGGCCCCGAGGTCAAGCAGCTCCTTGGCTACGGGGCCGACCCCGACCGGCGGGACCCGGACTCGGGCCTGACGACGTTGCAGGCGGCCGCCGGGATCGGGGCCGCCGGGATCGTGCGCGAGCTGATCGCGGCCGGCGGCGACGTGTTCACCACGGACAGCCGGGCGGGCGGCACCGCCCTGCACAAGGCCGTTCAGGGCGGCGACCTGGAGACCGTGCGGGTGCTGGTGGAGGCCGGGGCGTTCGTGGACGCGGTCGCCGCGACCACGGGGCACACTCCGCTGATGGACGCGCTCTGGTACAAGTGGCCCGACGTCGTGGGGTACCTGCTCTCGGCGGGCGCGGGCCTGGGGCTGTCCACCCACTACGGCTTCTCGATGCGCGAGCACTTCGAGTACGAGCTGAACGTCAACTCGCGCGGCAAGGAGCAGCTGCTCGAGGCGGAGCGGCTGCTCAAGGAGCGCACCGCGCACGACGAGAGGGAGGCGGCCGAGCAGCGGCTCATGGCGGCGGTCACGGCAGGTGACATCGACGCCGTGCGGACGCACCTGCGGAGCGGGGCGGACGTGGACCGCCGCTTCCCGGTCGTCAATGGCTTCAACGACGCCCACACCCCGCTCCTCGTCGCCAGCCGGGACGGTCACACGGACATCGTCCGCGCCCTGCTCGCGGCCGGTGCCGACGTGAACGCCGTCGAGCCGACCTTCGGCGCGGTACCGCTGCACAAGGCGGTCTACAACGGCCACGCCGACATCACCGCGCTGCTCGTCGAGGCGCCGGGGACCGACCTGGACTTCCAGGGCGCGACCAACGGCTACGCGCCGCTGCACGACGCGCTGTGGCACGGCTACGAGGACTGCGCGCGGGTGCTGATAGACGCCGGTGCCCGCACCGATCTGCTCGGCCACGACGGCAAGTCGCCCCGTGACATCGCCGTCGCCACCTTCGGCGCCGAGCATCCCCTGGTCCGGGAACTGGAGCGGGAGCCCGCCCGGGAGAGCTGACGCACAGCTTCTGCCGACCGTCGCTGCCGGGTGGCCGACGACCCGCTCGACCGGGCCGTCGGCCACCCGTCCTTTTTCCGTCCGCATCCAGGCGGACCCGATCGGAGCATCATGTCCTCACACCCCCCACAGCAAGCCCCGGACCCGGTCCGGCTCGCGGGCCGCACAGCGGTGATCACCGGTGCCTCCGGCGGCATCGGCGCCGCGACCGCCCGCCGTCTGGCCCGGGCCGGCGCGTCGGTCGCCGTGCTGGCACGCCGGCGCAGCGCGGTCGAGACCGTCGCGAAGGAGATCACGGCCGCGGGCGGCACGGCGCTGGCCCTGGTCTGCGACGTGGCGTCGCCGGACGATCCGTTCGAGGCCGCACGCCGCGTCGACGACGAGCTGGGCACACCGGACCTGCTGGTCAACAACGCCGGGGTGATGCACGCCTCGGCCCTGGCCGAGGGGCGTTGCGCCGAGTGGCGGACCATGGTGGACACCAACGTCCTGGGCGTCCTGCACACCACCGCGGCATTCCTTCCGGGCCTGACCGCGGCCGCCGGGGCCGGACGTCCGACGAACATCGTCAATGTGTCCTCCATCGCGGGCAACACGATGTTCGCCCCCGGCTACGCCGCCTACAACGCCACCAAGGCCGCCGTGAGCGCGATCTCCACGACGCTGCGCACGGAGCTGCTGGAGCACGGCATCCGGGTCACCGACCTGCGGCCGGGGCTGGCCGCCACCGACGTCGGCCGGCACCTCCCGGCGGACGTGGTCGACCGCCTGTACGCGCAGCACCGGGCCCTCGGCCCGGACGAGGTCGCCGACCTGATCGCCTGCGTCGCCGCGCAGCCGGACCACCTCACGGTGCCCTCGCTCGTCGTCGCACCGCTGACCCAGTGAACGCACTCCCCCCATCGTGTCCTCCCGCCCGGAGGCCACGGAAAGACGAGGAACCACATGACACCTGACTCCTCCGCCCGCACCGGCGCAGCGTCGTCCGGGACGGCAACAGCAGACACGGCGTCCGCGGCGCCGGACGGACCGGACCCCGGGCGCAGGCACCGGGGTGCGCTGATCCTGCTGTCCGCCGCTCTCGGGCTCGACGTGAGCGGTGTGGCGGTCATCAACTCGGCGCTGCCGGCGATCGGTGAGCGCTTCGACGCCTCCGGCACCACGCTGCAGTGGGCCATGACCGCGTACGCCATCACCTTCGCCGGAGTGCTGCTGCTCGGCGGCCGTGCGGCGGACATCATCGGACGCCGGCGGATCTTCGCGCTGGGCATCGCGTTGTTCGCCCTGGCGTCCCTGCAGGCCGCCCTGGCGCCGGCCCTGCCGGTCCTGATCGCCGCGCGGGCGCTCCAGGGCCTGGGGGCGGCGCTGTCGGGGCCGGCGTCGCTGGCCATGCTCAGCCAGATCTTCCCGGAAGGCCCGCAGCGCAACCGGGCGCTGGCGGTCTACGCGGCGACGGGGGCGAGCAGCTTCAGCGCCGGACTCGTCGGCGGTGGTGTGCTCACCGACCTGTTCGGCTGGCGGGCGGTCTTCGCCGTCAGTGTCGTGCTGGGCGTCCTGGTGCTGCTGCCGGTCCGGGTGCTGCTGCCCGGGGACACGCCGCGGCGCAGCTCCCTGGACCTGCCGGGCGCGCTGCTGGTCACGGTGGGACTGGCGCTGCTGGTGTACGGCGTCACCAGTGGCAGCGATCACGGGTGGACGCGGGCGCAGACCCTGCTGGTGCTGGTCCTCGCGCTCGCCGCTCTGGTCGGCTTCGTCTTCCGGGAGCGGCTCACCCCGGATCCGCTGCTGCCGTTGCAGATCTTCCGCAGCAACCCGGTCAAGGCCGCGACGGTGACCGGCGCGGCCTACTACACGGGCGTCAGCGGGCTGCTGTTCTTCGCGCCGCTGTACATGCAGGACATGCTCGGCTACTCGCCGTTCCAGTCGTCCCTCGCGGTGGTTCCGATGGGGCTGATCGTGATCGTCAGCTCTCAGATCACCGGGCGGTTCATCACCCCCGACCACTACCGCAAGCTCATGGCGGCCAGCCTGCTGCTGATCGGTGCCGGTATCGCCCTGTGGTCGCTGACCGGGCAGGACGGCTCGTACTGGACGGACATGCTGCCCGGGATCGCGGTCATGAGCGTGGGCCAGGGCATCGGGTTCGGGGCGATGACGTCCGCCACGCTGGAGGGTCTGCCGGCGCACCGGCACGGTGTCGCGGGTGCCGTGAACGTGACCGCGCAGCAGGTGGGCAGCAGTGTCGGGGTGGCGATCCTGGTCGCTGTCGCCGCCGGCACCGGCTCGGGCGGCACGACGGCGGGGCGTCTGGAGGGTTTCCACGCCGGCTATCTGACCGGTGCCGTGGTCTGCGCGCTGGGGGCGCTGTTCGTCCTCGTCCTGCGTTTCCCGCGGTCCGTGCCGGACGGTCCGGCGGCGTCGGGCGGAACGCCGCACGCCTGACCCGGACCGTCGACCACGCCGCAGGCCACCCGTCCGGGTGGCCTGCTCGCGTCGTGGGCGGGGGGGGGGCGGCCGGGGGGGGGGGGGGGGGGGCGCGCCCCCCCGGGCGGGGGGGCCCGGGGCCGGGGGGGGGGGGGGGGGGTCGCCGGGGCGGGGGTGCCCGGCCCGCGGCCCGCGGGGCCCCGGGCGCGGCC
>NZ_JBIDAN010000012.1:153294-258936 GCF_043202495.1 Streptomyces sp. NPDC048185
GGTGGCCGGCGGTGCGCCGGCCGGGAGGTCATCGGTGGCGGCCGGCCGCCGGGCCGGGGGGACCGGCGGCCGGTGCGGGCCGCTCGGCCGGCCGGGGCGGGCTCACCGGCGTGCGGGGCTGGCCCCGGTGCGCCGGGTCCGCGGTGCCCGGGCCGCCGGCACGGCGGACGTGGCGGCGGCCGAGCTCCTGGGCCAGGGGCTCCACGAAGCGGGCCGCCAGCGGGCCGAGGACGACGAGCAGCAGGACGTAGGCGGTGGCGAAGGAACCGAGGGCGGGATCGACGCCCGAGGAGACCGCGAGCCCCGCGATGACGATGGAGAACTCGCCGCGGGCGACGAGCGCGCCGCCCGCCCGCCACCGGCCCCGGGTGCCGATGCCGGCCCGTCGCGCCGCCCAGTAGCCGGTCGCCACCTTGGTGGCGGAGGTCACCACGGCCAGGGCGAGGGCGGGCAGCAGCACGGGAGGGACGGCGGCGGGGTCGGTGTTCAGGCCGAAGAAGACGAAGAACACCGCGGCGAACAGGTCCTTCAGGGGCATCAGTACGTGGTGGGTGTGCTCGGCGACCTCGCCGGACAGGGCGATGCCGACGAGGAAGGCGCCCACGGCCGCCGATACCTGCAGCTGCTGGGCGATGCCGGCCACGAGCAAGGTCGTGCCGAGGACCACGAGCAGCAGCTTCTCGGGGTCGTCGCTGGAGAGGAAACGGGAGACGACCCGTCCGTAGCGCACCGCGACGAGCAGCACGACACCGACGGCGGCGAGGGCGACGGCCAGGGTCACGCTGCCCGTCAGCAGGCTCGAACCGGCGAGCAGAGCGGTCAGGATCGGCAGGTACAGGGCCATCGCCAGGTCCTCCAGGACCAGGACGCTGAGGACGACGGGTGTCTCCCGGTTGCCGAGGCGGCCCAGGTCGCCGAGCACCTTGGCGATGACGCCGGAGGAGGAGACCCAGGTGACGCCCGCGAGCACCACGGCGGCCACCGGCCCCCAGCCGAGCAGCAGGGCCGCGGCGGCGCCGGGGATCGCGTTGAGGAGGAAGTCGACTCCTCCCGCGGGGGCGTGGGTCTTGAGGTGGCCGACGAGGTCGCCGGCCGTGTACTCCAGGCCGAGCATCAGGAGCAGCAGCACGACGCCGATCTCGGCGCCGACCTCGATGAACTCCTCGCTGCCGCCCAGCGGGACGACGCCGCCCGCGCCGAACAGGAGGCCGGCCAGCAGGTAGAGCGGGATCGGCGAGAACTTGAGCCGTACGGCGAAGCGGCCGAGCAGGCCGAGCGCGAGGACGACCGCACCGAACTCGATCAGGAAGACCGCGGAGTGCACGTGATCAGCTCCGTTCGAGGATCTCGTGGGCGCCGTCCACGCCTTCCCGGGTGCCGATGACGATCACGATGTCGCCGCCGTGCAGGCGGAAGTCGGGTCCTGGCGAGGGGATCGCGTGGGAGCGGCGCATGACGGCGACGACGGAGGCTCCGGTGGCGGTGCGCATCCTCGTCTCTCCCAGGGTGCGTCCGTTCCAGTGGGAGGTGCCGGTGATGGTGACCTGCTCGGCGAGCAGGCCGAAGTCGCTGGTGTGCAGCAGGTTGGGGTTGTTGTGGCCGGGCAGCAGGGCGTCGGCGAGGGACAGGGCCTCCGCGCCGGTCAGCACCAGGGACAGGCCGGCGGAGTCGGGGTCGTCGTCGTGGTGCACGTTCAGGGTGCGTCTGGTGTCCCGGTGGGCGATCACCGACAGGGTGTCGTGCCGCCGGGTGGTGAGCTCGTACTGCACCCCGATGCCGGGCAACGGGGTGGTCCTCAGGCGGGGAGCGGGCATGGTGTCCCTCCTTGGGCTGCGGGCTGCTGCGTCATTGCTTGCGGAACCACACGCCGCCCAGCGGCGGCAGGACCACGCTCGCGCCGGCCGGCAGGCCCTGCCGGGGTTCGGCGACGGCGTGGACGGGCCCGGGGTTGGTGGCCCCGGAGCCTCCGTACCGCGCCGCGTCCGTGTTGAGCACCTCGGTCCAGGGGCCGGTCTCGGGCAGCGCCAGGCGGTAGTCGTGGCGGACCGTGGGCTGGAAGTGGAAGACGCACACCAGCGACTCGCCGCCCTCGCCGTGGCGGACGAAGGAGTAGACGTTGTCCTCGGCGGCGTCCGCGTCGATCCAGCGGAAGCCCTCCGGCCGGCTGTCCAGGCTCCACAGTGCCGGGTCGTCGAGGTAGGTGCGGTTGAGGTCGCGCACCAGGTCGCGCACGGCGCTGTGGGGGGCGTGCGCGAGGAGGGACCAGTCCGGGCCGCGGTCGTGGGACCACTCGGTGTCCTGTGCGAACTCCTGGCCCATGAACAGCAGCTGCTTGCCGGGGAAGGCCCACATGAAGGAGAGGTAGGCGCGCAGGTTGGCCAGCTGCTGCCAGCGGTCGCCGGGCATCTTCGTCAGCAGCGAGCCCTTGCCGTGCACCACTTCGTCGTGGCTGATCGGCAGGGTGTAGTTCTCCGCGTAGGCGTACATCATGGGGAAGGTCATGGCGTGGTGGTGGTACTGCCGGTACAGCGGGTCCTCGGCCATGTAGGACAGCGAGTCGTGCATCCAGCCCATGTTCCATTTCTGGGTGAAGCCGAGCCCGCCGTCGTCGGTGCGCCGGGTGACGCCGTCCCAGGCCGTGGACTCCTCGGCGATGGTCATCGCTCCGGGGCAGCGCCGGGCCACCGTGGCGTTCATCTCCTGGAGGAACTCGACGGCTTCCAGGTTCTCGCGGCCGCCGTACACGTTCGGCAGCCAGGCGCCGTCGGCGCGCGAGTAGTCGAGGTAGAGCATGGAGGCGACGGCGTCGACGCGCAGCCCGTCGATGTGGAACTCCTCGCACCAGTACACGGCGTTGGCGACGAGGAAGTTGCGTACCTCGTCGCGTCCGTGGTCGAAGACCAGGGTGCCCCAGTCGGGGTGCTCGCCGCGGCGCGGGTCCGGGTGTTCGTACAGGGCGGTCCCGTCGAAGCGGGCCAGGGCCCACTCGTCCTTGGGGAAGTGGGCCGGGACCCAGTCGACGATGACGCCGATGCCGGCCCGGTGCAGGGCGTCGACCAGGGCCCGGAAGTCGTCGGGGCTGCCGAGGCGGGCCGCCGGGGCGTAGTAGGAGGACACCTGGTAGCCCCAGGAGCCGCCGAAGGGGTGCTCGGCCACCGGCATGAACTGGACGTGGGTGAAGCCCAGCGCCTTGACGTAGGCGGGCAGTTCGGTGGCGAGGGCGCGGTAGCCGAGGCCCGGCCGCCACGATCCGAGGTGTACTTCGTAGACGCTCATGGCGGACCGGTCCACGGGGCGTTCGCCGCGCCGGGCCATCCAGGCGTCGTCGCTCCAGGTGTGGCGGGAGCGGTGGACGACGGAGGCGGTGCCCGGGGCCGCCTCGGCCGATGTGGCGAGGGGGTCGGCCTTCTGGATCCAGCGGCCGTCGGGGGTGAGGATCTCGTACTTGTACCGGCAGCCCTCTTCGAGGCCGGGGACGAACAACTCCCACACTCCGGCCGCGCCGAGCGAGCGCATCGGGTGGGTCCTGCCGTCCCAGTGGTTGAGGTCGCCGATCAGGCGCACGGCGCGGGCGCCCGGGGCCCACACGGCGAACGCGGTGCCGGCGGTCGCGCCCCAGCCGCAGTCGTGTGCGCGCACGCGGGCGCCGAGCACCCGCCACAGCTGCTCGTGGCGGCCCTCGCGGATCAGGTGCAGGTCGAGTTCGCCGAGGGTGGGCCCGAAGCGGTAGGGGTCGTCGTAGGCGTGCACGCCGGTGCCGTAGTGGACGCGTACCCGGTAGTCGGGCACGGCCGGGCCCGGCAGCCGGCCCGCGAAGACGCCCTCGCCCTGGTGCGCGAGCTGCGCCAGCGGCTCGCCCGACGGCGTGGTCAGCCACACCTGGTCGGCCAGCGGCCGCAGCACGCGCACGTCGACGCCGTCGGCGGACGGGTGCGGTCCGAGCAGCGCGTGAGGGTCGCTGAGCTCTCCCGTGGTGAGCCGCTTGAGGTGGGTGGCGGCCAGGGCCGTGGGGCGCTGTGCGGTGGTCACGACTGTGAAGTCCCGTCCGTGAGTATGTGGGCCACTCGGTGCCGGGGGTCGAGGCGTACGTAGTTGTCGCGTCCCCAGCGGTAGTCCTCGCCCGACAGGGCGTCGCGCACCGTGAAGGTCTCCGAGCGTTCGAGGCCGAGGGCGGGCAGGTCGAGGGTGACCGTCGCCTCGCGGGTCTCGTGGGGGTCGAGATTGAGGACGACGAGGACCCAGTCGCCCCCGGCGGTCCGCTTGGAGAAGCAGGTCACCGCGTCGTTGTCGGTGCGGTGGAAGCGGAGGTTGCGCAGCTGGTGCAGGGCCGGGTGGGCCCGGCGGATGTCGTTGAGCGCGCGGATCAGCGGGGCCAGGGAGTCGCCCGTGCTCTGTGCGCCGGCCCGGTCGCGGGGGCGCAGTTGGTACTTCTCGGAGTCCAGGTACTCCTCGCTGCCGGGGCCCATGGGCACGTTCTCGTACAGTTCGTACCCGGCGTACACGCCCCAGGTCGGTCCTGCCGTCGCGGCGAGCACCGCGCGCACGGCGAAGGCGGCCCTGCCGCCGTACTGGAGGTAGGCGTTGAGGATGTCGGGGGTGTTCACGAAGAGGTTGGGCCGCAGGTAGGCGGCGCTTTCCTCGCCGCCGAGGCCGGCCAGTTCGGAGAGGTAACTCTCGACTTCCTCCTTGGAGTTGCGCCAGGTGAAGTACGTGTAGGACTGGTGGAAGCCCACGCGTGCCAGGGCGTGGAGCATGGCCGGGCGGGTGAATGCCTCGGCGAGGAAGAGCACGTCGGGGTCGCTCGTGTGGACCGCGTGGATCAGCCGCTCCCAGAAGGCGACGGGCTTGGTGTGCGGGTTGTCGACGCGGAAGATGCGCACTCCGTGGTCCATCCAGTGGCGCAGCACGCGCAGGCATTCGGTGTGCAGTCCGTCGGGGTCGGTGTCGAAGTCGATCGGGTAGATGTCCTGGTACTTCTTCGGGGGGTTCTCGGCGAAGGCGATCGAGCCGTCGGGGCGGTGCCGGAACCATTCGGGGTGTTCGGTGACCCAGGGGTGGTCGGGTGAGCACTGGAGGGCGAAGTCGAGGGCTATTTCGAGGTCCAGTTCGCGGGCGCGGGCCACGAAGCGGTCGAAGTCCTCGAGGGTGCCCAGGTCGGGGTGGACCGTGTCGTGTCCGCCCTGGGCCGAGCCGATCGCCCAGGGCGAGCCGGGGTCGTGCGGGCCCGCCTCGAGCGAGTTGCCGGCGCCTTTGCGGTGGGTGGTGCCGATCGGGTGGATCGGTGGCAGGTAGACCACGTCGAAGCCCATGTCGGCGACGGCTTCGAGGCGTTCGGCGGCGGTGCGCAGCGTGCCCGGCCGCGGCGGGCCGGCCGCGGTGTCCGTGGCCGCGGGGACGACGGCTCCCTCGGAACGGGGGAAGAACTCGTACCAGGCGCCGTACAGGGCGCGTTCGCGGTCCACCCGCAGCGGCAGTTCCGGCGAGCGGGTGAGCAGCCTGCGCGGCGGGTGGGCGGTGAGCAGGGCGGTCACGGGGGCGGTGGTGGCGGCGGCGAGTCTGTCCTGCGGGTCGAGCCGCCCGTCGCGCAGCAGCGCGGCCGCGTCGGTCAGCGGTTCCGCCTCCTGGGAGGGGAGCGTGGCGGCGGCCTGTGCCAGGATCGACGCGCCTTCTTCCAGGACGAGTTCGGTGTCGATGCCGGCCGGTATCTTGATCTCGGCGGTGTGGCGCCAGGTCGCCCAGGGGTCGGTCCACGCCTCCACCCGGTAGGTCCAGTCGCCTTCGCGTGCGGCGGTGACCCACGCGGTGTAGCGGTCGGTGCCGGGGGCGACGAGGCGCATGGGGGTGCGGGCGGCCGCCCGGCCGTCGGGGTCGGTGAGCACGACGCGGGCGCCGACGGCGTCGTGTCCTTCCTTGAAGACGGTGGCCGAGACCGCGAATTCCTCGCCGGGTACGGCGCGGGCCGGGGTGCGGCCGCCGTCGATCCGGGGGGTCACGTCCACGATGGGGATGCGGCCGATCCCGGGTCCGGTTCCCGGCCGGTCCGTCGGCCCGCCGGGCGGCTCCACGGCTGTGGCGGCCGGGCGCGTCGCGTCGCGCTGCATGGGCTTGCCCTCCATAGTGCTCGTGCCTCCTCGCACCGGGGTGCGGTCTTCGGACAGGGGGTGCTCGGTGGTGCGGGCGGTCGGGGCCGGCCGAAGCGGTCAGCGCCGGATGGCGGTGGTGCCGTTGCTGACCTCGGAGATGATCCGGCGGTATCCCGACACCAGGGGGTGGTGCGGGTACGCCGTGCAGAACACGCGTTCCCCGGCGAGCTGTGCCATTTCGGGCGCGTACGGCAGGACGGTGGTGACGGGTGTGCGGTAGGCGCTCTCCACCTCGCCGAGCAGCCGGTCGCCCAGGGCGCCGTCGGGGGCCATGTTCACGGCGACGCTCATGGCGCCGAAGCCGAGCCGGCCGGCCAGGGCCGTGGTCTCCCTGGCGCCGGCGAGGTCGAGGCGGTCGGCGCGGGTGACGACGACGAGCGCGTCCGAACTGGCCATCGCGGTGACGGTCTCGTTGTTGAAGCCGGCGTGGGTGTCGAGCAGCAGTGCGTCGAGCGCCAGGGTGTCGATGAGCCGGTCGAAGCCTTCGCGCAGCAGGCCCACGTCGTAGCCGCGGCCCATGATCTCGTTGACGCCGGTGGTCTGGCTCCTGGCCGGGACGAGGAAGAATCCGTCGTGGCCGACGGTGTGGTCGACGGCGTAGGCGGCCTCCTCGATCTCGCAGCGGCCGATGAGGTAGTCGGTGAGCGACCGGCGGGCGGGGACCGTCACGTCGTCGAACATCACGTCCAGTGCGGGGGTCTGGATGTCGGTGTCCACCAGAGCGACCCGCAGGCCCGAGGAGGCCAGCAGCAGGCCGAGGTTGGCGGCCGTGCTGGATTTGCCGGTGCCTCCCCGGTAGGAGTGCACCGTGATGATCTGCGACATGTTCTCCACCTGACGGTTTGGGGGGGTCGGCGGTCCGGCCGGTGGGCGGTCAGTCGGCGGCCCCGGCCGGCGCCTGCCAGTGCACGGCCAGCATCGTGATGTCGTCGGACTGTTCGGCCTGGCCGACGAAGTCGCTGAGGGCGCCGTCCATGTGGTCGAGGAGTTCCTCGCCGCGCACGGTGGCCTCGGTCAGCTGCTCGACGAGCTGGTCCTCGCCGAAGAAGTGCCCGGTTCGGGAGCGGGCCTCGGTGACCCCGTCGGTGTAGATGAACAGGGTGTCCCCGGGGGTGATCTGCGTGTACCCGAGCGAGAAGGTGCAGTCCGGCATGACGCCCACGACCGGCCCGGTCGGCTGGAGGAGCACCGGTTCGGCGCCGCTTCCGCTGACGAGGACGGGGGGGTTGTGTCCGCCGTTGATGTAGACGAGGTTGCCGGTGACGGGGTCCAGGACGCCGAAGAACATGGTGGCGAAGTAGCCCTGTTTCATGTGGTTGCGGGTCAGGTAGCTGTTGGTGCCGATGACCGCGTTCAGCAGCGGGGTGGCGCCCACGACGGGGATGGCCCGGGTGTGTTCGGCGCCGCCGGGCTCCTCCCCCATCAGGTCCGCGGCGATGAGGTTCTGCAGGCCGCTCTGTTCCGCGGTGTGCCGCAGCAGGGAGCGGATGAGTGCCATGAACAGGGCCGCGCCGACGCCCTTGTCGCACACGTCGGCGACGACGAGGGCGAGGCGGCGCCGGTTGACCAGTTCGAAGACGTCGTAGAAGTCGCCGGCCACGGTCCGGGCGGGCCGGAAGCGTACCCGGATGTCCCAGCCGTCGGGGCTGGGCAGCGAGTCCGGCAGGAATCCCAGCTGGATCTCGCGGCCTATCTCCAGTTCCCTCTCGTAGCTGAGCAGTTCGGCGTGGGCGGCGACCTCCTCGATGTTCTGGTTGAGTTCGGCGTGCTGGTGGCAGTCCCGCAGCCGCGCCTCCACCAGGACGGGATGGAAGGGCGGCAGCAGGTAGTCCGAGCCCGCGCGCACGTGGCCGTCGAGGAGGTGCAGGTCGTGCTCCGCGTAGGCCACGACGGTGGGCTGCTGTCCCTCGTCCGCCAGCCGCCGGGCCACCGACCGCACGGTGTGGGGCGACAGTGTGGCGTCGGCGAGCAGTGCGGTCACCGCCGGCATCCGGCCGCGGGAGGCGGCCAGTACGTCGCCCGGTGTGCAGGTGTGCGCCTCGGCGCCCACGGCGGCCAGTGCCCTGGCCAGCCCTTCGGGGACGTCCCGTCGTTCATCCAGTATGAGGACTCTCGTCTGCGCCATCTCCGCCTCGTCTACTCCACTGCCGGCCGGCGCATCACGAGGGTGCTCACGTTGCGCCCCGCGACGAGCTCGTACTCGAAGGTGTCCACGGCTGTGAACGCCAGGAAGACTCCCAGGCCGCCGATCTCCCGCTCCGCGAGCGGCACGTCGAGCGCGGGCGCCCGCATGCCCTGCCTCGGGTCGAACGCCGGGGCGTCGTCCTGGAAGCGGACCCACACCGTGCCCGGGTCGATGCCGCCGTCGACGGTGATCTCGCCCCTGTCGCCGCGGTATCCGTGCAGGACGATGTTGGTGGCCAGTTCGTCGGCGGCCAGGCGGAAGCGGTAGAGCGCGCTCTCCGTGAGGCGGGCGCGGCGGCCGAGGACCAGGACGAAGTCGGACACCGGCTCGAGCGAATCGATCGTGGCGGGAACACGGAGCGCGTTCGCCCTGCCGCATCCGGGTGCCGGTGCGACGCCCGCCGCCGTCTTGGCCCCTGCGGCCTCGAAGTCGAACGTCATCTCGGTGCGTCCCTTCAGGCGTCCACGAGATCGATGCTGTGGTCGAAGCCGGCGAGCCGGATGGTCCGGGCCACCGGTTCGGAGGCGCCGACGACGGCGATGCGCACCTCGTCGCCCATCTTCTGGCGGGCGAAGACCAGGGAGCGCAGGCCGGCGCTGGAGAGGTAGCCGAGCTGTTCGGCACGGATGACCAGTTCGAGGGCACCGGCGCCGGCCGCCCGGCCGACGGTGTCGTGGAACTCGCCCGCCGTGGAGGCGTCCAGCTCTCCCGAGAGTTCGATGGTGGCGACCTTGTCGTCGATCCTCAGGCGCACGTCGAAAGCCATGATGGTTCTCCTTCTGGGTCAGGCGGTCGTCCGGGCCGCGCGTCCCACGAGGACGACGGCGCTGTGGGCTGCCAGGTGGAAGCGCCCGGGGTGCTCGAGTTCCGGCTCGCCGCCGACCGGGTGGGCGGCGGTGCCGGTGTCGGCGAAGAGGTGCCAGCGCTGTCCGTCGGGCAGGGCGGGCAGCTCCAGGTCGTGGCCCTCCCAGTGCGCGTTGACGGCGACGTACACGTGGTCGTCGCTCACGCTGCCGCCCTTGGCGTGCCGGCCGCACCGCATCAGGGCGAGCACCCGGCCGTGGTCGGCCCAGTCGGGGGCCCAGGCGTTGACGCCGTGCCAGCTGACGTCGGGGTAGCCGCTGCCGACCCGGTCGGTGCCGGTGGGGTGGTCGCTGGTGCGCAGGACGGGGTGGGCGTGGCGGAAGGCGATCAGTTTCCGGGTGAAGTCCAGGAGTTCGGCGTTGGCCTCGACGAGCCCCCAGTCGAACCAGGACAGTTCGTTGTCCTGGCAGTAGGTGTTGTTGTTGCCGAGCTGGGTGCGGCCGACCTCGTCGCCGGCCAGGATCATCGGAATGCCCTGGCTCATGAGCAGGATGGTGAGCAGGTTCTTCATCTGCCGCATCCTCAGCTCGCGGACGTGGGCGGAGGCGCTGGGTCCCTCCTCCCCGCAGTTCCAGCTGTTGTTGTCGTTGGCTCCGTCGTTGTTGTCCTCGCCGTTGGCCTCGTTGTGCTTGTCGTTGTAGGAGACCAGGTCGGCCAGGGTGAAGCCGTCGTGGGCGGTGATGAAGTTGACCGACGCGGACGAGGTGCGGCCCTGGTACAGGTCGGGTGAGCCGGCCATCCGGGTCGCCAGCTCGCCGACCAGGCCGGGCTCGCCCTTGACGAAGCGGCGGACGGTGTCGCGGTACTTCCCGTTCCACTCCGACCAGCGGCCGTAGTTGGGGAAGTTGCCCACCTGGTAGAGGCCGGCCGCGTCCCAGGCCTCCGCGATCAGCTTGGTGTGCCGCAGGACCGGGTCGTGGGCGAGCTGTTCGAGCAGGGGCGGGTTGGGCAGCGGGGTGCCGTCCGGGGCCCGGTCGAGGATGGCGGCGAGGTCGAAGCGGAAGCCGTCGATGTGGTACTCGGCGACCCAGTGGCGCAGGCAGGAGAGTACGAAGTCCCGCACCACGGGGTGGTTGCAGTTGACGGTGTTGCCGGTGCCGCTGAAGTTGTAGTACTCGCCGCGCGGCGTCAGCATGTAGTACGTGGCGTTGTCGAGGCCGCGGAAGGAGATGGTCGGGCCCTGCTCGTTGCCCTCGGCCGTGTGGTTGAAGACGACGTCGAGCACGACCTCGATGCCGGCCTTGTGCAACTCCTTGACCAGCGACTTGAATTCGTCGGCCTGCATGCCGAAGGGGCCGGTGGCGGCGTAGCCCGCCTTGGGGGCGAAGAAGGAGACGGTGTTGTAGCCCCAGTAGTTGTACAGCCGCTCGCCGGTCACCGGATCGGTGCGCGGGTTGTCCAGCTCGTCGAACTCGAACACGGGCAGCAGTTCCAGGCAGTTGACGCCGAGCTGCCGCAGGTAGGGGATCTTCTCCCGCAGTCCTGCGTACGTGCCGGGCGCCGACACCTTCGCGGAGGGGTGGCGGGTGAAGCCGCGGACGTGGGTCTCGTAGATGACGAGGTCCTCGGCGGGGATGCGCAGGGGGCGGTCGCCGGCCCAGTCGAAGTCGTCGTTCAGTACCTGCGCGCGGTAGTGGTAGACGTTGTTCCAGTCCGGTTCGCGGCCCCACACCTCGCGTCCCGAGATCAGCCGCGCGTAGGGGTCGCTGAGCACCTTGGTGCGGTCGAAGCGGTCGCCGCGGCCGGGGTCGAAGGGGCCGTCGGCGCGGAACCCGTACTCCAGGTTCTCCGTGTCGAGTCCGAAGACCGTCATGGCGTACACGCTGCCGGTGCGGAACTCCGGCGGGAACGTCAGTTCGGCGCTGGGCTGTGCGGCGCCGCGTTCGAAGAGCACGAGGCTCATCGTGGTCGCGCCGTCGGAGTAGACCGAGAAGTTGACGCCGCCGGGCACCGGGGTGGCGCCGTAGGGGAAGGGCCGGCCGGCCCTGACCCGGTAGGGGCCGATCCGGTGCGTCGGGTAGGCGTCGACGCGCTCCCTGATGTCCGGGGTGCTCATCGGCCCGCACGTTCCAGTTCGGTGTCCAGGTCCTCGGCGACCCGGAAGAAGTCCAGGAACCCCGTGGCGGACATGACGAACGAGACCTCCTCGGAGAGGCCGACGAGGGTGATCTCCGCGTCGAGCTGCTGGGCGTGGCGGTGCACGATGAGGAGGGTGCGCAGGCCGGCGCTGGAGATGTAGGAGATTCCGGTGAGGTCGATGAGGACCACGGCGCCGCGGCCGATGAGCGGCAGCAGCTGTGACTGCAGTCCGCCGGAGGTGGTCGAGTTGATCTCGCCCTCCAGGGCGACGACGGTGGCACCGGCGAGCACCTGTGAGCTGACCTTGACAGTCATCCCCTCACCTCCGGGCGGGATTCGGCTTCGAGGCGGACCTTGACCTTGACCCGGCCCGAGGTCTCGGGCAGCCGGACGGTCAGGGCCTGCGCGTTGAAATCGGTGTGCTCCGCGCCGTCGATCTCCACGGCCGCGATGCGTACGGCTCCGGCCGGCAGCAGGTCGGGGGCGACCCTGAGGACGCGGTCCTCGATCAGGGCGGGGTCGGGCTTGAACCAGAAGTCCATCGGTTTGCCGCCCGCGAGCAGGTTGTTGTAGACGGCGGCCAGGTAGCACAGCTCGGCCGAGTGGTACATCGACATCGAGTGGCTGCCCTTGAGGCGTTCCACGCCGAGGAGGTAGGGCAGGCCGCTGGCCATGGTGTTGAAGTAGACGGCGCCCTCGTCGTGGTCGAGGAAGAACGCGTTGTAGAAGGACTGGGCGTCGCGCGCCTCGGTGCGGAAGTCCACCCGCCCGGTGACGCCGTGCAGGATGAGGTAGGCGAGGATCGCCTGCTCCTGCTGCCACCATGCCTTGCGGTCGTGCCAGGCGAAGCGGAACCGTTCCTCGCCGTCCACCTTGACGCGCTCCACCACGTCGTACCAGCCGCCGCGCTGGCGGTCGCCGCCGACCTCGGGCATGGACTCGCCGAGGGAGACGGCCGTCTGCAGGTAGGCGTCCTTGGGGCGCAGGGAGTTCATGCGCATCAGGTTCCAGGCGATCTTCAGGTTGTGCCCGACGACGGCGCGGTTCTGCTGCCACCCGTGGGTGGTGTCGGGCGACCAGTCCTTGTGGAATCGTTCCTGCACGAAGGGGCTGTTCTTCAGGTCGGGGAAGCGTTCCACGATCGTGTCGAAGGTGTACTCGAGCATGTCGGCGTACTTCTGCTCGCCGGTCGCCAGGTACAGGTTGATCAGGTACGCGGGTGCGTGGTCGCCGACGGAGTTCCAGTTCTTGCGTGCCTGGTTGGGTCCGAGGGAGGAGTGGTGCGGGCTGAGCAGGATCGGGTCGATGTGCGAGAAGTAGCCGCCCTCCTCGGGGTCCAGGTAGAAGCGGTCGAAGAGCCGGAGGGTGGCGTCGGCGTCGGCCTTGATCCGCGGGTCGCCGGTGATCCGGTAGGTCTGCACGGGGCCGGCGAGGGCGTAGATCTGCTCGTAGGCGGGCAGCGCGTCGTAGTCGTCGGAGAACTCGGAGGTGAACAGCTTCGTCTCGACGTCGCCGTCGACCTTGAGGCCGTGGTACCAGTAGACGACGTTCTCGTCGGTGTCCACGAACCGCATGTGCTCCCGCAGGTACTCGGTGCCGCGCTCGGCGACCTCCAGGTACTCGTCGTCGCCGGTGAGCAGGAAGGCGGAGGCCATGCCGTAGACGAGCCGCGAGATGGTGTCCGTCTCCTGGACGTGGCTGGCGGTCTTGTCGCCGCCGAGGCGGATCTCGGTGCGGTAGTCGGCGAAGTCGACGGGGCCGTCGCCGAACTGGGCCTTGCGGTAGAAGCCGGCGATCTCCCGGATCTGCCGGACCCACCAGCCGGCTTCCTCGAAGCGGAAGTCGTCGGGGTCGCGGCCCACGAAGATCAGCCGCTTGGCCTCGAAGCGCAGGGTCCGGCTGTGGGGGTAGAAGACGCCGTAGGCGAGGACGAAGGTGTCCTGGGTGAGCAGCTCGTCGATGTGGCTGGTGGCGTCCTGGTACGGCTCGCCGAGGTTGTGCAGCAGCTCCGCGCTCGGGCCGCCGTCGAGGCCGATGTCGAAGAGCCGGCCGTCGGCGGTGACCAGGGTGAAGACGCGGGCCTGGCTGTCGAAGGCGGTCACCCGTCCGGCGATGGTGTCCGAGAAGGTGAAGTCGACGTTCCTGACGCTTTCTGACATGGCTGTCACACCCCTCGCAGTACGAGTTCGTCGATGATGGTCCTGGCGAAGAGATGGCAGTGGTCGCCGGTGCGGGCGGTCACCAGGTCCCCGTCGACGACGACGTCCTGGTCGACGTAGCTGGCGCCCATGTTGCGCACGTCGCCGAGCAGGTTGTTGTGGCAGACCACCTTGCGCCCGCGGACGACGTAGGGGATCGAGGAGGCCAGCCACATGCCGTGGCAGATGATCCCCTTGAGCACGCCCGAGCGGGCGAAGGCGCGGCGCAGCAGGTCCGTGGCGGGCGCGAGCTGCTCGACGTCCTCGGTGTAGCGCAGCCGGTCGGCGACCATGCCGGAGGGCACGATCAGCGCCGCGTAGGTGCGCAGCCGGCGGTCGTCGAGGTCCTCCAGGCTGCGGGTCACCGTCAGCGGTGCGCGGTGCTCGTGGCCGGTGAAGGTGATCGACGTGTTGCCCCACAGGCGGGTGACGAAGTCGACCTGGGCGCCTTCCTCGGCGAACCGGCGCTGGTAGTAGGCGATTTCGGGCTCGTAGAAGTCGCTCTCCGCCAGGATCGCGATCTTCTGCCCGCTGAGCGCCCCGTCACGGGACGGTACGTCAGCCACGGTCTCCCCCTTCGGTGGTGCGCAGGTCGATGAGGAACGGCTTGTCGTCGGCGAGCATCCGCTTGACCGCGTCGGCGACCTGGGCGTGGTCGTCGACCCGCAGGGCCTCCACCCCGAATCCCCCGGCGATCTGCGCGAAGCCCAGGTCGGGGTGGGAGAGGTCGAACGGCGTCGGGTAGGCGTGCGGCGCGACGTCCCGTTCGCGCCAGTACTGCTCGATGTTGTGGTCGAGCAGCTTGTAGCTGCGGTTGTTGCAGACGACGAACTTGGCGCCGATGCCGTGCCGTACGGCGGTGTAGAGCGCCTGGACGGTGTACATGGAGCCGCCGTCGCCGGTGAAGCCGATGACGGTCTTGTCCGGGTGGGCCAGCTTGATCCCCATCGCGCCGGGGATGCCGACTCCGAGGGAGCCGCCGCGCGTGGAGAACCAGTGGCCCGGCCGGCGGCCCGGCAGGTGGGCGGCGAGCGCGCCGGAGGCGGTCAGTGCCTCGTCGAAGATCATCACGTCGTCGGGGACCTGGCCCGCGAGTTCCCGCAGGAAGGCGTGGAGCAGCGACCCGTCGTCCGGTACGCCGGCGGGGCGTTCGCTGCGGCGGGCCCGCAGGCGTTCGGACGCCGCCGCCCGGTCGGGTGCGGACAGCCGGCGGGCCAGCTGCGTGCCGAGCGCGGACAGGGTCTCCTTCGGGTCGGCGACCAGGCCGAGGGTGACGGGGTGGTTCTTGGCTATCTCGTAGTCGTCGAGGTCGATGTGGACGATCCGGGCGTCCGCGCGGAACGGGTCGCCGGTGTCGGGGAACACTTCGGGGAAGGTGTAGGTGCCGACGATCAGGACGACGTCGGCGTCCTTGACGGCGGCCGTGCTGACGGCGCCGAACATGTGGCCGAGGTCGCCGCGGTAGAGCGGGTGCGTGACGTCCAGGTTCACCTCGGAGTAGTTGACGCCGTAGACGTCGGCGCCCAGCTGCTCGGCCACCCGCACCAGTTCCTCCTGGGCGCCGGAGGCCGAGACGCCGTCGCCCGCGAGGACGATCGGCTTCTCGGCACCGGTCAGCAGCCGCGCCGCCTGCGCCACGAGCGTGTCGGCGGGGGCGGTGCGGGTGCTGGGGGCGGAGGTCGGCACGATCTGCTCGGTGTTGACAGCGTCGAGCACGTCGAGAGGCAGCGCCACGAAGACCGGGCCCATCGGGGGTGTCATCGCCGTCTTCATCGCCCGGCGCAGCACCCGCAGCACCGAGCGCGGGTCGGTGACACGCGTCGCGTACTTGGTCACGGGCCTGGCCATGGCGACCAGATCGGCTGCCATCTGGGCGTCCATGGACTCGTACCGGACGCCCGACTCCCCCGCGATCGCGAGGATCGGCGAGTGGCCGCGCTTGGCCTGGTACAGCATGCCGATGGCATTGCCCAGGCCGACGCCGCTGTGCAGCTGCAGGAGCGCGGGCCGGCCCGTGGCGCGGGCGTAGCCGTCCGCGATGCCGGCCGCGACGGTCTCCTGCAGGGTCAGGATGTACTGGAGGTCGTCGTAGTTCTCCAGTGCGTCCAGGAATCCCTGCTCGACCGTTCCTGGGTTGCCGAACATGAAGGGAATTCCGTCGGCGATGAACTGCTCGATGATCGCCGCATTGCCCTGCCTGGCCATGTCTGCCTTCTCTCGATTTCTCGATCGTTGCCGCGGAATTACCAGCCGAAGCGGCGCAGGCCGTCCTCGAGCACCTCGACGACCTTTTCTCCGGTCAGGTAGGAGTCCGGCGTGGAACGCCCGGTGATGAACGGGTAGTCCACGATCACCGAGGTCTCTTTCCCGAAGTTTCCGATGTAGCGGCCCTCGGGTCCGGTGGCGTCGCGCAGGATGTATTCGAGCGGGTACGGGGGCGGGCCGATCACGAAGTCGGTGCCGAGGAATCCGGTCCCGTCCTTGTAGTCGTACTCCTTGCAGTGGCCCGTGACGTGCTTGCCCCGGATGATGGACGTGCGGTCCTCCCAGTCGCGGGCGAAGGCCAGCGGCGCGACGCCGTAGCACTCGGCCGCGATCGGCTTGTCCGCGCGCAGGAAGGCCAGGATGATCTGGTGCACCCGCTCGTTGTTGGCGAGGTCCACGACCGGGCCCGAGCCGCCGACGATGAGCAGGGCGTCGTAGTCCTCGAGCTCCTGCGCCACGACGTCGACGGCCCGGTGGTAGGCCTCCAGCTTGCGCAGGTAGTCGTCGTCCGCCGTGTAGGGGCGCTCGGGGATCCAGCGGGAGATGTCGATCGGGTCGTCCAGGCGGGTGGAGGCGTCGATCTCCCGGGTGAGCTTGGCGACCTCCTCGGAGGTGACCGAGCGGCCGAGCGGCGGGTCGATGTACCCGGGGTCCATCGACGGGGGCAGCGCGTGCGCCCGCTTGCCGGTCGGGGTGGCGAACTCCACCTCGTAGCCGCGCTGGTCGAAGTGGTGCAGGGGCCCGACGAGCTCCTCGCCCCAGTAGCCGTACTCCGACAGGATCACGAGGATCTTCTTGGCGTTCTTCCTGGGCACGCCGACTCCTTCGGTCTTCGGTTCGAAAGGGGTGGCCGGGCGCCGCGACGCAAGGGGGCGGCGCCTGAGCCACCGGATCAGGGGGATCAGCGGGCCTCGGGGCCGATGATCCAGTTCTCCCGGGCCGCCAGGGAGAAGACGTACTTCGGGTCGGCGATCTCCTCGCGCGCGGCCTTCACCTGTTCGGTGAACCAGGGCGAGCGCAGCGCTTCCTCGAGGGCGGCCCGGTCGTCGAACCACAGCTGCTCGACGCTGTCGAAGGCCGCCTCCCCGAAGACGTAGGCGCCGTCCACGGTGTGGGCGTGCAGGTAGCGGCGCAGCCCCGGGGTTGCCTTGACGACGGAGGCGTACGCGTCGAGGGTCTGCTTGCGGTAGTCGTCCAGGGGCAGGCCCGGGCGCCGCTTCAGCAGCACGGTGAGCTTGACCCACTCGCGTCCCCTGGCCGGCGGCGGGCCGGGGACGATCTCGTGCGCGGTGGTGTCGATGACGATGGTCTGCCAGAAGGCGGCCCAGTTGGGCTCGTCGAGCCGGGCGCCCTGCAGGAACTCCTCGGTCTGCAGGGAGGCCAGCTGCTCCTCGCCGTTGGCCAGGAAGATCTCGGCGATGCCCTGGTGCGGCAGCGCCGGCTCACCGAGGTTCGCCTCGATGTCCACCACCGTGTCGACCATGTACTTGCGGATCTGCGGAATCTTCGATGCGTACTGCACCGCGTGCACATTCACCCAGTAGTCCTGGAATTCCTGTGCGGTCATGCCCGGCTTGGGCGCCGCCAGAATGAACTGGTGGATCATCGAATTCTCCTTCGGGACGGGCTCGTTCATCATGTCCAGCGGTCACCGGGAAAGCCAAAGAAGGGAAATCGACTTTCTGAACTGTCGCGCCGGTGGCGCGTTTCCGCTGTCAGTCTGCCTTCAGCTCCGGTGGATAAAGGAAGTAGTTGGCCGCGGAGGCGGCCTGTGCCCCTTCCTGCACCGCCGCGGAGACCTGGTGGGAATGCGGTGCCGTGATGTCCCCGGCCGCGTACACGCCGGGGACCGAGGTGTGCTGCTCCGTGTCCACCTCCACGTAGCCGTGCGCGTTGAGGCGGACGCCGAGGCCGCGGGCCACGGCCGTCTCCGGGGTGGCGCCCTGGATGGAGAACAGGGCGTCCAGCTCCAGGCGTCGGCCGCCCCGCGTCACGATGACCGACAGCCGGCCGTCCGTGCCCTCGGCCGCCTCGATGCGGTCGTGGACGACGGGGACGCCGGCCGCGGCGAGGCGGCGTGCGAAGCGGTCGCTGATGTCGTTGCTGCGGCTGTTGGTGAGCAGCCGGACCCGTTCGGTGAGGCTGTGCAGTTGCATGGCCTCGCCCGCTGCGGCGTCGGTGTGTCCCACGACGAGGATGCGGCGTCCGCGGCTCTCGTACCCGTCGCAGGCGATGCACCAGAACATCGACCGGCCCACGTACTCCTGCCAGTGGGGGAAGTGCGGGAAGTGGTCGAGGACACCGGTGGCGAGGACGACCGTCCTGGCCCACCACACGTGGCCCTGCGCCTGGACGGTGAAGCCCCGCCGCGCATCGCCCACCACACCTGTCACGCGGTGGGCGGCGATGCGCACGTGCGGGTAGTGGGCGAGCTGGCGCCGGCCCAGGTCGCGCAGTTCGGTGGTGGCGATGCCGTCGGGGAAGCCGAGGTAGTTGCGGTTCGTCTGGTGGTGGGTCGAGCGTCCCTGCCCGGTGTCGAAGACCATCACCCGGCGTCCGTAGCGGGCCAGTTGGAGCGCGGCGGACAGCCCCGCCGGGCCTCCTCCGACCACGGCGACGTCGGCGCCGCCCGCACCGTCCGGGTCGTCCGGGTCGTCCGGGTTCCCCAGGTCCTCCAGGTCGTTCGTCTGCGTGGTCACGGCCACGTCCCCTTTCCCTTCTCGTCGGCGCCGTCGCGGTCAGTGCGCCGGGCGGCCGCCGTGTGCGAGGCGGCGCACCGCGGCGAGCGGTATGGGCAGCCATTCGGGCCGGTTGCGGGCCTCGTAGAGCGCCTCGTACACGGCCTTGTCGGCCTCGAAGGCCCTCAACAGCACGGGGCTCGTGCGCGGGTCCGGGCCGCCTGCCGCGGTGTAGCCGGCGCAGAAGGCGCGCCTGCTGTGCAGGGCCCAGGCCGAGGCCCGGCGTGCCAGGCGCGCGCCGCGCGGGTCGTGCGGGGCCTGTCGTCCGGGCGGGGCGCCGAGGACGTCGCCGAGGGCGTGGTGTGCCGCGTAGTCGAAGGAGCGCAGCATGGCGGCGACGTCGCGGACGGCCGGCTGCAGGTGGCGCCGCTCGGCGAAGGGGTGTCCGGGTTCGCCCTCGAAGTCGATCAGTACCCATGTGTCCGCGGTCCGCAGTGCCTGTCCCAGGTGGAGGTCGCCGTGGATGCGCTGGACGGGCAGCGGGTTGCCGCGCCGCACCACTTCGCTCAGGTCCCGGTAGGCGTTCTGCAGTCCGCGCGCGCAGGGGGTGAGGTCGGGTACCTCGTCGAGGGCGTCGTCGAGCCGGGCCAGGAGGGTGTCGGTCAGTTCGGCGGCTTCGGGCAGGCTCAGGGGGCGGCTCTCCAGCTGCTGGGCGAGTGCCCGGTGCACCTGGGCGGTGGCCCGTCCCAGGCGGAACGCGTCGTCCGAGAAGCCGCCCGGCGGCGTGAGGGACGCGCATGCTCCGCGGATGCAGGCCTCCGCCTGTGCCGTGGCGATGCTCCAGCCGTCTCCGCGCGAGGGCACGAACTCCTGGAGGATGCACAGTGCGGCCGGCTCCGCGCCCTGCAGTGCGGCGGTCTGCGCCCAGGCCAGCGGTGCCGCGCTGGGCACGTCGCCGGCCCGCTCGAGTGCGGTCAGCATCTCCAGCTCGGTGTTGGCCCCCGGCATGATGCGGCGCAGTACTTTGAGCATCATGCGGTCGCCGAAGGCCACCGAGGTGTTGGACTGCTCGCCGGTGAGCGGTCTGGCCCGCAGTCCGGAGGGGATCACCGCTGCGGGGACGTGGTGGTACTCCAGGGCTCCGCACGGTTCGGCCGCGACGAAGCGGTCGAGCAGGGCGGACAGCAGCTCGGGGTCCGTGCTCGCCTCGTAGAGGGTCAGCCGCCGTCCGTCCGGTGTGCGGGCGCTGCCGATGACGGCGTCGGCGGGCACACCGGCACCGGGCGGGCCGGGCGCGGCGCCGACCAGGAGCTGGTAGCACGCGCCGTCGTCGGTGCGGAACACGGTCTGCAGCAGTGCCGGTGTGCCGGGTACGACGATCTCCGCGAGCAGGGGCCGGACCTCGGACAGGCCGTGGCCCTTGCCGGCGTACCAGCGTCTGCCGGGCAGCCAGGCCGGCAGGAGCCGGCACAGCTCGCCGACGATCGCATCCAGGTCCGTGGCGGCCGGGCCCGCCGGGCGGCGGGGGGTGGCGGTGTGCTGACCGGTGGCGGTCATACGGCGCTCGCCTTCGTGCGGTGTGACGGGACGAGCGTGATGCGGCCCGTGGGGGCGGGTGGGCCCTGCGCGCGGGACGGCGAGAGGACGGTGGCGGCGTGCGCCAGGGACACCATCGTCATGTGGTGGTGCCAGCCGCGGTAGGAGCGGCCCTCGAAGTCGCGGACGCCGAGGCCGTCGCTCACCTCCGCCAGGTCGCGCTCCACGCGCCGCGAGAGCATGGCCGTGCGGTAGACGGTGCCGAGCTGGGACTGCGCGAGGTTGGAGAGCCAGAACTCGCTCGGGGAGCGCCGGCCCGGGTCCGTCCAGGCGGCCAGGAGCACGAGGTCGAGGCGGTCGGGCTGTCCGTGACCGGTGGGGCCCGTGCGCAGTGCGACGCGGGCGGCGCCGACGGAGGTGGCGCGCATGGTCTGTGTCGTGTGGTCGAACCACTCCACCGGCATGCGCTGCCTGTGCAGCGCGGAGAGCAGGCCGGCCGAGCCCACCCAGCTCCGGGTCCCGTCCGGGGGTCCGTCCGGCGCGGTCTTCGGTCCGGGCGGCACCGGGGTGATGGAGGAGGGGTCGACCCGGACGACGAACGGGAGCTGGCGGGACATCAGTTCTGTGCAGACCGGCTGCGGCGGTGTCTGCCGCAGGTCCATCACCACCGGCCGGCCGCGCAGTCCCCACTGCCGTGCCATCTTGCTCACCGAGTCGACGGCGCACTGCTCGGGCGGGCACGATCCGACGTCGGTGGGGATGGAGGCACGGCGGCGCATGTCCTCCTGGTCCGTCCAGCACTCGGGGAGCGCCAGCTGCCAGTCCACGGGGCAGCTCCCCCGGTCCCCGGCGAGCCATACGCTCATCGCCTGCTGGCAGTTGACGATCCGTCCGATCTGCGAGACCCACTGCCGTTCCACTCCGACGGAGTGCTGGCCCACTTTCGTGATCACGAGGGGCTGCACCACCCAGGCGCGGGGCTGGGCGCGTTCGACGAACAGCCGCGCCAGGTCGCCGCGCACCGGGTCGGCGTCCCAGGGCGACTTGCTGATGAATTGGTAAAGACTTTGCTCGGCCCCGCTGCCCGCGCCATTGGCGAGAGCGCGCATGGTTTTCTTCCCGCGGACCGCGAGCAGCCCGCGCACATACACTTCGCCCCAGCGTCGCTGGTCGCTTCGCGGAATGGAGCGCAGCGCAGAGAGAACCTCGGCGAATTCGTTCGGTGAAATGTCGTCGGGAAGCGTCTGCTGGTCTTGTGCGGACACTGTTCTCCCCTCTCCATCGAATACGTGAGTCACGTTCCGGTGAGCCACGGATCAGTGCTGCGGTGACAGAGGGCCTCCGAATTCGGGCAGGCCTCGTCACCGCGTGCCGGTCTCGGGCGTGCGCGCCGGCGGCGCGGCGACGGGCGACGTCGGAAGAGCGGTGGTGGACACGGGGCCGGTACCGGCCCCGTGTCCCCCTGCCGGTGACGGGGGAATGCCCGGCAGGTCTCGGGCGGGGGCGAGCCGGTCGAGGGGGCTGCGCCCCGCCGTGCGGGGGTCAGGCGGTCGTCAGCGGACGGGCCCCGGGTACGCGGGGACCCGGTCGGGGACCAGCCGGTCGAACAGCGGGCCCCAGTCGGCGGGCTCCTCCCCCGGTTCGTTGTAGAGCTCGAAGGTCGTCCCGCTCGCGGCCGGCAGGCGCAGGGACTGCACGCACGCCTCCGCGAGCGACTTCCTCGACACCCAGCCGTCGCCGCGGTCGTGCTGTTCGAGGCGCACCCGGGCGCCCGCGACGTCGCCGTCCGTCAGCCAGCTGGGGCGTACGACGGTGTAGGGCAGGCCCGAGGCGCGCACCTCGTCCTCGCCGCGCAGCCGCCAGTCGAGCAGCCTGCCGTAGGCGTTCATCGGGTGCTCGCGCCGCGTCACGTAGATCTGGCTGACCAGGACGATGTGCGGGCGCCGCCCGCCGTCGGCGGCCGCGGCGAGCACATTGCGCACCCCGTCGTAGACGGTGGTCCCGGGGCTGTGGGGGCCGGAGTCGGCGGTGCCCGGCTCGACGGTGAACACGATGCCGGAGCAGTCGCGCAGCGCGGGTCCCAGGGCGTGCGCGTAGCGCACGTCGGCGCGGTGCCTGTCCACTCCGGGCGGAAGCGCCGCGCTGTCCGGGTCGCGGCTGATCACTCGTACGCGGCGGCCTTCCTCGGTCAGCCGGCGGGTGATGAGCACGCCTGTCCGGCCGGCCCCTCCGATGACGGCAATGGGGTTATGCATGGTGCCCTCCAGGGATGAGCGCCGTCACACCCAGCGCAGGATGTCGTCAGCGCGCCTGAGCTCGGTCTGTGCGGGTACGCCGGCCAGCGTCGGCACCCGCAGTCGGGGGTACACGGTGACCCCGCAGAATCGTGATCCCGGCCAGAGCACGGCTCCGTCGCCGATGGCCGAGAACTGCTCCAGTCGCAGTGGCCTGACGCGCTCCGAGAGCACCTGGGCCATGGGGCCTATGTAGGTGTCGGTGATGTCGGCCCAGCTGCCGACCACCGCCGACTCGCCCACCGCCGACCGGGCGAGGGTGGCGCCCTCGCGGATGTCGGCCCCGTCGCCGACGTCCGTGTGCTCCAGGCGCACTCCGGGTCCGATCTCGACGTCGCGGCCGATGCGGACGCCCGGGCCGATGACGACCGAGCCGTCGTCGATCTTCTGCGCCAGCGTGGTGCCGGCGACGTCGTCCTTGGTCTGCAGACTGCTCTCGTGGATCCAGCAGCGCGGATCCGTCCGGTCGGGGGCCGGCATCAGCCGGTTCATCTGCTCGTACGCGCCGTCGAGCACGAGGCGGACCGTGTGCAGGTAGTCGGGCACGTTGCCCATGTCGCCCAGGCGCCCGATGGTGTGGGTCGCCACCGGCACGCCCCGTCCGGCGAGGTGGGGCAGGAGGTCGCCGCCCCAGTCCAGGCGCTGGTGGGACTGCCGGAAGAGGTCCGGCTCGCGGGCGAGCATCCGCAGGCGGCCGCAGTCCACCAGGTACATCCCGGCGTTGGTCGCGAGGGTCGCGCCGGGATCGCCGGCCGTCCGCGGGAAGAGCGCACCGAGCTCGGCGAGGCCGGGCTTCTCCACGAAGCCCTGCACCAGCCCGCGTTCGTCGGTCCGCATGACGCCGTACTTGCCGGCGATCTCCGCCGCGGTGCGGGCCACGGACGCGACCGTGACCACCGCGCCCCGGGCGCTGTGGGTCGCCTCCATCGCCGCCAGGTCGAAGTCGAAGAGCGAGTCGACGGGCAGGACCAGCGCGCGGCCCTGCAGGTCCCACTGCTCGAGGTTGTGCAGGGTGGCACCGGCCGAGCCCACGTTGTACCGGTCGAACCGGGAACGCGAGTAGGTGATGTCGACGCCGAAGCGCTCACCGTGGCCGAGCAGGAGCTTGATCTGGCCGCGGTTCTCCAGGCCGTGGGTCACGACGTAGAACCGGCGCACGCCCTGCGCCCGGCAGGCGTCCGTCATCCACTCGACCAGACGTCGTCCGACGAACGGGATGAGCGCCTTGCTCCGGATGTAGTCCGGGGACTTGAGAGTGATCGGCTTGGCCCGCTCGCCCCTGCCGCCGGCCAGGATGATGCCTACTGTTTCCTCGTCACGGTTCACGCCCACTGCCCCCCGCGAATATGGATTGTGCGTCGTATTCCGGTTTCCGGTCCACCTGGCCGCTGTTCTAGCGCGGAGCGGCACTCCAGTTCTCGTCGTCCGATTCCACAAGGGGCGCGGGAACCCTGTGCAGCAACAAGGCCGACCCCGTTTCCTGTTGCATTTCCATCCCTTCTGTCCGGCGGAAAAGGCACCGCGCCCTTCCGCCTCAAACAGCATGGCGCGCAAAAGGCTGGAATCCACGGACGGGTAGGCTCAGGATCGTGCATTGCAGGAACCAGCAAGGGGGAAATGTGTGCAGGGATCCGGACATAAGCCCACAACCGAATGTCGTAGCTCTGTGCGAGCGCGGGCTGGATTGCTACCGCCGCGCGCTGGCCGAGGGCCTCGTGTCCGACGACATCCCGGACTGCCTGATCGAGCTGGGCCTGATGCGACGGCAGGCCGAATCCGGTGACCGCTGGGTGGCCGTGCCGCCGGACATCGCCTCCCACGACCTCACCCGCCCGCTGGAGCGCGCCATCCTGGCCCAGCAGCACACGGTGGCGGGCATCTACGACGCGCTGTCCGCGGCCGAGGACGTGTACCGCACGCAGCAGCGCACCTCGGCCGCGTCGGTGCGCCTGCTGCACGGTGCCGATGTCATCTACGCGGCGCTCGAAAGAGCCTCGGAGGCCTGCCGCGAGGAACTGCTGACGGCCCATCCCGGCGGGGCCCGCGATCCCGACGCCCTGGGCAGGACCCTGCCCCGCACCCTGCGCCTGAACAAGCGCGGGGTGCGCCAGCGCACGCTCTACCAGCACTCGGTGCGCGCGCACGGTCCGACGCTGGCCTACATAGAGCGGGTGACGAACGCCGGGGCCCAGGTGCGCACGCTGGACGAGGTCGTCGACCGGCTGATCGTCTACGACCGCTCCATCGCCTTCATCCCGGACCCCCGCTACGACCAGCAGACGACCGCTCTCGCCGTGGAGCATCCGGCGCTCATCCACTACCTCGTCAAGGTCTTCGACCACGCCTGGCAGCGGGCCGAGCCGGTCGCCGTCAGCCAGGACAGCAGGCCCCCGCTGCTGACGGACGAGACCCGCCGGGCGGTGCTGAAGCTCATGGTCGAGGGCCACACGGACGCGGGGATAGGCAAGCGGCTCGGCATCAGCAGCAGGACGGTGTCCCACCACATCAAGAAGGCCTCGGACCTGGTCGGCGGCCGCAGCCGGGCCCATCTCGCCTACCTGCTGGCCCGCTCCGAGCTCCTTGAGGCGCCGCGCGGCGACTGACCCGGGGGCCGGGCCCGCCCGGAGCGGCCGCCTCGGGCCGCTCCGGATGCCGCTCATCGCCCCAGCCGTTCGACGGCCGAGAGCACCCGGTCGACGTCGGCGGCGAGGTCGCCGCCCGGCGTCACCTCCCGCACCTCGCAGCCCGGCATCAGCCGGCTCAGCCGACCGCGCACCCCGCCCGGCCCCCGGTACCCGCCGAGCACCACGAACCGGTCGTGGCGACGGGCCAGTTCGCCCGCCGCCGCGGCCAGATGGCTGTCGTCGAGGTACACCAGGTGCGCGTGCGCGGGCCCCGCGTCGCGCTCCCGGGCCGCCAGCGCGAGCCGGGTGCCGTCCTCACCGACCGAGACCAGGCAGACCCCGGGGTCCGCGCGCCGGCCGGAGCCGCGGGCGACGTCCCAGACGACCGAGGGGATGTCCCCGTCGCCGGCCCCGGCCCAGCCCGCCGTCACGTCGGCGGGGGCCCCCGCGCCGATGCGGATGTGGTACGGCCGCCCCGAGCGGGCCGCACCGCGCACCACCGCCCTGATCTCCTGCACGCCGCTGGGCGCCGCGATCCGGACGCGCGGTGTCCGCAGCAGCTCCACCGGATCGGCCTGGGAGTCCGGCACCACGACCGACGCACCCGAGCGCAGATGGGCCAGGGCCAGCCGGGGCAGCCGCTCCGCCCCCAGGCCCGTGCCCAGTCCGCACACGAACACCCTGAACCCGGCGGTGACCAGCCCTTCGACCATGTTCACCATGGCGGTCCCGACGCTGCCCAGCTGGAAGAACCGGTCCGGATGAGCCGTCTCGAAAGGGTGCCGGGCACCGCCCGGCAGAGCGTCCACACACACCACTCGGCCGTCCTCCGCGCCCATCCTTGCCAGTTCCTCGCGGTAGACGTCCTCCGCCAGGATCGCTGGAGCCCCCATGGCGAAACCCCTCTCAGAGAAGATCGAAGAACATTTAGAATGCTCTCTTTGTTTTTTGGGCCGAAAGAATCCCCCCGGTGCCGCCCGTCCGGGCGGTCCGCGGAGGACGTGCGGGGTCACGTGCTCCCGGCGGCGACGGCACGCCGCACGAACGGCAGCAGCCGCGACAGGGAGTGCTCCGCGCCGAGGCCCTCCCCGACGGGGGAGCCGCGGTGCACCTCGACCGCGGTCAGCAGGTACACCGCCAGCGTCGTCACCGCGACGGGCCGGGCCTCCTGGTGCAGTTCCCCCCTCCTGTCCGCCTCCCGCAGCAGCTGACGCAGCGTCGGCACCCAGGCCTGGTGCCAGCCCGGCACCGCCTCCGGCCTCTCCCGCGCCAGCAGGGCCGCCGCCCTCACCACCACGCTCTCGTCGAGCAGGTCGGCAAGGTGCTGCAGCAGGGCGATCGCGGCCGGCAGCGGAGAGGACTGGCCCGCGACGGCAGCTTCCGCACGCTCGCGGGTGAGGGCGGACGCCTCCTGGACGACACCCTCGGCCAGCGCGCGCTTGCTGGCGAAGTGGAAGGTCAGCGCCCCCATGGAGACGTGCGCCGACGCACTGATCGCGGAGAGGGTGGCCCCGTCGTAGCCGTTGACGTCCATGTCGGCGGCCGCGGCCGCGATCAGCGCCTGACGCGTGCGCGCGGCCCTGTCCTGAGTCACCATCCGCCCTCCCGCGGCCGCGGCGGCCATCCGCCGTCCCGGGAAGACAGTAGTCGAACCACACCCCTAAAGCAAAGCGATCGTTCTATTTAATTCGCTGCGGGGTGGAGGCGCGGGCGGAGGCATGCGGCGGACCGCAGGCCGGGGGCCGGGAGGCGCTGTCCGTGGGCAGCGTCTCCCGGCCCCCGGAGGGCGCCCCGTTCAGTCGCACAGGGCGGTGGCTCCCCCGTCGACCGGCACGGCCGCTCCCGTGACGAACGACGACAGGTCGCTGCACAGCCACGCCGCCGCCTGGGCCACCTCGTCCGGGTCGGCCATCCTCTTCTGCACCGCCGCGTCCATGAAGACCTGCTCCAGCTGCGGTGTCCGGGCGATGACGTCGTCCATCATCTCGGTGCGCGTGCTGCCCACGACGAGTGCGTTGACGCGGACGCCCTGGGCGCCGTAGTCGGCCGCCGCCGCCTTGGTCATGCCGATCACGGCGTGCTTGGCGGCCACGTAGGCGGCCGAGGCCCCGGTGGCGGCCACGCCGGCCACGCTGGAGGTGTTGACCACCGCTCCGCCCCGCCCGGACGCGAGCATGACGGGGATCTGGTGGGCGAGGCAGTTCCACACCCCCCGCACGTTGACCGCCATGGTGCGCGTGTAGACCTCCTCGTCGATCTCGTGGAGGACCTGTCCGGCCGTCGCGTACCCCGCGTTGTTGAACGCGGCGTCCAGGCCGCCGAACGTGTCCGCGGCCCGGGCGACGGCGTCGGCGACGTCCTGACCGCGCGTCACGTCGCCGCCGACCGCCAGGGCCTTCCCGCCCGCCGCGGTGATCTCGTCGACGAGGAGCTCCAGCCGCTGCGCGCGCCGGGCCATCAGGCAGACCGCGGCGCCCTGCCGGGCGAACAGCCGTGCGGCGGCCGCCCCGATGCCGCTGGACGCCCCGGTGATCATGACGGTCTTGCCGTCCAGCATGCTCATCGCTCCCAGCTCCTGCCGGCCGCCGCCTCGGCGTCGATCCGGTGCAGCAGCTCGGCGTCGATCCGGTCGAGCCCGCTCACGACGTGCCGCACCCCGGCCTCGGCCATGAGGTGCCACTGGAAGCTGTGCACGAAGGTGCTGGGGTGACCGATGAAGGCGACGTTCAGCACGCGGGCCTCCTCGGCCACGCGGGCGACGTCGTCGATGACCAGTGCCTCGTCGTGCTTCAGGCCGAACGTCTGCGTGACGATCTCGTGGATCCCGGGGCGGAAGTCGTTCGTGCAGACGTACCCGGGGCCGTCGAACAGGTCCGCGAAGGCCCCCAGGTGGGTGTCGAAGTGTTCCTTGGCGAGGCCTCCGTAGCACACCACCTGCAGTCCCAGGCTCCGCAGACGGTGCAGCAGGTCCACCGCGCCCTCCGACAGGGCGACCGGGTGGCGCTCGAGGTACTTCTCCCGTTCCGCGAAGTAGGCCTGCAGCGCCTGCTCCCCGGTGAGGGGCTCGGGAACCGCCTCCGCCATGCGCAGGCCGGCTATGTGCTGCGGCTGGGAGAAGACGGCCCGCTCGGTCTCCGCCGTGTACTGCCCGCCGCGTCCGACCACGAACCCGTGGATGACGGGGCTGAAGGTGTCGTTGAGGAGCACCCCGTCGATGTTGACCGCGGCAAGCCTCAGCCGCCCGAGATTCCGTGTCATGAACTCTCCCCGTCTTCGGCCCCGGTACCCGGCCGGGGCGCCGTGCGCTGCCACGCGCTCATGGGCTGCTCCGCACGCGCGCCCTTGCTCCGTGCGGTCGTGCGTCACTGCGGGAGGCGCCCGCGAAGGCGCCTTTCGTGAACGGGCGTCCCGGCCTCAGCCGGACACCGGCTCGGCCCGCTCCAGCGCCTCCGCACGGCGCGGGTCGAGGTCGAGCCGGACCACCGTAGCCGGGACCGCGATCCCCGGAAGCAGCAGTTGCCACATCCGCTGCGTACGGTGCAGCAGGTCCGCGCGGTCGGTGCTGGCGGCCTCGGAGAGCAGCTGCATGCCGGTACACGCCGCCACGACGTGCTCGGCCACCTGCCCGGGGTCCACCCCCGCCTGCAGCTCCCCCAGTTCACGGGCGCTCTGCAGGCACTCCTCCATCACCTGTGCCCAGGCGGCGTACGGCTTGTCCGCACCGCCCATGCCCAGGACCCCCGCCTCGGTGGTCAGCCGGACACCGGCCCGCAGCACGACGTCGGTCTGGAGCTGGCGCGACCACAGCAGCGTGATGTCCACCAGCCGCTGCAGCCCCTCGGACTCCAGGAGCGGCAGGATCCTGTCGGACTGCCTGCTCATCACGGCACGCGCGAGCCCTTCCTTGGACTCGAAGTGGAAGTACAGGGAGCCGGCCGTGGCACCGGCACGCTCGAGGATCCGGTTGATGCCGGCGGCGGCGTAGCCCATCTCGTCGAAGAGCTCCGCCGCAGCGTGCAGGATACTCTCGCGCGTCTCCACAGCTCGCTGCTGCTTTGGCTGCCGCATCGCCCCTCCAAAGTAAATAGAACGATCTCTAACTTACTCGATACCGCGCCGGGAGGAAGCCACCCGGCGCGGACTGTCTGATTTGCCCCTTATTCTCATGGTCCTGCGGCGCCCTGCGAAGGTTTCTTTGCCCCGCCTTGACTTGAAAAAAAGAGAGCACTCTCTAAAGTTTGAGCAGCTCTCCAGCACGTCACCAGCACAGCTCGAGGGCCGGTACGCGCCTCGGGTAAGCCTCGCAGATCCGTACGTTCTAGGGGGAAATGACGTATGCACAGCACCGTTCCGACGTTCTCGGCATCGTGCGCAGAGGGCGCGCCGGTCACGAGCGAGCAGGTCCACAAGAGCGCGAACGCCGAGCGGCTGCTGACCGAGTGGCACCGGCACGGTGACGACGACTACGTCATACGCGCCCGGTGGCCGCAGAACCACAGCTTCTACGCCCCTCGGCACGACCTGCTCGACCCGCTTCTGCTGGCCGAGTCGGTGCGTCAGTGCGTGCCGCTGCTGAGCCATGCGGCCTACGGTGTGCCCTTCGGCCACCGTCAGTCCTGGAGCCACTTCAGTTACGCCCTCGACCCCATGGCGCTCGCTGTCGACGCCATGGCGACGGCGGAGATCGAGCTGCAGGTGGCGTGCCGGGACGTCGTCCGCCGGTCGGGGCGGCTGGCCTCGTTGGACATGCAGGTCGCCGTGGTGCGCGACGGTGTGCGGGTGGGCACCGCCCAGACCCGCTTCGCCAACCACGCCCCGGCGCTGTACAAGCGCCTGCGCGGGCCCTACGCGGACCTCGGCGAGGCCACCGCGCACGCCCTGCCGCTCACCCCGCCGGTCGCTCCCGCCCAGGTGGCGCGCGAGGCCTTCGCCGACGTGGTGCTGTCGCCGACCAACTCACCGCGCCGCAGCCAGCTGCGCGTCGACCTCAACCATCCCGTCCTCTTCGACCACCCCGTCGACCACGCGCCGGGCATGCTTCTCCTCGAAGCGGCGCGCCAGTCCTCGCACGCCGCGGTCCATCCCGCCCCGGTGTGCGCCGTCGCCATGGACGTCGTGTTCGCCCGCTACACCGAACTGGACGCGCCGTGCTGGATCCACACCGATCTGCTGCCGGCGGGCAGGGCGGACGAGCACCGGGTCCTGGTCACCGCGGTCCAGCGGGACATCTGCGTCTTCTCCGGCATCACCACGCTGCGGCGGCTGCCCGCGAGCTGAGCCGGGCCCGGCCCCGCCGGCCCGGAGCCGGGCCGGCGGGGCGCGGCCGCTACAGGTCGAACTCCAGGTGCTCGATGTCCGTGAAGCGGACCTCTTCCAGGCTGCCGGCGCGGCGGCCGTTGTCCTGGAAGTAGACCTCCCTGAGCGCTTCGGCGGCGATCTCCTTCAGCTGCCGGTCGCCTGCGCCCTGTTCCTGGGCGGTGAACAGGCGGGCGGCGTACTGCGGGGGCAGGGCCACGGTCAGGTGCCGGACGCGGTCCTGGTCCGTGGAGCCGACCGGTGCGGTGTAGCCCATGCGGGCACGGGTGTCGATGACGATGCCGCTCGTGGTGGCGGCCCTGTGCCGGGCCCTTGCCCGGATGCGGGGCTGCCACCGCTTCTTCACCTCGCGCTCCAGGCGCGCGGCGAGGTCCGGGCGGGGCTTGGTGATCTGGTTCTTCACGTACCGCTCGACGGTGCGCCGGGAGATCCGCAGCGTCCGGGCGACCGGCCCGGTCCCCCCCAGCTGCTTGACCAGGTAGCGCATCTGCGGGCCGGCCGTCTTCGGTGCCGGGCGGGTGAACGCCTTCTGCACCGCCTTGTCGAGGCCGTCCCCGAACAGGCTCATCGTCCTCCCCGCTTCCCGGCCTGGGCGTCGGTGACGGTGCCGTCCTTGATGTACCGGGCGAGGTTGAGGTCCGGGGCGTCGAAGCGTTCCCGCAGGCCCTCGCCCCACAGCACGCTCTGTGTGCCCTCCCACTTCACCAGGCCCGGGTTGACGCCGAGCCGGAAGCCGCCCGGCAGCGGCCTGCCCTCCCGGTGGGGCAGGAAGTCCAGCGGCGAGGGCCCGTCGGCCGCGTACACGACGCAGTCGGACAGGACGGCGACCGGGTACTGCCCGGTGAACGCCGCATGCTTGACGATCTTGCGGTGGAGGTTGGTCCGGGTGCGGGAGATGACGGCCGCGCGGATGTCGGGCCGCCACGTCGGGCGGGCCAGGGCCCGCCACGGCTCTCCCGGCCGCCAGCCCTCGCCGCGGGGCCGTTCGCGCAGTTTGCCCAGCCCGCCCTTCACCGTCGCCTTGATCGCCGACACCACGATCGCCAGCTCCGGGTCGCGGCTGCGGCAGGCGTCCATCGCCGTCAGGAAGTCGGCCGGTGCCAGGTCGGCGTGGACGCCGAGGTCGGCCATCGTGGCGAGGTAGGCGTCGCGCAGGCGGTGGTACCAGCCGTCCAGGTAGCGGCCGTTCTCGTGGCGCACCCACGCCTCCAGGGGCCGTACCTCGTAGCCGAGTTCCACCGCGTACGCGACGGTCGGTGTCGCGTACCAGGCCGGTCCCTGCGGGCGCTCGCCCTGCGGCGTGAACGGGCTGGGCAGCAGGGAGGCGTCCAGCTCCACCCACTCCTTGCCGGCCTTCACCCGGGAGAGGTCGACGTGGGAGAGGTCCACCAGCCAGCTCCCCGGCAGCTTGGGGTCGAACGCCGGGTTCCTGACGTGCGTCGGCGCTCCGAGGCCGACGGTCAGGCCGTTGGCGCCGGCCGCGAAAGCCATGTTCACGTCGATGCCGACGAGGTTGCGGCGCAGGCATTCGGCGTCCGTGAGCGGCCGCGCCCAGTCGTAGGCCTCCTCGAACAGCTTCTCGGCCGGGCCGCGGACGGCGAACCGGGGCAGGTCCTTGAGCAGGGGGTGTCCGTCCGGGGCCTCGCACGGCGCGCAGTCCACCGGGTCCTTCCCCAGCGAGCCGGGGTTGTGCTCGGAGTGCCGTCTGCCGTGCGCGTCCGGCTCGGAGGCCCGGGTCGCCGGGTGCAGCGCGGTCATCAGCTCCAGGCCGGTCACGGCGGTGGAGCCGCGCGGTGTGGTCACGCGGGAGGCGTACACGCCCAGTACGCGGGCGAGTTGCGCCGGCGGGAGCTGTCCGGCCGCGCCCCAGTGCCGCGCGTCCAGCGCGTTCCAGGACGGGATGCACAGCTGCACGCACTGGCGGTCCGGGCCCTTGGCCGGGCGGTAGATCCGCGCCCACGGGCCGAACCCGCGCTTGGTCAGCTTCCACTCCGCACGCGCGAGCTGCTGGACGACCTTGTGCTCTTGCGGAATCCGGCCGGCGAGACGCTCTTCCTCGGTGAGGGCGACGGGCAGGCCGTAGCGCTTCAGCGCCGTCTCGGTGAGCACGAGCAGCGGATCGGCGTCCCTGCCCGAAGCGGACAGCCGCGGCTGCCCGAGCCTCGCCTCCTTCAGCGTCCACTCCACCAGCGCCGGCATGCTCCTGGCGGGTACCTCCAGGACCAGGCCGCCGGTGCAGTACGCGCGCACCTGCCCGTCGCCGGCGTCGACGACCGCCAGCGGACCGTTCTCGAACCGCGGGTCGGTGCCGTCCGCCGGGGCTGCGGCCGGGCGGGCCCCCTTTTTCCCGCCCGGACGGCGCGGCGCCGAGGACGCCGACGACGCGCCGGCGGTGCGCTCGGGACGCGGTGCGGCCGCCGCGGGGGCGGGGGCGGGCGGGGTGTTCCCGGACGCGGTCGTGGCCGCGGGGGTGGCCGGGTCCGGCAGGGGCTCGGGCACGGCCGGGGAGGCGGGGTAGAGCCGCGCGAGTCGCGCCAGCAGGTGCGCGTACGCCTCGCGTTCCGGTCCGCGCGGCTCGACGGGCTTCTTGGCCGACTCCCAGCCGGACACGGTGGCCCGGCGCACCTTCAGCGCGGCGGCCACGTCGTCCAGCGTCAGGCCGTGGGCGACGCGCAGCCGCTTGCGCTCGGGGGCCGGCGGCAGCGCGGACCGGGACGCGACCAGCGCGTCGACCGCGTCGAACAACTCGGACATGGCACCTCCTGCTCCTCAGCCTAACCCTGTGACCGTACGGATGGCGTATGTCTGCCGTGCGTTTGGCGTACGGATGCGGAGGTGCCTCTGTGGTCGTCGGGGTGGCGGGGCGCCTGTGGCGGGGCGCCTGTTGTCTGCGGGTTGCCAGGGGTTGCCAAGGCGGTGTGCCCGGTGGGTCGGCTGCGACGGTGCAGGCGGAGGGGGTTCTCGAGTGGTTCTCGGTCCGTTCTTCAGTGAGTCACGAGGGGGCGTTGCCAGCCTTGAGGCAAGAGGTTGCCACAGAGCGAACACACACTTGTCACCCCAGGAGCCAGCCATGAAGCGCATCGCCCGGATCGCCGCCGTCGCCGCCGTCGTCGCCGCCGCCTTCACCACGGCGGGCACCGCCGCCGCGGCCACCGCCGGCGACACCGGCCGGCCGCAGGCCGTCGCCGGTGATGTCGGCTGGCCCGTCGCGCCGCCGCAGGACAGCACGGACGACGTCGGCTGGCCCGTTGCGCCGCCGCAGGACACCACGGACGACGTCGGCTGGCCTGTCGCGCCGCCGCAGGACACCACGGACGACATCGGCTGGCCTGTCGCGCCGCCGCAGGACACCACGGACGACGTCGGCCGGCCCGCCGCGGGTGTGTGACGGATCCGGTGTCCGATCTCCGTCCGTGCTCGACCCGGTCTAGAGCGGCTGCCCGGATCCTCGTCCTGGATCAGTGGACGCAGGGCGACGGCGGTGAAGGGGCGGTTCATGACGGAGGCGGCGGGCGGGGTGTCGGTGGCCGGTGCTCTGGAGACGGTCCTCGCGATGTGTGCGGCGGGCCGGTCCGGGACGGTCGTGATCGAGGGGGCCGCCGGGTGCGGCAAGAGCCGTCTTCTGGACGCGGTGGCCGCCAGGGCCGGCGCCGCGGGGGCCCTGGTGCTGCGGGCGGCCGCGACCGAGGAGCACCTTCTCACCCCGCTGGGTGTGCTGCGTCAAGTGGTGGGCAGCGCACCGGCGTTCGCGCTCGCACGCATCGGTCCTGAGCACCGTGCGCTGCGTGAGGAGACCGTGCGGGAGTTCTGCGCCCGGCTGTGCGCGCTGGCCGTCGAAGGGCCGGTGGTGCTCTGCGTGGACGACGTGCAGCACGCCGATGCGCAGTCGCTGCGCTATCTGGACCACATCGCCCGGCACGCCCGGCCGGCGGCGGTGCTGCTGGTGGTGACGCTCTGCCCCGAGACGCAGGAGCGGCATCCGGTGGCCGTCACGGAGCTGACGCACCGCCCCCAGGTCCGGCGGATCGCGCTGGGGCTTCTCACACCGCGCGAGGTGGCGCAGGCCGTGGAGGGCCGTTCGGTGCGCACCGTGGCCGAGTTGTGCCGTCTGAGCGGGGGCAACCCGCTGCTGCTGCGGGCCCTGGTCGAGGAGGAGGAGCAGGCGGGCGGGGCGGGTGGACCGGTGTTCGCGGGTGACGGGCCGTTCGCCGGGGCCGTTGCCGCGTGTCTGGCCCGCTGCGGTCCGGCCGCGGTCGCCTCCGCCCGGGCGGTGGCCGTCGTGGGCGCGGGGGCGAGCGAGGCGGTGCTGGCGCAGATGCTGGGGACGGGGCTGTGGGGGCCGGGGCTCGCGGCGCTGCGTGCCTGCGGGCTGCTGAACGGGCTGCGGTTCGGGCATCCGGCCGTACAGGATGTGGTGCTGGCGCTCACCGCGCCGCGTACCCGGGCGGGTCTGCACCGGCGGGCCGCGCTGGCGCTGCGTGAGGCGCAGGCCCCGGCGACGGCCGTGGCGGGGCATTTCCTCGCGCCGATCGCCGAGGGGATACGGCGGCCGGTGCGGCCGGGTGATCTGGAGGTGCTGCGCGATGTCGCCGAGGAACTGCTGGCGCAGCGCCGGCCCGAGGAGGCCGGGCGGATCCTGGCGCTCGCCCACGACGTGTGCCCCGATGGCGTGACGCGGGCCGCCGTGGAGCTGCGGCTGGCGGAGATCGCGGCGTGGCCCGCCTCGGCGGCGGCGGTTGTCGAGCGGGAGCCGTTGACGGCCGGCGAGCAGCGGGTGGCGGCGCTGGCGGCGCGCGGGCTGACCAACCGGCAGATCGCGGCGGGTCTGCTGCTGTCGGTGAGTACGGTGCAGCAGCGGCTGACGCGGATCTACCGCAAGCTGCGCATCCGGGGCCGGGCCGAGCTGCCGGCGGCCCTGGTGCAGGGCGCGCGGGCGGACGCGGTCGTCGGCTGAGGTACGGCAGGGCGGTCGGGGCCCGCTCGACCATGACTGGACGAACGCTCGAGAGGGCCTGCGTCAGGGGCAGTTGGAGCCGTCCGGGGGTGCTTGAATGAGCGGTGTCGGCACGGTAATCGACCGCAGGGAGCGAGCACCGCGATGCGAAAGTCGTTCTACGCAGCGCATGTCTACATGATCATCGGGGTGGTCTCGGGGCTGTTCTACCGGGAGTTCACCAAGATCAAGGACTTCACCGGGGACACGCAGCTGTCGGTGATGCACACGCACCTGCTGACGCTGGGCATGTTCGGGTTCCTGATCGTTCTGGGGCTCGACAAGCAGTTCGGGCTCTCCCCCTCGAAGCTGTTCACGAACTTCTTCTGGTTCTACAACGCCGGTATCGCGGTGTCCGTGGGCATGATGGGCGTGCACGGCTGCCTGACGGTGCTCGGGCACGAGATGCCGGAGGCCCTGTCGCTGGTGGCGGGCCTGGGTCACATCCTGCTGACGGTCGGGCTGATCCTGCTGTTCACGCTGCTGGGCAAGCGGCTCAAGGAGTCGGCCGGCACGCGGCAGCCGCCCGCCGGGGAGCCGGAGCACGTCAAGAGCACGGTCTGAGCCGCCGGCCCCCGCCCGCCCGGGTTCAGGCGGGCTGGGCGGCGGGGCCGGTGAGCCGGTCGGTCAGCATCGCCAGACGCGCCCCGGTCGGCTCCGCGTCCAGACGGCCCGCGTTGACCAGGGTCGCCATGCCGTGCCAGGCGCTCCACAGCACCTGGGTGAGCAGCTGGGCGTCCTGGCCCGCGGCCAGCGGGGCGACAGCTTCCTCGATCTCGGCCATGACCTCGGCCAACGGGCCGGGCGCATACGGGCCGTCGCTGTCGTCAGCGGTGTCGAGGACGAGCATGGCCTGGTAGAGGACGGGTGAGCGGGACGCGAAGCCGACGTAGGCGCGGGCGAGTTCGCGCAGGGTCTCCTGCGGGTCGCCGGTGTACCGGCGGCGGGCGGCGCGCAGGGCGGCGGCGAGTTCGGCGAAGCCTTCCAGCGCCACCGCGCGGATGATGGCGTCCTTGTTCTTGAAGTGCTGGTAGAGCACGGGCTGGCTGTACTCGATGCGGTCCGCCAGGCGCCGGGTGGTCACGCTGTCCCAGCCCTCCGACTCGGCCATCTCGCGCGCGGTGGCGAGGATCAGCTGATGCCGGCGGGCCTGTTCGCGCAGGCGGCGGTCGCGGGGAGTCATGGAGCCACCGTAGCACTTTCAGCGATACTCAAGTTGTCAGTGATAGGGAATCTGCTCTCGGCAACGGCGGGTTGCGGCGCACCGGCTCGAGCGGGCTTCGAGGGCCGGTGGGCAGCATGCGGGGCAAGACGGCCACCGGGAGGGCGGACCTCATGCTGACCCCGACTTTTCTGGACACGCTGCTCGACCTGGCCGCGGACGTGACGGGCGGCGACCGGCGCGGCGTGCGCGGCGGGGCGGCGGGGTCGCCGTTCGTCACCCTGGGCGGCACCCTCGAGCAGGCGATGCGGCTGCAGCGGCGGGCCGGCGAACGGCTGGGACTGTCCCTGGACCTGGCGGCGCTCATGGGGCCCGCCCCTCTCTCGGACGTGCTGGCCCGTGCGGTGCCGGCCCGCGCCCCGGCGGCGCGGGAGAGCGGGGTGCTGCGGCCCCTGCTGCCCGGGCAGCGCGCGGCGCTGGCGGGCCGTCACGGCTCCCGGGCCGCTCTGCGTGTCCTGAGCGCGGAGCTGTCCGGCCCGCTGGACGTGGCGGCGCTGCGCACCGCCGTCGCCGCGCTCAGTGCCCGGCACGAGGGGCTGCGGACCTTCTTCGCGCCCTCGGCCGGCGGGCCGGTGCGGCGGGTGCTGGACTCCTGCACGGTCCCGCTGGTCGCCGGCCCCGCGGTGGCGGGTGAGGCGGACGGCGTCGCCGCGGTGCACCGGCGGCTGGCCCGGGGCGCCGCGCCGTGGGCCACGGCGGCGGGGCGCCCGCCCGTCGCTTTCGTGCTGGTGCCGCTGGCCCCCGGACGGCATGTGCTGTCCTTCCTGTACCACCGGGCCGTCGCCGGTCCCTGGTCGGCGGCGCTGGTGTGGCGGGAGCTGCTCGACGACTACGGCCGTGCGGCGGCGGGCCTGCCGGTGGACCGGGAGCCGACGCCCGCGCCCGGGGCGGCGGGGGTGCCGTACGCGCGGGCGGTGCGGCGCGCCGGCCTGCTGCGCGGCGCGGCCGGCCCGGTGGACCTGGGGGCCCCGGAGCGGCGCCCGGCCGTCTTCGACTTCCGCGGCGGGCGGCTGCCGTTCGTGCTCGATGCGCAGGTGCGCGACGCGGTGGACGCCACCGCCCGCCGGGCCGGCGTCCCGCACAGCACCGTCGTGCTGGCCGCCTGGGCCCTGGCCGTGGGCCGGCGCTGCGGCCGCGAGGAGCTGCTGGTGGGGGCCGAGCTGCCGCGCCGGCCCGCGGCCGCGCTGCCGCGCACCGTCGTGCCGTGCGCGGTGACGCACCCGGTGCGCTGCACGCTGGAGGGCACCGCCGACTACTACCTGCGCGGCATCGCCTGCGCGCTGAGCGAGGGCCTGGCCGACGCCGGCACGGACGAGGACGACCTCGCCCGGGCGCTGGGCACGGCCGGCGACAGGTCGCGGCCGGGACCGGCGCAGGTGACGTTCGCCGCGCACGACGAGCTGCTTCCGGCCGCTGCCGGGGCCGGCGGGCTGTCCGCACGCTTCCACCACGGACACCTGGGCGGTGCCGAGGCCGACGCGGCGCTGACGCTGGTGCGGTGGCGTGAACGGCCGCTGCTGTGCCTGGACTTCGCCTCGTCGGTGCTCACCCGCATCGAGGCGGCCCGCCTGGCCGCCGACGTGAGCGCCGCGCTGCTGGCCCTGGCCCTGTCGGCACCCTCGACTCCGGTCGACGACCTGCTGCCGGCGATGCCCACGGCGGGCGCGACACTGCCGACACCGCCGTAGCCGGCCGGCCGGGACCGACGGGGCGCCGAGTGCCGGGCGCCGGGCGCCAGGTGTTGGGGCCGAGTGTCGGGGCCGGACCGAGGAGTGCCGGGGCCGAAGGTGCCGGGCCAGGGCCGAGGTGTGCCGGGCCAGGGCCGAGGTGTGCCGGGCGCCGGGGCTGAGGGGTGCCGGGTGCCTGGGACCAGGGCCGAGGGGTGCGGGGCCGGGAGCGAGGAGTGCCAGGTGCCGGATGCCGGGACCGAGGGGGCCGGGTGCCGGGTGCCGGGATCGAGGCGTGCCGGGGCCGGGTGCCGGGTGCCGGGGCCGAGGGGGCCGGGGCCGGGTGCCGGGTGCCGGGATCGAGGCGTGCCGGGGCCTGGGGGTGCCGGGGACGGAAGGGATGGCCCGGTGCGCGCGCCGCGGGGGAAGTCGGCGCGCGCACCGGGAGTCGCGGGACATCTGCGGGACGGCCGCCCGCGGGTGTCAGGCGGCGAGGTCCGGGAGCCTGGCGGCGGTGGCGGCCGGGTCGGGCATCGCGGCGATCTCCTCGGCGACCTTGCGGGCGCCGGTGCGGTAGGAGTCGTCGGCCAGCAGGCGGCGGGCCGCGTCGTGGACCGCCTGGGGGGTCAGGTCGCCGGCGAGGACGTACTCGCCGGCGCCCGCGGCGTGGACCGCAGCGGCGTTGGCCGGGCCGTCGGCGCCCTGCGGCAGGACGAGCTGGGGCAGGCCGGCGCCCAGGGCGGCCAGGGTGGTGCCGGCGCCGCCGTGCTGGACCACGAGCGAGGCGTGCGCGAGGGCCTCGGGCTGCGCCACCCACGGCACCGCCACGACCCGTTCGGGCTGTTCGCCGAGCGCGTCCACGGGGACCACGGGTCCGGCGGCGACCAGGACGGGCACGTTCAGCGGCAGCAGGCCCTCCACGACCGTGCGCAGCACCTCGGCCGAGGCGAGCGCGGTGCCCAGGGTGACGTAGACGAAGGGGCCCTCGGCGGTGCGGATGCGCTCGGGCAGCTCGCCGGGTTCGCCGTAGGGGACGGGGCGCTGCTCGATGCGGTTGAGGGGGGCGGCGAGGAAGTGCGGGTCCTGCAGGGAGGGCGGGCAGATGTCGACGAAGGCGCGGGCGAGGGCCAGGAGCTGGCCGCCGGGCACGGTGACGCCGAGGTCGGCGGCGGTGACCAGGAGCCGTTCCATGACGCGGGCCTCGTCGGGTCCGACGGTCATCGGGCCGACGCCGTGCGCGACGGCGGGTACGCCGGCCAGGTGGGCGGCGAAGGCGGCGCCCGGGTTGAGCGCCTCGTAGACGACGAGGTCTGGGCGCAGCCGCTCGAGGGCCGCGGTCAGGTCCTCGGTGACCCAGCGCGGCAGGACGGAGCCGAAGACGTCCACGTGCAGGTCGGCCAGGACCTGGGGCGGGACGTCCTGCGGCCTGAGGTCCGCCTCGCCTTCCGCGAGGAGGCCTCGAGAGCGCGCTGCTTCCATGAATCCCTCGGGCACCGAGCGGCCCGCGGGTACCGGCTGGAGGCCGGCCGCGGTGACCGCGGCGTGCAGTTGGGCGCCCGTGGCGAAGAAGACCTCGTGGCCGGCGGCCCGCGCGGCCTTCGCCAAGGGGAGGAGGGGGTAGACGTGGCCGAAGTTTCCGGCGCCGGCGAAGAGGATTCTCATGGCGTCGAGCGTAGGGACGCCCCCAGCCCCTGTCTAGCACTGACAGGAAAACTGTCAGCGATAAGAAGGAGGAGTCGAGCGGGACTCCGGCGGGCGCCGAGGCGGTCTCCGCTGCGCCCCGATCGCCACGGCCCATGGTCGTGCTGCGGCCGCCTGTCTGAGGGCGAGCGGAACGAGTCGAAGGAGTCGCGCTCATGACCATCACCCAGGCAGCAGCGTCTGTGGGTGCCGCCCCGAGTACGGTGCAGCGGTTCGTGCGCTCGGCGCGGGCCGGTGACAGCGCGGTGACGCCCAACGCGGTGTTCCGCGAGTGGTTCGCCGAGCAGCGCCGCACCAACCGCTACGACGTGCGCCGCATCCCGTTCTCCGAGCTGGTCGGCTGGCGCTTCGAGGAGCAGGGCGGCAACCTGGTGCACGACAGCGGCCGGTTCTTCGCCGTGGAGGGCCTGAGCGTGCGCAGCGCGTGGGACGGCCACGAGCTGTCCTGGACGCAGCCCATCATCAACCAGCCCGAGGTGGGCATCCTCGGCATCGTCGTCAAGGAGTTCGACGGTGTGCTGCACTGCCTGATGCAGGCCAAGATGGAGCCCGGCAACCTCGACACGGTGCAGCTGTCGCCGACCGTGCAGGCCACGCGCAGCAACTACACGGGCGTCCACAAGGGCTCCGCCGTGCGCTACATCGACTACTTCCGGCCGCCCAGGCTGCGCTCGCGGGTGCTGTACGACTCCCTGCAGTCCGAGCAGGGCTCGTGGTTTTTGTGCAAGCGGAACCGGAACATGGTGGTCGAGGCGCTGGGCGAGGTGGAGCTGCACGAGGACTTCGTGTGGCTGACGCTCGGGCAGATCCATCGGCTGCTGTACGAGCCGAACGTCGTCAACATGGACGCGCGTACCGTGCTGTCGCTGATCCCGGCCCCGGCCGGGCGCGGGGGGCCGTCGCTGTACTCCATGGAGGAGGTGCTGAGCCGGCTCACCGAGATCCGGGCGCGCCGTGAGCTGGTGCAGCGTTCGGTGCCGCTGGCGCAGGTGGAGCGCTGGCGCCGCAGCGAGTACGCGATCGAGCACGAGAGCGGGCATCACTTCGCCGTGATCGCCGCGTCCGTGTCGGCCGCCAACCGGGAGGTGACCAGCTGGACCCAGCCGCTGCTGGCGCCCAAGGAGCAGGGGCTGGTCGCGTTCCTGATCCGCCGGGTGGGCGGGGTGCCGCACCTGCTGGCGCGGGCGCGGTCGGAGGCGGGGGTGCTGGACGTGGCCGAGTTCGGGCCCACCGTGCAGTGCCAGCCCGGGCGGGCGCTGACCCTGCCCGTCCACCTCCGGCCCCGCTATCTGGACCTGGTGATGCGGGCACAGCCGCACGAGCTGCTGTACGACGTGGTGCAGTCGGAGGAGGGCGGCCGTTTCCATCATGCCGGCAACCGGTACGTGCTCATGGAGGTCGGGGACGACTTCCCCCTCGACGTCCCCGACGAGTTCGTGTGGCTGACGGCCGGTCAGCTCGCGGAGCTGATGCGGCACAGCAACTACCTGAACATCGAGGCGCGCACGCTGCTGGCGGTGCTGCGCGGGGTGTGGGCGTCGGACGGGGGGTACGGCCGGTGAGCGGCGGGAGGGTGCGGTCGCTGCGGCTGGGTGTGCTGGGCTGCGCGGACATCGCCCGGCGCCGGATGCTGCCCTCGCTGGAGCACCAGCCGCTGGTGACGGTGACGGCGGTGGCCAGCCGCAGTGCCGGGCGGGCCCGGGAGTTCACCGACCGCTTCGGCGGCGTCCCGGTCGCCTCCTACCAGCAGTTGCTGGAGCGCGACGACGTGGACGCGGTGTACGTGCCGCTGCCGCCCGAGCTGCACGTGGAGTGGACGCTGCGGGCGCTTGCGGCCGGCAAGCACGTGCTGTGCGAGAAGCCGTTCGCGCCCAGTGCGGCCGAGGCGGAGAAGGCGGTGGCGCTCGCCCGGGAGCGGGGGCTGCTGCTGATGGAGAGCTTCATGTTCCTGCACCACTCGCAGCACGCGCGGGTGCGGGAGCTGGTGGCGGACGGGCTGATCGGCGAGGTGCAGCTGTTCACCTCCGAGTTCGGCATACCGCTGCGGCCCGGGCCGGACGGCGGGGCGCCGCAGCGGGCCAGCACCCTGCCGGAGGTCGCCGCCTACCCGATCCGTGCGGCCCGGCACTTCCTGGGTCCGCTGCGGGTGGCCGGAGCGCAGGAGCGGGCGGCGAGCGCGCTGGGCCCGCGGCCGGCGGGCAGCGCGCTGCTGGTGTCCGGTTCCGGGGTGGCCGCGCAGCTGTCCTACGGGGTGGAGCACGCCTACCGCAGCGGGTACGGCCTGTGGGGCAGCCGGGGCCGGCTGCGGCTGGAGCGTGCCTTCAGCACCCCCGACGAGCACACGCCCGTGCTGACGGTGGAGCGTGAGGGGAAGGTGAGCGAGATCGTCCTGCGGCCCGACCGTCACTTCACCAACATCGCCGGCGTGTTCGCCCGGACCGTGCTGGAGGGGGAGGACTTCGCCCCGCACGCGCGCGACATCCTGGAGCACGCGGCGCTGGTGGAGGAGGTGGAGCGGGCGGCGGCCGGCTGAGCGTCCGTCAAGGCGTGCCGGGTCACGGGTCCGTCCCAGCCGCCCGGCGCCCCGCGGGCGGGCGGCGGGCGGCTCCGGCGCCCCTGGCGGCGGGCCCGGAGACGGTGTGCGGGACTCGCTGTATGTAACAGGGATGTCCTGACGGGCCGTCGGGCGGAACGCTTGGCCGGGCAGGAACGGTCCTGGTGGTCACAGAAGCTCGCTCGTGCCCCTTGCCGGGGCCGGGCGGCCGGCGCCGTCACCGAGACTGAGGAAGAAACGATGCGCGTTCGCAAGCTCACCTTCGCCGCCCTTGCCGTTGCCGCGGGTCTGTCGCTCACGGCCTGCAACGGCGACGACGGCACGGCGCAGGACGACGGCCCGTCCGCGTCCGCGCCGGCTTCCCCGGACGGCGGCGCGGACGCGGGCGCCCCGGAGCAGGGCGGCGGGAAGGAGAGCGCCGGGAACACGGCCGGCGCGCAGGACACGGACGGCGGCTCCGGCGGGCAGTCCGCCGGCTCCGGTGCGGAGGCCGGGGCGGGCGCGTGCCGCACCGACGAACTGGACGTCACCGCGTCGGACAGCACCATCGACGGCGACAGCGAGGGCTCGGTCGCGGTCACGTTCACCAACGGCGGCGGCCGGGACTGTGCCCTGACCGGGTACGCGGGCGTCGACCTGCGGACCGCCGCGGGGGATGTGTCCGCCGAGCGCACCGGCCAGGAGGCCGGCGCCATGACGCTGGAGGACGGCAAGTCGGTGTCGTTCACCGTCAGCTACCCGGTCAACGACTCGGGCGGCTCGGGCGTGCGCGTGACCGCCCTGGTGGTGACCCCGCCCGGGGAGACGAAGTCGGTCACGCTGGAGTGGCCGGGCGCCGCGACCCTGCCCGTCACCGACGGCGCCGGCTCCCCCGTCCGGGTCGGCCCGATCGGCAGCGCCGGCCAGGGCGGGGCGAGCTGACCTTTGGCGGACGGAACCGCCTACGCCTTCTGCAGCGCGTAGAAGTCGACGCCGAGCTGGTGGAACATGCCGCCCATGTCGAGCTGGTCCCAGTGCTCGGCCAGCAGGCCGTCCTCGACGCGCCAGATGTCGATGGACTGGAAGGTCAGCCGGCGCCCGGTCGCCCCGACGCCGAAGAAGGTGCCCTGGTGGGTGCCGGAGTACTCGAAACGGCCGGCGATCCGGTCCCCGTCGACGATCACGTCGTGGGCGACGACCTTCACGTCGGGGAACGCGTCGAAGATCTGCTGGAAGAAGGCCGCGTTGGCCTCCACGCCGTCGGCGACGACCGGATTGTGGTCGATGTGCCCCGGCGCGGTGTGCTCGCCGATGGTGGCGACGTCATGGTTGTTGATCATGTCGACGAACGCCTGGATGAGTGCGCGGTGGTTGTCTGCCATGCCCGGAAGCATCGGGCGGGCGTCTCGAGCGGTGCTGGAGGGGTGGTGAGGGCGCGGGCGATCCCCCACTCCCGCTCTAGCGTGCGCTCCTAGGGTCGGTGCCATGAAGGCTCTCGTACTCTCCGGCGGGGCCGGAACCCGCCTGCGCCCCCTCACCCACACATCAGCCAAGCAACTGGTGCCCGTGGCCAACAAGCCCGTGCTCTTCTACGGCCTGGAGGCGATCGCAGACGCCGGCGTCACGGAGGTCGGGATCGTCGTCGGGGACACCGCCGCCGAGATCAGGCAGGCCGTCGGCGACGGTTCCAAGTTCGGTCTGACGGTCACCTACCTCCCCCAGGAAGCCCCGCTCGGGCTCGCCCACGCCGTGCTGATCGCCCAGGAGTTCCTCGGCGACGACGACTTCGTGATGTATCTCGGGGACAACTTCATCGTCGGCGGCATCTCCTCCATCGTCGACGACTTCCGCGCGCAGCGCCCCGACGCGCAGATCCTGCTGACCCGGGTCTCCGACCCGCGGGCCTTCGGCGTGGCCGAGCTGGGCCCGGACAACAACGTGATCGGCCTGGAGGAGAAGCCGGCCACGCCCAAGAGCGACCTGGCGCTGGTCGGCGTCTACCTGTTCACGTCCGCGGTGCACCGGGCGGTGCGGGCCATCAAGCCGTCCTGGCGGGGCGAGCTGGAGATCACGCACGCCCTGCAGTGGCTGATCGACCACGGGCACGACGTGCGGTCCACGACGGTGTCCGGATACTGGAAGGACACCGGGAACGTCACCGACATGCTCGAGGTGAACCGGTCGGTGCTGGAGTCCGCGGAGCCGCGCATCGAGGGCGACGTGGACGAGGCGAGCGAGATCATCGGGCGGGTGCGGATCGCGGAGGGCGCCAAGGTCACCGCCTCGCGGATCGTCGGCCCGGCGGTGATCGGCGCGGGCACGGTGATCTGCTCCTCCTACGTCGGCCCGTTCACGTCGATCTCCAACGACTGCGACATCACCGACAGCGAGATCGAGTTCTCCATCGTCCTGGACAATTCCTCCGTGCGCGGCGCCCGCCGCGTGGAGGCGTCGATCATCGGACGCAACGTGGAGGTGACGCCCGCGCCGCGGGCGCCCGCCGCGCACCGGCTCATCCTCGGCGACCACAGCAAGGTACAGATCTCGTCATGACTCTCACACGCATTCTCGTCACCGGCGGCGCGGGATTCATCGGATCGCACTACGTCCGCCGGCTGCTGGGCGCCGGCGGGCCGGGCGACGTGAGCATCACCGTGCTCGACAAGCTCACCTACGCCGGCAACCCGGCCAACCTCGACCCGGTCCGCGATCACCCGGGCTTCGGGTTCGTGAAGGGGGACATCTGCGACCGGGACCTGGTCGCCGAGCTGGTCGCCGGCCACGACCAGATCGTGCACTTCGCCGCCGAGTCCCACGTGGACCGCTCCATCGCGGGCGCGGCCGAGTTCGTCACCACCAACGTGCTGGGCACCCAGACCCTGCTGGACGCGGCGCTGCGCCGGCCCGGCGGCCCGGCGCGGTTCCTGCACGTGTCCACCGACGAGGTGTACGGGTCGCTGACGGAGGGCTCGTGGCCGGAGAGCGACCCGCTGCGGCCGAACTCCCCCTATGCGGCGTCGAAGGCGTCCTCCGACCTGATGGCGCTGTCCTACCACCGCACGTTCGGTCTGGACGTGCGGGTCACCCGCTGCTCCAACAACTACGGCCACCACCACTTCCCGGAGAAGGTCATCCCGCTGTTCATCACCAACCTGCTCGACGGGCGCACGGTGCCGCTGTACGGGGAAGGGGTGAACGTGCGGGACTGGCTGCACATCGACGACCACGTGCAGGGCCTGGAGCTGGTGCGCACCGGGGGCCGGGCCGGTGAGGTGTACAACATCGGCGGCGGCACGGAGCTGAGCAACAAGGAGCTGACCGGGCTGCTGCTGGAGCTGGCCGGGGCGGGCTGGGAGAGCGTGGAGCACGTGCCCGACCGGCTGGGGCACGACCTGCGCTACTCGGTGGACTGCACCAAGATCGCCACGGAGCTGGGTTACCGTCCCCGCAAGGACTTCACCGAGGGGCTGGCGGAGACGTTCGCCTGGTACCGCGACAACCGCGACTGGTGGGAGCCGTTGAAGGCCCGCGCCGCCCTGTGACACCACCCCTTCGCCGCCTGTTCCTGCGACCACGGCCGTCCCGGACCCTCCGGGGCGGCCGTCGCGCGTCCCGGACCGACGGCGAGGGGCGGCCCTGGGGTGGTCCTGGGGCGGTTCACGAGCGTTTCGCGAGCGGGCGCCCCTACAACGGTGGGACAAGCACCACTCCCCTCCCCCGTCCCCTTCCTGTGAGAACGGACCCCCATGGCCACTGACCAGGTAGTGACCGGCTCGGCGCCGGCCGGTGCGCGCGGCGGAAGCGCCGCCGCGCCCCGGCGGCCCGCGCCGTCCCGGCTGCCGTCCCTGACCGGCCTGCGGTTCCTCGCCGCGCTGGCCGTCTTCGCCCACCACGCGTTCCTGCCGATACCGCCGCTGCGGCTGCTGGCCGACGACGCCACGGAGTTCCGCCTGTACCGCTGGTTCAACCAGGCCGGCGGGCTCGGCGTGTCGTTCTTCTTCGTGCTCAGCGGCTTCGTGCTGACCTGGTCGGCCCGCCACGACGACACCGTGACGTCGTTCTGGCGGCGCCGGTTCGTCAAGATCTATCCCGTGTACGTCGTCGCCTGGGCGCTGGCGATGGGGCTGTTCGCGGCCCCGGCCACCACCGACGGCGTCGCCGTCGCCAACCTGTTCATGGTGCACGTGTGGGTGCCGGAGTACTTCACCAACTTCAGTGTGGACTCCCCCAGCTGGTCGCTGGGCGTGGAGGCGTTCTTCTACCTGTGCTTCCCGCTGCTGCTGCGGCTGTTCCAGCGCATCGACGCGGCGCACCTGAAGTACTGGATCGCCGGGGGCGTCGCCGCGGTGTGGGCCACGCCCGCGCTGGCGTACGGGCTGTTCTCCAAGACCGAGCTGGTGCCCAGCGGGCAGGATCTGTCGGTGTCGCAGTACTGGTTCAGCTATGTGCTGCCGCCGGTGCGGATGGCCGACTTCGCCCTCGGCATCCTCGTGGCGCTCGCGGTGCGGCACGGCCGCTGGCGCGACATCGGCATGTTCTGGTCGGCGGTCCTGCTGGCCGGCGGGTACTGGCTGACGTTCCACGTGCCCTATCTGTACGGTCAGCGCGCCGCGATGATCGTGCCGATCGTGCTGCTGATCGCGGCCGCGGCGAACGCGGACGTCGAGGGCCGCTTCACCCTGTTCCGCAACCGTGCGATGGTCAAGCTGGGCGAGATCTCCTTCGCCTTCTACCTGCTGCACTACATCGCGCTGTCCTGGCTGCGCAAGGAGCTGGGCACGCAGATGTACTCGACGCCGGCGGGCCTTGCGATGCTGGCGGGCACGGTGGTGGCCACGGTGGTGGCCTCGTGGGCGCTGTACGCCCTGGTCGAGTCCCCGCTCGTGCGGCGGTTCGGGCGGGCCCGGCCCGCGGCGAAGTCCTGAACGGTACGCACGGGTTCCGCCCCGAAGGGGGCACGGCCGCACGGCCGTGCCCCCGGCGGCATGCCGGGGGCACGGCCGTGCGGGCCGGCGCCGGCCCGGGTCGGGGTCAGGGCGTGCGGTAGGAGGCCTTCGCCTGTTCGTAGGTGGGCAGCAGGCCCTGGCGGACCGCTTCGGCGAGGGTGGGGGCGTGGGTGTCCTTCTCGGACCTGACGAGAGGTTCCGTGGTGTTCCAGGGGATGCCGATGTCGGGGTCGAGGGCCTGGATGTCCACCATCGTGCCGGGCACGTACTCCTCGGAGCACAGGTAGTTCATGCAGGTGTCGTCGGTCAGCGCGAGGAAGGCGTGACCGAGGCCGTCGGCCAGGTAGACGCCGATGCCGGAGCCGGCCTCCTGCAGGGTGGTGTCGAACATGCCGAAGGTGGGCGAGCCGACCCTGAGGTCGACGACGACGTCCAGGGCGGCGCCGCGCACGCAGGTCACCAGTTTGGCCTGGCCCGGCGGCAGGGTCGTGCCGTGGATGCCGCGCAGCGTGTTGCGCCGGGAGACCGAGTAGTTGACCTGTCTGACGGTGAAGGTCTGCCCGCTGGCCGCGGTCAGCTCGCTCGACCGCCAGGCTTCGAAGAAGTGTCCGCGGTTGTCCGGCAGGGATGACGGGATGATCCTGAAGGCGTCTTGGACCTTCATCTCCTCGATGGCCATGGGCTCCTCGGTTCGTCGCTGGGCGGCCTGTCTGACGGGGGGTGCACAGGGACGCGCGCCCGGTGGGTCCGGGCGCGCGCAGGGGGTGGTGCGGGGAGGTTCAGCGCACCGTGGCCGGGGAGGCCTCCTGCCCGGCGGCGGGTGCGGGGGCCGGGTCGCCGGCCGCGGGGGCGGCGGGCGCGGCACGCCGGCCGGGGACGACCAGCATGGCGGCGGTGGCCAGGGCCACCCCGGCGGCGCCCACCCACATGGCGGGGACCAGGCCGTCGACGAAGTTCTGCGGTGAGGCGTAGCCGCCGTTGGCGCTGAAGATGGAGGCCAGCAGGGCGACGCCGAAGGCCGCGCCGAGCTCGCGGGTGGCGGCGGTGACACCGGAGGCGATGCCCTGTTCGTGTTCGGCGACCGAGCCCATGGTGAGGTTCATCAGCGGGGCGTAGAACAGGGCCATGCCGGCGCCGCAGACCATCAGGGACGGCAGCTGCCCGGCGTAGGAGACGCCGGGTTCGAGGACCAGCGCCCAGTAGGCCATGCCGGCGGTCATCATGGCCAGGCCGAGGGTGACGACGGGTTTGCCGCCGATGCGGTCGGAGATCATGCCGCCGATGGGGGCGACCACCATCGGCATGGCCGTCCAGGCCAGCAGCCTGACGCCCGCCTCCATCGCGCTGTAGCCCTGGATGTTCTGCAGGAACTGGGTCATCAGGAAGATCGCGCCGAACATGCCGACCGACATCAGCACGCCGGCCAGGTTGATGCCGGTGAAGGCCCGGTTGCGGAACATGCGCATGGGCACCATGGGGCGTTCGGTGGTGTTCTCCCAGGCCACGAACGCGGCCATGACGGCCGTGCCGCCGATCAGGGAGCCCAGCACCAGGGCCGAGGTCCAGCCCTCCTCGTGGCCCTTGACCAGGCCGAGGACGATGCCGAACAGGCCCACGCCGGACAGCACGGTGCCCACCGCGTCCAGGCGGGAGTCGGTGATCCGGCTCTCGCCGAGCTTGCGGAACGCCAGCGGGGCCAGGGCCAGGCCGATGGGCACGTTGAGCCAGAAGATCCACTGCCAGGACAGGTGCTCGACGACGGCGCCGCCGACGAGCGGCCCGGCGGCGATCGACAGGCCGTTGATCGCCCCCCAGATTCCGAGGGCCGAGCCGCGCTTCTCCGGCGGTACGGCGACGGTCAGCAGGGTGACCGACAGCGGCATGATGATGGCCGCTCCGGCGCCCTGGACGGCGCGGGCGGCGATGAGTTCGCCGACTCCCGGGGCCAGGGCGGCGGCCGCGGACGCCGCGGTGAACAGCAGCAGGCCCAGGCCGAAGACGCGGCGCCGGCCGAAGCGGTCGCCGAGGGCGGCACCGAACATCATCAGCACCGCGAAGGACAGGGTGTAGGCGTTGACCGTCCACTCGAGGTCGCTCAGGCTTCCGCCGAGTTCGTCCTTGATGGTGGGCAGCGCCGTGATGATCACGAGGTTGTCCAGGCCCGCCATGAAGGAGGCGAGGCCGGTGACGAGGATGGCCCAGAGGACCGTCCCCTTCGTTCCTCCGCCCGGGGATGGGGGGTTGGCGGTGCTCATCCGAGCATCCTTTCTGGAGGCGGACTGTGCGTCGGGGGCGTCGCCGGCACCTGGTCCGGCGGGCCGCTGCACGCACGACGGCACGGCCGGCAGCTCCGGCCGCCGCGGTCGACGCTAGGCAGGGGCACTCGACTTTCCCTCGAGTCCGGCCGGTCCCCCGTTCGCACTCGCGCGCGCCGGGCGAACACGGGTGCCGGGCCGCAGCGCGGACGGCGGTGCGGCCGGGCCCCCTGCCGGCGTGGCGGCAGGGGGCCCGGCCGGGGAGGCGGGGCGCAGGGGCTCAGGCGAGCTGGCGCTGGAAGGTGGCGACGTCGAAGTAGAGGGTCTCGTCGATCAGCACGTCACCGTCGAAGTGGAAGATCACGCAGACGGGGGCGTCGATGGACTTGCCGCGGTTGGGGATGTCCCGCCAGTCGGCTTCCTGCTTGCCGCGGGCCTGCGCCTCCAGGATCACCGCGGTGGGCGTGTGGTGCACGGCGTGCAGGTCGTGCTCCAGGTTCGGGAACGCCTTCTGCATGTCGTCGAAGTAGCCCTTGCGGATGGCCGCGTCCCCGACGAGGGGGCCCTCCTCGAAGGCCTGGACCCGGTAGACCGGGCCCCGCGGGAAGGTGGCGAACACGCCGTCGATGTCCCACTGGGTCTCGGCGATCGTGTGGGCGATGACCACCGCCTCGCGCCGGGCGCGCAGGTCGGCGTCGGGCTGCGGGAGATCCGCGCCCGGGAGGGTGAATCCGTGCTCGTCGCTGGCCATGTCGCAAAGTCCTCCACGCGTACGGCGGTTGGGGTCGTCGCCGACGCTACGGCCGCTTCCTCGCCTGTCTCTCGCGCGGCGCTCGAGAACCGGCCGATGCGGGCCGGTGTCAGACGGCCGGCTGGGACTCGCGGGTCTGCGGCGGGCGGTAGGTGGGCCGGTAGCCCATGGCCGCCGACAGCGGGGCCAGCGCCGTGCACAGGGCCACGTCCAGCAGGTGGGGGCGGCCGGTGACCACGCGGTACTCGTCGCGGAAGCCGAGCACGAGCAGCGGCATCTGCAGGAAGGGGGTGCCGTCGGGGCGCAGCCGGCCCTCGTTGGTCAGGCCCCACAGGGTCTCGAAGACCTTCTCGGTGCGGTAGGCGGGTGTGGTGCGCCAGTTGATCCGGGCGCGTTCGGGGCCGGGGTTCCACAGGGAGTGGGGGGCGTTCGGCGGGATGTAGAACTCGTCGCCGGCGCTGTACTCGCGCAGGTCGCCGTCGATGAGGAGGTTCAGCCTGCCGCTGGTGACGCGCATCCGTTCGGTCTGCTTGGGGTGGTAGTGCACGGGCGGTTTGATGGAGGCGGGTGAGTACTCCACTTCCACCTCGACGTAGGCGCCGTCGGTGTCGGCGGCCGTGGTCAGGAAGGTGAGGCGGTCCTCGCCGAGGTGCAGGACGTCTCCGGGGCGTGCCATGAGGGGGTCTCCCGTCGGGTCGGTGGGGGGTCAGGCGGCCTGGGGTGCGGTGGCGGCGGTGGGCCGCCGGTCCATGCCGGCCAGGGCGTTGATCAGGTTGAGCACGGCGATGCCGAGGGCGATCCAGAAGCCCAGGTGCAGTCCGTCGAGCCAGGCCTGGGCCGGTGGGGTGTGGTCGGACAGCCGTGTGGTGGTCCGGCTCAGGGCGCTGGTGGCGACGGTGGCCAGGCCCAGGGAGGCGCCGATCTGGAAGGCGGAGACGAGCACGCCGGAGGCGATGCCCTGCTGGTGTTCGGGGATGTCGGAGACGCCGTGCACGTTGACGGGTATGCCGCAGCACTGCATGGCCACGCCGAGGACGAGCAGGGCGGGCAGCACGTGGGGCAGGTAGTCGCCGTGCCGGGGGGCGGCGGTGAGCAGCAGCAGGCCGAGGACGGAGCCGGCGGAGCCGGCGATGTAGACGGGGCGCGGGCCGAGGCGGTGCATGACGCGGGTGGCCGGGGCGGTGACCGCGATGGCGGCCAGGCCCAGCGGCAGGAACGCGAAGCCGGACTTCAGGGTGGAGTAGCCGAGGGTGCGCTGGAGGTAGTAGCTGCACAGGAAGAGCACGGCGGCCTGTACCGCGCTGGTCAGGACGCGGCCGGTGGCGGCGGTGGCCAGGGAGCGGGTGGCGAACATCCGCATCGGCATCAGCGGGTCGGCGGCCTTGAGTTCGATCAGGGTGAACGCGGTGAGCAGGGCCGCGGCGGCCAGCGCCGGTGCGATGACGTAGGCGGTGGAGTACCAGCCGTGTTCCTGGATGTTGACCAGGGCGTAGACCAGGGCGGCCAGGCCGGAGGTGACGGTGAGCGCGCCGAGGACGTCGGGGCGGGTGCCGGTGGTGGTCTGTTCGCGGCGGCCGGAGGTGAGGGCCAGCACGCCGGTGACGGCGACGAGACCGAAGGGGAGGTTGAGGTAGAAGATCCAGCGCCAGCTGAGGCTGTCGGTGATCAGGCCGCCGGCGACGACGCCGAGGGTGCCGCCGAGGCCGGCCAGTGCGGCCCATACGGCGAGCGCCGTGGTGCGTTCCCGTCCGCGCGGGAAGGTGGTGGTGACCAGGGACATCGCGGCCGGGGAGAGGAAGGCGGCGCCGCATCCCTGGGCGGCGCGGGCGGTGATGAGGGTGCCGGGGCCGTCGGCGAGTGCGCACAGCAGGGACGCGGCGGTGAACAGGGCGGCGCCGAGCAGGAAGGTCGGCTTGCGTCCCCAGCGGTCGGCGGTGCGTCCGCCGAGCAGCATCAGGCCGCCGAAGCAGAGGATGTAGCCGGTCAGGAACCATTCGGTGGCCGTGGCGCTCGCCGCGAGGTCGGTCTGGATGGCGGGCAGGGCGAGGTTCACGACGGTGGTGTCCAGGAGCACCATGAACTGGGCCAGCGCGACGAACACGAGCAGCCGCCAGCGCCGCGGGTCGGGCAGGCCCTGGTCGTGGGGGGTGGTGGCGCCGGTTGGGGGCGCGGGGTGTTCGGTTTCCATGGTGTCCTCTCGGGCGGGGCCCGCTCCCGCCGCACCGGGGGCGGGCCCGTGCGCGTGGCCGGTGCGCGGGTCAGGCGGCTGCGGGGACCTTGATGTAGCTCAGTGCGTTGTAGATGGTGCGGTCGGGGTCGGTGATGGCGCGCCGGCCGTGCATGACGCGGGTGTTGTCGATGACGGCGATGTCCCCGTCCTGCCAGTCGAGGTTCTCCGTCAGTGCGGCGGTCACCGCTTCCACTTCGGTGAGCAGCTGGGGGGAGAGTCCGGTGCCGTCGGCGAAGGTGATCGTCGGCTTCTCGTAGTTGAAGGAGGGGCCGAGGATGCTGTTGGCGAAGGAGAGGCGTTCGCCGAAGACGGTGGTGCCGGCGGCCGGGGTGGTGAAGGAGTAGCGCACTCCCCCGTCGGCCTCGGGGACGATGTCGGTGCCCTCCAGGCGGCCGGCCAGGGCGAGCAGTTCGGCGACGTCGATGTCCTGGGCGGGCTTGGTGCCGCCCAGGAGGTGGTGGGCCATGGCGCGCCACTGGGGTTCGGCGACGTAGCGGCTGTAGACGATGTCCTGGGCGGCGAACGCCTCGCGCGTGGCGGGTGAGAGCGCCTCCCAGACGCGGTAGCCGTCGCAGACGGTGGTCTGGGAGCCGGAGGAGGCGGCCTTCTCGCAGAAGAACCAGGCCAGGTGGGAGCGGAAGGGGCTGTTGCCGTTCTCGGTGTGCAGGCCGACCTCGTCGAAGCCGGCGTCGACCTTCTGGGCGACCTCGGAGTAGAAGTCGCGGGCCGGGTCGAGGGTGGTGGAGGTGGAGGTGTTCTGCACCAGTGCGGTGAATGCCGCCATGTCGGTCTCGAAGCCGCGCAGCAGCAGGAAGCCTGCCTCGGCGAGGAGGCCGAGGAGGTGCTTGTGGTCGATGTCCGCCGGTGCGGTGCCGTGTGCGGGCTGGACGAGGAGGCCGCTGCCGGTGCCGTAGGGGGTCGTCGTGACGGCGGTGCTCATGCTGTCTCCTTGATCTGGGTGGGTGCGGTGGCCGGGGGGCGGCCCGTCAGGACGTGGGAGCGGATGACGTCGCGGCGCGGGCGGCCGGTGACGGTGAACAGGCGGGCGTAGTCGGGGTCGTCGGCGGACATCAGGTGGATGACGCGGGCGCGTTCGATGTCGGACAGGCGGGTGCGGCCGAACTCCTCGATGCGCAGGCGGGCGGTGTGGTGGTCGAGTCCGGTCTCGACGACGAACAGGCCGTGCACCTCGGTCAGGCCCTCGGCGATGACGGCGGCCTCCCGCAGGAAGCCGAGTTCGCGGTAGCGGGCCTCGACCCATTCGGGTGAGAGGTTGCGTCCGCCGGCGGTGATGACGAGGTTCTTGCGGCGGCCGGTGATGCGCAGGTAGCCGTCGTCGTCGAGGGTGGCCAGGTCGCCGGTGTGCAGCCATCCGGCGGCGTCGACGGCGACGCTGGAGGGGTCTTCGCGGGTGTAGCCGGCGAACAGGGAGGTGCTGCGGATGAGGAGTTCGCCGTCGTCGTCGATGCGTGCCTCGACGTGGTCGAGTGGGCGGCCGACGGTGCCGAAGCGGACTTCGCCGGGCACGTTCCAGGAGACCACCGAGGAGTTCTCGCTCAGTCCGTAGCCTTCGTGGACGGTGATGCCGTGGTCGTGCAGGCGCTTCAGGACTTCGGCGGGGACGGGGGCGCCGCCGCAGGCGATGAAGACGGGGCCCGGGTGGCCGAAGATCCGCTCGTGGCGGGCGGTGGTGTCCTCCTGGGGCCGTTCGTCGCACAGGGCGAGGAAGAGGCCGGCCACGGTGGGCGGGACGACCAGGGCGGTGGGCCGGGCCCGGCGCAGCAGGGTGAGCATGCGGGGGGCGGCGTCGGCGGCGGTGCCCACGAGGGCGGTGCCCGGCGGCAGGAAGGTCACCGAGCCGCCCGCGAGGAAGGGCATGTAGAGGCCGGCGACCTGTTCGATGAGCAGGCTGAGCGGCACGATCGACAGGTAGCGCTCGAAGATGGCGGTGCCGGTGCGGGCGCGCAGCGAGGTCAGCAGGGCGTCCAGGCCGTGCCGGCGGATCCTGACGCCCTTGGGGGCGGAGGTCGTGCCGGAGGTGTGGATGACCTTGACGACGGCGTCCTGGGCGGGGGCCGCGCGGTCGGGGGGTGGGGGCGGGGCCTGGGCGAGGAGGGCCGGCAGGTCGATGGGGGTGACGGTGCAGTGCTCGCCCAGTACGGCGGTGGCGGTGTCGTCGCGCCAGCGGTCGAGGGCGTGGCGGCCCGCGGTGTCGACCAGGCACCAGTCGGCGTCGGTGAGCAGGGAGGCGGCCTGCTGGGCGGTGAAGGCGGTGGGGACCGGGATCTCCACGGCGGAGGCGAACAGCAGGGCGAGGTCGGCGACGACCCATTCGGGCGAGTTGTCGGCGAGCAGTCCGACCCGGGCGGGCCTGCCGTGCTGGTGGGCGAAGGCGTGCAGCCGGTCTGCCAGGGCGAGGGCGGCGCCGATGAGTTCGCGGTAGGTGAACTCGGCGGCGGGGGTGTCGCCGGCGGGCAGGACGCGCACCATGACGGCGTCGCTGTCGGCGTGTGCGAGCAGGCCCGCGGTCAGGGAGAGGGGTGTGGTGTCAGGCCGCATGGGCCAGTCCCCTTCGTTCGGGGCCGTTGCGGACCAGCCGCATGTCGACCGATTCGAAGCAGTACCGGCCGATCGCGGCGAGCAGCAGCGTGCTCTGGGCGGCCGCCTCGGCCCATCCGACGATGGGCCGGGTGTCGTAGTAGGTGCCCCAGGCGTCGGCCTCCTGCGGGGTGAGGCGGTCGGGGGTGGCCTCGCCCAGGGGGTGGAAGACCACGCCGAGGCGCTGCATCAGCAGGGAGAGCCGGCTGGTCATCGTCATGACCGCGTAGGGGCGGCCGAGGCAGGCCATGACCAGGGGGATGGCCTTGATGATCTCGCCGCCGGCGCTGGGCCGGACGGAGGCGATGTTGCCGATCTGCAGGATCTGCGCGCGGGAGACCTCGTCGCCGGTCTCGGCGGCGATGACCTGTTCGACGGGGTGGTCGAGGTAGGTCTCCAGCAGGACCTCGCCGCCTTCGGGGAAGGTCAGGCCGGCGCAGGCGAGGGCGTCCTCGGTGCCGTCGCCGTTGTCCTCGAAGTAGGCCAGGAAGGCGTCGGGGTCGGGCCGTACGCTGGCCCGGTACTTCTGGGCGAACACGGTCTGGACGAGGTCCGCGCAGACCGTCCAGTCCGGGGTGCCGCGCTCGGACAGTGTGATTCTCATGGTGGTACACACCCCCTGGGTGGACGGGGGAACTCAGCCGGCGGTCACGGCGGTGCGGCGCGCCACGGGCAGGGCTCGCACGGCGAGTTCCGCGGCCTTCAGGCCGCTGAGGATCGAGGTCTCGGCGAGGATGCCGGGGGCGGCGACGCTGTCCCCGATCAGGTAGACGCCGTCGCCGCGGTCGACGGCCGGCCGGTCCCGCCAGGTCGTGCCGGGCAGGTCGAGGGCGCCGGTGCGGCCGCGGGAGATGCCCTCGCGGCGCCACAGCAGCCGGTCGCGCCAGCCCGGTGTCGTCAGGTCGTAGAGCTTCTCCAGCCGTTCGATGGCGCCGGCCTTGTTCTCGCCGGGCCGCAGGGGCATGGCGCCCTGGAAGAGGGCCTCGCCCTGGGGGGCGAGGGAGGGGTCGTGGTCGGAGTACTGGGAGGTGAAGCCGCCCTCGTCCATGTCGAAGGAGACGTTGCCGTCCTTGCCGGAGCGGGTGACGGCCAGGTCGAGCAGGGCGGCGGTGCCGCTGGGCCAGTCCAGGGCGGGCTCGCCGAGCAGGCCGCGGGCGGCGGCCAGTGAGGTCGCCACGATCACCGGCCCGTCGGTGGGCAGTTCGGTCAGGCGTGAGCCCGTCTCGATGGTGACGCCGTGGCGGCGCGCGACGCGGGCCATGCGGTCGACCAGGGTGCCCCAGCCGCCGATGAAGTAGCGGCTGGGCAGGGGGAACTTGGGGGTTCCCACGCGCAGCAGCCGTTCCCACACGAAGGCCGCCGACAGCCGGCCCGGGTCGCCGTCGAAGAGGATGGGGCCGAGGAAGCCGAGGGCCTCGCCGACGGTCTCCTGGGGGAAGTGCTCGCTCGCCCAGTCCTGGAAGGAGCGGTCGACGGGCACCGGCCGGTCGCGGTTCAGCAGCGTCATGCGCATGTAGCCGGGCGGCAGGGTCATCCGCAGCCGGCCCCGGTGACGAAAGCGCATCCGGGTCCACTCGTGGAAGGACAGCCGCACGTAGTGGCCGGCCACGCCGCGCTGGATGAGCCACTGCCAGGCGTCGCCGTTGTTCATGATGGTGTGCGGGCCGTCGTTGGTGACGTACGGCCCGTCCGAGGAGCGGGCGCGGCCTCCCAGGTGGGAGTGGGCCTCGTGGAGGCTGACGCGGGCGCCCTGCTCGGCGGCGGCGATCGCCGCGGTCAGCCCGGCCAGCCCGCCGCCGATGATGGTGATGTGGGTGGGCATTGTGCTCTTCACTCGCCTTCGCGTGCGCGGGCGTTCAGCGGTTGAGGGTGGCCATGGCGCCGGCCGGGTAGCGGTCGCCGGCGGCGACGCCGTGGGGGGCGATCTCGTCGAGGGCCGCGAGGTCGTCGGCGCTCAGGCTCACGCCGGAGGCGGCGGTGTTCTCCTCGAGGTAGGCCACGCGCTTGGTGCCGGGGATGGCGACAACGTCGTCGCCCTGGGCGAGGACCCAGGCCAGGGCGAGCTGGCCGGTGGTGATGCCCTTGGCCCCGGCCAGGGCGTCGAGGCGCTCGACGACGGTGAGGTTGGCCTTGAGGTTGTCCGCCTGGAAGCGGGGCACGATCCGGCGGAAGTCGTTCTCGGCCAGGTGGTCGAGGCTGCGGATGCGGCCGGTGAGCAGGCCGCGGCCGAGCGGGCTGTAGGCGACGAAGCCGATGCCCAGGTCGCGGCAGGCGGCCAGCACGCCGTTGGTCTCCACGTCGCGGGTGGCCAGCGAGTACTCGGTCTGCACGGCGGTCAGGGGGTGCACGGCGTGGGCGCGGCGGATGGTGGCGGCGGAGGCCTCGCTGATGCCGAGGTGGCGTACCTTGCCGGCGGTGACCAGGTCGGCGAGGGCGCCGAAGGTCTCCTCGACGGGGATGTCGGGGTCGACGCGGTGGAGGTAGTACAGGTCGATCCGGTCGGTGCCCAGCCGGCGCAGGCTGCCTTCGATGCAGGCCCTGATGTAGTCGGGGCGGCCGTTGATGCGGCCGGTGATGGCTCCTTCGGGGCTGACCTCGTTGCCGGCCTTGGAGGAGACGGTCACCTCGTCGCGTCGTCCGGCGATGACCCGGGCGACGAATTCCTCGTTGGTGTGCGGGCCGTAGAAGTCGGCGGTGTCGAGCAGGGTGATGCCGAGGTCGAGGGCCCGGTGGGCGGTGCGCAGGGCCTCGGCGTCGTCGGCCTGGCCGTAGGCGAAGGTCATGCCCATGCATCCGAGGCCCTGCTCGGACACCATCAGCCCCTGGCTTCCGAGTTTTCGTTGCCGCATCGATCGGTTCCTTCCCCGGACAGTTGCTCTAGCAGTGATATGGAAATTAGCAGTGGCAGATCCAGTGGGGGTCCAGTGGTGCCGGAGGCCCGGTGGAGTGCCGGCGGTGCACGGCTCAGAGGGGGGCGGGTGCGCGGGTCAGGAGCGCACGATCTCGCCGGTGACGGAGGTCCACACGTGTCCTGGGCCGGCGCTGGGGTCGTCGGCGAGGGCCGTCCACGGGTCGGTGCCGAACACCGCGGCCGCCTCGGCGCGCAGCCAGGCGTCGAAGGCGTCCGGGCAGTCGCGCAGCCGGCGGGCGGCCGCCGCCGGGTCGCGGGACTCGATCTGGACCACGACGACCTGCTGCCCGTCGAGTTCCTGGACGGTGAAGGACTCGCGCTGGACGCCGGCGCGGGCGCGGGAGGCCTCGTAGGCGCGCAGCCGGGGGCCGGCGAGTTCGGCCTGTACGCCGGCCCACCGCTGGGCCTGCGGGCCGGGCAGGGGCAGCAGCGTCGTGGCGGTGCGGGCGGACCTGCGTGCCGAGGCGCGGGCGGAGGAGCGGGCGGCCGGGGCCAGCCGGCGCATGCCGAGGACCTCCAGCATGTTGGACTCCACGCCGATGCCCCAGCGTTCGGCGATCAGGCCGTTGTCCAGCAGGCGCCACACCACGACGCCCTTGAACTCGATGTAGCGGCCGGTCGGTGCGATGCCGAGGAAGTCGCCGAGGTGGGTGCCGCGCCAGGTGTTGTGGATGACCACGTGGTCGGCGTGGGCGCTGATGTCCTCGATGGTCACGTGCAGGTCGGGGAAGCCCTCGCGCAGGCCGGCGATGGTGTACTTCACGCCCTCCGGGCCTTCCGGGGCGCCGGGCAGCGGCTGGTGGTCGATCATGTCCGGGCTGTAGATCTCGTCGACGAGGGAGAAGTCGCCCTTGTTGACGAACTCGTCGAAGACCGAGCGGATCGTCCTCTTGTTCCGCTCCTCCACGCTCTCGCCGGTGAGCACCGTCGTTCGAGTCGGCACGTTGCGTCCTTCGGGTCGGCGCCCGGGCGGGCGCGGTTTCGGGCAGGGCTACGGGGGGGTGTGCGGGTGGTGTGCGCTCACTTGCCGGGGAAGGGGGCTTCCCAGGTCAGGGTGAGGCCCGCGTAGAGGTAGCGGCTGGCCTCGATGGCGAGGAGCAGCACGGTGTGGCCGGGCCGGATGCGTCCCTCGGTCCAGCCGGCGTCCAGGGCCAGCGGCACCGCGGCGGAGCCGGTGGCGCCGACGTCGGTGAGGTTCTCCACGATGGTCTTGCCGAGCAGCGCCTGGTCCTGGTCGGACAGTCCGGCGGTGCCGTACTCACTGGCGAAGTACTCGGCGTTGCCCTCGGGCAGCACGCAGGCGTCGATGCCGTCCAGGGTCAGGCCGGAGCGCCGGAGCATGTCGTGGATGCCCTCGACGAAGACGCGGGGGCCGAAGGAGGCGGTGCCGGGGATGTCGAGGCGGATGTCCATCAGGCGCTTGCGGCGCTGCTGTTCGGCCAGGGGGGCGTCGGTGCCGCCGCCGGTGATGAGCATGCCGGGCTTGCGGGTGCCGCCCATGGAGCGGGTGGCGAACACCTGCCGGCTGCCCTCGTGCGCGGAGCCGGCCTCGCCCGCGCGCAGCACCATGGCGCCCGCGCCGTCGCCGAAGGTGTAGACGGTCAGCCGGTCCCGCATGCGCACGCTGTGCGGGTCCTTGCCGAGGAAGACCGGCGCGAGCAGCGGGGAGACGGCCTCGGCGCCGATCACCAGGGCGGTGCGGTAGGTGCCGTCGGCCAGCTGGCGGCGGGCGATGTCCAGGGCCTGGACGGCGCCGACGCAGCCGGCCCGCACCTCGATCACCGCGCAGCTGTCCAGGCCGAGCTGTTCCTGGACGTAGGTGGCGGCGACGGGCAGGAGGTAGTCGGGGCTCGCGGTGGACATCACGATCAGGTCGATCTCGGACGCCTCGACGCCGGCCCGCTGGAGGGCCTGGCGGGCCGCGGCGGTGGCCATCTGTGAGGTGCTGACGCGGTGTTCGCCGGTGGCCGGGTCGATCATCCAGTGCCGGCGGCGGACCTGGATGCCTTCCAGCACGTCGTCGGGCAGCGGGCCGCACAGCGCGGCGAGGGCGTCGTTGTCCAGCGGGTCGCCCGGCAGGTGACCGCCCGTGGCGAGGATCGACACGTGGCGGTCGGCGGGAGAGGGGGCTGAGGAAGGCATGGTCAGTTCTCCGTTGCGGGGCGCGTGGTCGGATCTCCGTGGCGGGGCGGGGCCGCCGCCGCCTCCCGGCGGCGGGGGCGGGGGCGGGGGGTGGGGGGTGGGGGTCAGTTGTCGGGGGGGGGGCGGAGGAGGAGGCTGATGTGGGTGCCGCCGAGGGAGGAGCTGTTGACGAGGACGGGTCCGGGGTCCAGGCCGCGGGTCCATCCGGTCACCGCGAGCACGGCGGACAGCTGGGCGCCGGCGCCGACGGGTTCGCCGACGATGTGCTTGGGGGTGTGGACGGGCAGGTCGCGCGGTCCGGCCAGCCGGTCGGTGGCCAGGGCCTCGGGGGCGTCCGCCCGCTTGAGGCCGGCCGCGTTGGCCCACACGCCGGCCAGTTCGCCGGGGCGTGTCCGGGCGAGGTCGAGGGCCTGGCGCATGGCGCGTTCCAGGCCCTCGCCCTGCGGGTCCCAGCGGCCGATGCCCTGGGCGTCGCAGGCGGTGCCGTGTCCGGCGATCTCTCCCCACACCCGGGCGCCGCGTGCCCGTGCGGTCGATTCCCGTTCGAGGACGAGGGTGATGCCCGCCTCGGCGAGGGTGTATCCGGGGTCGTCGAACAGGGGCAGGCGCCGGTAGGCGTCGAGGACGCCGGGTGAGAGGTCCTCCACCGCGGGGCACAGCACCGCCTCCGCCCGGTGCTGGAGCAGCAGGTCGTGGGCGACGGTCAGGGCGGAGGCGCCGGCCGCGTGGCCGGTGGTCACCGTGGAGGTGGGGCCCTTGGCGCCGACGTGCATGGCCACCTGGCCGGCGGCGGCGTTGAAGACGGTGTTGGGGAAGATCGCCGGGCTGCCGTGGGCGGGGCAGCCGGCGAGGACGGGCAGCAGGAACTCCTCGATGCTGCGCATGGGGCCGAGGCCGGTGCCCAGCACCACGCCGACGCGTTCGTCGGCGGTGCGCCCGGCGTGTTCCAGGGCGGCGCGGCTGGTGGCGACGGCGAGCTGGCCGAGGCGGTCCATGCGGCGCCGGTCGCGGGGGCTGATGTGGGTGTCGGGGTCGAAGCGGGCGCGTGCGACGCGCAGTCCGTCCTCCTCCTCGCCCAGGGCGCGGCCCTCGCCGTAGGCCTGCCACAGTGCCTCGGTGCCTTCGCCCGCCGCTGTGATCGCGGCGAACCCGGTGATCACGACCTTGTCGGGGGCGGGGTGCCCGGTGGTGGGGCGCCGGTGGGCGGGGGCGCCGAAGGCGACGCAGGCGTTGGCGCCGGCGAAGGCGAAGTTGTTGGTCAGGGCGGTGGCGAGGTCCATGGGGCGTGCGGTGTTGGGCACGGCGTCCAGGCCGCATTTGGGGTCGGCGCCGGTGAAGTTGGCGGTGGGCGGGGCGGTCTGCTCCACCAGGGCCTGCACGGTGACGATGGCCTCGACCGCGCCGGCCGCCCCGAGCAGGTGGCCGACCATCGACTTGGAGCTGCTGAGGGCGGTCTTGCCGGCGGCGTCGCCGAGCGCGGCCCGGACGGCGTTGGACTCCGCCGAGTCGTTCTTGGGGGTGCCGGTGCCGTGGCCGTTGATGTAGCCGACGTCCTCGGGTGTGATGCCGGCGTCCTGGAGGGCGGAGCGGATGGCGCGGGCCGCGCCCTCGCCGCCGGGGTGGGGGGCGGTGGCGTGGTAGCCGTCGGCGGACAGGCCGTAGCCGAGGACCTCGGCGAGGACGGGGGCGCCGGCGGCGCGGGCCACCTGTTCCTCGGCCAGCACCAGCATGCCGGCGCCTTCGCCCAGGGAGAGGCCGTCGCGGTCCTTGGAGTAGGGCGCGGCCGGTTTGGTGGACAGCGACTGCAGGCTGGTGAAGCCGGCGAAGGCGGTCTCGGTGAAGGCGTCGCTGCCGCCGACCAGCATCGCGTCGGCGCGTCCGGCGGCTATCGACTCCAGGGCGTGGGCGATGGCGTGGGCGCCGGAGGCGCAGGCGGTGTTGACCGACAGGGAGGGTCCCTTGAGGCCGAAGGCGCCGCTGAGGGCTTCGGCGATGGCCTGCGGCGGGACGAGCAGGTAGTGCCGGCCGTCGGCTGGGCCGGAGTGGCCCTCGCGGGTGCGGCGTGCGAGTTTCTCGGCGCTGCGCAGGCCGCCGTTGCAGGAGCCGAAGGCCACCCCCCAGCGTTCGGCGGGCACCTGGGTGAGGCCGGCCTGGCGCAGGGCCTCCTCGGCGGCGACGAGGGCGAAGTCCACGGCGGGTTCGCGTGTCTGTCCGTCGAAGGCGGCGAGGTAGTCGTAGGCGGGCAGGCGGCTGTCGCGGACCTCGCCGCCGATCGTGGTGCCGTAGCCGTCCATCGGCAGGTGCTGGACGGGGGTGATGGCCGCCTTGCCCGCCTTCACGCCCTCCCACAGGGCGGTGACCGTGTCGCCGTGGGCGGTCACGGCGCCCACGCCGCAGACCACGACCCTGCGCCGAGCGCTGTGATCGCTCATGTCCGCGCTCCTTTCGGGTGTTTCCGTCATGACGTGCGCTCCAGGGCGATGGCCACGGCTTGTCCTTCCAGGCCGCGGGCGAGGGCCAGCGCGTTGTGGGGCCGGGTCTCGCGCGGGGTGAGCGGGACGTAGTCCAGGTCGCAGTCGGCCGCGGGGTGGTACAGGTTCTGGGTGGCCGGGACGATGCCGGAGTCCAGGGTGAGGGCCGCCACCGCCGCGTTGAGGGCGCCGGCGCCGCCGACCAGGTGTCCGGTCTGCGGTTTGACGCTGCTGATCTGCGCCGACTTGGCGGTGGTGCCGAGCGCGTCGTGCAGGGCGACGGTCTCGCTGGCGTCGCCCTGGACGGTGGCGCAGCCGTGGGCGGCGATGTAGCTGCCGTCGGGGAAGGTGCCGCCGGCGTCGGTCAGGGCGCGGCCGATGGCTCGGGCCAGGCCGCGGGCGCGGGGCTGGGGGCTGGGCGGGCGTACGCAGTCGTTGCCGGAGCCGAAGCCGGTGATCTCGGCGTAGCAGTGGGCGCCGCGGGCGAGGGCGTGTTCGCGTTCCTCCAGGACGAGCAGGGCCGCGCCCTCGCCGAAGACGGAGCCGCTGCGGTCGCGGTCGAAGGGGCGGAAGGCCTCGGCGCCGCGGTCGGTGTGGGGGCTGAGGACGCCCAGTCCGTCCATCTTGGACATCGCCCACCAGCCGGTGGCGTCGTCGTAGCCGCCGGCCACGGCCACGTCGGCCTCGCCGCGGCGCACGGTGCGCATGGCGCGGCCGACGGCCATGGCGCCGGAGTCGGCGGTGCCGGCGAAGTAGGCGTTGGCGCCGCGGATGCCGAACTTCTCGGAGATGTGGAAGGCGGCGGCGGGCTGGAGTCCTTCGACGAAGAACAGCGGGGCGACGACCGAGCGTGCGCTCTGGCCGAGCTTGCGCAGGTCGGGGGTGCCGTCGGGGGCGCGCACGGCCTGGAGCTGGTCGATCAGCTCGTCCATGCGGGGCATTTCCTTGTTGCTGCCCAGGAACAGGCCGGTGCGGTGGCCGTGGTCGCTCGCGTGGTCGAGTCCGGCGTCGCGCAGGGCGAGGGTGGCGCCGGCGAGGGCGAGCTGGTCGCCGCGGCACAGCATGCGCAGGGTGCGCCGGCCGGCCCACTGGGCGGGGTCGAAGTCGTGGATCTCGGCGCCGATGCGGGTGCGCAGGGGCGAGGGGTCGTAGGAGCGCAGGGGGCCGATGCCGGTGCGGCCGGCGAGCAGGTTCTGCCAGGTGGGGGCGGCGCCCTGTCCGATGGCGGTCATCAGGCCGATGCCGGTGACCATCACGCGTCGCCTGTCGTCGCTCATGAGGTGCCCTCCCGGGGCTCGTCGTCGCGGGCGAGGACCAGGGCGCGCGCGGTGGCGACCACCCGGTCCGCGACGCGGGCGGCGGCCCGTACCTCGGTGGTGTCCTTGCTCGTCGCGGTCACCTCGACGCTGATGCGGACCTGGTCGCCGGGGGCGACGAAGTGTTTGAAGCGCACGCCCCTGACCGACACCAGGCGCCGGTGCGTGCCGTGGGCGGTGGTGCGGGCGAGGGCGGCCATGCTCTCCAGCAGCAGCACGCCCGGCAGGACGGGGTGGCGCGGGAAGTGGTGGTCGAAGACGGGCCAGGTGGCGGGCACGTTGCGCACGGCCACCGCCCGGCGGCCCGGCTCCCATTCCAGCAGCCGGTCCAGGCCGGCCGGCAGGACGGGGGGGCGGGTGGTGTGGACGGCCTGGGTGGTCATGCGTCCTCCCGTACGGCGCCCACGACGATGCTGGTGTTGCTGCCGCCGAAGGCGAACGCGTTGATCAGGGCCGCGCCGACGGGCATGGGGCGCGCGGTGTGCGGCACGTAGTCCAGGTCGAGACCGCGGTCGGGGCGGTCGAGGTTGGTGGTGGGCGGGACCAGCGAGTGGCGCATCGCGCCGATCGCGGCGAGCACTCCCAGGCCCAGGCTGGCGGAGGTCAGGTGCCCGGCCATCGACTTGGGGGCGCTGACGACGAGGCGTTCGGCGTCGGCGCCGAAGACCTTCTTGATGGCGACGGTCTCGGAGCGGTCGTTGCCGTGGGTGCTGGTGCCGTGGGCGACGACGTAGTCGATGTCGCCGGTGGCCAGGCCGGCGTCGGCGAGGGCGCCCTCCATGGCCTGGATCGCGCCGGAGCCGTCGGGCGGCGAGTCGGTGATGCGCCAGGCGTTGAGGGTGGAGCCGTAGCCGAGGACTTCGGCCAGGACGGTGGCGCCGCGGGCGCGGGCGGTGTCCATGTTCTCCAGGACGACGGCGACGGCGCCCTCGCCGACCACGAAGCCGGAGCGGTCCGCGTCGAAGGGCCGCGAGGCGTGTCCGGGATCATCGTTGTGACGGTCCGTCAGGGCGCCCAGGAGGCTGAAGCCGAGGACGTCCAGCCAGGTGGTCAGCGAGTCGTAGCCGCCGGCGACCATGACCTGGGCGTCGCCTTCCTGGATGGCGCGGAAGGCCTCGCCGATGGCGTGTCCGGAGCCGGAGCAGGCGGTGCTGATGCCCATCATCGGGCCGGTGGCGCCGATCATGCGGCTCATGGCGGCCAGCGGGACGTTCTGGTCGTCGGTCAGGGTGACGCCCGGCGGCCGGCACACGAACGCCTCGGGGTTGCCGGTGGTGGCGCGCAGCCGGCCGATGTCCAGCAGGACCTGCAGGTCGGGCCGGCCGACGCTGGCGCCCATGGCGACGCCGCGGTCGCCGGGGCCGTACACGTCCTCGGGCAGGGTGTCGAGGCCGGCCTTGCGGACCGCTTCCCAGGCGGCGGCGACGCCGAACTGGCCGACGCGGGAGAGGTGTTTGCGGCCGACCCTGGCGGGGATGGCGGTGGCCGGGTCGAAGTCCTCGACCATGGCGGCGATGCGGACGGGGAAGCCGTCGGTGTCGAAGGTGGTCAGCCGGCCCACGCCGTTGCGTCCGGTGGCCAGGCCCTCCCAGGTGGTGTCGGCGTCGTTGCCCAGCGGGGTGACCGCGCCCACCGCGGTGATCGCTACGCGTGTCATCCCACCGGCCCTCCGCCCTGCAACTGGTGTGCCATGCGCCGGGTGGCGGCCGGGTCGTCGAGGCGTTCGGCGTCGATGAGGGCGCACAGGATGCCCTGGGCCGTCAGGACCCGCTCGCCGCCTGCGCGCACGGTGCCGTCCAGGATGGCGGCCTCCTCGGTCATGGACTCGATCGTGGCTTCCATGTGCAGTACTTCGCCGGGTGCCACGGCCCGGTGCTGGGTGGCCTCGCCGACCGCGAGGAGCGCGGCGCGCAGCCGGTGGTCGGTGCTGATCATGATCAGCCAGGTCGCCGCCTGGCACAGGGCCTCCAGGGCCAGCCCGAAGGGCAGGGCGGGGCCGTGTGCGGTGGTCTGCCAGTACGTCTCGTCGGCGGCGGTGACCTTGCGGGCGGTGATGTGCTCGCCCGGTGTCAGCGTCTCGATCCGGTCGATCAGATGGAATCGCATCGTCGTGTTCGCCCTCGTCTGCTTGGCGGCGGTCAGGGACGGCCAACGCCGAGCTGGGCGGTGAAGCCGCCGTCGACGGTGAGCAGTTCGCCGGTGATGTAGCCGGAGTCGGGGCCGGCCAGGAAGACGGCGGCGGCGGCGACCTGGTCGGTCGTGGCGAACCGGCGCAGCGGGATCTGCCGCTTGATGCTCTTGCCGCCGTCGCGCTGGAAGACCTCCTCGACCAGTTCGGTCGGGGTGAACCCGGCCAGCACCGCGTTGACCCGGACGCCGAAGCGGGCGAGTTCGACGGCGGCGCAGCGGGTGAAGGAGTTGAGCGCGCCCTTGGAGGCGGAGTAGTTGGACTGGCCGATCCAGCCGCGTTCGCCCATGGCGGAGGAGATGTTGACGACCGTCGCCTCGCCCTGGGTCATGAACTGTTCCATCACGGCGTGCGTGCAGTGGTAGGCGCCGCCGAAGTTGACCTTCATGACGTCGAGCCAGGCGTCGGCGGGCGAGTCGTAGATCAGTCCGTCGTCGCTGACGCCGGCGTTGTTGACGAGGATGTTCAGCGGGCCGAGGCGGTCGGTGGCCTCGGCGGCCAGGCGCTGCGCCTGCCCGGGTTCGGCGACGTCGGCGCCGATCGCGACGGCCCGGCCGCCCGCCGCCTCGATCTCCTTGACCACCGCGAGCGCGTCGTCCTGGCGGGAGCGGTAGTTGACGGCGACGGCCGCCCCCTGCTCGGCCAGGGCCAGGGCGATGGCCCGGCCGATGCCGCGTGAGGCACCGGTGACCAGGGCGGTGCGGTCCTTCAGCTTCATCTGTCTCTTCCCGTTTCTGCTCCGAGAGGGGCGGCCTGTCGTGTGCGGGGCGGGCCGGGCCGGCCGGTGCCCGGGGCGTCGTCGGCCCGGGCACCGGCCGTGGCCGGGGGGTGGCCGCTCAGGCGTCCTGGGAGGCGTGCGCCCGCTCGGTCAGCAGGTCGGTGAGGTTCTGGACGGTGAACAGGCCCAGGACGCCCTCGGCGGTCAGGGGCTCGGCGAGCCGGCTGCGGTCGAACTGGGGCAGCACGCTCTCCAGGTGGGTCAGGCCCCGGTCGTTGACGACCTCGTTCTCGTCGCCGAACTCCTCGTCGGGGATGCCGCCCTGGAGCAGGTCGGCGATGTCGGAGATGGTGATCTTGACCTTGGTGGCGCGTTCCAGGCGGAACAGGATGTCGAGCAGGTCGATCGACTCGGCTCCGAGCTCGCCGAGCAGGGTGGCCTCGGGGACGGCCTCGGACTCGTCGATGCCCAGGGCGTCGGCGACGGCCGCCTGCACCGCGGACAGGTAGTCGGTCGTGGTGGGGATCAGGGTTTCGGACACCGTTGTTGCCTTTCGGGTGGGTTTTCGCTGGTCGCCCCGGGGCCCCTGGGGCCCGGGGGTCGTCGCTGGCCGCTCGTCCGGGCGCCTTGCCGGGCTAGGCGGCCACCGCCGCGCCGGCGGACTCCTCGGCGAGGTCGCGCAGGAGGGTGGTGATGCGGCGGGCGTCGTTGGTGCTGCGGACCGGCGCGTCGGGGGCGGTGCGCTTGGCGAAGCCGCTCAGCACCCGGCCCGGGCCGACCTCCAGGTAGCCGTCCACGCCGAGCGCGGCGGCCGTGGCCAGCACCTCCACCCAGCGCACGGGGCCCGCCAGCTGGCGGCGCAGCAGGTCGCGGGCCTGGGCGCCGCCGGTGACCGGGGTGCCGGTCACCGAGCTGATCACCGGCAGGCGGGGGGTGCGGAAGTCGACGCGTTCGAGTTCGGCGGCGAACTCGTCCTCGATGACCCGCATCAGGGAGCAGTGGAAGGGCGCGGACACCTTCAGCGCGACGGTGCGTTCGGCGCCGGCGGCGCCGGCCAGCCGGAGCGCTTCGGCGACCGCGGCGCTGTGCCCGGAGATCACCGTCTGGCCCGCCTCGTTGTAGTTGGCGACCTCGACCACGCCGTGGCCGGCGGCGTCCGCGCAGATCTCCTCGATGCGGGCGGGAGCCAGGCCCATGACCGCGGCCATCGCGCCGCCGGCCCGCTCGGAGACGGCGGCCATCAGCTCGCCGCGGCGCGCGACCAGGCGCAGCGCGTCACCGGCGTCCAGGACGCCGGCCGCCACCAGGGCGGTGTACTCCCCCAGGCTGTGGCCGGCCACGACGCCGGGTACGAAGCCGGCCTCGACGCGCAGGATCTCGTGGACGGCGAGGCTGGTGGCCACGATGGCCGGCTGGGCGATCTCGGTCGGCTCCAGGGCGGACTCGGGTGCGGTGGTGCACAGTTCGCTCAGCGCCAGGCCGGTGGCCTCCTCGGCGCGGGCCAGGACGCGTCCCGCCGTGCGGGGGTGCTCGCGCAGCAGGTGCCCGGCCATGCCCGCACGCTGCGATCCCTGTCCGGGAAACATGGTGAATCGGTTCTCGCTCATCCCCGCTCCTGCCTCACTCATCGTGATCCGGGTCGCCGAGCCGTCGGCGAGGGTCCTCGACCCGGTGAATCTCGCACCCCGCTCTGGCGCATTCCTTGAATGTGTCTCGACTGCCGCTGTGCCGGGCCGGCCCCGGCGCCCGGGCACGGCCCGGCGGCTCCGGGCCGGCCGGCGGCTTCAGGCCGCGTGGGTGCGGCGCGGGCCGGCCCAGCGGGTGCCGTAGGCGACCTGGTCCTTCTCGGCGGCCTGGAACGCCTTGGTGTTCCAGTTCTTGCGCATGAACGCCTCCCGCGCCCTGATCAGCAGCGGGTTCTCGACCGCGCCCATCTTGCCGATCCACCAGGCCACGCGCTGCAGTCCCGCGGTGCGCCGGCGGCGCTCGTCCTCGTAGCGGCGCAGGGCGGCGACCGGGTCGCTGCCGCCGCGCTCGAGGTGCTCGGCCAGCACCAGGGCGTCCTCCAGTGCCTGGCAGGCGCCCTGGCCGATGTTGAAGGTGATGGGGTGCGCGGCGTCGCCGAGCAGGGTGACGCGGCCCTTGCCCCAGGCCCGTTCGGGTTTGCGGCCCTCGACGTCGCCGCGCAGGATCCACTCCTCGGGGGTGGCGCGCAGGATGTCGGCCACCGGCCCGGCCCATCCCCGGTGGCGGCCCAGCAGCATCTCCCGCACACCGGCCCCGTCGCGCCCGCCCGGTGCGCCGTTGGCCACGCTCATCCAGTGCACCAGGCCGGGGGCGACGTCGTAGTACGTGAAGCGGGTGCCGGGGCCGAAGACGGCGTTGAAGGTGCCCGGCGGGATGTCGGCGTGCTCCATCGGGGCCCGGCCGCGCCAGGCGATGTAGCCGCTGAAGATGTTGCGGGCGGGCCCGAACAGGTGGTCGCGGACGGCGCCGTGGATGCCGTCGGCGCCGATCAGCAGGTCACCGCGCTCGGACCCGCCGTCGGCGAAGCGGACGGTGACACCGTCGCTGTCCTGGTCGAAGGAGACGACCTCGGCGCCGGTGCGCAGCGGTGAGCCCTCGAGGGCGTCGCGCAGCACGCCGTGCAGGACGGACCGTTCCACGGCGATGGTCGGCGCGCCGTAGCGCTCGACGAAGTCGCCGACGGGCCAGGCGCCCAGGACGTCGCCGCGCCAGGTGGTGAAGTGGGCGGTCTGCTGGACGGGGGCGACCTCGAGGACCTTGTCGGCCAGGCCCAGGTGGGCCAGGGCCAGGACGCCGTTGGTCCAGATGTGCAGTCCCGCGCCGCCGTCGCGCAGGGAGTCGGCGCGTTCGAGGACGACGGGCTCGAAGCCCTTGTGCTGCAGGGCGAGGGCCGCGGCCAGGCCGCCGATCCCTCCGCCGGCGATGAGTATGCGACGGGCTCGTCCAAAGGCCATGTGTCTCGGTCCCCTCGTGCAGTCCTGGCGCAGAAGTGCCGCGTGAAGTCCCGGACGGGACCGCGGAGTTGTCGACGCTAGCATTTCGAGCGACGACATCTATAGTGTCGAAAAGATACCTAGCATCGCTATATCCCGGATCGGACCGACGAAGGTGGTTGAGTTGGAAGCGCTTCTGACAACGCTGGCCGTGGTGGCCACCATGGCCAATGCGGTGGTCTACGGAACGGATGTCTTCTCCGCGGTGGTGCAGCGGCCCGCCATGGCCCACGTCGACGACGTGGTGCTGACCAGTGCGATGGGCCAGACCCACCGCTTCGGGGACCGCAGGATGCCGGTGCCGGGCGTGTTCGGCCTGGTGGCGACCGTGGCCACGGCCGCCGTCGCCGGCTTCGGCGGCAAGGCCGCCCCGGCCCTGGCCGCCGGGGTGGCGGCCCTGGCGCTGGTGGTGTGGCTGGCGGTCTACAACAAGGTCAGCGCGCCGGTGAACAAGCAGCTCACGGGCGCGGCGCTGGACTGCCGCACCGCCCCGGACGCGCGGGCGCTGCAGCGCACCTGGGACAGCGTCATCAACGCCCGCGTACTGCTTCAGGCGGTGGCACTGGGCGGGATGTGCGTGGCGCTGGTGACCAGCTGAGCCCCGGCTCGGCCCGCCCGGCGCGGCGGGGTCCGGCACACGGCGCCGGACCCCGCCGCGCCGTGTGCCGCCCCTGGCGGAATCGTCCGCCGGTCCACCGGGGCACGAGGCGCGGCCGGGGGCCGAGGCGGGCTGCGGCAGGAATCCGCCGCGATTCCGGCCGCGTTCCGGAATTCTTCCGGCCGTCTCCCAGCCGCATTCCTGGCGCGCTCGAGCGGAACTGTCCTTTTCCGCGGAGGGCGCCTTTTTCCGGCAGCGGCGCGGCCGAATCGGGGCGTGCCCCCGCGACCGCGCTCCGGGGGTGCGGGGCGGGCGCGGTGCGGGGGTGCGGGGCGGGCGTGGTGCGGGGTGCAGGGCGGGCGCGGTCCGGGGGTGCAGGGCGGGCGTGGTGCGGGGTGCAGGGCGGGCGCGCTCCGGGGGTGCCGGGCGGGCGTGGTGCGGGGGCGTGCTCCGGCCGTGGTTCGGAGGCGCGGGGCGGGCGGTGGGTGCTTCCCGGCCGCGTCGTGGGGTTGTGCGCCGCTGGTGCGGTGCCGGTGGGGTGCCTCGTGTGCGGGGGCGGGGTGGTGCGGCGGGCGGGTCACGCCGTACCGGCGGGGGCGCGGGGCGGGCGTGCTGCGGGGGCGCGGGCGGGCGGTGGGTGCCTCCCGGCCGCGCCGTGGGGCTGTGCACCGCCGGTGTGCCGGTGGGGTGCCTCGTGTGCGGGGGCGGGGTGGGTCACGCCGCGTCGGCGGCCGGGCGGGCGGTGTGCCGGGCGAGGCGGCGGCGGGCCGGACGGCCGTCGGTGGTGCGGGGGACGCGGTCCAGGGCGTGCAGGTGGCGGATCTGCTCGGCGGGGCCCAGCAGGGTGTTGGCGCGTGCGGTGATGTCGTCGAGCACCGCCGGGGTGTCCGGTGCGCCGTCCGGGGTGGGGTGCAGGACGACGCCCGCCCAGACCACCGCGCCGTGCGCCGCGTCGGGCCACTCGGTCACCACGCAGTCCGCCACCCGCGGGTCGGAGCGCAGCACCCGTTCCACCATGCCGGGCACGACGACGGCGTCTCCGCTGCGGAAGACGGCGGCGGGCCGGGCGACCAGGTGGAGCCGGTCGTCGAGGTCGAGGTAGCCGACGTCGCCCGTGGCCAGCCATCCGCCGGCCGGCCGGGACGGCACCTGCGGCCCCCTGATCTCCACCTCGCCGCCCGACCAGGCCCGCACCGGCTCCCGGCTGACGGGGTGGACCACGCGGCACTCCGTCCCCGGCAGCGAGGCCCCCACCGCGCCCAGCACCGGCTGCGTGGCGGGCCCCTGGACGTGGGAGAGGACGGACAGCCCGCCCACCCCGTAGCCCTGGAGCACCGGAACGCGCAGGGCGTGCCGCAGCCGGCGGGCCGTCTCCGCCTTCAGGGCGCCGTCCGCGCACAGCACCGCCCGCAGGTGGCCGCCGGGCAGCGGGGCGCGGTGCCCGGCGAAGGACTCGTCCTCGGCCAGCCGTGTGAGCCGCGCCGAGGGCCCGAAGTAGTGCGTGGCCCGCCGGCTGCGGCACTGGACCATGCCGGCGCACGGATCGGGGTCGGCCACCAGCACCTGCTCGGCCCCGGCGTGCACGGCGGCGCCCAGCAGCGACGGGTGGCGGGCGGGCAGGTGGTCCACCACGACACTGCCGGCGTCCAGCGCGCAGGCGACGCTGATCTGCGCCGCGTTCGCCAGCAGGTTGCGGTGGGTCAGGGCCAGCACCCGCGCGCCCGTGGCCGGATGCGGCACCAGCTGCACGCACGCCACGGTGCCGGCGTCGGTCACCGGGCTGCGGAACGGGGTGGCGGGCGCCTCTCCCACGGCGGCCGCCCACGGCACCGCCACCACACCGGCGGGCAGGGCCGGGAGCGCGGCGTCCGGTGTGCCGGCCGGTTCCAGCACGACGACGGTGTGCAGGCGCCCGCCCGCCGCCCGGAACAGGCCGGCCAGGTCCGCGGGGACGAAGGCGATCTCGGCGTTCACCGCCGCGCACAGCTCCCGTACGGCCGCGGCGCCCGCCGCCGGGTCGAGCAGGGCGAGCGGGCGGCCGCTGCGCACCGCGCCGAAGTACACGGCGGCGACGTCGGGATGGGGCGCGCAGACGACGACGGCCCCGCCGCCCGGCCGGCGCACGGCGCGGGCGACGGTGTGCGCGACGCGGTCGGCGGTGCGGTCGAGCCCGGCGTAGGTGCACGTGCCGGCCGCGGTGGTGACGGCCGGCCGGTCACCCCCGCGCGAAGCGGCCCGTCGCAACAGCCCGTCCAAAGGAGTGTCCAGATACGTCACCACCGCCATGTCGTCCTCCTGACAGCGCGTCGGCCGGGATGATCCCCCGACTGTCGTGCGCCGGGCTCGAGAGGCCGTCGACGGGCGCTGGACGGGCGGCGGGCCGCCTATCCGGCGGTGCCCGCCGGGGCGGCTGCCAGGGGGGCGGGCAGCGCGATGCGCCGCGGCGCCGAACGGCTCCAGGGGAAGCCCTGGTTGAGGTGGAGGACCTGCTCGGCCTCCTCGCCCTCCTCGGCCGGCACGGCGACCCCGACCAGCACGCCCGGCACCGGCTCCAGTTCGACGAACCGCCACGCCCGTGCGGTGTCGTCGGGCGGCGGGGTGAAGGCGCGTACGCCCCGCTCGTCGTCCATGGTGAAGACGAAACTGTCGAACGGGATGCCCAGGCCGAGGCCGCGCGCCTTGGCGTAGGCCTCCTTCAGCACCCATACGCGCAGGGCGCGCCGGTCGCGTTCGCCCGGGGTGCCGGCCCGTTCGGCCCAGGCGCGTTCCTCGGGTGTGACGGCGTTCAGGACGGTGGCGATCGCGTGCTCGTCGCGGTCCTCGATGCGTTCGACGTCGACGCCGACCCGGGCCCGGCGCACGATGGCGAGGGCGTTGTAGCCGCCGGCGTGCGAGAGGTTGAAGTCCAGGGCCCTGCCGCCGCTGCCCGGCTGGTCGGTCGTGGGCCGCAGGAAGGGACGGCCGCGCACGGAACGCCAGATGACCAGTTCGGCCTCGGCCGTGCCCGCCTCCAGCGCCAGGGCGCGCCGCACGAGGGTGTGCGCCACCAGGTAGTGCATGCGGTCGTGTTCGAACAGGAACCGGCCGGCGGTGCGCTGTTCCTGCGCGTCCAGCCAGTGCTCGCCCAGCAGTTGCGCCGTCTCGGGGGCCAGGCCGTCGTTGGGGCACAGCCACAGGGTGACGTGTGCCGGCCCCGGCCGCACGGCTCCGTCCCCGGCCGCGCCGGGCGCCCGCGGCGCCGGGGAGGCCGGTGGTGCCGTCACGGCCGTCCTTCCCGCCGCTCGCCGGCCGCCCGGACGGCACCGGCGGCGGCTGTGCCGGCGGTGGCGGCTGTGTCGGTGCCGGCTCTGCCGGTGGTGTGGGCGGTGGCGGCGGTGTCGGTGGCGGTGGTGTGGGGTGGCGGGGCGGCGGGCAGTTCGAGGACCGGTGCGCCGTCGTCGCCGGGGATTGTGGCCAGTACGTCGGCGCCGGCCAGCCACAGGCGGGTCAGCTGCTCGAAGTGCCGTCCCTGCCACAGGGCGCCCAGGTAGGCCGACGTCTCGGCGAGCTCGCCCAGCAGCAGCGGGTCGCCGGGGGCGGCGCGCAGGTCCGCCGTGCGCACCCCGTGCGCTGTGGTGCCGGCCGCGAACGCGGACAGGGTGTCGGCGAGCCGGTCGGTGCGGTCGGCCACCAGGGCCAGGCGGCAGGGCTGGGCGGCCCGGCCCAGCCGCAGTTCCCGCGCCACGGCGGCCGGACCGGGCGGGCGGGCGCCGCCCGCCGGGCCGGCCGCGGCCAGGAGGTCCGCGAGCTGGGCGGCGGCGGCCGCCAGGTGTGCGGGGGTGGGAGCGGACAGCAGCACCAGGCCGGGCGCCGCGGCATCGTCGGCCGAGGGCGCGGCGGGCGCGGCGGGGGGTGGTTCCTGGAGGACCACGACGGCGTGCTCGGCGCCCGGCTCGTACACCCCGGCCAGCGCGGTGCGGGGCGGGGCCGCACCGTCCGCCGAGGCGGCGGGCCGCCACGCGCGGGGCTCCGGCCGCCCGGGCGAGGGCAGCAGGGTGGCGTACTTCAGTTGCAGCAGGGCGCGCAGGAACGCGGCCGCTCCCCCGACGGCCCCGGCCGCCTGCCCCGTCTCCTTCAGGCCCACCGCCGCCTGCGGGATGCCGGCCGCGCGCACGGCCCGCCGGCGCAGCCTCTCGCCGAGGCCGGGCTGCGGCCCGCGTCCCGGATGCGCCGCCGCGTCGGCGAGGACGACCGCGTGGACGGCGTCCGCGCAACGCCGGGCGTCGGCCAGCGGTTTGAGCAGGACGGCGGCCGCACCGGTGCCGCCCGGCCCCGGCCCGGCGGCGGCGACCAGGGCGGCCGCGCACTCGCCCGCCCGCAGCGCGGCCAAGCCCAGGTGCAGGGCGGTCAGGAACGAGGACGGGCCGGTGTCGACGTGCCGGCTCGGGCCGCGCAGGTCGAACAGGTGCGACAGCCGGGCCGCGGCGCTGCCGGTGTCCTGCGGCGCGGTACTGCCGGGGTGCGGGCCGGTGTCCGGCGGGCGGCCGGCCCCGGTGAGCGCCGTGAACACACCGACGCAGCGCCGCTGCCCGTCGGGTCCGTGCAGCCCGTCGAGGCGGACACCCGCGTAGCCGGCGCTCTGCAGCACCCGCCGGGCGGTGTCCAGCAGCAGCCGCTCCCCCGGGCCGATGAACGCCGCTTGCGTGTCCGTCAGGCCCAGGGCGGCCGCGTCGAAGCGGTCCGGGCCGTCACGGTCCGCGGCGTGGGAGGCGCTCTCCCCGGTCAGTTCCGTGCGCCACAGCGCGGCGAGATCACCGGTGTGCGGCATGCGGGCCTGGACGCCGATCACGGCGCACGGCGCGGGGGTGGGCCCGGGCGCCGGCCGCTCGGGGCCGGGGCGGGCCGCCGCTGCCGGGGCGGGGGGTACGGCGTCCTTCCCGGCCGGCGGCACAGGCACCGGCACCGGGGCCGGGGCGGCCGACAGCAGGGCCAGGGTGTGGCGCCGTTCGAGGGTGCCGTCCTTGAAACGTGTGAGGATCTCCCGCTTGTCCATGGGCTCTGGGTCCTGCGCTCACACCGGCCCGGCGCCGAGCAGTGCGGCCGCCTCGTCGACGCTGAGCAGGTCGTCGCGGACCGCGTCCAGCAGGGACTCCAGGTCGATGGCGCCGGTGTCCGTGTCGCGGGGCGGGCGGGCCGCGGGCCCGGTCCGCGGGGGTGCCGGCGCTGCGGCACCGGCTGCGCCCGTCTGCGCGCCGATGTGCTTGGCGAGCGAGGCGAGGGTGGGGTGCCGGTAGAGCACGGCGGGCGTCTCCGCGAGCTCCCACGCGCGGTTGACGTCCGCGACGAACTGCGCCGCGAGCAGGGAGTCCACGCCGAGCACGGTGAAGTCGCTGCCGGTGTCCAGGGCGTCCGGCGCGCAGCCCAGGATCCGGGCGAGCTGCTCCCGCAGCCGCCCGACGACGCCCGCGTCGTCGCCCTCCCCCGGTCCGGCGGCGCCGATCTGCGCGGCGACGTGCGCGGCCAGGTCCCTCGGTGTCGGGAAGGTGTACAGGGCGCCCGGGGGGACGGCGGTGCCGTAGCGGGCGTTGAGCGTGTCGAGGAACTCCATGCTGCGCAGGGAGTCCAGTCCCAGCAGCGGGAAGGTCTGCCCGGCGTCGACGGCCCCGGCCCGCACGCCCACGAGGGTGGCCAGCATCGTGGTCAGTTCGCCGAGCACGTCGGCGGTGGGCTGCGGCGGGACGGGCCGTCCCGGCAGGTGTGCGGCGGCAGTCATGGTGGCGTCTCCAGAGGTCGTCGTCCCGGGGCCGTGTGCGCATTGTGCAGACGGCCGGACGGCACGCACATCGCCGCACGGGGTGAGGCGCCCCCGCCGTCTCACTCCCGCGAGCGATTCCCCCTCGCCGGGCGCGCGGGACGCCGTAGCCCCCTCGCGGGGCCCGCCCCGGCGCGGCGACGGCCCTGCCCCCCCCTCTCCCCCGCGGCCCGCCCGGCGACCGCGCCGGCCGGTCCCACCGGGGCGGGCGGCAGCACTGCCGACGGCTCGGCTGCCGCCGGGACCCGGGCTGCCGGGGCGCTGCCAAGAGCCCTGCTGCCGCCGGGACCAGGCTGCCGCCGGGCGGGACCAGGCTGCCAAGAGCTGGCTGCCACCGGGGCCAGGCTGCCGGTGGGGGGACTGCCAAGAGCTCGGCTGCCGGGCGGGACCAGGCTGCCGGTGGAGGCAATGGCAGCGGCTGGGCTGCCAGGCGGGGCCGGGCTGCCGGTCGGGGGCACTGGCAGGGGCTCGGCTGCCGGGGTGCTCTACGCCGGGGTTGCGCCCATGGCCGTATCCGGGGCCGGGGCGGGGGTGGGCAGCAGCGTCAGGTGTCCGGTGCCCGCCGGCCGGCGCCGGGACGCCGGCCGCGGTGTCCGCGGCGCGGCGGGGCCGGGCACGGCGGCGAGCGGGGCGGGCCGTGCGGCGGCCGGCGGGCGGGGGCGCCGGCGGTGCGCGGCCAGGATCTCCCCCAGTGCCTCGCCGAAACGGTCCGTGTCGTGCGGTGTGTTGTCGTGGCGGACCGAGGCGCGCACGGTCGTGGCGGCGGCCCCGGGGGGCCGGAACAGCGGGGTCTGCTGGGCGACCGTCTTCCACACCACGATCCCGCGCTCGGCGAGCTGCCGCCGGATGTCGGCGGCCGTCAGGCCGTCGTGCCGGAAGGCGACGATGCCCGACTGGATCCGCCCGGGCGCGACCGGTTCGGTGCCGGGTGCCGCCTCGACGGCGGCGCGCAGCGCGTCGGTGAGGCCGTGGACGTCCCCGGCCGCCGCGGCGTGTTCGGCCAGGGCGGCGTGCAGTCCCGCGACGGCCGGCGCGGCAGGCGCCGGGGCCTGGGCGCCGGGCGCGGTGAGCGCGTCGCGCATCCTCGGCGCGGTGCAGGCGAATCCGATGGACTCCGGTCCGCCCAGGAACCGCCAGCCGTCCCCGGTCAGCAGGTGGCAGCCGGTGCGGGCGGCGTCCACGGGCAGCTGGCCGACGGCGTAGGAGGCGTCGACGGCGTACAGGCAGCGGTGGGGGGCGAGGATGCGGCCGATGTCCTCCACCGGGTTGACGATGCCGCAGACCGCCGGGACGTACGTCACCGAGACCAGGGCGACGTCGTCGGCGATGTTGCGGGCCATCCACTCCAGGTCCAGGTCGCCGTCGGGGCGCAGCGGAACGACTTCGAGGGTGCAGCGGGTGCGGTCGCGCAGGGCGTACAGGGCGGTGAGGTGGGCGGCGCTCTCGTAGGGGGTGGTCCACACGCGGTCGCCGGGGCCCAGCGGCAGGCGGCCGGCGTGGGCGGTGAACGCCTCGGCGGCGCCGCGGTGGAGGGTGATGCCGCCGGCCGGTGCGCCCAGCAGGGCGGCGAGGTGTTCGTGCGTGGCGCGGCGCAGTCCGCCGTCGAGGCGCTCCTCGAGTTCGAGGTCGCCGTAGCGGTCCTCGTGGCGGGCCCATCGGGTCACGGTGTCGCGGGCGGTGCCGGGCATGCGGCCCAGTCCGGCCGGGTTCAGGTGGATCATGCGGGGCCTCCCCCCGTACGGCGTCGGCAAGCAGTTGCCGTGGGTGTGGCAATACGTTGCCAAGGTGTGCGGCGGGTGGCAACGCCGGCTCCAGCGGCGCTCCAGCGGCACCTGTCCGGCCAGGCACTCTCGTTCCGGCCGTGCGGGGCGGGCGGGCGGGCTGCGGTGGTTTCCGGGGGCGGCGGGTGCGGGCGCCGTGCGCCGCGCGGTGGCAGGGGGCGGCCGTCGCCTCCAGTGCCGCTCGACCGCTTCGAGACGGATTCTCAGGAGGGGGTTGCCAGTGTGTTGGCACATTCTTGCCAAGCCGGAAGGCGCTGTCTAAGGAGCGAGTGCTGATGTCGATCTCCGGCCTCATCGAGCAGCAGGCCCAGGCCCGGCCGGGTGCCACCGCGGTCCTCTACCCCGGCGACGGCGGCGGTGACGCGTGCCTGACGTACGGGGAGTTGAGCGCCGCGGCGAACCGTCTCGCCGCTCATCTGCGGGCCCGCGGTGTGGGCCGCGGGGACCGGGTGGTGACGTCGCTGGGGCCGGGGCCGCGGATGGTGACCGCGTTCCTGGCGATCGTGCGGGCCGGTGCGGTGTGTGTCCCCCTCGATCCGGTCGCCCCTGACCGGTGGCGCCGGTCGGTCGTGCGGGACAGCGCGGCCCGTGCCGTGCTGGCCGAGGCCGGCGGCGGCGCGTCGTACGCGGGCTCGGGCGTGACGGTGGTGGCCCTGGACGCGGAGGCCGGTGAGATCGCCGCGCGCCCCGCCGTGCTGCCCGCCCGGGTGCCGGGCCCCGAGGATGCCGCCTACGTCTGTTACACCGCCGGCACCACCGGTCCGGCCAAGGGTGTCGTCGTGCCGCACCGGGCCGTGCTGGACCTCGTGCGTACGGCGGGCGGGCTGGGGCTGGGCGCCGGTGACACGGTGGCCCAGGTGGCCGGGCCCGCGTGCGACGCGGTCATGTTCGAGGTGTGGGCGGCGCTGGCCGCCGGGGCCCGCCTGGTGGGCCTGGCGCCGGGGACGGTCTCGCGGCCGGGCCGGTTCGCCGAGGCGGTGCGTGCGCACGGCGTCTCGGTGGTCCTGCTGCCGACCGCGCTGTTCGACCGGATCGCCCGGGAACGGCCGGCCGCCCTCGCCCCGCTGCGGGTGGTGCTGTTCGGCGGCCAGGCGTGTGATGCCCGTGCGGTGCGGGCGGTGTGCGAGGCGGGGCCGCCGCAGCGGCTGCTGCACGTGTACGGGGCGACGGAGGCGGCCACGCTGGCCGTGTGGCACGAGGTCACCGCTCCCCCCGAGGGGGACGGTGCGGTTCCGCTGGGCCGCCCGGCCGGGGCGGGCATCGCGGTGGTGGAGGGCGGTGACGGTGCCCCGGCCGGACCGGGCGGCATCGGGGAGCTGCTGCTGGGCGGGCCGGGGGTGGCCGCCGGTTACCTGGACCGGCCCGCACTGCAGGCGCGGCACTTCGTCGAGGACCGCTTCACCGGCGACGGCGGTGTTCTGTACCGCACCGGTGACCTGGTGCGGCTGCGTGAGGACGGTCTGCTGGAGTTCGTGGGCCGGATCGCGGACCGGGTGCGGGTGAACGGCCTGTGCGTGGACCTCGGCGCGGTCGAGGCGGCGGTGCGCGCGCATCCGGCGGTGTCCGCCGCCGCGGTGTCCCTGCACGCGTCACGGGACGGGGAACGGCACCTGGTCGCGCACGTGGTCCCGGCACGGCCCGCCCCACGGGCGGCGGCCCCCGCCCCCGCCTCCACCTCCGCCTCCGCCTCCGTCTCCGTCTCCGTCTCCGGGCATCCCGCCCCACCGGCCACGGTCTTGGACACGCGCCGGGACGGGGGGCTGGGGGTCGCGCTGAGCGGTCATCTGCGGCGGCTGCTGCCCGCGCACATGGTTCCTGCGGCGCTGGTGTGCGTGGACGCGCTGCCGCTGAACGCCCACGGCAGGACCGACCGCAGGGCGCTGCCCGCACCCGCCGGGTCCGTGCTGCGCCGGCGGGCGGGCACCCCGCCGGGCACTCCGGTCCAGGAGATCGTGCGTGACCTGTTCGCGGAGGTGCTGGAGCTGGCGCGGCACCAGGTCCCCGCGGACGGTGACTTCTTCGCGCTCGGCGGTCACCGGGCCGCCGCCGCCCGGCTGCTGGCGCGGGTCCGCGAGACGCTGGACGCCGATCCTGGCCCGCGGGCGCTGTGCGAGGCGCCGACACCGGCCGCGCTGGCCGCGCTGGTGGGCGATGTGCGTGCCGTGCGGTCCGGGCCCTGCTCGGCGGGCCCGGACAGCGCGGTGCTGGCGCTGCGGCTGCGCGGGCCGGTGGACATGCGGGCCCTGCAGGAGGCCCTTGCGGACCTCGGGCGGCGGCACGAGGTGCTGCGCAACTCGGCGCTGGGCTCGGCCGGGACCCGGCTGCACGTGCTGGCCGCCGAGGACCACCGTCTCGACCTCGCCCTGCCCGCCGACGCGGTCGACGCGTGGTCCCGGCTGCCGCTGGCCGCCGAGCTCGCCCGGGCCTACGGGGCACGCGTCACCGGCGCCGCCCCGCACCGCGGCCCGGCGGGGCTGGACGCCGCGCCGCGGGCGTTCACCGGCGACCGGGAGGCCACCGCCCCGCCGGGTGCCGCGCGCGACGGCCGGTATCCCTCGTACGGCGTCCTGCAGGACGGGCTGGACGCCGCCCTGCACGAGCGGCTGGCCCGGTTCGCCGCCCGGCACGGCAGCACGCTGTTCATGGTGGTGCACGCCGCGCTCGCCGCCGTGCTGGCCCGGGCGGGCGCGGCCGGCGAGGTCACCGTGGCCGCGCCGGTCCCGGCTCGTGACAGCGCCGACCTGCGCGGCGCGGTGGGCCCCTACGGGCGGGTGCTGGCCCTGACGGTGGACACCTCGGACGATCCCGCGTTCGCCGAGCTGCTGCGCCGGGTGAAGGAGGCGGATCTCGCCGCCTACCGGGACGGCGGGGCGCCGCTGGCCCGGCCGGGCACCGGCTGTGCCCTGAGCGTGGTGCAGGAGGCGGCGGGGGCGTTCACGGCGGCCGGGCTCACCGTGCAGGCCGAGCAGGGCGTGGTGCCGGTGCCGGCCGCGGACGTGGCCTGGACGCTGACCGAGCGGCAGACGCCGCAGGGCGCGGCGGCGGGCATCGGTGTCACGGCCGCCTACCGGCACGAGACGGTCGGTGAGGAGGGCGCGGTGTCGCTCACCGCCCGGCTCACGGCCGTGCTGCAGGCCGTCCTGGACGCCCCGTGGACGGCGCTGAGCCGGCTGCCGCTGCCCGGTGACGGGCACGGTGCGGCAGGGGTGTGGGCGGGTGCGGACGTGGCGCTGCCGGTGCGGGCGGTGGCCGAGCTGTTCGCCGAGCAGGCCGCGCGGGCCCCGCGGGCGCTCGCCCTGGCCTCGGTGACCTACGCCGAACTCGACGCGCGTTCGGACCTGTTGGCGCACGCGTTGATCGAGCACCGGGCGGGCCCGGGGGCTTCGGTGCTGACCGCGCTGTCCTCTCCCGTCGCTTTCGCGGTGGCCGCGCTCGCCGTGGCCAAGACGGGAGCCGCGCTGTGGGCGGTGGACCCGGCGGCCGGCCTTCCGGGGCAGGTGCGGCCGGTGGTGCTGCTGCTGGACGAGACGGCCGACCTGCTGCTGCCCGCGGTGCCGGGCGCGGTGCGCCTGGTCCGTGACGAGGCCGCCGACCGGCTGGTGCCGGCCGGGCGCTGGCCGGTCGGTGACGCGGAGCGGACCCGGCCGCTGACCGCGGACGATCCGGTGCTGCTGGTGCCCGGTGAGGACGGCACGGTGGTGATCGGCGCGTCGGCGGTGGCCGCGGCGGCCGCGGCCGGCCCGGCGGGTGCCGCGTGGCTGGTGCGCGGCTATCCGGACGAGGACGCGGTGCTCGGTCTGCTGGGCGCTCTGGTCCGTGGTGCCCGGGTGCACGTCCCGGACGGCGCCGTCAGCCAGGCCGTGCCGCACGAGGTGCTGGGCTGGCTGCGCCGCCAGGACGCGCGGCTGGTGCTGGGCGGCGCCGACGACCTGCTGGGCGCGCTGTCGGCGCTGGCCCGCACCGAGCGGACGGAGCTGACCCTGAGCGGCGGCTGGGCGGAGGGCCGGCTCGTCGTCGAGCAGCGCGCCGACGGCACCGTGCGGCCCGCTCCCGGTTACCGCGCCTACGTCCTGGACGGGCGGATGCGGCCGGTGGAGCCGGGCGCGAGGGGCAGCTTGTACATCGCGGGGGCGGGCGTGGCCCAGGGGTACGCGGGCCGGACGGCGGCCTCCGGTGAGCGGTTCCTGCCCGATCCGTTCGCCCCGCCGGGCGAGGGCACCGCCCGTATGTGGCGCACCGGCCGTGCCGCCCGTCTGCTCGACGGCGGGGACCTGCGGGTCTGGGACCGGCCGGCCGGTGACGACCCGTTCGCGGACGTGTCGGCCACGTTCGTGGTGCTCGCCGACGGCACCGGCCACCGTGCCCTGTGGCCGGCGGCGGCCCGGGTGCCCGAGGGCTGGCGGGCGACGCATCCCGAGGACCTGTACGAGCTGTGTCTGGACCACATCGACGACCATCTGAACGACGCCTTCTGACAAGAGCCCTCCCCCGCTTTGGGCCGGTCCCGGGGCGGGTGCGGGTGTGTCAGAGGCGGCCGTCGGGCCGGGCCGGGGCGGGGCGGGCGGCCGCGGACGCGGCGGGGCGGGCGGCGGCGTCGGCCAGGGCCTCGGCCAGGACGCGCCAGATGTCGGCCGCCAGGTCGATGTTGGCGTCCGCCTGGGCCTGTTCGGCCAGCGCCCGCAGTCCCTGGACGCCGTCCTCGTCGCCGCGCAGGATGCGCAGCCGGTGGCGCAGGACGTCCAGGCGGATGCGGTCGCGGTAGGTCATGCGGGGTTCTTCCAGGGCGAGTTCGCCGAGCAGGAGGCGGGCGTCGTCGTAGCGGGCGGTGTGGAAGGCGAGGTCGGCCTTGAGTGCGGTCAGCTCCTGGCGCAGGCCGGGTGTGGCCACGAAGGCCAGGGCGGGTTCCGCGGCGCTCACGCACCGCTGGGCGGCCTGCGGGTCGGGGAGCGGTTTTTGCAGGTACAGGCGGCCCGCGGCGAGCCGCAGCCGCACCCACAGCACCAGGTCCTCGCTGCCGCCGAACCGCTCGAGGGCCTGTTCGAAGCAGGTCTGGGCGACGTCGACCTCGCCCTGGCGCAGGCGGACGGCGGCCGCGGTCCACATCGCTTCCGCCCACAGGGTGTCGGAGCGGCCCTCGACCAGGGCGAGGAGCTGGTCGCTGTGCGTGCGGGCGTCGGGTATCCGGCCGGCTTCGGCCTCCACCGAGACCAGGGCGAGCAGGACGGCGATGCGGTCGGCCACGCCCAGGCCGTCGTCCTGGGCCAGGTGGTGGGCGGCGTGCGCGGCGTCGAGGGCGGCGCCGATCTCGCCCAGTGAGCGCAGGCAGCGGGCGAGGCGGGTCAGTCCGCGCACCCGCAGTTCGCTCAGCCCGACCTCGTCGCCGAGGCGGACCAGGTCCTCCAGGTGGGCGCGTTCGCCGGTGTGGTCGCCCTCGATCCTGCGCCGGCGGGCCAGTTGCCACAGGGCCTGCCAGCGCAGCACGGGCACCTCGTGGCTCTCGGCGGCCAGTGCCTCGCGCAGGGTGTCCAGGGCGTCGTCGCTCCCGGTGGAGGCGACCAGGGACAGTGCGTGGGCGAGGGAGGCGTCCGCCCGCTCCTCGAAGTCGGCCGGCTGCAGGCCGAGCCGGCCGGCGAGGTAGGTCACGGCGCGGTCGGTGGGCTGGCGGGCCCCGGACTCCAGGCGGGAGAGGTATCCCGTGGACATGCCGTCGCCGGCCAGGGCGGACTGGGACAGGCCGCGGGCCTGGCGCAGTTTCCTCAGGCGGCGGCCGAACGCGGGCTGCTGCAGCATGTGACCCTTCCCCTGTGCCTGGCGGCCGGTCGGCCGCGAAGCGGATCGGCGGTCCTACTCGAAGCAGCGACGAGCGTAGGGGCCGGGCAAGCGCCGGGCAATGTTTTGCCAGGCGGTGTGCCCTGGCCCTCGTCGGGGTCTCACGCGGCTCTCACGTCGCGCTCGAGCGGTTCTCCAGCGGCTGTGCGGCGGGGTGCGAACGGATCCGGGCAGGATCTCCAGTGCCGGGCGCACCGTGCCTGGCACCGGGCCTCTCACCCACGGGAGTCGATCATGCAACGTCCGGTTCCTGCTTGCCGTGCGGTGCGCCGGGGCGGGGCCGGCCGGCCGGGACCGGTGCGGTGTGCACCGTCGGACGACGACGTCGGCTGGCCGAGACGAGCACCGGCGGCCCGCATGCAGCGCCGCCGGCCCGCCTGAAGCACCCGCCGGCCCGCCCTCGCGGGGGCGGGCCGGCGGGTGACGGCGTGTCAGGGGGTGCGGCGGGCGCAGGGCCGGCGCATCAGTGCCGGGGCACGCCGGGGGCGGGGTGCGGGGCGCGGCGTACGCCGGTTTCGAAGGCGTAGATGGCGGCGTGGACGCGGTTGCGCAGGCGCAGCTTGTGCAGCATGTTCTGCACGTGGGTCTTGACGGTGTGCTGGGAGAGGCTGAGGGTCTGGGCGATCTCCCCGTTGGACAGGCCCCTGGCCAGCAGGTGGAGTACCTCGGCCTCGCGCTGGGTCAGTTCGTCGGGGCGCACGGGTGACAGGGGCGGCGGCGGCCCGTGGGGCGGGGCGGGGGCGAAGGCGTAGCCGGCCGCGGCGAGGATGACGGCGGCGGCGAGCTGTCCGGCGCTCGCGGTGCCGGGCAGTTCGCCGTGGACGCCGGCCGGTGCCCGGGCCGGTGGTGCGGCGCCGAGCACGACCGTCTTGACGTCGTCGCCGGCCGCCCGGGCGAGCATGTGGTGCTGGTCGGCGCTGAGCGGGCCGTGGACGACCAGGACGTGGGGGCGCGGGCCGTGCAGGGCGGTGGCCAGGTGCGGTCCGGGGGTGCTTTCGCCGGTGACGCGGATGCCGGGGTGTCCGCTCAGCAGGGTGGTGATGCCGACGCGGGCCAGCGGGTCGGTGGCGACGACGTGGACCCGTACCGGGTGCTCGGGGCCGCCGGCCGGCCGCGGCTGCGGCCGGACCGGGGCCGGGGCCGGGGCGGGCAGGACGTGCAGGGTGGCGTGACGTTCCTCCATCGGTGCCTCCTCGCCCGCCGGCGTGCCGGTGCGCGGTCGGGTCGGTGCGGTGGCGTCATGGCCGGTCAGGCGGCGAACAGGTCGAACGTGGAGGTGCGCCGCGGGCCGGCCAGCACGTCCAGCTGCGGGTCGACGGAGAGCATGGCCTGGTGCATGCGCTGCAGTTGCGGTGACGGCTCGACGCCGAGTTCGTCGATGAGCCGCATCCGCAGCCTGCGGTAGACCTCGAGTGCGGTCGCCTGCCGGCCCGAGCGGTAGAGCGCCACCATGACCTGTGAGTGCAGTCCTTCGTGGTGGGGGTGGCGTGCGGTCAGTTCGGTGAGTTCGGCGATCAGTTCGGCGTGCCGGCCCAGGCGCAGGTCGGCGTCGAGGCGCCGTTCGACGGTGGCGAGCCGGCTCTCCTGCAGCCGCATGACCTCGATGTCGAGGACGGGGCCCACCCGGACGTCGACCAGGGGGGCGCCGCTCCACAGGTCCAGTGCGGCGCGGAAGCGGGCGGCGGACGTCTTGTTGTCGCCGGCCTCGAAGGCGCTCTGCCCCTCGCGGGCGAGTTTTTCGTACTGGTGTACGTCGACGCAGTCGTCGTCGACCTGGAGCAGATAGCCTCCGTGCCGGGTGGCCAGGATGTCCTTGGCGCCCGCGGTGGAGCCGGGGCCCATGGCCGTGCCCAGGCGTCTGCGCAGCTGGAGTATGTAGGTCTGCAGGGTCGTCAGGGCGCTCGGTGGGGGTTCGGTGCCCCAGAGTTCCTCCATGAGCGTGGGGACGGGCATGACCCGGCCCGGGTAGAGCGCCAGCAGCGACAGGATCTGCCGCGGTTTACCGGCCGTCGGAACAATCGATCCCCCGTTGACCTCGGCACTCAACGGACCCAGAATTTGAATCTTCATGGTGGCCTCCGCACCTCGTCGAGTTCCTTGTCCAGTTCCTTTCGGTGGCCAGAAATCTCCGCCGCTGTGCACGCTAGCGGCCGGTGGGCCCCTCGAGGGATTTCCTGTACCGGATCTCTAGCGGAATTCCACGTGCGGTATTGCGCGGGCCGTTTTTTCGTCTCGAGAACACGTGTACCGGCGCTGGAGTGAGGAACGGGTTCCGCTCCGGTGGCGCTGCTCATGGCGGGTGTTTCCGCAGTTCACGGGCATGGTCACCGGGGGCGGGGAGAAAGGGGGGAGGGTGGTGGAATTCCGCGCGCCGGCGGCCTGCGGAAAAAGAGGGGGGGCGGAGGATGTGCCGGCGCGGGCGGACAAAAAAGGGGGGGCGGCCCGGCGTCCCGGCATCCCTGGCGGGGCGGGGTGAAGGGGCCGTCAGCGGACCGGGAGGGGGCGTGCGGCGGTGAGTGCGGGTGCGGCCGGCGCCATGGTCTCGGGGGCGGAGGTCAGGACGGACTGGCGCAGCCGGCGCAGCCGCGGGGAGGGTTCCATGCCCAGGTCGCGTCCGAGGGTGGTGTGCAGCCGCTGGTAGGCGGCCAGGGCCTCGCCGCGCCGGCCGCTGTGGTGCAGGGCGAGGATGAACTGGGCGTGCAGGTTCTCGTGGGCGGGGTGGCGGCTGGTCAGGACGGTGAGTTCGGCGAGGACTTCGCGGTGGCGTCCCAGGCGCAGGTCGGCCTCGATGCGCTGGTCCAGGGCGCACAGCCGGCTCTCGGCCAGGCGTCTGGCCTCCATGGTGAGCTGGGGGCCGGCGGGTACGTCGGCGAAGGCGTCGCCGGTCCACAGCTCCAGGGCGGCGCCGAGGGTGCGGGAGGCGCCGGCGAAGTCGCCGGCGTCCATGGCCCGGTAGCCCTGGCCGGCCAGGTGCTCGAAGTCGCGTACGTCGCTGGTGCCGCCGGCGCGGGCCAGCAGGTAGCCGCCCGGTGTGGTCGCCAGCAGGTCCTTGGGGCTGCGGGCCTCGGGCCGTGCGGTGTCCGCGCCGGGCCGGTCCTCGCGGGCGAGGGCGGCGGCGATGAGGTCGCGCAGCTGCAGGACGTAGGTCTGCAGGGTGGTGCGCGCGCTGCGCGGCGGGGTGTGCGGCCAGAGTTCCTCGATGAGCGCGCCGACCGGTACGACCCGGTCCGCGTGCAGGGCGAGCAGGGCCAGGACCTGCCGTGGTTTGGGTGCGGTGGGGGCGACGGACACCCCGTTGTGCCGCACGTCCAGTGCGCCCAGTACGTCGATGTCCACGCCGTCTCCCTTGTCCGCGTGCGCCGCCGGCCCCTCCACGATTTAAAAACAGCACGTACGGTATGTCAATGCGGGGCCGGGGCTCCCCCGCCGTCGCGGGGCGGGATTGGCCGGAAAGCGGAGGCACCGCCCTCCCCTTCGGGGGAGAAACTCCTGTTCGAGGCGGGCCACGTGGGCGGTCGCAGGCGGGGGCGGGGTGAGCGTGAGGCCGCTCACCCCGCCCGGTTGTCCTGATCACCCCGGAAAGGATCACCCGTAAACAGACCTTACGGTCTGGTAGGGGTGTTACTGGGGTGGGTTGCCGTGCTTGCGGGAGGGCAGGTCGGCGTGCTTGGTCTGCAGCATCGCCAGGGAGCGGACGAGGACCTCGCGGGTCTCGGCGGGGTCGATGACGTCGTCGACGAGGCCGCGTTCGGCCGCGTAGTAGGGGTGCATCAGCTCGGCCTTGTACTCCTTGACCATGCGCGCCCGCATGGCCTCGGGGTCCTCGGCGCCGGCGATCTGGCGGCGGAAGATGACGCCCGCGGCGCCCTCGGCGCCCATCACGGCGATCTCGTTGGTCGGCCAGGCGTAGGTCAGGTCGGCTCCGATGGACTGCGAGTCCATGACGATGTAGGCGCCGCCGTAGGCCTTGCGCAGGATCAGCGAGATCCGCGGCACGGTGGCGTTGCAGTAGGCGTAGAGCAGTTTGGCGCCGTGGCGGATGATGCCGCCGTGCTCCTGGTCGACGCCGGGCAGGAAGCCGGGCACGTCCAGGAGGGTGACGATCGGGATGTTGAAGGCGTCGCACATCTGCACGAAGCGGGCGGCCTTCTCCGACGCCTCGATGTCCAGGACACCGGCCAGGGCCTGCGGCTGGTTGGCGACGATGCCGACGACCTGGCCGTCCAGGCGGGCCAGCGCGCAGATGATGTTGCGGGCCCAGCGCTCGTGGACCTCGAGGTACTCGCCGTCGTCGACGATCTCCTCGATCACCTTGGCCATGTCGTAGGGCCGGTTGCCGTCGGCGGGGACGAGGTCGAGCAGGGCCTCGCCGCGCCGGTCGGCGGGGTCGGCGCAGGCGGTGTGCGGGGGGTTCTCGCGGTTGTTCTGCGGGAGCAGGGAGAGGAGGTAGCGGACCTCGGCGAGGCAGGTCTCCTCGTCGTCGTAGGCGAAGTGGGCGACCCCGGAGGTCTCGGCGTGCACGTCGGCGCCGCCCAGGCCGTTCTGGGTGATCTCCTCGCCGGTGACCGCCTTGACGACGTCCGGGCCGGTGATGAACATCTGCGAGGTGTCGCGGACCATGAACACGAAGTCCGTCAGTGCCGGGCTGTAGGCGGCGCCGCCCGCGCACGGGCCGAGCATCACCGAGATCTGCGGGATGACCCCCGAGGCCCTGGTGTTGCGCTGGAAGATGCCGCCGTAGCCGGCCAGCGCGCTCACGCCCTCCTGGATGCGGGCGCCGGCGCCGTCGTTGAGGGAGACCAGCGGGGCACCGGCCGCGATGGCCATGTCCATGATCTTGTGGATCTTCGTGGCGTGGGCCTCGCCCAGCGCGCCGCCGAAGATGCGGAAGTCGTGCGCGTACACGAAGACCGTGCGGCCCTCCACCGTGCCCCAGCCGGTGATCACACCGTCCGTGTACGGCTTCTTCGCCTCCAGCCCGAACCCGGTCGCCCGGTGCCGGCGCAGCTGCTCGACCTCCCGGAAGGAGCCCGCGTCCAGCAGCAGCCCGATGCGCTCCCGGGCGGTCAGCTTGCCCTTGGCGTGCTGCGCCGCCGTGGCCTTCTCGCCCGGCCCGGCCGCCGCCTGGGCGCGGATGCCGTGCAGTTCCGCGAGTCGGCCGCGGGCGTCTGCCGGGGCGGTGGGGGCCGGTGCGGCAGCAGTGGTCGTCGACATGTCGTCAGTTCCTTTCTGGAATCCGGCCGGGTGTCACTGCCAGCTGCGCGATCCCCGGTGGCCGCTGGGGCGCCGGCTCCACCGGGCCCGTCCGGCCGGCCGGTGGCCGGTGTCGGTGGCCGCCCGCTGCTGGAGCGCGAGCAGCAGGACGGCGGTGAGCGCGGCCAGTTCCTCGTCGCTGGCCCGGCCGCGTTCGATGCGCAGGGCCGGGTGTGCGTCGGTGTCGTCCATGGGTGTCCTCCAGCCTTTCGGGCCACCGTCCGCCACGCCGCTCAAGAGGTGCTCTCGGCCCGCTCGAGGACCGCCGGCCCGGCCGTCATCCGCTGCGGGCCCGCACCGCCTCGAGGGCGCCGGCCAGGGCGCGGGCGGTGGCGGTGCTGTCGCCGGTCCCGGTCATGACCACGAGCGGGCCCTGGCCGCTCGTCGCGGCCATCCGGCGGGCCAGGGCGTAGGCGGCCGGGGCCGCCGGGCCGCAGCCGCACACCACCAGCCGCCGCGGCGGGCCCAGCAGGTCGCGCAGGGCGGGCGGGGCGACGTCGTGGGGGCCGCTGACACCGAGGGCGACGATCCTCTCCGGTCCCTCGTAGGTGCGGGCCAGTGCCTGGTGGATGCGGGGGGTTGTGCCGGGGACCTGGACGAGGCAGACGACGGCCGCGTGGGGCCGGCCGGGCCGCAGCACCGTCAGTCCCGGCCGCCGGCCGGCCGGCTGCGGGCGGGCGATGCGGGGCACCTGCGCGGCGGGCAGCAGCTCCAGTACGTCGGCGACGCGGGCGGGACGGCCGTGGTCGTCGTGGTGGTCGGGCAGGCAGCGCAGCAGGTGCAGGCACTGCGACAGGGTCGCGGAGGCGTCGGTGTCGTCCAGGCGGGCCCGGTCGTACAGGGCGGTGAGCACCAGGGCGCCCTCGGTGTCGTAGTGGGCGCCGAGGGTGACGGGCACGGTGGTGTCGCCGCCGGCGCTGTGCACCGCGCTCATGCCGATGCCCTGCGCGGCGAGTTCGGCCCGCAGGTGCTCGGGCAGGCGGGGGTGGCTGTCGAAACGGACGGTGGTCTGGGCCGGGTCGCCCTCGCGGCCGCTCCAGCGCCGGGCCCGGTCGCCGGAGACCCAGGCGTAGCCGGTCATCTCCAGGGCGGCGTCGCGGGCGCCGAGCAGCAGCTCGGTCAGCGGCCGGGCGGGGTCGACGGTGACGGTCATCGGCAGGGCGTTGCCCAGCAGTCCGGGGACCGAGGCGGCGTAGCGCATCGCCAGGTCCCGGCCGGACAGGTGCACGCCGAAAGCGACCGGCAGCGGCCCCGCCGCGCCCGCCGCCCGGTACAGCAGCAGGGACCACACCACGTGCAGGGCGCTGCTCTCGCCCGCTCCGCGCTGCGCGGCCCAGGCCCGCAGCCGTGCGGTCTGGGGCGGGCGCAGGCGGCGCTGGATGCGGCCCACGCCGCCGGTGCGGGACGCGCGGGCGGCGGGCCGGCCCGGGCTGACGGCGGCGTGGGGCGGCGGGGCGGCAGCCGTGACGTAGGCGCGGGCGGCGGCGGTGTCCTGGCCGGACAGCCAGGCGGCGTGGTCGCGGACGTCGGGGCGGCGTTCGCCGCCGGGCAGGGTGCCGCCGCAGAGGTAGGAGCGGTAGAACTCGGTGACGAGCAGGCGGGCGCCGCGCTCGTCGAGCAGGGCCCGGTGGTAGGTGACCAGCACCCGGGTCGGCGTCTCGTCGCGGGCGCCCGGCCCGGCCGGCGGTCCTTCCAGCAGGTCCACCCGCAGCAGCGGGGGCCGGTACAGGTCGAAGCCGCGGTCGCGTTCGCGGCGCAGCAGTTCGCTGAAGCGGACGGTGCCGCGCAGGTGCCGCACGACGTCGACGGTGACCTGCTCGTGCAGGACGAGCCGGGCGGTGCCCGTCCAGTCGAACGACGAGCGCAGCACCGCCTCCCGCTCGGCGAGCGACTGCCAGGCATCGGTGAACCGGGTGACCTCCAGCGGCCCCAGCCAGTCCCAGAACAGCTGCTCCACGTACCGGCCGCCGCCGGCGGGGCCGGTCACGGCCGCGAGCAGCACCTCACGCTGATGCCCCGTCACCGGCACGGTCCGCGTCCCCGGAGCGGCCAGCAGATCGGCCAGCAGGTCCGCAGCGAGCCGGCCCCCCGGGTCCGCCGGGTCCGCCGGGTCCCCCGGGTCCGCCGGGTACGCCGGGTGCGGCGGGTACGCCGGGTGCGGCGGGTCCGCCGGGTGCGGCGGGTGCGGCGGGTGCGGCGGGTGCGGTGGGGTGATGCGCAGGAGGTGCCGGCCGTGGGGGCCGTCGTCCAGCTCGACGCGGAGGGCCGGGTCGCGTTCGGTGATCCGGGCGGCGACCGCGGCGGCCTCGGCGGCGGTGCGCGGCCCGCACAGCTCGAAGACGAGCGGCGCCCCGGCGGATGCCGGGAGCGGCTCGTGGACGACGGCGTGGACGGCGCCCGCGGGCGCGTGGTCGCTGCTCATCCGCTGCCCCGCGCGCCGGCCCGCCCTGCCCCCGCCGGGCGGACCGGCCCCCTGCCCTGCTGTTCACCTCGTGTGTGCACCGCTTCGTCTCCTCGCCGGGCGTGAGCGGCCCGCTCATCTGCCGCCGGACACGGACCACGGCCCCTGCCCCTGCGGCCCCTGCGGCTGGCCCTGCGCATGCCCCTGCCCTTGCGCATGCGCCTGCCGGCGCCTCTGCCCCTCCTGCTTCGGCTCCGGCTCCGGCTTCGGCTTCGGCTTCGGCTGGTGGCGGTGTGCCTCGCTGACCAGGAACCGGTCCTGCACCACGTGCGTGGCGAAGGACCATGCGCCGTGCTCGTCGCCGTCGAGCGCGGCACCGTCCTCGGCGTCGAAGGTGAAGCCGAAGGCGGTGAACCGCCGGCGCAGGCCCTGTCCGAGGGCCTTGGTGTAGGCCTCCTTCAGCGTCCACAGCCGCAGGAGCCGGCCGGCGCGTTCGCTCTCGGGCAGGGCGGCGAGCCGTTCGGCCTCCTGGGGTGTGCACATCTGCTCGCGCAGGGCGGGCCAGGGCACCGGCCGGTCCACGGGTTCGGCGTCCACGCCGACGGGGCCGTCGCGGCTGACGGCGACGGTGATCAGCTCGCCGGTGTGGGCCAGGCTGACGTGGACGTCGGTGTCCAGTCCGCGCAGCAGCGGCCGGCCGCCCAGCCGGTAGGCGAGGTCGAGGCGGTCGGCGGGCACCTGGAGCGCCGCGGCCGCGGTGTGCTTGAGGACCAGGCGGGAGACGGCGAACGCCAGCCGGCCGGCCGCCTCGGGGTGCTGCCGGTAGCGCGGCCAGTCACGGCCGAGGAGGGTGCGCAGCGCGGGGTCGAGCAGGGCGGGGGTCAGCCACTGGCCCCACGTCGTGTGGACCACCGCCCGGCCGGTCTGCTCGACCCGGTCCTGCACCGGCTCCCACGGCCCCTGCGGACCGGGCACGTGGCAGGGCGGCATCCCCCGTGCCACCCCGGACCCGCCACCCGCCCACCCAGGGCCCGGGCCCGGGCCTGGGCCGGAGCCAGAACCGGGGCCGGGGCCGGGGCCGGGGCCGGGGTTGGAGCCGAACCCAGGACCGGGGTCGAGGCCGGGGGCGGGGTTGGAGCCGAAACCGGGGCCGGGGTTGGAACCGGAGCCGGAGCCGAGGTTGGAGCCGGGGCCAGGGGCGGAACCGGAGCCGGGACCGGGGCCGGGGCCGGGGCCGAGGTCAACACCGGAGCCGGGACCGGGGCCGGGGCCGGGGCCGAGGTCAACACCGGAGCCGGAATCGCGGCCGGGGCCAGGGCCGGGGCGGGGGCGGGGGGCGGTCACCACAGGGCCTTGGTGGCGTACACGTCGCAGTCGACGCCGCGGCGGGTGCGGGTGCGCAGTTCGTCGAACAGGCCGGTGTGCACGTCCGGCAGCGGGCCGGGCAGCGGTGTGCCGAGGCGTTCGGTGATCCGGGTCAGGGCGAGCAGTGCCCAGTGGGGCCGGCCCAGGAACCGCAGCCGGGCTTGGGCTGCCGCTTCGTGCACGCCGAGGACGGCGGCGGCTGTCAGCAGCAGGGCGTGGCGGTCGGCCAGCGCGCGGGCGGCCGGGTCGGCCGGGCCGGCCGCGGCGGGCCGGGCGGGGGTGGTGCAGGCCTGGTGCAGTAGCCGCTGTTCGGTCGCCAGGCGCCGGGCGGTGCGGGTGAGGGCGGCGGTGACCGGATCCGCACCACCGTTGTCGTGGTGGGGGTGGGGGTGGGCGGCGGCGGGCAGGGCGGCGGCGACGGCGCCGTGGCGGTCGGCGGGTGCGGGCAGGGTGAGGGGGGCGGGGTCGTGCAGGTGGAAGAGGGTGCCCGGCTGCGGGGTGTGCCGGGCGGGGTCGGTGAGGTGGGCCAGTGATCCGGCCAGCCGTGTCTGGCAGGCGGCGGCCGCCGTGGTGCCTGCCGCCGCCCGGTCCGCGCCGATCTTGTCCAGGAGCCTTGTTGCGGTGCTGCCGGCCGGGGGTGCGCATTCGCCGAGGACGAGCCGGAGGTCTTCGAGGACCTCGCCGGCCAGCAGCGGCACGAGGTATCCGGCGGCGTCGGCCAGGCCCGGCCCGGCCGGGGCGTCACCGGCGCCGGCGGGGTGCGGGGCGGCTGCCCGCAGGGCCAGCGCGGTCAGCGTTTCGCAGGCCAGCAGGTCGGTGAAGGCGGCGGCGAGGACGGGCTGCCACTGGGCGGCCGCGGGGCCGTGCGGGGGCAGGGCGTCGACGGCGCGGGCGGCCAGGCGCAGGACGCTGCCGGCCGCGGCGCACAGCCCGGCCGTTTCCTGCAGGCCGGCGGCCGGCCCCGCTGCGGGGCCCGCGGGCTCGGGGCCCCAGGCGTGTCCGAGGGCCAGGTCGCGGCGGAAGAGGGGGCGCAGCAGCCGGGCGTGCTGGTCGGCGCCGTGCGCCCGGGCGGGCCGGACGGCGTCGAGGGCGCCGGCCGGCGGGGCGGGCGGGGTGCGGTGCGCCCGGTGGTGCAGGGCGGGCCATCCGTAGGGGTTGGCCGGGTCGGCGGGGTCGCCCAGCAGGGCGTCCAGGTGCAGCGCGTCCAGGGCCACGTGGACGGTGGGGGGCAGGTCGGCGTAGGCGCGGGCGAGCCGGGGCGGGCCGGGGGCCGGCTGCCGGGTGGCGGCGCGTGGGCCGGGGCGGGTGCCGGGCAGGGACAGGGCCATCGCCGGCCTCCTGGTGTTCCTCGTCGCGGTCGTCGCGGTCGCGGTGTTCGGTGGTGTGGTCATCGCAGTCGTCGTACGGCGCTCTCGGCGTGCCATCTGGCCAGCGTCAGTGTTTCGGTGCTCGCCCGGCCCAGCGCCGCGCGGACGTGCCGGCGGGTGTCGGCGAGCCGGACGGCGGAGGCACCGGCGGTGGCGCCGGCGGTGGTGGCGGCGGTGGCGGCGGCGGTGGCGGGGGTGGTGGTTGCGGCGGTGGCGGGCTGGGGGTGCAGCAGGACGCGGTGGGCGGAGACGGCCCGTACGCCGCCGTCCTCGGGCTGCAGGGACCACTCCCCGCTGTGGGCGGCGATCGCGCCGGGGGTCGTGGTGTGCCGGTGAATGATCCGTGCGGCGTGCGGGAAGCACAGCCGGACCAGGTGGGTGGTGAGGGTGCGGCCGGTTTCGGTGGCGCAGGTGTCGAGGGCGGCGAACTGGATGCCGGGCTGGTCCTCGCGTACCTCGGCCCGTTCGACGTGCGGCAGGAGGCGGGGCCAGTCCTCGATGCGGTAGAGGAAGTCGTAGACGACTTCGGCGGGGCCGCGGATGTGGAGGCTGTCCTCGAAGGACAGCAGCAGTTCGTCGAGCTGCTGCCAGGATTCGGCGCCGGCGCGTACCCGTTCCGTCTCGGCCCGGGTGTCCGGCGGGAGGGTGCCGGTGCCGGCGGGGGGCGGCCGGTGCTGCAGGGTCAGCAGGCATTGTTCGCGGCCCTGGGGGCGGACGGTCCAGGTGCCGTGCAGGGGGGCGCCGGGCAGGAGCGTCTCGTGCTGTTCGAAGTCGATGCTCAGCGCGGCGGGCCGCAGCAGGCGCCGGGCGAGGGTGGAGCGCACGTGGCCGTCGCGCAGGTCCCACAACCGCAGGTGTTCGTGGGTGGCGTCGCCGGGTGCGGGGGCGAGGTCCATCCGTTCGACGTGCAGGTGCCCGGCCAGCAGCAGCGGCCAGCTGGGGGCGTCGGCCAGCAGGCCGTAGACGACGTGGGCGGGTGCGGCCACGGGCACCGTGTGCTGGACGGGGTGCGCTTGCTGCCACACCATGCGTCATCCCCTCCTGGCAGGTTTGTTGCCACCGTGCACGCACCGGCTGGAGGGGCGCTCGATCCGCGCCGGAGGAGCGCCGCGCGGCGTTCTGTCGCCTCTCAGCCCACGGCAGCGGGCGGCACGGGGGCGGGGCGGGCGGGCACCGGATCGGGCCCGGACATCAGGATGGAACGCTGGAGCTTGCTCAGCGCGGCCGACGGCTCCAGGCCCAGGGTGCGCACCAGGGTGGCGCGCAGCCGCTGGTAGGCGTCGAGTGCCTCGCCGCGGCGGCCGGAGCGGTACAGGGCCAGCATGTACTGGCCGTACAGGCTCTCGTGGGTGGGGTAGCGGCTGACCAGCACGGTCAGCTCGGCGAGCAGTTCACGGTGCCGGCCCAGGCGCAGGTCGGCCTCGATGCGCTGGTCCAGCGCGCACAGCCGGCTCTCCTCCAGGCGTTTGGCCTGCGTGGCGAGGTGGCATCCGGTGTGGACGTCGGTGAGGGCGGGGCCGGACCACAGGGCGAGCGCCTCACGCAGCAGGCGGGCGGCCCGGGGCGGGTCGTCGGCGTCCATGGCCCGGTAGCCGGCCCCCGCGAGCCGCTCGAACTCCCGCACGTCGCTGACACCGTCCCCGGCCTTGAGGAGATAACCGCCGGGCACGGTCAGCAGCACGTCCTTGGCCGAACGCGGCTCGGCCGGCCCGCCGCCGTGCTGCAGCGCGGCGGTGATCAGCTCCCGCAGCTGCAGGATGTAGGTCTGCAGCGTCGGACGCGCACTGCGGGGCGGCGCACTCCCCCACAGCTCCTCGGCCAGCACACCCACCGGCACGACCTGGCCGGCGTTCAGAGCGAGCAGGGCCAGCACCTGACGGGGTTTGGGAGCCGTCGGCGTGATCGAGACGCCCTTCTCCCGCACGGCGAGTGTGCCCAGTACGTCGATGTCCACGCCGTCTCCCCCACTCGCCCTGGCCGCCTTCTGGAGCGGTTCCCTAGCATCACCCCATTAAAAAACAGCACATGCGGTTTGTCAATGTGCGAGAAAGCGGCCCACCCGGAGTCGACCGGGACACGAGCGGGACTGCACCCCCTCACCGAGCAATGCGCACGGACGAGGAGATAAGGGACACCGGTGCCGGGTGGGGCCCGGTGGCCCCTCACCGGCCACACCCGGTTAACCAACCGGGTGCGCTGTTTACTGGATGTTCGCTGCAGACCCGCCCCCGACGGACCAGACGCGGCACGCCCCGGGGACGCGGAGGACACCGTGCCGCCCGGGGATACGGGCGGGCACAGCGCCCCTGGCCGGGGAAGAGTGCGGGCGCAGCGCCCCGCCGGGCCTCCCCGGCGGGCGCAGCGCCCCTGCCGGGGAGGCGAGAGACGCCGCGCCTGCCGGGGGCACGGGGGGGGCGCGGTGCCGCCCGGGGGCCGGGGGCGCGGTGGCCGCCCGGGGATACCGGGACGGAGGGACACCGCGCGCCCGCCGGGGACACGGGGGGCCGCCTGGGGGCCGGGGGCGCGGTGGCCGCCCGGGGGACGAGGGGTGCGGCGCCTGCCGGGGATGCGGAAGTGGGGGGACGCGGCGCCTGCCGGGGGCGGGAGGGGGGTGCCGCCCGGGGGTGCGGGGGTGGGGGTGGGCCCCGGTGCCGGGGCGGGTGCGTTATCCGGGGGGTGAGGGGGTGGGAGCGGGTCCGGGGAGTGTGGGGGCGGGAGCGGGTCCGGGCAGTGTGGGGGTGGGAGCGGGTCCGGGGGGTGCGGCGAGGGGCGGCAGGAGCAGGCTCCAGAACTGGTCCAGACGCTCGCCCGACAGCCAGGTGCCGTCCGCGGCGCCGAGCGCCTCGAAGCCGGCGGTCGCGGCCGCGATCACCGTGGTGGCGGCGTCCGGCGAGACGTCCCGGGCCAGCTGCCCCGCCCGCTGCGCCTTGAGCACGAACTGGCGCACCCGCCCGTGCCACCAGCCCAGCAGCTCGGCCCCGTTCTTGCGCGAGGGGTCGGCACTGAGGCGGAAACCGGCCCGCACCACCGGATCCCGGACCACCGCGTCCAGCAGGGCCGCCGAGGCGTCGACCAGCGACTGCAGCGGGGACCCGGCAGCGGCGGCGCAGCGCTCGGCCAGCTCCCGCACCGCACGCGCGGCATCCTCCTCCACGGCCCGGGCCAGGTCGTCCTTGCTGGCGAAGTGGAAGTGCAGCGCCCCGGAACTCACCCCGGCCCGACGGCTGATCGCGGTCAGCGAGGCCAGCGCGTACCCGTCGGCGGCGAACACCTCGGCCGCCGCCAGGACCAGGGCCCGGCGCGTGCGCGCCGACCGCTCCTGCTTGACCATCACGTCCCTCCTCATGGCACAGCGGAACAGGAATGGATCACTCCCCCCGGCCGCGCGGCCCGCGGCGTTCCCGTTCCCGGGACAATAGCAAACCGCATGATCGGTCTGTTTACCAGGTTGTCGACACGACCGCGCGGAGGAAGAGCCCCGGCCGGGGCCCGGGCCGGACACCGGGACACACCGGCAGGCAGACGCGGCCCGCCCCCGGACGGGGCCGCTCCGCCCCCGGCCGGAGACAGCAGGGGCCGGCGGGGAGGCGGGACCCGGGCACGGTCCGGACGGCGCGCGGGAGACCGGCGAAACAGCTCTTTCAGTATGTTCCGGCGGGGCGGCGGGCCGGCCGGCGCCCGCAGCACCGCGCCGGCACGGACCGGACCGTCCGGCGGCACCGACGCACCGCGGAGCGGTGCGGGACGGCACGGGAAGAAGCGGAGGAAGAAACTATCCGGCTGGTTTTGTTCGGCCGTCCTGTCCGGCGGGATACCAGGGACCGCACCCGGCCGGGACGGCGCGGCCGGACAGGACGTGGCGGAGAGCTGCACCGCAGAGAGCGGGGCCCGGGACACACGGCGGGAACTGCGGCGAGGACCTTTGAGCGCTGCCGGCAGAGGGCTGCGCCGGGAGCCGGGAGACCGCGTCGGGGGCCCGGGGGCTGCGATGTGAGCAGGGGGCTGGGGTTGCGTCGGGGGCGGGAGGCTGCGCGGGGTGTGCGCCCCCGGGGTGTGTGCCCCGGGGGGCGGGGTCAGGCTTCGGTGGGCACGAGCTCTGCCTGGCGGGCCCGTTCGACTTCCTCAATGACCCGCAGGCCCCGGTCGGCGGCCGTGTCCAGCCTGATCAGGGCCGCGGGTGTGGCGATGGCGGGGAGGATGTGGTTGAACAGGGTCATCACCCGCTCACCGAGGTCGGTCATGTCGGAGACGGCTTCGGAGAAGATCTGTGTGCCGAGCCAGGCCCCCAGGAAGACTTCCGCGGTCTGCGCGGGGTTCACGTGGGGCAGTACCTCGCCGCGGTCCTTGGCCGCCTCCAGGTATCCCCGGGACAGGTCGATCCAGGCCGGCCAGGCGCTGCCGAACAGCCGCCGGCTCTCCAGGTCCGCGGACAGGCGTATGCCGGCCAGGAGCACGGCGTCCCGGGGGATCTGGTGGGCCAGCGTCATGCCCGCGTCCACCCACTCCTGGAGCTTCAGCTCACGCGGCACCCAGTAGTCGGTGGTGAGCTGGGAGTCGATCACCCCGCGGGCCAGGGCCTGCTTGGAGTCGAAGTGGAAGTACAGCGCCCCCTTCGTCACACCGGCCCGCTCGAGGATCTCCGCGATGGTCGCCGCGGCGTAGCCCCGCTCGGCGAAGACCTCCGCCGCGGCCCTGATAACAGCACGACGGGTCCGTACTGCACGTTCCTGGCGTGCCATGGGGCGCTCCTCGAGGAGGATTAAATACCGAACGTTACGTACCTTACCTTCCCGACAGTGTCTGCCCCGGGGCCGGGCGGGTAATCACCGCCCGGCCCGCCCGGACCCGGCGCACCGGATCCACCGGCGCACCCGGCGCCGCCCCGCACACCCCCCGGGGGGTGTGCGGGTGCGGCGGCGGCGTGCATCCGTGGGCGGGCGGCGCCAGGCGGGCCGGCGGTGCGCCCGGGGGGGGCGGACGGTCCGGGTGCGGGCGGGTGTTCGGCGGGTTTCACCAGGCGGTGCGGCCGCCGTCGACGGCCAGGGTGGTTCCGGTGACGAAACTCGCCCGGTCGCTGCACAGCCAGGCCGCCGCCTCGGCCACCTCCCTGGGGTCGGCGGCCCGGGCCTGGGGGGCCGAGGCGCAGGAGCGGGTGCGTGCGGCCGGGTCGGCGGCGAACCACGCGTCGATCATCTCGGAGCGGGTCAGTCCCGGGGCGATCGCGTTGACGCGTATGCCGTGCGCCGCGTATTCCACGGCGGCGGCCTTGGTCAGGCCGATCACGGCGTGTTTGGAGGCGATGTACGGGGCGGCCACCGAGGAGGCCACCAGCCCCCCGACGCTGCTGGTGTTGACGATCGCTCCCGAGCCGGCCGCCAGCATGGCGGGGATCTCCTGGCGCAGGCAGTTCCACACGCCGCGCACGTTGGTGTCCATGACCGTCTCGTAGGCCGCGTCCTCCGTCAGGTGCAGGGGCTTCTTCTCCACCGCGGCGCCGGCGTTGTTGAAGGCGGCGTCCAGACGGCCGTAGCGGTCGACGGCGTGTTCCACGGCATGGCGGACCTGCTCGGCATCACGTACGTCGGCGGCCCGGAACACCGCCCGGTGACCGTCCTTCACCAGCTGCGCGGCCAGGGCACGCAGCCGGCTCTCCCGGCGGGCGACCAGGACGACCGCGGCCCCCTGCTCGGCGAACACCCGGGCCGCGGCCGCCCCGATACCGCTGCCGGCCCCGGTGATGAGCGCGACCCTCCCCGCCAGCGGACCCCCCCGGACACCGGTCACGACAGCACCTCTCTCACCGACACAACCGACACAACCGGCACGGGCAGCGCGGGCGGCGCGGGCGGCGCGGGCGGCACGGGCGGCGCGGCGGGCGCGGGCGGCCGGGCCGCACCGGCGCAGACAGCCGGCCCACGGCCGGCGGCAGAAGCGGCAGCGGCGGTACCGGCGTGGGGAGCGGCAGCGGCAGGGGCGGCGGGAGCAGCACTACCGGCGGCAGGAACGCCGGCGGCGGTGCCGGCGTGGGGAGCGGCGGCGGGCAGGGGGTTGGCGGCGGCCGGGGGGCCGGCGGCGGGAGCCAGGGTGGGCGGGGTGAGGGTGGTGGACGGGGCGGGGGTGGTGGGGGGCCACAGGGTGCCGGCGGCGGACTCGCGGGCGACGGCGCGCAGCATCGTGTCGTCGATGTCGGTGAGTCGGTCCGCCAGGTACCTGACGCCGGCCTCGCGCATCAGGCGCCGCTGGAAGCCGTGGGCGAAGCGGGAGGGGCGGCCGATGAAGGCGACACCGAGGTCCCGGGCCCGTTCGGCGACGCCGGCCACGTCGTCGATGAAGAGGACCTGGTCGAAGCCGAGATGGAAGACGTCCCGGGTGATCTCCTCGATCCCGGGGCGGAAGGCGTCGGTGCAGATGTAGCGGGGGCCGGTGAAGTACGGTGCCCACCTGCCCAGATGGCGCTCGAAGTGAGCGTAATCCAGGCCGCCGTAGCACACGATGTCCAGCCCGGCGGCGCGCAGCCGCCGCAGCAGGGCGAGCGCCCCGTGCATCACCCGCACCGGATGCGTCCTGACATAGCGTTCGCGTTCACGGAAGTAGGCGTCGATCACCTCCTTCGGGTCCTGCCCGCACCGGGCAGCGTCGAGGAAGACGCGGGCGGCCTCGTGCCGGGGCCGGGAGAAGACCGCACGCTCGAAGTCGGCCGTGTAGGCGACCTGGTGGCGCACGGCGAGTCGGTGGATGACCGGACTGAAGGTGTCGTTGAGCAGGACGCCGTCGATGTCCACGGCGGCCAGCCGAAGGCCGTGCAGCGAAACAGCAGACATGAGAAGGGTCTCTTTTCTGGACGCGGGATACCTCAGGACACAGGTCTCAGCAGCACCGGAAGCGCGGTGTGGCCGCTGGAGATGAACGACTCCAGCCGGCCCAGCCGGTCCGGCTCCACAGCCAGCCGGGCCCGGGGGAAACGGTCGAAGAACGCCGGCAGCGCGGTCAGCGCCTCACACATCGCCAGCGGACGGCCCAGACAGTGATGGACACCGTGCCCGAAAGCCAGATGATCCCGGCGCGTGGGCCGGGTGACGTCGAACGTGTCCGCGTCCGCGCCGTGCGTGCCCGCATCACCGCCCGCCGCCACCAGCGACAGCACGATCGGCTCCCCCGCCGCGATGACCGTGCCGTCCAGATCGATGTCCTCAACCGCGAACCGCAGCAGGACCGTCGCCACCGGCGCCATCAGCCGCAGCGTCTCGTCCACCGCCGCCTCCCACGGCACCGCCCCCTGCCGCAGCAGACGCAGCTGACCGGGACGCGCCAGCAGCGCACACACCGCATGGTCGAGGAGATTGACCGTCGTCTCGTGCCCCGCCCCCAGAATCAGATGCAGGGTGTCCACCAGCTCCTGCTCCGACAGCCCCTGCCCGTCCTCGTCCCGCATCGCGATCAGCGCACTGGTCAGATCCGCCGCCGGCACCGCACGCTTACGCGCCACCAGCGCATCCAGCAGCCCATACAGCTCCGCCCGGTTCACCCGCGCCGCCTCGGCATCCGTCGACGTCGTGAACAGCACATCCACCACCCGGTGGAACGCCTCACTCTCCCCGCCGTCCAGACCCAGCATCTCCGCGATCACCCGGATCGGCAGCTCATACGCGAACGCCCGCCGCACATCCACCACCTCACCCGCCCCGGCCCGCTCCAGCCCGTCCAGCAGCGAAGCGGTGATCTCACCGACCCGCGGAGCCAGCTGCGCCACCCGCCGCGCCGTGAACACCCCCGCCACCAGCCGCCGCAACCGCGTGTGCTCCACACCATGCGCCGTGAGCATGCTGCGCACCGACACCCACATCGCCAACGGCCACGACTCGTCCACCACCCCCTCCCGCCACGCCGGCCAGTGCCGGTAGGCATCCTTCGACACCCGCGGATCCGCCAGCACCCGCCGGATCAGATCGAACCGGTTCACCGACCACGCCACCACACCCCCCGGCAACACCACCCGCACCACCGGCCCCGCCGCACGTAACCGCGCCGCCTCCCCATACAGATCCCGCCCGAACGGATCCAACACCACAGGACACCCCATCCCACCCACGAACTGCCTCCCAACCACTCGAACCAACACACACGGAACAACAACCCACCACCCCACAAACCCCTGCAGGGCAACGGACCAACGGACCCACAAACCCAACAGGCCCACAGACCCAACGGACTTACAGACCCAGCGGACTTACGTGCCCAGCGGACTTACGGGGACTGACGGACCCAACGGACTTACAGACGCCGGATCCAGCAGACTTACCGGTCCAGCAGACTCACGGACTCACGGATCCAACGGACGGACTTACGGGCCCAGCGGGCCTACGGGCCTACGAGTCCTGCGTCTTGCAGATACAGCGGAGCCGGCGGGCCCTGAGGCCGGACGGGCCGTGCAAACCCATCGGCCCCACAGGCCTTACGGTCCTGCGGAGCAGAGCCTCACCGGTCTTACAGGTCTTGCGCCTTGCACACCTTGCAGATACAGCGGAGCCGACGAGCCCTCAGGCCGGACGGGCCGTGCGGACAGCGCGGGCAGTGCGGAGCTTGCGGGCCGGCACGTCGTGCACCGTGCAGGTAGCACGAACCGTGCAAACCCATCGGTCCCACAAGCCTTACGGTCCTGCGGGTCTGAGCCTCACCGGTCTTACAGGTCTTGCGCCTTGCACATCTTGCAGATACAGCGGAGCCGACGAGCCCTCAGGCCGGACGGGCCGTGCGGGGCCTGCAGGTCGCGCGGGGCCTGCAGGTCGTGCACCGTGCAGGTAACACTTACCGTGCGAACCCATCAGCCCACAGGCCTCACCGGCCCTGCAGGCCTGAGCCCTACCAGTCCTGCAGGACCTGCAGGACTTACGGGTCCAGCGGGTCTTGCGGGTCCAGCGGGTCTTGCGGGTCGCGCGGCCGAGGCCGCACGGGCCGTGCGGGCCCAACCGACCCACACGTGCACGGGCCTTGCCGGCCTGAGCCCTACCGGTCCTGCGAGTCCTGCGGTCCTGCGGTCCTGCGGTCCTGCGGGTTTGAGCCCTACCGGTCTTGCGGGTCTTGCGGGTCTTACTGGTCCTGCGGGTCCAGCTGGTTTGCGGGTGGCGCGGCCGAGGTCGCACGGGCCGTGCGGGCCCAACCGACCCACACGTGCACGGGCCTTGCCGGCCTGAGCCCTACCGGTCCTGCGGGTCTTGCGGGTCCAGCTGGTTTTGCGGGTCGCGCGGGCGAGGTCGCACGGGCCGTGCGGGCCCAGCCGGCCAACACGTGCACGGGCCTTGCGGTCCTGAAGGGCCGTGCCGGGCCGGCGGTCCTGCACATCTCGGGTACAGGACCCGCCGGACCGGCACGGCCCGTACGGCCCGCCGGACGGGCACAGGCCGCACGGCCCGTACGGCCCGCTGAACCCGCTGGATCTGCACGCACGGCCTGTCCCGGCAGGCCTGCGAGCCCGGCCGGCCGAACATGCCCACGGATCCAGCGCGTCCAGCGGGCCCGCACGCCCCACAGGTCCTGCACGCTCCACCAGCGTTGCGCTCTTGCACACCCACGAGCCTCGCCGGGCCCATGGGCCCGGCAGCCGGAACCGGCTTACGGACCTCACGGGTCTCACCTTGCCAAGCCAAGCCGGACGGAGCAGACCCGGCCCACGGGCCCTTACGGACCCAGCCCGCCCCGCTCACCCAGCCGTCCTCCCAGACCGTGCGGGCCCAGCCGAACAGCCGCACCGCGAACCCACAGAGGCAGCAGACCGCCCACCACCCTCCCCCACCAGACCCGGCCCACCAGCCGGACCAGCCGGCCCAGCAGCCGCACCAGCCACCAGAGCCCGCCCGCCAGACCCCCAGAACCAGCCACACCGCAACAGCACCACCCCCGACCAACAGCACACCCAGCCGGCCCCGCACACCAGCACAACAACGCCGGACCAGACAACCACCCCACCAGCCCGACCACCAGACCCAAAAAACCCACCCCACCCCACACGACCGCCAGACCCCCACCCGCCAGAACCAGCCGACCGGACCAGCCGACCCCAGCGGGCCAGCCGACCCCGGCGGACCAGCCGACCCCACGGACCAGCAGACCTGCGGACCGCACGTGCTCCGCCGGCCAGGCACACGGCCGGGCCGGTCCACGGAGCATAAACGAAAAAACCGCGAGCTAGGTTTGTTTCGAGTTCATCCCGTACTCACCCGCCGGCAGCCCGACGGTGACGATCCGGCCCTTCCTGTGCAGAGACGGCACCGATCATGGAGAAACCCCGCCCGACCGCACCACCCAAACCGGAATGTTTCGTTCGATGCGATCCGACACTTGCCCAATCCTTTACCTCTAAGGCCCATCCAACAAAACCGGTAGGTCCGTATCTTACGGAGCGTCGTCGTCGAACACGGTTCCAAGACGGGGGTTAGAAATGAGCCTGCACACCGCCGCACACGACACCGCACCGCCCGCCCTCCCGGCCACCCCGGCCCCGCCGGAAGTGACAGCCCTGCCACGGCTGACCACCACCGTCCCCAAGGAATACGTCCACCGCGCCAGCCTCGCCGAAGTCTTCCTCACCGGCTGCACCGCCCACAGCCCCGAACGCTTCACCCTCACCGGCCAATGGCCCCGCACCCACGCCCTGTTCACCAACCCCGCCGGCACACACCACGACCCCCTCCAAGTCGCAGAAACCTTCCGCCAGGCCGGCATGTTCCTCGCCCACGCAGAACTCGGCGTCCCCCTCGGCCACCGCTTGATCATGTGGGACCTCACCCACACCACCCACCCCCGCCACCTACGCATCACCTCCCGCCCCACCGACTTCACCCTCCACGCCCACTGCACCGACATCACCTGGCGCCGCAACACCGCCACCCACCTGCGCATCCACCTCACCCTCCACCGCGACAACCACCCCATCGCCCACGGCGCCGGCACCTTCTCCACCATCCCCCCCGCCGTCTACCAACGCCTCCGCGCCCACACACCCCCCACCACCCCCCACACCCCCACCCCCCGCAACCCCCTCCCCCCCACCACCGTCGGCCGCACCCACCCCACCGACGTCGTCCTCACCCCCACCACCACCCCCCACACCTGGCTCCTCACCCCCGACCACACCCACCCCATCCTCTTCGACCACACCGACGACCACCTCCCCGGCATGGTCCTCCTCGAAGCAGCCCACCAAGCCACCACCACCACCCACCCCCACCTCACCCCCACCCACACCACCACCCACTTCCACCACTACGCCGAACACCACCACCCCACCCACATCCACCTCACCACCACCACCCACCCCCACCACACCACCCTCCACATCACCGGCCACCAAAACCACAAAACCATCTTCACCACCACCACCACCGCCCCCACCACACCCACCACCTAACCCACCACC
>NZ_JBIDAN010000013.1:0-113417 GCF_043202495.1 Streptomyces sp. NPDC048185
GGCGTTGACTTTTGGCACGCTGTTGAGTTCTCAAGGAACGGACGCTTCCTTTGTACTCACCCTCTCGGGCTTTCCTCCGGGCGCTTCCCTTCGGTGTTCCCAACACTATCAGGCTTTTCCGGCCCCTCTGACCACCGTCCTGCGGGCACGCAGAAGGCGATCCGAAGATAGGATCTGAAGAGTTGGGTGCCTGCCCGACGAGCACGCCGGTCCGGCGCAGCTCAATCTCAAGCAGGAGTCACGACTGTACACGGGCCCGAGGAACGGGTGCAAATCACTGGGGACTGTGGTCTAGACCTCTATTCGGAACACTCGTGCGGAACCGGTACTTCCTATGACATACCCTGCTGCACAGTGTGCCGTCCGGGACAGGCAGTGACGGCCCGTACAGATCTCCATCTCCGGGAGGCTTCCCATGACCACCGTCTCGTCCCCTCTTGCAGGACGCGCCATCGGACTGGCCGCCGTGCCGGATCCGGTCTTCTCCGGGGCCATGGTCGGCCCGGGTACCGCCATCGACCCCGTTCGTGAGCCGGCCGAGGCCGTCGCTCCCGTGGACGGGGTCATCGTCTCTCTGCACCCGCACGCGTTCGTCGTGGTCGACGACAGTGGTCACGGTGTGCTGACCCACCTCGGCATCGACACCGTGCAGCTGAACGGCGAGGGCTTCGAGCTGCTGGTGAACAAGGGCGACACCGTCGTGCGCGGCCAGGCCGTGGTGCGCTGGGACCCGGCGGCCGTCGAGGCCGCGGGCAAGTCGCCGATCTGTCCCATCGTGGCCCTCGAGGCGACGGCCGAGGCGCTCGTCGATCTCCGTGAGGACGGCGAAGTGAAGGCCGGGGAGAGCCTCTTCCTCTGGAAGTGACGACAACGCCGTCGCAGGACGGCTGGTAGGACAACCACCGCGGCGGCGGGACCCGCCGCATTATCGGGACGGGTGAGATGGAGACAACGCTGCGAGGCGTCGGTGTGAGCCACGGTGTGGCGATCGGCGAGGTTCGGCACATGGGGACGGCGGTGCTCGAGCCGCCTGCCAAGCAGATCCCGGCGGAGGACGCGGAGCGCGAGCAGGGGCGCGCCCGCAAGGCCGTGGAAGCTGTGGCGGCCGACCTGATGGCGCGCGGCAACCTGGCGGGGGGCGAGGCCCAGGCGGTGCTCGAGGCGCAGGCCATGATGGCCCAGGACCCCGAGCTGATGGCGGACGTGGAGCGGCGGATCGCCGTCGGCAGCACGGCCGAGCGCGCGGTGTACGACGCCTTCGCGGCGTACCGTGCCCTGCTGGCCGGTGCCGGTGAGTACCTGGCCGGCCGGGTAGCGGACCTCGACGACGTGCGGAACCGCATCGTCGCGCGTCTGCTCGGTGTGCCGATGCCGGGTGTGCCGGACAGTGACGAGCCGTACGTGCTCATCGCCCGTGACCTGGCGCCGGCCGACACGGCGCTGCTCGACCCGACGCTGGTACTGGGGTTCGTCACCGAGGAGGGCGGGCCGACCAGCCACAGCGCGATCCTGGCGCGGGCGCTGGGCGTGCCGGCCGTCGTGGCGCTGCCGGGTGCCGGTGAGCTTCCCGAGGGCACGGTGATCGCGGTGGACGGCAGCACCGGCGAGATCTTCGTGAACCCCAGCGCGGAGAAGAAGGCGCAGATGGAGGCGGATGCCGCGGAGCGCAAGGCCGCGCTGGCCGCCTCGACCGGGCCGGGCGCGACGTCCGACGGTCACAAGGTTCCGCTGCTGGCCAACGTCGGTGGTCCCGCCGACGTGCCCGCTGCGGTGGAGGCGGGTGCGGAGGGCGTCGGTCTGTTCCGTACCGAGTTCCTCTTCCTCGACGACAGCAAGAACGCGCCGTCCGAGGAGAAGCAGGTCGTCGCTTACCGGCAGGTGCTGGAGGCGTTCCCCGAGGGTCGGGTCGTCGTGCGGGTGCTGGACGCGGGTGCGGACAAGCCCCTGGACTTCCTCACCCCGGCCGACGAGCCGAACCCCGCGCTGGGCGTGCGGGGCCTGCGGACGCTGCTCGACCACCCGGAGGTGCTGCGTACGCAGCTGACGGCGCTGGCGAAGGCCGCGGAGGGTCTGCCCGTCCACCTCGAGGTCATGGCCCCGATGGTCGCGGACCGTGCGGACGCCAAGGCGTTCGCGGACGCGTGCCGCGAGGCCGGGCTGCGGGCGAAGTTCGGTGCGATGGTGGAGATCCCGTCGGCCGCGCTGCGGGCACGCTCGATCCTTCGGGAGGTCGAGTTCCTGTCGCTGGGGACGAACGACCTCGCGCAGTACACCTTCGCCGCCGACCGGCAGGTGGGCGCGGTCTCGCGGCTGCAGGACCCGTGGCAGCCCGCGCTGCTCGACCTGGTCGCGCTGGCCGCCGAGGCGGCGAAGGCCGAGGGCAAGAGCTGCGGTGTCTGTGGTGAGGCCGCGTCGGATCCGCTGCTCGCGTGTGTGCTGACGGGTCTGGGCGTCACCTCTCTCTCCATGGGTGCGGCGTCGCTCCCCTATGTGCGGGCGACGCTGGCGAAGTTCACGCTGGCGCAGTGCGAGCGGGCCGCGGCGGCCGCCCGCGCCGCGGACAGCGCCGAGGAGGCGCGCAACGCGGCGCAGGCGGTGCTGTCCGGCGAGTAGGGGCCGGGCGAGGCCGTCGCCGTCACTGTGGTGAGGGGCGCTCCACCTTCGGGTGGGGCGCCCCTCGCGTTCAGTGGCGGTGTCGTCCCGGTGCGGTGTTGTCGTCTCCGAGGTCCGGTGGTGCGCAGTAGTCGACGTTGGACTCCGGGGAGATGAGGTCGCCGGACTCGACGTCGGTGCAGTAGGCGTCGAAGACCTCGCCGGCGGTGAGGGGGACGAGGCCGTACCCGCGCAGGCGCCAGCCGTAGATGCGGTCGGGGCTGCCGGGCGCGCTGGTCCGCATGACGAGGCCGCCGGGGGTGTGGGTGGCGAGGCCGAGGGCCAGGACGGCGGTGAATTCGAGGGCGTCGGCTTCGTCCAGCGGTACGGCGCCGTCGGTGTCGTCGTCGGCGTGGAGGACGGAGGTGAGGGCTTCCGGTGTGGTCGAGACGCTGCAGACCAGGTGCCGGTGGCCCGCCGGGGCTGTCTCGACGATGCGCGTGAGCAGGCGTGAGGCCCGGGTGAACGCGGCGCGGCCGAGGTCCTCGCCGCAGGTGGCACAGGTGCCCAGTCGGGCCAGCAGGGTGGCCGCGTACTCCCATGTGGCCTGGCGGACGGCTTCGTCGACGAGGGTGGGGACGAGGTCGGCGAGGGGCTGTCCGTCGTACGGGACGGTGGGGCCGTGGGCGGCGAGTTCGGCGGTGAACCGGGTGCGGGTGGCGGGGAGGTCGGGGTCGAGTCCGGCCGTGGAGCAGAACTCGGCGTAGTCCTCGGGGTCGAAGAGGGCGATGGTGGTGTGGGTGCCCTGGGAGGCTCGTGTCCTGAGCAGGGCTTCCACCTGCCGTAGGTAGGCGGCGTGGTCGTCGAAGGTGAAGCTGCGGTAGCGCCGCATGGCGCGGAAGTCGTGCTCGTCGGTGAGCAGTCCGATGGTGCCGGCGATTTCGCGGCGCAGGACGCGTCGCATCGTCTGGTCGGTGTGCGCCATGTCTTCCCCCTGTGCGCAGTCGATCAATGCTCACTCACCGTAACCGGCGGCACTGACAACGGGGGCGGTCGTGGGCGCGGGCCGGCCGCCTCGCGGGGCGGCCGGCTTGCTGATGGCCGGGTCAGGCCCGTTTGCGGGCGAGGACCTCGTAGAAGTGGAGCAGGTCGAGGTTGTCGATGGAGCCGGGGTTGACGGCCTTCTCCAGCGGGGTGCCCTGGAGGAGACGTTTGACGGGGACCTCGATGCGCTTGCCGGTGAGGGTGTGCGGGACGCCCGGTACCTCGATGATCTCGTCGGGGACGTGCCGCGGGGAGAGCTGTTCGCGGATGGTCTGCTTGATCCGCGTGCGCAGGGTGTCGTCGAGGGCGGCGCCGGGGACCAGGTGCACGAAGAGGGGCATCCAGTAGCCGCCGTCGGGCTGTTCGACGCCGATGACGAGGGACTCCCTGATCTCGGGGAGGCGTTCGACGGCCTCGTAGATGTCGGCCGAGCCCATGCGGACGCCCTGCCGGTTGAGGGTGGAGTCGGAGCGGCCGTGGATGACGACGGAACCGCGTGAGGTGAGGGTGATCCAGTCGCCGTGCCGCCAGACGCCGGGGTAGGTGTCGAAGTAGCTGTCGTGGTAGCGGCTGCCGTCGGGGTCGTTCCAGAAGCGGACCGGCATCGACGGCATGGGGTTGGTGACGACGAGTTCGCCGACCTCGTCGGTGAGGGGTTCGCCGTTCGGGTCCCAGGACTGGAGGTCGGTGCCCAGGCCGGGGGCCTGGAGCTCGCCGATGTACACGGGGAGGGTGGGGACGGCGCCCGCGAAGCAGGAGCACACGTCGGTGCCGCCGCTGACGGAGGCGATCCACAGGTCCTCGCGTACCTCGTCGTGCAGCCAGCGGAAGCCGTCGGGCGGGAGCGGGGAGCCGGTGGTGGCGACGCACTGGATCCTGGAGAGGTCCAGGTCGCGGCCCGGGTGGACGTCCGCCTTGCGGCAGGCCATGACGTAGGCGGCGGAGGTGCCGAAGAGGGTGGCGCCGGTGCGTTCGGCGATGCGCCACTGGGCGTCCGTGCCGGGGAAGCCGGGGCTGCCGTCGTAGAGGACGATCGTGGTGCCGGTGAGCAGGCCGGAGACGAGGAAGTTCCACATCATCCAGCCGGTCGACGTGTACCAGAAGAAGCGGTCCTCGGGGCCGAGGTCGCAGTGCAGGCCGAGCTGTTTGAGGTGCTCGACGAGGATGCCGCCCTGGGACTGGACGATGGCCTTGGGCAGGCCGGTGGTGCCGGACGAGTAGAGCACCCACAGGGGGTGGTCGAAGGGGACCTGCTCGAAGACGGGGTCCGTGTCCGCGGCCGTGAGGGCGTCCCACGCGAGGGCTCCCTCGGGGGTGTCGGTGCCGAGGAGCGGGATGTGGACCACGGCCCGCAGCGTGGGCAGTTCGCGGCGCAGTTCGGCGACGGTGTCGCGGCGGTCGTGTTCCTTGCCGCCGTAGCGGTAGCCGTCGACGGTGAACAGGACGACGGGTTCGACCTGCTGGAAGCGGTCCAGGACGCTGCGGGCGCCGAAGTCGGGAGCGCAGGAGGTCCAGACGGCGCCGACGGCGGCGGTGGCGAGGAGGGCGGTGACGGCCTGCGGGATGTTCGGGAGGTAGCCGCTGACGCGGTCGCCGGGGCGGACCCCGAGGGCGCGCAGTTCGGCGGCGAGGGAGCCGACCTGGCGGCGCAGTTCCGACCAGGTGACGGGGCTCGTCGCGTGGGTCTCGTCGACGTGCAGGAGGGCCGGTTCGTCCGCGCGGGTGGCCGCGGCGCGCAGGGCGTGCTCGGCGTAGTTCAGGGTGGCGCCGGGGAACCACTGGGCGCCGGGCATCGAACGGTCACCCAGTACGCGCGCGTAGGGGGTGGAGAAGCGTACGTCGAACCATTCCGTGACGGCTTTCCAGAAGGTGTCCGGCTCGTCGACGGACCAGCGGTGCAGGGCGGCGTAACCGCCTTCGGCGGGGGCGCCGTGCTGTTCGGCGGCCCAGGTCTGGAACCTGGTGATCCGTGCCTGGGCGATGCGCTGCGGATCTGGCTGCCAGAGCGGCTGGGGGGTCGTGGTCGTCATGGGGCGGCTCCCGGACTGTGCGCGTCGTGTGCGTCCTCCGCGCACGGGCTGGGGTGTGCGCGTGACGCGGCTGACACGGACGATGCCATGTGATCGACTTCCGCACCAGGGTGCGCCCCACATAGTCGGTGTCGTGAAGATGTGGTCCTGTCACGGGTGAACGGCAGTTGAACGCGGCCCGCGCAGAGAGCGGTCGGTGGCAGGGTGAGCAGCATGGACGGTCGTGACCTGGTGCGTTCGATGAAGGCGTTCGGTTCCGCGGGGCCGGCGCAGGGGTTGCGTACCGTACGGGCGGCGTGGCGCAGGCGGCGTGCGGATGCCGCCGCGCTGCCGCCGCGTGGGGCGGAGCGGGCGCGGGTGCCGGGGGCGATGCGGGAGGTGGAGCCCGGGCCGGGGGGCGGTGTGATCCGGTTCGGGCGTTCGGAGCTGCGGATCCTCGTCGCCGTGAACGGGGCGGTGTTCTGGGGCTGGGACGGGGCGGCGCCGGAGCAGTCGTACGCGGTGGCGGGCCGTTGCCCGGAGCCGGATCCGCGGGCGGTGCTGGAGCCGGACAAGGACGGTGGCCGGCGGGTGGTGGCCGAGCGGGTCACGGTGGCCGTGTCGCGCCACGGCGCGGTGGAGGTGCGTACGCCCGGGGGTGTGGTCCTGCGCCGTGAGCTGCCTCCCCGGTGGTGGGAGCCGGTGGGTGGTGGTCCGGCGCGCTGGACGCAGCGGTCGGAGGTGGCGGCGGACGCGCGGTTCTTCGGGCTGGGCGGGTGGGCCTCGGGGCCCCGGCTGCGCGACGGCGCGTACCGGCTGTGGAACACGGGCTCCGCCGCGGGCCACGCCCCGGCGTCCGTCACGATGCCGGTGCAGCTGGTGGTGGCCGACGCGGGGACGCACCTGGTGTTCCACGACAACGCGTGGGACGGCTCGGTGACCTTGCGGGAGGGCGAGGAGGGCGCGGGATCGGGGCACGACCGGCCGGGCAGGAGTGTGCTGCGGATGGACGGGGGGCCGCTGCGCTGCTGGGTCGTGGTGGGGACCCCCGCGCGCGTGCTGCTCGCCTGGGCTTCGCTGACCGGCGCTCCGGCGCTGCCGCCCGCGTGGGCGCTCGGTCACCATCACGGGCGGCGCGGTCCTGGTGACGAACAGGAGCTGCGGCGGGTCGTCGCGGGCTACCAGGAGCGTGATCTGCCGGTGGACGCCGTGCACCTGGACGCCGGCCACTTCGCCGCGCGTCAGGTGTTCACGGTCGACGAGGAGCGGTTCCCGAAGCTGCCGGTTCTCGCCGAGGAGTTGCGGCGGGACGGGATCCGGCTGGTGTCGGTCGTCGATCCCGGGGTGCCGGCCGTGTCGGGGCACGCCGCGTACGACAGCGGGACGGACGCGGACGTGTTCGTGCGGGGCGCCGCCGGGCCGGTGGTGCGGGGCGTGGGACGGCCCGGGGAGGTGGTGTTCCCGGACTTCACGGACGCGGACGTGCGGACCTGGTGGGGCGGGCTGTGCGCGGAGCGGCTGGAGCGGGGGTTCGCCGGGCTCTGGCACGACCGGGACGCGCCGCTGTCTCTCGCCGCGTTCGGGGAGCCGACGCTGCCCCGTTCGGCGCGGCACCGGCTGGAGGGGCGCGGTGGCGACCACCGGGAGGCGCACAACGTGTACGCGCTGTGCATGGCGAGGGCCGGGTACGAGGGCCTGCGGGAGCTGGTGCCCGGGGAGCGGCCGTTCGTCCTGTCGCGCTCCGGGTGGGCCGGGATGCAGCGGTACGGGGGTGCGTGGACCGGGGAGCCGGCGTCCGGCTGGCCGGGGCTGCGGGCGTCGCTGGCACTGGTGATGGGGCTCGGGCTGTGCGGGGTGCCGTACTCGGGGCCTGACGTGGGCGCTTTCGGGGGGAATCCGTCGGCGGAGCTGTATCTGCGGTGGTTCCGGCTGGCCGCGTACTTGCCGCTGTTCCGTACGTCCGGGGGTGCGCGGGCGGGCTTCCGGGAGCCGTGGGAGTTCGGTGCGGAGGTGCTGGAGCACGTGCGCGCGGCGTTGGTGGAGCGGCGGCGGCTGGCGCCGTACTTCGTGACGCTGGCGCATCTGGCCCGGCGTACGGGTGCGCCGTACGTGCGGCCGCTGTGGTGGTCGGCGCCGGAGGACCGGGTGCTGCGGGACTGCGAGGACGCGTTCCTGCTGGGCGACTGTCTGCTGGTGGCGCCGGTGCTGGACCCCGGGGCGGACGGGCGGGCGGTGCAGCTGCCGCGGGGGCGCTGGTACGACACGGTGACGGAGCGGGCGTACGAAGGGCCGGGGCAGGTGCTCGTCGACGCTCCGCCGGGCCGGATCCCGGTGTTCGCGCGCGCGGGGGCGGTGGTGCCGGTGCGCGGGCGGGACGGAGGGGTGGAGCTGGAGGTGTGGGCGCCCGCCCGGGGCCGGGCCGGGGGCGGGCTGGTCGTGCCGGACGCGGGCGACGGCTGGGAGGAACCGGAGCCCGAGCGGTACACCGTCCGCTGGGAGGGCCGGCGGGTGGTCGTGGAGCGGGAGGACGGGGACGGCGCCGGCGCGCCGTCCCGTCCGGTGCGGGTGCGTGGGCTGGTGGAGGGCTCGGCTCAGATGTAACGGCCCTCGAAGAACGCCTGCGCGGCCCGGGTGTGGAGGGGGAAGGCGAGCTCCCCGGCCCGGCGCAGGAGGTGCCATCCCTCGGTCTCGTCGGTGGCGGCGGACGGCGGGAGGCTCTCGGCGGGCCGCTCCGGGAGGAGGCCGAAGAGCAGCAGGTGGCCGTCGGGCGAGCTCATGGCGTCGGCGAGCCGCACGTCGCGGCTCGCCGCGTCGATGCCCGTCTCCTCCTTGAGCTCGCGGACGACGGCCTGCCGCCAGTCCTCCCGGTCGTCGATGAAACCGCCGGGCAGTGCCACGCCCCCTCGCGCCGGGGCCACGGTTCGGGTGATGACGACCAGGGCGGTGCCCTGGGTGTCGTACACGGGCTGGAGGGCGACCGCTACCGGCAGCGGGTTCCGGTAGGCAGTGGTACCGCACGCCGGGCAGGTGCGGGGCCAGCCGGAGACGCCCTCTCCGTAGGGCGTTCCGCAGCGCGAACAGTGGGAGTCCGGCGCGGAGTTGGGAACGGAGGTATGAGTTTCGGACACGCGGCGGACTGTATCCGATCACGGAAGGGGCGGCTCCGGCGGGCGGCTCAGTGACGGCCGGACAGCGACTTCATGGAGACCGGGAAGTCGAAGTAGGTGTCCGGGTAGGGCTCGGGCTTGTAGGTGAAGTGCCACCACTCCTCGGGGAGGTTGACGAGGCCGGCGTCCTCCAGGGTGGTCTTCAGCAGCAGCCGGTTGGCGCGCTGGGCGCCCTGGACGCGGGGGTCGAGGGTGTGCGAGAGGGTGTCGAAGCAGTCGAAGCCGGTGCCCATGTCGACGGAGTTGTCGGGGAAGCGCTCGTCCTGGGGCGCGAAGCAGGGCACCAGTGGCTGCCCGGGGCGGTAGGGGCGGGTGGGCTCGGCCGGGAGCTTCACGAGGGTGAGGTCCATGGTCGAGCCGCGGCTGTGGCCGGACTTCTCCGCGATGTAACCGTCCTCGAACAGACGGGTCTTGTCGACGTTCGGGTAGAACTCGGCCTTCATCTCCTGGTCGTCGAGGTCCTCGGCCCACCGGACGAAGTGGTCGACGGCGCGCTGGGGCCGGTAGCAGTCGTACACCTTGAGGGAGTAGCCCTGGCGCAGCAGGCGGGTCTGGGCCCGGTGGAGGGCCTGGGCCGCGGGGCGGGTCAGGATGCACAGGGGTTGGCGGTAGCCGTCGATGCGCTCGCCGACGAAGTTGTGCGGGGTGGCGTAGCGCATCTCCTGGATGATGGTCGGGTCGACGCTTCGCAGGGCCACGAAGGCCTGGGGTGCCTCGGGTCCGGTACCGGCCCGGGCGGTGGCGGGGACGGTGGTCACGGCGAGCAGGGCGGCGACGGTGGCGACCAGTCCGCGTACGGCGGTGGAGAGTCGTGTCATGTCCCCTGCGTCTATCAGGCGACGGTCCTGCGAGGGAAGCAGGCGGACGGTCACTCGGTCCGGCACTCTGTGTGATCGCGCCGGAATCCTACGTGAACGTCGCGTGAACCGGGCCTGGGCGGACGCCGGTAACGCCATCATGCTCGCGTGCGCTCCTGGACGGATACTCTCCGCTTCGCCTTCCAACCGGTGGTCAACCTCATGACCGGCGGGGTCGCGGCGCTGGAGATACTCGCCCGTCCGGAGACCGGCGACGTGCTGGCCGAGGCCCGTCGCAATCCCGGGCTCGACGGCCGGCTCGCGGTGGCGGCGTTCCGTGCGGCGGTGCGCAGGGAGACGCTGCTGCCGCTGCACGTCAACGTGTTCGCCGGCACGCTCGCCGACCTCGGCGGCCTCCGCCTGTTGCACGAGGCCGTGCGGGAGTCGGGGCGCCTGCCGTGGGAGGTGACGATCGACGTCGGTCCGCCGTACACGCACGTACCGCACCGGGCGTTGCTGGAGGCGGTGGCCGCCTTGCGGGAGCAGGGCTTCCGGATCTGCGTGGACGGTGTCGGCGACGGTGACGTGCCGTTGCGGCTACTGGCGGACCTGGCGCCGGAGCTGGTGAAGCTCGACGCGTCGCTGGCGGCGCGGCCGGCGGCCGTCCGGGGCGTGCGGACGCTGTGCGACGAGCTGGGGGCGCTGCTGTGCGTCGAGGGCGTGGAGACGGAGGTGCAGTGCGCCGCCGTGCGGTCGGCGGGGGCGCAGCTGGCGCAGGGGCATCTGTTCGCGCCGCCCGCGCGGCTGCCCGCGGCGGACGTGTACGTGCCGCCGCGGGCCGCGGGCGGCACCGGTCTGCCGCCGGTCCCGCGGTCGGGGCCGTCGGTACGGGAGTTCGTGCGGCCGGCCGCGCTGCTGCCCGCGACCGCCTCCGCCGGGCAGGTGCGCGCGCTGCTGACCGGGGCACCGGACGTGTCCGGGGTGGTGCTCGTGGACCGGGACGGGGTCCCGGTGCGGTCGGTGCACCGGTCGCGCTTCCTGTTGTCCATGTCGGGGCGTTACGGGCACGCCCTGTACGCCGACCGGCCCGCCGCGAAGCTCGGTGACCCGCCGCGGACGGTGGGCGCCGGCGCCACGGCCTGGGAGGTCCTGGACGTCGTGGCGGTCGGCGGTCCCGGGCGGACGTCGGACGACGTGGCCGTGGTCGACGCCCACGGGCGGTGCGTGGGTGTCGTACGGCTCGCGGATCTCGTGCGAGCGCTCGCCGAGAGCCGGGTGGAAGAGGCGGCGGGGCTCAATCCGCTGACCCGGCTGCCCGGTTCGGACGCGATCACCGGTGAGGTGGACCGCTGGATCGCGGACGGGCGGACGTTCGCGCTGAGCTGGCTCGACGTGGACGACTTCAAACGGGTCAACGACGGGGCCGGGTTCGCGGCGGGCGACGAGCTGATCCGGGAGGTCGGGCGGGCGCTGCAGCAGGAGGCGTCGGGGGCCACGCGGGTGGGGCACATCGGCGGTGACGACTTCCTGGTGCTCTCCCTCCCGGAAGAACTGGACCCCCTGGCCGGGCGCCTGCTGGGCGGGGCGTGGTCGGCGGGCGGTCGGCCCGTGACGCTGTCCCTGGCGACGGTCGTGTGCGCGCCGGGCAGTGTGCCGGACCACCGGCGGGCGGCGACCTGCCTCGCTCCGCTGAAACAGGCGGCGAAGGCGCTGTCCGGGGCGAGTTGGGTGCTGGGGCGGGCCGGTGTGCCGGGACACGAGGTACGCCGGGGCTCGGTGCGGGCGCCGGCGTCGGCGGGGTGAGGGACTGCGGGGGCGTCGCTCGCTGGGGGCCGAGGGGTCTGACTACGGGTGCCGGCCCGGGGGGGTGGGCTGGTGCAGGGGCGGCCGTCGGGTCGGGCGCGGCAGTCGGGTGCCGGCAGGGGTGAGCGGGGAACGGGGTGGCAGTCGGGGCCGGGTGCGGGGCTGCCGGGTGCCGGCAGGGAACCGAGCGGCAGTCGGAGTCGGGCCAGGGCCTCGGGTGCCGGCAAGGGGCGGAGCGGCAGGCGGGGCCGTCTGCGGGGCCTCGGGTGCCGGCGAACGGCGGTTCGGGGGCGGGCAGACGGCAGGGCGTGGTCAGGGCGGGTGGTGTGTGGCGTCCCTCCCGTGGCCCGGGTGGGGGGCAGGTGATCGTCGGGGAACTCCGGCCGCGCGTGACGGCCGCGCGTGACGGCGGGGGGGCCGGCCGGCGGGTGTCGGAGCGGCCGGCACGCGCGCGTGGGCGACGGGTTCAGGTGACGACGGGCCGGCGCCGGTCCGCCGCCTGGGCCATCGCGTGCTGGACGACGCCGACGAGTACCTCCTTGACCGACTCCTTGTCACGGGCGTCGCACATCACCAGCGGCACGTCGGGGTCGAGGTCGAGGGCCTGGCGGACGGTCTCGGCCGGGTAGCGGGCCGAGCCCTCGAAGCAGTTGACGCCGACGAGGAAGGGGATGCCGCGCCGCTCGAAGTAGTCGACGGCGGCGAAGCAGTCCTCCAGGCGGCGCGTGTCGGCGAGGACCACCGCGCCGAGGGCCCCCTCGGATAGCTCGTCCCACATGAACCAGAACCGCTCCTGCCCGGGTGTGCCGAACAGGTACAGCACCAGGTCCTCGCGCAGTGTGATCCGGCCGAAGTCCATCGCCACGGTGGTGGTGTGCTTACCCTCCACACCGCTGAGGTCGTCGACGGGGCGTCCGGCCTCGGTGAGCAGTTCCTCGGTGCGCAGCGGTCTGATCTCGCTGACCGCGCCGACGAGGGTGGTCTTGCCCACGCCGAAGCCGCCGGCCACGAGGATCTTGAGCGTGACGGGCTCGACCGGCGGCTTGCCGCGCTGAGAACGCCCGAAGATCATCGATTCTTCTCCTTACCGTGCCCGCGGGGCCGCTCCGGCGTCCCCGCGGGACCGTTTCACAGTGCGCGCAGGCCGTTGATCACGTCGCGCAGAATGTTCTCGTCCGGTAGTTCGGCCGGGGGCACCGGCCGGTTCACGTGCACGAGTTCGGCGTCGACGAGGTCGCCGACCAGGACGCGTACGACGCCGACGGGCAGGTCGAGTCCGGCGGCGAGCTCGGCGACCGACTGCGGGGTGTCCCGGCACAGACCGACGATGTCCACGTGCTCCGGGGCGAGCGTCACGTCCGCCTCCGGGTCGTCCGCGTGCGGCTCCGGGACCACCACCGCGATGAGGTCGAGGCGGTGCTGGGCCGTGCTGCTGGTGCGGCCGCGCGTCATGGCGTACGGACGGACGACGGGGCCGGCCTCGTCGTCGAACCAGTGGTTTGTTCCCTGACCGTCTGCGCTCATGTCATCCTACTTACCCGCCCGAAGGCAGATCGGTGCGCGGGGCAGTGCCCAGATGCACGCCGACCCGCTTCACGAGGAGGGTCATCTCGTAGGCGACCTGGCCGACGTCGGAGTCGGCGTCCGACAGGACGGCGAGGCAGCTGCCGTCGCCGGCGGCCGTGACGAACAGGAAGGCGTCGTCGAGTTCGACGACCGTCTGCCGGACGCTGCCCGCCTCGAAGTGGCGGCCCACGCCCTTGGCGAGGCTGTGGAAGCCGGAGGCCACGGCCGCCAGGTGTTCGCTGTCCTCCCTGGACAGGTCCTTGGAAGCGCCGGTCGCGAGGCCGTCGCCGGACAGGACGACGGCCTTGCGGATGCTCGCGACCCGGTCCACCAGATCGTCGAGGAGCCAGTTGAGCTCGCCGGACCCGCTGTCGGTGTGGCCGGTCGCCTTCGGTGCGGTCATCGACCGTCCCCCTTAGTCGTTCGGTGTGGTGCTTGTGGTGCCTGCGACGCCTGTGGCGTCTGCGGTCGTGCGTCGCCGGAAGCGGCCTCGCCCGCGGCGTTCTCCCGGCGGCCGCGCTGCCAGCCGCGCTGGAGCGAGGCCATGCGGCTGCGCACCTCCTCGGCGTCCCGGTCGGCCGGATCGGGCCGATCCTCGGCCGGCCGTTCGGCGCCGCGCCTGAGCTGGGGGGCCAGGTTGGCCTGCCGCACGCGCCGGGGCAGTGCGGTGCCGTCGGTGCCCGGCCCGGAGTCGTCCGGCGTGGCGGGCGTGAGCGGTGTGCCGCGGCGGCGGGACGGGAGGGACGGCAGCGCGTCGGTCTCCGGGCGGCCGGTCCCGCCGTCGGTGGCGGCGTGCGGGGCGGAGGGCTCTCCACGGCGGCGGGACGGGAGGGACGGCGGCGCGGGGGCGTCACCGCCTTCCGTCCGCCGGTCCGTCCGGCTCCCGGCGCCGTCCCCGGACGTGTCGTCCGCACGGTCGCGCGCGCCGCGCTCGGGGACGGGGCGTCCGTGCGAACTGACCAGCTTGGGCGTCCGGCGCCGGGGCAGCGGGACCGGGGCGTTCGGGTCGTCGTCGGCGCCGGCCCGCTCCGGCCCGCCGGGCCGGTCCACGCTGCCGGGCCGCTCCGAGGCCGCGGGGTACCGGTCCGGCCCGGCCGGGCGTTCCGGCCCGTCGGTTTCTTGGCGTCGCCGCTCGCCCCGGCGGATCGCCGGATCGTCCTGCGCCGCGGCGAGTGAGCGACGCGGACGGAAGAGGCCGCCGCGCTCGCTGTCCTGGGCGGCGAGCCCGCCGGGAAGGTCGTCGAGGGCGTCCAGGTCGACGGGCGCCTCCAGTTCGACCGGGCCGTCGAGCAGCGGGGCCGGCCGGCCCGGGAGCCGGACGGGAACGTGGGCGAGGGCGGAACGGCGGCTCTCCTCCCGTTCCTTCTCCTTCGCGCGCTGCGGCCGGTCGAGGCGGAATCCGACGCCGTTGGTGTCGGGCGCGTCGTCGGTGAGCAGCGCGTCGGGGACGAAGACGACGGCGGTGGTTCCGCCGTACGGCGAGGGCTGGAGGGAGACCCGGACGTTCTGCCGCTGGGCGAGCCGGCTGACGACGAACAGGCCGAGCCGGTCGGTGTCGGACAGCTCGAACTCGGGTGTCTCGGCGAGCCGGAGGTTGGCGTCGAGGAGGGCCTCGGCGGCCATGCCGAGACCGCGGTCGTGGATCTCCAGGGTGAAGCCGTTGGCGACCCGTTCGCCCAACACCTGCACGGCGGTGTGCGGCGGCGAGAACACCGTGGCGTTCTCCAGGAGTTCGGCCACGAGGTGGGTGAGGTCGGCGACGGCCGGCCCGGTGACGGCGATGCGGGGCAGCCGGCGGACCTCGATGCGCTCGTAGTCCTCGACCTCGGCGACGGCGGCCCGCACCACGTCCATGAGCTGGACGGGCTTGCGCCACTGCCGTGACGGCGCGGCGCCGGAGAGGATGACCAGGCCCTCCGCGTGCCGGCGCATGCGGGTGGTCAGGTGGTCCAGGCGGAACAGGTCGGCGAGTTCCTCGGTGTCCTCGGTGCGGCGTTCCATGGTGTCGAGCAGGGTGAGCTGCTTGTGCAGCAGTACCTGGCTGCGGCGGGCGAGGTTGACGAACACCTCGGAGACTCCGGCGCGCAGCTCGGCCTGCTTGACGGCGGCCTCCACCGCGGCGCGCTGGAGCGTGTTGAGGGCCTGGCCGACCTCGCCGATCTCGTTCTTGTCGTACTCCAGGCGCGGCACCTCGGTCTCGACGTCGACCTGTTCGCCCGCCGAGAGGCGGCGCATGACACTGGGCAGGCGGACGCCGGACGCCTCGTGGGCCTCCAGGCGCAGCTGCCTGAGGTCGCGGATGAGGGCGCGGCCGACGCGGACGGACAGGAAGAGGGAGAACAGCACGGCGATCAGACCGAGCGCGCCGGCGACGACCGCCTTGGTGATGACGTTCATCGCGACCGGCCGGACGCGGTCCTGGTAGCGGTCGGCGGCCTGGTCGTCGAGGTCGCCGAGCTCGGCGAGGACGCTCCCCGCGGCGGTGTCCCAGCTCTTGGCGCTGACGCCGTGGGGCAGGCCGTCCTCGGTGGAGACGGCCGCCTCCTCGGCGACGCGCAGGGGGGCGGAGGAGGCGTTCTTCCAGAAGCGCTCGTAGCGGCCGCGGTCCGTGGCGGGCAGGAGCGGCAGACTGCCTTCGTACAGCACGGTCCGCTGCGCCACGAGGTCCGAGACGTCCCGGATCTCGCTCCGGGTGAGCCGGCCGGTGACCAGGGCGGAGCCGAGCAGGGCGTCCTCGCGGGAGAGCAGTTCGCGGGCGCGGGCGACGTCGACGAGTGCGCGGTACTGCTTGTCCAGGTCGACGTCGTCGACGACGTGGAGGTTGGCGAGGAGGGCGTGGCAGGGGTCGACCAGGCGGTTGTAGAGGCCGAGGGCCTGCGCACGGTCGACGGTGCCGTCCTCGACGCTGCTGCGCAGGGAGTCGATGCCGTCGAAGGCGTCCAGGACGGCGGTCAGGCGGTCTTCCTCGGCGGCGCCGAGGGCGTCGCGCACGTCGGAGTTCCCGGCGTTGCCGCGGACCTCGGCGAGGGCCTCGTCGGTGGCGGTACGGCTGCGCTGCAGGGCGGTGAGGCCGTCGGAGGCGCGGGGGTCGGCGAGGTAGACCAGGGTCTGGCGGCGCTCCTGCTGGAGGACGCGGACGGTGTCCTCGACGGGGTAACCGACCTGTTCGACGACGGTCGACACGCTGAACAGCCTGCCCGCCTCACGTCCCGTGAGCACCGTGGCGAAGGCCCAGATCGTGGTCAGGGACACCAGCGGCACGAGAAGCAGCGCCACGATCTTCCGGCGGATCGACTTCCCGCGAAAGCGCATGGCCTCCCCCAGCTGGACCCCCACCGGCAGGGGGTACACATGTGCGTCAACAAACGGCGCGAGCCTACTACCGACGCACAGGGAACTCGAAGACCCGTCCGGAGGACGAACTTCCGCACCGGCGGCCGGGGATGGTCAGTTGTCCGGTCATTGCGGGAGATTGCCTCCCGGGTTCGGGCGGGTGGCGCGGGACCGTGTCCGAGGGGCACGGCGGGCGGATTGGCCGAAATTTTTCGACTGCGGGGGATTTCCGGGAATCTTGACGTGCCGTGGTTCGTCCTTCTCCACGGGAAATGGGGGCGGAATCGGCCACAGGAGCCGCATCCCGCCTCCGGGCGGCGTAAAGCGAGGCAAGCCGGGCAGCCAGAGGGGAGCCGGGTCTTCGGACGCGGACGAGCGGTCTGCAGGCGGTGGGGAGTGACATGGTGATGGGCACGGCGGAGCGGCGCAGGGCGCCGAGGGACGCCGGGGCGGCCGGACCGGCGACGGGAGCGGGCCCGGGGGTGCCGGATCACGACATTCCGGCGCCGGGGCGCGCCGTTGAGGGGTCGGATCAGGGCAGACGGGGGGAACCGCAGCCCGCCTACCGGCAGTTGTGGACGGACGAGCCGGCGCGGCGACGCCGGCTGCCGGATCCGGTGCGTACGGCCGCGGTGCGTGCGGTGCTGGTCGTCGCCGTGACGCTGATCCTCGCGATGGTGGCCTTCCTGTGCACGATGGCCGGATCATGGCTGGCGTTCCCGATGGTGATCGGCAGCGTGGCCGGCACGGTGGTCGCCACCTGGGGTGTGCTCGACGTGTGGGTGACGCGTCAGGTCTGGAACCAGCGCCACGGCGTGGTGTCGATGCCGAACAGCACCGCGCGGGCCATGCGGCGCGAGCGGCGCCGGGCACGGCGGCAGGAGCGGACCGCCGAGCGCGCCCAGGAGCGGATACGCGGGCGCGGTGGCGCGGGGCAGCTGTCACATCCCTGAGCGGTCGTTACGGCGGTACGGATCGGCCGTGCCGGTCCTCTGCCTCCGGTCCGCGGGTCCAGAGGTGCGTTCATCGCACGGCGGGCCGCACCGGGGGCGCCGGCCGGGCGAGTTCGCGCCGGGCCCGCACGAAGGGGCGCGGCCGGTCCACGGCGAGCACCGCGGTCGTGTGGCCGTCCCGTTCGTAACGGGCGAGGAAGCCGTCTTCCGCGGGCGCCCCGTCCGTGAGACCGCCCTCGGCGATCCGGACGGTGTCGCCCTCCTGACGCCGGCCGGCGAACTGGATGCGTGCGCCGTACTGGTCGGACCAGAAGTACGGCACCGGCCTCAGGCTCTCCACGGTGCGCCCGGCGAGCAGGTTCGTCACGGCGACCCGGGGCTGCTGCGTGGCGGACGTCCAGTGCTCCGCGCGCGTGCCGCCGGCGCGGGCCACGTCGCCGACGGCTACCACCTCGGGCAGGGCCGTGACACACCCGCCGTCGCACAGGACGCCGTCGTGCAGGGCCAGCGCGGAGTTCGCCAGCCAGCCGGTGTTGGGGGCGGCGCCGATGCCGGTCACCACCACGTCCGCCGGGAGGCTGCGGCCGTCCGAGAGAGCCACGGCGGTGACGGCGGCCGTGCCGTGCAGCGCCGCCACGGACGTCCCGGTGACCAGTTCCACGCCGCCGCGACGGTGCAGCGCGGCACACACGGCGGCCATCTCGGTGCCGAGTTGCGGGACAAGCGGGAGCGCCGCCGCTTCGACGACGGTGACGGCGTGGCCGAGGGAGGCGCAGGAGGAGGCGGTCTCGGCGCCGATGAACCCGCCGCCGATGACGACGACCCGGCGCGGGCCTCGGGTGAGTTCCTCGCGCAGGGCGCGGGCGTCGTCCAGGGTACGCAGCGTGTGGACGCCGGCCAGGCCGTCGCCGGGCAGGCGCCGGGCGGAGGCGCCGGTGGCGATGACGACGCCGTCGGTGGACACGGTGCGGCCGTCGCCGAGCAGCACGGTACGGCCGCGGGGGTCGAGGCCACGGGCACGGACGCCGAGCAGCCACTCGGCGTCCAGTCCGGCTCTCTCCTCGGCGTCGGTGAGGGCGAGGCGGTCCTCGTCGGCGCGGCCGGTGAGGAAGTCCTTGGAGAGGGGAGGCCGGTCGTAGGGGCGGTGGGGTTCGTCGCCGATGATCACCAGTCGTCCGTCGAACCCCTGGGCGCGCAGCTCCCTGGCGGCGTAGAGGCCGGAGAGCGAGGCGCCGACGACGGTGACCGTCCTCATGCGGCGCTTCCCTCCTCCGCGGTGACATGGACGTGGACCACGCCGTCGTCGACGCTGACGCGGTGGGTGCGCACCGGGCGGCGGGCGGGCAGGCAGGTCGGCAGCCCCGTGCGGAGGTCGAACGAGGCGGCGTGCAGCGGGCATTCGACCAGGCAGCCCTCCAGCCAGCCCTCGGAGAGCGAGGCGTCCTGGTGGGTGCAGGTGTCGTCGATGGCGTAGAGCTCGCCGTCGTCGGTGCGGAAGACCGCGATGGGCGGGGCCGTCGCGATGCGGACGGACTCGCCCTCGGGGAGGTCTTCGAGGCGGCAGACGGGAATCATGGGGCCCCCTCTCGGCCCGGAACGCGGGGCCCGGGGGAAAGCGCGCCCTCGGGGACGGCGCGCGCTCCGCTCGGGCCGCGTACCCTTCCGGGTTCCGGACTCTTCGGTAACATGATGTTTCACATGACGCACTGACAAGCGCTGTGCGCAACAGAATCCGGTCGGGCAACCGTGACGTCAAGGGTTTCCCGCAGATGCGGCCCGAACGGGGCGGCCAGGTGGTGAGAGTTGAGCCATGACCCGCACGCAGAAGCAGTCCGAGCACGGTGACGACCAGGTGGCGAGCGCGGCGGGACCGGTGCACCCGGGATCCCCGGGAAAGCAGAGCGGCAGAGGCGCTGCGGGCTCGGTCCAGTCGGTGGACCGGGCGGTGAGCGTGCTGGAGATCCTGGCCCGCCACGGCGAAGCGGGCGTCACCGAGATCGCCGACGAGCTGGACGTGCACAAGTCCACCGCGTTCCGGCTGCTCGGCGTCCTGGAGAACCGCGGGCTGGTGGCCCAGGAGAAGGAGCGCGGCAAGTACTACCTGGGTGCCGGCGTACTGCGCCTCGCGGGGGCGGCGGCAGTGCGTCTGGACATCTCCCAGGAGGGCGTGCCGGTCTGCCGCGAACTCGCCGACGAGCTCGGGGAGACGGCCAACATCGCCGTGCTGGACGACGACGCCGCGGTCAACATCATGCAGGCCCGCGGCACGGCCTCGGTGACGGCGCAGAACTGGCTCGGCCGCCGCACGCCGCTGCACGCCACCGCCAGCGGGAAGGTGCTCCTCGCCCATCTGCCGCCCACCCTGCGCGAGGGTCTGCTGGCCCGCCCGCTGCACCGGTTCACCGAGCGCACCGTGACCGGGACGGCGGCACTGCGCGGCGAGCTGGAGACGGTGGCCCAGGAGGGGTACGCCATCACCCAGGAGGAGCTGGAGATCGGCCTCGCCGCCGTCGCCGCGCCCGTCCGTTCGCACGAGGGCAGGGTGATCGCGGCGATCAGCGTCTCGGGCCCGGTGTACCGGCTGAGCCCCGACCGGCTGCCGGAGCTGGCGAAGCGCGCCCTGGCGGCGGGGATCGAACTGTCCCACCGCATGGGCTACGGCGACTGACCCGGCCGGACCGGCCAGGGGCGACCGCGGCGCGGAACCCGAGGGTCCCGGGGAATCCCCCGCCCTCCGGTCCCGCGCCGCGGTGCGTTCCGCCGTGTTCCGTACGCGGCGCGCCCTTTGCCAAAGGGTTGGACCGCGCCCCTTGACGGCCCGTCGGTGGCGTTCTCACTATGTTCCTCATCGCGCAACCCATCGTGCAACGCGCAACAGCGGAGGAGCTGGTCGTGCCCCACGAGGTCCGTGCCGTGGTCGCGGTGAAGAGGGGCGCACCCGCCGAGGACCGGACGCTCGTCGTCCCGGGTCCAAGGCCCGGGAAGGTAGCTGTGGTCGCGCCGCACTGCGGGGTGTGCCCCACGGACCTCCTCGAAACGTCCGTGCCCGCCCCGCGTTTCACGCTGCCCCGGCCGGCCCATCGCACCCCCGGCCCATCCCGCTGCGGCTCACCCGCTCCGGCACACTCGCTCCGGCAAGGAGGGGCATGTCCAGCACCCCCGCACACGGTTCCCCCCGCGTGGTCGTCATCGGCGCCGGCATCGTCGGCTGCTCGCTCGCCGACGAACTGACCGCCCGCGGCTGGACCGACGTCACCGTTCTCGAACAGGGCCCCTTGCCCGCGCCCGGCGGTTCCACGTCGCACGCGCCGGGCCTCGTGTTCCGCACCAGCCCCTCGAAGACCCTCACGGCGTTCGCCCGGTACACCGTCGAGAAGTTCGGCTCCCTGGAGGCGGACGGCGTCCCCTGCTTCGTCCCGGTGGGCGGCCTGGAGCTGGCCACCACCCCGGAACGCCTCGCCGACCTGCACCGCAGGGCCGGCCTCGCCGCCTCCTGGGGCGTGCGCGGTGAGGTCGTGAGCGCCGCCCGGTGCAAGGAACTCTGGCCGCTGATCGACGAGTCGGTGGTCCTCGGCGGCTTCCACACCCCCGACGACGGCCTCGCCCGCGCCCTCCACGCCGCCCGCGCGCAGCTGAGCCGGGCCAGCGCGCGAGGCGCCCGCTTCCTGGACCGCCACACGGTGACCGGCATCGAACGGCACAGCGGCCACGTCACGGGCGTCGTCACCGACCGGGGCACCTTCCCCGCCGACCACGTCGTCTCCGCCGCCGGTTTCTGGGGCCCGGTCGTCGGACACATGGCCGGGGTCGACGTACCGCTGCAGCCACTCGCGCACCAGTACGCGACGACCGGGCCGCTCCCCCAGCTGCGCGGGGCCACCGCGGAGGCGACGCGCCCGATCCTCCGGTTCCAGGACCGGGACCTGTACTTCCGCGAGCACACCGACCGCATCGGCATCGGTTCCTACGCCCACAAGCCCCTGCCCGTCGACCCGTTCGCGGTTCCGCCCTACGACGAGGCCCGTGCCCGGGACCTCGACATGCCGTCCTCCCTGCCCTTCACCCCGCAGGACTGGGCACCGAGCTGGGAGGACTGCCGGCGGCTGCTCCCCGCCCTGCGCGACTGCGAGATCGACCAGGGGTTCAACGGCGTCTTCTCCTTCACCCCCGACGGCATGCCGGTCCTCGGCGAGTCCCGCGACCTGAGGGGCTTCTGGCTGGCCGAGGCCGTGTGGGTCACGCACTCCGCGGGGGTTGCCAAGGCGGTCGCCGAGTGGATGGTCGACGGCCGGCCGTCCCTCGACGTCCACGAATGCGAGCTCACGCGGTTCGCGGAAGCGCAGCGTTCACCGGCGTACATCCGTGAGCGCGGTTCACAGCAGTTCGTCGAGGTGTACGACGTCGTGCACCCGCTCCAGCCGATGGAACGGCCACGCCCCCTACGGGTCAGCCCGTTCCACGCCCGCCAGGAACAGCTCGGCGCCTGCTTCCTCGAGGCCGGAGGCTGGGAGCGGCCCCACTGGTACGAGGCGAACGCCGGCCTCGTCACCCGACCGGACCTGCCCGAGCGCGATGCCTGGTCGGCCCGCCACTGGTCCCCGATCGCGGCGGCGGAGGCCCGGGCCACCCGCGAGGGGGTCGCCGTGTACGACATGACCCCCCTGCGCCGCCTGGAGGTCACCGGACCCGGCGCCCTCGACTTCCTGGACCGGGCGACCACCAACAACCTCCGCAAGAAGCCGGGCGCGGTCACCTACACGCTCCTCCTCGACGAGGCCGGCGGCGTCCGCTCCGACCTCACCGTGGCGCGCCTCGCCCCCGACCGCTTCCAGGTCGGCGCCAACACCCCCGCGGACCTCGACCGGCTGCTGCGCCACGCGCCCGACGGAGTGCACGTCCGGGACGTCACCTCCGGCACCTGCTGCATCGGCGTCTGGGGCCCGCTCGCCCGCGACCTCGTCCAGCCCCTGACCCCCGACGACTTCTCGCACGGGGCGTTCGGCTACTTCCGCGCCAGGGAGACCTACGTCGGCCTCGTCCCCGTCACGGCGATGCGCCTGTCGTACGTGGGCGAGCTCGGCTGGGAGCTGTACACCACCGCCGACCTGGGACTGCGGCTCTGGGACACGCTGTGGGAGGCCGGACGGGAGCTGGGCGTGGTCGCCGCCGGGCGGTCCGCCTTCAACTCGCTGCGCCTGGAGAAGGGATACCGGGCCTGGGGCGTCGACATGACCGGCGAGCACAACCCCTTCGAGGCAGGCCTCGGGTTCGCCGTCCGCATGGACAAGGAGGACTTCACCGGGAAGACCGCGCTGGAGAACGCGGGCGAACCCGCCCGGCGCCTCACCCCCCTCCTCCTGGACGACCCCGCGGCCGTGGTCCTCGGCAAGGAGCCGGTGTACGTCGGCGGCTCCCCCGCCGGCTACGTCACCAGCGCCTCCTACGGCTACAGCCTCGGCCGCTGCGTCGCGTACGCCTGGCTGCCGTCCGGCCTGCCCAGCGGCACCGGTGTGCACGTGGAGTACTTCGGCGAGAAGGTGCCCGCCACCGTCGCCGACGAGCCGCTGTTCGACCCGGAGATGACCCGCATCCGCCGATAGTGAGCCGGCCGTGGACGGCCCCGCCTTGCGCCCGCTCCTCCCGCCTCGCCGCCGCGCCCGCCAGAGACACAGGAGACGCATGTGACGACGACACCCGTTTCCCCGGCCCACCGCCCCGGCTCGCCCAGCCTCGTCGCGACGCTGCCGGGCCGCTACTACACCGACCCGGAGGTCTTCCGCCAGGAGCAGCGGCACGTCCTGGAGGCCATGTGGTTCTGCGCCGTGCGCAGTGCCGACCTCGACCGGCCCGGTGCCTTCCGCACCGTCCAGGTCGGCCGCGAGAGCGTCATCGTCACCCGCAACCGCAAGGGCGCGCTGCGCGCCTTCCTCAACATCTGCCGGCACCGCGGGGCCCGGATCTGCCTGGAGGAGTCCGGCGAGGTGCGCCGCAGCCTCCAGTGCCCCTACCACGCGTGGACGTACGACCTGGACGGCAGGCTGATCGCCGCGCCCAACCTGACCAGCATGCCGGACGTCGACCGGACCGCGTACGGGCTGGTGGAGGTGGCCCTGCGCGAGTGGCTCGGCTACGCCTGGGTGTGCCTGGCCGACGAACCGCCCTCCTTCGAGGAGACCGTGCGGGGCGCCGCCGTCGAACGGCTCGGGGACCCGGCCGCCGTCGACCACTACGGAACCGAGGACCTCGCACTCGGCCGGCGCATCACCTACGACGTGAAGGCGAACTGGAAGCTGATCGTCGAGAACTTCATGGAGTGCTACCACTGCGCCACGATCCACCCCGAACTCACCGAGGTGCTCCCCGAGTTCGCCGAGGGCTACGCGGCCCAGTACTACGTGGGCCACGGCGCCGAGTTCGGCGAGGGCGTCCGGGGTTTCACCGTCGACGGCAGCGAGGGCTTCGGCAGGCTGCCCGACGTGGCGGAGGACCAGGACCGCCGCTACTACGCGATCACGGTGAAGCCCACCGTCTTCGTCAACCTCGTACCCGACCACGTGATCCTGCACCGCATGGTCCCGCTGGCCGAGGACCGCACGGTCGTCGAGTGCGACTGGCTGTACGCGCCCGAGGTGGTGGCGTCCGGGGCGGACCTGTCGAAGTCGGTGGAACTGTTCCACCGGGTCAACGCGCAGGACTTTGCAGCCTGCGAGCGGACCCAGCCGGCGATGTCGTCCCGGGCGTACCGCGCGGGCGGGGTGCTGGTGCCGAACGAGCACCACATCGCCGTCTTCCACGAGTGGCTCCTGCGGCGGCTCGGAGACGACGGCCGGGCCGGACCCGATCCGGGCGGACCGCTAGGCGGGTGAACGGTCGGGGGCGGGCCGCCTGTACATCCGGGTCGCCGTGATCTCGCTGTGCACGGCTTCGCCCTCGCCGGCCGGGGCCTGCTGGGGCAGCCCCGGCCTCAGGTGCTCCTCCACGCTGATGTACTTCAGGCCGGCCCTCAGGTCGGCGTCGTTGCGCAGCCGGATGACCAGCGGGAACTCGGCCAGCGCGGTCGTGTCGAACAGGCCGGTGGTGTACAGGAGCTGCACGCCGAGCGCGTCGGAGACGGCCCGCTGGAGCTCCAGCAGGTACGTGGCGTTGGCGCGGCCGATGGGGTTGTCGAGGAACAGGGTGCCGGCGTGCCGGTGCCGGTCGCGGCCCCGGTCGTTGCTGCGGAGCGCGGCCATCGTGCAGTACAGGGCGATGGCCGCGGTGAGCAGCTGGCCGCCGGAGAAGACGTCGCCCATCTGTCCGACGGGGACGCGCTCGGCGCGCAGGACGGCGTCGGGCTTGAGGATCTCGACGGCGACGCCCCTGGGGTGGAGGGCGGCCGCGACGCCGCGCAGCAGCAGGGACATGCCGTCGCGGCGCAGGTCGGAGTTCTTCTTCACGGCGGCCCTGGTCGCCTCGTCGACGACCTCGCCGAGCCGCTCGGTGAGGGTGGCCTGGTCGGGCTCCTCGAAGCGGATGCGCAGGAACTCCTGCCCGGACCACTCGCCGAGGCCCTCGGGCAGCCGGGAGAGCCGCTGGGCGGAGCGGAGCGTGGCGAGGGCCGACTCGACCAGTCCCCGCAGCCGGTCCACGATCGAGTCCCGGTTGCGCTCCAGCTGGGCGAGCTCGTCGGTGAGGACCCTGAGACGGGGCGCGAAGGCGTCCGCCCACTTGCCCGCGTGCTCGGGCAGCGCGGAGGCGGGCAGCTCGCGGATCTGCTGCCGTGCCGGGGTGCGGACCTGCTCGTAGCGCGTGGAGTTGGCGTGCCGGACGAGGATGTCGCTCGCCTCGCGGACGGCCGCCTCGGCGGCGGACAGGTCGGCGGCGCAGCCGCGCAGCAACCGGCGGGCCTCGGCGGCGGACTGCCGGGCCTCGTCCAGGCTCCCCGGGTACGGCTCGGGGTCCTCCGTCTCGTCGTCGGACGCGGGTTCGCGCAGCAGGTCGCGGAGCATCGCGGCGATCTCGTCGAAGCCGCCGGCCGCGTCCTCGGCGGCGCGGTGCGCGTCGAGCAGTTCGGCGTGGGCGTCGCGGGCCTGGGTGAGCGCCTCGGTGCGGGAGGCGAGTTCGGCGGTGGCCGTGCGCAGCAGGGTCTGGGCGTGCTCGGCGTCGGCCGGGACCAGGTCCTCGGGGAGTTCGGTGTGGGTGTCGCCGTCCTCGGGCGCGTGCCGCTCCGCCTCGCCGCGCAGCCGGCCGAGCTGTTCGCTCGCGGTCGACATGCGGGTCTCCAGGAGCTGCACCAGTTCCTCGGCGCGGGCCGCGGCGGCCTGCCGGGAGGGCCCGTCGGAACCGTCGGGCGACTCCAGGAGCTGGGCGGCCCGGGTGCGGACCTTGTTGCTGAGCCGGTCCAGCTCGGCGCGTGCCGCGCTCTCGTCGCTCTCCGCGCGGGCCTGCTCGGCGCGCAGGTCGGCGCCGACACCGACCTTCTCGTACACCTGGGAGGCAGCACGGTAGGCCTCGCGGAGGTCCGGCAGGGACGCCTTCGGCGCGCCCGTCGCGTTCCCGGGCGCGTACTCGGGTACGTCGTCGGGGGCGCCCGCGATCTCGGAGCGCTCGGCACGCAGCGCGCGGGCGGTGCGCCGGGCGTCGTCGGCGGCGCGCTGGGCGGCGCGGCGGTCCTCGTCGGCGGCGCGGGCCCGCTCCAGGCAGACCTGGGCGCGGGCCTCGGCCTCGGCGCCCTCGTCGGCGAGTTCCCTCAGCCTCGCCTGCCAGCCGGCGCGTTCGCGCAGCCGGAAGGCGAGTCCGGCCAGGGCGTCGGCGGCGCGGCGGGCCTTCTGCGCGGCCTCCTGGCGCTCGTCGCGCAGGTGCACGGCCTCGGCGGCGCTCTCCTCGGCCTCGGCGCGCACGGTGCGGGCCTCGGTCAGCTCGGCCTCGGTCTCCTCGGCGAAGGCCCGCGCCTCCTCCGCGGTCCGGGCCAGTTCGGCGAGGCGTCCGGCGGGGCAGCCGGTGCGCCAGGAGGCGAGCCGGGCCGCCAGTTCCCGGTCCTTGCCGAGGCGGGCGGCGAGGGTGCGGATCTCCTCGTCGCGCTCCGTCGCCCGCGCGCGCAGGGCCTGCCGCTCCTCGTCGGCGGCGTGCTCGTCGTGCATGGCGGGGTTCGGCGGTACGAGGAAGACGTCCTCGGTGCCGGTGCCGGGGGCCGGGGTGGGTGCCAGCAGGGCGGCGGCGGTGCCGACGGCGACCGCGGAGCGCGGCAGCAGGGCGGCGTCGCCGAGGACGGCCCGGGCGCGGGTGTGCGAGTCGGGGTCGGTGATGATCACGCCGTCGACCAGTTCGGGCCGGGCGGCCAGCACGCGCGCGTGGTCGGCGGGGTCGACGGCCTGCGCCAGGTAGCGCCAGCCGGGCAGGGCGGGGATGCCGTGCTCGCCGAGGAACTCCACGGTGGCCAGCACGTCCGGGCCGGGCGGCAGCAGTCCGCCGTCGCCGAGGGCGCCGAGGATGCGGGAGTCGTCGGCGGCGGCGGTGCGCAGCTCGAACAGCTGGCGCTCGGCGGAGGAGACCGTGTCGTCGAGCAGCTCGCGCAGCTCGTCGGCGAAGCGGTCGAGTTCCTCGGCGGTCAGGGCACCGTCGGCCGTCCTGGGCGCGTCGGCGGGCCGGTCGTGGTCCTCGTCCTGCCGGGGCTGGGGGATGCCCGGACGGGGCCGGGCGGCCAGGCCGAGCAGCTCCGCGAGCCGGTCCTCGGCCGCCAGTGCCTCGGCGGTGCGGCGTTCGGCCTCGTGGGCGCGCTCGGCGGCGGTGGCCGCGTCGGCCGCGCGGGCCGCGGTCAGTTCGGCGCGGGTCTCGGCGGCGGCCGCCTCGCGCGCGTGCTCGGTGGCCCGGCGGGCGGCCTCGCGGGCGGTGTCCCAGGCGGCGACCGTCGTCTTCTCGGCGTCGCTGGCCGCGAGGGCGGCGCGGGCGGGGTCGGCGTCGGGGGCGCTGTCGTCGAGCCAGCCGGCGCGGACCGCCTCGGCGGTCTCCTGCTCGACCTCGGTCAGCCGCTGGCGCAGGTGCCCGGCCTCGCTGCGGGCGCGCTGCGCCTCGGTGGCGGCGGCGGTGGAGTCCCGGTGGGCGGCGTCGCCGACGTCCTGGAGGGCGGCGGAGCGCTCCTCCTCCTCGTTGGCGTGGTCCTCGGCCTTGGTGGCCGCCGCCTGCAGGGCGCGGACGAGCTCGACGGCGGCCTTGGCGCGGGCGGCGAGGGCGGGCGCGGCGTCCCGCTCGGCCTCCTGGATGGCGGCGGACACGCGGGCGACGCGGTCGGCGGCGGCGCGGTGACGCAGAACGGCCTCGGCGGCCTGCCAGGCGGAGTGCAGGGTGCGCGCGTCGGCGAGCTCCCGCTTCTGGGCGGCGGCCGACTTCTCGGCGGCCGTCAGGGCCAGCGAGGCGTGCCGGTAGGCGAGTTCGGCGGCGATGAGCGCGCTGCGGTCGCGGGCCGACTCGGCGTGTGTGACGGCGTAGGCGGCGGCGGTGACCCGCTGGGCGAGGTCGGCCGTCCGGGCCCGCTCCCGGGCGCCGCGCGCCGAGAGCCTGCGTGCCAGGGTCCTGGTGCGGCGTTCGGCGCCGGTGTGGACGTCACGCGCGCGGGTGCGGGCGTCGGCGGCCTCGACGATCCGCCCGAGGAGGTCGACGGACCCAGCGGTGAAGTCGCGTTCGGCGATCAGCTCGGCGCGTCGGCCCAGCTTGTTGCCGAAGCCGCCGACCAGGTCGGCGAGTCCGTCGGTGTCCCGGGTGTCGGTGACGGCGCGCAGCAGCAGATCGGTGAAGTCGGAGTCCTTCTTGACCGCGAACAGGCCGGCCGCCTCGCCCTCGTCGGCGTTCATCTCGCGCTGGTAGCGGAAGAGTTCGGGGTCGAGACCGAGGTCGCCGAGGTGCTCGATCCAGCGGTCGTGGATCTCCTCCCAGTGCACCTCCAGGTGCGGGTAGGCCTTCCCGGCCTCGGTGATGGCGTCCCGGAAGCCCTTCATGGTGCGCCGCCGGCCCTGGGCGCCGGAGACGCCCTCGACGGGCGGGCGGACGGAGGTGGCCTCGGCGACGGGCAGGTTGTCCAGCGTGAGTCCGGGGCCGGGCCGGAAGGAGTACCAGGCCTCGGCGAACTTGCGCGGGTCGTTGGAGACCTGTCGTCCCCGCCACTCGCTGACCTTGCCGACGACGACGCACTCGCCGGTCTGCACGTGCTGCCACTCCAGCGCCACGTGTCCGCAGTCGTCGGCGAGCAGGAACTTGCGGAGCACGCCGGAGCTGGCGCCGCCCAGGGTGTTGCGGTGGCCCGGCAGCATCACGGAGAAGATCAGCTTGAGCAGGACGGACTTGCCGCCGCCGTTCTCCAGGAACAGCACGCCGGCGGGCGCGGGACGGCGCGGCGGGCCGACGGGCTCCTCCTCGAAGAACTCCGCCTGCGCGGGCGCGGGACGGGGCACGGGCTCACCTACACCGCGCAGGTCAAGCACGGTGTCGGCGTAGCGCGCACCGGCGGGCCCGATGGAGTAGAGGCGGACCCGGGACAGCTCGTACATGGCGGACTCTCGTAAGCCTTCGTGAAGTCGGGGACGTGGGTGGCGTGGCGGGGGCGTGTGTCGGGATGGAGGGGCGGGATTCAGGACGAGTGGAACGGCAGTCCGGCGTCGGCCACCAGCTCCAGGTCCTCCGTGTCCTCGGCGGGCAGGAGGGTCGCCGTGCCGTCGGTGACGGGGACGACGCCCAGCTCCAGCAGCTCGGCCATCGCGGCGCTGCCCGCCATGTCCCGCACCTGGAGCTGGTAGCGGGCGGTGGTGCGGTAGGTGCCGCCGTTGTCGTCGCCGGTGCGCTGGAGGAAGCCGGACTCGGTGAGGAACGCGGCGGCCTTGCCGACGATGCCGGTGGTGGAGCCGGGGAGCCTGCGCGCGTCCTTGGTGGCGCCGGTGGCGCTGCGCCGGGCCCAGATCCGCCAGGCCGCCTCCAGGCCGGGGGCGTCGGTGGCCGGGTCGGTGTTCTCGCCCTGCTGCTCGGCCCGCTCCTCCAGCCGCCGGCAGGCCTGGCGGACGAAGGCGTCCACGCCGTTGACGGTGACGCGGCCGATGTAGCCGTCGTCGGCGAGGTCCTCGGGGCGCGGGTAGGCCATGGCGGCGACGGCGAGGTGGGCGAGGCCGTGCAGGAAGCGGTCTCCGGAGTCGGTGGCGGCGCGGCGCGCGTAGTCGCCCATGCGGACGGCGAACACCGAGTCCTCGGCGGCGGTCACGGCCATGCCCGCGCGCGGGGACACCTCGAGGACGACGAGCCCCAGGCCGGCCGCCACGGCGTCGGCGAGCCGGGCGAAGGGCGGGTCCTCGCGGTACCGGCGCAGCAGGTCGGCGTACTCCTGGTCGCGGGCGGGGAGCAGCTTGGGCTGGAGACCGAAGGCCACGAGCCGCGCCGCGTCGGCGGCGTCGGCGGGCGTGACGGCCGCGGTGGCCGGTGGGGCACCCGCCTCCGGTTCGCTCCGGTCGACGTGCTCGGTCACGGTCGGTGCTCCTCGCTGTGCTGGTGGGTGGTGCTGTGCTGGTGGGTGGTGCCCTGCCGGCGCTGCCCGGCCGGCCGCCCGCAGGGTCCGGCGCCGATCACGCGGCCTCCGTCCGGTCCGCCGCCATCCCCGCCGCGTCCAGCAGCGCGGTGCCGACGATGAGGTCGGCGCCGCCGAACTCGGGATCGTCCAGCTCGGTGCCGTCGTCAACGGCGAACAGCAGCTTGGGCTCGCCCTGCCGGTAGGCGGTGCCGACCGGAGGGCTGGCCGCGTGCACGGCCAGCAGGGCGACGAGGTAGGGCAGGTCGGGGTCCTGTGCGCGGGCGTCGGCCAGCAGCCCGGACAGGCGGCGCGGGGCGTCGTGCGGCAGGTCGAGCAGTTCCATGGCCCGGGCCAGCTGCTCCTCGCTGAAGCGGCTGTCGTCCGGGGTGGCGATCAGGTCGGGCTCGGGCATCTCGGCGCCCAGGTGCTCCCGTTCCACCGGCGGGGTCAGCAGGATGTCGACGAGGTCCCCGACCCGTACGGAGACGGGCGTGCGCAGACCGGTGCCGTGCGCGAAGAAGGCGTCGGTCGCGCGGAGCGCCTGCTCCAGGGGCAGCGGCAGGACGGGGGCGACCAGGTGCCCGTACAGGTCGAGGCCCGAGGTCGTCAGGGGGGTGGCGAAGGCCTGCCGGTCCTGCTCGGCGCGGAAGAGCGGGCCGGCCTCCAGCAGCCGGGACTGGAGCTGGGTGTGGCGGCGGATGCAGTCCTTGACGATGTCGACGAGCTCGGCGGCGCGGCGCTTGTGCTCGGGCTCCTCGGTCTCGTCGCGGGCCTTGCGGATGTTGGTGAGGATCGCGTTCTCGTGCCGGTACCGGTCGGCGACGTGGTCCAGGGCCTCGGCGATCATGTCGGGGACGGCGCTCAGCCAGTCGACCGCGCGGACGTTGCGCCGGGTGGCGTCCAGGGCCTTGCGCAGGGTCTCGGAGTACTGCACGGTCCGGTACCGGGCCTGTTCGGCGGCGAGCTGGGCGTCGGCGAGCCTGCCGCGGCTGATCAGCACCTCCAGCTTGACCTCGGCGGCGATCTGGGCGCTGGTGACGTCGGTGTCCAGGGCGCCGACCAGGACGTTGACCGCTTCGTCGGTGGTGCGCAGGTAGACCGTCCCGCCGGGGCCGGGGACCTCCTCCAGCAGCTTGAAGTCGTAGTCGCGCCGCACGTAGGTGCCGTCCGGCTCGAAGGTGCCGTACACGGCGCGGAAGCCGCGGTCGACGCTGCCGACGTTGATCAGGTTCTCCAGGACCCAGCGGGCCACCCGCTCGTGCTCGGCGGCGGACCGTGCCGGGGCCTGGGCGGCGACGCGCGGGACGAGCCGGGCGACTATCTGGTCGTGGTCGGCGCCCGTGTCGAAGTCCATGTTCAGGGTGACGAGGTCGATGGCGGCGAGGGCCACCTCCGCCATGCCGTACACGGAGTACTCGCCCGCGAGGTTGGCCTTGCGCGCGTCGAGGTCGTGCAGCGGCGCCGTGCAGGCGAGCGCGCGCAGCCGCCGCGCCAGTCCCTCGTCGGCGGCCGGGCCCGGGGCAGGGCGCGGTCCCGCGCTGAGCTGGGGCGGAACGCTGTCCGTCGATGCAGGCGAAGTCACGGTGCACAGACTAGGTCCTCGGTCCGACAACGACCCAAACGACGCAGAACCACCGCCGTCCGCACCGGCCGCGCGCCCGGGCCCGCCGTCCCTCAGGCGGTGGCGGTGCCGTCGTCGCCGACCCGCCGCAGGTACACGTCCACGACCCGCTCCAGTGAGTTCTCGAGGTAGACGGCGAGCAGCCGGGCGGCCGTCTCGCGTTCTCCCGCCCGGAGGGCCTCGAGTATCTCCGCGTTCCGCGCGATGTACGGCTCGTGCAGGCGCCGCGGGTCGTCCACGACGTGGAAGGCGAGGCGCAGTTCGGCGAAGACGCTGCGCATCAGCTCGTCCGTGCGTTCGCTGCCGGCGAGGGCGACCAGTTCCCGGTGGAAGTGGATGTTGGCGGTACCCACCCCTTTCCAGTCACCTTCGAGGGCCGAGCGCCGCCCGTCCTCGACGGCCGAGGCGACGCCGTCGAGCCCGTACGGCGGCTCCCCGAGACCTCGGACGACGGCGCATTCGACGAGGGCACGGGTGCGGTAGATGTCCTCGACGTCCTCGACGGTCAGGACCCGGACGAAGACACCGCGGTTCAGCTCGTGGACGAGCAGGCGTTCGTGGGTGAGCAGCCGGAACGCCTCGCGCAGCGTGTTGCGGGAGACGCCGAGGGCTCCCCCGATGCTGTCCTCGGACAAACGCGTCCCGGGCGGGAAGTAGCCGTCCGCGATGCGGCTCCTGAGGATGTCCGAGACGCGCTCCGCGGTGCTGGTCCGCCCGAGGAGGGCACGGTCGTCGGCCAGTCCCGTCAACTGCTCTGCCATGCCCGGAATTCAATCGCAGATGCCAGAACGAAACAACATGGGTATTGAGGGATCGTTGAACGATCCCCTACGGTGCCTCCAGGTGCTCCCGCGCGGCGCCCGACCGCTCACCGTCCCACCGCGCCGCCGCACCGACCGGCTCACTCGACAAGCACCCTCCGTCCTCCCCTGCGAGGTGCCCATGAGTACGACCCCTCCACCCCGGGCCCTGCCCGCCGACACGAGCGCCGGCACCGCCGGACACCCCTCCGCCGGCGGCCCGTTCGGCTGGCTGCGCGCCCTCGGCCCACAGGGTCGCCGCGCCTTCGGCGGCGCGTTCGGCGGCTACGCCCTCGACTCGTACGACTACTTCACGCTGCCCCTGACCATGGTCGCGCTGGCCGCCTACTTCGGTCTGGACAGCGGGCAGACCGGTCTGCTCACCACGGTCACCCTGGTCGTCTCGGCCGTCGGCGGCGCCCTCGCGGGCGTTCTCGCGGACCGGGTGGGCCGGGTCAGGGCCCTGTTGCTCACCGTGATCACCTACGCCGTGTTCACGGTGGCCTGCGGCTTCGCGCCGGACTACGAGACGCTGCTGGTCTTCCGCGCGCTGCAGGGCCTCGGTTTCGGCGGCGAGTGGGCGGTCGGCGCGATCCTGGTCGCCGAGTACGCGAGCGCCCGGCACCGGGGCCGGACCCTCGGCGCGGTCCAGAGCGCGTGGGCCGCGGGCTGGGCGCTGGCGGTGATCGTCTACACACTGGTGTTCTCGGTGGCGGGCGACGACCTGGCCTGGCGTGTCATGTTCTGGACCGGTGCGCTGCCCGCGCTGCTCGTGGTCTGGGTGCGGCGCAGCGTCCACGACGCGCCCGAGGCCGCCGCGGCCCGCGTGCGGGACCCGGGCAGGGGCTCGTTCACGGCGATCTTCCGGCCGCGCACCGCCGGCCGGCCCGGCCTGCTGCGGACCACGCTCTTCGCGAGCCTGCTCTCCACCGGCGTCCAGGGCGGCTACTACACCCTGGCCACCTGGGTGCCGACGTATCTGAAGGACGAGCGCGAGCTGTCGGTCGTCGGGACCGGCGGCTATCTGACCTTCCTGATCTCGGGCGCCTTCCTCGGCTACCTCACCGGCGGCCACCTCACCGACCTGCTGGGCCGCAAGCGCAACATCCGGCTCTTCGCGCTGCTGTCGGCGGTCTGCATCCTGGCGTACGCGAACATCCCGAGCGGTGCCGACACCCTGCTCCTGGTCCTCGGTTTCCCGCTCGGCTTCTGCATGTCGGCGATCTTCAGCGGCTTCGGTTCCTACCTGAGCGAGCTGTACCCGACGGCGGTGCGGGGCGCCGGACAGGGCTTCACGTACAACACCGGGCGCGCCGTGGGCGCCGTCTTCCCCACGACGGTCGGTTTTCTGGCCGACAGCTGGGGCGTGGGCGGCGCGCTGGTGTTCGGCGCGCTCGGCTACGGCATCGCGGCGCTGGCACTGCTGGGGCTGCCGGAGACCCGCGGGAAGGAACTGGCATGAATCACTCGCACCGTGTGGCCGAGGACCGTCCGGTCGTCCTCGTCGACGAGCACGCGCACGCGTGGAGTCCGGGGACGGCCCGCACCCGCTTCCGGGACGGGCTGACCGGCCCCACGGCCGGCGTCGCGGCCGGCCACACCCAGGCCAATCTGATCTCGGTGCCCGCCGACTGGGCGTACGACATGCTGCTGTTCTGCACGCGCAACCCGAAGCCCTGCCCGGTACTGGACGTGACGGACGCCGGAAGCTGGACCACCGCCCTCGCCGACGGTGCGGATCTGCGCACCGACCTGCCGCGCTACCGGGTGTGGCGGGACGGCGAGCTGGTGGAGGAGCCGACGGATGTGCGCGCGCACTGGCGGGACGACCTCGTGTCGTTCCTGATCGGCTGCAGCTTCACCTTCGAGTGGGCGCTGACCTCGGCGGGCGTGCCGATCCGCCACGTGGAGCAGGGCCGCAACGTGCCCATGTACGTGACCAGCCGCCAGTGCCGTCCGGCGGGACGGCTGCACGGCCCGATGGTCGTCTCCATGCGCCCGGTGCCGCCCGCGCACCTGTCGGCGGCGATCCACGAGACCAGCCTGCTCCCGGCGGTGCACGGCAGCCCGGTGCACTGCGGCGATCCCTCGGCGCTCGGCATCGGCGACCTGGGGCGGCCCGACTTCGGGGACCCGGTGGACACGGAGCCGGGCGACATCCCGGTGTTCTGGGCCTGCGGAGTGACCCCGCAGGCGGTGGTGACGGCCTCGCGCCCGCCCTTCGCCATCACGCACGCCCCGGGGCAGATGTTCCTCACCGACGCCCGCGACGAGCAGTACCGCGTGATCTGACGTCCGCTCGGGGAGCACCCGGCACGCACCCGTCGCCCGGCGGTCGCCGTACGCCGCCGCGGGCCCAGGGCGGTGCCGGGGGGCGGATGCGGCGGCACCGACGGGGCGCGGACCGGGGCAGTCGCACCTACCCCGCGCGACGGGTGCCGACCGTGAGGCGCCGGGCCGGTGCGGCAGCCGACGCGGACACGGCGGCACCCACGCGCCCTGACTGGGCCGGGCACACCTTCCGCACGCGTGGCGAACGCACCCGCCCGCGACGGGTGCCGACCGTGAGGCGCCGGGCTGGTGTGGCGGCGGACGCGGACACGGCGGCACCCGCGCACCGGGACCGGGGGCAGGAGCGCCTTCCGCGCGTGGCGCCGCACCCGCCCGCGAGGAGCGCGGGCGGCCGGTGCGGCGGCGGACCACGCGGTCTGCGACCGTGTGGCCGGCCGGCAGGGGGTGTCTCAGCCGCGACGATCAGTGCGTCACGGGTGCCCTCGGCCGCCGGGGGCCGCCCTTCCGGTCACCGGGGCGCCCAGGGCCGCGTGCCGGGCCCGTCCCCCGGCACGGCCCGCGGCAGCACGGGAGGTGCCGGGACGGTCGCGTCGTGCGCGGCCAGGAACGCCTCGACCGCCGCGTCCCAGCCGAAGCACTCCGCCCGTGCGCGCGCCGCCTCCCGCCGGGCCGGTTCCGGACTCTCCAGCAGTGCGCCGATCGCCCGTGCGAAGGCCTCCCCGTGATCGGCGGCCACGGCCCCGGCGGAGCCGATCACCTCCGGCAGCGCGGACGACGCGCTCGCCACCACGGGCGTGCCGCAGGCCATCGCCTCGAGCGCCGCCAGTCCGAACGTCTCGGCCGGCCCCGGCGCCAGGCACACGTCGGCGGACGCCTGGAGCGCCCCGAGCGACGCCCGGTCGGCGACGTGCCCGAGGAAGGTCACCGGCAGGCCGCGCTCCCGCGCCCGCTGCTCGAGCCGGGGGCGCAGCGGGCCGTCACCGGCCACGACCAGCACCGCCCGCCGGCCGTGCCGCCGCAGCGCGGCCAGCGCGTCGAGCGCCGTGCCGGGCCGTTTCTCCACGGAGAGCCGGGAGCACATCGCCAGCAGAATCTCACCGGGGCGCGCGTGGCGGGCCCGCAGCGCCGGGTCGCGCAGCGCCGGACGGCACCGCGCGAGGTCCACACCCAGCGGCGCCCGTACGACGTTGCGGGCGCCGATCCGCACGAACTCCCGCTCGGCGTACTCCGTGGTGCACACCACGCGCGCGTACGTGTGCGCCGTGCGGACGTTGAGGGCGTCGGCGGCACTCCGGGCCGCCGCCTCGGGCAGGCCCCAGGTGCGCAGCACCCCGTCGGCCGTCTCGTGGGAGACCATCACGGCGGGCACCCGGGAGCGCCTGGCCCACTTGCCGGTCCAGCGCAGCGTGGTGCGGTCGGACACCTCCAGGCGGTCCGGTGCCAGCGCCTCCAGCAGCGCGGTGACCCGTCGCCGGTCGGTCAGGACGCGGTAGCCCCCCGTTCCGGGCACGAGGGTCCCGGGCAGGGTGATCACCCGGCCCTGTTCCGTCTCCCGGTCGTCGGCACGGGCGCCGGGGACGACGAGCACGGGCTCGTGTCCGGCCGTCAGGAAGCCCTTGCCCAGCTCGCGCAGTGCCGTGCGCAGGCCGCCGGACGCCGGGGTGACGAAGTTGGCGAGGCGGACGATCCGCAGGCCGCTCATGCCGCCGCCACCGCCTCACGGGCCTCCAGGATGTCGCCGTAGTGCCCGATCAGGAGGTCCCCGACGGCGGCCCAGGTGCGTTGCCCGACCGCCGCCCGGCCCGCCGCTCCGAACGCGGCCCGCCGCGCCGGGTCGCAGGCCAGGGACCGCACCGCGTCCCGCACGGCTGCGGCGTCGCGCGGCGGCACCAGGAGCCCGGTGCGTCCGTGGGCGACGAGGTCCAGGGGGCCTCCCGCGGCGGGCGCCACGACGGGCACGCCGCTCGCCATCGCCTCCTGCACGGTCTGGCAGAACGTCTCGAAGGGGCCGGTGTGCACGAAGACGTCCAGTGAGGCGAAGATCCGGGCGAGGTCGTCTCCGGTGCGGCTGCCGAGGAAGACCGCCCCGGGCAGCGCCGGTCCGAGGGCGGAGCGGCTGGGCCCGTCCCCGACGACCACGACCCGCACGCCGTCCAGTCCGCACACACCGGACAGCAGCTCGACCTGCTTCTCGGGGGCGAGCCGTCCGACGTAGCCGACGATCAGCTCACCGTTCGGCGCCAGTTCGCGCCGCAGCGTCTCGTCGCGCCGGCCGGGCCGGAAGCGGACGGTGTCCACGCCGCGCGGCCACAGCGTCACCCGCGGCACGCCGTGCGCCGTCAGGTCCCGCAGGGCGGCGCTGGACGGGGCGAGGGTGAGGTCGGCGGCGGTGTGCACGGAGCGGATGCGCCGCCAGGCCGCCGCCTCGCCCGCCCCCATGTAGGTACGGGCGTAACCGGCGAGGTCGGTCTGGTAGACGGCCACGGCGGGCACGCCGAGCCGGGCCGCGGCGGCCATGCCCCGGACGCCGAGGACGAAGGGTCCGGCCAGGTGGACGAGGTCGGCGCGGTGTTCGGCGATGGCCGCGGCGACACGCCTGCTGGGCAGGGCGACGCGGACCTGGGGGTAGCCGGGGAGCGGGAGGGACGGGATCCGGACGAGGGGGCAGGGCGCGAGGGAGTCGGCCGCCTCGGAGGCTGCGGTGGCCGGTGCGACGACGACGCAGTCGTGACCGCGGGCGACGAGGTGCCGGGCGGTCTGGAGCGCACAGTGGGCCACGCCGTTCACGTCGGGGGGAAAGGACTCGGTCACGATGACGACACGCATACCCGTGTTGTCGCCGGACCGGACGTGCTCGCGTCAACGTCGATCTTTCCGGACGAGGAACGTCCCGTGCACGTTGCCGTCCCGCCGTGGCCGCCCCGGCATCACCCGCACCGGTCCGCCCCACGAGGCCCGTCTCGTGCACGCACTGCGGACCGTGCCCCGGCCTGTCCCGCGGTCCGAGCCCCGCTCGCACTCCTGGTTCCGTCCCGTCCACCCGGGCTCGGCGCCGACCTCGCCGTCCACCCGGGGTCGCACCGCCACCCGGCGCACCACACCGCGCGCGTCCTCACGGGGCGCACGCCGTCGCCCGGCCCGGCGTCCTACCGGGCGGCGCGTGTCCGACCTGAGCGGCGTCCCACGGCGGAGCGCATATTCGGCCGGAGCGGGCCCGGCGCCCTACGGCGCGGCGCGCATCCCGCCCCGGCGGGCCGGGGTGTCACCCGGCCGGCGCCCATCCCGCCCGACCGGGCCCGGCGTCACTCGGTGCGGTGCGCGGCCGGTCCGGGCGGGCCGGGGTTCACACGGCCGGCGCGTCCGGGCCGAAGCGGCTGCGGACCGCCGTCTGGACCTCGTCCTCCTCGGCCGGATCGGCGGCGAGCCTGCGCAGCCGTTCGACGACGCGGTTGTCGCCGGTCTCGGCGTAGCGGGCGGCCAGTTCCCGCGTCGTCTCCTCGCAGTCCCACAGGCATTCGACGGCGAAACCGGCGGCGAAGGACGGGTCGGTGGCGGCCAGCGCGCGGGCGGCCCGGCCACGTAGATGGGAGGAGGCGGTCTCGCGGTAGATGTGGCGCAGGACGGGGGCGGCGCACGCGATGCCGAGCCGCCCGGTGCCGTCCACGAGGGTCCACAGGGTGGACGCGTCGGGGCCCTCGCCCCGCACCGCCTCGCGGAGTGCGGCGAGGACGAGTTCGCTGTCCTGCGCGCCGCCCCGGCAGGCGAGCACGCGCCCGGCGGCGGCACCCAGGGCGTCGGGCCGGTGGGCCCAGCCGCGCGCCCGGTCGACCGCGGCGGGGCTGCGCATGCGCTCGAAGGCGGCGACGGCGGCCTCCACGACGGGCGCCGGGCCGGTGATCACGGCGCCCTCGATCAGGCCGAGGACCTCGGGGTCGTCGCAGTCGGCGAGATAGCGCAGGGCCGTGCAGCGGGCGCCCTCGGTGCCGGACCGCGCGGCCTCGACGATCTCGGCCCGGTCGTCGGGACCGGCGACCGCGGTGAGGCAGCGGGCGGCGGGCACGTGGAGCGCGGCGCCGCGCTCCACGCCCTGCTGGGCCCACTCGAACACGGCCTGGACGCTCCAGCCCGGACGAGGCCCGCTGGGACTCATCTGCCGTTGCCAGCGGTCGAAACAGCCCGCCTCGTGGGCGGCACGCACGCGCGTGGCGACCGATTCGCGGGCGTCCTCCGCCCACAGCCGCCAGGGCCTGGGCTCGAAGGCGTCGCGCACGGCGGCGGCCAGCTCGGCGTCGCCCTCGGGATCTCGCGGGAAGCGGGCCAGTACGGGGGCGGCGAGGGCGCGCAGCCCCGCGTCGTCGTCGCGCAGCGCCAGCTCGTCCAGGGCCCAGGCCCAGTTGACGCCGTGGGCGGCGTACCGGCGCAGCAGCTGGAGCGCGTCGAGCCTGCCGTAGGAGGCGAGGTGGCCGAGGACCGCGAGGGCCAGGCCGGTGCGTGACTCGTCGGAGTCGAGGACGTCCTCGGGGTCGAAGAGGTGGGTCTCGATCGCGTCCAGCTCGCCGTTGAGGTCGAGGTAGAGGCGGGCGTAGTACAGGGAGCGGTTCTCCACCTGCCAGTCGTGGCGGGGATCGCGCAGCACACAGTGGTTCAGCGCCGCGAGCGCCTCGGCCCGCGGGGCGGTGAGCGCGTGCAGCGTGCCGTCGCCGCGACCCCGCTGCAGCAGGCCGAGCAGGGTACCGCTGGGCGCTATGACCGGATCGAACATGGGAAACAGCCTCACATCAAGCGTCGACGCAACCGGGAACCACGCGTTACCTGGCCGCGTGACAACACGTCGGAGCGCCCGCCGTCTCTTGCTTGCCGTGAACCATGTTTCTCTGCCTCTCGTCGGTGGCCCATGCGGGCCGCATCACGGCCCGCGCGGTGCGGCAACACCTGCCCATCCATCGCGTCCGTGAACCACGTCGTCATGATGACCCGGCGGTCACATCTGCCGCGACCGAAATTTCGGCGGCCTCGTACCGCCTCCCCCGTTTGTCGTGTTTTCCCTGGTCAGCGCGCTGCACCAGGAGTGGATCAGCCAGGGGTCACGCCACCCCGAACAGCTCCAGCAGCTCCGTGCGGGCGAACATCCGCGCCGTGTCGACCGCCGACGGGGTGCCCGCGGACGGGTCCGCGCCGGCCTCGAGGAGCGCCTTGGCCACGTCCGTCTCCCCCTTGAAGGCGGCACCGGCGAGCGGGGTCTGGCCCCGGTCGTTGACCCGGTCCACGTCGGCGCCGCGGGTCAGCAGCGCACGGACCGCCTCGGCGTGCCCGTGGTACGCGGCGAGCATCACGAGGGAGTCGCCCCGGTCGTTGGTGAGGTTGGCCGGAACGCCGGCGTCCACATAGGCCACCAGCTCCTCGGCCCGCCCCTGCCGGGCCAGATCGAAGATCTTGGTCGCCAGCTCCACGACCTCGGGGTCGGGGGCTTCACTCATCGGCCGGACCACCTCTCACTCACGGACGTTCGAAACGTCGGGGACTGCGTGTGCGCACGGCCGCGAGCGGTGCGGCCGTACGAGTGAATCGCCAGGGTACTGGCTCGCGCCGCACATGAGCGGACGCGCCCGAGGCAAAGATCGTCACGGACCCGGCCGGGCGCAACCCCCGCGCGCGGCCGGCCCGGGGACCGCTCCGCCACACGGGGCAAATTCATGAAAATTCCTCCATTTGCACCTTTAATCGTATGGATACATCCTGTGAGCCTGGAAGTACTCATGGTGACTGTCCCCGCGAACCAGGAGAACTCACATGATCCTCTCGATCTCAGGCGTGGTCCTGCTCGGCATCGTCGTCTTCATCTTCTTCCGCAAGGACGGCCTCAAGGCCTCGCACGCGCTGGTCGCGGTCCTGTTCGGCTTCTACCTCGCCAGCACGGCCATCGCCCCGAGCATCAGAGCGGGCGGCGAGAGCCTGGCGGGCCTCCTCGGCGGAATCAAGTTCTGACGGCTCGCCCCGCCCGAAACCTGCACGTACGGACTCCCTGGAGGCAGCAGTGGCCCGGCGGCCCCTCCCCCGCATTCTGAGCAACGGCGGCGCGCAGCTCGCCCGGAGCCGGGAGCTGGCCCGGACGGCGGCCGACAGCGCCACGGACGTCCTCCAGCCGCTCATCACGATCGGGCGCGGTCTGCGCCGGCTGGCCTCGGCCGCCCGGCGCAGATGGACCGAGACCCCCAAGGACCGGCGCGGTGCGCTGCTGTTCCTGGTGGCCTCCGTGATCCTGGTCGTGGCACTGGCCCCGTACGGCCCGCTGATCGCCGTCATCGTCCTGATGACGGCGGCGGCGTGGCAGGGCAGGGACCGCACACCGCCGGGGCCCCAGGGCCCCGACGACGCGCAGGTCCAGCGCCTCACGTCGCTCTACGAGGCGCTGGTCCCCTACTTCTCGATCCCCGAGGACCCCGATCCGCTCTACGTCCACGGCGGCCCCTGGGAGAAGGCGTTCCCGGCCCACGAGTTCGACGACGCCGGCCGGGTCACCGAGCTGGTGATCCGCTACCCGGCGTACTTCACCGACGGGGAGGCCCAGTCCCGGGCGCGGATCGAGCACCTGCTCACCGCCAAGGCCGGCCGGGGCCGCGAGTACCACTACACGTGGGACGAGGAGGCCAACCACCTCACCGTCGCCGTCCTCCCGCCGCTGCCCACCGACATCGCCGCCCAGAGGTTCGTCACGGCACCGGGCGAGACGGTCCTGGGCTTCACCGACCCGACGCGGGTGCAGCGCACGCTGCCGCTCACCCACGGCGAGGAGCAGCGGGACGTGCCGCCGGTCGTCTGGCGCACGGGCATCCGCTCCACCGAGCCGCACCTGCTGGTCCTCGGGCAGCCCGGGACCGGCACCTCGACCCTGCTGCGCTCGATCGCCCTCCAGGCCCTGCACCACGGCGACCTGGTCATCGTGGACGGCGGCGGCACCGGCGAGTACGCCTGCCTGACCGGGCGCGACGGCGTCCTGGCCGTCGAGTGCGGCCTCGCCGGGGCGCTGACCAGCCTCGAGTGGGCCGCTCACGAGACGGAGCGCCGGCTGATCGCCGTCAACCGGGCCCGGCAGGAAGGCCGGCCGGCGCCCGACGACACCCGGCGGCCCCTGTGGGTCCTCGTGGACCGGCCGAGCGCGTTCACGCACCTCGCCGCCGCGGACGGCCGCAGGGATCCCCAGTCCCTGCTGCAGATTCCGCTGCGGCACGGCCGCGCGGCGAACGTGACGGTGGTCGTCGCCGACCAACTGGACGCGCTGGACGGTCTCGTGGACGCCGTACGGCAGCACACGCGCGCCCGGGTGGTGCTCGGTCCGGCGACGGCCGACGAACTGGCGGCCGTGCTGGGCGCCGCCCCGCACACGACACCCGTCGACCAGGTGCCGCCCGGCCGCGGCTACGCGCGCCTCGGCCACGGACCGGTGCACCGGCTCCAGGTACCGGCCACGCCGGACCCCTACGACGACGCGACGAGCGACGCGCAGCGGCAGGCGGTCCTCGACCTGCTGCCGCCGCGCACGACGCCTGCCGACGGTGAACAGGCGGCGGTGCCCGCGAAGGCCAGGCCGCACACGATCCTGATCAAGACGAAGGGCACCCCGGTCGAGACGCGCACCGTCGCCACCGAGGGGACGGCGAGGCTCGCGACCAGGCCTGTCCCCGCCGGGACGAAGCCGCTGCCCGGGGAGACCGAGGCCACCGCCGGCGAGCCGGCCTCCGGGCCGGTCACGCCCTCCCCCGCACCGGAGACGGCCACCGGCGGGCCGTCCGCCACCGGACCGGCGCCGGCCGAACCGGTCCCGACGGCCCCTGCGCCCGCCGAGGCCGTGGCCGCGAAAGCCGTTCCCGCCGAGGCCGTGGCCACGAAAGCCGTTCCCGCCGAAGCCGTGGCGGCGGAAAGCTCCTGACCACAGCCCGCGAGGTACCGCCCCGTCCGACCGGCACGGGAGCCGGCCCTGGGACGCGACGCCGGCCCCATCGGGCTGACGTCCGACCGCGAGGTGCGACCGTGAGCGCCGGTGAGGAGCTGATGGCGCGACAGCGCGAGGACCTGCTGGAGGTCGCCACCCCGGTCGTCCGGCCCCGCCGCCCCTGGGTCCGACCGCGGGTTGCCACCGCACCCACCGCCGGCCCTGGGTCCGACCGCGAGGTGCCACCCCGCTCCGCCGGCCCGGCGGTCGGCGCCACCGCTGCTCCGGGGAGGCACGCCGTGGGCGGGGCGGGCTCGGACCGGTCAGGCCACGAACGTCCGGGGCGCCTCGCTCCCCCCGCCGGCGCCGCCGGACTCCACCAGCCGGGCCGCCGCGGCCAGCCGGACGGCCGCCTCCTCCGCCACCGCCCCGCCGACGGTGAACGGCAGCCGGACGTACCCCTCGAAGGCCCCGTCGACCCCGAACCTCGGCCCGGACGGGACCCGCACCCCCACGCGCTCCCCCGCCTCGGCGAGCCGCGAACCCGAGAGCCCGCCGGAGCGCACCCACAGGGTGAGGCCGCCGCGCGGCACCTCGAACTCCCAGTCCGGCAGCTCGCGCCGCACCGCCGCCACCAGCTCGTCACGGTTCTGCCGGGCCTGTTCGCGGCGCATCCGCACCGCCTGCTCCCAGCCGCCCGTACTGAACAGCCAGTTCACCGCCAGCTGCTCCAGCACCGGCGTGCCCAGGTCGGCGTAGGCGCGCGCGGCGACCAGGCTGCGGATCACGTCGGGCGCGGCTCGGACCCAGCCGATGCGCATGCCGGCCCAGAAGGCCTTGCTGGCGGAACCGACGGTGACGACCGTGGAGCCGGCCGGGTCGAAGGCGCAGACGGGGCGGGGCATCTCGACGTCGTCCTCGAGCCACAGCTCGCTCATCGTCTCGTCGGCGACGAGGACGGTGCCGGCCGACCGGGCGGCGTCCACCAGCCGGCGCCGCTGGTCGTCGTCGGCGAGCGCGCCGGTGGGGTTGTGGAAGTCGGCGACGACGTAGGCGATACGGGGCGCGGCCTCGCGCAGCACCTGCCGCCAGCGGTCCACGTCCCAGCCGGTGAGGCCCTCGGCCATCGCGACGGGGACCAGCCGCGCCCCCGCCTCACGCATGAGCTGGAGGATGTTGGCGTACGACGGCGACTCGACCGCGATGCGCTCGCCGCGTCCCCCGAAGAGGTGGCAGATCGCGTCGATCGCTCCCATGGCGCCCGTGGTCACCATGATCTGCTCGGGCATGGTCGGGATCCCGCGGGCGGTGTAGCGCTCGGCGATCATCGACCGCAGCGCGGGCAGCCCGGCCGGATAGTCGCCGTGGGTGTGCGCGTAGGGCGGCAGCTCCTCCAGGGCGCCCTGCACCGCGCGGGTGAGCCAGGGCTCGGGCGCGGGCAGCGCCGCGCAGCCGAGGTCGATCATCGAGCCGAGCGCCTCGGGCGGCAGGGGCTCGAGGCCGCGCGCGGGCAGGGGGTTCCCGGCCGGTACGGCCGTCCAACTGCCCGCGCCGCGGCGGGACTCCAGGAACCCCTCGGCGCGCAGGGCCTCGTAGGCGGCGGCGACCGTGGTGCGGCTCACGGTCAGGGCGATGGCCAGCTCGCGTTCGGCGGGCAGCCGGGCGGCGACCGGCACCCGCCCTTCGAGCACCAGCAGCCGGATGCCGTCGGCGAGCGCGCGGTAGGCGGGCGGACGGCGGGTGCCGGGGCCGGCCGGACGCTCCTGCTGGGAGCCGAGCAGCCGGGCGAGCTGAGCCGCCCCCACGGCCGAGGTCCACTGCGCCATGGAAATCAGTCCACCTTCCCCGAATTGGCCATGGTTGGCACTGCTTCTCAAGCCACAGGGTGTCATGCAGCAGGCCACTACCACCACACAGGGGGCACCTCTTGTCCAGGAGATCCGGACCCGGTCGGCTCGCGCGGCGGCTGACACAGCTCTACGGCGGTCTCGTGCTGTACGGGGCGAGCTCGGCACTGCTGGTCAGGTCGGGGCTGGGCCTCGAGCCGTGGAACGTCCTCCACCAGGGTCTGGCCGAGCGCACGGGCCTGTCCATGGGCCTGGTGCTGACCGTCGTGGGCGCGGCCGTGCTGCTGCTGTGGATCCCGCTGCGCCAGCGGCCGGGCCTGGGCACGGTCTCCAACGTGCTGGTCATCGGCGCCGCGATGGACGCGACGCTGGCCGTGGTGCCCGACGCCCACGGCTGGACGCTGCGGATCGCGATGATGGTGGCGGGGGTCGTCCTGAACGGTGCGGCGACCGGGCTGTACATCGCGGCCCGGTTCGGGCCGGGCCCGCGTGACGGCCTGATGACGGGCCTGAACCGGCGCACGGGACTGTCGGTGCGCCTGGTGCGCACGGTCCTCGAGATCACCGTCGTCGCCACGGGCTTCGCCCTCGGCGGCACGGTCGGTGTCGGCACCCTGCTGTACGCCCTGGCGATCGGACCGCTCGCCCAGGTGTTCCTGCGGATGTTCGCCGTGCCCGCGACACCGGAAGGCAGCACGGTGGTTGCCGCGGGTCATCCCCGGCGCGCGATACTGCGGCGGTGACCACCCCGATACGCCACCCGTACCTCGACCACCCCGGCCCCCTCGCCTTCGCCCACCGGGGCGGTGCCGCGGACGGCCTGGAGAACACGGTGTGCCAGTTCCGGCGCGCGGTCGACGCGGGCTACCGGTACATCGAGACGGACGTCCACGCCACGCGGGACGGGAGGCTCGTCGCCTTCCACGACGCGACCCTGGACCGGGTCACGGACGGGGCCGGCCGGATCGCCGACCTGCCCTGGGAGGAGGTGCGCCACGCGCGCGTGGCGGGCGAGGAGCCGGTGCCTCTCTTCGAGGAGCTGCTGGAGACCTTCCCCGACGTGCGCTGGAACATCGACGTGAAGGCGGAGCCGGCGCTGCGGCCCCTCCTGGAGCTGGTCCGGCGGAGAGACGCCTGGGACCGCATCTGCGTCGGCTCCTTCTCCGAGGCCCGGGTCGTCCGCGCGCAGCGGCTGGCCGGCCCCCGGCTGGCGACCTCGTACGGCACCCGGGGCGTCCTCGGCCTGCGACTGCGCTCCTGGGGCGTGCCGGCTCCGCTGCGCCGCTCGGCGGTGGCCGCCCAGGTGCCGGAGGCCCAGTCGGGCATCCCGGTGGTGGACCACCGGTTCGTGCGCGCCGCCCACGCGCGCGGGCTCCAGGTGCACGTGTGGACGGTGAACGATCCGGCCCGCATGCACCGGCTCCTGGACCTCGGAGTGGATGGCATCATGACCGATCACATCGACACACTGCGCAAGGTCATGGAGGACCGCGGCGTCTGGGTCTGAGCCTGCGGGACCCGCGGCCGGGGCTCCGGCGGCGGCGCGCGTTCACGGGGAGGCGAGGGCACGGGTGGGCACCGACACCGTGCGGACGGACGCGGCCGACGGGGCCGCCGACCGGCGGCGCGAGCAGCGCGGCTGGTACTTCTACGACTGGGCGTGCTCGGTCTACTCGACGAGCGTGCTGACCGTGTTCCTGGGGCCCTATCTGACGTCGGTCGCCGAGTCGGCGGCGGACGCGGACGGCTATGTGCACCCCCTCGGCATTCCGGTGCGCTCCGGCTCCTTCTTCGCGTACTCGGTGTCCCTGTCGGTGATCGTCGCGGTGCTCGTGATGCCCCTGGTGGGGGCCGCGGCCGACCGCACGGGCCGCAAGAAGCCGCTGCTCGGGGCCGCCGCGTACACCGGGGCGGCGGCCACGACCGGCATGTTCTTCCTCGACGGCGACCGCTACCTGCTGGGCGGCCTGCTCCTGATCGTCGCCAACGCCGCGCAGTCGGTGGCGATGATGCTCTACAACTCCTACCTGCCGCAGATCGCGCCGCCCGGGGAACGCGACGCGGTCTCCTCGCGCGGCTGGGCCTTCGGCTACGCGGCCGGGTCGCTGGTCCTGGTCGCGAACCTGATCCTCTACACCGCCCACGACTCCTTCGGCCTGAGCGAGAGCGCGGCGGTCCGCATCTGCCTCGCGTCGGCCGGACTGTGGTGGGGCGCGTTCGCGCTCATACCGCTGCGGCGGCTGCGCGACCGCCCCGCCCCCGCCCGCGAGGCGGCCCTCCCGGGCTTCCGGCAGCTCGCCGCGACCGTCCGCGACATGCGCCGCCGCCCGCTGACCCTGGCCTTCCTCCTGGCCTACCTCGTCTACAACGACGGCATCCAGACGGTGATCTCCCAGGCCTCGGTCTACGGCTCCGAGGAACTGGGGCTCGGGCAGTCCACGCTGATCGTGGCCGTGCTGCTGGTCCAGGTGCTGGCCGTGGCGGGCGCGCTGGCGCTGGGCCGGCTGGCCCGGACGTACGGCGCCAAGCGCACGATCCTCGGGTCGCTGGTCGCCTGGACGGTCACGCTCGCCGCCGGGTACTTCCTGCCGGCCGGGGCCCCGGCGTGGTTCTTCGTGCTGGCCGCCGGCATCGGCCTCGTCCTCGGCGGCAGCCAGGCGCTGTCCCGCTCGCTCTTCTCTCACCTGGTCCCGCCCGGCAAGGAGGCCGAGTACTTCTCCGCGTACGAGATGAGCGACCGCGGCATGAGCTGGCTCGGGCCGCTGCTGTTCGGGCTCACCTACCAGCTGACCGGGAGCTACCGGGACGCGATCATCTCGCTGGTGGCCTTCTTCGTCATCGGTTTCGTCCTGCTCGCGCGGGTACCGGTACGGCGTGCGATCGGCGACGCGGGCAACCCGGTACCCGAAAGGATTTAGCACTCGACACGAAAGGGCTGTAGTGTACGCGTTTGGCCTGCCAGGCGTACCGTTACTGCGCGTCAAAGGTGCCGAATCGCTATGTCGCTTCTGGTGACAGAGGTGACAAACCGGACGTCGGCGGGTACTGCACTGGGTGACAAGGCTGCGGCTGCGACGGCGACGCAGGGCCCGGAACGGGGACTCCGGACGGGAATCTTTACCGCCGCCCGGACGTTGACCGGATGACGACGACAGCGACACCTGTCCTGTGGGCGACAAGCCCGGGAGGCACGATTCATGAGTGAGCGAGCTCTTCGCGGCACGCGCCTCGTGGTGACCAGCTACGAGACGGACCGCGGCATCGACCTGGCCCCGCGCCAGGCCGTGGAGTACGCATGCGAGAAGGGGCATCGATTCGAGATGCCCTTCTCGGTCGAGGCGGAGATCCCGCCGGAGTGGGAGTGCAAGGTCTGCGGGGCCCAGGCACTCCTGGTGGACGGCGACGGCCCTGAGGAGAAGAAGGCCAAGCCCGCGCGTACGCACTGGGACATGCTGATGGAGCGGCGCACCCGCGAGGAACTCGAAGAGGTCCTCGAGGAGCGACTGGCCGTTCTGCGCTCCGGCGCGATGAACATCGCGGTTCATCCGCGGGACAGCCGCAAGAGTGCGTAGTCCCCACGGGGACTAGCCGAGCCGGCTTTCAGCGAACGCAAGCGATCGCGGGCGCCGTACGTGGCCACGTACGGCGCCCGCGTTTTGTCGTGCGCACCGTCAGCGCGTCAGCGGCGGGCGGGGGTCCTGCGGGGCGTCGCCCGGTTCGTCCCGGATCACCTCGCCCTGGACGACCTTGCCGTCCGGCCGGTGCATGCGGGCCTGCCGGAAGGCGTCGCCCAGGGTGCCCGGGCCGGCCTCGCGGAGCTTGCGCTCGACGGTCCGCTGCGTGTACCGGCTCACGGCCTTCTGCACCGGGGGCAGCAGCAGGAGCAGACCCAGCGCGTCCGAGATCATGCCGGGGATCATCAGGAGCAGGCCGCCCAGCATCGTCAGCCCGTTGCCCTCGCTGTTCGGGCGGGGCGTCGGCGTCACGCCGGGCTGCTGCTGTTGCAGCGTCTCGGTGAGATCGCGGAAGGCCCGGCGGCCGGCCCGCTTGATGACCACGGAGCCGAGCGCCAGGCCCGCGACCAGGATCAGGAAGACCACCCACCCGCTCGACGCGCCCGCGACCACGGTCAGCAGCCAGATCTCCAGCACGAGCCACGCGGCGAGGCCCAGCGGCAGGTACGTGCGCAGCCGGGAGCGCCGGGGCCGGGCGGAGGGCCTGGGGGTCTGAGCGCCTGTCGTCATACCCCCAGTGTGCCTGGGCCCGGCTCAGCGCGGGATAAGGGGGTGATCAGGCCTTCTCGTCCGGCGCGCCCGGCCGGGCCGGTGCGTCCTCGCCGGCGGGCCCGTCGGCCGTGCCCAGCTCGCCCGGCACGTCCTCCGGCTCTTCGGAAGGCCCGTCGGCGCTACCGCCGTGAGGCTGGTCGGCCGGCTTCGCGGCCGACTTCTCACCGGGCCTGTCGCTCGGCTTGTCGCGGCCCAGGACCTTGCCGACCCGCTCCCCCACGCCCCAGGTGGTGACCCGCCAGAGGGCCTCCACGAGGATGTCGCGGCTCATCTTCGAGTCGCCCAGTTCACGCTCGACGAACGTGATGGGCACCTCGACGACGTGGTAACCGGCCTTGATCGCCCGGCGGGCCAGGTCGACCTGGAAGCAGTAGCCCTGGGAGGCGACCTCGTCCAGACCGAGCCCCTCCAGGGTCTCCCGGCGGAAGGCGCGGTAGCCGCCCGTGATGTCGCGCAGCGGAAGGTCGAGCGCCAGGCGCGAGTACATGCTGCCGCCGCGGGAGATGAACTCGCGGGACTTGGGCCAGTTCACCACCCGGCCGCCGGGCACCCAGCGGGAGCCGAGCACCAGGTCGGCGCTCTTGAGCGCGGTCAGCAGGCGCGGAAGTTCCTCGGGCTGGTGGGAGCCGTCGGCGTCCATCTCGACCAGCACGCCGTACCCGTGCTCCAGGCCCCAGCGGAAGCCCGCGAGGTAGGCGGCGCCCAGCCCTTCCTTGCCCTTGCGGTGCAGGACCTGGACGTGGTCGTCCCCGGCGGCCAGTTCGTCGGCGAGCTTGCCGGTGCCGTCGGGACTGTTGTCGTCGGCCACGAGAACGTGTGCCTCGGGGACCGCCTCGCGCACGCGCCCGACGATCGCCTTGATGTTCTCCGCCTCGTTGTAGGTCGGGATGATCACCAGGGCCGTGCCCAGGGGGCCGAACCGCCTCCCTTGGTCCGCTGCCGCGAGCGTCCCGTCGCCGTCGTTCACTGCTGCCCCTTCATGTCCGTACGCAGAGGACCACCATAGTGGCCGCGGCCTGCGATGACGTGCCAGGACGGTCGAATGGTGGTGTCCTCGCCCGAGAACCGGGGTAGGGATGCGCGTTTCGGACCGTTTCCGCGGCGGATGGGGGCCCGGCGCCCTTCGGGCCGACCTGGGACCCGCTGGCTGCGGGTCGACCGAAAGCCGTTGTCTACTGAGCGCCCGGGCCCCACCCGGGTCACACCTCCCGACCGGCCGTATCGTTCCCCCGCCGTGGCGCGAGCGCTGAGCCTGGCTCCCAGTGGCGGTGCGCCGGTGCGGCACACCGTCCCTGACGCAGCGGCGCCGCGGCGAGTGCGCGGAGGTTTCCCGGTCGGGCGTCCGGTGGTGGACTCCGCCGAACCTACCGGCCCTCGGCCGTCGCCTGTCAACAGTCGTTCGACCTGCGGTTTTCGTGTCAATGCCCAGGTCAGCGCGGCGGACGCCCGGTACGTGCGGGTCCGAAGATCACCGCCTCGTCGGCCGTGGAGATCACTCGCCCGGCCGTACGAAGACCGTCCTGCCGCCCACCACGGTGCGCAGGCAGACGGGCAGGTCCCGGCCGGGAGTGAGGTCGGGCAGCCCGGGGGTGCCGGAGCGCGGGTCCGTCGACCAGCGCGCGACCCGGTCGTCGGGGGCCTGGACCACCAGGTCGCCGGTACGCCAGACGGCGTAGTCCGCGGGCGCGCCCGGGACCAGGACGCCCGCGTCGTCGCGGCCGATCGCCCGCCAGCCGCCGCGCGTGTGCGCCGTGAAGGCCGCGCGCACGGAGACGCGGTGCTCCGGGGTGCGGTGGAAGGCGGCGGCGCGGACGGTGCCCCACGGGTCGAGGGGGGTGACCGGGCTGTCGGAGCCGAAGGCGAGCGGGACACCCGCGCGCAGCAGGGCCGCGAAGGGGTTGAGGGTGCGGGCCCGCTCGATGCCCAGCCGCTGGGCGTACATGCCGTCCTCGCCGCCCCACAGCGCGTCGAAGGCGGGCTGGACGGAGGCGGTGAGGCCGAGTTCGGCGAAGGCGGCGACGGTCTCCGGGGTGAGCATCTCGGCGTGTTCGACGCGGTGGCGGGCGGCGCGGACGCGGGCGAGGCCGACCTTCTCGGCGGCGGCGCGCACGCCGTCCACGACGGCGGTCACGGCGGCGTCGCCGATGGCGTGGAAGCCCGCCTGGAGGCCCGCCTCGGTGCAGGCGACGACGTGGGCGGCGACGTCGGCGGCGTCCAGGTAGGCGGTGCCGGTGTGACCGGCGTCGGCGTACGGCTCGTGCAGGCAGGCGGTGTGCGAGCCGAGGGCACCGTCGGCAAAGAGGTCGCCCGCGGCGCCGACCGCGCCCAGCTCCCTCGCCTTGTCGACGTCCTGTTCGGCCCAGTAGCCGATCACGCGCGGCCCGTCGCCCGCGGCGGCGAGGCGCAGCAGTCCGGTGAGGTCGTCCTCGGAGGAGATCTCCGGCCCTGCGCACTCGTGAACGGTTCCGATCCCGAGGGAGGCGGCGTGCGCGAGGGCGGCGCGCTGGGCGTCGCTGCGCTGGGCGGGCGCGATGGCGCCCAGCGCGGTGGCGCGCGCGGCGTGGTGGTCGTCGGCGGTGAGCGGTCCGTCCGGCCGGCCGGTGCCGCCCGGGACCAGGTCGAGCAGCGCGGTGGTGACGACGGCGGAGTGGACGTCGATGCGGCTGAGGTAGAGGGGCCGGCCGCCGGTGGCCTCGTCCAGTTCCGCGCGGGTCGGGGGCAGGCCGTCGGGCCAGCGGGAGGCGTCCCAGCCGTGGCCGAGCAGGACCCGGTCGGCGGGGCGGGCCGCGGCGAACTCCCGGACGAGGGCGAGGGCCGCCTCACGGGTGGGGGCGCCCGACAGGTCGAGGCCGGTGAGGGCGAGGCCGGTGGACGTGGTGTGCACGTGTGCGTCGGTGAACGCCGGGGTGACCAGCGCGCCGTCCAGGTCGATCACCTCGTCCACACCGTCCGCGAAGGCGTCCGCGGCGCCCTCGGAGCCGACCCAGGCGACCTGGCCGCGTTCGACGACCATGGCCGTCGCGAAGGGGTCGGCGGGACTGTGGACCTCGCCGCGGCGCAGCAGGACGGTGGCGGGCGGGGTGGTGGACTCACTCATGGACACCAGTCTCGCCCCTCGCGCCGGGCGGCCCGCACGCAGGTCCGCGCCGCGCGGGGCACGGGCGCCCGGACGGTGTCAGATCCGCGGCGGGCGCGCCTCGTAGGGCGTCGAGAGGACCACCGTGGTCCGGGTCGACACGCCGGCCAGGGAACGCAGCCGGGCGAGCAGCTCCTCCAGCTCGTGCGGGGTGGCCACGCGGACCTTGAGGATGTAGTTCTCGTCGCCCGCCACGCTGTGGCAGGCCTCGATCTCGGGCACCCCGGCCAGCCGGTCGGCGATGTCGTCGGGCGCGCTGGGGTCGAACGGTTTGACGGAGATGAACGCGGTCATCGGCAGCCCGACGGCCTCCGGGTCGACGACCGCGGCGTACCCGCGGATGACGCCACGCTGTTCCAGCCGCCGCACCCGCTGGTGCACGGCCGACGTGGACAGGCCCGTGGCCTTGCCCAGGTCTGTGTAGCTCATCCGCCCGTCCTTGACGAGCAGCTGCACGATCTGTCGGTCCAGCTCCTCCATGGCGCAAGAACCTACAGTGCGCGTGATCTCCTCGGGTACCTGAGCAGCCCAGGTCATGTCCGGTTCGTGATGTGGGCGGGGGCCGGCGGGCAGCGCGGCGGGGACAAAAACACCGCACCGGACACCCCGGAGCGGCGTGTGACGAACACCACACCCCCCGGCTCGTCTCCGTGATGTTCTCGTGATTACCCGGTGGGGGTGACGGGAAGTGCTTGCTGTGGTCGAGGCCGCAGTGCCGTCACGGCCCAGCCCGAGGGGGAGAATCCCATGCAGAATCTCAAGCGCCCTGGACGTACCGCGCCCAAGCGCCCGCAGCCCGTCGTCGAGTCCGTGCCGGAGGGCGTCGATCCCGACGTCTTCGACGACGAGGAACTCGACGCCTACGACACCTTCGAGATGTACCGGGTGATCTGCCCGGACTGCGCGCAGCCCATCGCCCTGCTGGCGGACGAGGACGTGCTGCCGGAGCACGCGCTGTGCGCCTCGCCGTGGAACCCGTTCGGTCTGACCGTCTGTGCGGGCACCGGTCGCAGGGCCACCGACGCGCGTCCCGCGGACGCGTCGAGCCGTCCCCACGAGCAGGACACCGCCCTGCTGTTGACGCTGCCGCACGGCCTCGACTGGCGCACGCAGCCCTTCTCCCACGTCGGCGGCCCGGGCTCGCGCCCGATGCGCGTGCCCGCGATGCGACGCGAGGCCGCCTGAGCGACCGCGTCCCCGGGCGGACCCGGGGCGCCGTTCCTCGCACGGACCCTTCCGCGTCACGGCAAGCAGGCCGCCGTGGCGCGGACAGGTGCGCCACGGCGCCTCCGGGGGACGCGGCGGACCCCGTGAACGCACGCCCGATTCCGCGGGCCGGTGACCTGCCCGCACGTCACCGCGTTGCCCTGGCATGACTCCCACGTACTCGGCGGCCGGGAGCCGGCGCCGCGTGTTCGTGCCGGTGCCGACGGGGCCGGTTCCGCCGGCCCCGCAACCTCCGGACCCGCCGATCTACCGCGAGTTGATGCGGACCTGGGCCGACCGCGGCCGGACCCTGCCGGGGCGCCACGACCCGGAGTGGGCCAGGCTCGCCGAGCCCCCGCGCGGGCTCGGCGACGTCGTCGCGACCGGTGACTTCAGCGTCACCGGCACCTTCAGCGTCCCTCGGGACCCGCGAGGTGACGGGCGATGACCATCCGCTGGATCTGGTTGGTGCCCTCGACGATCTGCAGGACCTTCGCCTCGCGCATGTAGCGCTCGGCCGGGAAGTCCGCGGTGTAGCCGTAGCCGCCGAGGACCTGCACGGCGTCGGTGGTGACCCGCATCGCCGCGTCGGTGCAGTACAGCTTGGCCATGGCGGCCTGCTTGGCGAACGGCGCTCCCGCGTCGCGCAGCCGCGCCGCCGTCAGGTACAGCGCGCGGCCCGCCTCGATCCGGGTGGCCATGTCGGCCAGCATGAAGCGCAGCCCCTGGAAGTCGGAGATCGGCTTGCCGAACTGCCGTCGCTCGGCCGCGTAGGACACCGCCTCGTCCAGCGCCGCCTGGGCCACGCCGATCGCACAGGCGGCGATGCCGAGCCGCCCGGAGTCGAGCGCGGACAGGGCGATCGCGAAGCCCTGTCCCTCCTCCCCGAGGCGCCGCGCGTCGGGGACCCGCACGCCGTCGAGGTGGACCTGTGCGGTGGGCGAGCCCTTGAGGCCCATCTTCTTCTCCGGCGCCGCCGCGCTCAGGCCGTCGGCGTCGCCGGGGACCAGGAAGGCGGTGATGCCGCGCGGGCCCTCCACGCCCGTCCGGGCCATGACGGTGTAGAAGTCGGCGATCCCGCCGTGCGTGATCCACGCCTTGGTCCCGGTGATCACCCAGTCGTCCCCGTCCCGCACGGCCTTGGTGCGCAGGGAGGCGGCGTCCGAGCCGGAGGCGGGTTCGGAGAGGCAGTAGGCGCCGAGCAGTCCGCCGCCGAGCATCGCGGGCAGGTGCTCGACCTGCTGCTCCTTGGTGCCGTAGGCGGCGAGCGCGTAGGAGGCCAGGGTGTGCACGCTGACGCCCAGGCCGACGGTGAGCCGGGCCGCGGCCAGCTCCTCCAGGACCTGGAGGTAGACCTCGTAGGGCTGCTCGCCGCCGCCGTACTCGGCGTCGTAGGGCAGGCCGAGCAGGCCGGAGTCGGAGAGCAGGGTGAAGACCTCGCGCGGGAAGCGTCCGGCGTCCTCCTCCTCGGCCGCGCTCGGGGCGATCTCACGCTGCGCGATGTCGCGGACGAGCGAGATCAGATCCCGTGCCTCGTCCGTGGGCAGTTGCCGGTCCACCGGCTGCGGGGCGCGGTCGGGCATGGCGACGCTCTCCTCCCTGTCGGGCACATCGGCGGACGTGCGCCTTGGGTGGAGGCGGCTCCGCCTGGTCGTTCGGGCCTGGCCGATGCTCGCACTCCCGGGTCGCGGAAGCGGCTGACCAGCGGCTGTGCGCTGTGAGTATGCCCGATCGGACGTATGGAGTCACCAGTTAACGACCGCTTACTTGAAGAAATCTCCGCCCCGGCCGCGGGTCCCGGATTCCACCGCGCCCCGGGCCATTTGGTCCGAACCATTGACCGCACTGGTCTAGTCCTCCTACGGTGACGGACCGACGCACTCAACGCGTTCATGCCAATCGGCGAGCGTTCCCTCTTCCCCCCACGAGGAGACACCCGATGCACGTCCCGCACCTCCCCCGCGCCCCCTTCCGGGCGCTGCTCTCCGCCCTGTGTTCCGCCGCTCTCGGCGCCGGTCTGCTCGCCGGCGCGGGCGTCGCGACGGCCACCGGCACCGCCGAGGCCGCGCCCACGGCGCCCACCGCGCAGCAAGCGGCAGGCTCGAAGGTCGTCGGCTACTTCACCGAATGGGGCACGTACGACCGCAAGTACTACGTCAAGAACATCGAGACGTCCGGCTCCGGCGCGAAGCTCACCCACATCAACTACGCCTTCGGCAACGTCACCGGCGGCAAGTGCGCCATGGGCGACGCCTACGCGGCCACCGACCGGGCGTACACCGCGGCCGAGTCCGTCGACGGTGTCGCCGACACCTGGGACCAGTCGCTGCGCGGCAACTTCAACCAGCTGCGCAAGCTGAAGAAGAAGCATCCGAACCTCAGGATCCTGTGGTCCTTCGGCGGCTGGACCTGGTCCGGCGGCTTCGCCGAGGCGGCGAGGAACCCGGCCGCGTTCGCCCAGTCCTGCTACGACCTGGTCGAGAACTCGAAGTGGGCCGACGTCTTCGACGGCATCGACATCGACTGGGAGTACCCGAACGCCTGCGGCCTGAGCTGCGACACCAGCGGCCGGGCGGCGTTCCCCAAGCTGATGAGCGCCCTGCGCGCCAGGTTCGGCTCCGGCAACCTGGTCACCGCGGCCATCACGGCCGACGCGACGTCCGGCGGCAAGATCGACGCGGCCGACTACGCGGGGGCGGCGAGTTACGTCGACTGGTACAACCCGATGACGTACGACTACTTCGGGGCCTGGGACGCCGCGGGTCCGACGGCCCCGCACTCGCCGCTGACCTCGTACTCCGGCATCCCCAAGGCCGGCTACCACACCTCCGCGACGATCGCGAAGCTCAAGGGCCTCGGGATCCCGTCCTCGAAGCTGCTGCTCGGCATCGGTTTCTACGGCCGCGGCTGGACCGGCGTCACCCAGTCGGCACCCGGCGGCACCGCGACCGGCCCGGCCAAGGGGACGTACGAGAACGGCATCGAGGACTACAAGGTGCTCAAGTCCACTTGCCCGGCGACCGGCACCGTGGCCGGCACCGCGTACGCCAAGTGCGGGAGCAACTGGTGGAGTTACGACACCCCGGCGACCATCGCGACCAAGACGGCCTACAAGAACCAGCAGGGTCTGGGCGGCACGTTCTTCTGGGAGCTGAGCGGGGACACCACGAACGGTGAGCTGATCAAGGCGATCGGCTGACCGGCCGGCGGGGGGCGCGGGGGCGGAGGCCGGATGGGGCCACCACCCCCGCGTCAGGCGTCCCGGCGGGCGGGGGACGGGGCCGGGCAGGCCGGGTCGAGTTCCGCGATGGCACGCAGGGCGCCGCCGAGCGTCTTCACCAGGAGGTCGCGCATGGTCTCGCGGGGCAGTTCGGGACGCTCGATCCAGCTCAGGGTGGCGCCTTCGACGCTGCACACCCAGGAGAGCAGGCCCATGCGGGCCAGCGGCCCGATGTCGCGACGTCCGTACGCGCCCTCGGCGATGGTCTCGACGATCGCTTCGCGCACCCCGTCCCGCAGGGCGTGCACCTCGGCGTCGAAGCCGACGCCCCCGCTGACGATCGCGCGGTACGCGGCCTGGTGGTGCTCGGCGTACCGCAGATAGCCGTCGATGGTGCGGTGGACGCGGTCCACCTGCGGCAGTTCGGTCCCGCCGGCCGCGGTGGTGACCAGCCCGGCGACGGAGTCCTGGATGATCGCCAGGTAGTAGCCGCGCTTGGACCGGAAGTAGTAGTAGATCAGCCCCTTGGCCACGTTCGCCTGCCGGGCGATGTCGTCCATCGAGAGCGCGTCGTACGACGTGTCGGCGAACAACCTGCGCCCGATGGCGATGAGTTCGGCTCGGCGGGCCAGTGAGCGTTCCGTGCCGCGCACCTGGGGACGGACACCGGCACGCTGTTGACTGGTACTCAATTTCGACCCTGGTCTCCTACGGGCGGCGGGACGTCCGCAGTATGGCAGGTCGGGTCGTCGGGCAGGTCACACGCGGGTCAGGTCACAGCAGGCCCAGCTGGACCACGAACATCGCGATCACCACGACGAGCGTCCAGCCCATGACGTGCTCGAGGACCTTCGGGCCGTCGTCCTGGGGACCGCCGGTTCGGACACGGGCGGCGGTGGCGGTGTGTGCGCTCATGACTTCTCGCTGATCTCGGACGGTTGCCGGGCTCCCCCGCTGGCCCTGTCCACCTTGCCACCGTCGGCGGCTCGTGCGGCGGAGACCTTGGTCACAGCGGGCGGCCCCCGGCGGTCGTGCGTGCCGGGGGCCGTCGTGGCCGTGCGGGTGTCAGCGCACGCCCACCGCCGCGAGCGCCCTGCGCTGGCGGGGGCTCGGGCGGGCCGGGAAGTACAGGTAGCAGACGCCGCCGGTGCCGGAGACGACCTTGCCGCTCGCGTTGTACCGCTTGGTCCTGAGCCAGATGTTCTCCCACTCGCGCCGCTTGTAGACACGGCGCACGGCCTCGTTGTCGTCCGAGGCGGGGTCGTTGGCGATCACGTCTCCGTCGGCGGTGAAGCCGATCACCGTCATCAGGTGGCCCGAGGTGCCGTATCCGGCTCCCGTCAGCTCCTTCTCCAGGAAGGACTGGGACGTTATGGCCGGGATGCCGGCCGCGATCAGCGTCTCCAGGTCGGTCAGGGAGCCGAGGCGGGTGACGACGCCCTGGAGGCCCTCGAAGGTGGCCGCGTAGGCGGCGTTGAAGGGCCAGTTGCCGCAGCCGGCGTACTGGAAGTCGTACGTGTACCGGGCGGCGTGGCAGACCTGCGGGTCGGCGTAGGCGGGGTCGACCCAGGCGAGCTGCTCCTCGGTGAGCCGGCCGCCCCAGTACTCGATGATCATCTGCGAGGAGGTGGGGCTGCACCAGGCCTCGCCGCCGTTGTCGTACTCCGGGTACTGGCCCTTGTGGACCTCCTGGGAGTAGCGCGGGACACGGAGTTCCCCGGCGAGGCCGGGGGCGGAGGCGGGGACGGTGAAGCGGTCGGGGATGTCGGAGCCCATGGCGCCGAGCCGCCAGACGGTGGGGGTGGCCCGCGTGCCCGGGCGGCGGTGGAGCGTGAGCCTGAGCCGGTAGGAGACCAGGCGCAGGCCGCTGGAGGCGTCGTCGATCGAGAAGGTGTCCGTCCAGATGCTGCTCCTGCCGTCGCTCTGGTCGTCGACCGAGGTCCGGCGGATGTCCTGGTCGCCGGCGGCCCAGCGGCCCATCACGTACCAGGGCGTGTCCGTGCCGTCGGAGTAGGTGCCCCTGAGCTCGACCTGGAGCCAGGTGCCGTCCGGGGTGTGGGCGTTCCAGGAGGCGATGACCTCCGTCGCGGGCACGGCGAGCCGGTGGACGGGTGACGTCCAGGTGGCGTACTCCCACGGGGCGGTCCTGCCCGTGTGCGGGTCGGTGTAGTCGGTGGTGCCCGCCGCGGCGCCGATGACGACACCGGGCCGGGCGCCGGCGACGGGCCGGGCGCCTCGCCCGGTCCCGCCACGCCAGTCCTGGAACGTGGTCCAGGCCCGGTAGTCGACCGGACGGGAGGTGCGGTCGGGGTCCGCGGCCGCGGTCGCGGCGTACGGCGCGGCCTTCGCCGTGGCCGGGACCGCGCCGCCGGCCACCGCGGCGGCGACGGCGGCGGTCAGGACCGTTCTGCGGGACGGCTGTTCGGCTCTGCTCATGGGCGAGAGACCCCCAGGTGTGCGAGTCGGGGCGGTTCCGTTGCACGGATGTGCGCCAACTATGGCCGCAGGCTGCCGCTCCTGCCAGCACTTCTGCGCACGCCACGCCATGAACATTGGTGTCGACCAGTGTCACGGAGGCGGGGCAGGGGGCCGGGAGGCCACGCGGGCACGGCTAGAGTGCTGGGCGACCGTCCGCCCGCCCGTTCCCCCCGCCGCCACGCCCAGGACACCGCCATCCACGACCTCGCCGCCCGGATCCGCCGGCTGCCCCCTTCCTGCGGGCCCGTGCGCCTCGTCGGCGTGGACGGGCACGCCGGGTCGGGGAAGTCCACGTTCGCCGGGCGGCTGGCCGATGCGCTGGGCGGCGCGCCGGTGCTGCACCTGGACGACATCGCCACCCACGACGAGCTGTTCGGCTGGACCGGGCGACTGCTGGGTCAGGTGATCCAGCCCCTGCGGCGCGGCGACACGGCTCACTACACGCCCTACGACTGGCGGGCCCGGAGCTTCACCGCGCCCCGCGCCCTCCCGCCGGCGCCGGTCGTCCTGGTCGAGGGCGTCGGTGCGGGCCGCCGGGACCTGCGCCCGCACCTGGCGCTGCTGCTGTGGATGGAGCTGCCGCCCGAGGAGGCGTGGAGCCGCGGACGGGCGCGCGACGGGGCGGAACAGCGGACGTTCTGGGACGGGTGGATCCCGGCGGAGCGCCGACACTTCGCCGATGACCCCACGCGCCCCTTCGCGCGCCTCCTGGTACGCCAGAGGGGTGAGGGGTACGAGGTGCTTCCGGGGCCCGCCGGACTCGCCGATCCCGGCGCTCTTCGTCACGTTGAGTGACGCCTCCTCCGCAATGTGTTGAACGTGTGAAGACCGCCCTTCCGCGACTCGCCAGAGTGCCTCAACTTCGCTTGACCCGGGGGCCGTACAGGTCTTACGTTCTCAATGTGCGGTCGTTCGGGACCGCCCGCAGACACGAAGCCCCCGGTTGTTCCCCCGTGACCGGGGGCTTCGTTCTGCCCAAAACTCCGATTTCGACTGCTCCGCGACGCTCACCGATCACACTCGGTCACCGCGCCGCATTGCGCCCCGTCCGCTCCCACCTCGGGGAACGGCCTGCCCCGGCACCCTTCGGAGGGAAGACCGCCGCGGGTACGATGCCCTCGGTGTGCGACCTACGGACGGCCGCTGCGCGCACCTTGCAACTCCGGTCGCCCGTACAGCGGTTGGAGCGGAAGGCCGGCGGGTGACGGCCCGGTGGCATACCGACGGGGGCACGGTTCGTGGGGGACGTGATGGACTTCGGCACGCAGGGCCCGCAGGCCCCGGCCGACCTCGCCTGGCTGCGCGGCGTGGACGCCTACACCATGGGGGCCTACCCACAGGCGGAGGAGGAGTTCCGGACCGCGGTGCGCCTCGACCCCACGATGGCCGACGGCTGGCTGGGGCTGCACGCGCTGCGCGTCGACACCGCCAACGCGCTGCTGCGGATGTTCCGGCACCGGGACCGCTTCGGCGAACAGCGCGCGCGGCACCGCCGTACCCTCAACTCCTGGTACTGGCTGGGCTGGTGGGTCCAGCCCGTGCTGGAGAGCCCTCGCGACCTGCTGCTCGCGCACGCCTCGCACTGGCTGGACGGCCGCCACGTCCCGGAGCTCGACCGGGCCCTCGCCGGGCTGCCGCCGGTGGACACCGACGCCCACGTCCGCTTCCTGCACGCCTGCCGCGCCTACCTCGTCAAGGACTGGGAGCAGCTGGTCCGGCACACCGACCCGCTGCTCGGCGACCCCCTGCTGGGCATCGAGGCCGGTCTGTTCAGCGGCATGGCGCGGGTACGGCTGGAGATGTACGGACAGGCGGAACCGCTGCTGTCGGCCGCGCTCATGCGGTGCCGCAGCGAGCAGCCGCAGCGCAAGGAGCTGCGCTACTGGCTGGCACGGGCCCACGAGGGCACGGGCCGCAGCGCCGCGGCCCTGCCCCTGTACCGTGCCGTGCACCGCGTCGACCCGGCCTTCATGGACACCTCGGCCCGGCTGGCGGCCATCGCCGAGAGCGACGGCTACGACGACCCGGCCGACCTCGCCGGCCTCGCCCCGGCCGGTGCCGGACCGGACGGCGTGGACGGGACCGACGGGCTCGACCCGCTGTACGGCGCCGCGGAACGCGACCTGAAGCTGTCCGACCCCGAGCCGCCGTCGTCCGGCGCGCTTCCCTCGCTGACCGGGGCGCCGGTGCGCAGGCGGGACGGCCTGCCGGACCCGTTGCTGCCCGCCGGGCCCACCGACCCCGCGTTACTGGAGGAGGCGCTCGCCGAGCTGGAGCGCATGGTGGGCCTCGAGCCGGTGAAACGCCAGGTCAAGGCGCTTTCCGCGCAGTTGAACATGGCGCGGCTGCGGGCCGGGCAGGGCCTGCCGGTCCAGCCGCCCAAGCGCCACTTCGTCTTCTCCGGCCCCTCCGGCACCGGCAAGACGACCGTGGCGCGCATCCTGGGCCGCGTCTTCTACGCCCTCGGCCTGCTGGGCGGCGACCACCTCGTCGAGGCGCAGCGGGCCGACCTCGTCGGCGAGTACCTGGGCCAGACGGCCGTGAAGGCCAACGAGCTGATCGACTCCGCGCTGGGCGGTGTGCTGTTCGTCGACGAGGCCTACTCGCTGTCCAACTCGGGGTACGGCAAGGGGGACGCCTACGGGGACGAGGCGTTGCAGGTGCTGCTGAAGCGGGCCGAGGACAACCGCGATCACCTGGTGGTGATCCTCGCCGGGTACCCGGAGGGCATGGACCGGCTGCTGGCGGCCAACCCCGGGCTGTCGTCCCGGTTCACCACCCGCGTGGACTTCCCGTCGTACCGGCCGCTGGAGCTGACCTCCATCGGGGAGGTGCTCGCCGCCGAGAACGGGGACGGGTGGGACGAGGAGGCCCTCGACGAGCTGCGGTCGATCGCCGGGCACGTGGTCGACCAGGGGTGGATCGACGAGCTCGGCAACGGGCGGTTCCTGCGGACGCTGTACGAGAAGAGCTGTGCGTACCGGGATCTGCGGCTGTCCGGGTACAGCGGGGTGCTGACGCGGGACGATCTGGCGACGCTGCGGTTGCCGGATCTGATGCAGGCGTACGGGGAGGTTCTGTCGGGGCGGGGTCCCGCCGAGGCGCCGGGGATGTAGGGATGCTGCCGCCCGCAGCGGTGACGGCTGCGGGCGGCCGCGGTTACGCGAGGGCCTCCTCCGGGGTTCCGCTGGCCCGCTGTTCCGCCACCACCGGCGCCTCCCGGTGGGCCGGGTCGCGGACCTCGCCGACCAGGAGTTCGAGTACGTCCTCCAGTGCGACCAGGCCCAGCACCCTGCCGGACGCGTCGGCCACCTGGGCCAGGTGGGTCGCGGCGCGGCGCATGACGGTGAGGGCGTCGTCGAGCGGGAGCTCCGGGCGGAGGGTCGTCATCGGGCGCCACAGCTGCTGGGGCACCGCACGGTCGGAGTCCTCCACGTCGAGGACGTCCTTGACGTGCAGGTATCCCATGAAGGCGCCCGTGTCCGCCGCGACCGGGAAGCGGGAGTACCCGGTGCGGGCGGTCAGCGCGACGATCTCGCCCGGTGTGACCGAGGGGCTGACCGTCACGAGGGACTCGCGCCCGAGGAGCACGTCCGTCACCGGGCGGGAGCCCAGCTCCAGGGCGTCCTCCAGGCGCTCCTGCTCCTCCGGGTCGAGCAGGCCGGCCTGGCCGGCGTCCTCGACGAGCCGGTTGAGCTGCTCGCTGGTGAAGACGGCCTCGACCTCGTCCTTCGGCTCGACGCGGAACAGCCGCAGGATGCCCTGGGCGCAGGCGCCGAGCGCGAAGGTGATCGGCTTGCAGAGGCGGGCGAAGGCGACCAGGCCGGGACTCAGCCACAGCGCGGCCTTCTCGGGGGCGGCCATCGCGAGGTTCTTCGGGACCATCTCGCCGATGACGAGGTGGCAGAAGACGACGGCGGCCAGCGCGATGACGTAGCCGAGCGGGTGGATCATGCCGTGCGGCAGGTGGATCCACTCGAAGACCGGCTCCAGCAGGTGGGCGACGGTGGGCTCGGCGACCGCGCCGAGCGTCAGCGAGCAGACGGTGATGCCGAACTGGGCGGCGGCCATCATCTGGGGCAGCCGCTCGAGCCCGTACAGCACCTGGCGGGCCCGGGCGGTGCCGAGCGGCTCGATCTGGCTGCGGCGCACGGAGACGAGCGCGAACTCGGCCCCGACGAAGAAGCCGTTGGCGAGCACGAGCAGCGCCGCGAAGAGGAGTTGCAGGACGCTCATCGGGCGGCCTCCAGCAGCGACGCCGGTGCCGTCCGCACCAGCCGTATCCGCTCGGCGCGGTAGTGGCCGACCTGCCGGACCGAGAGCCGCCAGCCGGGCAGTTCCGCACGGTCCCCGACGGCGGGGATGCGGCCGAGGAGGTCGGCGACCAGGCCGGCCACCGTCTCGTACGGCCCCTCGGGCGTCTGCAGGCCGATGCGGCGCAGGGCGTCGACACGGCAGCTGCCGTCGACGTCCCAGGCGGGGCGGCCGTCCTCGGGCGGGGCGGGGGCGAGTTCGGGCACGTCCAGTCCGTCGTGCTCGTCGCGGACCTCGCCGACGATCTCCTCGACGATGTCCTCCAGGGTGACGACGCCGGCGGTGCCGCCGTACTCGTCGACGACGACCGCGATGGGCTGCTCGCTGCGCAGCCGGGTGAGCAGCGGCCGTACGGGCAGGGTCTCGGGGACGAGCAGGGCCGGGCGGGCGATGCGGCCGGCGGGGGTGCGCAGCCGTTCGTGCACGGGGACCGCGAGGGCGTCCTTGAGGTGGACCATGCCGACGATCTCGTCGATCTTCTCCCGGTAGACGGGGAAGCGGGACAGTCCCGTGGCCCGGGTCAGGTTGACCACGTCCTCGGCGGTCGCCGAGGACTGCAGGGCGCTGACCTTCACGCGGGGGGTCATGACGTGCTGTGCGGTCAGTTCGCCCAGGGACAGGGTGCGGACGAAGAGTTCCGCGGTGTCCTGTTCCAGGGCGCCGGCCCGGGCGGAGTGCCGGGCGAGGGAGACCAGTTCGCCGGGGGTGCGGGCGGAGGCCAGCTCCTCGGCCGGCTCGATGCCGAGCATGCGCACGAGCCGGTTGGCGACGGTGTTCAGTGCGGAGATCACGGGGCGGAACAGCCTCGCGAAGACGTGCTGCGGGCCGGCGACGAAGCGCGCGACGTGCAGCGGCTTGGACACCGCCCAGTTCTTGGGCACGAGCTCGCCGATCACCATCTGCACGGCGGAGGCCAGCAGCATGCCGACGACCACCGACACACCGGACACGGCACCGTCGGGGACGCCGATCGCGGTGAACGGGCCGTCCAGCAGCCGGGCCAGGGCCGGTTCGGCGAGCATGCCGACGACGAGGGAGGTGATGGTGATGCCGAGCTGGGTGCCGGAGAGCTGGAAGGACAGCTCCTTGAGGGACTCGACGACCCGGCGGGCACGCCGGTCGCCGTCGGCGGCGGCCTGTTCGGCGTCCGGGCGCTCGACGGTCACGAGGCCGAACTCGGCCGCGACGAAGAAGCCGTTGGCCAGGATCAGCAGGAACGCGGCTGCGAGGAGCAGCAGGGGGGTGGTCATGATGCCGCCGCCTCCGCAGGGACGCGCACCTCGTGGGTGCGGTCCGCGCTATGTCGGCAGGGGGCGGCGCAGGTACTGCAGGACGATCCGTCCATCGCCGGAGGGAGTCACTCCTCGGGTAGCAGGAACCCCCGCGCACCGGGCGGAGCGACAGGGGCGGAGCCGCGACGACCGCGTCTCCGTTCCCAGATTAATCACGAAAAGGGGGTGTGCGGCAGGGTGGAGGCCGCCGAGCCGGTCCCCGGGTGCTCCGGGAGGGGGCGCGGCGGCGTACCGGGTCAGCCGCGCGGCGCCTCGGGCCCGGCGGTGGTGCGGGCCTCCACCAGGGCGCGCAGGGCACGCGCGTCGGCGATGGCTCGCTGCTTGGCGATGCCCGGCTGGATGCCGAGCGCGGGCAGGCTGGTGCCGTCGCTGAGGTCGAGGAACACCCACGGGTCGCCGGCGCGGAGGTTCACCCGGAGGATCTCCGCCCACTCCAGGCGCCGCTTGTTCGTCAGGTTGACGACGGTGACGCCCGACTCGTCGGCGACGACCTTGGGCCGGGACAGCAGCATCAGGACGCCGGCCAGGAAGAGGGCCGTCAGCACGAAGCTGAGGCGCTCCCCCGGTCCCAGCCCGTTCAGCAGCAGGCCGACCGCCGAGACGGTGACGACGGTGGCCGCGGCCAGGCCGATGAGGACGGCACGGGTGCGGCCGGGCCGGAAGGTGACGGGCAGGGCGGGCAGGTCCGGTCCGGCGCCCGACGGTGCGTCCGACATGGTGTGTGTGCTCCGGGTCACGCTGCAGGGACGGCGGGTCGGGGGCGGGGGATCAGAGGCGGCAGGCGTGGATGGCCGTGGTCAGGATGGCCCGGGCGCCGATGTCGTACAGGTCGTCCATGATCCGCTGGGCCTCCTTGGAGGGGACCATCGCGCGGACGGCGACCCAGCCCTCGTTGTGCAGCGGGGAGACGGTCGGGGACTCCAGGCCGGGGGTGAGCGCGACGGCCTTCTCCAGCTGCTCGACGCGGCAGTCGTAGTCCATCATCACGTACGTGCGGGCCACCAGGACGCCCTGGAGGCGGCGCAGGAACTGCTGGACCTTGGGCTCCTCCGCGTCGGCTCCGGTACGGCGGATCACGACCGCCTCGGACTTCATGATGGGCTCGCCGAAGACCTCCAGGCCGGCGTTGCGCAGCGAGGTGCCGGTCTCGACGACGTCGGCGATGACCTCGGCGACGCCCAGCTCGATGGCGGTCTCGACGGCGCCGTCGAGGTGGACGACGGAGGCGTCGACGCCGTTATCGGCGAGGTGGCCCGCGACGATGCCCTCGTAGGAGGTGGCGACCGTCCTGCCCTTGAGGTCCTCGATGCCGGTCGCGGTGCCCGGCTTGGCGGCGAAGCGGAAGGTGGAGCGGGCGAAGCCGAGCGGGAGGATCTCCTCCGCGTCGGCGCCGGAGTCGACCAGCAGGTCGCGGCCGGTGATGCCGATGTCGAGGCGGCCCGAGGAGACGTAGATCGCGATGTCGCGGGGGCGGAGGTAGAAGAACTCCACCTCGTTCACCGGGTCGACGATCCGCAGTTCCTTGGACTCGCGGCGCTGCTGGTAGCCGGCCTCATGCAGCATCTCCCCCGCGGGGCCTGACAGGGAACCCTTGTTGGGGACGGCGATGCGCAGCATGAGGTCGGCTTCCTTTGTGTGAAGGGGGTGGGGGAAAAGCTCTGCGAGAGCTGGGCTCACAGGTGGGCGTAGACGTCGTCCAGGGAGATCCCGCGGGCGACCATCATCACCTGGACGTGGTACAGCAGCTGGGAGATCTCCTCGGCCGCCGCCTCCTTGCCCTCGTACTCGGCGGCCATCCAGACCTCGGCGGCCTCCTCGACGACCTTCTTGCCGATGGCATGGACCCCCTTGTCCACCAGTTCGGCGGTGCGGGAGGTGGCGGGGTCGCCGTTCGCGGCCTTGTGCTGGAGCTCGGTGAAGAGCTCCTCGAAAGTCTTCTTGGACATGGTGGCGCCCACTTTACGCGTAGTGCCGACCGGCCTAGCGCCACGGTTCGGATACTGAGCGGAGCGTGGCCGCCGTGGCGACGGCCGCGGTCACCGCCTCGTGTCCCTTGTCCTCGGTGGAGCCCTCGATCCCGGCCCGGTCCAGGGCCTGCTCCTCGGTGTCGCAGGTGAGCACGCCGAAGCCGACGGGCACGCCGGTGTCGACGGAGACCTGGACCAGGCCCTGGGTCACACCCTGGCACACGTAGTCGAAGTGGGGGGTGCCGCCGCGGATGACGACGCCGAGGGCGACGATCGCGTCGTAGCCGCGGCCGGCGAGGACCTTGGCGACCACCGGGAGCTCGAAGCTGCCGGGGACCCTGAGCAGGGTCGGCTCGTCGATCCCGAGCTCGTGCAGGGCGCGCAGGGCGCCGTCGACCAGTCCGTCCATCACCTTGTCGTGCCACTGTGCCGCGATGACGGCGACCCGCAGGTCGCCCACGTTGCGTACGGACAGCTCCGGTGCACCCTTGCCGCTCACGTGTCTCCTTGAATCCTTGCTCGCTGCGCTTACTGGTTGCCGCAGGTGGACACGGGCGTCGTGTCCAGCCAGGGCAGGTCGTGTCCCATCCGGTCCCGCTTGGTACGCAGGTAGCGGAGGTTGTGCTCGCCGGCCTGGACGGGCATTGGCTCGCGGCCGGTGACGGTGATGCCGTGCCGTTCGAGGGCGTCGGACTTGTCGGGGTTGTTGGTCATCAGCCGTACGGCGCGCACGCCGAGGTCGGCGAGGATCTGGGCGCCGGCGCCGTAGTCGCGGGCGTCGGCGGGCAGGCCGAGTTCCAGGTTGGCGTCGAGGGTGTCCCGGCCCCGCTCCTGGAGTTCGTAGGCGCGCAGTTTGGACATGAGGCCGATGCCGCGTCCCTCGTGGCCGCGGAGGTAGACCACCACTCCCCTGCCCTCGGCCTGGATGCGGTCGAGGGAGGCGTCGAGCTGGGGGCCGCAGTCGCAGCGCTGGGAGCCGAAGACGTCGCCGGTGAGGCACTCGCTGTGGATGCGGACCAGGACGTCCTCGCCGTCGCCGATCTCGCCGTGGACGAGGGCGACGTGCTCGACGCCGTCGACCGTGGAGCGGTAGCCGTAGGCGGTGAACTCGCCGTGCCGGGTGGGCAGGCGGACCTCGGCCTCGCGGCGGACGGTGGGCTCGGCGCTGCGGCGGTAGGCGATCAGGTCCTCGATGGAGATGATCGTCAGGCCGTGCTTGCGGGCGAACGGGATCAGCTCGGGCAGCCGCAGCATGCGCCCGTCCTCGCCGGCGATCTCCACGATGGCGCCGGCCGGGCGCAGACCCGCGAGGCGGGCGAGGTCGACGGCGGCCTCGGTGTGCCCGTCGCGGACCAGGACGCCGCCGGAGCGGGCGCGCAGCGGGAAGATGTGGCCGGGCCGGACCAGGTCGCCGGGCTCGGCGGTGCCGCTCGCCAGGAGCTGGAGGGTGGTGGCGCGGTCGGAGGCCGAGATGCCGGTGCTCACGCCGTGGGCGGCGGTGGCGTCCACGGAGACGGTGAACGCGGTCTTCATCGACTCGGTGTTGTCGTCGACCATCTGCGGGAGCCGGAGCCGGTCCAGTTCGTCGCCCTCCATGGGGGCGCAGATCAGGCCGCGGCACTCGCTCATCATGAAGGCGACGATCTCCTCGGTCGCCTTCTCGGCGGCGATGACGAGGTCGCCCTCGTTCTCGCGGTTCTCGTCGTCGACGACGACGACCGGGCGGCCGGCCGCGATGTCGGCGACGGCCTTCTCGACGGGGTCGAGGGCGAGGTCCTCGGGGCCGTCGGGACTGTAGAGGATGGGTGCCGTGCTCATGCGGGCGCTCCTTCCGGGACGGGCCGCGTCGCGTTGCGGGAGCGCAGCCACCAGTCGCGCAGGCCCCACAGGACGAGCGCGCCGTAGAGGACGTAGACGAAGCCGGAGAAGGCGAAGCCGTTGGCGAAGTTCAGCGGGACGCCGACCAGGTCGACGAGCAGCCAGGCGAACCAGAACTCGACCATGCCGCGGGCCTGGGCGTACATGGCGACGACGGTGCCGACGAAGATGTACGCGTCCGGCCAGGGGTCCCAGGACAGGGTCGGGAAGGCGGTGAACAGGCCGCCGACCGCGAGGGTGCCGAGGGCGGCGGCGCCGGCCAGGGCGCCGCGTTCGCGCCAGGTGGCGAAGCGGACGGCGATGGAGCCGTCCTGGCTCTGCTGCCGGCCTCGGTTCCACTGCCAGAAGCCCCAGGCGGCGACCACCATGACCACGACCTGCTTGCCGGCGCTGCCGGAGAGGTGGGCGGTGGCGAAGGCCGCGAAAAGGACGACCCCGGAGACGAACTGGACGGGCCAGGTCCACAGGGAGCGCCGCCAGCCGAGGGCGAGGCCGAGCAGACCGATCACGTTGCCGATCATGTCCGACCACTTGATGTGCTGGTCGAAGAGCGTGAAGGCCTCGGAGTTGAGCCAGTTCACTTGGCGTCTCCCTGTCCGGCGTGGCCGCCGAGCAGCCGCTCGACGTACTTGGCGATGACGTCCACCTCGAGGTTGACCGGGTCGCCGGGCTGCTTGTGGCCGAGCGTGGTCAGGGCGAGGGTGGTGGGGATGAGGCTGACGGTGAAGAAGTCGGGGCCGGCGTCGACGACGGTGAGGCTGATGCCGTCGACGGTGATGGAGCCCTTCTCGACGACGTAGCGGGCGAGGCCGGCGGGCAGGGAGATCTTCACGATCTCCCAGTGCTCGGAGGGCTCGCGCTCGATGATCTCGCCCGTGCCGTCGACGTGTCCCTGCACGATGTGGCCGCCGAGCCGGGCGCCCACGGCGGTGGGGCGCTCCAGGTTGACGCGGGAGCCGACGGCGAGGACACCGAGGCTGGAGCGGTTCAGGGTCTCGGCCATCACGTCCGCGGTGAACTCGTCGCCGTCGTGGTCGACGACGGTGAGGCAGACGCCGTTGACGGCGATGGAGTCGCCGTGCCGTGCGCCTTCGGTGACCACGGGACCGCGCAGGCGGAAGCGACAGGCGTCGTCGAGGGTCTCGACAGCGGTGATCTCGCCCAGCTCTTCGACGATTCCGGTGAACACTTCCCGGGTCCTCCTGCCTCTTCGGGCACGGACTCCGGGGCTGTCGACGAACGACAGAAAGGACGAGCGAGGACACCGGGAACGACGCCGGACGGGGCCCGCCCGTGACGGACGGCCCCAGAGATCGGCGGCGCGCACGTATGCCCGCCCGCCGCGCACTGCCTCCCATCCGGACTTTAACCGTCGGTCCAGGAATTTCACCTGGTCAACCGGCCGCTGGAAGCGACCGGGTCGCGGACTGTAACCGCCGGTTCGGACTTTCACCGACCCCGGAGTGCGCTGCTTCTGGTACAGGGCCAGTGTGCCACGGCCGGCCCGCACTCACTCCGACGGAGGGTGTGGGGTGGCTCACAGGGCACTTCGGCAGGGTACCCGTCACACCCCCCTCGCCCACCCAACTCCCCTGCGCGCACCCCCTCTTCGAGATTGGTCCATACCTATTGACTCACTGGTCTAGTCCTCTCTAGGGTCTGCGCAACTTCCGTGGAGAGGAACCGACTGTGCCGTCCCCCTCACGCTCCAGAACCCGTCACCGGGCGAGACCGGCCCTGTTCGCCGGCGCCGCCGCAGTCGCCGGCCTGGTGCTCGCCGGCCTCCCGGCGACCGTTTCGCACGCCGCCGACCAGGAGACCTGCCGCCCCGACGGCCTCTACCGCACCCCCGGGGTCGACGTGCCCTACTGCTCGGTCTACGACGCCGAGGGCAGGGAGAAGATGGGAGCCGACCACCCGCGCCGGGTGATCGGCTACTTCACGGGCTGGCGCACCGGCAAGGACGGCAAGCCCGCCTACCTGGCCTCGGACATCCCCTGGGACAAGGTCACCCACGTCAACTACGCGTTCGCGCACGTCGACGGGGCCGGCAAGCTCTCCGTCGGCCCCGAGGGCGCGACGAACCCCGCCACCGGGATGACGTGGCCGGGTGTCGGGGGCGCCGAGATGGACCCGGGCCTCCCCTACAAGGGCCACTTCAACCTGCTGAACAAGTTCAAGAAGCAGCACCCGAACGTCAAGACGATGATCTCGGTGGGCGGCTGGGCCGAGACGGGCGGCTACTTCGGGGCCGACGGCGCGCGCGTCGGCTCGGGCGGCTTCTACTCGATGGCCACCAACGCCGACGGCTCGGTCAACCAGGCCGGCATCGACACCTTCGCGGCCTCGGCCGTCGACTTCGTCCGCACGTACGGCTTCAACGGCGTCGACATCGACTACGAGTACCCGACGACGATGAAGGACGCGGGCAACCCGCTCGACCGGTCCTTCGCCAACGGCCGCCGGGCCGGACTGGTCAAGGGCTACGCGGCCCTGATGAAGACGCTGCGCGAGAGACTCGACCGCGCGGGCGCGGCGGACGGCAGGCACTACCTCCTCTCCGTCGCCGCGCCCTCCTCCGGATACCTGCTGCGCGGCATGGAGACCTTCCAGGTCCAGAAGTACCTGGACTACGTCAACATCATGTCGTACGACCTGCACGGCGCCTGGAACGCGTACGTCGGCCCGAACGCCTCCCTCTTCGACGACGGCAAGGACGCCGAACTCGCCGCCGCGGGCGTCTACTCCACGTCCCAGTACGGCGGCATCGGCTACCTCAACACGGACTGGGCCTACCACTACTTCCGCGGCTCGATGCCGGCCGGGCGCATCAACATCGGGCTGCCGTACTACACACGGGGCTTCAAGAACGTCACCGGCGGCACCGACGGGCTGTGGGGCAGGGCCCCGGCCACGCAGTGCCCGGCTGGCTCCGGCCTGACCACGTGCGGTGACGGCGCGGTCGGCATCGACAACCTGTGGCACGACCTGGACGACGACGGCAAGGAGTCGCCCGCCGGGTCCAACCCGATGTGGCACGCCAAGAACCTGGAGAAGGGCGTCGTCGGCGACTACCTGAGCGACTACGGCTTCCCGGCCGGTACCGGGCTGACCGGGACCTACGCCCGCAAGTACGACGCCACCCTGGTCGCGCCCTGGCTGTGGAACGCCGAGAAGAAGGTCTTCCTGTCCACCGAGGACGAGCAGTCGGTCAAGGCCAAGGCGGACTACGTGGTGGACCGCGGCATCGGCGGCACGATGGTCTGGGAGCTCGCGGGCGACTACGCCTGGAACGCGGGCAAGGGGCAGTACGAGCCGGGCTCGACGCTGACCGGCACGATGTACGACACCTTCAAGTCGGCCTCCCCGTACGGAGCGAAGCGGTCCACGACGGGTCTGCCGGCCGAGGCGCTGGACATCGACGTGGAGTTCGGGCAGTTCCCGCTCGGTGACTCCAACTATCCGATCGGCCCGAAGCTGACGATCACCAACAACACGCACACGACGCTGCCCGGCGGCACGGAGTTCCGGTTCGACTACGGCACCTCCGCGCCCGGCAACGCCAAGGACCAGTCCGGCTGGGGCACCACGGTCGTCCGCAGTGACCACACCGGGTCCAACGCCGGCGGGCTGAAGGGCGACCACCACCGCGTCTCGCTGAAGCTGCCGGCCTGGCAGTCGCTGGCGCCGGGCGCCTCCGCGACGGTCGACTTCGTGTACTACCTGCCGGTGTCGACGCCGTCGAACTGGACGGTGACGTTCGGCGGGAAGTCGTACGCCCTGGCCGGCGACCTGGCCCGGGGAACCACCGTGGTGGACGCCGGCCCGCCGACGCCGACGCCCACGCCGACGGACACCGGGTCGCCGGGCCCGACGCCGACGGACGGCACCGGTCCGTGCTCCGCACCGGCCTGGAGCGCCGCCGACCCGTACGGCGGGGGCATCACGGTGTCCCACGGGGGGCACTCCTGGAAGTCCAAGTGGTGGACGAAGGGCGAGGAACCCGGCACCACCGGGCAGTGGGGCGTCTGGCAGGACCTCGGCGCCTGCTGAGCCCCCCGCGAGGACCGGCCCGGCGGCCGTGACGAGGGCCCTTGCCCGCCGCCGGGCCACCCAGTGCCGTGACACGGACGGGCCCCGTCCGTGTCACACTTCCGGCCCGCTGATCCGTCCAAGCCCACGACGGGGTGTTCCACTCGGGAGCACCACCTGTGTGAAGGGGCTGAACAGCATGACCACGATCCTGGTGACCGGCGGCACCGGCACGCTCGGCCGGCTCGTCACCGAGCGGCTGCGCGCGGACGGGCACGAGGTGCGGGTACTCAGCCGGCACTCCCGGCCGTACGCCGTCGACCTCCGCAAGGGCGGCGCCGCCCTCGACGCGGCGCTCGACGGCGTCGCCACGGTCGTGCACTGCGCGACCACGCAGACCGGCGGCGACGAGCGGGCGGCCGCGAACCTGCTGGCGGCGGCCCGGCGGGCCGGGGTACGGCACCTGGTGTACATCTCGATCGTCGGCGTCGACCGCGTGCCGTTCGGCTACTACCGGGCCAAGCTGGCGGTCGAGCGGCTCGTCGAGGAGTCCGGGATCGGCTGGACGGTGCTGCGGACGACGCAGTTCCACGACCTGGTGGTGCGGCTGCTCCAGGGCCTGGCGAAGCCGCCGGTCGTGCTGGTGCCGGCGCAGGTCGCCGACCAGCCGGTCGAGGTGCGGGAGGTCGCCGACCGGCTCGCCGGGCTGGCGGCGGGCGAGCCCGCCGGGCGGGTCCCGGACCTCGGCGGTCCCGAGGTGCGGAGTTTCGAGTCGCTCGCCCGCGCCTATCTGGCCGCGACGGGCCGCCGGCGGCGGGTGGTGAACGTCCCGCTCGCCGGAAAGACCTACCGCGCGTTCCGCGCGGGCGGCCATCTGGCACCGGATGCGGCGCTGGGCAAGGGCACCTTCGAGGAGTACCTGACGGCCCGTTTCGGACGCGGCGCCGGAGGCGGCTGGGGATGACCGCGCGGCGGGCCCGAGCGCGTCGGTCCGTGCCGCACGCCTTCGCGGCCGCCGCCCTCGTGCCCCGCGCACGCTCTCCGGGCCGGGCCCGGGTCACGGTGCCCCGCGACCGGCCCGGCCCCGCGGCCCCGGCGGGCTCCGGGCGTCCGTGCCTAGTGTGCCGGCGGTCCGAACAGGTCGTCCTGGGCGCGGTCGCGGGCGGTCAGCAGCGCCCCCCGCAGTACGGCGCCGCCGCCCAGGGTGCCGGCGCGCACCTCGGTGGCGAGCGGCGACATCCGGGCGAGGCGGTCCCGCACCCGGGCGGCGAGGGTGTCGCCGCCGGCCCGCCCGGTCTCGCCGGCCAGCACGACGCAGCCGGGGTCGAGGACGGAGACGACGGCGGCGGCCCCGAGCGCGACGCGGTCGGCGAGGACGTCGAGGAACCGCCCGGCCGACGCGTCGGTGCCGGCTCCGCGTACCGCCGCCCGCACCAGGGCGGCGGCGTGCGGCTCCCCCGCGACGGGATCCGCCGTCATGCCGTGCCGGGCCGCGAGGGCGGCCACCGCCACCGCCCCGGTCACGGAGTGGAAACCGCCCGCGCAGTCGGTGGCCGACGGCACACCCGACGTGCCGGGCACCGGCAGGAAGCCCAGTTCGCCCGCGCCGCCGGAGACGCCGCGCCGCAGGACGCCGTCGAGGACGATCGCGCCGCCGACGCCCAGACCGAGCCACAGCAGGACGAACGTGTCCCGGTCACGGGCCGCCCCGTCGCGCTGCTCGGCCAGGGCGGCGAGGTTGGTCTCGTTCTCGACGCCGACCCGCGCCCCGGGCAGCCGGTCCCGCAGCGCGGCCACCAGGCGGCGGTGCCACTCGGGCAGGCCGGTCGAGTCGTGGAGTTCACCGCTGGCCGGATCGATCAGGCCGGGGGCGCCGACGCAGACGGTGTGCAGGCGGTCGGCCCCGGCTTCCTTCGCCGCGCGCTCGACCAGGGTGACCGCCTGTTCCACCGCGGGGCCCGTCCCGGTGCCGTCGCCGATCGGCGCGGACGTTTCACCGAGGACCCGGCCGAGCAGGTCCGAGACGACGACGGCGACGCTGTCGGTGCGCACGTCGAGGGCGGCCAGGTGGGCCCGGCCGGCGACGATGCCGTACAGCCTGGCGTTCGGCCCGCGGCGCTGCTCTCCCGACTCGCCGGTCACCTCGATCAGGCCGGAGGCGGTGAGGCGTTCGACGAGGTCGGCCACGGTGGGCCGGGAGAGGCCGGTCAGCTGCTTCAGCTGTGCGGCCGTCAACGGGCCCTCCTGCTGGAGCAGACGCAGGGCGAGCCGGTCGTTGATGGCCCGGGCGGTGCTCGGGGATGCGGGCATGCCGGGATCCTTCCAGATCGACGGGCGGGGAGTCGCGCCGAACTCCCTATCTATCAGGCAGGGTTCCTGATAGTTTACGCGGCGCGACGGGGCAGTGGAGCAGCTGACCCGTGCCGACCCGAGCCGACCCGACGGAGGAGCCCAGCATGAGCGCAGTGGTCTACGCGCACAGGGAGGTGAGGCGCGCCCGGTACGCCGTGGCCGCCGTGTTCGCCGTGCACGGCGCGGTCACCGGCTCGTTCGCGACGCGCGTGCCGTGGATCCAGGACCATGCCGGGGTGAGCGCGGGCCAGCTGGGCCTGGCGCTGGCCTTCCCCGCGCTCGGTGCCTCGGTCGCCATGCCGCTGGCCGGGCGCGTCAGCCACCGCTTCGGCGCCCGGACCGCCCTGCGCGGTCTGCTCGCCCTGTGGACGCTGGCGCTGGTCCTGCCCTCCCTCGCCCCGAACCTGCTCACCCTGTGCCTCGCCCTGTTCCTCTACGGCGCCTCGGCCGGCATGTCGGACGTGGCGATGAACGCGCTCGGCGTAGAGGTGGAGAACCGGATCGACAAGTCGATCATGTCCGGGCTGCACGGCATGTGGAGCGCGGGGGCCCTGACCGGCTCGGCGGCCGGCACCCTCGCCGCCCATCTGGGCGCGGACGCGCGACTGCACCACGTCCTGGCCGCGGGGGTGCTGACCGTGCTGGGACTGGTGGCCTGCACCTGGGTGCTGGACCTCCAGCCCGCCGAGGACGAGGACCCGCCGCCGCGGTTCGCGCTGCCGCCCAGGTCGGCGCTGCTGATCGGCGCGATCGGGTTCTGCGCGGTGTTCGCGGAGGGCGCGAGCCTCGACTGGTCGGCGGTGTACCTGCGGGACCAGCTGGACACCTCCGCCGGTCTCGCGGCGGCCTGCACCACGGGCTTCACGCTCACCATGGCGGTGGCCCGGCTCGCCGGGGACAAGGTGGTGGACCGCTTCGGCGCCGTGCGCACCGTCCGGGTGAGCGGCGTGCTGGCCGCGCTCGGCGGCCTGCTGGTGGTCCTCGGCGGGCATCCGGCGGTGGCGATGACGGGCTTCGCGCTGATGGGCCTCGGCATCGCGGTCGTCGTCCCGCTGTGCTTCGCGGCGGCGGGCCGGGCCGGCTCCAACCCGAGCCTCGCCATCGCGGGTGTCGCGACCATCACGTACACGTCCGGGCTGGTGGCGCCGAGCGCGATCGGCGGCCTGGCGCAGGCCACCAGCCTGGTGGTGTCGTTCGGTCTGGTGACCGTGCTGGCCTGCTGCCTGGTGCTGTTCGCGAAGGTGCTGCGGGCCGGCGACCGCAACCGGCCGAAGATCAGTCCGACGAGCGCAGCAGTGCCCGACCGGCAGCCCTGAAGGTCTCGCTCCACGGCGCCGGGCGCAGCGTCGCGGAGTCCAGCCGGACCAGCACCCGGGTGCCGCGGGCGTACGTGGTGGCGCCGTCCGCCGAGCAGAAGCGGAAACCGTACGTCAGCCCGGTCGTGCCGAGCCGCTCCAGCCAGAGGTGGACGGCGTACGCGCCCGGCCGGGTGACCGGCGCCTCGTAGCTGACCGTCAGCTCCTTGACCGCGTTGCACGCGTCGCCGGCCGCGGCCCAGTCGCCCTCGAAGCGGAAGCCGTGCTCGGTCCACAGCTCGGCCCAGGCCCGCTCGACCATCACCGGGTAGCGGGCGTTGTGCAGCAGGCCGAGCGCGTCCAGGTCGTCGAAGTGGACGGTGACGGGGACGAGCCTGCCGTAGGACAGGGCGGGGGCTGCGGGGGCTTCGGCGGTCACGGTCGGGGCTCCTGGTCCTGCTCGGCTGTGCTCACGTGCTGGGGATCCCCTCCATCCTAAGCGGACGCTCAGCTGGGTCGGCCGTGGGGGAAGGCGCTGGTCAGCGGGGGGCGTGGCGCAGAGGACGGCCGGCTACCCCTGACAATGGTGCGGACAGTCCTCATGTACCGAAGAAAGCGAAACCTCACCATGGACCTCGGCGTGCGATGGAAGCTGCACGGGGACGGGAAGACTCCCGCCCCCGGAGCGGTGGTCCGCCCCGACGAACGGCTCTCGTGGCCCCGCACGGCCGGGCTCGGCGCCCAGCACGTGGTGGCCATGTTCGGGGCGTCCTTCGTGGCTCCGGTCCTCATGGGCCTGGACCCCAACCTCGCGATCATGATGTCGGGCGTGGCGACCGTCATCTTCCTGCTCGCCACGCGCGGCCGGGTGCCGAGCTACCTCGGCTGCTCGCTCTCCTTCGTCGGCGTCGCCGCCGTGATCCGGGCGCAGGGCGGCACCAGTGCCACGGTGACCGGCGCGGTGCTCGTCGTCGGCGCCGTGCTGTTCCTGGTGGGTCTCGCGGTGCAGCGGTTCGGCGCGCGGATCATCCACGCCGCGATGCCGCCGATCGTCACCGGCGCGGTGGTCATGCTGATCGGCTTCAACCTGGCGCCGGTCACCGCCTCCACCTACTGGCCGCAGGACCAGTGGACGGCCCTGCTGGTGATGCTGTTCACCGGTCTGGCCGTGGTCTGCCTGCGCGGTTTCTGGTCCCGGATCGCGATCTTCCTGGGCCTGGTCTTCGGCTACGCCCTGTCCTGGGCCCTGGACCGGATCTTCGGGAAGATCCACTCGGTGGACGGCAGCGGCAAGGTCACCGACCACTGGCGACTGGACTTCTCCGCCGTCGGCCACGCCGACTGGATCGGGCTGCCCTCCTTCCACGGGCCGAGCTTCGAGTGGTCGGCGATCCTGGTCGCCCTGCCCGTCGTCATCGCGCTGATCGCGGAGAACGCCGGGCACGTCAAGGCGGTCGGTGAGATGACCGGCGACTCCCTCGACGACAAGCTCGGCACGGCGATCTCCGCGGACGGTGTCGGCTCGATGCTGTCCACCGCGGTCGGCGGCCCGCCCAACACCACGTACTCCGAGAACATCGGTGTGATGGCCGCGACCCGCGTCTACTCCACGGCCGCCTACTGGGCCGCCGCCGGTTTCGCCCTGCTGTTCGGCCTCTGCCCGAAGTTCGGCGCGGTCGTCGCCGCGATCCCCGGCGGCGTCCTCGGCGGCATCACGGTCATCCTGTACGGCATGATCGGCCTGCTCGGCGCGCAGATCTGGATCAACGCCAAGGTGGACCTGCGCAACCCGCTGAACCTGGTGCCGGCCGCCGCGGGCATCATCATCGGCGTCGGCAACGTCAGCATGAAGTTCACCGACACGTTCTCCCTCAGCGGCATCGCGCTGGGCACCCTGGTCGTCATCACCGGCTACCACGCGCTGCGCGCCTTCGCCCCGGCCCACCTCAAGACGCAGCAGCCGCTGCTGGACGAGGGCACGTCGTCGTATGACGAGGAGTCCGGCGGGGGGACCGGCGGCAAGACGGGCGGGCAGCCGGACGGGCAGATGGGGGACGGCGGTTCTCAGCGCGCCAAGTCGTAGGCGTACGACGGGGTGAACGTGCCCGGCGACCCCTTGCAGCCGTCCGACTCCCCCGGCAGCTTCACCCACAGGTAGGCGTCGATGCGCCCCATGCCGGTGCTCAGGGTCGGCGCGCGGCCGAGCCTGCGGCCGTCGGGGTCGCACCACTCGCCGTCGGGCGGGGCGCCGTTGCCGTTGCGGCTGGTGTCGATGACCGCGCCGAGGCCCGCCGGCCCGCCGAGGGCGTCGAGGACCGCGCGGTCGTGGGCGACCTCGTCGGCGGTGGCGTGGAAGTTGGAGACGTTGCTGAAGACGCCGTCCGAGGAGTCGGCGGAGGCGGCACCGGCCTGCTTGAGCCATCCCGCCTGCTCGGCGGGCGTGTGCCAGCCGGAGTGGCCCGCGTCGAAGTAGACGCGCGCCTTCGGGTCGGCGTCCTTCATGACGCGTCCGGCCCGGGCCAGGGAGGCGAAGCGGTCGGCCCGGTCGCCGTCGGACAGGCACTCGGCCTGGGCCACCGAGTCGGGCTCCAGGACGACGATGACCTCGCCGGAGCCCAGCCCCGCGGCGAAACGGTCGATCCAGTCGTCGTAGGCGTCGAGGTCCGGAGCCCCGCCCTCCGAGTACCCTCCGCAGTCGCGGTCGGGTATCACGTACGGCACGAGCACCGGCACGCGGCCCTGGGCGGCGGCGCCCGAGGTGACCGCACGGACCCGGGAGGTGATGTTCTCCGGCGTGTGGTCGGCGAACCACACGGCGGCCGGGTGGTCGGCTATGCGGGACTCGATGACGTCCCGGCGCGGGTCGTCGGGATGGGCCCGGACCCACTCCAGGACCTGCGAGTCGGGGTGCCGGTAGAGCCCGGCGGAGACCGCGGTGGTGCGCGGTTCCTTCCGTTCGGTCTTGTTCGGCGAAGGGCTTGGGCTCGCCTTCGTCGCGTGCTTCGAAGGGGAGGGCGAGGCGGAGGCCGGGGGCGTCGCCGAGGCGGAGGGGGCCGGCACGACGGGCGGGGAGGCCGGCCGCGGCGACCGCGTCACCCGTGGCCGTGCCTCGTCCGCGCCGCGGTCGTCGTCGCCGAGCGCGGTCAGCATGCCGGTCGCGGCACCGACCGCGACGACGACGGACGCCGCCGCGACCATCGCGTGGCGGCGTGCGGCGCGCCTGCGCTCGGTCCTGCGAGCGGCCAGCCGCCGGGCACGAAGGCCTGACACGTACGTTCCCCCTCCCCCGCACGACGGGCGCGTTCCCCCGTTCTGGGGAAGCGTCGGGCCCGCCGGCACTCCCGCCACCCTAAAGCTGCGACCCTGCCCCCATGGCGCACTGCGAGCAAGTCCCGACGGCCGTCCGGACGGTGGACACGGTCCTGACCCGGATGCGCGCCCTCGACGCCGCGCTGCCCGCGCGGGACGGGGTGGCCGTCTTCAACGGCGTCTACCTGGCCGTCACCGAGGCGGTCGACCGGTGCGTCGACCGCGGTCTGTTCCCGGACGCCCGGGCCGCGATCGCGCTGGACGTACGGTTCGCGGAGCGCTATCTCGACGCCGTCGACGCCCTGGAGAGCGGGCGCCGGCCGCCCGCCTGCTGGCGGCCCCTGTTCCAGTTCCGCCGCCACCCCGGCGTACGGCCGCTGCAGTTCGCGCTGGCGGGCATCAACGCGCACATCGGGCACGACCTGGCGCTGGCCGTGGTGGACACCTGTCGTACGCTCGGCTGCGAACCCGCCGACCTGGAGGACGAGTTCGACCGCGTGGGTGATCTCCTCGTGTCGCTGGAGGAGCGCATCCGCGACGAGCTGATGCCGGGTCCCGACGTCCTCCAGATCGCCGACCCGCTGACCCATCTGCTCGGCTCCTGGAGCCTGGAGCGGGCCCGCGACGCCACCTGGGCCGCGGCCCGGGCCCTGTGGGCGCTGCGCAGGATCCCCGACGTGGCCGGGGAGTTCACCCAGCGGCTGGACGCGGCGGTGGGCTTCGCGGGCCGCATGCTGCTCACCCCGCTGCCGGACTGACCCGGCCCGGTGCGCACCCGGAACTCACGTGCGTGCGCGGTACGTTGGCCCCTCGGGCAACATCGCACCCCGACCGCGAAGGAGCACCCAGGCATGACGACCCGGCTCGGACTCGGCCTCCCCCAGATGCGTCAGTACGACATCGGCAAGGACGTCCCGGACGTGGCCCGCGCGGCGGAACGGATGGGCTACGAGAGCCTGTGGGTCTTCGAGCGGGCCCTGTTCCCCGACCCCGCCGGCCAAGGGCTGTACGGCATCGAGGGCCTGCCCTGGCCCGACTCGTACCGCAGCGTGGCCGAGCCGCTGGTCACCCTGACGCTCGCCGCCGCGGCCACCGAGCGGGCCCGGCTGGGCACCAGCGTGCTGGTCGCCCCGCTGCACGTGCCGTTCCAGCTGGCCAAGGCACTGGCCACACTGGACGCGGCGAGCGGCGGCCGGGTGGTCGCGGGCTTCGGCACCGGCTGGTCCCACGACGAGTACGCGGCCGCGTCCGTGCGGCCGTTCGCCGAGCGCGGCGCCGCCCTGGACGAGCTGATCGAGGTGTGCCGGGCGGTGTGGGGCCCGGACCCGGTGGTGTACGACGGGCACGTCACGAAGATCGCGTCAGCGGTGGTCGGCCCGAAGCCCGCCCGGCCGATCCCGATCATGCTGGCGGCGGGCAGCGGCCGGGCCCGGCGCCGGCTGGTCGACCACGCCGACGGCTGGCTGCCGACCGGCATGGGCGCCGAGGCCGTCGCCGAGCAGTGGCGCCTGCTGCGCGACCTGGCCGAGGAACGCGGACGCACCGAGCCGATCCGGACGGTGCTCCGGGTCAACGCCCGCTACCGGGCGGCCGGCCAGGACGGCACCGGCCGCCGCCCCTTCCACGGCAGCGTCGACCAGATCGTCGAGGACCTGGCCGCGCACGCCGAGATCGGCCTCGACGAGATCCTCCTCGACCTCCAGGGTTCCCTGCGGGACGCCGAGGAGCTCAAGGACGTCGCCGCCGAGGTGTACGAGAAGGCCAGGGCGGCCGGGGTCTAGCTAGCTAGTCCTCGGGGAGCTCGACGGGCGCGATCTCGTCGTAGACGTCGCCCGGGCCGGGGTTGGTCGCGTCGGTCTCGCCGCCGAAGTGGTGCATGACGCCCCAGACCGCGTTCAGCGCGGTCTGGACGGCGCCCTCGGCCCAGCCGGCCGTCCAGGAGATGTCGTCGCCGGCGAGGAAGATGCCCCGCTTGTCCTCGGGCAGCCGCTCCTGCATGAAGTGCGTGAACAGGCGCCGCTGGTAGCGGTAGTGGCCGGGCAGGTTGGCCTTGAACGCGCCCATGAAGTAGGGCTCGTTCTCCCAGGAGACGGTCACCGGGTTGCCGATGATGTGCTTCCGGATGTCGACCTTCGGATAGATCTCGCCGAGCGACTTCAGCATGACCTCCATCCGCTCGTTCGCGGACAGCGGCAGCCACTTCAGGCTGTCGTCGCACCAGGTGTAGGAGAGGCAGATGGTGGCCGGCTTGTCCGGGCCGTCGTCCAGGAGGTAGGTGCCCCGGGTCATCCGGTCGGTGAGCGTCATCGACATCACGTCCCGGCCCGTCTCCTCGTCCTTGTCCAGCCAGAACGGCCGGTCGACGGGCACGAACAGCTTCGAGGACTCCATGTAGTGGGTGCGCTCGATCGCGGTCCAGTGGTCGATCGGGAAGAGCGAGTCGTCGCAGGCGATCTTGGAGAGCAGCATCCAGGACTGGGCGGTGAAGATCGCCGCCTGGTAGGTGCGGATGTCGCCGTCGGCGTCGGTCACGGTGATCCGGTTGCCGGCGGTCCGGTTCAGGCGGGTCACGGCCGGGCGGGGCTCGCCGTCCACGTGCAGGGACTTCAGCGAGGTTCCGTAGGGCCAGTGGACGATCTTCTCCGGCTCCCGCTCCCACAGGCGCAGCGGCAGCTGCTGGGAGCCGCCGACGATGCCGCGGTGGTGGTCGTCGGCCTCGGTGTAGACGACGCGGAGGATCTCCAGGATGGAGTTGGGGAAGTCGGTGTCCCAGCCGCCGGTGCCGAAGCCGACCTGGCCGAAGATCTCACGGTGCCGGAAGGACTTGAAGGCCTCGGAGTCGCAGAGGAAGCCGTAGAAGGTCTGGTTGTCGAGCTTCTCGACCAGCTTCGCCCAGATCTCGCGGATGCGCGGGACGTCGCGCTCACGCAGGGCGCGGTTCATGTCGGAGAAGTCGGCGCCCTCTTCGAGGCACTTGGCCCAGGCCTCGGCCACGTCCCGGTACACCTGCGGCAGGTCGTCCAGGGTCTCGGCGTAGTGCGACTCGCCCTTGAGGTCGACGACGGTGGAGGGCGTCGCCTCGGCGAGGGGGTTGGGGAACGAGCGGGTCTCGAGTCCGACCAGGTCGATGTAGTGCTGGAGCGCGGTGGAGGACGGCGGGAAGCGCATCGCGCCCATCTCGGCGGTCAGTGACGGGTCGCAGCCCTCGAAGCCGACGGTCCGCAGCCGTCCGCCGATCCGGTCGGCCTCGTAGACGACGGGCTTGAGGCCCATCTTCATCAGCTCGTAGGCGGCCACGATGCCGGACAGGCCGCCGCCGATGACGGCGACCTCGGTGCCGTGCTCGGTGGCCGGTATCTGGCCGAGGCCCGCCGGGTGGGCGAGGAAGTCGTCGTACGCGTACGGGAAGTCCGGCCCGAACATGGTGATCGGCGGCTGCTGCTCGTCTGCGTGCTCGATCGCGTTGGGCACCGTGGACGTCATGGGGTACGGACTCCTTGCACAGGTGGAACGGGGGAGGCGGTGGTGGGTCAGGCGAGGGACCCGTAGAGGCCGGGGCGGCGGTCCTTCAGATACGGGTTGGCCTCGCGGGAGGCGGCGAGGAAGGCCGGGTCGGCGTCGGCGACGACCAGTTCCCCGGTGCGCCCGGCCCGGGCGCGGGCGGTGCCGTCGGGGCCGGCGAGCACCGACAGCCCGACGAACTCGAACTCGCCCTCCCGGCCGACCCGGTTGACGTACGCCACGTACATCTGGTTCTCGAAGGCCCGCACGGGCACTACGGACTCGGCCACGAACTGGAACGGGTGCATCTGTGCGGTCGGCACGAGCAGCAGGTCGGTGCCGGCCAGGGCGTGGGCGCGCACGTTCTCCGGGAACTCGACGTCGTAGCAGATCATCAGGCCGACGGTGAGACCGTTCAGCTCGGCCTGCACGACCGGCTGCTCGCCCGGGACGAAGTGGTCGTGCTCGAAGCAGCCGAAGAGGTGGGTCTTGCGGTAGTTGGCCAGGCGGGTGCCGTCGGCGGAGATCAGCTGGACGGAGTTGTATACGCTCCCGCCGGCCCGCTCGGGGTAGCCGTACGCGACGGCGAGGCCGTGCCGCGTGGCGGTCTCCGCGACCGCGTCGGCGGCCTCGCCGTCGGCGGCCTCGGCGAGGCGGCCGATCTCGTCGCCGATCGCGTACCCGGTCAGGAACAGCTCGGAGGTGACGAGCAGCCCGGCGCCCGCGGCGGCGGCGCGGCCCGCGGCCTCGTCGAGGACCTTGAGGTTCTCGACGGTGGAGCCGGGTCGGCCGGAGCTCTGGAGCAGGGCGGTGCGCATGCGTGTTCCTCACCGGTGGGAGGGGGGTCGGGGGGCCAGATAGACGGTACGGTCGGCGGACTCGGCCGGACAAGGAGGAGCCGTTGCGCGCCGGTGAGCGGATCGTTGCGTCCGCCGGGCACGCCGCGGCGATTCGTTGCGCACCTCGTCCTCCCGTCCCGCACGGGGAGCGTCCCTGCCCCGCCGTTACGGTCGGGCCCCGGCCGACGGCCTTTGCGGCGAGGCGGGGGCGGGCGGCGAGGGTCCCTTTCCCGGCAGCCCGGCGATCCGCCGCGTCCGCACGGCCCCCGCACGGTCAGGCACCCCGGCCGCGCTCCTGCGGCGAGGCGAGCGACGGGCGGCGGACGGTGGCGGGCCTCCCCCCGGCAGCCCGGCGATCCGTCTCGTCCGCACGGCCCCCGTTCCTCCCCCTGCCCGGCCCCCGTTCCTCCCCCTGCCTCCTCCTCGGGGCGCAGCCGGCGCCCGTCCTCCCCCGCCGCGCGGCGGAGGGCGGTGCCGCCCTGGGTGCGATGTGCCGGGAGAGCCGCGCCGGGACAGTGGTGACCGTTGATCCACCGTGTTCCGCCTGCGGAGAGGACCCCCCATGAAACGCCGTACGACGACCGCCGCGCTCTGCGTCGCGCTGCTGCTCACCGCCGCCACGACGGGCGCCGCCGTCGCCTCGGGTCCCCACGAGGGCCCGCCCCCGAGGGAGGCGGCCGCGCTCACCGGCACCGCGAAGCTGTACCGGTCGGCCGGGGACGACATCACCTTCACCTTCGACGCCCATCTGGCCGCCGAGGACGACGACGACCCGCTGAAGGCCACCGGCACCTTCGAGTTCAGCCACTACCTGAACGGCAAGGGGGCCCGTGCGAAGGCCGACGTCGACTGCCTGCTGACCGGCGGTGACGTGGCCGTCGTGTCGGGCGTCATCACCTCCTCCGACCTGCCCGGCGCCACGGGCAAGCGGGTCGGCATCACGGTCCACGACCTCGGCCGCCACGACCGGCTGGGCTACAGCTGGGCCGCGACCGGCTCGCCCGCCGAGACGGACGGGCTGCCCCGGTGTGTGGGGTCGGCGCCGTTCGAGAAGGTCGCGAAGGGCACGGGTGACTTCAGGGTCGTGCCCTGGCAGCCGAAGCTGTAGTCCGGGCGGCCACCAGCACCACCGCCGTCAGCAGGTACGGCACCGCGAAGACCGCGAACGCGGTGCCGTGCCCCGCCGCCGTCCCGGCCACCCCGTACGCCCCGTACACCGCGACCGTGGCCAGCTCGGTGCCGAGCCCGGCCACCGAGGTCAGGGTCGCCCGGCCGGAGGCGCCGATGCGCTCCTGGAGGCGTGCGTCGGCGAGCACGCAGGCCAGCTGGAAGCCGCCGAACGCGACGGCGACCAGCGCCAGCCCCGCCGGCGTGCCCGTGCCGGCGCCCACGGCCAGGGCGAGCGCGGCACCGGCGAGCAGCCCGCCGAACCCGGCGTTGCCGAGCCGTTCGGCGGGGCCGGCCAGCAGGCCGCCGGCCGTGGCGCCGGCCCAGATCAGCAGGAGCAGCCACGGCACGGTCGCCTCGGCCACGCCGGTGTCCCGGACCAGCAGGGGCGTGTACTCGTCGAGGGCGCCCCACACGGCCCCCACCGCCGGGACGAGCAGCAGCGCGCCGCGCACGGACCGGTCGGCGCGGGCCTCGGCGAGCCCGGACCGCAGGGTCCGGGCCCACCCGTCGCCGTCCGCCACCGGTGTCCGGTGCTCGGGGAACCGGGTCGCCAGCGCCGCCGCCAGCAGGCAGACCAGAATGCTCGCCGCCCCCACGGCCGGGTAGCCACCGCTGGCGAACACCGGCCCGGCGAGGCCCATCGCGGCCATCACGGCCACCAGCCCGGCCGAGCGGGCCCGGCCCATGACGCGGGCGTACCGGCCGGCGGCGCCGAGCCGGTCGAGTTCGTCGTGGACCAGCGCCTCCAGCGCGCCGGACCCGAGCGCTCCCCCGGTGCCCCACAGCACGAAACCGAGCGCGAAGGCGCCGTAGGACGGGACGAGCACCCACAGGGCGAAGCCGGCGGCGGTGAGCAGCGGGCCGAGCCACAGCAGAAGCCGCCGGGAGACGGCGTCGGCCCAGGCGCCGGAGGGCACCTCCAGCAGGACGCCGGTGACCGACCACAGGGCGAAGAGTGAGGAGATCTGCCAGACGGACAGGCCGGCGTCGCTGAAGAGCAGCGCGTACACCGGGTAGAGCAGGACGAAGTCGTCGAGGAACGCGTAGCCGTACAGCGTGGCCGTCAGCCGCCGGTAGCCGGCGGGCGGCACACCTGTGGGTGCGTGAGACATGAGGCCTTCCCGAGGGAGCGGATCGGACACCGGCACGTGCGGTGTCCGAGGCGGCCCTCGGGGGCGGGTACTGCTGGTGGATCAATGTCGCCAGGTCATGGCACCGATGGTAGACGGAACGGCGCCCCGGGCGCAGCGCTTATGCGGGCGACCCCGACGAGAAGCGCCGCAGCAGCGGCGAGAGGACCAGCACGGACTTGGTGCGCTCCACGAACGGCTCGCCGGCGATCCGCTCCAGGACCCGCTCGAAGTGCCGCATGTCGGCGGCGAAGACCTGGGCGATCGCGTCCGCGTCCCCGGTGACGGTGGACGCGGCCACGACCTCCTGGTAGCGCTCCAGTCCCCGCTGGATGGTCTCCGGCGAGGTGTTGCGGCGGCAGAAGATCTCGACGTACCCCTCGGTCTCCCAGCCGAGCGCGGCGGGGTCGACCCGCACGGTGAAGCCGGTGATGGCTCCGGTGGCGCGCAGCCTGTCCACGCGCCGCTTCACGGCGGGCGCGGACAGGCCGACCGACTGCCCGATGTCCGCGTAGGAGCGGCGGGCGTCCTCGGCGAGGGCGTGCACGATGCGTTCGTCGAGATCGTTCAGCACTGCGGGTCGTTCACTTCACTTCTTGGGCGTCCGGACCTCGGACGTGTCCGGCGTGGCGAGTCGGGAACGGCGATGGCCGTACACGAAGTAGAACATGAGCCCGGCGGCCATCCAGACACCGAAGACCACCCAGGTGACGGTGGACAGGCTGCCCATCATCCAGACGCAGAAGCCGAAGCCCAGGGCCGGCAGGACCGGGGACAGCGGCACCCGGAAGGTGCGGGGCATGTCCGGGCGGGTCCGGCGCAGCACCACGACGGCCACGTTGACCAGGGCGAAGGCGAACAGCGTGCCGATGCTGGTGGCGTCGGCGAGCTGTCCGAGCGGGATGGCGGCGGCCAGGACGCCGCAGAACAGCGAGACGATCAGCGTGTTGGCGCGGGGCGCGCCGGTCTTCGGGTGGACCTTGGAGAACACCTTGGGCACCAGTCCGTCGCGGGACATGGCGAACAGGACGCGGGTCTGGCCGTAGAGGACGGTCAGCACGACGCTGGCGATGGCGACGACCGCGCAGAACGCCAGGAGGGTCCCCCAGAAGCTCTGCCCGGTGACGTCGGTCATGATCTGGGCGAGGGCGGCCTCGGAGTCGGAGAAGCCCTTCCACGGCTTGGCGCCGACGGCGACGGCGGCGACGAGGACGTACAGGAGGGTGACGATGACGAGGGAGAGCATGATCGCGCGGGGCAGGTCGCGCTGGGCGTTCTTCGCCTCCTCACCGGCGGTGGAGGCCGCGTCGAAGCCGATGTAGGAGAAGAAGAGCGTCGCGCCGGCCGCGCTGACACCGGCCATGCCGAGGGGCATGAAGTTCTCGTAGTTGCCGGAGCGGAAGCCCTGGACGCCGATGGCGCAGAACAGCACCAGCGCGGCGATCTTGACGACGACCATGACCGTGTTGGCGCGGGCGGACTCGCGCGCACCGCCCAGCAGGAAGGTCATGGCGAGGAGCACCACGATCAGCGCGGGCAGGTTGAAGATGCCGCCGTCGCCGGGCGGTGCGGAGAGGGCGTCCGGGATGGTGACGCCGATCGTGCCGTCGAGGAGCTCGTTGAGGTACTCGCCCCAGCCGACGGCGACGGCGGCGACGGAGACCCCGTACTCCAGGACCAGGCACCAGCCGCAGATCCAGGCGACCAGCTCGCCCAGGGTCGCGTAGGCGTACGAGTACGAGGAGCCGGCGACCGGGATGGTGCCGGCCAGCTCGGCGTAGGACAGGGCCGAGAAGAGCGCCGTCAGGCCGGCGATGACGAAGGAGAGGGTGACCGCCGGTCCGGCCTTGGGCACGGCCTCGCCGAGGACGACGAAGATGCCGGTGCCGAGGGTGGCGCCGATGCTGATCATCGTGAGCTGCCACAGGCCGAGGGAGCGGCGCAGGCTGCCGCCCTCGCCCTGACCGCCCTCGGCGACCAGCCGTTCCACGGGCTTGCGGCGCATGAGGCGCGCGGCCAGCCCCGGGGACGTGGGGGTGGCCGGTGTGTCGCGGTGCGGGGGTGCGCCTTGGTCGAGCACGCGTTGACTCCTTTGTCGCTGCCGGTCGCGCCGCCCGGTTCCGAGCGGGCTCTCTCGCGGCGGGCTTCTGGAGCGGCGGGGACCGGCGGCGTCCCTCGCGGAAGCGGGAACCCACCGAGCGGGGTCCTCGCCACGCCACGTACAGCGAAGAACCCTACGAGGGGTCGCGTTCCCCGGGTAATGCAGCAACCTTGCGCGTCCGGGCACGATCGTTGCGTTCGCCGGGGCAAGGCGCGTGTTCGTTGCGCGGGGGCTGTCGAGCGTTGCGCGGGGCGGGTTCCGCGGGGTGGTCCGGTGGTGGATCGGGCCTGGTCAGCGCAATGACGAACGGCCCCCGTCCCTCCCCGGCGAGGGGAGGATCGGGGGCCGTGCGGAAGCGGTGCGCGGGTCAGCTCCAGCTGGCGTGCAGCGGCTTGCCCTCGGCGTAACCGGCGGCGCTCTGGATGCCGACGATGGCCTTCTCGGCGAACTCCTCCAGGGAGGCGGCGCCGGCGTAGGTGCAGGAGGAGCGGACGCCCGCGATGATCGAGTCGATCAGGTCCTCGACGCCCGGACGGGTCGGGTCGAGGAACATGCGGGAGGTGGAGATGCCCTCCTCGAACAGCGCCTTGCGGGCCCGGTCGTACGCCGACTCCTCCGAGGTGCGGTTGCGCACCGCGCGCGCGGAGGCCATGCCGAACGACTCCTTGTAGGGGCGGCCGTTCGCGTCGTGCTGGAGGTCGCCAGGGGACTCGTAGGTCCCGGCGAACCAGGAGCCGACCATCACGTTGGACGCGCCGGCCGCGAGGGCCATGGCCACGTCGCGCGGGTGGCGGACACCGCCGTCGGCCCACACGTGCTTGCCGTACTTCTTCGCCTCCGCGGCGCACTCCAGGACGGCGGAGAACTGCGGCCGGCCGACGCCGGTCATCATGCGGGTGGTGCACATGGCGCCGGGGCCGACGCCGACCTTGATGATGTCCGCGCCCGCCTCGATCAGGTCGCGCACGCCCTCGGCGGAGACGATGTTGCCGGCCACGATCGGCACCTGCGGGTCGAGGTCGCGCACCAGCTTGACGGCGCCGATCATCGACTCCTGGTGGCCGTGCGCGGTGTCGATGACGAGGGTGTCCACGCCCGCGTCGAGGAGCTGCTTGGCCTTGCCCGCCACGTCGCCGTTGATGCCGACGGCCGCGGCGATGCGGAGCCTGCCGTTCGCGTCGGTCGCCGGGGTGTACAGCGTGGCGCGCAGGGCGCCCTTGCGGGTGAGGATGCCGGCCAGGCGGCCGTCCTTGTCGACGGCCGGCGCGTAGCGGCGGTTGGCGCCGTCGAGGGTGTTGAAGGCCTCGCGCGGGTCCAGGTCCGCGTCGATCAGGATCAGGTCCTTGGACATGACCTCTTCGAGCTGGGTGAAGCGGTCCACGCCGGTCAGGTCGGTGTCGGTGACCACGCCGAGGGGCCTGTTGTCCTCGTCGACGACCACACCGGCGTTGTGCGCGCGCTTGGGCAGCAGGGCCAGCGCGTCGGCGACGGTCTGGTGCGGGGCCAGCACGATCGGGGTGTCCAGGACGAGGTGGCGGCTCTTCACCCAGGAGACGACCTCGGTGACGACCTCGATCGGGATGTCCTGCGGGATGACCACGAGGCCGCCGCGGCGGGCCACCGTCTCGGCCATGCGGCGCCCGGCGATGGCGGTCATGTTGGCGACGACCAGCGGGATGGTGGTGCCCGTGCCGTCCGGGGAGCCGAGGTCGACGCCCTGCCGGGAGCCGACGGCGGACCGGCTCGGCACCATGAAGACGTCGTCGTACGTCAGGTCGTACGAGGGCTGGATGTCATTGAGGAAACGCACGTGCTGCACATCCCAGTCGATCAGAGGTGGCCCCCGGACAGGTCAGCCAGGGGGAAAGAGCACGTACTTCATTCTCCCATGACCCTTGTCCGATTATCCCCGGGCAGATCATCCAGGCTGGTCAGCGGCCTCCTTGGAGGATCCTCCAGGCCCCAGGGTCACGAAGAGCCCGGGGCCCCGGTCGGTGGCCTCGGCGAAGACCTCCTCGGCGACGGCCCACTCGTCCGGCCGTGCCTCGGCGTACTCGCGCCAGCCCCGCACGAGGAGCAGCACGCCCCGCTCCGCCGCCTCCCGCGGCCAGACGGACGGGTCGGCCAGGGAGTCGGCGAGCGCGTCCCAGTTGCGGCCGAACCACTCCGGCAGGTCCAGGGCACGGGCGCAGCGGTCCATGAGGCCCGCCTTGTCCGTGACCCCGTCGAGGTCCAGCGTGACCACGAGCCGGCCGGCCGGGTCCTCCGTCATGCCTTGCCTCTCTCTGACTGACCGTCAGACCCCGTCGGGGTCCGAGCGGTTGAGCGTCGGCTTCGGCGTGGTGCCCGCCGTCATCAGGTAGTCCGCGGCCGAGGTGTCCGTCACCAGGCTGGTGACCAGCCCGGACCGCAGCACGGCGTCGATGGCCGCCGCCTTGCGCTGCCCGCCCGCGATCGCCACGACCTCGGGGATACGGCGGAGCTGGTCGGCCTTGACCGTGATGCACCGCTCCCCCAGGTCCCGGCCCACCCGGCGTCCCTCGGCGTCGAAGAGGTGCGCGGACATCTCGGCGGCGACACCGAGGGAGGCGTAGTGCGCGCGCTCCTCGTCGCTGAGCATGTCGTGCACCGTGGAGATGCCGGGCTCCCAGGAGCCGATGGAGACGCAGGCGACCGTGACCTTGTCGAAGTACTCGAAGGCCCGGGCGATGCCGGTCTGGTGGCGCAGCGCCGCCGCGGTGGCGGCGTCCGGCAGCAGCATCGGCGCGTAGATGGGGTGGGCGTCGCCGCCCGAGACCTGGGCGGCTCGGCGGACGGCCTCGACCGAGCCGCGCTCGGCGGTTCCGGCGTCGTACACGCCCGTCAGCTGCACCACCGTGCACGGCGGCAGCCGGTCGAGCGCGGCCGCCATGTGGATCGTGGAGCGGCCCCAGGCCAGGCCGAGCACGTCGCCCTCGTTGACCAGCTCGCCGAGCAGGTCGGCGGCCACCTCGCCCAGGTTCTCGGGGTCGGGGGTCTCCTCGGCGTCGGCCGGGGACTCCACGACGACGGCGTGCCGGAGCCCGTAGCGGGCCCGCAGCGCGTCCGAGCGCTCCGCGTCCAGCTCGGCGGGCACCCGGATCTCGATTCGTACAAGGTCTCTCTCGAGGGCGGTCTCGAGGACCCTGGCCACCTTGAAGCGGCTGACGCCGAACTCCTCCGCGATCTGGATCTTGGACTTGCCCTCGAGGTAGAAGCGGCGGGCCATGGCCGCCGCCTGGACCAGCTCAGCGGGTCCCATCCGCATGGCTGAACGGCCCGCCGACATACCCGACACGGCGATCTCCTCTTCTGCTGTTCACACTCTGGATTCGCCGTTCATCCTTGCAGATCCGGCGCACTCGATCAGCCCTGATGGGAGCCGTTCACGTTCTGTTCCTCAGTGGTCGCACGCCCAGGACGCCTTGGCGGTCGCCGCGTCGGCCTGGTTTCGCAGCGCACGCACCGCCTCGGCCGGGTCGGACGCCCCGTACACGGCGGAACCCGCGACGAAGACGTCGGCGCCCGCGTCGGCGCACTGCTCGATCGTGGACGCCGAGACACCGCCGTCGACCTGCAGCCACAGCTCCAGCCCGTGCTTCTTGATCAGCTCACGGGTGCGGCGGATCTTCGGCAGCATGATGTCGAGGAACGCCTGTCCGCCGAAGCCCGGTTCGACCGTCATGATCAGCAGCATGTCGAGCTCGGGGAGCAGGTCCTCGTACGGCTCGATCGGCGTCGCGGGCCGCAGCGCCATGGAGGCGCGGGCGCCCTTGGCCCGGATCTCGCGGGCGAGCCGGACCGGTGCGGAGGCCGCCTCCACGTGGAAGGTGACGGAACCGGCGCCGGCCTCCACGTACTGGGGCGCCCAGCGGTCGGGGGCCTCGATCATCAGGTGGCAGTCCAGCGGGGTGTCCGTCGCGCGGGCCAGGGACTCCACGACCGGCACGCCGAGCGTGAGGTTGGGGACGAAATGGTTGTCCATGACGTCGACGTGGAGCCAGTCGGCTCCCTCGACCGCCTTGGCCTCGTCCGCGAGGCGGGCGAAGTCGGCGGACAGGATGCTGGGGTTGATCTGCGCGGCCATGCCCCAAGCCTGCCATGCCCTCCGGGGGTGGGGGGTGCGGGGTTGTTCTTCGGCCGCGGGCCGGTGGGGGGTGGTCGCGCCCCTTCGGCGGGGCGGCCTGCGGCGGGATGCGGTGACCGGCGTTCCCCGCCCCCCGGCGGTCGCGGTTGTTCTTCGACCGCGGGCCGGTGGGGGCTGGTCGCGCAGTTCCCCGCGCCCCTTTGGGTGGGGCGGTCTGACGTCGGGACGCGGTGACCGGCGTTCCCCCCGGCGGTCGCGGTTGTTCTTCGACCGCGGGCCGGTGGGGGCCGGTCGCGCCCCGCGGCGGAGCCGCACCGTGTCACAGCCCCGCGCCCCTTCGGGGCGCGCTACGCGGTGCGGCGGAGGAGGGTCAGGTACATCGCGTCCGTGCCGTGGAGGTGGGGCCAGAGCTGGATGTCCGGGCCCTCGCCGAGGTGGGGGACGTCGGGGAGGAGGGGGCGGGCGTCGATGAGCTCGGTGTCGGGGTGCTGTTTGAGCACGTCGGCGACGACCGCTCGGGTCTCGGCGAGGTGGGGCGAGCAGGTCGCGTAGGCGACGACGCCGCCGACCCGTACGGCCTCCAGGGCGCTGCGCAGCAGCCCGCGCTGGAGCGGGGCGAAACCGTCCAGGTCCTCGGGGCGGCGCCGCCAGCGCGCCTCGGGGCGGCGGCGCAGGGCGCCGAGGCCGGTGCACGGCACGTCGACCAGCACGCGGTCGAAGCTCCCGGGCCGCCACGGCGGGCGGGTCCCGTCCGCGGCGATCACCTGGTACGGGCCCGGGTTGCCGGCCAGCGCCTTGGCCACCAGCCCCGCCCGGTGCGGCTGCTTCTCGGAGGCGAGCAGGAAAGCGCCCCGCTCCGCCGCCAGGGCGCCCAGCAGCGCCGCCTTGCCGCCGGGCCCCGCGCAGCCGTCCAGCCAGCGCCGGTCGGGCCCGTCCAGGGGCGCGTTGGCCAGGGCGAGCGCGACGAGCTGGCTGCCCTCGTCCTGCACGCCCGCCCGGTTCTCCCGCACGGCCTCGACGGCGCCGGGCTCGCCGCCCTCGCTCAGGCGCACCGCGTAGGGCGACCAGCGCCCCGGCACGGCCGCCTCCTCCTCGAGCAGTTCGCCGGCCGTCGCCCGTCCGGGCCGGGCGACCAGCGTGACCTCGGGCCGCTCGTTGTCCGCGGCCAGCAGCTCCTCGATGCCGGCCCGGCCGCCGCCGAGGGAGTCCCACAGCGCGGAGACGACCCAGCGCGGGTGCGAGTGCACCACGGCCAGGTGGTCCTCGGGGTCCTCGTCCCAGGGCGGCGCGACCCGCTCGAGCCAGCCGTCGAGATCGTCCTGCGCCACCTTGCGGAGCACGGCGTTGACGAACTTGGCCCGCCCGTCGCCCAGCACCACACGCGCCAGTTCGACGGAGGCGGACACGGCCGCGTGGGTCGGGATGCGGGTGCCGAGCAGCTGATGCGCGCCCAGGCTGAGCACGTCCAGCACCGGCGGGTCGACCTCCCGCAGCGGCCGGTCGACGCAGGCGGCGATGACGGCGTCGTACGTCCCCTGCCGGCGCAGCGTCCCGTACACCAGCTCGGTCGCCAGCGCGGCGTCCCGGGCGTCGAACTTCTCGTCGTTCTCCCGCGCCCTGCGCAGCAGGGGCGGCAGGACGAGGTTGGCGTACGCGTCCCGCTCGTCCACGGCCCTGAGCGCCTCGAAGGCGAGGATGCGGACGGGGTCCTTCTGGGGCCTGCGGTAGGGCTTGCCCGGCTTGCGGGGACGACGAGGCTGCTCGCTCACGAAAAAGGTGCTCCGGGTGTGGGGTGAAGTGCGCTCACCAGCGTACGCCGGGCCGGTGAACGGTAGTGCTCGGGCGCAGGTCAGCCGCCGAGCAGCTCGCTCTCGCCGATCCGGACCCCGCGCGCCCAGTCCGCGGCCCGCATCGGCTTCTTGCCCTGGGCCTGCACCCACAGCAGCTCGACGGCGCAGGAGCCGGTGCCGACGTACACGTTGTTCTTGCCGGCCACGAGCCGTCCGGGGGCGAGGTCGGTCCGGTCGGGCACGGGCACGGCCTGCACCAGCTTGAGCCGCTCGCCGCGGAACGTGGTCCAGGCGCCGGGCGCCGGGGTGCAGCCGCGCACCACCCGGTCGACCCGCAGCGCCGGGGCGGCCCAGTCGATCCGGGCGTCCTCGACAGTGATCTTCGGTGCGAGGGTGACGCCCTCTGCGGGCTGCGGCACGGCCTTCAGGCTGCCGTCCTCGATGCCGTCCATGGTGGCGGCGAGCAGTCCGGCGCCGGCGAAGGCGAGCCGGGTCAGCAGGTCGCCGCTGGTGTCGGTGGGGCGGACGGTCTCGGTGACCGTCCCGTAGACGGGCCCGGAGTCGAGGCCCTCCTCGATGAGGAAGGTGGACGCCCCGGTGATCTCGTCCCCCGCCATCAGGGCGTGCTGCACGGGCGCCGCACCCCGCCAGGCGGGCAGCAGCGAGAAGTGCAGGTTGACCCAGCCCTGGGCGGGCACGTCCAGGGCCACACGGGGCAGCAGGGCGCCGTAGGCGACGACGGGGCAGCAGTCGGGCGCGATCTCGCGCAGCCGCTCCAGGAACTCCGGGTCGCGGGGCTTCGCGGGCTTGAGCACCTCGATCCCGGCCTCCTCCGCGCGCTCGGCCACGGGGGACGCGACCAGCCGGCGCCCGCGCCCGGCCGGCGCGTCGGGCCGCGTGACGACGGCGGCCACCTCGTGACGCCCGGAGGCGATCAGGGCGTCCAGGGCGGGAACGGCGACCTCGGGGGTACCGGCGAAGACCAGCTTCATGGGTGGGACGGGCCTCTCGGGCGGGGGCGGGTGCGGGCGACGCACCAGTCTACGAGCCGTCGACCGACGGACATCCGCCGACGGCGCGGTGCCCGCACGGGAGGGCTCAGCCTCTCGTGCGACGGGAAACAGGTGGTGCGCGGGCGGGAGACCGCCGAGGCCGGAGGCCGAGGGGGCGCACGAGCAAACCTCCACGCCCCCGCCCCGTGACCAACGGCCCACCCGCACGTTGGTCAAGGAAGAGTTGACACGCCGGGCCGTCCGTACGGCCCGATCCCTTTCAACGCCGGTTCGAGAGGCTTGTTCATGGCCGACCACGCAACCCACGACGCCCAGGCTCGGGCCAGCCTGCACTTGCTGGTGCGGGACATCGAGCGGGTCCGCCGGCAGGTGGACGCACTGCGCACCCTCACCGCCCAGTTGGGCAATGTCTACCGACCGCGTCGTTCCGGCCCGTCCACGGGCTTCGTCGTCTACGGACGCGCTCCCGCACCGACGGTCCGTCTCGCCCAGGAACTGCGGGACAGTGTCGAGACCCTGGTCACGGCCGCGGTGGACTTCGACCGCTCGCTCGGCTTCTCGTGGGACGCGGTCGGCTCCGCCCTCGGCGTCACCAAGCAGGCGGTGCACCGCCGTTACGGCTCGCGCCGTGCCGCGGCCCAGGCGGCGGTCACCGAGGCCCCCGAGCACGCGGAGGAACCGACGGGCACCCGCCCGGTCCCCGTGGGCACCGGCCTCCCGGCCGTGCCGACGGTCCCCGCGGCCCGCTCCATGCCGACCCAGCCGACGGCGGGCAGCCCGTCCCTGCGCGAGGAGGTCAGGCCGACGGCCTTCCCCGGGCCGCGCAACGGCTGACCCGCGCCCCGTCCTCCCGGCACCCTCCGGGAGGACGGGCCCGCACCGGGGCCGCCGCTCCAACGGCCTCGGACGGCACATCGCCCTCGGCCGCACGGCCTCGGTGGACGCCCGCGTCCTCAGCCGATGTCGGGCGGATCGATCCGCACCCACACCCCCGCGTCGCTGCCCCGAGCCGTCCGTGCCGCCTGCGCGGCCTTCAACGCACCGGCCAGCGCCGCCCCGCTCCCCGGCGGCACCCGGACCAGCGCGCGCTCCCACTGCTCCCCCGGCGGCGGCCCGCCCACCCGGCGCGGGCGGCCCGGCGGCGTGACGGGGAGCGGCACCGGCCCCAGGATCTCCGCCTCGCGCGGCAGCTCCACCGCGCCGAGGAAGCCGGCCACCGCCTCCGCCGGCCCCGCCACGGACGCCATCCGCGACACCGGCGGAAAGTTCAGTTCGGCACGCTCGGCCAGCTCACGCACCGCATGGCCCACGGGGTCCCAGCGCACCAGCGCCTGGACCGGCCGCAGGGTCGGCTCGGCGACCACCACCACGGTCCCGCCGGCGGCCTGCGGGCGCACCAGCGCGGCGGCCGCGAGCCAGCGCCGCAGCGCGTCCTCACCGGCGCGCAGGTCGGGCCGCCCGAGCATGGCCCAGCCGTCGAGCAGCAGCGCCGCCGCGTAGCCGCCCTCCGCGACGGGTTCGGCGCCGGGGGTGCTCACCACCAGCGCCGGGGTCCGCGGCACGGTGTCCAGCACGTGCTCGCGCCCCGAGGTGCGCACCGGCACCGCGGGGAAGGCACGCCCCAGCTCCTCGGCGGTACGACGGGCCCCCACGATCTGCGCGCGCAGCCGGAAGGCCCCGCACTCCGGGCAGTGCCAGGCGCCCTCCTCGCGACCGCACCACCCGCACCGCAGCGCCGCCCCTGATTCCTGCCCCTCCAGCGGCCCGGAGCAATGCCGGCACCGCGCGGGCGTCCGGCAGGCGGCACACGCCATCCGCGGCACGTATCCGCGCCGGGGCACCTGCACGAGCACCGGTCCCCGCCGCAGCCCGTCCCTGACCGCCTGCCAGGCCAGGGTGGGCAGCCGAGCGGCCCGGGCGGCCTCGTCGCGGGCCAGGTCCCCGTCGCCCACGGTCCGTACCAGCGGGGCGGCGGCCCGCACCTGCTCCCGGGCGGCGACCAGCGGCCGGGCCCAGCCGGTCTCCACGAGCTGGGCGGCCTCCACGGTGCAGTTCCAGCCGCCCAGCAGGAAGGCGCACCTGTCCTGGGCCGCGCGCAGCAGCAGCACCTCGCGGGCGTGCGGCTGCGGGGCGTGCTGCTCGGCGTGGCTGTCGTCGCCGTCGTCCCACAGGGCGACCAGCCCGAGGTCCCGCACCGGCGCGAACATGGCGGCCCTGGTGCCGATCACGGCCCGTACGGCCCCCCGGCGCACCGCGAGCCACTGCGCGTACCGCTTCTCGGGGCCGGCGTCGGCGGTGAGCACCGCGTGCCGGCCCGCGCCGAGCAGGGCGGTCAGGGCGGCGTCGGCGCGGGCGACCGCCCGTCCGTCCGGGAGGACGACGAGCGCGCCGCGCCCGGAGGCCAGCGTCGCCGCCACGGCCCGCGCCAGCTCCTCGCTCCACTCCGGGCCGGGCAGCGCGTTCCACACGGCGCGCGGCGAGCCTCCCGACGCGAGGGACGCGACGAACGCGGCTCCCTGCTCGTACCGCGTCCAGGTCCCGGGCTCGGGCACGGGCGGCGGGGGCAGCGGCTCGGGCGAGGGGCGTTTCTCGGCGCGTGCGTTGCGCGGCGGGACGGCGAGCTGGAGGACGTCGGCGAGGCTGCCGGCGTAGCGGTCGGCGACGGCCCGGGCGAGACCGAGCAGCTCCTCGTCCAGCACCGGCTCGGGCGAGACCACCTGGGCCAGCGCCGCCAGCGGCCCCGAGTAGTCGGACTCCGCGAGCCGCTCCACCAGGAACCCGTCGATGAGGCCGCCGCCCTCGCGGCGCCCGTCCCGCACCCGGTGCCGTCCGGCCCCGAACCGGACCCGCACCCGCACGCCCGGCCGGGCCTCGGCGTCGAGTTCCTCCGGGACGGCGTAGTCGAAGTACCGGTCGAGGTGGAGCACGCCCTTGTCGACCAGCACCCGGGCGACGGGCAGCTCCTTGGCGAGCGCGGCCCCGCGCCAGGTCCGCGGCTTGGCCCGCGGGGCCTTCGCCTTGCGCACGCTCTCCCGGATGAGCGCGAGCTGCTCGGGGGGCGCGTCGTCCGCGCCACCGCCCGCCCGTTCGTTCTCGCTGCTCACGCCTGCATTCTTACCAAAGGCCACTGACAACCGGCGGTGCCCGGTTCGCACCCGTCCCGCACCGGCTTCGCACGCGCCGAGGCCCGGCATCCCCACTGGGGACACCGGGCCTCACGACGTGCCGTCAGTCGGTACGGGCCGCTGTTACAGGCCCGCCGCCTTGCGCAGGGCGTCGACGCGGTCGGTGCGCTCCCAGGTGAAGTCGGGGAGCTCGCGGCCGAAGTGACCGTACGCCGCGGTCTGGGCGTAGATCGGGCGGAGCAGGTCGAGGTCGCGGATGATCGCGGCCGGGCGGAGGTCGAAGACCTCGTCGATCGCCTTCTCGATCTTCTCCGTGTCGACCTTGGCGGTGCCGAAGGTCTCCACGAACAGGCCGACCGGCTCGGCCTTGCCGATCGCGTAGGCCACCTGGACCTCGCAGCGGGAGGCGAGACCCGCGGCGACGACGTTCTTGGCGACCCAGCGCATCGCGTAGGCGGCGGAGCGGTCGACCTTGGACGGGTCCTTGCCCGAGAAGGCGCCGCCGCCGTGACGGGCCATGCCGCCGTAGGTGTCGATGATGATCTTGCGGCCGGTCAGGCCGGCGTCGCCCATCGGGCCGCCGATCTCGAAACGGCCGGTCGGGTTGACCAGGAGCCGGTAGTTCTCCGTGTCGAGCTTGATGCCGTCGTCGAGCAGCGCCTTCAGCTCCGGCTCGACCACGAACTCCTTGATGTCGGGAGCGAGCAGCGACTCCAGGTCGATGTCGCTCGCGTGCTGCGAGGAGACCACGACCGTGTCGAGGCGGACGGCCTTGTCGCCGTCGTACTCGATGGTGACCTGCGTCTTGCCGTCGGGGCGCAGGTAGGGGATCGTGCCGTTCTTGCGGACCTCGGACAGGCGCTTGGACAGGCGGTGCGCCAGGAAGACGGGCAGCGGCATCAGCGTCGGCGTCTCGTCCGAGGCGTACCCGAACATCAGGCCCTGGTCGCCCGCGCCCTGCCGGTCCAGCTCGTCCTCATCGCCTTCGACCCGGGACTCGTACGCGGTGTCGACGCCCTGCGCGATGTCCGGGGACTGAGCGCCGATCGACACGGACACGCCGCAGGAGGCGCCGTCGAAGCCCTTCTTGGAGGAGTCGTAGCCGATCTCCAGGATCTTGCCGCGCACCAGCGTGGCGATGTCCGCGTAGGCCTTGGTCGTGACCTCTCCGGCCACGTGCACCAGGCCGGTGGTGATCAGCGTTTCGACGGCGACCCGGGAGGTCGGGTCCTCACGCAGAAGCGCGTCGAGAATGGTGTCGCTGATCTGGTCAGCGATCTTGTCGGGGTGGCCCTCGGTCACGGACTCCGAGGTGAACAGGCGACGGGACACAACGCTCCCTGGGGTTGCAGCGGCTGCTGGCTGATCATTGGTGGACGGCACGGGGAGCTGCACCCGGCGACGTCCGAGAACAGTTTATCGGTCGCACTCGGCCGCGGACTCACCCGTCTCAGCTCTCGGAAGGGCTGTGACCTGCGGCACGGGCATTCTGCACAATGCGAAGGGCGCTTGGCCAGGCTCGCCACGCCCGAATGCGCGGGGTCCACGAGCACTGGGGAACGAATGGGTCATTCAGGTGAGCCGTTCCGCCACGAGGTCCCACACCGTTTCGGCCAGGGCCTCCTTCGGGCCGTGCGCCACCTGGGTCTCGCTGCCGTCGGCGCCCAGGACCACGGCCTCGTTCTCCTCGGAGCCGAAGGTCTTGCGCTCCCCGACCTCGTTGACCACGAGGAGGTCGCAGCCCTTGCGCTTCAGCTTGGCCCGGCCGTTGGCGAGGACGTCGTCCGTCTCGGCGGCGAAGCCGACGACCACCTGTCCGGGGCGGGCCCGGTCGGTGGAGATCTCCGCGAGGATGTCCGGATTCCGTACCAGCGTGACCGGTTCCGGCTCCTGGCCGTCCTTCTTCTTGATCTTTCCGGCGGCGTAGACCGCCGGGCGGAAGTCGGCGACCGCGGCGGCCATGACGACGGCGTCGGCGTCGGCCGCCGCGCGGAGCACGGCCTCGCGCAGCTCCACGGCGGTGCCCACCGGGACGACGTCCACGCCGGCCGGGTCCGGCAGCGCCGCGTTCGCCGCGACCAGCGTGACGCGGGCGCCCCGGGCGGCGGCGGTGCGCGCGAGGGCGTAGCCCTGCTTGCCGGAGGAGCGGTTGCCGAGGAAGCGGACGGGGTCGAGGGGCTCGCGGGTGCCGCCGGCGCTGACGACCACGTGCCGGCCGGCGAGGTCCGGCTCCCGGACGCCGCGGGCGAGCACCCGCCGGCAGACCTCGAAGATCTCGCCCGGGTCGGGCAGCCGGCCCTTGCCGGTGTCGACGCCGGTGAGGCGGCCGACGGCCGGTTCGATGACGACGGCGCCGCGGCGGCGCAGCGTCGCCACGTTCTCCTGGGTGGCCGGGTGCTCCCACATCTCCGTGTGCATGGCGGGGGCGAAGACGACCGGGCAGCGGGCCGTCAGCAGGGTGTTGGTGAGGAGGTCGTCGGCGAGGCCGTGGGCGGCCTTGGCGAGCATGTCGGCGGTGGCCGGGGCGACGACGACGAGGTCGGCGTGCTGGCCGATGCGCACGTGCGGCACCTGGTGGACGTCGTCCCACACCTCGGTGGACACGGGGTTGCCGGACAGGGCGGACCAGGTGGCGGCGCCGACGAAGTGCAACGCGGACGCGGTGGGGACGACGCGCACGTCGTGTCCCGACTCCGTGAACCTGCGCAGCAGCTCACAGGCCTTGTAGGCGGCGATGCCGCCGCTGACCCCCAGAACGACCTTGGGCTTGTCCACCATCTCTCCCGGACCTCGGAACGCGTATGCCCCCATCACACACCACAGGCCCGGCAGACGGACTGCCGGGCCTGTGGAAAACTCAGCTTGAGGCTGAAAATACTACTGCCGGTACTACTGTGCCGGGCCCTCGATGGCCTCGGACGTCAGCAGACCCGCGTTGATCTCGCGCAGGGCGATCGAGAGCGGCTTCTCGTGGACGTGCGTGTCGACGAGAGGACCGACGTACTCGAGCAGACCCTCGCCGAGCTGCGAGTAGTACGCGTTGATCTGGCGGGCCCGCTTGGCCGCGTAGATCACGAGGCTGTACTTCGAGTCCGTGGCCTCGAGGAGCTCGTCGATCGGCGGGTTGATGATGCCCTCGGGCGCGGAGATGGAAGAGGACACGCTCTACCTTCCGATGGGTGGGAAAGATTCAGTCGGGTTGATCGGCCGGGGTCGCTGGCCCTGTCGCGATCACACGACGTTCGTCAAGGCTAGCAGCTCGCGCGCCACGTCCTCGACGGAGGTGTTCACCAGGGTCTCGTCGAACTCCTTCTCGGCCGCCAGCTCGACCTTGGCCGCGGCGAGGCGGCGCTCGATCACCTCCGGCGGTTCGGTGCCCCGGCCGGTGAGCCTGCGCACCAGCTCCTCCCAGGAGGGCGGGGCCAGGAACACCAGCTGGGCCTCCGGCATGGACTCGCGGACCTGCCGCGCACCCTGGAGGTCGATCTCGAGCAGCACCGGCTCACCGGCCTCCAGGCGCTCCAGCACGGCGGTGCGGGGCGTGCCGTAGCGGTTGCCCGCGAACTCGGCCCACTCCAGCAGCTCGCCGTTGGCGATCAGCTTGTCCATCTCCTCGTCGGTGACGAAGAAGTAGTGGACCCCGTGCTGCTCGCCGGGCCGGGGCCTGCGGGTCGTCGCCGACACCGAGAGCCAGACCTCGGGGTGTTCCTTGCGCATATGGGCGACGACCGTGCTCTTGCCGACCCCTGAGGGGCCGGAGAGCACGGTCAGCCGCGGACGAGCGTCCGGGGGTACGGGGGACGTCCCCCGGGGTGTTGCAGCCATGCAGCGATTATTCCAGCAATCGTGCAGTGCCCGGGACTCAGGAGCCCGTGCTGCCGAACTCACGCTCCAGGGATGCGATCTGGTTGGAGCCGAGGCCCCGCACGCGGCGGCTCTCGGAGATGCCGAGCCGCTCCATGATCTGCTTGGCGCGGACCTTGCCCACGCCCGGCAGGGACTCGAGGAGGGCGGAGACCTTCATCTTGCCGATGACGTCGTTCTCCTGGCCCTGCTTGATGACCTCGTGGAGGGAGGCGCCGGAGTGCTTGAGTCGATTCTTGACCTCGGCCCGCTCCCGGCGAGCCGCGGCGGCCTTTTCGAGCGCGGCTGCGCGCTGTTCAGGGGTAAGGGGCGGAAGAGCCACGCCTACGTCACCTCGGATGTCGAACTGTCGGATACGGACCGGTGAGGAACCTAGTCGCCCCACACCTGGTGAGCCACGAGCAACACGCTCGCCCGTTGACTCTCGACGGAGACTAGCGGTCAAGTCCGCCAGAGTCAGCGAGAACAGCGGAAAAGTCCTGGTCAGCCTCCGTCAGGCCAGACATTTAAGACATACTGCCTCGGATTTGAGGATGTATCCAGGGTCAGGCCGCGGTGACCGCGTGGCTGATCTCCTCCGCGAAGCGGTCGGTGGCCGTCCGCAACGCGGCCACATCGGGACCGTGACGCAGAACACCCCGGCTGACGTTGGGAACGACGTTGCGCACCGCGGCACCGAAGACCCGCGGCAGGTCCGCCGGGGTGGCTCCCTGGGCGCCGATTCCGGGGGCCAGGAGCGGGCCGTTGATGCCCAGGTCGTACGAGGAGAGGTCGCCCAGGGTGGCGCCCACGACCGCGCCGAAGGAGCCGAGGGGCCGCTCCCCCGCGTTCTCGGCCGCCAGGTGCGCCAGCACGGTCGCTCCGACGTTCCGTCCGTCGGCGCGCACCGCGTGCTGGACCTCGCCGCCCTCCGGGTTGGAGGTCAGCGCCAGCACGAACAGGCCCACGCCGTTCTCCCGCGCCAGGTCGACGGCGGGCTTCAGCGAGCCGTAGCCGAGGTACGGGGAGACCGTCAGCGCGTCCGAGAACAGCGGGGCGTCCTTGTGCAGGAAGGACTCGGCGTACGCGGTCATGGTCGAGCCGATGTCGCCGCGCTTGGCGTCCATGACGACCAGCGCGCCGGCCGCCCGGGCCTCCTGGACCGACTTCTCCAGGACGGCGACGCCGCGCGAGCCGAAGCGCTCGAAGAACGCGCTCTGCGGCTTGAGCACGGCGGCCCTCCCGGCCACCGCCTCGACGACGGTGCGGCTGAAGCGCTCCAGGCCCGCCACGTCGTCGTTCAGGCCCCACTCGGCGAGCAGGGAGGCGTGCGGGTCGATGCCGACGCACAGCGGGCCGCGTTCGTCCATCGCGCGGCGCAGCCGGGCGCCGAAGGGCTCGAGTACGGTCGTGCCGGTCATCGGGACTTCCTCACATCGGCGCCGACCGCGTCGGCGAGGGTGGCGTACGGGCTCTGCCGCAGGCGGGCGGCGAGTCCCTTGTGGATCGCGCGGCCCCAGAAGGGCCCCTCGTAGATGAACGCGCTGTAGCCCTGGACCAGCGTGGCACCGGCCAGGATGCGCTGCCAGGCGTCCTCGGCGGTCTCGATGCCGCCGACACCCACCAGGGTGATCCGGTCGCCCACGCGCGCGTACAGGCGGCGCAGCACCTCCAGGGAGCGGGCCTTGAGGGGGGCGCCGGAGAGGCCGCCGGTCTCCTTGACCAGGGAGGGCGTCGACCGCAGGCCGAGCCCCTCGCGCGCGATGGTGGTGTTGGTGGCGATGATGCCGTCCAGACCGAGTTCGACGGCCAGGTCGGCGACCGCGTCGACGTCCTCGTCGGCCAGGTCCGGTGCGATCTTGACCAGCAGGGGCACGCGCCGCGCGGGCACCGCACGGTCGGCGGCCTCGCGGACGGCGCTCAGCAGCGGGCGCAGCGCCTCGGTGGCCTGGAGGTTGCGCAGGCCGGGCGTGTTCGGGGAGGAGACGTTCACCACCATGTAGTCGGCGTACGGCGCCAGCCGCTCGGCGGACTTCACGTAGTCGCCGACGGCCTCCTCCTCCGGGACGACCTTCGTCTTGCCGATGTTGACGCCGACGACGGTCCGGAAGACGGGGTTGCGGGAGGCCAGACGGGCCGCCACGGCCCGCGAGCCGTCGTTGTTGAAGCCCATGCGGTTGATCAGCGCCCGGTCCGCCACGAGGCGGAACAGCCGCTTCCTGGGGTTGCCGGGCTGCGGCTCCCCCGTCACGGTGCCGATCTCGACGTGGTCGAAGCCGAGCATCGCCATGCCGTCGATGGCGACCGCGTTCTTGTCGAAGCCGGCGGCGAGCCCGAAGGGGCCGTGCATCCGCAGGCCCAGGGCCTCGGTGCGCAGCTCCTCGTGGCGGGGCGCGAGCGCGGCGGCGACGAAGGTGCGCAGCACGGGGACGCGGGCGGCGAGGCGGATCCAGCGGAAGGCCAGGTGATGGGCCTGCTCCGGGTCCAGGCGGGCGAAGAAGAGCTTGAAGAAGATCCTGTACATGTGTCCTCGTCGGGGCTTCATGAGGGGGCTCATGAAGAGGGGGACACCGTTTCCGGTGTCCCCCTCGGGGCTTCAGGGGGCGTCGTTTGGATCTTGCCGGAATCGCGGGGCCCGGCACGCACATCTGCGGCGTTGTCGTCGGTTGCCAGGGCTCCGCCCTGTCGCCCTCCTCCGCCTTGCAGCTGCACGCACCAGACCCCGCTCAGGTCGGCCACCAAGCACCGTCGCCCGGAGCCGACCTGATCCAAACGACACCCCCTAGTCGCGGGCCGCGGTCAGGAACTCCGCGTGTTCCTGGAGTGAGCGGACTCCCACGTCGCCGCGGTTGAGGGCGTCGATGCCCTGGACCGCCGCGGCGAGCGCCTGGACCGTCGTCAGGCAGGGCACGGAGCGGGCCACGGCCGCCGTGCGGATGTCGTAGCCGTCGAGGCGGCCGCCGGTGCCGTACGGGGTGTTGACGATGAGGTCGACCTCGCCGTCGTGGATGAGCTGGACGATGGTCTTCTCGCCGTTCGGGCCCGTGCCCTCGGACTGCTTGCGGACGACCGTGGCGTTGATCCCGTTGCGCCGCAGGACCTCGGCGGTGCCGGAGGTGGCCATCAGCTCGAAGCCGTGGGCGACCAGCTCGCGCGCCGGGAAGATCATCGAGCGCTTGTCACGGTTGGCGACCGAGATGAACGCCCGTCCCTTGGTCGGCAGCGGCCCGTACGCGCCGGCCTGCGACTTGGCGTAGGCCGTGCCGAAGACGGAGTCGATGCCCATGACCTCGCCGGTGGAGCGCATCTCCGGGCCGAGCACCGTGTCGACGCCGCGGCCGTGGATGTCCCGGAAGCGGGACCACGGCATCACGGCCTCCTTGACCGAGATCGGCGCGTCCAGCGGCAGCTCGCCGCCGTCGCCGTTCGCCGGCAGCAGGCCCTCGGCGCGCAGCTCGGCGATGGTCGCGCCCAGCGAGATGCGGGCGGCGGCCTTGGCCAGCGGCACCGCGGTCGCCTTCGAGGTGAAGGGGACGGTGCGCGAGGCGCGCGGGTTGGCCTCCAGGACGTAGAGGATGTCTCCGGCCAGCGCGAACTGGATGTTGATCAGGCCGCGCACGCCGACGCCCTTGGCGATGCCCTCGGTGGAGGCGCGCAGCCGCTTGATGTCGAAGCCGCCGAGCGTGATCGGGGGCAGGGCGCACGCCGAGTCGCCGGAGTGGATGCCGGCCTCCTCGATGTGCTCCATGACGCCGCCGAGGTAGAGCTCCTCGCCGTCGTACAGGGCGTCGACGTCGATCTCGATCGCGTCGTCCAGGAAGCGGTCCACGAGGACCGGGCGGGACGGGCTGATCTCGGTCGACTCGGCGATGTACGCCTCGAGGCGGGTCTCGTCGTAGACGATCTCCATGCCGCGTCCGCCGAGCACGTAGGACGGGCGGACGAGGACCGGGTAGCCGATCTCGTCGGCGATGGCCTTGGCGCCGGCGAAGGTGGTGGCGGTGCCGTGCTTGGGGGCGGGCAGGCCCGCCTCGGCGAGCACGCGGCCGAAGGCCCCGCGGTCCTCGGCGGCGTGGATGGCCTCCGGGGAGGTGCCGACGACCGGTACGCCGTTGTCCTTGAGGGCCTGGGCGAGGCCCAGCGGGGTCTGGCCGCCGAGCTGGACGACGACGCCGGCGATCGGACCGGCCTGGGCCTCCGCGTGGACGATCTCCAGGACGTCCTCCAGGGTGAGCGGCTCGAAGTACAGCCGGTCGGAGGTGTCGTAGTCGGTGGAGACGGTCTCCGGGTTGCAGTTGACCATCACGGTCTCGTACCCGGCGTCGCTCAGCGCGAAGGAGGCGTGGACGCAGGAGTAGTCGAACTCGATGCCCTGGCCGATGCGGTTCGGGCCCGAGCCCAGGATGATCACCGCGGGCTTCTCGCGCGGCGCGACCTCGGTCTCCTCGTCGTAGGAGGAGTAGAAGTACGGCGTCCTCGCGGCGAACTCGGCGGCGCAGGTGTCGACCGTCTTGTAGACCGGGCGGATGCCGAGCGCGTGCCGGACCTCGCGGACGACGTCCTCGCGCAGGCCGCGGATCTCGCCGATCTGCTGGTCGGAGAAGCCGTGCCGCTTGGCCTCGCCGAGCAGGCCGGGGGTCAGCTCGGGCGCCTCGGCGAGCTCGTCGGCGAGCTCCTTGATGAGGAAGAGCTGGTCGACGAACCAGGGGTCGATCTTCGTGTACTCGAAGACCTCCTCGGGCGTGGCGCCGGCGCGGATGGCCTGCATGACGGCGTTGATCCGGCCGTCGGTGGGCCGGACGGCCTCTTCGAGCAGCGCCTTCTTGTCGCCGGGCTCGCCGACGAAGGTGAACTGGCTGCCCTTCTTCTCCAGGGAGCGCAGCGCCTTCTGGAAGGCCTCGGTGAAGTTGCGGCCGATGGCCATGGCCTCGCCGACCGACTTCATGGTGGTCGTGAGGGTGGAGTCGGCGCTCGGGAACTTCTCGAAGGCGAACCGCGGGGCCTTCACGACCACGTAGTCGAGCGTCGGCTCGAAGGAGGCCGGGGTCTCCTGCGTGATGTCGTTCGGGATCTCGTCCAGGGTGTAGCCCACGGCCAGCTTGGCGGCGATCTTGGCGATCGGGAAGCCGGTCGCCTTGGAGGCGAGCGCCGAGGAGCGGGAGACGCGCGGGTTCATCTCGATGACGATGACACGGCCGTCGGCCGGGTTCACCGCGAACTGGATGTTGCAGCCGCCGGTGTCGACGCCGACCTCGCGGATGATCGCGATGCCGACGTCGCGCAGGATCTGGTACTCGCGGTCGGTGAGCGTCATCGCGGGCGCCACGGTGATCGAGTCACCGGTGTGCACGCCCATCGGGTCGAAGTTCTCGATGGAGCAGACGACCACGACGTTGTCGTTCTTGTCGCGCATCAGCTCCAGCTCGTACTCCTTCCAGCCGAGGATGGACTCCTCCAGGAGCACCTCGGTGGTCGGCGAGAGGGTGAGGCCCTGGCCGGCGATGCGGCGCAGCTCCTCCTCGTCGTGGGCGAAGCCGGAGCCGGCACCGCCCATGGTGAAGGAGGGGCGGACGACGACGGGGTAGCCGCCGAGCGTGTCGACGCCCGCGATGACGTCGTCCATGGAGTGGCAGATCACGGACCGGGCGGACTCGCCGTGGCCGATCTTCTTGCGGACCTCCTCGACGACCTCCTTGAACAGGTCGCGGTCCTCGCCCTTGTTGATGGCCTCGACGTTGGCGCCGATCAGCTCGACGCCGTACTTCTCCAGCACACCCTGCTCGTGCATGGAGATCGCGGTGTTGAGGGCCGTCTGGCCGCCCAGGGTGGGCAGCAGCGCGTCGGGCCGCTCCTTGGCGATGATCTTCTCGACGAACTCGGGGGTGATCGGCTCGACGTAGGTGGCGTCGGCGATCTCCGGGTCGGTCATGATCGTCGCCGGGTTGGAGTTCACCAGGATGACGCGCAGGCCCTCGGCCTTGAGCACGCGGCACGCCTGGGTGCCGGAGTAGTCGAACTCGGCGGCCTGGCCGATGACGATCGGGCCGGAGCCGATGACCAGGACGGACTGGATATCGGTGCGCTTAGGCACGCTGGCCCTCCATCAGGGAAACGAAGCGGTCGAACAGGTACGCGGCGTCGTGCGGGCCGGCTGCCGCCTCGGGGTGGTACTGGACGCTGAAGGCCGGCTTGTCGAGAAGCTGGAGGCCCTCCACCACGTTGTCGTTCAGGCAGACGTGGGAGACCTCGGCGCGGCCGTAGGGGGTGTCGGAGACCTTGTCGAGCGGGGCGTCGACGGCGAAGCCGTGGTTGTGCGCGGTGACCTCGACCTTGCCGGTCGTCCGGTCCTGCACCGGCTGGTTGATGCCGCGGTGGCCGTACTTCAGCTTGAAGGTGCCGAAGCCGAGGGCGCGGCCCAGGATCTGGTTGCCGAAGCAGATGCCGAACAGCGGGGTGCCGCGCTCCAGGACGCCCTGCATGACCGAGACCGGGTGGTCGGCGGTCGACGGGTCGCCGGGGCCGTTGGAGAAGAACACGCCGTCCGGGTTGACGGCGTAGACGTCCTCGACGGTGGCCGTGGCGGGCAGCACGTGCACCTCGATGCCGCGCTCGGCCATGCGGTGCGGGGTCATGCCCTTGATGCCGAGGTCGACGGCGGCGACGGTGAACTTCTTGTCACCGATCGCCGGGACGACGTACGCCTCGGTGGTGGCGACCTCGGCGGACAGGTCGGCGCCGCTCATCTCGGGGGCCTGGCGGACCTCGGCGAGCATGGTGCCCTCGTCGGGCAGCGCGTTGCCGGAGAAGATGCCGACGCGCATGGCGCCGCGCTCGCGCAGGTGGCGGGTGAGGGCGCGGGTGTCGATGCCGCTGATGCCGACGACGCCCTGGGCGGCGAGCTCCTCGTCCAGCGTGCGCCGCGAGCGCCAGCTGGAGGGCACGCGGGCGGGGTCACGGACGACGTACCCGGCGACCCAGATCTTCTTGGACTCCATGTCCTCGTCGTTGACGCCCGTGTTCCCGACGTGCGGGGCGGTCATCACGACGACCTGGCGGTGGTACGACGGGTCGGTGAGGGTCTCCTGGTAGCCGGTCATGCCGGTGGAGAACACGGCTTCGCCGAAGGTCGCCCCCACGGCCCCATAGGCGCGGCCGCGGAAGATCCGGCCGTCCTCCAGGACGAGTACGGCGGGAGTCCTGTCAACTCCCCTGGTGGAGGTCGTCATCGTGCGCCTTCCGTTTCCGTCTTGTTGATCATGTCGTTCAGGGTTTCGACCCACTCGTTGTGCTCGGCCGCGTGGTCGGAGCGGAAACCGGAGTCGATCAGTTTGCCGCCGTGCGACCAGGTGACGATCAGCAGACCGCCCTCCGTGAGCACCTTGCCGGCGATGCCCTTGTCGAGCCGCGCCTCGCGCAGTGCGGCGAGGGGGACGAAGAAGTCGGCCGCACCGGGGCGTACGACGTCCAGTCCCGCGTCCGTCAGCGTGAGCTCGGCCCGGCTCCGGGTGCCCAGGCCGTGCGCCACGATGCGGTCGAGCCACTGACCGGCGGTGGTGGAGCCGTGGTAGCGGCCGCTCATCGTCAGTCTCGCCGGACCGGGCTCGTCCGGCACGGTGGGCAGCTCGGGCAGGTCGCCCTGGAGGGTGCCGCGCCACTTCCAGCCCTCGCGCATCAGCCAGTAGACGAGCGCGACGAACAGGCCGAGGCCGACGACCCAGCCGACGCGGGCGGCCCAGTCGGTCACTTCCGCCGATTCCTCACCGGCGGCCAGCAGGATTACAGGTGTCACGTGAGCTTCCCGTCGACGAGCGTGGCCTTGCCCCGCAGCCACGTGTGCGTCACACGGCCCGGCAGCTCACGCCCCTCGTACGGAGTGTTGCGGCTGCGCGAGGCGAAGCCCGCGGGGTCCACCCGGCCACGGTATGCCGTGTCGACCAGGGTGAGGTTGGCGGGCTCACCAGCCGAGACGGGTCGTCCGTGGCCGGCGGCCTGTCCGATCCGCGCGGGCGTGAAGGACATCCGGTCGGCGACGCCGGCCCAGTCGAGCAGGCCCGTGTCCACCATGGTCTCCTGGACCACCGACAGCGCGGTCTCCAGGCCGACCATGCCCATGGCGGCGGCGGCCCACTCGCAGTCCTTGTCCTCGTGCGGGTGCGGGGCGTGGTCGGTGGCGACGATGTCGATGGTGCCGTCGGCGAGCGCCTCGCGCAGGGCCATGACGTCGCGCTCGGTGCGCAGCGGCGGGTTGACCTTGTAGACCGGATTGTACGACCGCACCAGCTCGTCGGTGAGGAGCAGGTGGTGCGGGGTGACCTCGGCGGTGACGTCGATGCCGCGGGACTTGGCCCAGCGGACGATCTCGACGCTGCCGGCGGTCGACAGGTGGCAGATGTGGACGCGGGAGCCGACGTGCTCGGCGAGCAGCACGTCCCGGGCGATGACCGACTCCTCGGCGACCGCGGGCCAGCCGCCGAGGCCGAGCTCGGCGGAGACGACGCCCTCGTTCATCTGGGCGCCCTCGGTGAGCCGGGGCTCCTGCGCGTGCTGGGCGACGACGCCGCCGAAGGCCTTCACGTACTCGAGGGCTCGGCGCATGATCACGGCGTCGTGGACGCACTTGCCGTCGTCGGAGAAGACGGTGACGCCGGCGGCGGACTCGTGCATGGCGCCCAGCTCGGCGAGCTTGGCGCCCTCCAGGCCGACGGTGACGGCGCCGATGGGCTGCACGTCGCAGTAGCCGGACTCCTGGCCGAGCCGCCAGACCTGCTCGACGACGCCGGCGGTGTCGGCGACGGGGAAGGTGTTGGCCATGGCGAAGACGTTGGTGTAGCCGCCGCTCGCCGCGGCGCGGGTGCCGGTGAGGACGGTCTCGGAGTCCTCGCGGCCGGGCTCGCGCAGGTGGGTGTGCAGGTCGACCAGGCCGGGCAGCAGCACCTTGCCGGCGGCCTCGACGACCTCCGCGCCCTCGGCGGACAGGCCCGTGCCCACCTCGGCGACGACGCCGCCGTCGATCAGCACGTCCTGCGGCTCGCCGCCGAGGACCTTCGCACCGCGGATCAGGGTCTTGCTCATCGTCTTACTTCTCCTCGGTGGGGCGGGCGTGGGTGACGGCGGGCTCGGGCTTCGCGCCGAACTCGGCGCCGCCGAGCAGCAGGTACAGGACGGCCATCCGGATGGAGACGCCGTTGGCGACCTGCTCGACGACGGTGCAGCGGTCGGAGTCGGCGACCTCGGCGGTGATCTCCATGCCGCGGACCATCGGGCCGGGGTGCATCACGATGGCGTGCTCGGGCATCTTCGCCATGCGGTCGCCGTCGAGGCCGTACCGGCGGGAGTACTCGCGCTCGGTCGGGAAGAACGCGGCGTTCATGCGCTCGCGCTGCACGCGCAGCATCATCACCGCGTCGGACTTCGGCAGGGTGGAGTCGAGGTCGTAGGAGACCTCGCAGGGCCAGGTCTCGACGCCGACCGGCAGCAGGGTCGGCGGGGCGACGAGGGTGACCTCGGCGCCGAGGGTGTGCAGCAGGTCGACGTTGGAGCGGGCCACCCTGCTGTGCAGGACGTCGCCGACCAGGGTGATGCGGCGGCCGTCCAGGTCCTTGCCGAGGCCGGTGTCGCGGCCGACCAGGCGGCGGCGCATGGTGAAGGCGTCCAGCAGGGCCTGCGTGGGGTGCTGGTGGGTGCCGTCGCCGGCGTTGATGACGTGGGCGTCGATCCAGCCGGAGGTGGCCAGGCGGTACGGGGCGCCGGAGGCGCCGTGCCGGATGACGACGGCGTCGACGCCCATGGCCTCCAGGGTCTGCGCGGTGTCCTTGAGGGACTCGCCCTTGGAGACGCTGGAGCCCTTGGCGGTGAAGTTGATGACGTCCGCGGACAGGCGCTTCTCGGCCGCCTCGAAGGAGATCCGGGTCCGGGTGGAGTCCTCGAAGAAGAGGTTGACGACGGTCCGGCCGCGCAGGGTGGGCAGTTTCTTGATCGGCCGGTCCGCGACCCGGGCCATCTCCTCGGCGGTGTCGAGGATCAGGACGGCGTCGTCGCGGGTGAGGTCGGCGGCCGAGATGAGATGACGCTGCATCTGTCAGGCTCCGTAAGGCGATTCATGCGGAAGAGCGGGATAATTCGGGCGGCCGGGTGCGTGCGGGGGCACACCGAGCGGGCGTACGGCACCGGTGAGGGCGCACGCCGGGGTGCTACGGGTGGGCGCCCGGGGTGTCCGGCTTGGCACCGAGCAGCACGGTGTCGCGACCGTCCTCCTCGGCGAGCTGGACCTTGACCGTCTCCCGCAGCGACGTGGGGAGGTTCTTGCCGACGTAGTCGGCGCGGATGGGCAGTTCGCGGTGGCCGCGGTCGACGAGGACCGCGAGCTGCACCGCGCGCGGGCGGCCGATGTCGTTCAGGGCGTCCAGGGCGGCGCGGATGGTGCGGCCGGAGAAGAGGACGTCGTCGACGAGGACGACCAGGCGGCCGTCGATGCCGTCACCGGGGATCTCGGTGCGGGCCAGTGCGCGCGGGGGCTGCATGCGCAGGTCGTCGCGGTACATGGTGATGTCGAGCGAGCCGACCGGCATCTTGCGCTCGGTGATCTGCTCCAGCTTGTCGGCGAGCCGCCGGGCGAGGAAGACGCCCCGGGTCGGGATGCCGAGGAGCACCACGTCGTCGGCGCCCTTGGCGCGTTCGACGATCTCGTGGGCGATACGGGTGAGCACCCGTGCGATGTCGGGCCCCTCCAGCACGGGCCGTGCGTCGGACGATGCGTCCTGCTGCCTGCTGTCCTGCTGCTTGTCCATACGAAACGGACCTCCTTCTCCGCCTCACGGGACGGACCTTAAAGGACGTCGGAATTGCGCCACCTACGCTACCAGGCCCACGGGACCGCCCCGATCGGGCCCCCGACACTCCCCCGTCACTCCCGCGCCGCGTCCGCGTCACCCGTTCGCAGCAGCGGAGGACGGGTACCACGGAAGCGTCGGCGCGGACCATTCGGCTTGACGCAGAAGAGTAACGCTGCGTAACCTCACAGTGAGTTACCAGCCGCGCGGCTGACAACACAGCCGGCCGCGTCGACACCTTGTCCGGGGAGCCATATGTCCAGCGAATACGCCAAACAGCTCGGGGCCAAGCTCCGGGCCATCCGCACCCAGCAGGGCCTTTCCCTCCACGGTGTCGAGGAGAAGTCCCAGGGCCGCTGGAAGGCGGTCGTGGTCGGGTCGTACGAGCGCGGTGACCGTGCCGTGACCGTGCAGCGCCTCGCCGAGCTGGCGGACTTCTACGGCGTTCCCGTGCAGGAGCTGCTGCCGGGCACCACCCCCGGCGGCGCCGCCGAGCCGCCGCCGAAGCTGGTCCTCGACCTGGAGCGGCTGGCCACGGTGCCGGCCGAGAAGGCGGGCCCGCTGCAGCGGTACGCGGCCACGATCCAGTCGCAGCGCGGCGACTACAACGGCAAGGTGCTCTCGATCCGCCAGGACGACCTGCGCACACTCGCCGTCATCTACGACCAGTCGCCCTCGGTCCTCACCGAGCAGCTGATCAGCTGGGGTGTCCTGGACGCGGACGCCCGCCGCGCCGTGGCCTCCCACGAGGACGCCTGAGCCCGGGAGGACGCTCGGGGCACAGCAGAAACGTACCGCCGGGGTGGCCGGAAACCTGAGGGTTTCCGGCCCCCCCCGCCGGGGGGGGGGGGCCCCGCGCGCCGGGCGCCCCAGGGGACCCCCCTGGGGCGGGGGGCCCCCCGGGGGGGCGCCGCCGGCCCCCACGCGGG
>NZ_JBIDAN010000013.1:113427-249650 GCF_043202495.1 Streptomyces sp. NPDC048185
GTGGCCGGAAACCTGAGGGTTTCCGGCCACCCCGGCGGCGTGTGCGGGCACCGGCGCTCCGGGAGCACGAGGAGACGCCGATGGGCCTGCGGCGACCGTGTCGGTCGCCGCAGGCCCATCGGCGTCTGTGTCTGTCTCCGTCAGGCCTCGTCACGGCGCAGCGAAGGCTTCAGGTCCTTCAGCCGGCCGAGCAGACCGTTGACGAACGCCGGCGACTCGTCCGTGGAGAACTCCTTCGCCAGCTGCACCATCTCGTCGAGGACGACGGCGTCGGGGGTCGCGTCCACCCAGATCAGCTCGTACGCGCCGAGGCGCAGGATGTTGCGGTCGACGACCGGCATCCGGTCGAGCGTCCAGCCGACCGAGTACTGGGCGATGAGCTCGTCGATGCGCTTCGCGCGCTCGGCGTAGCCCTCGACCAGCTCCATCGTGTACTCGCTCACCGGCGGCTGCCGGGTGTCGGACCGGGAGTGCCGGACCCAGTCGGCGAGGACCGTCAGGACGTCGGCGCCGCGCTGGTCGCCCTCGAAGAGGATCTGGAAGGCGCGCTTGCGGGCCGTGTTGCGGGCAGCCACGGTTAGCTGTTCACCCGGCCGAGGTAGTCGCTCGTGCGGGTGTCGACCTTGATCTTCTCACCGGTGGTGATGAAGAGCGGGACCTGGATCTGGTGGCCGGTCTCCAGCGTGGCGGGCTTGGTGCCGCCGGTGGAGCGGTCGCCCTGGACGCCCGGCTCGGTCTCCTGGACGGTCAGCTCGACGGCGGCGGGCAGCTCGACGAAGAGCACCTCGCCCTCGTGCTGGGCGACGGTGGCGGTGAAGCCCTCGACCAGGAAGTTGGCGGCGTCGGAGACCGTCTTGCGGTCGACCATCAGCTGGTCGTACGTCTCCATGTCCATGAAGACGAAGTAGTCGCCGTCCATGTACGAGAACTGCATGTCGCGCTTGTCGACAGTGGCCGTCTCGACCTTGACGCCGGCGTTGAAGGTCTTGTCGACGACCTTGCCGGAGAGCACGTTCTTGAGCTTGGTGCGCACGAAGGCGGGGCCCTTGCCGGGCTTGACGTGCTGGAACTCGACGACGGACCAGAGCTGGCCGCCTTCGAGCTTGAGCACCAGGCCGTTCTTGAGGTCGTTCGTGGAAGCCACGGTTGCGGAATCTCCTGGACTGACGTGGACGACCCCGGTGCCGGCCCGCGCACAGCGCGAAGGCTAGAGCGCGAGCAGCTCCTTGGTCGTGATGGTGAGTAGCTCGGGTCCGCCGTCCGCCTCGGGGCGCACGACGAGCGTGTCATCGATCCGGACACCGCCCCGGCCCGGGAGGTGGACCCCCGGTTCGACGGTGACCGGCACACAAGCGTCCAGTTTACCCATGGCCGTCGGGGCCAACTGCGGGTCCTCGTCGATTTCGAGTCCCACACCGTGACCCGTGAGGGCCGGAAGGTTCTCCGCGTACCCGGCGGAGTCCAGCGCCTGGCGGGCCGCGCGGTCCACGTCACGGCAGGCGGCGCCGGGTGCGAGCGCCTCCCGGCCGGCCCGCTGCGCGGAGAAGACCAGGTCGTACAGGTCGATCTGCCAGTCGGCCGGCGAGGTGCCGATGACGAACGTACGGCCGATCTCGCAGCGGTAGCCGCGGTACGTGGCCCCCAGGCACACGGAGAGGAAGTCGCCCTCCTCCACGCGCCGGTCGGTGGGCCGGTGACCGCGGCGCCCGCTGTTCGGACCGGTGCCGACGGAGGTCGGGAAGGCGGGGCCGTCGGCACCGTGGTCGACCAGGCGGCGTTCCAGTTCCAGAGCGAGGTGCCGCTCCGTGCGGCCGACGAGGATGGATTCCAGCAGCTCGCCGAGGGCCTGGTCGGCGATCTCGGCGCCGATCCGCAGGCAGGAGATCTCCTCCTCGTCCTTGACCACCCGCAGCTGCTCGACCGCTTGGCCGAGGTCCGTCAGGCGCAGCCCGGGCGCGACCGAGCGCATGGCCCGCTGCCGGGCGACGGTGAGGTGGTGGTCCTCGGTGCCGAGGGACTCGGCGCCCTGTTCGGCGGCGAGTCCGGCGGCGGCGACGGCCGGGTCACCGCCGGGGCCGGGCAGGGAGCGCAGCGCCAGGGCCTCGTCGGGCCTGCCCTCCGTGGGCCGCTCGTCCGGCGGGCCGGAGCACACCAGGAGATCCTCGGTCTTGCCCAGCAGCAGCACGGCGCCGTGCGGGGCGGCGCCCGCGAGATAGCGCACGTTGGCGGGCCGGGAGACGAGCGCCGCCGCGCTGCCGCCCGCGTTGCAGCGTTCTCGTAGGCGCGTCCGGCGGGCCGCGTACACCTCTGACATGACCCGAGCGTATGGGCTCCGCTGCGGGGGCGCCGCTCGGGAGAGGCCGAGTGGGGAGGTGCGGGGCGTGCCGGGTGCGCGGTCCGGGGTGGCGGCTCCGGTTGTTCGGCGGCTCGCGGCCCGTGGGGGGCTGGTCGCGCAGTTCCCCGCGCCCCTGGAAGGGCGCGTCCTGGCCCCTGCCTACCAGTTCGGGGGGCTGGCTATCGAACGGGTCAGGACCTCGTTCAGGACCTGGGCCGTTTCCGGGACGTCGAGCTGGGAGTTGTCGATGATCGGCAGGCCCGAGCCGTACCAGCCGGCCATGCGGCCGTGGATGCGGGCGACCTCCTCGTCGGTCAGCCGCCGGTTCCCGCTGCGCTCGGCGTTGCGCTCGAGGACGACGTCCAGCCCGGGCAGGAGGACGACCGGGAGCAGGCCGGGCCCGACGTGCCGTTTCCAGCCGCCGAGGCCGACGACCGGGCGGTCCGGGAAGACGGCGTCGTCGAGGATGCACGAGATGCCGTTGGCGAGGAAGTTGCGCGCGGAGAAGCCGCAGGTACGGCGGGCGAGGCGGTACTGGGCCTCGGAGTTCTCGTTCCACCCGGACTGGGGGTCGGCGAAGCCCGATCGGACCCATTCGCGCACGTCGTCGAGGCTGATGTGGGCGGTGGGGACCCTGCGGTGGTCCGCCCAGTACTTGGCGACGCTGGTCTTGCCGGCGCCCGCGGGGCCGATGAGCAGCACCGCCAGGGTGGTGGTCGCCGGGTCGGGCACCGCGGCCGCGGCGGGCGGCATGCTGGGCGCGGCGACGGGACCGCCGGGCGGCAGTGGGACGTGTCCGGTGGTGTCCGGCACGGGCGGAGGGGCCGGGGCCTGCTGCGGGGGCCCGGGGTGCGGGGGCCCGGGGTGCGGGGCCTGCAGGGGGTAGCCCGGCGCCACCGGTGGGGGCACGGGGGCGGAACCCTGGTGCGGGCCCGGGTGGTGCGCGGCCGGGGACCAGCCGACGGCCGGTCCGTGCCCCGGCTGAGGGGGCGGCGGCAGCGGAGAACCCACTGCGTGCTGCATCCGGTGCCACTCCGTCTCGTACAGGCGATGGGCGCTGACAGCGGGACGGGTACCCGCTGTTCCCCACACCCTAAAGGGCGTGGGAGGGGCCCCACCCGAACGGTACCGTCCCCGGCCGTCCTTTGGTGAACGGCCGGGGACGGTCCGAAGTGCCCGCCCCGCAAGGCGAATCGGACGGAAGGTGCGACGGGGTACTTACTCGCCCACCTCGCCGTAGGCGGCGAGGAGGACGGCCGGGTCGGGTCCCTCCAGGACGGTCGGCTTGGCCAGGCCGTCCAGGACGATGAAGCGCAGCAGGTCACCGCGGGACTTCTTGTCGACCTTCATGTTCTCCACCAGCTTGGGCCACTGGTCGTAGCGGTAGTGCAGCGGCAGGCCGACCGCTTCGAGGATGCTGCGATGGCGGTCGGCGGTGGCGTCGTCCAGGCGGCCCGCGAGGCGGCCCAGTTCGGCGGCGAAGTGCATGCCGACGGAGACAGCGGCGCCGTGGCGCCACTTGTAGCGCTCGTTCTTCTCGATGGCGTGGCCCAGGGTGTGACCGTAGTTCAGGATCTCCCGCAGGCCCGCCTCCTTCAGGTCGGAGGAGACGACCTCGGCCTTGACCTTGATGGAGCGCACGATCAGCTCGGCGGTGTGCGGTCCGGCCGGGGTGCGCGCGGCCTGCGGGTCGGACTCGATCAGGTCGAGGATCGCCGGGTCGGCGATGAAGCCGGCCTTGATGACCTCGGCGAGGCCCGAGACGTAGTCGTTGACCGGGAGGGAGTCCAGGGCGGCCAGGTCGCACAGGACGCCGGCCGGCGGGTGGAAGGCGCCGACGAGGTTCTTGCCCTCGGCGGTGTTGATGCCGGTCTTGCCGCCGACGGCCGCGTCCACCATGGCCAGCACGGTGGTCGGGACGGCGATCCAGCGCACGCCGCGCAGCCAGGTCGCGGCCACGAAGCCGGCGAGGTCGGTGCTGGCACCGCCGCCGACGCCGACGATGACGTCGGTGCGGGTGAAACCGGACTGGCCCAGCGCCTTCCAGCAGTAGGCGGCGACCTCGGCGGTCTTGGCCTCCTCGGCGTTGGGCACCTGGATGGCGATCGCGTCGTAGCCCTGCTCGGCGAGGTCGGCGCGCAGCGCGTCGCCGGTCTCGGCGAGGGCCTCGGGGTGGATCACGGCGACCCGCTTGGCCTTCGGGCCGATCAGGCCGGCGAGTTCGCCCAGGAGCTGACGGCCCACCAGGACCTCGTAGGGGTCGGACCCCGCCGTGCCGCCGACCTGGATCCGGGTGACTGCCTCGCTCATGCTTCCTTCAACTCCAGTGCGTCCAGCGCCGCTTGGGTGACTTCTTCGGGCGTGCGTCCGTCGGTGGCGACGACGACCGTGGCGACCTCCTCGTAGAGGTGGCGCCGGGCCTCCATCAGCTCGCGCCACTGCTTGCGCGGGTTGACCGCGAGCAGCGGGCGCGCGGCGTTCAGGCCGGTGCGCTTGACCGCCTCCTCGACGTCCATCGACAGATAGACGACGCGCTGCCCGGCGAGCAGGCCGCGGGTGTCCGCGTCGAGGACCGCGCCGCCGCCGAGGGCGAGGACGCCGTCGTGCCCGGCGAGGGCCGTGTGCACGGCCTGCTTCTCCAGGGCGCGGAAGGCCGGCTCGCCCTCGTCCACGAAGATCTCGGCGATGCTCCGTCCCTGCGCGGAGACGATGTCGTCGTCGGTGTCCCGGTACGCCGTGCCGAGGCGCTCGGCGAGCAGCTGCCCGACGGTGGACTTGCCCACGCCCATCGGGCCGACCAGGACGATCAGCGGGGTGCTCATCGGATGGCCAGGTTGTCGAGGTACGAGGTGACGTTGCGGCGGGTCTCGGTGACGCTGTCGCCGCCGAACTTCTCCGCCACGGCGTCCGCGAGGACCAGGGCGACCATCGCCTCGGCGACGATGCCGGCCGCCGGGACCGCGGAGACGTCGGAGCGCTGGTGGTGGGCCTGCGCGGCCTCGCCGGTGCTCACGTCCACGGTCTTCAGGGCGCGCGGGACGGTCGCGATCGGCTTCATCGCGGCGCGGACCCGCAGCAGCTCACCGGTGGACAGGCCGCCTTCGGTGCCGCCGGCGCGCCCGGAGACGCGGCGGATGCCCTCGGGCGTGCCGACGATCTCGTCGTGCGCCTTGGAGCCGGGCACCCGGGCCAGCTCGAAACCGTCGCCGATCTCGACCCCCTTGATCGCCTGGATGCCCATCAGGGCGCCGGCCAGCCGGGCGTCCAGCTTGCGGTCCCAGTGCACGTGCGAGCCCAGGCCGACCGGAACGCCGTACGCCAGCACCTCGACCACGCCGCCGAGCGTGTCGCCGTCCTTGTGGGCCTGGTCGACCTCCGCGACCATCGCCTTGGAGGTGTCCGCGTCCAGGCAGCGCAGCGGGTCGGCGTCCAGCCTCTCGACGTCCGCCGGGGTGGGGTACGCGCCCTGCGGGGCCTTCACGGAGCACAGCTCGGTGACGTGGCTGACGATCTCGATGCCGGCCGTCTCCTTCAGGTACGACCGTGCCACGGCGCCCAGGGCCACCCGGGCGGCCGTCTCGCGCGCGGAGGCGCGCTCCAGGATCGGGCGGGCCTCCTCGAAGCCGTACTTCTGCATGCCCGCGAGGTCGGCGTGGCCGGGGCGGGGGCGGGTCAGCGGGGCGTTGCGGGCCAGTCCGGCGAGCACCTCCGGGTCGACCGGGTCGGCCGCCATGACCTGCTCCCACTTGGGCCATTCCGTGTTGCCCACCATGATCGCGACCGGGGAGCCCATGGTGAGTCCGTGACGGACACCGCCGAGGAAGGTGACCTCGTCACGCTCGAACTTCATCCGCGCGCCGCGCCCGTAGCCGAGCCGCCGCCTCGCCAGATGGTCCGCCACCATGTCCGTGGTGATCGGCACGCCGGCGGGCAGACCCTCCAGCGTCGCGACGAGTGCGGGACCGTGGGACTCCCCCGCGGTCAGCCAGCGCAACCTGCTCAACGGTGCTCCTCAGTGCTCGCGCCCCGGTATGCCTCGTACGCGTCTTCTCTGGCGTACGGCGACGGCGTGTCCGGGTGCGCGGGCCCCGGTCCGCCATGTCCGATCCTCCCACGTCCGGCCGCCGGGCCCGCCCGCCGGTCCATCTGACGGACGGGCGGTCTCAGGCGGAGCCGTCGCCCTGGCGCTGCGCGGGCGCGTAGGAACCGAGGAAGTCGGCGCCGCTCTGCTGCGGCCGGGGCGGGGCGTAGGGGCCCAGGTGGTCGGCGCCGCGGCCCTGGCCGTACTGCGCCGCCGCGGCCGGCGCACCACCGCGTGCCGCGCGCCGGCCGGCGATGCGGCGCGTCACCTTGACCACCCAGGACGCCACCAGGGCCAGCAGGACCAGGGCGATCACCGTGATCTGCACCCAGTCGGGCAGGAAGCCGAGCACGGCCTCGAACATCTGGCTCTTCACGGACGCCAGAGGCACGCCTGTGGACATGGATCGCTTTCCCCTCCCGGTTCCGCCCCCTGCGGAACCGGACGGATCCTAGCGCTCCGCGAGGGCGTGCTCGCCCGCTTTTCGCATGGCGGCCAGCGGGGCCGGGGTGCGGCCCGTCATCTGCTCGACCTGGAGCACCGCCTGGTGCACCAGCAGGTCGAGTCCGCCGACCACGGCGCCGCCGTACGCCGACCAGCGGGCCGCGAGCGCGGTCGGCCAGGGGTCGTACAGCACGTCGAAGAGGGTCCCGGGCATCTCGGGCACCGCGGAGGCCAGCGCGTCGGTGGTGCCGGCGGGAGTGGTGGCCACGACCAGCGGGGCGTGCAGCGCCTGCTCGGCGTGCGCCCAGTCGGCGATGCGCACGTCGACGTCCAGCCGCTCGGCCCAGCCCCGCATCTCGGCGGCGCGTGCCTCGCTGCGCACGTACACGGTGACCTCGCCCGTGCAGACCCGGGCCAGCGCGGCCAGCGCGGAGGAGGCGGTGGCGCCGGCGCCGAGGACCGCGGCGGCGTCGACCTTCTCGATGCCGTGCTCGCGCAGGGCGGCGACCATGCCGGGGATGTCGGTGTTGTCGCCGGTCCTGCGGCCGTCCTCGGTGAAGACGACGGTGTTCACCGCGTCCACCGAGGCCGCCGTGGCGCTGATCCCGTCGAGCAGCGGGATCACGGCCCGCTTGAGCGGCATGGTCAGCGACAGCCCCGCCCACTCCTGCCCCAGCTTCTCGAAGAAGCCCGGCAGAGCCGCCTCGTCGACGTCGAAGCGGTCGTACGTCCAGCCCTCCAGGCCCAGCTCGGCATAGGCGGCGCGGTGCAGCACCGGGGAGAGGGAGTGGGCGATCGGGGAGCCGAGTACGGCCGCCCGTCGCGCCCCGGCCCTAACTGGCATTGAACTTGTCCTTCAGCTTCAGGAACTCTTCGTGCGTCTTCGCGAACTCGGTCTTGTTCATGCCGTCCGTGGCCACGAAGTAGATCCAGCCGTCGTCCGTCGGGTCCATCGACGCCTGCAGCGCCTCGTCACCGGGGTTGCCGATGGGTCCGGGCGGCAGGCCCGTGTTGGTGTACGTGTTGTACGGGTCCTTGTCGCCGTTGATCTCGGACTCGCCGATGTGGATGTTGCTCTGGCCCTTCGCGTAGTTGAAGGTCGAGTCGAACTGGAGCAACCGGTTGGTCTCGGTGTTGTCGGGCTTGAGCCGGTTGTAGACGACCTCGGACATCTTGCGGAAGTCCTCGTGGGTCTTGCCCTCCGCCTGCACGAGGCTGGCCACGGTGAGCAGCTCCCAGGGGCCGTCCAGACCGAGGCTCTCCGCCTTCGACGCCAGGCCGAGCTCCGTGTACCGCTCGTTGGCCCGCGCCACCATCTGCTTGAGCACGTCCTCGGGCTTCTGGCCCTTGGCCGCGGGATAGCTGGACGGGAAGAGGAACCCTTCCAGCGGGTCCTTGACGTTCTGGTGGTTCATCGCCCAGGCGGGCAGGCCGAGGTTCTTCCACTGGCTCTTGGCGACGCCGGCGGTGGTGCCCTTCTTGAGCCCGAGCTGCTCGTCGATCTTCTGGTAGATCTGTACGTTCCGCCAGCCCTCGCCGATGATCAGGTTGCTGCGGCTCTTGGGGTCGAGCAGCCTCTGGACCGCGCTCGCGGCCGACATCTCCTTCTGCAGCGTGTACACGCCGTCCTGGATGCTCTTGCCGTCGGGGTTGCTCTGCTGGGCGCTGACGAAGGCGTCGACGCTCTTCACCACTCCCTGGCGCTTGAGCTCCTGGCCGATCGTCGCGCCGCCCGCGCCCTTGGGGATGGTGACGGTGACCTTCTGGCCGTTGCCGTCGCCCGCGTAGTCCGGGGCCGCGCCGAAACGATCCTGGTAGAACTGCAGGCCGAAGTAGCCGACGCCCGCCACACCGCCGCCGAGCACCAGGCAGACGACGAGGCAGGCGAGGCCGCTGCGGCCCTTCTTCTGCTTGCCGCCCCGGCCCCTGCGACCGCCGCTGCCGCCGCCGTCCTCGGGTTCACCGTCGTCCCCGCCCGCGAAGAAGGCGTGCTCGCCCTGGTCGGGACCGGGGTCCCAGTCGGTGTCCCGCGGTTCGGGTTCGGCGCGCCGGCGACCGGGCGGCTCCGGCGGCGGGTACGCCTCCGGGGTGCCGTAGAAGTCGGGCTGCTCCGCGCCGTAGGCGGCGCTCTGCTGGCCGTAGGGGTCCGACGGGTCGCCGGGGTACTGCGCGTGGGGATGCGCGCCGGTCCCCCAGCCGCCGTCGTCGTGGCCCTGGCCCTGCTGCGGCTGCGCCGCGTACTGCTGGTCGTACTGCTGCTGACCGTACTGGTCGTACTGCGGCGCGGGGAGCTGCTGACCGTACTGGTCGTACTGCTGCTGACCGTACGCGCCCTGGCCGCCGTCACCGCCCCACTCGCCGTACTGCGTCTGCTGCGGCTGCTGCGGGTAGTGCTGCGGCTGGCCGCCGTAGGGGGACTGCTGACCCGTCTGGGCCTGCTGTCCGCCCCATCCGCCGTCCCCGTACAACGGGTCCTCCGGATGCCACGGTTCGGAGCCTTGGCCCCGGCCATACTCAGTCATCGATCCCCTAGAGCCGCGAGGCGGCGGTGCGCGCGGCCTGACGTGGGGGGCCGGCTTCCGTTCCGCCTCTTGCTGTGCGGGGGCTGTTCGAATGCCGCCGCATCGCGCGGAACGTTACCGTATCGCGATCAGATGACCACTTCGACGCCCTCGCCGGGTGCATTGCCTGACACCCGTTCGGATTCCAGCGCCTGCTGGAGGATGATCACAGCGGCGGCCTGGTCGATGACCGATCTGCCCTTCTTGGACTTCACGCCCGAGGCACGCAGCCCCTGACTCGCCGTCACCGTCGTCATCCGCTCGTCGACCAGCCGTACGGGTACGGGCGCGATGCCCTTGGCCAGTTCCTGGGCGAAGCCCCGGACCTTGGCCGCGGCCGGGCCCTCGCCCCCCTTGAGGGAACGAGGGAGACCGACGACGACCTCGACGGGTTCGTACTCCTCGACCAGCTGGCGCAGGCGGCGGTGCGCCGCCGGGACGTCCCGCCCGGGAACCGTCTCCACGGGGGTGGCGAGGATCCCGTCGGGGTCGCACGAGGCGACCCCGATACGGGCGTCCCCGACGTCGATCGCGAGCCGGCGGCCTCTGCGCATCGCCGGTCCTACTTCGCGGTCTCGGCGACGAGGCGCTCGACGGCGTCGACGGCGTCGCCGATGGCGGCCGCGTTCTGGCCGCCGCCCTGGGCGACGTCCGGCTTGCCGCCACCGCCGCCACCGAGGGTCTTGGCGGCGGTGCGGACCAGGTCACCGGCCTTGAGACCGCGCTCGCGGGCGGCCTCGTTGGTGGCGATGACCGTCAGCGGCTTGCCATTGGCCGTCGTGAAGAGGGCGACCACGGCGGCCCGGCCGCCCTGGATGCGGCCGCGCACGTCGAGGACCAGCTTGCGCAGGTCGTCGGCGGTGGTGCCGTCGGGGACCTGACCGGTCACCAGGGCGACACCGCGCACGTCCTTGGCGGAGTCGGCGAGCGAGCCGGCGGCCTGGAGGACCTTCTCGGCGCGGAACTTCTCGATCTCCTTCTCGGCGTCCTTCAGCTTGCCGAGCATGGCGGAGACCTTCTCCGGGAGCTCCTCCGGGCGGCCCTTGATCAGCTCCTGGAGCTGGGCGACGACCGTGTGCTCGCGGGCGAGGAAGTTGTAGGCGTCCACGCCTACCAGGGCCTCGATGCGGCGCACTCCGGAGCCGATGGACGACTCGCCGAGCAGCTTGACCAGGCCGAGCTGGGCGGTGTTGTGCACGTGGGTGCCGCCGCACAGCTCCTTGGAGAAGTCGCCGATGGTCACGACGCGGACGCGCTCGCCGTACTTCTCGCCGAACTCGGCGATGGCGCCCTGCTTCTTGGCCTCGTCGATGCCCATGACGTCGGCGCGGACGTCGAGGTCGCGGGCGAGCACCTCGTTGATCTTCTGCTCGACGTCGGTCATCACGGCCGTCGGCACGGCGGACGGCGAACCGAAGTCGAAGCGGAAGCGGCCGGGCTGGTTCTCGGAACCGGCCTGGGCGGCCGTCGGGCCGAGGGCGTCGCGCAGGGCCTGGTGGGTGAGGTGGGTGGCCGAGTGGGCGCGGGCGATGGCGTGCCGGCGCCGGTCGTCGATGGAGGCGTGGGTCTTGGCACCGACGGTGATCTCGCCGACCTGGACGACGCCCTTGTGGACGTAGACCCCCGGGACCGGCTTCTGGCAGTCGCGGATCTCGATGACGGCACCGGAGTCGGCCTTGATCCTGCCGGTGTCGCCGATCTGACCGCCGCCCTCGGCGTAGAAGGGGGTGCGGTCGAGGACGATCTCGACCTCGTCGCCCTCGGTGGCGGCCGGCGAGGAGACGCCGTCGACGAGGATGCCGACGACCGTGGACTCGCCCTCGGTGTCGGTGTAGCCGATGAAGTCGGTGGCACCGGCACGGTCGGCGATCTCGCGGTAGGCACCGAGGTCGGCGTGGCCGGTCTTCTTGGCCTGGGCGTCGGCCTTGGCGCGCTCCCGCTGCTCCTTCATCAGGCGCCGGAAGCCGTCCTCGTCCACGGACAGCCCCTGCTCGGCGGCCATCTCCAGGGTGAGGTCGATCGGGAAGCCCCAGGTGTCGTGGAGCAGGAAGGCCTTGTCGCCTGCCAGGACGGTGCCGCCGGCGGCCTTGGTGTCGCTGACGGCGGTGTCGAGGATGTTGGTGCCGGCCTTGAGCGTCTTGAGGAAGGCGTTCTCCTCGGCGAGGGCGACCTTCTCGATCCGCTCGCGGTCGGTGATCAGCTCGGGGTACTGCTGCCCCATCATGCCGATCACGACGTCGATCAGGTCCTTGACGACCGGGCCGGTGGCGCCGAGCAGGCGCATGTTGCGGATGGCGCGGCGCATGATGCGGCGCAGGACGTAGCCGCGGCCCTCGTTGCCGGGGGTGACGCCGTCGCCGATGAGCATCACGGCGGTGCGGATGTGGTCCGTGACCACGCGCAGGGAGACGTCCGACTCATGGGTGTCGCCGTAGGCCACACCGGTCAGCTCGGTGGCCTTGTCGATGACGGCCATGGAGGTGTCGATCTCGTACATGTTCTGCACGCCCTGCAGAATCATGGCGAGGCGCTCCAGGCCGAGCCCCGTGTCGATGTTCTTGCTCGGCAGGTCCCCGAGGATCTCGAAGTCCTCCTTGCCGGTGCCCTCGCCCCGCTCGTACTGCATGAAGACGAGGTTCCAGATCTCCACGTACCGCTCGTCGTTGACGGCTGGGCCGCCCTCGACGCCGAACTCGGGGCCGCGGTCGTAGTTGATCTCGGAGCACGGGCCGCAGGGGCCGGGCACGCCCATGGACCAGAAGTTGTCCTTCTTGCCCAGGCGCTGGATGCGCTCGGCGGGGACGCCGACGACCTCGCGCCAGAGCTGCTCGGCCTCGTCGTCGTCCTGGTAGACGGTGATCCACAGGCGCTCGGGGTCGAGGCCGTAACCGCCCTTGTCCTGGGGGCTGGTGAGCAGCTCCCAGGCGAGCTTGACGGCGCCTTCCTTGAAGTAGTCGCCGAAGGAGAAGTTGCCGCACATCTGGAAGAACGTGCCGTGCCGGGTGGTCTTGCCGACCTCTTCGATGTCCGGGGTGCGCACGCACTTCTGGACGCTGGTGGCACGGTCGTAGGGCGGCTTGACCTCGCCGAGGAAGTACGGCTTGAACGGCACCATGCCGGCGTTGACCAGCAGCAGAGTCGGGTCGTCCGCGATGAGCGACGCCGAAGGGACGACGGTGTGCCCGCGCTCCTCGAAGAAGCTCAACCAGCGGCGGCGGATCTCGGCCGACTCCATCAGTGGTCCTCATTCCGGTTGTACGAGTACGTCGTCCTGTCGACGTACCTCGGGTCGTTGCTGTTCTCGATGGCCCGGTACCGCCTGGCAGCGGGCAGTTCGCGGTCGACGGGGGCGTTCAGCCCGAGCGCGTCGTCCAGTTCGGCCTCCCGCTGGGCCATGTTGTCGCGGACGTCGAGCGCGAAGCCCACCGCGCGGTCCTTGATCCGGGTGCCCGCGTCGATCGCCTTGTTCGCCGCGGCGGCGGCGAGGCTGTCGGGGGTCAGCTGCTTGAGCTTCCGGTTGACCTTGGTGGTGGCCCACACACCGGCGGCAACACCGGTGCCGAACCAGAACGTACGGCGGAACATCGCTGGATCAGTCCTTCTTCCGCTTCGTCCGCCGCGCGGCCGGGATCGTACGGCCGACGATCACGGTGCGCCGCGGCTCCTTGGCCGGGCCCGCGGGCACGTCCTCCTTGCGACCGCCGAGTGCCCTGCGCACGCCGTATCCGAACGCCGCGACCTTCACCAGTGGCCCGCCGAAGGTGGAGGCGACGGTGGTCGACAGCGCCGAGGCGTTCGACGTGACCTCCTGGACGTCGGAGGCGATCGCGTCGACCCGGTCGATCTGGGTCTGCGCGGAGCGCACCGCCGAGGAGGCGTCGGCCAGCAGCGGGACGGCCTGGTCGGTCACGTCCGCCACCAGCTTGGTGGTCGCCCTGAGCGTCTGGGCCAGCCTCGCCAGTGCGACGGCGAGGAAGGAGACCAGGATCGCCCAGAAGACGGCCACCAGGATCCCGGCCACCTCACCACCGGACACTTGTGCACCCGCTCCCTGAAACGTGCCTGAACATCGAGAACATCGAGAAAGTCGTGCACCGAGCCTATCGCGCCGGGCGCCGGGCTCCGTACCGGATATCGGTCCGCGGGCGGTGGAGTCGGGCGAAGCGATTGTACGGAGTGAATACGGGCCAGTACGCTCCGTGTTCCATGCGAGACCAACGGCGCGACGACAGCTCACCGCCCGGCAACCTTCCGCTGGAGCTCGACGTCTTCGTGGGGCGCGCGGCGGAACTCGCCGGGCTGGCCCGGGCTCTCGGCGCCGGCCGGCTGGTGACGGTGACCGGACCGGGCGGGGTGGGCAAGTCCCGCCTGGCGGCACGGGCGGCGTCCCGGTGCGCGCCCCGGGACGGCGTGTGGCGGGTGGACCTGGCGCCGGTGCGCGATCCGGAGTTCGTCGACTACGCGGTCGTGGAGGCCCTCGGCCTGACGGACCACACGACGCGCCTGCCCCGCGAGACGCTGCTCGCGCACCTCGCCGAGCGGGAGCTGCTGCTGGTCCTGGACGGGATCGAGCACCTCGTGGACGCCTGCGGTGCGCTGGCGACCGCCCTGCTGGGCCGCGCGCCGGGGCTGCGGGTGCTGGCGGTGGGGCGCAGGCCGCTGGGCGTGGCCGGGGAGCGGCTGGTCCCGCTGGCGCCGCTGGGCCCGGAGGAGGCGGTGGAGCTGCTGGCGGTCCGGGCGGCGCAGCGGGACCTCGCGTGCGCGGACGCCTTGGACACCGAGGCCGAGGGGGTGCTGCGGGAGCTGTGCCGGCGGCTGGACGGGATCCCGCTGGCGATCGAGCTGGCCGCCGGGCGGCTGGACGCGCTGTCGCCGGGGCAGGTGCTGCGGCGGCTGGACGACCGCTTCCGGCTGCTGACCGGCGGGGACCGCACGGCGCTGCCCCGGCACCGGACGCTGCGGACCGCGATCGGCTGGAGCCACGAGCTGTGCACGTCCGAGGAGCGGCTGCTGTGGGCCCGGCTGTCGGTGTTCACCGGGTCGTTCGACCTGGAGGCCGCCGAGTACGTGTGCAGCGGCGAGGGACTGCCCGCCGACGAGGTGCTCGACGTGGTCTGCGCGCTGCTGGCCCAGTCCGTGCTGACGCGTGAGGAGACGCCGGCCGGGGTCCGGTACCGGATGCTCGACACGGTGCGGGCGTACGGCGCCGACTGGCTGGAGGCGGCGGGCGACGCGGCCCGGCTGCGGCGGCGCCACCGGGACTGGTACGTGGGACTGGCGACCTGGTGCGAGCTGGAGTGGTTCTCGCCGCGCCAGCGTGAGGTGGCCGCCCGGGTCGAGGCGGAGCTGCCGAATCTGCGCGGCGCCCTGGAGCACTGCCTGGCGGAGCCCGACGAGGCGCACCTGGGGCAGTACCTGGCCGGTGCCCTGTGGTTCCACTGGGTCGGCTGCGGGCGGCTGTCGGAGGGGCGGCGGTGGCTGGAGCAGGCGGTGCGGCTGGACGTGGAGGGGCCGGCGGGCGAGCAGTCGCGGCTGAAGGCGCTGTGGGTGCTCGGCTACGTGGCGATCCTCCAGGGCGACACCGTTCCGGCGCTGGCGGCGCTCCACGAGTGCCGGGAGGAGGCCGAGCGGGCGGAGAACCCGACGGCGGTGGCGTACGCGGAGCACCGCACGGGCTGTCTGGCGCTGATCACGGACGACATGCCGCGTGCGGAGGCCCTGCTGCGTTCGGCGCTGCGCCGTTACCGGCAGATCGGCGAACTCAACACCAATGTGCTGATGGGCCAGGTGGAACTGGCGATGACGCGGGCCTTCCAGGGCGATCTGCCGGACGCGGTGCGGCTGTGCGAGGACGTGCGGCAGGTGTGCGAGGACCACGGCGAGCGCTGGGCCCGGGGGTACGCGCTGTACGTGCTGGCGTACGCGGCGTGGAGCGACGGCGATCCGGTGCGCGCCCGTGAGCTGCTCACCGACTGCCTGGCCGGTGCCCACCGCTTCCGGGACCAGCTGGGGTCGGTGCTGGCGGTGGAGCTGCTGGCCCTGGTCACGGCGGCGGAGGGTCATGCGGCGGAGGCCGCGGTGCTGCAGGGGGCGGCGGGGCGGATGTGGCCGTCGGTGGGGCTGCCGCTGTTCGGTTCGGCGCACTACAACGCGCCGCACGAGCTGTGCGAGGCGACGGCCCGGGAGCAGCTGGGCGACGAGCGGTACGAGGAGCACGTGCGGCACGGGGCGAGGCTCAGCCGTGCGGAGGCCGTGACGCGGGCGCTGCGGCGGCCGGGGGCGGCGGCGCTGCCGGCGCCGCGCGGGCCGGGCCGGCCGGCGACGGCGGGTGCGCACAGCGCGAAGCCCGCCGCCTCGCCCACCCGGAGGGGCGGGGAGACGGCGGGCTGAGGTACCGCTGGGTACTGCGTCCGGCTGGATCAGCGGGCGTAGTACTCGACGACGAGCTGCTCGTCGCAGATCACCGGGATCTCCTTGCGGTTCGGCTCACGGTCCAGGCGGAACGCCAGGGCCTTGAGGTTCACCTGGAGGTAGCGCGGGGTCTCGCCCTCGGGGGCGAAGCCACCTTCACGGGCGATCGTGAAGAGGGTCTTCTCCTTGGAGCGCTCGCGCACCTGCACGACGTCGTCCGGACGGACACGGAAGGACGGCTTGTCGACCTTCTGGCCGTTGACCTGGATGTGGCCGTGGACGACCATCTGGCGGGCCTGGTAGATCGTGCGGGCGATGCCCGAACGCAGGACCAGCGCGTCGAGACGGCGCTCGAGCTCGATGACCAGGGCCTCGCCGGTCTTCATGTTGGTCTTGGACGCACGCTCGTAGGCGCGGACGAGCTGGCGCTCGCTGAGGTCGTACTGCGCGCGCAGACGCTGCTTCTCGAGCAGACGGACCTTGTAGTCCGAGTTCTGCTTGCGGCCGCGGCCGTGCTCACCCGGCGGGTAGGGGCGGGCCTCGAAGTACTTGACGGCCTTCGGCGTCAGCGCGATGCCGAGGGCACGCGACTTCTTGACCTTGGGGCGGGACTGGTTCGCCACTGTCTGTGTCTCTTTTCTGAGTTTCCGGCTTGTCAGGGTTGAGGGAGGTCGCATCCGCAGCCGGGGAAACCCGCCGGGTCCGTGTGGACCTGCCGGGCAGCCGCTCCCCTGGTCTGGGCACATACGTGCAGCACGCGAGTGGCCCACCGACCGCTCCCGGAGCTCCGGGTGGTGGTGGGCTGCCCGCGACACCGATCGACGGTGCGCGACGCTCCTGGAACCCGCTGGGTTCCGGCTGGTTGTCCCGTTCTGACTGCACGGGACTCAGCGCTTCGGGCGATTCTACAGGCTGCTCAGGACCGCTTGCGACCGAGGTGCTCCCGGGTCCACTCCACCGCGTCCGCGTATCGGGCCTCGGCTCCGTGCCGGGTCGGGGTGTAGTACGTCCGGTCCTTCAGCTCGTCCGGGGCGTACTGCTGGGCGGCGATGCCCTCGGGCAGGTCGTGCGGGTACACGTAGCCCTGCCCGTGCCCGAGCTTGCCCGCGCCCTTGTAGTGGCTGTCGCGCAGGTGCGCCGGGACGGGTCCGGCGTGCCCCTTGCGCACGTCGTCCAGGGCGGCGCCGATGGCGGTGGTCGCGGCGTTGGACTTGGGGGCGAGGGCCAGGGCGATGGTGGCGTGGCTGAGGGTGAGGGCGGCCTCGGGGAAGCCGATCATGGCGACGGCCTGGGCGGCGGCGACGGCGACGGGCAGCGCGTTCGGGTCGGCGAGGCCGATGTCCTCGCTGGCGGAGATCATCAGGCGGCGCGCGATGAAGCGGGGGTCCTCGCCGGCCTCGATCATCCGGGCCAGGTAGTGCAGGGCGGCGTCCACGTCGGAGCCGCGGATGGACTTGATCAGGGCGCTGGCGACGTCGTAGTGCTGGTCGCCGTCGCGGTCGTACTTCACGGCCGCCCGGTCGACCGTCTCCTCCAGCGTCGCCAGGGTGATCTCGGCCTCGCCCTTGTCGAGCGCGGCCCCGGCTGCGGCCTCCAGGGCGGTCAGCGCGCGGCGGGCGTCACCGCCGGCGATGCGCAGCAGGTGGTCCTCGGTGTCCCCGGGGAGCGTGACGGCCTCCCCCAGACCGCGTCCGTCGGTCAGGGCGCGCCGGAGCAGGCCCCGGACGTCGTCGTCGGTGAGGGGTTCGAGGGTGAGGAGGAGGGAGCGGGAGAGCAGCGGGGAGATCACCGAGAAGTACGGGTTCTCCGTGGTGGCTGCGATCAGGGTGACCCAGCGGTTCTCGACGGCCGGGAGCAGAGAGTCCTGCTGGGCCTTGCTGAAGCGGTGGATCTCGTCGAGGAAGAGGACGGTCTCCTTGCCGTATCCCCCGACGGCGCGGCGGGCGCCGTCGATGACCGCGCGGACCTCCTTGACGCCCGCGGTGATCGCGGACAGCTCCACGAACCGCTTGTTGGTGGCCTTGGACACCACGTACGCCAGGGTCGTCTTGCCGGTGCCCGGCGGGCCCCAGAGGATCACCGAGGAGGGCCCGGCCGGACCGGACGCGCCCTCGCCGACCAGTCTGCGCAGCGGTGATCCCGGTTTGAGCAGGTGCTGCTGACCGACGACCTCGTCGAGGGTGCGCGGGCGCATCCGCACGGCGAGGGGGCTGCCGGTCGGGTCCTTCTCCTGGCGTTCTTCTGCTGCGGCGGTGAACAGGTCGGGCTCCACGCAAGAACCCTAAAGGACCGCACTGACAACGCGGCGCGCTGTCAGCTGGTCCAGAAGTCCCACCAGCGGGTGAGGATCATCATGCCGATGATGCCGATGTGCAGCACCGGCATGACCCAGGTGAACTCGCCGAAGAAGCCGCGCAGCCAGGTCGGCGCGGGCAGGAAGCCCTTGCGGACGTTGAAGGACGTGACGTACCAGAACATCAGGATGGTGGCGACCCAGGCCAGGCAGCACCACAGGCACAGCGCGTTGATCCGGTACAGGGACTGGAACTGCAGCCAGGTGCAGAAGCCCACGCCGAAGAGCGTGCCCGCGTTGAAGGTGAGCCAGTACCAGCGCGGGAAGCGGGCCCGGGCGAGCAGGCTCATGCCGACGCAGACGACGATGCCGTAGGTGACCAGGCCCAGCATCGGGTTGGGGAAGCCGAAGACGGCGGCCTGGTCGCTCTCCATGACGCTGCCGCAGGAGACGACCGGGTTGAGGCTGCACCCGGGGGTGAACGTCGTGCCCGCGACCTTGGCCTCGAGCAGCTTGAACTTGTCGAGCGTGATGACCCACGCGGCGAGCACCCCGGCGGCGCCCGTGATGACGAGCAGCAGGGCGAAGGCGCGGCCGGCGCCCTCGGTGCGCGGCGTTCCGGCGGTGGGTTCCGGCGCGGGCTCTGCCACGGTGGAGACGTCCTTCATTGTCGTCTTGCTCATCACGCCGATTCCGTCACTTGAGTCGGACCTGCTTCGGGCAGGGCCATTGTGCCGCATGGGCCTGTGCGGGCACCGTTCGCTGAACATAAGAACGCACCGGTGGCGGCCCTGGGCGAGGCATTCGGGCCGACGTCCGTTCGCCCGGGGCGCACGCGAGCGAACGCGTGCACCCCTGGGGCGTACGGGCCGTCAGCCGAGGCGTGACTCCAGCTCCGCGACGATCTCGTTGACGCCGATCGCGCTCTGCTCGCCGGACTCCATGTCCTTGAGCTGGACGACGCCTTCGGCGAGGTCGCGCTCGCCGAGGACCAGGGCGTACCGGGCGCCCGAGCGGTTGGCCGCCTTCATCGCGGCCTTCAGGCCCTTGCCGCCGTAGGAGAAGTCGGCGGCGACGCCGTTCTTGCGCAGCTCGGTGACCTTCGCGAACAGGATCCGGCGGGCCTCCTCGCCGAGCGGGACCGCGAAGACGGAGGTGGCGGACGGGATGTCCAGTTCGATGCCCTCCGCCTCCAGGGCGAGGACGGTGCGGTCGACGCCGAGTGCCCAGCCCACGGACGGCAGGGACGGGCCGCCGATCATCTCGGACAGACCGTCGTAGCGCCCGCCGCCGCCGACCGCGGACTGCGAGCCGAGGCCGTCGTGGACGAACTCGAAGGTGGTGCGGGTGTAGTAGTCCAGGCCGCGCACCAGCTTCGGGTCGTCCTCGTAGACGACGCCCGCCGCCGTGATCAGCTCGCGGACCTCCTCGTGGTACGCCTTGCAGGCGTCGCACAGGTAGTCGCGCAGCAACGGGGCGTCGGTGAGCTGCTTCTGGACGTCGGGGCGCTTGTCGTCCAGCACGCGCAGCGGGTTGATCTCGGCGCGGCGCAGCGTCTCCTCGTCCAGGTCGAGGCCGCGCAGGAAGTCCTGCAGCGCGGCCCGGTAGACCGGGCGGCACTCCTTGTCGCCCAGGGAGTTGAGCAGGATGCGGAAGTTCTGCAGGCCCAGCGAGCGGTACGACTGGTCGGCCAGGATGATCAGTTCGGCGTCCAGCGCCGGGTCCTCGGCGCCGATCGCCTCGGCGCCCACCTGGGAGAAGTGGCGGTAACGGCCCTTCTGCGGGCGCTCGTAGCGGTACTGGGAACCCGAGTACCAGACCTTCACCGGCAGGTTGCCCGCCTTGTGCAGGTTGGCCTCGAGGACGGCGCGCAGCACGGGGGCGGTCGTCTCCGGGCGCAGGGCGAGCCGGTCGCCGCCCTTGGTCTCGAAGACGTACATCTCCTTGGTCACGATGTCGGTGGACTCGCCGACACCGCGTGCGAACAGCTCGACGTTCTCGAAGCCGGGCGTCTCGATGTAGCCGTAGCCGGAGTTGCGCAGCGGGGCGGCGATCGCCTCGCGGACGGCCAGGTACTTCGCGGAGTCCGGCGGCAGCAGGTCGTACGTGCCCTTGGGGGCCTTGAAGGTGCTCACGGAAGGTCTCTCGTCACATTCCTCGTCGGGGCGCCTCGGCGCCCTGGCCGGCCGCCACCTGCCGCAGATACGGGTTGGTGGCGCGCTCCTGGCCGATGGTCGTCTGGGGGCCGTGGCCGGACAGCACCACGGTCGGGTCGTCGAGCGGCAGGACCACGCGGGCGAGGGACGCCAGCATGTCGTCCATGGAGCCGCCCGGCATGTCGGTGCGTCCGATGGAGCCGGCGAACAGCAGGTCGCCCGAGAAGAGGATCGGCGGGATGTCCGCCGCCTCGGGCATGCCGAAGGTCACCGACCCCTTGGTATGGCCCGGCGCGTGCGCGACCGTCAGCTCCATGCCCGCCAGCTCCAGCTTCGCGCCGTCGGTCAGCTCCTTGACGTCGTCCGGCTCCCCCACGGTGAGCTCGCCCATGAGCGGCATGCCGATGGTGCGGCCGATCCCCTTCTCGGGGTCGCTCATCATGTAGCGGTCGTCGGGGTGGATCCAGGCCGGCACGTCGTGCGCGCCGCACACGGGGACGACCGAGGCCACGTGGTCGATGTGGCCGTGGGTGAGGACGACGGCGACGGGCTTGAGCCGATGCTTGGCGAGTGCCTCCTCGACGCCCTGCGCGGCCTGGTGGCCGGGGTCGATGATCACGCACTCCTCACCCGCGGCGGGGGCGACGAGGTAACAGTTCGTCCCCCAGGCCCCGGCGGGGAACCCGGCAATGAGCACGATCGTCCTTCGTTTGTGTCGGTACGGGTGGCTTGCGGGCGGGCTGCGCCCGTGGTCAGAGCCTACCGGCGGTGCCGTTTCCTCAGCGAACCCATATACGGTACGGGGCTACACGCACGCGGTCGGTTCGTCACGCGCACGCGTACCGGTCGGCACACACGACGCATGAGGAGAGAACCCGGTGGTCAGCCAGGAGCAGCGGCGGCGTCAGCTCGCCCGGGAGAAGTTCTTGCGGCAGCAGCAGCGACGTACCTCCGCGCGACGCAAGGCGCGCATGCGCAACGCGGCGATCGCCTCGGTGCTCGGCGTCATCCTGATCGGCAGCGTCGCGCTGTACACGACCGGGGTGGTCCTGGGGGACGACGACGACAAGACGAACGCGAGCGCGGAGGCCACACCGAGCGCCTCCGCGAGCAGCAAGGCGCCGGACCCGTGCGACAAGCCCGCCGGGGGCAAGGTCAAGACGCAGACCTGGAAGAAGGAACCTGCGATGACCATCGACAAGTCGGCGAAGTACACGATGAAGCTGTCGACGAGCTGCGGCGACATGGACATCGCGCTGAAGGCGTCGGCGGCGCCGCACACCGTCAACTCGTTCGACTTCCTCGCGGGCAAGGGCTACTTCGACCACACGAAGTGCCACCGGCTGACCGACCAGGGCATCTACGTGCTGCAGTGCGGCGACCCGCAGGGCACCGGCGCCGGCGGGCCCGGCTACACGATCCCGGACGAGAACCTGAAGGACAAGAGCCTCACGGGCAACGTCTACCCGGCGGGCACGGTGGCGATGGCCAACCAGTACAACGCGCAGACCGGCGAGGGACGGAACACCGGCGGCAGCCAGTTCTTCCTGGTCTACCAGGACAGCCAGCTGCCGCCGGACTACACGCCGTTCGGCACGGTGTCCGAGGCGGGCATGAAGGTGCTCAAGAAGATCGCGGACGCCGGGGCCCAGGCCATGGACCCGACGACCGGGAACACCGCGCCCAACGCGACGGTCGTGATCAACAAGGCGACGGTCAGCGCATCCTGAGCCCCAACTGCGGAATTTCGGTCGCGCGGGATGCGGACAGGCCCCCCGCCGGTCGCCTATGTTGGCCGTGACGAAACTGTGGACGATGCCCGGGGGCAGCAGAGCCCTCCGCAGGCATCATGTGGAGGAGGCGCTGTGAGCAGCGACCCGTGGGGCCGCGTCGACGAGACGGGGACCGTGTACGTGCGTACGGCCGACGGCGAGCAGGTCGTCGGTTCCTGGCAGGCCGGATCTCCCGACGAGGCGCTGGCCTATTTCGAACGCAAGTACGAGGGCCTGGTTGTCGAGATCGGCCTCCTCGAGAAGCGTGTGAAGACCACCGACCTGTCCTCGAAGGACGCCCTGGCCGCCGTCGAGCACCTGCGCGAGCAGGTCGACGCGCACCACGCGGTCGGTGACCTGGAGGCGCTGCGGGCCCGGCTGGACAAACTGGTCGAGCTGGTGGACAAGCGCCGCGAGGAGCGCAAGGCACAGCGGGCCAAGCAGTCCGACGAGGCGCGGGGCGCCAAGGAGGCACTGGTCACGGAGGCCGAGGAGCTGGCGCAGTCCGACCAGTGGCGGGCGGCCGGCGAGCGGCTGCGGTCGCTGGTGGACACCTGGAAGGGGCTGCCGCGCCTGGACCGCAAGTCCGACGACGAGCTGTGGCACCGCTTCTCGCATGCGCGCTCGGCGTTCTCCAAGCGGCGCAAGCAGCACTTCGCGCAGCTGGACGCGCAGCGCGAGGAGGCCCGCCAGATCAAGGAACGGCTGGTCGCGGAGGCCGAGGCGCTGTCGGGCTCGACGGACTGGGGCCCGACGGCCGCGCGGTACCGCGATCTGATGTCCGAATGGAAGGCCGCGGGCCGCGCCCAGCGCGAGCACGAGGACGACCTGTGGAACCGCTTCCGCGGCGCCCAGGACGTCTTCTTCGCCGCCCGCAGCTCGGTCTTCGCCGAACGGGACGCGGAGCAGGCGGAGAACCTCAAGCTCAAGGAGGAGCTCGCCGAGGAGGCCGAGAAGATCCTGCCGGTCACGGATCTCAAGGCCGCCCGCGCCGCCTTCCGCTCGGTCAACGAGCGCTGGGAGGCCATCGGTCACGTGCCTCGTGACGCCCGGCCGAAGGTCGAGGGCCGGATGCACGCCGTGGAGCGGGCGATCCAGGAGGCCGAGGAGTCGGAGTGGCGCCGGACCAACCCGGAGGCACGTGCGCGTGCCGAGGGTCTGACCGGTCAGCTCCAGGCCGCCGTGGACAAGCTGCGTTCGCAGATCGACCAGGCGCGCGCCCAGGGCAACGACGCCAAGGCCGACAAGCTCCAGCGGGAGCTGGACGGCCGCCAGGCACTGCTGGACCAGGCCCTCAAGGGCCTGCAGGAGTTCGGCGGCTGAGGTCCGCCGAGCACGACGAGAGGGGCTCCCGTACTCGCTGTACGGGAGCCCCTCTCGTCGTGTGCCGTGCGGGCCGCTACGACGGCCTGCGCGCCGATGTCACCCGGTACACGTCGTACACGCCCTCCACGCCCCGGACGGCCTTCAGGACGTGCCCGAGGTGCTTCGGGTCGCCCATCTCGAAGGTGAAGCGTGAGGTGGCGACGCGGTCGCGGGAGGTCTGGACGGCCGCGGAGAGGATGTTGACGTGCTGGTCGGACAGCACGCGCGTGACGTCCGACAGCAGCCGCGAGCGGTCCAGCGCCTCGACCTGGATGGCGACGAGGAAGACCGACGACTGGGTGGGCGCCCACTCGACCTCGAGGATGCGCTCCGGCTCCCGGGACAGCGAGTCCACGTTCACGCAGTCGCTGCGGTGAACCGATACGCCGCTGCCTCGGGTGACGAAGCCGATGATCGGATCGCCGGGGACGGGCGTACAGCAGCGGGCCAGCTTGACCCAGACGTCCTCGACGCCCTTGACGACGACACCCGGGTCGGCGCTGGTGCGGCGTTTGCGGCCGCGGCCACGGGCCGGCGGAACCGATTCGTCGATCTCCTCGGTGGCGGCCTCCTCGCCGCCGAGCGCCTGGACCAGCTTCTGCACGATGTTCTGCGCGGAGACGTGTCCCTCGCCGATCGCCGCGTACAGCGCGGAGATGTCGGAGTACCGCATCTCGTGCGCCAGCGTGACCAGGGAGTCTCCGGTCAGGATGCGCTGGATCGGCAGGTTCTGCTTGCGCATGGCGCGGACGATGGCGTCCTTGCCCTGCTCGATCGCCTCGTCGCGGCGCTCCTTGGAGAACCACGCCCGGATCTTGTTGCGGGCCCGCGGGGACTTCACGAAGCCGAGCCAGTCGCGGGAGGGGCCCGCGCCCGCGGCCTTGGAGGTGAAGACCTCCACCAGGTCGCCGTTGTCCAGCGTGGACTCCAGCGGGACGAGCCGGCCGTTGACCCGTGCCCCTATGGTGCGGTGGCCGACCTCGGTGTGGACGGCGTAGGCGAAGTCCACGGGCGTGGCCCCGGCCGGGAGCGCTATGACGTCGCCCTTGGGCGTGAAGACGAAGACCTCGTTGCGGGAGAGGTCGAAGCGCAGGGACTCCAGGAACTCGCCGGGGTCCTCGGTCTCCTTCTGCCAGTCCAGGAGCTGCCGCAGCCACGCCATGTCGTTGATGGCGTCCTTGTCCTTGCCGGCCGACTTGGGCACGTCGGTGCGGACCTTGGAGGCGCCTGCGACGGCCTCCTGCTTGTACTTCCAGTGCGCGGCGATGCCGTACTCGGCGCGGCGGTGCATGTCGAAGGTGCGGATCTGCAGCTCGACGGGCTTGCCGTTGGGTCCGATGACCGTCGTGTGCAGCGACTGGTACATGTTGAACTTGGGCATCGCGATGTAGTCCTTGAACCGCCCCGGAACCGGGTTCCAGCGGGCGTGGACCGTGCCCAGCGCCGCATAGCAGTCGCGGACGGTGTCCACCAGGACGCGGATGCCCACCAGGTCGTAGATCTCCGCGAAGTCACGGCCGCGGACGATCATCTTCTGGTAGACGCTGTAGTAGTGCTTGGGGCGGCCGGTGACGGTCGCCTTGATACGGGCCGCGCGCAGGTCCTGCTGGACCTCGTCGGTGACGATGGCGAGGTACTCGTCGCGCTTGGGGGCGCGCTCGGCGACCAGGCGGACGATCTCGTCGTACATCTTGGGGTAGAGGATCGCGAAGGCGAGGTCCTCCAGCTCCCACTTGATGGTGTTCATGCCCAGCCGGTGGGCGAGCGGCGCGTAGATCTCGAGGGTCTCGCGCGCCTTCTTCTCCTGCTTCTCGCGCTTGAGGTAGCGCATGGTGCGCATGTTGTGCAGGCGGTCGGCGAGCTTGATCACCAGGACGCGCGGGTCCTTGGCCATGGCGACGACCATCTTGCGCACGGTCTCCGCCTGCGCGGCCTCGCCGAACTTGACCTTGTCCAGCTTGGTGACGCCGTCGACGAGCAGGGCGACGACGTCGCCGAAGTCGCGGCGCAGGTCCTCCAGCCCGTACTCGGTGTCCTCGACCGTGTCGTGCAGCAGGCCGGCCATCAGCGTGGCCGGGTCCATGCCGAGCTCGGCGAGGATGGTGGTGACGGCGAGCGGGTGCGTGATGTACGGGTCGCCGCTCTTGCGCTTCTGACCGCGGTGCCAGCGCTCGGCGACCTGGTAGGCGCGCTCGATCTGGCGCAGCGTCGCCGTCTCGATCTTGGGGTCGTTGCTGCGCACTATCCGCAGCAGCGGCTCCAGGACCGGGTTGTACGGGTTCGCGCGCTGCACGCCGAGACGGGCGAGGCGGGCACGGACGCGGTTGGAGGAGCCGGAACGCGCGGGCTGGCCGGCGGGCGTGCGGACCACGGGCGCGTTCTGGGGGCGCTCGGGCGGCAGCGGCTTGGGGCGCGGCTGCTGCTCCGCGGGCTTGTCGACCGGCGCGGACGGGGCGTGCTGGATCGGCCCGTGCGTGTCGTTCTTCGCCTGGGGCGTGCTCGGCGCGGGCTTCGCCGCGGGCGCCGAGGCGGACTCGGGCTTTGCGGCGGTCAGTGGCTGGGCCTCGTCTGGCAAGAGGACTCCTCGTGCGCGATCCGGGTCCCCCGGTCAGGCTCCGGAAACCCCATGGTAGCGATCCTGCCCCCCAGGATCGCCTTCAGGCCGGAGTGAGGGCCTTCTACGGGAGAAACGCCTGAGGCGGGCGCCGGATTCCTCCGGGCCCGCCTCCCTGTGCGGCACAGGCCGCGTCAGACGGTGAGCAGCGCCTCCAGCGGGGCGCCCGCCAGAGCGGGCTCCAGCCGGGCACGCCCGTCCAGGAAACCCAGCTCCATCAGCACGGCGAGGCCCGCGACCTGCGCGCCCGCCCTGCGGATGAGCTGGACGGAGGCCTCGGCGGTGCCTCCGGTGGCCAGTACGTCGTCGACGATCAGCACGCGGTCGTCGGCGTTCAGGTCCTCGGCGTGCACCTCGATCTCGGCCGACCCGTACTCCAGGTCGTAGGCCTGGCCGAGGGTGGCTCCGGGGAGCTTGCCCGCCTTGCGCACCGGGACGAAGCCGAGGCCGGAGCGCAGGGCGACCGGGGCGCCGAGGATGAAGCCCCGGGCCTCCAGGCCGACGACCTTGGTGGCGCCGGTCCGCCCGGCGACCTCGGCTAGGGCGTCGGTGAGCGCGGTGAACGCCGCCGGGTCGGCCAGGAGCGGGGTGATGTCCTTGAACACCACGCCCGGCTCCGGGTAGTCGGGCACGTCGCGGATGCGGCTGAGCAGCAGCGCCGGGACGTCTGCGAGCCCGGTCATCGGCGCTTCCCCGAGGGTCGGCCGCGGCCCCGGTTGCGGGACGCGGGCTGGTTGCGCGGGCCGACGACCGCGGGCGCGGCGTCCTCGGGCTCGTCGTCGTACGGCTCGTCGGCGACGGGTGTCTCCGGCTCCCCCTTGGCCCCGGCCTGGGCGCGCTTGGCGAGGACGCGCTTCTTGAGGGCCTTCATCTGCGGCTGGGCCTCCTTGAGGTCGGCGACCAGCGGCGTGGCGATGAAGATCGAGGAGTACGCACCGGCCGCGAGGCCCACGAACAGCGACAGCGAGATGTCGTTGAGCATGCCGGCGCCGAGGACACCGCCGCCGATGAACAGCAGGCCGCCCACCGGGAGCAGCGCGACCACCGTGGTGTTGATGGAGCGGACCAGGGTGCTGTTGATCGAGCGGTTGGCGATCTCGCTGTAGGTCCAGCGGGTCTGCTTGGTGATGTCCTTCGTCTGCTCCTTGAGGCTGTCGAAGACGACGACCGTGTCGTAGAGCGAGTAACCGAGGATCGTGAGCAGACCGATCACCGTGCCCGGCGTGACCTCGAAGCCGACGAGGGCGTAGATGCCGGTGGTGATGGTGATGTCGTGGATCAGGGCGATGAACGCGGCGAGCGCCATGCGCCACTCGAACGCGATCGCCAGGTAGATCACCACGAGGACCATGAAGATCGCGAGGCCCTGCCAGGCCTTGTTCGCGATCTGGTCACCCCAGCTGGGGCCGACCAGGTCGGCGTTGATCTTCTCCGCGTCGACCTTCAGGTCCTGGGAGAGGTCGTCCTTGATCTGGTCCGACTTGTCGGTGTCGATGCCCGCGATCTGGATGCGCAGGCTGCCGTCGCCGAGCTTCTGGACGATCGCGTCGTGGCCGGACGCCTCTTCCGCGTACGTCTCGGCCTGGGACACCGAGGCGCTCATGTTCTTCGGGGTGGTGAAGACCGCACCGCCCTGGAACTCGATGCCCATGTGCAGGCCGCGCACCGCCAGGCCCACGATCGCCGTGATGGTGATCAGGATGGAGATGCCGTACCAGATCTTGCGGTTCTTGATGAAGTCGTAGCCGACCTCGCCATGGTGCAGCCGGGCGCCGAGCTTGCCGAGCTTCGACATCTCTCACGCCTCCTTCGGGTCGACAGGGCCGGCGGACGGACGGCGGGTGCGGCGGAGCGGCGGCTTGGCACCCAGGCTCTTCGGGTCGAGGCCGGACCACTTGTGGCCGCTCGCGAAGAACTTGCGGCGGGCCATCAGCGTGAGCAGCGGCTTGGTGAAGAGGAACACCACCACGACGTCGAGCAGGGTGGTCAGGCCCAGCGTGAACGCGAAGCCCTGGACCTTGCCGACGGTGACGATGAAGAGCACCGCGGCGGCGAGGAACGACACGAAGTCGGAGACCAGGATGGTGCGCCGGGCGCGCGGCCAGCCACGCTCGACCGCGGGGCGCAGCGAACGTCCTTCGCGGATCTCGTCGCGGACGCGTTCGAAGTACACGATGAACGAGTCCGCCGTGATGCCGATGGCGACGATGGCTCCGCAGACGGCCGGAAGGTTGAGCGCGAAGCCGATGGTCGGGCCGAGCAGCGCCATGATCACGTACGTCAGGCCCGCGGACACCAGCAGCGAGGCGACGGCGATGAACGACAGACCGCGGTAGTAGAGCAGCAGGTAGAGGACGACCAGCGCGAGGCCGATCGCGCCGGCGATCAGGCCGGCCTTGAGCTGCTCACCGCCGAGCGCGGCGGTGACGGTGGTGACGCTGTCCTCCTTGAAGCTCAGCGGCAGGGCACCGTAGGACAGCATGTTGGCGAGGCTCTGCGCCTCTTCCTGGTCGAAGCTGCCGGAGATCTCCGCGTTGCCGCCGGTCAGGGCCTGGCTGACGTACGGGTCGGAGACGACCTCGTTGTCCAGGACGATGGCGAACTGGTTCTGCGGGGACTGGTTCTGGGCGAGCTTGCCGGTGATGTCCGCGAACTTCTTGGAGCCGGAGCCCGTGAACTTCATGGTGACGGTCCAGCCGGCGGCGGTCTGCGTGTTGAAGACCGCCTTGGCCTCGTCGACGTCGGTGCCGTCGACCGCGGCGGGGCCGAGGATGTACTTCTGCCACTGGCCCTGCGAGTTCTGGCCGCAGGCCACCGTCGAGTCGCCGGGCTTGGCGCCGTTGCCGGCCTTGGCGCGGTCCGCCTTCTTCGTGCAGTCGAGGGCCGCGTACTGGGCCTGGAGCTTGGCGGTGGCGTCGTCGCCGGTGGCGCTGGCGCTCGGGGACGGGGAGGCGTCGCCGGTGGCCTTGGCGGAGGCGGACGGGCTGGGGTCGGCCTTCAGGGCGTCGGTGACCGCGCGGCCCTGGGTGGTGGCACTGGCCGAGGCGGCGTCGGAGGGCGTGGCGCTCGCCTTCCCGTCGTCGGTCGCCTTCTCGGTGGACCCGTCGGTCGCCTTGTCGGTCGCCTTGTCCGTGGCCTTGTCGGTCGCCTTGTCCGAGGCACCGGAGGCGCTCGGCGTGGGGCTGCCGGAGGCGGCGGCGCCGGAGAGTTCGGTGGCGAGGACCGGACGGAAGTAGAGCTTGGCGGTGGTGCCGACCTGAGCCCGGGCTTCCTTGGAGTTCGTGCCCTTGGGGATGTTGACGATGATGTTGCGATCGCCCTGGGTCTGAACCTCGGCCTCGGAGACACCCAGACCGTTGACACGGTTGTTCATGATGTCAACGGCGGTGTCCATGTTGGTCTTGTTGATCGCGGATTCCTGGCCGGGTTCCGAGACCGCCCTGAGGGTGATGCTCGTGCCGCCGGCCAGGTCGATACCGAGACGCGGAGTCGTGTGTCCGGAGGCGAACATGCCTCCCGTGAGCGCCGCGATGACGATCACGATCAGGGCCAGCGAGCGCCCGGGCTTGCTCTGAGCGCTCGCGGTCTTTCCCTTTTTAGGTGCTACCACCTGTTCGTACTCCCTCTCGAGCCGCGTCACGCCGGGGCGGCGCACCGGCGGCCATCACATGGTGTGGGGATCCGCGCGACGCGCGGGGTGCGCGGGAACGGTCCGCGCACCTCGGGGCGCGGCTACTTCGCCTCGGAGCCGCCGTCGGCCTTCTTCGGCTGCTCGTCCGCCGTCGCCTCGGCGGGCGCGGCGTCGGCCGTCGGCTCGTCGGCCACGTCCTTCTTGCCGAGGTCGACGGACTTCTCGTCGGAGTCGTCGGCGGCGGCCGGGGCGTCGGTCTCGGTGAGGGAGGAGACGTCGTCCGGGACGACGTCGGCGTCGGACTTCAGGTCGTGCTCGATGCCGTGCACGATGCGGTTGTACTCGTCGTCGGTGAGGACGGCACCGATGGAGTTCTTGGCGAAGAGCAGCTCGACGCCGGGACCGGCGTCGAGGAGGACCGTGTCCTCGCTTACCTCCTTGACCGTGGCGTACATGCCCCCGATGGTGCGGACCCCGGAACCGGGTTGCATCTCGTTCCGCATGTTGGCGGCCTGCTGCTGCTTCTTCTTCGCCGACCGGGTCATCAGGAACATGGCCCCGATGAGCACGATGAACGGGAGGAGGGTCACGAGACTCACGGGTCGGTACTTCCTTCACACGACCGCGATGGTGAGCGGCCTGATGGTTGGGGGTGTGTGCGCCGCCGACTGGGGCGGCATCGGCGGAGTCTAAGCGAGTCCGCGCGCATGGAACAACGCTCAGCATGGCACCGGGGTTCCTGCTCCGGCGAATGTCCTCGCCGTGACGGGGGTGTCACGCCCCGAACAAGTCCTGTTGTCCGTTTCCGGAGTTCTGCGCATGCGGCGGGGTGAGGCCGAGATGCGCCCATGCTGCCGGGGTCGCGACCCGTCCGCGCGGGGTGCGGGCCAGGAGGCCCTCCCGTACGAGGAAGGGTTCGGCGACCTCCTCCACTGTCTCACGCTCCTCCCCCACGGCGACGGCGAGCGTGGAGAGGCCGACCGGGCCGCCGCCGAACAGCTTGAGCAGCGCCTCCAGCACGGCCCGGTCGAGGCGGTCCAGGCCCCGGGCGTCGACCTCGTAGACCGCGAGGGCGGCGGCGGCGATCTCCTGGGTGATCAGGCCGTCGGCCTTGACCTGGGCGTAGTCGCGGACACGGCGCAGCAGCCGGTTGGCGATGCGGGGGGTGCCGCGGGAGCGGCCGGCGATCTCGGCGGCACCGGCCGGGTCGATCTCGACGTCGAGCAGGCCCGCGGAACGGTGGACGACGCGCTCCAGCTCGGCCGGTCCGTAGAACTCCATGTGCGCGGTGAAGCCGAAGCGGTCGCGCAGCGGGGGCGGCAGCAGGCCCGCGCGGGTGGTGGCGCCGACCAGGGTGAAGGGGGGCAGCTCCAGCGGGATGGCGGTGGCACCCGGGCCCTTGCCGACGATGACGTCGACGCGGAAGTCCTCCATCGCCATGTACAGCATCTCCTCGGCGGGCCGGGACATGCGGTGGATCTCGTCCAGGAAGAGGACCTCGCCCTCCTGGAGGGAGGAGAGGATCGCGGCGAGGTCCCCGGCGTGCTGGATGGCGGGACCGGAGGTGATGCGGATGGGGGCGTCCATCTCGGCCGCGATGATCATGGAGAGAGTGGTCTTGCCGAGGCCGGGTGCGCCGGAGAGCAGGACGTGGTCGGCGGTGGCCCCGCGCGCCCGTGCCGCGCGCAGCACGAGGTCGAGCTGCTCACGGACCTTCTCCTGGCCGATGAACTCGCCGAGGTCCTTGGGGCGCAGGGCCGCCTCCACGGCCTGGTCCTCGCCGTCGGCGACCGAGCCCACCAGCCGCTCTCCGGCGGCCTCGGCGTCGGTCGTGTCGTCCCAGTTCATGAGGTGTGCCTCGGCTCTCGCTACGGACTATCGGGCGCGGTTGAGGGTCTGGAGGGCGGCCTTGAGCAGCTGTCCCACCTGCGGCGTGCCCTCGGCGGCCTCGGCCTGGGGCGCGACGGCGGACACGGCCTCGTCGGCCTCGCGGGTCGCGTACCCCAGGCCGATCAGGGCGGCGTGGAGCTGGTCGCGCCAGCCGGTACTGACCGGGGCGCCGACGGCGGGGGCACCGACGGGCGCGCCGAGGCGGTCCTTCAGTTCCAGGAGGAGCTTCTGGGCGCCCTTCTTGCCGATGCCGGGGACGGCGGTCAGGGCCTTCTCGTCCCCGGTGGAGACGGCTCGGCGCAGGGCGTCGGGGCTGTGCACGGCGAGCATCGCCTGCGCCAGGCGGGGGCCGACGCCGCTGGCGGTCTGGAGCAGCTCGAAGACCTGGCGTTCGTCGTCGTCGGCGAAGCCGTACAGCGTCAGGGAGTCCTCACGGACGACGAGCGAGGTGGCGAGCTTGGCGGGCCGGCCGACGCGGAGGGCGGAGAGCGTGTTCGGCGTGCACTGGACGGCCATGCCGACACCGCCGACCTCGACCACCGCGGTGTCGGGGGCGAGGGCGGCGACGGTGCCGCTGACGAAGGCGATCATGTCGTCTGGCCTTTCGGTGCGTGCGTGGCTTTCGGGGTGCGCGCGTTCCCCGGGGCCTGGAGGGTCCGGGAGGCGTGCCGGGCGGCGGCCTGCTGGAGCCGGTTCTGCGCGGGGGCGCGCCAGATGTGGCAGATGGCCAGGGCGAGCGCGTCGGCGGCGTCGGCGGGCTTCGGGGGCGCGGCCAGCCGCAGCAGGCGGGTGACCATGGCGCCCACCTGGGCCTTGTCGGCCCGTCCGCTGCCGGTGACGGCGGCCTTGACCTCGCTGGGGGTGTGCAGGGCGACGGGGATCCCGCGGCGGGAGGCGCACAGGATGGCGACCGCGCTGGCCTGGGCGGTGCCCATCACCGTGCGGACGTTGTGCTGGCTGAAGACGCGCTCCACGGCGACGAACTCCGGGCGGTGCTCGTCCAGCCACTGCTCGATGCCCTGCTCGACGGCGACGAGACGGTGACCGAGCTCGGCGTCCGCGGGGGTGCGGACGACGCCGACGCCGAGCATGGTCAGCGGCCTGCCCGCGACCCCCTCGACGACACCGATCCCGCAGCGGGTCAGCCCCGGGTCCACCCCCAGTACACGCACGCCTACGCCCTCCCGTCGATCACCTGTTTGTGCAGGCTATCGGGTGCCACTGACAACGGCGGCGGGCCGGGGGACGTGTCCCTCCGGCCCGCCGGGATGCCGCTGCGCGCGCGGACGCTACGCGTCGACCTTCTCCATGACCTCGTCGCTCACGTCGAAGTTGGCGAAGACGTTCTGCACGTCGTCGCTGTCCTCGAGGGCGTCGATCAGCTTGAAGATCTTCCGGGCGCCGTCCTCGTCCAGCTCGACCTGCATGGTCGGGACGAAGTTGGCGTCGGCGGACTCGTAGTCGATGCCGGCGTCCTGGAGGGCGGTGCGGACCGCGACCAGGTCGGTGGCCTCGCTGATGACCTCGAAGGTCTCGCCGAGGTCGTTGACCTCCTCGGCGCCCGCGTCCAGGACGGCGCCGAGCACGTCGTCCTCGCCCAGCTCGCCCTTGGGGACGATCACGACGCCCTTGCGGTTGAACAGGTACGACACCGATCCGGGGTCGGCCATGGAGCCGCCGTTGCGGGTCATGGCGACGCGGACGTCGGAGGCGGCGCGGTTGCGGTTGTCGGTGAGGCACTCGATGAGCACCGCGACACCGTTCGGGCCGTAACCCTCGTACATGATCGTCTCGTAGTCGGCGCCGCCGGCCTCCAGGCCGCCGCCGCGCTTGACCGCGGAGTCGATGTTCTTGTTCGGGACCGACTGCTTCTTCGCCTTCTGGATGGCGTCGTACAGCGTCGGGTTGCCCTCGACGTCGACGCCGCCCATGCGCGCCGCGACCTCGATGTTCTTGATCAGCTTCGCGAAGAGCTTGCCGCGCTTGGCGTCGATCACGGCCTTCTTGTGCTTCGTCGTAGCCCATTTAGAGTGGCCGGACATCTGCCTGTCTCCTTCGCGTAACCCGTCTTTGAACGAACGCAGGAATCCTACAAGGACTCCGCCGCCCGGTTCGCGCGGACCATGTCGGCGAAGAGGCGGTGGACGCGGTGGTCGCCGGTCAGCTCCGGGTGGAACGACGTGGCCAGCGCGTTGCCCTGGCGGACCGCCACGATGTGGCCGCCGTGCTCGGCGAGCACCTCGGCCGCGGCGCCCACGGACTCGACCCAGGGGGCCCGGATGAAGACGCCCTCCACGGGCCCGCCCTCGACGCCCTGGACGTCGACGGCCGCCTCGAAGGACTCGTTCTGCCGTCCGAAGGCGTTGCGGCGCACGATCATGTCGATGCCGCCGACGGTCTCCTGCCCGGAGCGCGGGTCGAGGATCTTGTCGGCCAGCATGATCATGCCGGCGCAGGTTCCGTAGACGGGCATGCCGTCCCGCACGCGCGCGCGGAGCGGCTCCATCACTCCGAAGAGGACGGCCAGCTTGGAGATGGTGGTGGACTCGCCGCCCGGGATGACCAGGCCGTCGACCTCGGCGAGTTCTTCGGGGCGCCTCACCGGCCTGGCCACGGCGTCGGCCGTGGCCAGGGCGACGAGGTGCTCCCGTACGTCGCCCTGGAGGGCCAGGACGCCGATGACGGGGGTGTCACTCATGGTTCGGTGCCTTACCAGCCGCGGTTGGCGTAGCGCTCGGTCTCGGGGAGGGTGTCGCAGTTGATGCCGACCATGGCCTCGCCGAGGTTGCGGGACGCGTCCGCGATGATCTTCGGGTCGTCGTAGAAGGTGGTGGCCTTCACGATGGCGGCGGCGCGCTTGGCCGGGTCGCCGGACTTGAAGATGCCGGAGCCGACGAAGACGCCCTCGGCGCCGAGCTGGCGCATCAGCGCGGCGTCGGCGGGGGTGGCGACACCGCCGGCGGAGAACAGGACGACGGGGAGCTTGCCCAGCTCTGCGACCTCGCGGACCAGCTCGTACGGGGCGCGCAGCTCCTTGGCGGCGGCGTACAGCTCGTTGTTGTCGTAGCCGCGCAGGCGGGCGATCTCGTTCTTGATCTGGCGCAGGTGGCGGACGGCCTCGACGACGTTGCCGGTGCCGGCCTCGCCCTTGGAGCGGATCATGGCCGCGCCCTCGGCGATGCGGCGCAGGGCCTCGCCGAGGTTGGTGGCGCCGCACACGAAGGGGGTCGTGAAGGCGAACTTGTCGCTGTGGTTGACCTCGTCGGCCGGGGTGAGGACCTCGGACTCGTCGATGTAGTCGACGCCGAGGGACTGCAGGACCTGGGCCTCGACGAAGTGGCCGATGCGGGACTTGGCCATCACGGGGATGGAGACGGCCTCGATGATGCCCTCGATCATGTCCGGGTCGGACATGCGGGCCACGCCGCCGTCCTTGCGGATGTCGGCCGGGACGCGCTCCAGGGCCATGACGGCGACGGCGCCCGCGTCCTCGGCGATCTTCGCCTGCTCCGGCGTGACGACGTCCATGATCACGCCGCCCTTGAGCTGCTCGGCCATGCCGCGCTTCACGCGGGCGGTGCCGGTCTCGGGGGCCTGGTTTTCGGAGAGCGTGCTGGACACGGGTACCTCACTGACGAGAAAGGGGGGTTTCTGCAGCACTGAGGGAACGCGATGGGACCAGGCCACGGCAAGGGCCAATGGACAGCCGGTGGATCCTTTTGCGGCGAAGGGGCCGGAACGACACCCTCTAGGCGGCCCTGTCCACCAGCGCGGCCGGCGGCTCGTCGTCCATCTCGAAGGCCAGTGGGAAGGGGGCGTGGCCGGCCAGCCGGAACCAGCGCACCTTGCGGTGTTCGCGCAGGCGGCGCGCGGCGCCCACGGCGTCGTTGTGGAAGCGGCGGGCCATCGGCACCCTGCGGACCGCCTCGGTCAGTTCGCGGGCCGCCTCCTCTCCCCCGGGTGCCTCGCGCACCGCCTCGACCTGCCGGGCGTCCTCGAACACCGCCCGCAGGGCCTGGCTCAGCTCGCTCTCGGCGACCTCGCGCTGCTCCTCCTCGGACTGCCGGGCGGCGTGCGCGGCCTCGTACAGGACGATCGAGGCGGCCGGGTCGAGCACGCCCGAGGTGGCCAGTTCCTGGGCCACGGAGGCCCTGCGCAGCAGCTGTGCGTCGAGCGCGGCACGGGCGGCGTCGATGCGGGCGTGCAGGCGGTCCAGGCGGCCCGCCGTCCAGCTGAGGTAGAGGCCGATCGCGACGAGGGCGACCAGGATCCAGATGAGGGTTGGCGTCACGGGCGGCAACCCTAACGCCACGCCCGTGCCGGGGGTGCCGGTGGTGGCCACCGGGGGCCTGCCCCGGACCCCGCTTCGGCCCGGACGGCCTCGTCCGCGGGCACCGGACAGGCCGGAACGACCGGACGGGCCGGAACGACCGGGCGGGCCGGAACGACCGGGGGGACGGGCGGACGGGCGGGCCGGAACGACCGGACGGGCGGACGGGCGGACGGACGGTAAGTCCCCGCCTCAGTCCTTCGCCGCCAGGCCGAACCTCGCGCGCAGGCCCGTCGCCCGCTCGTCGGCCGCCACCGCCGCCGCCCCCGCCGTCACCGTCTCGTAGACGGACAGGATGTCCGCGCCGACCGTCGACCAGTCGAAGCGCCGCACGTGCGCGCTGCCCCGCTGCCGCAGCTCGGCCCGGCGTCCGGGATCGGCCAGCAGCCGCACCGCCGCCTCGGCCAGCGCGTCGGCGTCCTCGTTGGCGAAGAGCTCGCCGGCCGCCCCCTGGTCGAGGACCTGGGCGAAGGCGTCGAGGTCGGACGCGAGGACCGGGGCGCCCGCCGACATGGCCTCGACGAGGATGATGCCGAAGCTCTCGCCGCCGGTGTTGGGCGCCACGTACAGGTCCACGCTGCGCAGGAGGCGGGCCTTGTCCTCGTCGCTGACCATGCCGAGGAACTCCACGCGGGAACGCAGTTCGGCGGGCAGGGACGCCACCGCCTCCTGCTCGTCTCCGCGCCCGGCGACCAGCAGGCGGGCCCCCGGACGGGCCGCGAAAATCTTCGGCAGGGCCCGCATCAGCACCGGCAGTCCCTTGCGGGGTTCGTCGATGCGCCCGATGAAGCCGATCGTGTCGCCCTGCCACTCGGGGTTCGGCTCGGCCCCGGCGAAGAACCCGACGTCGACGCCGTTGGGGATCACGACGGCGTCCCCGCCCAGGTGCTCGACGAGCGTGCGGCGGGCGTACTCGCTCACCGCGATCCGGGCGCTGATCTTCTCCAGGGCGGCCTGGAGGATCGCGTAGGCGGCGATCATCGCCCGGGAGCGCGGGTTGGAGGTGTGGAAGGTGGCCACGATCGGGCCCTGTGCCGCCCAGCAGGTCAGCAGGCCCAGTGACGGCGAGGTCGGCTCGTGGATGTGGATGACGTCGAACGCGCCGTCGTGCAGCCAGCGGCGTACCCGGGCCGCCGACAGGAAGCCGAAGTTCAGGCGGGCCACCGAGCCGTTGTAGGGCACCGGCACCGCGCGGCCGGCCGAGACGACGTACGGCGGCAGCGGGGTGTCGTCGTCGGCGGGCGCGAGGACGGACACCTCGTGGCCGAGGCGGATGAAGTACTCGGCGAGGTCGCGGATGTGGAACTGGACGCCGCCCGGCACGTCCCAGGAGTACGGGCAGACGATGCCGATCCTCACGAGGCGTCCCGCTCGCCGGCGGCGGGCGCCTTGGCCGGGTCGAGATCCTTCAGCCACAAGCGCTGCAGCATGTGCCAGTCCTCCGGATGGTCGGCGATCCCCGTGGCGAAGGCGTCGGCCAGCGCCTGTGTCATGACGGACGCCTTCTCCCGCCGGGTACCTGGCTCCGGTACCTCGACCGGGGGATGGACCCGGCCCTGCATGACCGGCGAGTCGTCGTACCACAGCGTCACCGGCAGCAGCCGTGCGCCGGTCTGCTGGGCGAGCAGGGCGGGGCCGGCCGGCATGCGGGCCGTCTCGCCGAAGAAGTCGACCTCCACCCCGGAGGCGGACAGGTCGCGGTCGGCGACCAGGCAGACCAGGCCGCCGTCGCGCAGCCGCCGCGCCAGCGTGCCGAACGCGGTGCCGCCGCTGTGCGGGAGGACCTCCATGCCGAGGCCCTCGCGGTAGGCGACGAAGCGGTCGTAGAGGGTCTCCGGCTTGAGGCGCTCGGCGACCGTCGTGAACGGGATGCCGAGATTCGTCGTGACCCAGGCGCCGGCGAGGTCCCAGTTGGCCAGGTGCGGCAGGGCGAGTATCACGCCCTTGCCCGCGTCCATGCCCTCGGTCAGGTGGTGCAGGTCCTTGGGGGCGAAGCCCTCCTTGACGCGCTCGGCGCTCCAGGCGGGCAGCCGGAAGGACTCCATCCAGTAGCGCAGGTACGAGCGCATGCCCGCGCGCGAGAGCTCGGCGAGCCGCTGCGGGCCCGCGCCCGGCACCACGCGCGCGTAGTTGCTCTCCAGCCTGCGTACGCCCGTGCCGCGCTGCTTCCAGGCGAGGTCCGCGACGGTACGGCCGAGCCGCACCGCGGCCGGCTCGGGCAGCTTCTTGACGGTGCTCCAGCCGGCACCGTACAAAGCGTCGGAGAGCCGGTCCCGAGCGCTCACTTCGCCGCCTCGGTGCCCTGGTTCTCCTGTGCGGCGGCGTCCGCCTCGGCGGACTCCCGGCGGACCGTGACGACCCGCTGGACCAGCGTGACGAGACTGCCGACGGCGACGATCCACAGGGCGATCGGCAGCAGGTACTGGATGCCGGGCACGCCGAACTTGTGCAGTCCCGCGAAACCGGCCGCGACCAGGGAGACGACGAGGCGCTCGGCGCGCTCGACCAGCCCGTTGACGGCGACCGGGAGACCGATCGCCTCGCCGCGCGCCTTGGTGTAGGACACCACCTGGCCGCTGGCCAGGCAGAAGATCGACACCGCGCACAGCACGTTGTCGTCACCGCGGCCCGCGTACCAGAGGGCGAAGCCGCCGAAGATCGCGCCGTCGGCGACCCGGTCCAGGGTGGAGTCCAGGAAGGCGCCCCAGCGGCTGGAGCGGCCGAGCTGGCGTGCCATGTTGCCGTCGACGAGATCGGAGAACACGAACAGCGTGATCACGACCGTGCCCCAGAAGAACTCGCCCATGGGGTAGAAGACCAGCGCACCCGCGACCACACCGGCGGTGCCGATCAGCGTGACCGTGTCCGGGCTGACGCCCCTGCGGATGAGAAACGCGGCGAACGGTGTGAGGACACGCGTAAAAAATGCACGCGCGTACTTGTTCAGCATGGCCTTCCCGACGGTCGGTGTGGCCGCGCGGCCCTTGCTGGCCACCGGCTGGCCCATCGTAGTCACGCGCGCGCGTGCGCGGCGGACGGGCACCCGAACCCCGGGCCGCCCGGCCGGTGGGCGCCCCGGCCGGGCGGTCGTGCGTCCGTCGTATGGACGCGGCGTGACGGGAGTGGGAATCTCGAAGGACCGCGGGCGTCGCCGGAGCCGCCGTGCAACGCGGTCCCGCGCGTCCGCGCCCACAACGACCTCACCGTGCACGGGAGGCAAGGACATGGGCGACAAGGCACATACCCACCCCGGAGCCGCCGGCAGGGCAACGGCGGCCGACCATCCCGCGTCCGTACGGAATGTGGTGCTGGTCGGCCACTCCGGATCGGGCAAGACGACTCTGGTGGAGGCTCTCGCGCTGACCGCGGGAGCGGTGAACCGGGCCGGCCGCGTGGAGGACGGCGGCAGCGTCTCGGACTACGACGAGATCGAGCACCGGCAGCAACGCTCGATCCAGCTCTCCCTGGTGCCGGTGGAATGGGACGGCATCAAGATCAATCTGCTGGACACCCCCGGATACGCCGACTTCGTCGGTGAGCTCAGGGCCGGTCTGCGCGCCGCGGACGCGGCCCTCTTCGTCGTCTCGGCCTCCGACGGGGTGGACGGCTCGACCCGCATGGTGTGGGAGGAGTGCGCGGCCGTCGGCATGCCGCGCGCCATCGTCGTCACGCACCTGGAGGCGGCGCGGGCCGACTTCGAGGAGATGACGCGGATCTGCGCCGACGCGTTCGGCGCGGACGACCCCGACGCCGTGCTGCCGCTGTACCTGCCCCTGCGCGGGCCGCGGGCACCCGACGGGCACGCGCCCGTGACGGGGCTGATGGGGCTGCTCACGCAGCGGCTGTTCGACTACTCCTCCGGCGTGCGCGAGGAGTCCGAACCGGTCGGGGACCAGCTGCCGCTGATCGAGGAGGCACGCAACCTGCTCATCGAGGGGATCATCGCGGAGAGCGAGGACGAGACCCTCATGGACCGCTACCTCGGCGGCGAGCAGGTCGACGTCAAGACCCTGATCCAGGACCTGGAGCGGGCCGTCGCACGCGGCGCGTTCTTCCCCGTGCTGGCCGCGGCGCCCGCAGCCGAGGGCGCGCGGCAGGGCCTGGGCACCGTCGAGCTGCTGGAGCTGATCGTCCGCGGTTTCCCGACGCCCCTGGAACGCGAGGCGCCCCGGGTCACCACGCCCGACGGCGCACCGCGCGAGCTGCGGATGTGCGACCCCGACGAGTCGCTGGCGGCGGAGGTCGTGAAGACGTCCTCCGACCCCTACGTCGGCCGGATCTCGCTGGTCCGCGTCTTCTCGGGCACCCTGCGCGCCGACCAGACGGTGCACGTCTCGGGGCACGGGCTGGCCGACCGCGGCCACGAGGACCACGACGTCGACGAGCGGATCGGCGCCCTGTCGACGCCGTTCGGCAAGCAGCAGCGGCCGGTCAGCCACGTGATCGCGGGTGACCTGGCGTGCGTGGCCAAGCTGAGCCGCGCGGAGACCGGGGACACGCTGTCCGCCAAGGACGACCCGCTGCTGATGGCTCCCTGGGCGATGCCCGACCCGCTGCTGCCGCTCGCCATCCAGGCGCACAGCAAACCCGACGAGGACAAGCTCTCCCAGGGGCTCGCCCGGCTGGTCGCCGAGGACCCGACGATGCGGCTGGAGCAGAACCAGGACACGCACCAGGTGGTGCTGTGGTGCCTGGGCGAGGCCCACGCGGACGTCGCCCTGGAGCGGCTGCGCAGCCGGTACGGCGTCCAGGTCGACGTCGTCCCCCACCAGGTGTCCCTGCGGGAGACCTTCGGGAGCAGGGCGGCCGGGCGCGGGCGGCACGTCAAGCAGTCCGGCGGGCACGGGCAGTACGCGATCTGCGAGATCGAGGTGGAGCCGCTGCCGGGCGGTTCGGGCATCGAGTTCGTGGACAAGGTGGTCGGCGGGGCGGTGCCCCGGCAGTTCATCCCGTCGGTCGAGAAGGGCGTGCGGGCGCAGGCCGCCAGGGGCGTCGTCTCGGGTCATCCGCTGATCGACGTCCGCGTCACGCTGCTGGACGGCAAGGCGCACTCGGTGGACTCCTCCGACGCCGCCTTCCAGACCGCCGGCGCGCTGGCGCTGCGGGAGGCCGCGGCCGACGCCCGGATCCATCTGCTGGAGCCGGTGGCCGAGGTGAGCGTGCTGGTCGGCGACGACTACGTGGGCGCCGTGATGAGCGACCTGTCGGGCCGGCGCGGACGGGTGCTGGGCACCGAGCAGACCAACGGCGGACGGACCCTGATCCGGGCCGAGGTCCCCGAGATCGAGATCGGCCGGTACGCGGTGGACCTGCGGTCCCTGTCGCACGGCACCGCGCGCTTCGACCGCCGCTACGCGCGGCACGAACCGATGCCGCAGCAGGTCGCGGAACGGCTGCGGGAGGAGGTGCACGCGACGACGTGACGGTGCTCCGACCGGCGCGGGCCGCCCCGCGCCGGCGGCCCGCCACCCCGGCGCGCGACGGCGCATCTCGGCGTCGACCCGCGCACGCGGGGGCGCCTTTGACCGTCCGCCGACGCGTGCCGACCGCTGCGGATACGCTGATGACCTGATCAACAGGTGTGCGGGGCAGGGAAGTCGGGAAGGCCGCAGGAGCGACAGTGGTGGCGATCGGGGGCGGGAATGACCGTTGACGGCGGTTACGCGGACTTCTTCGGACCGCAGGTTCCGCGTACGGACGACGGGGGGCAGACGGCCACCTTCGCGCTGGCCTCGGCCGCGTACCGGGACAACCCGATGGAGGAGATCAAGAAGGCCGACAACGAGTGGCACCAGACGACCGTCAACGCGGGCCGTTCCTGGGCCACGATCTTCCGCCCCAACCTCGGCGAGGCGTTCTCCCGCGCGGTGGCCGACCGGATGCTCGGCGGCGACCGCAAGCCGCTCATCCAGTCCTTCGGGGCCGAGCCGCAGGTGGTCGTGGAGCACTGCCTGGCGGCCAACGGCATCCGCAAGGCCCGCGACAACCGGCTGACCATGGTCAGCGTGCTGTGCGGTCTGCTGTTCCTCCCGGGCGCGCTGGTCTGGCTGCTCGGCTTCCAGATCCGCACCACCGTCTCCAAGGCGGAGAACAAGCAGGCCGGGGCCCTGGGCACCGCCGTCCTCGTGGCGATCGCCGCCCTGGCCGCACTGTTCCTGATCAAGATGCCGTTCTCCGGCTTCTGGGCCTGGTACGCGCGCGCGGCCGTGGTGATGCCCGTCGTCGGATGGTTCTGGGCCAAGCGGATCTGCGAGCGGACGGCCAGGGACCTCCGGGAGCGCTGGGACGGCCTGCTGTCCGGCAGCGGCGTCGGCGCCAAGGTGCCCGAGGCGGTGCCCAGCAACCCGAACGAGACGTCGGCCGAGCAGCTGCGCCAGTCCCTGGCCAGGCTCGGCGCCGAGCAGCAGTCCAACTCCGTCTTCTACGCCGGTCCCAAGGGCATCCTCGGCATGGGCACCCGCTGGGGAAGCTGGCAGCTCGCCGAGGAGCTGGTGCCGGCCGACCCGGCCCGGGAGATCCACCCGTTCCGCAGCTGGGACGTCATACGGTCCGTCCACGACCAGCTGCGCATGCTGGAGCGCGGCCCGCTGAACACCGGCGGCTTCACGAAGCCGTCCATACGGCACTGGATCGTCACGCCGATCGGGGAGAAGGCCACGGCGGTCTCCCGCCCGGAGGGCACGGACGTCGAGGCGTACCAGGTCAAGCCGCACGCGATCCAGGACATCTGCAACAAGCAGCAGTTCGGCGCCGGCGACCGGCACTACCTGGGCGTCCAGTGGACGCTGTGGGACGGCCAGCTGGTCATCACCATGCTGATCACGGTGACCGTGCTGCACTCGACGCTGCGCATCGAGGTGACCGGGCACGCCCTGGGCCCGGTCAACCCGCTCTTCACGACCAAGCCGGAGGCCCCGTCCAAGGAGGTCGCCAAGTCGTTCAAGCCGTGGGAGACGCGCAAGGTGATGCTCCCGCTGGTCACGGCCAACGAGGTGGTACGGCTCGCCGTCCGCGCCCCGTTCACCTGGTACCCGCCCCTGCTGAACTGGCTCGGCGGCACGATCGGCCTGCCGGAGCCCTTCGGACTGCGGCACGCGTGGGCGGACCAGCCGTGGCGGCACCGCTTCATGGCCGACGACGCCCTGCGGGCGGCCACGCCGGTGCTGCGGGTGGTGCACTCGGCGGCGATCCGGGTGCTGGAGGAGAACGGCGTGGACACCGAGAAGTTCGGCGCGCGGTCGGCGTTCCTCAGCACGGCGGTGCAGGACCCGTCACCCCGGAAGGCCGACGTCTACGACGCGTAGAGCGCGGCCGCCCGCGGGCAGTCGTGCCGCTGGGGCGGCACGGGTGGGCGCGGGCGGCACCCCGAGAGCGCCGGGCCGCGCGCCCCACCCGCCGGCCCCAGTACCTGCGGCTCGGTGCAGAGCTACGCCGGCCAGGCCTCCGCGAGCATCTTCCGGGTGTCCCCCAGCAGCTGCGGCAGCACCCTCGTGTGGCCGACGACCGGCATGAAGTTCGTGTCGCCGCCCCAGCGGGGCACGATGTGCTGGTGCAGGTGCGCGGCGATGCCCGCGCCGGCCACACTGCCCTGGTTCATGCCGATGTTGAACCCGTGGGCGCCGGAGGCGGTCCGCAGGGCCGTCATCGCCTGCTTGGTCAGCAGTGCCAGCTCGGCCGTCTCCGCGTCGGTCAGGTCGGTGTAGTCGGCGACGTGCCGGTACGGCACCGTCATCAGGTGGCCACCGTTGTACGGGTACAGGTTGAGCACCGCGTACACGTGCTCGCCGCGCCGGACGACGAGGCCGTCCTCGTCGGACTTGGCCGGGATCGAGCAGAAGGGACAGCCGTCGTCGGCGCCGGGGCCGCTGGGCTTGTTCTCACCCTGGATGTAGGCCATCCGGTGGGGCGTCCACAGGCGCTGGAACGCGTCCTGCGTCCCGACTCCGTTCTGCTGCTCCGGCTCACTCGTCATGCGTGCAGCATATGGCGTCGGCGGGATACCACGGAAAAGGCCCCCGGGATCGCTCCCGAGGGCCCTGCTCACCGTCCGTACGGTCAGACCTGCGCCCGCTCCTCGACGACCTTCGCGATCTTCGCGATGGCCTCGTCCACGGGGATGCCGTTCTCCTGCGAGCCGTCGCGGTAGCGGAAGGAGACGGCGCCGTTGGCCATGTCCTCGTCACCGGCGATGACCATGAACGGCACCTTCTGCTTCTGGGCGTTGCGGATCTTCTTCTGCATGCGGTCGGAGGAGGAGTCGACCTCGACGCGCAGGCCCTGCCGCTTCGCGGCCGCGGCGAACTTCTCCAGGTACTCGACGTGCGCGTCGCCGATCGGGATGCCGATCGCCTGGACCGGGGCCAGCCAGGCCGGGAAGGCGCCCGCGTAGTGCTCGAGGAGCACCGCGAAGAAGCGCTCGATGGAGCCGAACAGCGCACGGTGGATCATGACCGGGCGGGTCTTGCTGCCGTCCGCGCCCGTGTACTCCAGGTTGAAGCGCTCCGGCAGGTTGAAGTCGAGCTGGATGGTCGACATCTGCCAGGTGCGGCCGATGGCGTCCTTGGCCTGGACGGAGATCTTCGGGCCATAGAAGGCGGCACCGCCCGGGTCCGGGACCAGCGGCAGGCCCTGCTTCTCGGCGACCTGGCGCAGCGTCTCGGTGGCCTCTTCCCAGGCCTCGTCGGCACCGACGAACTTCTCCGGGTCCTTGGTGGACAGCTCCAGGTAGAAGTCGGTCAGGCCGTAGTCGCGCAGCAGGTTCAGGACGAAGGTGAGCGTCTTGTCGAGCTCCTCCGACATCTGCTCACGGGTGCAGTAGATGTGCGCGTCGTCCTGGGTGAAGCCGCGGGCGCGAGTGAGGCCGTGCACGACACCCGACTTCTCGTACCGGTACACGGTCCCGAACTCGAACAGGCGCAGCGGCAGCTCGCGGTAGGAGCGGCCGCGCGCGTCGAAGATCAGGTTGTGCATCGGGCAGTTCATGGGCTTGAGGTAGTAGTCCACGCCCTCGTCGAGCTGCATGGGCGGGTACATGCCGTCGGCGTACCAGTCCAGGTGGCCCGAGGTCTCGAAGAGCTTCCCCTTCGTCGCGTGCGGGGTGTAGACGAACTCGTACCCCTCCTCCTCGTGGCGGCGCCGCGAGTAGTCCTCCATGACGCGGCGGACGATGCCGCCCTTGGGGTGGAAGACGGCGAGGCCGGAGCCGATCTGCTCGGGGATGGAGAACAGGTCCAGCTCGCTGCCGAGCTTGCGGTGGTCGCGCTTCTCGGCCTCGGCGAGGAAGTCCAGGTGTGCCTTCAGCTCGTCCTTGGTGGGCCAGGCCGTGCCGTAGATGCGCTGGAGCATCGGGTTCTTCTCGCTGCCCCGCCAGTAGGCGGCGGCGTTGCGCATGAGCTTGAACGCCGGGATGTTGCGGGTGGTGGGCAGGTGGGGACCGCGGCAGAGGTCCTTCCAGCACAGCTCGCCGGTCTTGGCATCCAGGTTGTCGTAGATCGTCAGCTCGCCGGCACCGACCTCGACGTCCGCGCCGTCGTCGTGCGAGGCGGAGCCCTTGAGGCCGATCAGCTCGAGCTTGTACGGCTCGTCGGCGAGCTCCTCGCGGGCCTCCTCGTCGGTGACCACGCGGCGGGAGAAGCGCTGGCCGCGCTTCTGGATCTCCTGCATCTTCTTCTCGATGGCCTTGAGGTCATCGGGGTGGAAGGGCTTCTCGACGTCGAAGTCGTAGTAGAAGCCGTCCTTGACGGGCGGGCCGATGCCGAGCTTGGCCTCGGGGAACAGCTCCTGCACGGCCTGGGCCATGACGTGCGCCGTGGAGTGGCGCAGGATGTTCAGGCCGTCCTCGGAGGAGATCTCGACGCCCTCGACGGTCTCGCCGTCCTTCGGCTCGTACGCGAGGTCCTTGAGCTCGCCGCCGACGCGGGCGGCGACGATCGAGCGCTCGCCGGCGAAGAGCTCGGCGGCCGTAGTGCCCGGCGTCACCACGCGTTCTTCCCGCTCGGAATCGCGTTGGATGATCACACGGACGTCTGACACCGGTCTCTCCTGACTGAAGTGGGGCCGCGGCGCCATACCGGAGCGCACGCATGAGGGCGATCGTACCGACCCGGGCCCACCCCGGTCGAAATCACTCCCCGCCGCAGGCCTCTCCGAAGACGTCCAGGTTCTCCTGGAGGCTCTTCAGCAGCCGGTCCCGCTCGGCGTCGTCGACCTCGACGGGGGCGACCTCGCAGGCGCCGGTGAGGCGGCGGAACCCGCCCCGGCTCTCCAGCCGGCCCAGCACGCGCACGGGCAGCCCGACCAGGTGCGCGTGCCCGGCGATCCGGTACGCCTCCTCGTCCAGGGTGATCCGCACGTGCGGGACGTCGGCCCCGGCGAGCACCCGCAGCCGCACGGTCCCGGCGCCGCGCGGACCGGTCCGGCGCAGCCGCACGACCGTGCCCGTGAGCCGCACCGGCACGGAGGGCTCCGCGCGCAGGTAGCGGGCGCCGGCCTCGCGCAGGGCGGGCAGGTCGCCCGGGGAGAACTCGACGGGTTCGGCGAGGGCGGCGCAGCCTTCCGGGACCCCGGCGGCCGGGGCCCACGCGACGGCGACGCGGGCGCCCTCCGTACCGCGGACGAGGGCGACGAGCGCCTCGGTGAGTTCGTGGCTGACGCCCGCCGCTACGGCGCTGTCGAAGGCGTCCATGGCGCCGGTGGCCCGCCGGTAGTCGACGGCCTCGCGGGCGGCGAACAGGGCCTGGTGGAGGCGGACGGCCAGGGGGCGGCCGGTGGTCACGGGCACGAAGGCGGTGAGGCGGCGGCCGTCGGGGGCGGGGCCGACCAGGACGCCCGCCAGGGACGCGGCGGCGGAGCGGCGGTGCCGGGCGCCGTGGTAGCCGGCCCGCGCGCGGGTGGCGAGGGCGCCGGCGAGCAGGACGCCCCGGGCGGCGGAGCGCAGTTGCTCCTCCACCGTCCAGGACGCGGTGCCGGCGGGGCCGGTCGGCAGGTCGCGCCACCAGCGGATCTCGTCACTGGGTACGGAGAGGGAGACGAGGATCTCGCGGGCGGAGGGCGTGCCGCTGCGGGACAGGGCGAGCAGGGCCTCGCCGAGCAGGTCGTCGCTGTCGGGGAAGGCGCGGCTGTCGGGCACCAGCAGGCTGGTCGTGCCGCCGGGTCCGGGCGGGGTCCAGCGGCCGTAGCGGCCCGGGGCGCCGCCGCGGCGCTGCCAGCCGTGCCGGTGCAGGAGGGCGGCGAGCACGGCCGGGTCGACGGCGGCGGGCTCGGGCGTGCCGCCGTCCCAGGCGGTGCCGCCGGTGTCCACGGGATGCGGCCGGACGGTGCGCAGCGGCTCGTGGGTGGGGCGGTGCGTCATGGTTTCCCTCCCGTCCCGACCCGCGTCATGATCTCGCACAGCGCCCGGTCGTCGAAGACCCGCGCGGTCGGTATCCGCACGGTGGTGCGCCGCCGGCCCGTGATCGGGTGTCCGGCGAGGTTGGTCCAGTAGCAGCAGTGCCTGAGGTCCAGCCGGTCGTGGCCGGCGCGCAGCCACTGGTCCCGGGACCGCGGGACGATCATCACGACCAGGATCTTGTGCACGGACACCGGTGTGCGGGCGAGCTTGGCCAGGTGGTCGTTGTCGAGGGTGAAGGAGAAGAAGCGGCCCGGCGGGCCGGGCGGGATCTGGTAGGTCGCCTTGAGCTGCACCTTGATGGTGACCTCGTCGTCGACGATGTGCCCGGGTGCACTGTGGCTGACGTGCCAGTCGATGCCGTTGTCCGGGAAGGGCTGGGACAACGAGCAGCCGGCCGCCGCGGCGACCGCGTGCAGATAGCCGACCTGCAGGGTCTCCATGCAGGCGGTGGTGGCGAGGGACCCGCGAGTGGGCGCCGTGCGCTCCGGCAGCAGCCCGCCCCGTTCGGGCTGCGCTACGGCCATGGCCAACAGCCTTCCAGAACTGGTGTAACCACGCTGCGGGTCGCTGAACTGCAAAGACCCGTACTCCTGTTGTGTCCTTCCGGCGTACGCCGCAAACAGCCCGGGTATCACCGAACCGGGACAGAAGACGGCGCGTCAGCTGCCGTGCTTGGACGAGGAGTTGAGTGCCCTATGACGTGCTGGTTCGAGGGGCCCCTGGCCGCCTTCGACACGGAGACCACGGGTGTGGACGTCGAGACCGACCGGATCGTGTCGGCCGCCCTGGTCGTCCAGGACGCTCCGGGACTCAGGCCCCGGGTCAGCCGCTGGCTGGTGAACCCGGGTGTGCCGGTGCCCGAGGCGGCGACGGCGGTGCACGGGCTGACCGAGGAGCATCTGCAGCGCAACGGACGCTGGCCGGCGCCGGTGATGCACGAGATAGCCGAGGCCCTGGGCGAGCAGGCCCGGGCCGGCCGGCCGCTCGTGGTGATGAACGCGCCGTTCGATCTCACGCTGCTGGACCGGGAGTTGCGCCGCCACCGGGCGTCGTCGCTGGCCGCGCGGCTGGAGCGGACGCCGCTGTACGTCCTCGACCCGCGCGTGCTCGACAAACACCTGGACCGCTACCGCAAGGGCCGGCGCACCCTCACCGACCTGTGCGCGCACTACGGCTTCGAGCTGGAGGGCGCCCACGACGCGGCGGCCGACGCGCAGGCCGCGCTGGGGGTCGTCCGGGCGGTGGGGCGCCGCTTCCAGGCACGGCTGGAGCGCCTCTCCGCCGCCGAGCTGCACACGCTCCAGGCGGTGTGGCACGCGGGGCAGGCCCGGGGGCTCCAGGCGTGGTTCGCGCTCAACGGCACGGAAGAGGCCGTGGACCCCGCCTGGCCGCTGCGCCCGGATCTGCCGGCGGCGGCGTGACCTTGTGTCTCCGGCCCGGGACGACGCCGGGGTCGGGGGTGTGGGTGGCGTAGCCCCCACAACGCGCGGCGCAGCCGCGCAGAAAACGAAGAGAGCGACGTGTGTCCGCGTATGGTGCGGACACACGTCGCTCTCGCGAGCGTGGGCGATACTGGGTTCGAACCAGTGACCTCTTCGGTGTGAACGAAGCGCTCTCCCACTGAGCTAATCGCCCGGGAACGCACTGAACAATACAGGTCCGGGGACGCTCTCTTCAAACCGTGTGCAGGCGGGCCGCCAGTCCGCGCCGGCCCGCGCGCATCATCAGCCGGTGGTTGGCCCGGAACAGGGGCCGTCCCGGCACGGCGAGGCGGCGCAGCAGCGGCTTGCGGACGTCGACCTCCTGGTAGAAGCGGACGCTGCTGCCGCCGGTGCCGTCGGGGGCGACCGTCCAGCGGGCCCGGCCCTCGATGTCGCCGGACAGGGAGACCTCCAGCACGCCCGCCGCCGGGTCGCGGCGCAGCTCCCGCACGGTCTGGGTCAGGTCGTACGGGAGCAGGGAGCGGATGCGGACGGTCCCGCCGGTGGCGTCGAGGCGGGTGACCTCGCGCACCTGGGGCCACCAGCGGGGGTAGTCCTCGATCCGTTCCAGCTCGCGGTAGACGGCGGGGGCGGGCGCGGGCAGGGCCCACAGGCTGCGGAAGACGTAATGGTTCCAGTCCACCCGTGGAGTGTGCCCGGGTCCGGGTCCGTCACGTGCGGGCTACGGCATCCTGTCGCCCAGGAGTGCGAGGTTCTCGATGGCGGCGAGGCCGTACAGCGCGGTGTCGTTGGTGGACACCCAGCCCGCCTCGCTGCCCGGCACCAGGCCGACCGGGCCGCTCAGCTTCTCCGTGGTCCAGGGTGCCGACTCCTTGTAGCCGTCGGAGTTGTAGAACTTGTCCCAGGCGCGCGCGGCCAGCTTGTCGTCCCCGGTCCGGACGGCCGCGTAGGCGTCCAGGCGGGAGTGGCCCTGGAAGAGGATGAGGCTCCCGAAGTTGCTGCCGTAGCGGGCGGCCTGTTCGGTCTTGGAGGCGTTGAAGTAGCGGCAGTAGTCGTAGTACGCCTCGTTGAACTCCGGCATGTCGACCAGGTCGATCAGCTCGGCGCAGAGTTCGTTCAGGCCGAAGACCGCCGAGAGGTGCGAGACGGAGACGGCGGGCTCCTGGGCGATGGCGAACTTCCCGGTGTCCAGGTCGTACAGGCCGCTGCCCTGCACGAATCCGTTGGGCTGGGCGGCGATGGTCTCCATGGTGGACAGCACGCGGGCCCTGGCCTTCTCCCACTGGGGGCCCTTGCGTTCCCACTCGGTCAGCCAGGCCGACACCAGACCGCTCCAGTCGGTGCCGAAGCCGATCGACAGGGCGTGCGGGTCGGGCGTGTAGTCCGGGTCGGGGCGGACCTTGCGCTGCGGGTCGAGCACGAGGAAGGTCTCGTCGGAGTCGACGTTGGCCCGCATGAGGTCGCCGACGCGTTCGTCCGCGGTGAGGAAGTAGTAGAAGCGGCGGTAGGTGGTGTTGGCGATGCGCTGCTGCTTGGCGCTGTCGGCGTAGTGCTGGACACCGTGCCGGGTGCCGAGGCCGGCCCACTTGCCCAGGTGGTAGACGTCGACCTCGCCGGTGTGCCGGGTCATGGCCTCGGCGAAGCGGAAGATGTCGGCGCGGCCGGAGCGCAGGTAGGCGTACCAGAGCCACAGGTCCGGGGAGAGCTCGGAGTTGTCCCAGGCGTAGCCGCCCACGTCGTAGCGCCAGACGTGCCGGGCCGTGTCGTAGGTGTGCATGATGTCGCCGTAGTCCCAGAAGCCGTACCAGCGGCGCTGCTCCACCTGGTCCTTGTAGTAGGTGAAGAGGAAGTCGAGGTGGTCCTCGATCTTCGCCTTGGCGGGGGTGGAGCGGTCGGGTTCGGCGTACAGACCCTTGCCGAAGACGCCCGCCTTGACGAGCTGCTTCGGCGGCGCGGCGAGCTGCGGGAGCACGCGTACGGCCTCGACCTGTCCGGCGAGCGTCTCGGCGCTCGGGGTGGCGGCGTTGGCCCAGAACAGCAGCTCCGAGGTGCGGGCGATGCCGTAGGGGGTGCCGAAGCCGGGTTCGTAGTCCTCGTAGGTGATGTTGAGGCCTTCGAGCTGCTCGGCGTAGGTGTCCTGCTCCATGCCGTCGTGGTAGAAGCGCAGGTCCATGGGCTGGGCCTCGGGGGACCAGAGCCAGAGGGTGACCTCGGCGTTGTCGGTGTGGGCGTCGCGGATGTCGAGCTGGGCGGGGTGCTTCTCCCAGAAGTCGCGCAACCCGAAGGAGAGCCCGCCGCTCGCTCCGCCGACGTAGCCGAAGCCGGAGGCGCGGCGCCCGCCGCCCGCGCCGATCCAGCCGTGGCCCTTCTTGGTGCGCTTGCGCACGGTGAAGCCGTCGGCGGAGAGCTGGGAGAGGGTGTAGTCGCCCCATTCGGGAATGTACTGGAGGCGGGTGGTGACGCGTTGGTCCCAGGTGGACGGGTCGGGCAGCTTCTCGCCGGCGAACTGTGCGGCCTGCACGGCCGCTCCCGGGTCGCGGCGCAGTCCGGTGATGCCCTTGACGGCCTCGCGCAGCAGGCCGGTGCCCTCGCCGCCGATGCGGATGTGACGGTCGTAGGACCGGTCGCGCATCGGGACGGTGAAGCGGACGCCGAGGCCGCGCACGAAGTCGCCGCTCGCCCTGCCCGGCTCCTGGGTCCCGTCGAAGGTGATGGTGTGCACCATGCGGAAGGAGTCGGCGCCCGCGTAGAAGTACAGGCGGACGGAGAAGGGCAGCCAGCCGCGGTCGCCCTTGCGGTGCTTGCCGTCGATGCGGACGACCGCGCGGACGGGACCCTCCTGCTCGACCGCGACCTTGTCGATGGCGCCGTCGAAGCGTTCGTGTTTGACGGTGCCCTGGTCGCCGTCCTCGATCTCGGGCTGGCGCAGCAGGACGAGGCGGCCGTTCTTCGCGATCTCGGTGGAGCCCCGGGTGACCGATTTGATCAGTGTGGCGCCGGACTTCCCGATCCTGGCGGTGATGACGCCGGTCGATATGTCGATGGTGCCGCCCCGCTGGTCGACGGTGACCTTCCTGGCGGGCGCGGCGGGGGTGCCGGCGGTCAGCGTGAGCGCGCCGTCGCCCGAGCCGACGGCGTGCGCGGTCCACTTGAGGGAGCCGTCGGGCCAGTACGCGAGGGGCCAGGACTGCACGGGTACGGCCTTGCCGTCCGCGTCCGTCACGGCGAACGACTGGTCCTCCTGGTAGGTGCCCCGGGGCCAGGGAACGCCGACGGTGGAGCCGGGGGCGGCCCCGAGGCCGCCGTCCTCCAGCCAGGTCAGGGTGACGGGGCTGTCGTCGGCCGGCGCGGCGGCCGGCGCGGCCTGGGCGTTCCTGGCGCCGAGGGCCCAGCTGAACTGGGCGGCGGCACCGGCGACGGCGGCCGCCTTGAGGAGGGACCTGCGGGGGATGGGGGACATGGCCTTTCCTTTCCGTTCCGTGCACCAGCAGGGATGTCAAGGGCATGACAGACAGAGGTGCGGCGCCGGGGCGCCGGCCTCGGTACGGGGAGACACCGCCGGTCAGCGGTGCCGATGACGCTCCTCCACGGCGACGGCAGCCGCCGCGACGGCGCCCAGCACGGCGACCCCGAGCGGCGCGCTGAACCAGGCGGAACAGACGACCAGGGCGAGCCCGCCGACGATCAGGAAGGAGCCGGCGGGGTCGAGCACGGTACGGCGCACGGCCGCGGCGAGCAGGGACCGCCAGGAGGCGCCGGGCCGCCAGGCCGCCGCGGCGCGCAGCCCGGCCACGGCCGCGCCGATCAGGGCGAGCACGCCGACGGCGCCCACGAGGGGGCCGCCGGGCAGACCGTTGCGCGCGGCCTGCACGTCCACCCACACCGCGGCCAGGGCGGCCCATCCGCCGAGCCCGACGGTCCACCCGCGGCGCACCGCGGCCCGGAAGTCGGCCGCGAACTCGCGCAGGCCGCCCCGCTCGTGGGCGAGCCGGCGCCCGAGGTGCCGCGCGCCGGCCGCGAACGCGGCGGGGAAGGTGACCAGCGGCAGCGAGGCCACCGCGATCCAGACCCCGGTCAGCAGGCACTCGGCGAACAGCGCGAACCGCTCGGCGAGCCGTGACTCCCCGCGTTCCGTGCGGGCCTTCGCGCGCAGCTCGGTCATGACCGGATCACCTCAGCCCTTCAGACCGGACGTCGCCATGCCGTCGATCAGGTAGCGCTGGAAGGCCAGGAAGAAGGCGAGGACGGGCAGCAGGGCGACGAGCGACATGGCGATCATGCCGCCGTAGTTGGCCAGCCCTTCCTGGTCCACGAACATCTTCAGGCCGAGGGAGACGGTGTACTTGCCGGGCTCGTTGAGGTAGATCAGCGGGCCCATGAAGTCGTTCCAGGAGTTGATGAAGGTGAAGATCGCGCTGGTGATCAGCGCGGGGCGGCACAGCGGGAGCACGATCGACCAGTAGATGCGGAGGTGCCCGCAGCCGTCGAGCCGGGCCGCCTCGTCCAGTTCCCTGGGCAGGTTGCGCATGAACTGCACCATCAGGAAGACGAAGAACGCCTCGGTGGCGAGGTACTTGCCCAGCAGCAGCGGGGTGTAGGTGTTGATCATGCCCATGTTGCGGAACAGCACGTACTGCGGGATGAGCAGCACGTGGTACGGCAGCAGCAGCGTGCCGATCATCAGCGTGAAGAGCAGATTGCGTCCCGCGAACCTGATCTTCGCGAAGGCGTACGCGGTGAGCGAGCAGGACACCAGGATCCCGACCACCGAGCCGACCGCGAGGAGGAGGGAGTTGGCGAAGAACGTGGAGATCGGGATGTCCGCGATGCCGTCGGCGAGGCTCGTGTAGTTGGAGACGACCGGGTCGCCCGGGAAGAGGTCCAGGCTGCCGACGATGTCCTCGCTCTTCTTGAACGAGCCGCCGATGACCCAGATCACCGGGTAGAGGAGCACCGCCAGGATCGCCAGCGAGCCGATGTGCCAGGCGAGCGATCCCGGCAGTCTGCGCCGCAGCGCCCCCGTCGTGGACCGGGCCGGCGTGACGTCGGTGGCCTGCGCGCTCATCGGCCGCCCTCCTCGTAGTGCACCCAGCGCTTCTGGGACCAGAACAGCACCGCCGTCACGAGGGCGACCGCGACGAGCAGCATCCACGCCATGGCGGAGGCCAGGCCCATGCGGCTGTTCTCGAAGCCCTGGACGTACAGGTAACAGGTGTAGACCATCGAGCCGTCGGCCGGACCGCAGGCGTTGCCTCCGGCGCCGCCGCCGACGATGTACGCCGAGCTGAAGATCTGGAACGAGTGGATCGTCTCCAGCAGGACGTTGAAGAAGAGGACCGGGGAGATCATCGGCAGGGTGATGTTCCAGAACTGCCGCAGCCTGCCCGCCCCGTCCACGTCGGCCGCCTCGTACAGCTCGCGCGGCACCTGCTTGAGGCCGGCCAGGAAGATGACCATGGGGGCGCCGAACTGCCAGACGGTCAGCGCCACGAGGCTGTAGATGATCAGGTCCGGGTCACCGGTCCAGCCGCCGGCGCCGATCCCGAAGAACTGCTGGGTGCGGTCGACGGCGGCGTCGTCCGAGAAGATCGCCTTCCACACGATGGCGACGGACACGCTCGCGCCGATCAGCGACGGGGCGTAGAAGGCGGCCCGGTAGAAGGCCTGCCCGCGCCGCTTCTGCGCCAGCAGCAGCGCGACACCGAGGGCGGCGATCAGTTTGACCGGCGTGCCGACGACGACGTACCAGAGCGTGACCTGCACCGAGTGGCGCCAGCGGGGATCGCCGAACATCTCGGAGAAGTTGTCCAGGCCGATCCACCGGGGCGCGTCGAACAGGTCGTAGTCGGTGAAGGCGAAGTACAGGGAGGCGACCATCGGCCCTGCCGTCAGCAGCAGGAATCCGGCGATCCAGGGGGACATGAAGAGGTAGCCGGCCAGGTTGTCCCGGCGCCGCCGCCGCTTCAGGGCGGCGGGGCGCGGGGTCTTCACCGGACCGTGCCGAGGCTCGGAGTCCCGGGTCAGGTCCTCCATCGCGGGGGCGTGTGTCACGGCGCTTCCCATCAGCCGGCGAGAGCCGTCTTCGACTCGTTGAAGAACTGCTCGACCGCGTCGTCCACGGACCGCTTGCCCAGCGCCATCTCCTCGGCGATGCGCAGGAACGCGGCCTCGCAGACGTCGGCACCGGCGGGGTGCGGGGTGATGGGCTCCAGGACGCCCGCCTTCACGAGCGACTCCTCGTAGGCCGCGATGGCCTTGTTGACCGGGTCGGTCGGCCGGTAGGCGTCGTACTGGGCCTGCGTCGCGGGGACGCCGCGGTCGTAGCCCATGATCGTGGCGACCTCGGGGTCGTGGACCATGAAGTCGATGAACTGGGCGACTTCCTTGGGGTGCTGGGTGCGCCTGGAGGCGCTGAGCATCAGGGAGCCGAGGTACTGGCCGGTCTTCTTGCCGTCCGTGGTGGGGATGGGCGCCAGGCCGTACTCGCTCTTGCCCTCCGAGGTGTAGCGGACAGTGAAGTTGTCCCAGGTGAATTCGCTGCCGGCCAGTTCGGCGGAGAGCGCCGACTTGGGCTTGACCTGGACGACCTTCTTGGCGTCGGCGAACAGACCGGACTTCACGCCCTTCTCCGCCTTGGTCCACCACTGGGTCAGGTCCGCCTCGGTGAAGCCGAGCCCGTCCTCGGTGAAGAAGGCCTTGCCGTTCTGGCGCAGGTACAGGTCGTAGAGGTACATGACGCCGTACATGCCACTGTCCCCGGCCCGGCCCGTCCTGTCGCGGATCCTCGTCATCGCCTCGTCGAAGTCGTCCCAGGTCCAGCCCTGTGCGGGCGTGACGCCGGCCCGGGTGTAGACGGGCTTGTCGATGACGAGGGCCATCGAGTTGGAGCCGACGGGCACGCCGAGGAGCTTGCCGTCGATCTCGCCGAACTTCTCCAGGCCCGCCCGGAATCCGTCCATCGAGAGGTTGCCCGACTCGACCTGCTCGCTCAGGTCGAGCAGCACATTCTTGGCGTCGTATTTGCGGAGAAATCCGATGGCATTCTGGAAGACGTCCGGTGGATTGCCGCCGGAGGCCTGCGTGTTGAACTTCTTCCAGAAGTCTCCGTACGGCTGGAAGTCGGTCTTGACCTTGATCTTCGGGTACTTCTTCTCGAAGAGCGCGATGGTCTTGTTGATGCGCTCGGCCCGGTCCTCGGCACCCCACCAGGAATAACGGATCGTCACCGTTCCGTCTCCCGCGCCGCTGCCGCCGCCGCACGCGGTGGCCGTCGCGCCCAGTCCCGCGACGGCCAGCGAGGCCCCCGCCGCCTTGAGGATCGTCCGCCTCTCGACATTCCCGTTCTGCTGCATAGGAGCCTCCCCGCGCTGGCGCGTTGCATCGTGAATCGTTTCAAGTAAGCGCTTGCTGGCACAAGTTACGGAGGGCCGGGGGGCGCGTCAATGATTCGGACAGGAATTGATGGCGCGCGGGAGCTGGCGAGGACGGCGGCAGCCGCGGCACACCGGGCCGGCCCGGAGGGGAATCCGCTGGTCGACGCCGCGTGCCCGACCGGTCGAACGCCGACGGCCCCGACGGGGGCGGCGCCGCGGAAGGTCACGGTTGGGTGACGGCGGGCCGAAGCGGAACGGCCGGGACTGCCGCCGGCGCACCGACGGGACCGGCCGACCGGCCCGGCACGCGCACGACAGAGCGGCCCGGCTCACGATCGGTGAGCCGGGCCGCCTGATGATCCGGTGGGCGATACTGGGTTCGAACCAGTGACCTCTTCGGTGTGAACGAAGCGCTCTCCCACTGAGCTAATCGCCCGGACGCAGGAAGAACATTACCCCATGTCAGGGGGTGCCCGTGACCAGCGGGTGCCGGGCGGCCGGGCCCCCGCCGCAGGTCACTGGTCCTTGATCTTCCAGGGCAGCTGCAGACCGAACTTCCACAGGTAGATCCCGGCCAGCACGGCGATGATCACGACGCCGATAGAGGTGAGGATGATGTTCCGGCGCCGCACCCTGGGGTCGAGGGCGCGCTGTGCCGCCTCGGTGACCTTGCGCTTGGTCCAGCGCAGCACCAGCTGGGCCCACACGAACTCGGTCGCCCAGATCGCCATGCCGCCGAAGATCACGACCCAGCCGGGCCCGGGCAGCGGCAGCATGATGATGCCGGCCACCACCACGGCCAGCCCCACGACGAAGACGCCGACCTGCCAGCTGACGTGCAGAGCGCGGCGCGCCTTGATGAATTCCGGTGCCCGCGACCCGAGCGCACGCTGGTCCGGAGCGCCGTCCGTCCCCGAACGGTCGTGCGCCACGGCGGCCTCGCCGGGCTTGTTACTCCCCGTGTTCATACGGCCAAACACTACCGGAGCGGAACCTGTCACCGGAATGGGCGCACACCGCGAACGATCTTTCGGCCGGAAGAGTTACGTAAACACACGCAAAACACTCAGAGGGGTTTACAACGGCACCGTAGGTGGCATGTCGATTTCGCCGACGTGCGAATCCCCGAGCGCACACTGAGCGAAAGGCCCTGGCGCTTATGAACACCACGGTCAGCTGCGAGCTGCACCTGCGCCTCGTTGTGTCGAGCGAGTCCTCCCTGCCTGTCCCCGCAGGCCTGCGGTACGACACGGCCGACCCCTACGCCGTGCACGCCACCTTCCACACCGGAGCCGAGGAGACCGTCGAGTGGGTGTTCGCCCGCGACCTCCTCGCCGAAGGTCTCCACCGCCCCACCGGCACGGGCGACGTCCGTGTCTGGCCGTCGCGCAGTCACGGTCAGGGCGTCGTGTGCATCGCCCTGAGCTCCCCGGAGGGCGAGGCGCTGCTCGAGGCCCCGGCGCGGGCCCTGGAGTCCTTCCTGAAGCGCACAGACGCCGCCGTGCCCCCCGGCACGGAACACCGGCACTTCGATCTCGACCAGGAGCTCTCGCACATCCTGGCGGAAAGCTAGGCGAGCCCCCGAAAGCCGCCCGGCGCCGTCGACTCGGGGTGACGGCACGGGCTCGGACAACCGCATACGGCACACACCGGCGTCACCACCGCGGAACCCCGCGGTGGTGACGTCGGCGCGCATGCGCGGCCCCTCCGGAGGCGCGGGTCAGGGACAGGGCTTGCGGGGAGGTGCGCGGCGGCAGCCGGGCGGAACGGCCCTGGCCGCGGGCCGGCGTGCGCGGCAGCGGGGGGAGGGCCGCCCGCGTGGATCGCGTGCGGCAGCCGGGGGCGGCGCGCGCGAAGGGCGGGGACCGAGCCGCCCGCGGGCTGTGTGGCGGAGCCAGGAAGCCTGCGGGCCACCGAGCCGGGGGCGGGGGTCTGCAGGGCTTGGATGGAGGCGCCAGGGCCCCTCGGCGTCACGGCGGGAGCCCGTGGGCCGGGGGACGGGGGCTGGGCGTCTGCGGGGGCGTGCGGTCGGGTGCGGGCGGGAACCGAGGCGCGTTCGGCGGCGTTGTACCGGCGACCGTGGGGTGGAGGCCGTGGGCGGAGCCGGTCCGGCCGCCTCGGAAGCCACTACCATCGGCCAGCATCGGCGGGCGCCCGCGCCCGACCCCCAGGCCAGGGAGCAGAACGTGCTGATCACCCACGACACCCGGTGCGCGCTCGACACCGTGGTGGATCTGGTGAACACCGTGCCGGAGGACGACTCGGCACCGGACGGGCTGCCGGATGTCGCGGCCCTCGAGGAATTCGTGGGAACGCACGAGATCAGCGACGTGGGCGTCCTCTCGGAGCTGGACCTCGCGGCGGTGCGCAAGATCCGCGGACGGTTCGCGGCCGTCTTCGCCGCCCCCGAGCCCCGTGCCGCCGCCGGGCTGATCAACGAACTGGTCGCCGCCGCCGGGACCACCCCCCGGCTCACCGACCACGACGGCTACGACTGGCACATCCACTACTTCGCGCCCGGCGCCTCGGTCGCCGATCACCTCGCCGCCGACTGCGGCATGGCCCTGGCGTTCTTCGTGGTCGCCGGGGAGCAGGAGCGACTGCGCCGCTGCGAGGCGCCTGACTGCCGGCGTGCCTTCGTCGACCTCTCCCGCAACCGCTCGCGGCGGTACTGCGACAGCCGTACGTGCGGGAACCGGCTGCACGTGGCCGCGTACCGGGCGCGGCGCAAGGAAGCCACGGGCTGATCAGGGGCCGACACGGCCCCGGCGGGTGACGCCGGGGACCGCGGGTACGGCTCACAGCAACAGCAGGTCGTGCAGCGCTGCCATGAGGATCAGACACCCGATCACCGCAAGGAAGATCATCAGCGGTGGCTGGGAAAGGGCGAAGAGGCAGCCGCGCGGTTCGTCCTGCGGGGGCGCGGTTTCGCTCTGTCTCGTGTCCAGCTGTGTGTTCAGCTGAGTCGGGTCCGGCATCTCGCGGCGATGATGACGCAGCGCGTCCGCCCGGCGCGATCAACACGCCCGTAAGGACCGGGTGGTCGTCGAGTTCCGCGATGTCCGGTCCGGTTCGTGATCATTCCGGAACGTCCGATGACAGGCCCGGACCGCTGTGTCGTTTCAGATGCCGTGCTTCTTCAGGATGGCCTCGATGTCGCTGAAGTCCTCGTCGCCCTGGGACGCCTTCGCGGGCCGGGGTGCGGTGGGGGTGGCGGAGCCGCCCACGGAGGGCCTGGCGGCCGAGGGGGCGGCATCGCGCCGTGCGGCGGCCCGGGCCTCCTTGCGTTCCTTGCGGGTGCCGCCAAGGCGGCGCTCCACGGCGCGCGTGGTCATGAACAGCACCCAGGCGACACCCAGCACGCCGAAGCCGGCCCAGGCCGTCGGGCTGAAGGCCGTGTCGGCGAGCCACTCCACGACGCCCGTCATCACCAGGCCGACCGGAATCAGTGCGTAGGCGGCGATACGGGCGGCCGTGAGGAATCGCCTGCGGTACGCGGTGACCGCCGCGATGCCCAGGCCGGCCGCGGACACCGCGGAGCAGACGGTCTCGGCAATCATCCGGTCCTCCAGGCTGGCACTCGGTCGGGCATGTGCACTTCGTCCCTTCCATCCTGCACCGCCGGGGCCCGGACGGGCCACGCCCCGGCCCGACATCAGGGAGATCTAGGGGTCGGCTCCTCCCCAGGTGCCGGTGACGGTGCACGCCGGCGACGGCCCGGGTCCGGTTGGGCCGCCCTCGCGGAGGCTGGGAGACTGGGGGCATGAGCGACTCCTCCCCCGTGCCCGCCGCCGTTCCCGTTCTCGACGTCTGGTGCGAGCTGCAGTGCCCGGACTGCCGCACCGCCCTCGACGACGTCCGCGCCCTGCGCGCCCGCTACGGCGACCGTCTCGAGGTGCGGCTGCGGCACTTCCCGCTGGAGAAGCACAAGCACGCCTTCGCCGCCGCGCAGGCCGCCGAGGAGGCTCTGGAACAGGGCCGGGGCTGGCCGTACGTGGAGGCCGTGCTCGGCAGGGTCGCGGAGCTGGACCGCGAGGGAGAACCCCTCCTGGTCGAGGTGGCCCGGGAACTGGGACTGGACGCGGAGGAGTTCGACACCGCCCTCGTCGACGGCCGGCACATCCTGATCGTCGACGCCGACCAGGCCGAGGGCAAGGCGATCGGCGTGAGCGGCACCCCCACGTACGTGATCGGCAGCGAGCGCCTCGACGGCGGCAAGAGCCAGGAGGGGCTGCGCGAGCGCATCGAGGAGATCGTGGACCGGCTCCTGGCGGGCCAGGAGTCCTGAACCACCGCACGCCACCGCTGCGGCCGCTACAGCAACGCCTTGTAGTAGTTGTACCGGGTGGTCTCGTAGCCGAGCGACTCGTAGAGCCGCTCGGCCGGGGTGTTGCCCACGAAGACGTTCAGGCCGACGAGCCGTCGTCCGGCGGCGAGCGCCTGGGTCTCCGCCAGCAGCATCAGCGTGCGGCCGTGCCCCTGCCCGCGATGGGCCGCGTCGGTCTCGACGTCGAAGACGTAGGCCCGGTCCGCGCGCAGCGCCAGCCACAGGATGCCGACCCGGTCGCCGTCGTGCCGGAGCACGCTGAAGAGCATGTCCTCGGTGTCCAGGCCCTGGGGCAGCAGCGTCCGGTGGTCGTTGCGCGCCTTGGCGCGGGCCTCGGCCTCCGGGACGCCCTGGTCCATCCAGGTGCGGGCGTACTGCTCGGACTGGTAGGCCTGCCAGGCGGTGAACTCGGCGGGCGTCATGGGGCGCGAGCCGCTGCCCGCGGGCAGGGCGGGCGGGGTGCCGCCGAGTGATTTCTCCATGCCCCGGGTGCGCAGTACGTAGCCGAGCGCCCGGGCGAGGTGCGGGCCGGCCTCGTCGGCGCCTCTGACGCTCACCTGGATTTGCCGGCAGCCCCAGCTCCGTGCCACCTCCTCCGCGGCGAGGGCGGCGACCGTGCCCCGCCCGCGCCGGCGGTCGGGTTCGTCGATGCGGAGCTGGTGGATCACGGCCACCGAGTCGCCGAAGGCCGCGGAGGTGCCGAGGTGTATCGCGCCGACGGGACGGCTGTTCACGCACACCTGGTAGCGGCGTGAACGGCTCCCGTCGGCCGCGCGCTGAAGCGGCTCGGTCGGCCGCAGGGTCGTGGTCATCAGGGGTGTTCTACCCCGCCGCGCGGCCCGCGGAGCAGCCGGACGACCCGGGTCACGGATCGAGGTCGTCCCCGGACCGCTCCTCGAAGATCCGCATGGCCTTGGCGGTCACCGGGCCCGGGGCGCCCGGCAGTTCACGGTCGTCGACCCGGTGCACGGCCTGCACGTCCCGCAGCGTGGAGGTCAGGAAGACCTCGTCGGCGCGCTCCAGGACGTCCAGCGGCAGGTCGGTCTCGCGGGCGCCGGTCCACTCGACGGCCAGGGCCCGGGTGATGCCGGCGAGGCAGCCGGAGGCGACCGGCGGGGTGTGGAGCTCGCCGTCGAGGACGACGAAGACGTTCGACCCGGTGCCCTCGCACAGCTGCCCGACCGTGTTGCCGAACAGGGCCTCGGTGGCGCCTCGTTCGCGCGCGGGGGCCAGGGCGACGACGTTCTCGGCGTAGGAGGTGGTCTTCAGGCCGGTGAGCGCGCCGCGCTCGTTGCGGGTCCAGGGCACCGTGATCACGGCCGTGGAGTCGGGACGGCGGCCGGTCTCACCGAGGGCGACCACCAGGGTCGTGCCGTGCTCGCCGCGGTCGGAGCCCAGCGGACCGTGGCCGCCGGTGTACGTGATGCGCAGCCGGCCGAGCGGCATGGGGTTGGCCTCGAGGACGGCGGCGCAGGCGCGGCGCACCTCGTCGAGGTCGGGTTCGGGCAGGCCGAGGCCGCGGGCCGAGCGGGCCAGCCGGTCGAGGTGCCGGGTCAGCGCGAACGGCCTGCCGTCCACCGCCTTGACCGTCTCGAAGATGCCGTCGCCCACGGTCAGCCCGTGGTCGAACACGGAGACACGGGCGGACTCGATGTCCTGCAGTCCGCCGTCGAGCCAGATCTTCACGTCTGTTGCGCCTCTCCACTTCCGTCCGCCTCGTACGCACCCGACGCTACCGCGAGCAGCCGGGACGCCTTCAGTTCGGTCTCCCGCCACTCACCCTCGGGGTCGGATCCCCAGGTGATGCCGGCGCCGGTGCCGAAGCGCAGCAGCCCCGCGGCCCGGTCGATCCAGAAGGTGCGGATGCCGACGGCCAGCTCGCCGGTGCCCCGGTCCGCGTCGACCCAGCCGATGCCGCCGCAGTAGGGGCCCCGGGGCGTGGTCTCCAGTTCCTCGATGATCCGCAGGGCGCTCGGCTTGGGGGCGCCGGTGACGGAACCGGGCGGGAAGGCGGCGTCGAACAGCTCCGGCCAGCCGGCGTCGGCGGGCAGTTCGCCGCGCACGGTGGACACGAGGTGGACCAGCCCCGGGTGCTTCTCCACCGCGCACAGGTCGGGCACCGTCACGCTGCCCGTGGCGCAGACCCGTCCGATGTCGTTGCGGACCAGGTCCACGATCATCACGTTCTCGGCGTAGTCCTTCTCCAGCAGGTCGGCCTCGGTCCGTCCGGTGCCCTTGATCGGCCCGGACTCGACGGTGCGGCCGTCCCGGCGCAGGAACAGCTCGGGAGAGGCGGTGGCGATCTCGACCCCGTGGCCGGGCAGCCGGATCGTTCCCGCGTACGGCGCGGGGTTGCCCCGGGCCAGCAGCGCGGTGAGGGCGTCCACGTCGACGTCGGGGGCGACGGGCGCGGACAGCACCCGGCAGAGGTTGGCCTGGTAGACCTCGCCGGTGGCTATGTACGCGCGGATGCGGCGCACGGCGGCGGTGTACGCGGCGCGGTCGAGGGAGGACGTCCAGTCACCGGCGGCCGGCCCCCGCCACCGGCCCGGCACCGGCGCGGGGACGGCGCACGTCCGCACGTCGGCGAAGCGTGCGCAGGTCAGACGGCCTTCGAAGTCCGCGCACACGGCCCAGAAGCCTTGGGAATCGAGGGCGGCGGGATCACTCGTGACGTCGAGCAGACCGGTGGCGAGCCGGTCGCCGAAACGGGCGAGGGGCGGGGCGTGGAGCACGTGGCCGAGTCTAGGCGGCGTGTCGCCGAGGTGACCCGAACGTGTCCTTCCGGGGGCCCTGACCAGGACCCTGCGCCGGGGCACCGCAGCACGCTGCACAAACGCGTTTTTGTGCTGGCTCCGGAATCCGCTAGAGTTCAACACGTCGCCGGGACGCGCAAGCGGACCGAACCGACAGGCGGACGTAGCTCAGTTGGTAGAGCGCAACCTTGCCAAGGTTGAGGTCGCGAGTTCGAGCCTCGTCGTCCGCTCGCAGGAACAGGGGACCTCCCGGGTCTCCTACACTCCTGGTGGAGTGGCCGAGAGGCGAGGCAACGGCCTGCAAAGCCGTCTACACGGGTTCAAATCCCGTCTCCACCTCCAAGGACGATTAGCTCAGCGGGAGAGCGCTTCCCTGACACGGAAGAGGTCACTGGTTCAATCCCAGTATCGTCCACCGGACCTTCGGGTCCCCCGCGCGATTAGCTCAGCGGGAGAGCGCTTCCCTGACACGGAAGAGGTCACTGGTTCAATCCCAGTATCGCGCACGCAGTATCTCCCAGGACGATTAGCTCAGCGGGAGAGCGCTTCCCTGACACGGAAGAGGTCACTGGTTCAATCCCAGTATCGTCCACAGCACCGGAGCCCCCGGCCGTCCCGTACGGCCGGGGGCTCCGTCGTGTCCGCGCTCAGCTGGAGAAGAGCATGCGGCCGAAGCTCTTCTGGCGGTGGTGACCGTAGTGACCGTGGCCGGCCTGCGGTGCACCCCAGGCGGGAGCCTGAGCGGCCGGGTACGCCTGCGGGGCGGCGGGCGGGGCCGGCGGCGCGGGCTGGGACCACTGCGCTTCCAGGCGGGTCAGCGCCTCCAGCTCCCCGTAGTCGAGGAAGATCCCGCGGCAGCCGCTGCACTGCTCGATCTGAACGCCGTTGCGGTTGTAGGTGTGCATCGGTGCGTGGCACTTGGGGCACTGCATGCTCGGCTCAACTCCTCGCCGGTCGGTCCTGCTTCGCGTATCGCCAGGACAGACTCTGTCCGGCGGCGGTCGGTTGCACCCTACTTCGGGAAATCCTGGCTCAACTCGGCGGGGAGGAGGGCGGGGCGGGGGCGACGGCGCCCATTCGCGCGCAGGCGTCGACCAGGGAGTGCTCCACCTCGTCCAGGGCCCGGCCGGCCGCGGCGGCCTTGGCGAGGGCGCGGGCCGCGGTCTGCGCCGTGAGGGCACGCGCCGGCACGTCCAGGGCGGGCCAGGGATCGCCGTCCGGCGGGACGGCCGGGCCGCCGGCCGCGCGGTAGGCGGTGAGGAAGCGGTCCCACTCGTCGGGCGGGAGCAGCCCGCAGGCGTACCAGGCCGCCGGCCGGGCCAGGTCCCAGGCGGGCACGCCGACGCCGAGGTCGTCCACGTCGATCAGCAGCCAGGGGCCGTCGGGGGCGGGGTGGCGGACGAGCTGGCCGAGGTGGAGGTCGCCGTGGCAGAGGGTGGCCGTGTCCGGCATGGCGGCCTCGCCCCGGGCCCAGGCGGGAAGCGCGGTCCAGGCCCGCAGTACCGGGGTGGTGCCCGGGTGGCGGGAGGCGGTCTCCCGCAGCCGGGCGATGGCGCGGGCGGCCTTCTCCGGGCCGCGCATGGCGGGTGTTCCGGCGACGGGCGACGGGGTTCGGTGGAGGCGGGCGAGCAGGGTCGCGGCGGCTTCCCAGGGCGCGGCGTCCGGGGTGTCGGGGTCGACGGGGGTGCCGTACGGCCAGTGCGTGACGAGCCGTCCGCGCAGGTCGGTGGGGGTGGGGTGGAGCGGACGGAGGAGGATGCCGGGGAGACGGGCGGCGACGGTGACCCGGAGCGCCAGCTCGGCCGGGTCCGTCTCCGCGGCGTGGGCCTTGGCGACGGTGCCGGCGTGGCGGACGACGGTGGCGTCGGGGCGGTCGGCGAGGGTGGCAGCGCCGCGGGGGCAGGGGCGGGGGCAGGGGGCGGGCGAGGATGCGTGGGCGGTGGCTATGGCGTGGGCCGTCAGGGCGGGGAGGAGGGCGTCGTCCGGGGTCACGGGGGTGAGGGTACGGGGGGATGGTGCGGGGGGCTGGGCGCGGGGGCTTGGTGCCGGGGGGGGTGGGACGCGTGGCCCGGCGCTGTCGGGGTGCCGGGGGGGGCGCGTGGCCCGGCGCTGTCGGGGTGCCGGTGTGGATGCGGGGCCGGGGTGGGGCGCGTGGCCCGGCGCTACCGGGGAGCGGTGTGGGTGCGGGACGAGGTGGGGCGCGCGGCCCGGCGCTGTCGGGGTGCCTCCCCCACTCTCGGCTTCGCTCGAGCGGGGGGACCCCCACCGCCCACCCGTGCCGCCCTGGGGGTGCCTCCCAGGCCGTTCAGGCACTGGGGGAGGCACGACTGCCGGCAGCTACGGCTGCGGGAGGGCGGTGGTGCGGCTGCGGGAGGGGGGCGGCGTGGGTGCCCGTGGCCGCGGTGGCGGACTCGCTGCCCGGGTGGTGGGGAAAAGCAATGCCGGCGCAGCTCCCCAGCTGCGCCGGCATTTTGCCGTCCGCCGCACCCCCGTCCCCACGGGGTTTCATGGGTGGATGTCCCCGCCCGGACCGCTCTTCCGGGCCTGGGGGTCGCTTCTCAGCGCCCCAGCATCACACCCACGGACGACGCCTGTGTGGCCACTGTCTCCCACCCGTCGAAGACGAGGAGGAGCAGGACCGCCAGGGGCAGGGCCATGAGCGTCGCCACCACGGGGTGGCGGCGTCCCTGACGGCGCTCTTCGCGCGTGCGGACCAGCGTCCGCGGTGCCGTCTGGGCCATGGTCCCTCTCCTGACCGATTCCGTTGTCCTTGGCAGCGGCGGGCGTCTGACCTCGGGGGACGAGTGCTGCACCCGCCGCTTGACCTCAAATCTAGGCGCCCGGGGACCACCGGACGTCATGCCCTCGTACCGATTGCCGGGCCTCCCGGAGGATGAGCCCTCCCCCGCCACGTACTCCCCTGGGTGGAGACCGGTGCGCGCGTTTCGGGGTCTTCCCGGAAGGGACACCCGCCGTCCGGTGACTTCGATCACGTGCGCGGCGCTCCCGTCGCGGTCTCGGCACCGGCCGGGGTCCCCACCCCGCATGATCGTCCTCCCGAGGACCAATCCCCGGCCTTGGCCCGGTGGTTGGGATCACCGGCCGCGGCGGGCGTGCATGCCCCCCGGGGGCCTGACCGACCTTCAACTCTCGCACCCCGTAACGACAATCCCTCGGCCCGAGAGGGCGCGGCCTCTGCGCGCGGGCGGCCGTGGAAACGTAAGCTGTGGCACGTCACAGGGACCGGGCAGCGGGGATGAACATGGCGATGATGCGCCTGAGGCGCGAGGACCCGCGCGTCGTCGGCTCGTTCAGGCTTCACAGGCGGCTCGGCGCGGGCGGTATGGGCGTGGTCTACCTGGGCTCCGACAAGAAGGGGCAACGGGTCGCGCTGAAGGTCATCCGGCCGGACCTCGCGGAGGACCAGGAGTTCCGGTCGCGGTTCGCCCGTGAGGTGTCGGCGGCCCGGCGGATCCGCGGCGGGTGCACCGCACGGCTGGTCGCCGCGGACCTGGACGCGGACCGGCCCTGGTTCGCGACGCAGTACGTCCCCGGGCCCTCCCTGCACGACAAGGTCGTCGACGAGGGCCCGCTCACCGCGGCGGACGTCGCCGCCGTCGGGGCCGCCCTGTCCGAGGGCCTGGTCGCCGTGCACGAGGCGGGCGTCGTGCACCGGGACCTGAAGCCGTCCAACATCCTGCTGTCCCCGAAGGGACCGCGGATCATCGACTTCGGCATCGCCTGGGCGACGGGCGCCTCGACGCTCACGCACGTCGGCACGGCGGTCGGCTCGCCCGGCTTCCTCGCGCCGGAACAGGTGCGGGGGGCGGCCGTCACGCCGGCCACGGACGTCTTCTCGCTCGGTGCCACGCTGGCGTACGCCTCGATGGGCGACTCGCCCTTCGGGCACGGCAGCTCCGAGGTGATGCTGTACCGCGTGGTGCACGAGGAGGCCCAGCTGCACGGTGTCCCGGACGCGCTCGCGCCGCTGGTCCGGGCGTGCCTGGCGAAGGACCCCGACGAGCGGCCCAGCACCCTCCAGCTGTCCCTGCGGCTCAAGGAGATCGCCGCCCGGGAGGCCCAGGGGATCGCCGACGTACGGCCGCCCGCGCCGCGTTCCGGGGAGGCGGACCGCCCCACGGGTCAGCTCGCCGACACCTACCCGGACCGTGAGCGGGTCCAGCGGCGCCCGCAGGGACAGCCGGGTGGCCAGGGCACTCCCCCGCCCCGGGGTGGATCGGGCTCCCGGGGCGGCACGCCCGCGCGGGGCGCCACCCCCTCACGCGGCAGGGGTCCCTCCGCGCGCGACGGTGTGCCGTCGCGCGGGGGCTCGTCCGCGCGGGGCGACGGCGCGTCCCGGGGCGGCGCCGTGCGCGGCGGTCGCGCGGGGTCCCGGTCCGGGGGGCGGCCCACGCCCGCGTCCCGCGACACCGGCCGGAGCGGTACCCGCTCCGGCGGCGGCAGTCGGCCCGGGTCGCGCGGTGGGTCCGGCCGTCCGGGGCCGAGGCCCACCGGGACCCGGCTGCGTCCCGCGAATCCGCGGCTGCTGCGGCAGCGGCTGACCGTGTTCGTGGTGGTGACGCTGCTGGTCGCCCTGGGCATCGCCGCCGCACAGGGGTGCCAGGGGCCGTCCCGGGGGCTCGGTGACGAGCGGGGCGGAGTACGGGTCCAGCAGGAGCAGGTGCGGGCCGACATGCGCGCCGAGGGGCCCGGGTTCGCGGCGTCCGGGCTCTGACCTGCCCGGTCAGGGTCGTCCCGGCGCTGCCGGGGCGTCTGCCACCCCAGGTCAGGTGGATCCCGGGCGGGTGACGTAGAAGACGACCGCCGAGGCGGCCGCCACGTTGAGGGAGTCCACGCCGGCGTCCATCGGGATGCGGACGTGCTCGTCGGCCGCGGCCAGCGCCCCGGGCGTGAGCCCGGTGCCTTCGGTGCCGAAGAGCAGGGCGAGCTTCCCGTGTTCCTTCGCGGCGAGTTCGTCGAGGGTGACGGATCGGTCGCTCAGGCAGAGCGCGGCGACGGTGAACCCCTCGGCGCGCAGCGTGCCGATGTCCGCCGGCCAGGACTCCAGGCGGGTCCACGGCACCTGGAAGACGGCGCCCATCGACACCTTCACTGACCGCCGGTAGAGCGGGTCCGCGCAGCGCGGGGTGAGGAGGACCGCGTCGACGCCGAGGGCGGCGGCGTTGCGGAAGGCGGCGCCGACGTTGGCGTGGTCGACGATGTCCTCGAAGACGGCGACGCGGCGGACCGTGCCCTCCGCCCGCCCGGGAGCGTGCGCGGCGCGCAGCAGGTCGGACACCGCGGGCAGTGGTTCGCGCCGCATGGAGGCGAGGGCGCCGCGGTGCACGTGGTAGCCGGTGACCTGTTCGGCGAGCGCGGGGTCCACCACGTACACCGGGGCGGGGGTGGCGTCGATGACGTCGCGCATGACGTCGACCCACTTGGCCGACAGCAGCATCGACCGCATCGCGAAGCCCGCCTGCACGGCCCGCCTGATGACCTTCTCGCCCTCGGCGATGAACAGGCCCTCGGCGGGTTCGCGGCGGCGGCGCAGCTGGACGTCGGTCAGGTCGGTGTAGTCGTGCAGGCGGGGGTCGTCGGGGTCGTGGAGGGTGACGGGGTCGGCCATGTCACGCGTTTCCCTGCGGTCCCTGCGGCCCCTGGTCGACGACGTCGCCGACGACGATGACCGCGGGGGGCCTGACCTCCTGGGCGGTGACCGTCTCGGCGACCGTGGCGAGGGTGGCGTCGACGCGGCGCTGGGCGGCGGTCGTGCCCTCCTGGACCAGGGCGACCGGGGTGTCCGGGGACCTGCCGTGCGCGACGAGGGTCTCGGCGATCCGGCCGATCTTGTCGACGCCCATGAGGATCACCAGCGTGCCGGTCAGCTTGGCGAGCGAGGGCCAGTCGACCAGGGAGCGCTCGTCGTCCGGGGCGACATGGCCGCTGACCACGGTGAACTCGTGGGCGACGCCCCGGTGGGTGACGGGGATGCCGGCCGCGCCGGGGACGGAGATGGAGCTGGAGATGCCGGGGACGACCGTGCACGGGATGCCCGCCTCGGCCAGTGCCTGGGCCTCCTCCATGCCCCGCCCGAAGACGAACGGGTCGCCGCCCTTGAGCCGTACGACGGACTTGCCCTGCTTGGCGTGCTCGATCAGCGCGTTGTTGATGGCCTCCTGCGCCATGAACCGGCCGTAGGGGATCTTCGCCGCGTCGATGACCTCGACGTGCGGCGGCAGCTCGGCGAGCAGGTCGCGGGGGCCGAGCCGGTCGGCGATGACGACGTCGGCCTCGGCGAGCAGGCGGCGCCCGCGGACGGTGATGAGGTCCGGGTCACCGGGTCCGCCGCCGACCAGGGCGACGCCGGGCGTACGGCCGCGGTGGTGCGGGGCGACGAGGGTGCCGTCGCGCAGGCCCTCCACGACCGCGTCGCGGATCGCGGCGGTGTGGCGGGGGTCGCGGCCCCGGGCGTCGGTGGTGAGCACGGCGACCGTCACGCCCTCGCTGGTGCCGGTGGCGGGGGTCCAGGCGGTGGCCGCGTCGGCGTCGTCGGAGCGCACGCACCACACGCGGTGCCGTTCGGCCTCGGCCGAGGCGGCGGTGTTGGCGGCGGTGTCACTGGTGGCGATCAGGGCGTACCAGGCGTCCGTGAGGTCGCCTTCGGCATACGGGCGTCGCTCCCAGGTGATCTCGCCCGCGTCCGCCATGGCCTCGACCGAGGGAGTCGCCTCCGGGGAGACGAGCCGGATGTCCGCGCCCGCGGCGATGAGGGCCGGGAGGCGGCGCTGGGCGACCTGTCCGCCTCCGAGGACGACCACACGGCGGCCGGTGAGGCGGAGGCCTACGGGGTAAGCGGGGTGTTCGGCCATGAGGGGACGGCTCCTCTTGCGGCAGTGGCGCTGACGTGCGGATTTTATGGCGGGGTGGCCCCTGGGGCCCAGGTGGTCCGGTGGATGGACCGCTTCGCCGGTGCGGGGCGTGGGCGGTCGTGGCCGACCGTTCCGCGCCGTGGACGGGTGCCCACGGCGGCGGGGACCCGGTCGGCACGTCGGCAGGGGGCCGGCACCGTGGTCCGGGAACCCCCTGCCCCGTGCGACCGCTACTTCTCGGTGACGCCCGCCGAGTCGAACGTCGCCACCTCGTGCATCGCCCGCGCCGTGCTCTGCACCATCGGCAGGGCGAGCAGCGCGCCGGTGCCCTCACCGAGGCGGAGGTCGAGGTCGACCAGGGGGCGCAGACCCAGCTTGTTGAGCGCGGCGACATGGCCGGGCTCGGCACTGCGGTGCCCCGCGATGCAGGCCGCGAGGACCTCCGGGGCGATCGCGCGGGCGACGAGTGCGGCGGCTCCGGCGCTGACGCCGTCCAGGATCACCGGGGTGCGCAGGGATGCGCCGCCGAGCAGCAGGCCGACGATGGCCGCGTGCTCGAAGCCGCCGATCGCCGCCAGCACGCCGATGGGGTCGGCCGGGTCCGGCTGGTGGAGTTCCAGCGCGCGGCGCACGACCTCCGTCTTGCGGGCCAGCGTCTCGTCGTTGATGCCGGTGCCGCGGCCGGTGACCTCGGCGGGGTCGGCGCCCGTGAACACGGAGATCAGGGCGGCGGACGCGGTGGTGTTCGCGATGCCCATCTCGCCGGTCAGCAGCGCCTTGTTGCCGGCCGCGACCAGGTCGCGGGCGGTCTCGATGCCGACCTCGATGGCCTGGGCGGCCTCCTCGCGGGTCATCGCGGGGCCGGTGGTCATGTCGGAGGTGCCGGCGCGGACCTTGCGGGGCAGCAGACCGGGGGTGGCGGGCAGGTCGGCGGCGACACCGACGTCCACGACGCAGACCTCGGCGCCGACCTGGGTGGCGAAGGCGTTGCAGACCGCTCCCCCGCCCAGGAAGTTGGCCACCATCTGGGCGGTGACCTCCTGCGGCCACGGCGTGACGCCCTGGGCGTGCACCCCGTGGTCACCGGCGAAGACCGCGACGGCCGCGGGCTCCGGGATGGGCGGCGGGCACTGGCGGGACAGCCCGGACAGCTGCGCGGAGATGATCTCCAGCATGCCGAGCGCGCCGGCCGGCTTGGTCATGCGCTTCTGGCGCTCCCAGGCCTCGCCGAGCGCCTTGGCGTCCAGCGGGCGGATCTGCGCGACGGTCTCCGCCAGCAGGTCGTGCGGGGCCTCGCCGGGCAGGGCGCGGCGGCCGTACGTCTCCTCGTGGACGACCCACGACAGCGGGCGGCGCTTGGACCAGCCGGCCTGCATCAACTCGGGCTCGTCCGGGAACTCGTCGACGTACCCGACGCACAGGTAGGCGACGACCTCCAGGTGCTCGGGCAGGCCGAGGGCGCGGACCATCTCCCGCTCGTCGAAGAAGCTGACCCAGCCGACCCCGAGGCCCTCGGCGCGGGCGGCGAGCCAGAGGTTCTCGACGGCGAGCGCGGAGGAGTACGGCGCCATCTGCGGCTGGGTGTGCCGGCCCAGGGTGTGCCGGCCGCCGCGGGTCGGGTCGGCGGTGACGACGATGTTGACCGGGGTGTCGAGGATGGCCTCGATCTTCAGTTCCTTGAACTGCTTGGCCCGGCCCTTGGGGAGGGACTTCGCGTAGGCGTCGCGCTGACGCGTCGCCAGTTCGTGCATCGCGCGCCGCGTGTCGGCGGAGCGGATGACGACGAAGTCCCAGGGCTGCGAGTGGCCGACGGAGGGCGCGGTGTGGGCGGCCTCCAGGACGCGGAGCAGCACCTCGTGCGGGATGGGGTCGGAGCGGAAGCCGTTGCGGATGTCCCGGCGTTCCCGCATGACCTTGAGGACGGCCTCGCGTTCGGCGTCGTCGTAGGCGGGCGCGGCCGGGCCGGCGGGCTGTCGTACGTCTGCCTCTGCGGCCGTGCTCACGTGCGGGTCTTCCTGGTCTTCCTGTCCGGCGTCCCGGGTGTCCAGGTCGTCGGCGTTCTGTACGGGTGCGGCGTCGGCCTCGTGCGGGGCGGGGATGTCGGCCACGGGATCCTGCGCCGGTGCGTCCTGGGCCTCCGCAGGGAGGACGAGGGCCTCGGGCGGGGTCGGGGCGAGCTGCGGGGTGGTGGGCACCTGGCCGCCGTCGACCGGCACGAACGGGCCCGCCGGCTGGTCCTGGTGGGGCACCGGGGGCTCCGCCGGCTCTTCGGGCAGCGGCGCGGTGTGTGCCGCCTGCGTCGGAGTCACCGCGCCGGTGTCCGGCAGGGACTGGGGGCCCTGAGCCGGGTGGGGCTGCGCGAGGTCGTCCGGCACGGCGGCCTCCTCGGCCACGGGGGTGGGCCTCGGCTCCGGGGCCGGGCCGGGCACGGCGGGCGCCTGCACTTCCTGGGGCACGGGCGCGTCGGCCGGCTGCTGCTGCGCGGGGGCCGGCTCGGCGGTCGCGGTCGGCTCCGTCGTGGCGAGGGGCTCGGCGGTCGCGGTCGGCTCCGCCGTGGCGAGGGGTTCGGCGGTCGCGGTCGGGGCCGACTGGGCCTGATCGACCGGGTCGGTGGTCGCGGTCGGGGCCGGCTGCGCCTGATCGACCGGGTCGGTGGTCGCGGTCGGGGTCGGCTCGGCCTGATCGACCAGGTCGACGGAATCGGGGGACTCCGCCATGACGACGGGCTCCGTGGTCGCGGGGGACTCCGCCGGGACGACGGGCTCGGCCGACGGGGCCGGGTCGGCGGCGACGGCCGGGGCCGGCTCCACGGACTGGGGCTGCTGCACGGCCGCAGAGGGCTGGGACGCGGGGTCTTCCGTCGGCTCGGCGGGCGCCCCGGCCTCTCCCGCCAGGGGCGGCCCGGAGGCTTCGGCGGTGCCGGCGACGGTCGGCGCGGGCTCGGACGCGGGCACCTCGAGGGCCGGTACGTCCTCACCCGGCGCCGCTATGCCCGGCGCGGGCTCCTGCCCGACGGGCTGCTGGGCACCGGTCTCCGGCGCGGACACCACGGCGGCGTCCTGGCCGGGCATCGGCCCCGGCACGGGCTCGGTCCCGGTCTCGGGGACCTCGGCGACCGGCACGGAGTCGGGAGCGACCGGCTCCGCGGCCGACGGGGCCTCGGGGGCCGGCTCGGATTCCGGCGCGGGTGCCTCGGGGGTCGGTACGGACTCGGGCGCGAGTGCCCCGGGGGCCGGTACGGACTCGGGCGCGAGTGCCCCGGGGGCCGGCTCGGATTCCGGCGCGGGTGCCTCGGCGGCGAGCTCGGACTCCGGCGCGCGCACCTCGGCGACGGGCGCGGGCTCGGCCTCGGCGACCGCTTCCGGGGCCGGGGCGGGCTCAGGGGCAGGCACCTCGGCGACCGGCGCGGGCTCGGAGGCGGGCACCTCGGTGGCCGGTACGTCCGCACCCGGCACCACTGCGCCCGGCGCCGGCTCCTGCCCAACGGGCTGCTGCTCGGCACCGGCCTCCGGCGCGGACACCACGGCGGCGTCCTGGCCGGCCACCGCCCCCGGCACGGACTCGGTCCCGGCCTCGGGAACCTCGGCGGCCTCGGCGACCTCGGCGACCGGCACGGCATCGGCTGCGACCGGCTCGGCCCCGGGCGCGAAGGCATCAGGTGCCGGCGCGGGCGGCTGCTGGGCGGCCACCGCTCCCGGCACGTCACCGGTCCCGAACGCGCCCGTACCGTCGGACTCGGGCGCGCTCTCCGCCGGGGGCTCGTGCCCGCCGTCGGCGATGAGCTCACTGCCCGTCACGGGGGCCGTCCCGTCGCCCGGCACGCCCTGCGCGCCCGTGGCCGGGACCCCGGCCACGACGGTCTCCTCCGGTGCCTGGGCGCCGGTCGCCGCCACGGCCTCCGTCGCCACGCGGGTGACGAGGGCCTGGGCCGCGCCCACCGGCTCGTGACGCTGCTCCGGTACCGGAGCAACCGTTTCCGCAGGCGCCGCCCCGGCGCTCGACGGGGCCACCTGCGCGCCCCAGGGCGCCGCCCCCTGCGGAGGCATCGCCGCGGCCTGCGGGACGTCGAGGTACTCGGGGCCGACGGTCGGCGGGCCGGCGTGCCGCACCGGCACGTCGGCGGGGCCGCGGTCGGCGAGGGAGCGGACGGGGCTGGCGGAGGCGTCGGGGATCGGCGGGCCGAGATGCAGGGGCCGACGCGGCGGAGAGGGCGGGGCCGCGGGCTCCACGGCCGGTTCCGGCAGACGGACGCCGCCGAGGTCGACCGAGCCGCTGTCGCGGCCGGACATCTCGTGCGGGCCCGGCTGGTGCACGGTCTCGACGACCGGCTCCGGCGCGGGCGGCGCGACCTCGTTGCCCCAGGCGCTCTGGGCGCCCGGCAGCAGCAACAGGTCCTCGTCCTCGGCGGTGGTCTCGGAGAGGTAGGTGTACGCGCCGGGTGCGGGGACGCCCGGCTGCTCCACCATGCCTGCGTTCTCCGGCAGCCCCTCGCCCGGGATCTGGCCGGTGTCGGTCATGCGTAACCCCTCGCCCATCGGTTAGTGCTCCTACGACCAGCTCACCCGGGACGGCGCACCGACCGCCCCGTGGTGAAGAACGAGCGTGCGTGCCCAGCGGCACGAACGACCCGCCGGAAAAGACGACAAAGCCATTGAGTGGCATTGTCGCGGTCGTTCCCCCGTCACGACAGCTTGATCCGCAACGGCCCGCTGTGGACTGCGCCACGTTGCGCGTCCTCCGGTTCTGCCGTACCACACACCGCCCGAAACTGGCGGGTTTTCAGGACATTGGACGACGAAGCGTCCGGTGTCCGAGTGCGGTACAACAATCCGCCAGCCTACCCCGCGCGGTACGACGATCCGATCACGGGGCGCGGTCGGGCAGTACCCCGCTGAGCAGGAACGCGACGCTCCGCTCCGTCTCCGTCCAGGCGCGGGTGTCGAGCCCGACCGACTGCAGCAGGGCGCACTCGACGCGGTAGCCGTGCTCCGACAGGTCCCTGCCCACGAGTTCGGCCGCGTCGCGGGTCGCCGCGTGGGCGACGATGCGCTGCGGTCGGCGGTCGGCGACCGCGGAGACGACGGCCGCTCCCCCGCCGCCGACGCGGACGACGTCCGGTTCGGGAAGGTTCTCCAGGACGTGCGGGGCGGTGCCGTGCACGGTCTGGAGCTGGACGCCGAAGTGCCGTGCGGTGGCCTCGGTACGGGCGCAGGCGTCCCGGTCGCGGTCGACGGCGATGACGGCGGCGCCGCCGCGCGCGGCCTCGGTGGCGAAGGCTCCGCTGCCGCATCCGATGTCCCACACGAGGTCGCCCAGGCGCGGTCCGAGCCGGGCGAGCTGGGCCGTGCGCAGCAGGTCGGTCTCGCCCTCGCCGAGCTCACCGCCGTAGGCCTCGGCGGGCAGCGACCAGCCGCGCGGTCCGCCGGCGGGGTCCCGGCCGGCGATCCAGCCGCCGCCGTCGGGCGGGGCGCCGGGGCCCGTCGCACCGCCGACGACGATGACGACGTTCGGGTCGCGCCAGGTGTGGTCGGCGGCCTTCTCGGAGGTGACGACGGTGACCTGCTCGCGGGCGGTGCCGAGTTCCTCGCAGATGACGAAGGTGCGGTGGATGCCCTCCATCAGGAGGCCGAGTTCCGCGGGGCCGGCGCCGGGCGAGGTGAGGACCGCGACCTTGGGGTGGGCCCGGCACACGTTCACCGCGCGGCGCAGGGTGCGGGGGTGGGCGACCACCACCTGGGCGTCGTCCCAGGGCATGCCGGCGCGGGCGAAGGCGGCGGCCACGGAGGAGACGGCCGGGTCGACCTCGACCTCCAGGCCGAACTCGGGCGCCCGCAGGGTGCGGACGACGCCGAAGAAGCCGGGGTCGCCGTCGGCGAGGACGACCGCGGTGCCCCGGTGGGCGGCGATGCGGCGGGCGGCGAGGGCGACGCTGCCGAGCCGGATGCGTTCGGCGGCGGGCGGCACCTCGGGGAGGGCGAGGTGGTGTGCGGCGCCGGCCACCAGCGTGGCGGCGCCCAGGGCTGCGCGTGCCGCGGCGGTCAGCGGCGAACCGTCCCAGCCGATCACCGTGACCCGGTCGGCCATCGTCGTCAGTCTCCAGGGGTCTTCGCAGGTCGTGGTCGCGGAATCCGCTCGTGGGCGGGCTCCGTGAGGGTACCTGGTGCGGCCTGGGGCGTGGTGGTGGCGCCGCCGTCCCCCAGGTCAGTTCCAGTCCGTGAAGCTGGTGAAGCCGTCGCTGTCGGCCAGCTGCTCCGCCGCGCCCTCGATGTCCTCGGGCAGCAGGCTCCACACGATGAAGTCGGTGCGCACGTCGGTCCAGGTGCCGTCGTCGGTGCGCATGCGCGCTATGCAGGCGTTGCGCAGGACGCCCTCGCTGATGCAGCCGATCTTCTGGGCGACCTGCTGGGAAGCGGTGTTGTCGGCCGCGGTGCGCAGCTCGATGCGCTCGAGCTTCTGGTCGCCGAAGAGCCACTGGGCGGTGGCGAGCGCCGCCTCGGAGGCGTAGCCCTCGCCACGGGCCCAGGGGGCGACGATGTACGACAGCTCGGTGGACCGCACGTGCCAGTTGGTCTTGGTCAGCTGGACGATGCCGACCAGCCGCTGGGTGAGGAACTCGGTGACGGCGAGGTCGAGTCCGCGGCCGGCGGCGCGTTCGGCGGGGGCGTACTCGGTGATCCAGGAGCGCGCGCCCTGCTCGGTGAAGGGCTGCGGGACGTGGGTCCAGGCGGCGACCTGCTCGTCGTTCATCATCGCCGCGAGGGCGGGGACGTCGTCCTCGTCGAGGGGGCGCAGCACCAACCGCTCCGTGCTGATGGAGATGTTGGGGAAGGTGCTCGTCATGCGCCGCTCCGTAACCTGTGTGACCGTCAGGACCTGCTGAACTGCCCAGCATGCAGCATGAAAGCACCCGGCCGCACCACCGGGTCCCACTCCCCCCGGGAGGGAGCGGACCCGGTGCGGCGGCGCGGCGCTCGGCTCAGAAGGAGGGGAGCACGGACCCGGCGTAGTGGTCCTCGATGAACTTCTTGACCTCGGGGGAGGTGAGGAGCTTCGCGAGCTTCTGGACCCGCGGGTCGTCCTCCTGGCCCTCCTTGACGACGAGGAGGTTGACGTTCGGGTTGTCCTTGGCGGACTCCAGGACGAGGGCGTCCTCGGCCGGCTTGAGGTCGGCCTCCAGGGCGTAGTTGCCGTTGATGACCGCCGCGTCGACGTCGTTGAGGGAGCGCGGGGTCTGGGCCGCCTCCAGCTCCTTGAACTCGAGCTTCTTCGGGTTCTCGGTGATGTCGGCGGTGGTGGCCGAGTTGCCCGCGCCGTCCTTGAGGGTGATCAGCTTCTGGGAGGCGAGCAGCTGCAGGGCGCGGGCCTCGGTGACCGTGTCGTTGGGGAGGGCGATGGTCGCGCCGGTCTTCAGGTCCTCCGCCTTGTCGGCCTTCTTGGAGTACAGGCCGAGCGGCTCCAGGTGCACCGAGGCGACGGACTTCAGGTGGGTGCCGTTCTTCTTGTTGAAGTCGGCGAGGTAGGGCTCGGTCTGGAAGTAGTTGGCGCCCACCGAGCCGTCCTCCGTCGCCGTGTTCGGCGTGACGTAGTCGGTGAACTCCTTGACCTCCAGGTCGAGGCCCGCCTTCTCGGCCAGGTTGTCCTTGACGTAGTCGAGGATCTCGGCGTGCGGGACGGGCGTCGCGGCGACGACCAGGGGTCCGGAGGCGTCGGAGGAGCCCTTGTCCGAGCCGCAGGCGGAGAGCCCGAGGGTGAGGGCTCCGGCGGCGAGGACGGCGGTGGTGATCTTGGCGGTGTTACGCACGAAAAGTGCCTTTCCTGAGGTGGTGCGACCCCTTGGATCAAGGGGTACCGGCGCGGAGCGCCGACGTTGAGGGGGGTGGTCGGGCGACGGGTGGGAGTACGGGGAGTCTTCGGGGGTGTCAGGCGACCTTGCCGACGTCGGCCGCCGCGGGCTCCTTGGCCCTGAGCAGCCGGAGCTTCGGCGCGGCGCCCCCGCGTCCGCCGCGGCGGTGCAGGGTGCGGGCGGCGTAGTCGCCGGCGAACTGGATGAGGGAGATGGCGACGGCGAGGAGCGCGACGGTGACCCACATGAAGGCGGGCTCGAAGCGCTGGTAGCCGTAGCGGACGGCGAGGTCGCCGAGGCCGCCGCCGCCGACGGTGCCGGCCATGGCCGAGTAGCCGATGAGGGCGATGACCGTGGTGGTGGTGCCGGCGATCAGCGACGGGAGTGCCTCGGGGACCAGGACCTTGCGGACGATGGTCCAGGTGTTGCCGCCCATCGACTGGACGGCCTCGACCAGCCCTCCGTCGACCTCGCGGACGGACGTTTCGACGAGCCGCGCGAAGAAGGGGATGCCGCCGATGGCGAGCGGCACGATCGCGGCCTCGCTGCCAATGGTGGTGCCGGTGATCCAGCGGGTGAAGCTCATCAGCGCGACCATGAGGATGATGAACGGCATCGAGCGGCCGATGTTCACGATCTGGCCGATGACCTTGTTCACCACGACGTTCTGGAGCAGGCCGCCCTTGTCGGTGAGGACGAGGAGAACGCCGAGCGGGAGTCCGGCGGCCACGGCGATCAGGGTGGACCAGCCGACCATGATCAGGGTCTCCCAGGAGGCCTGCTCCAGCAGGGGCTGCATCTCGGACCAGGTCACTTGGCACCTTCCTTCACCAGCAGGGACGGTTCCTGGTTCACCACGTCGATCTGCAGACCCTGTTCGCGCAGGAAGCCGACGGGCACGACGTTGTCCTCGTAGCGGCCGGGCAGTTCGATGCGCATCCGGCCGATCTGGAGGCCGCCGACGGTGTCGATGGCGGCGCCGAGGATCGATATGTCGATGTTGTAGGTGCGGGACAGCTGGGAGATGACCGGCTGGGTGGCGGCCTCGCCGTGGAAGGTGACATCGAGGACGGTGCGGTCGTCGCCCGACGCCTCGCCGCCGACGGGGAAGAGGGCGGAGGCCAGTTCGGATCCCGGGGTGGCCAGCAGCTCGCCGACGGTGCCGGACTCGACGATGCGGCCCCGGTCCATGAGGGCGGCCGAGTCGCAGACGCTCTTGACGACGTCCATCTCGTGGGTGATGAGCAGGACGGTCAGGCCGAGCTCGCGGTTGAGGTCGCGCAGCAGCTGGAGGATGGAGCGGGTGGTCTCCGGGTCGAGTGCGCTGGTGGCCTCGTCGGACAGCAGCACCTTGGGGTCGCCGGCCAGGGCGCGGGCGATGCCGACGCGCTGCTTCTGGCCGCCGGACAGCTGGGCGGGGTAGGACTTGGCCTTGTCGGCGAGGCCGACCAGGTCGAGCAGTTCCAGCGCCTTGCGGGAACGTTCCTTCCCGGACCTGCCGAGGATTTCCAGCGGCAGCTCGACGTTGTCCTGCACGGTCCGCGTGGAGAGCAGGTTGAAGTGCTGGAAGACCATGCCGATGCGGCTGCGCGCCTGCCGCAGCTCCCGGCCGGCACGGGGGCCGCGGCCGGCCAGCGCGGTGAGGTCCTGGCCGGCGACGGTGACCGTGCCGGAGGTGGGGCGCTCCAGGAGGTTGACGCAGCGGATGAGCGAGGACTTGCCGGCGCCGGACTGGCCGATGACGCCGAACACCTCGCCCTCGCGGACGTGCAGGTCGACGCCGTCCAGGGCGGTGACCTCGCGGCCGCGTGAGCGGTAGACCTTGGTCAGGCCCGATGTGGTGATCACGTGGGTATCCGTCACTGTCGAGTGCGCGGCGCGGGTGTGGGCGCCGGGCACGGGGGCGTTGTTCTTCGGGGTTCTCGGGGGACCTTCGGAACGCGGCACGGTTCTCGCGGTGGCGATGCGCGGTGGCGGTGGACCGGGGAGAACGTGCGCGGGGCGTGGCTCGGTCGCGTGCGCGGGGCGCGGCGGCGGTCACGAGCCGGCACTCGCTTCGGGGCGCGAGGCTCAGGCGGTGCGGGGGCCCTCTAGAAGGCGCACATTCGGCACATACAACGAGCACCGGGCGTCATCGTCGCCTCGGTCGCAGGGGTGCGGTCGCTCGTGGTGCTCATGCCGATCAGTAAAGCAGACCGCCGCCCGCGACCGGACACCGCTGTCCGCATGATGGACAGCGGTGGACGGTGACCGGACGCGGGCGGCGGTGATCAGCCCCGTACAGCGATCTCGATCCCGTCGTCGGTGACCAGTACGGACAGGGCCGAGAGGTCGTCGACCACCAGGTCGGCGTCGAGTTCGGCGGCCCGGTGGGTTGTGGCCAACGCCACGGTGGTCATGCCGGCGGCCCGGCCGGCCTGGAGTCCGGCGGGCGCGTCCTCGAAGACGACACAGGCCGCCGGGTCGACTCCCAGCGCGCGGGCACCGAGCAGGTAGGGCTCGGGGTCGGGCTTGCCGCGCGTGATGTCGTCGGCGGCGACGAGGGTCTTGGGGAGGATGCCGACGGCGTCGAGCCGGGCCTCGGCGAGCCGCCTCGTGGCGGAGGTGACCACGGCCCACCGGTCGGCGGGGAGCGCGTCGAGGAACGCCCGCGTGCCGGGCAGCAGGTGCACGCCGCCGTTCGGCACATCCTCGACCTCCAGGTGCTCGATCCGTGCGACGGCCTCCGGGACGACACCGGCGGGCAGCAGGTCGGCGGCTATCTCCGCGGCCGGCCGGCCGTGCAGCTCGACCCGGCCGAACTCCTCCGCCGTGATCCCGTACTCACCGGCCCACCGCGTCCAGCAGCGGCGCACGGACTCGAGGGAGGAGACGAGGGTTCCGTCGTTGTCGAACAGCAGGGCCTGGGCGTGGATCGTCATGCTTTCGACCCTACGGCCCCGCCGTGAGGTGCCCGGCCGGGCGTCACGGGCGGGGCCGCGCGCGGCGGGCCCTTTGGGGCGTAATAGGGTCGCTGCCATGCTTGACGTCCTGACGCTGGTGACCGGAGTCGCCGCGCTGCTGCTCGCCGCCTGGTGCGGCTGGGCGGCCTACCGTGACCAGCCGACGAAGGACTGGCACTTCATCGGCATGGCCGCGGTCTCGGTGCTGGCGCTGGTCCAGCTGGCCGTCGGGATCGTGCAGTTGGCGCGGGGCGAGAAGCCGGAGCAGGGCACGACGATCTTCGTGGCGTATCTGCTGGGCGCCTTCGCCTGCGTTCCCGCCGCGGGGTTCATGTCGCTGGCCGAGCGCTCCCGCTGGGGCTCGTTGACGGTCGCCGCCGGCGGTGTGGTCCTCGCCGTCCTGGAGGTGCGGCTGTATGACATCTGGGGAGGCTGAGATGGCGGCGACCGAGGAGAAGCCGGCCCGCACACGGCTGATCGGCGGGCCCGGGATCCTGCTGGTGTGGCTGTACGGGGTGATGGTCGTCGGCGCCGTGTCGCGGTCCGCGTACCAGATCGCCACCGATTTCGACCGTGCTCCGCTCGCCTACACGCTCTCGGCCGTCGCCGGTGTCGTCTACGGCTTCATCACCTACACCCTGGTGCGCGGCGGTGAGACGGCCCGCAGGGCGGCGCGCGTCTGCTGCGCCGCCGAGCTGGTGGGCGTGCTGGCCGTGGGCACATGGACCGTGGCCGAGCCGTCGGTGTTCCCGGACGCGACCGTGTGGTCCGACTTCGGCATGGGCTACGTCTTCATTCCGGTGCTGCTGCCGCTGTCCGCGCTCTACTGGCTGCGCAAGGGCGCCCACCACGGGGCCACCGCCTGAGGCCGTCCCGACCGCTCACGCCGTCGTCGCGTAGGTCCCCGCCGGCTTCTCCAGGACGATCATCCGGACTCCGTCCGCGCCCTCGGCCGTGCCCACCGTCTCGTAGCCGACCCGCCGGTACAGGCGCAGGTTGCTCTCGCTGCGGTGGCCCGTGTGGAGGCGGAAGCGCGTGGCGCCGCGCTCCCCGGCGAGGGCGGCCTCCGCGGCCCGCAGCAGCCGGGCGCCGATGCCGTGGCCCTGGAGGCGGGGGTGGACGCACAGCTTGCCGATGGACGCGGAGCCGTCCTCGGTGACCCGGCCGCGGACCGAGCCGACGACCTCGTCACCGAGCCGCGCCACGAAGACGCAGTCGCCGGCGACCTCGTCGCGCACGGAGTCGAGGGTCTGGACGAGCGGGTCGATGCGGTAGTTGCCGTACAGCGCCGCCTCGCTCTGGAAGCAGAGGTACTGCAGCCGGAAGATCTGCTCGGCATCCTGCTCGGTCGCCGCCGAGATGGTCACGCTCATGCCCATGTGCGCATGCCTCCCGCTCACCTGATCACCTGTGGTCCCCCACTCCTATCCCCGTCCTCAGCGGGCCGCAACCTCCGGCGTCAGCAATCGCCGAAGACATCCCAGACATCTGGAGCGTTCCGGCCCAAGACTGCCCTGTGAGATACCCAACTCCCCCGCGATCTCCCGGTATGTGAGGTCCTTCGGGGACAGCAGCGCCTCGATCAGGCGGGGGCAGCGGCCGGGCAGCCGGCGCACGGCGTCGCGCAGGGCACGGTGGCGGGCCGCGGTGAGGGCGAGCTGCTCGGGCTGGCGTTCGGTGACGTCGGCGGGTTCGCGCTCGTACGGCCGCTCGGCCCGGGCCGTGCGGCGGGTGCGGCGGGCCTCGATGCGGACCGCGCTGCGCAGCCAGCGGTGGGGGTCGTGGGGCGGGCCGTCGGCCTCCAGGCGTTCCAGGAGGCGCAGCCACACCGCCTGTTCCAGGTCTCCGGGCTCGGCGCCGGTGGCATATGCCTCGGCCGAGGCCTCCGCGGCGAGGAGGGGGCGTAAGGACGTGACCAAGTCGTGCGTCATATGCAGTGCGACGCGGCTGCCCGGGGCGCTGGTTGCCCCGGGCAGCCGGATGTCACCCCAACCGGGTGTGTGCCGCTCAGTGGTTGACGAAGTCCTCGCGGGCCAGCACACCGGTGTCCGGGTTGTCGGTGAAGATGCCGTCGATGCCGGTGGCGAAGTACGTCCGGAAGGCCCCGAAGGCGTCGCCGTAGGCGTCGGGAGCCGAGCCCTTGCGGAACTCCGCGGGCAGGAACGGGTTCTCGTTGCGCATGGTGTACGGGTGCAGGATCAGTCCCGCGCGGTGGGCGTCGCGCACCAGGGTGGTCGGCTCGGTGAGGTTGCCGGCCGCGTCCTTCGGGATGATCAGGTCCAGGGTGGGGCCGATGCCCTGGGCGTAGGAGGCGATCTCCTTCAGGCCCGCGGGGGTGACGAGGTCGGCGGTCGTGCGCGGGTCGCCGGTCTCGACGAAGTCCCAGGGGCGGCTCGTCGCGCCGGACAGCAGGACGGCGAGGGGGTTGCCGACGAGCTTGTTCATCCGCTGGATGCTGGTCGGCTCGAAGGACTGGATGATGACGGGCGAGTTCTTCCGGTCCTTGCCGTGCTTGCGCAGCAGCCGCGCCAGGCGCTCCTCCGTCCCCAGGCCCAGCTTGCGGAAGTAGGTGGGGTGCTTGAGCTCGGGGTAGATCCAGACCTGCCTGCCGCGCCTGCGGGTCTGCTCGTCCTGCCAGCGGAGCACCTCCTCGAAGGTGGGGATCTCCCAGCGCCCGTCGTAGAGGGCGTTGTGCGGGCGGTTGGCCGGGATGCGCTCCGTGGCGCGGAGCGTCTTCAGCTCGGCGAGCGTGAAGTCCTCGGTGAACCAGCCGGTGGTGGTGACGCCGTCGAGCGACTTGGTGCGCCTGCGGCCGGCGAACTCGGAGTGGTCGGCGACGTCGGTGGTGCCGCCGATCTCCGGTTCGTGACGGCAGACGAGGTGCCCGTCCTTGGTGGGGACCAGGTCGCCGGCCTCGACGATGTCGGCGCCCAGGTCCAGCGCCAGTTCGTAGGAGCCGAGAGTGTGTTCGGGGCGGTAGCCGCTCGCGCCGCGATGGCCGATGACCGTGGGGACGGGCAGGCCCTTCAGCCCGCCCTGCCCGCCGCCGTGCCGTGCGTCGGCGGCTCTCGCCGTGCCGGACAGGCCCAGTACGGCTCCGCCCGCGCCGAGCACCGCCGCGCCGAGGAGCGCCCGCCGTCCGGTGCCGTCCGCCCGCTCGTCCGACTGCCGCGTTCCCTGCGTTCCCATGGGGGCCTCCCGCCGTTGACCGTCACTGCGGGCCGATCGTAGGGGCGCGTACATGACGAAAGGGAGACCGCCCGCGGAACACGCGGGTGATCCGGGATGTCGGGCGGGCGGGGAGGGGCAGGTGGGGCGGGATGTCTGACGTCCCGTCGGCTTGGGGGTGCCGGGCCGGGGTACCCGACTGGTGACCGCGGCCTGTCGTGGCGGTGCCCGGCGGGCCCCGTGGCCACGGAACAGGGGGCGGCGGTGCGGCCTCCACGGCGCGCCTCACCCGCTCCGCGCGTCGCGCGTGCTTCGATCCGGGCGGTGTGACGACGCCGGTCCCGGCGGGCCGGCACGGCGAGAGCGGCGAGCGTACGCGGGTGGTCCCCTCCTCGCGGACGCGAGTTGCCTCACACCCCGCCGTCCGCGTCACGGCCGTGCGACACCCCGGCACCGCAGGTGAACACGCGTCAACACCGGCCAGGACCCCGGTGAACCCGACGTGCGCGACCCCCCGGGCCGCGAGTAATGTCCTCACCTGCACAGACTCATACCGCATCCCCGACACCGGAGGACCCGTTGTCCCGCTTCGCGCTCATCAAGGCAGTGCTCGGCCCGATCATGCGCCTGATGTTCCGCCCACAGGTGGAGGGCGTGGAGAACATTCCGGGCGACGGCCCGGTGATCCTGGCCGGCAACCACCTCACCTTCATCGACTCGATGATCCTTCCGCTGGTCTGCGACCGGCAGGTCGTCTTCATCGGCAAGGACGAGTACGTCACCGGCAAGGGCTTCAAGGGCCGGCTGATGGCCTGGTTCTTCACCGGCGTCGGCATGATCCCGGTCGACCGGGACGGCGGCCGGGGCGGCGTCGCGGCGCTGATGACCGGGCGCCGGGTGCTGGAGGAGGGCAGGATCTTCGGCATCTACCCGGAGGGCACCCGCTCCCCCGACGGCCGTCTCTACCGCGGCCGGACCGGCATCGCCCGCCTCACCCTGATGACCGGCGCGCCCGTCGTCCCGTTCGCGATGATCGGCACCGACAAGCTCCAGCCGGGCGGCGCGGGTCTGCCCCGGCCGGGCAAGGTCACGGTCCGCTTCGGCGAGGCGATGGAGTTCTCCCGCTACGAGGGCATGGACCGCGACCGCTATGTCCTGCGCGCCGTGACCGACTCCGTGATGACCGAGGTCATGCGGCTGTCCGGTCAGGAGTACGTGGACATGTACGCCAGCAAGGCGAAGGCGGCGTAGCACCGCGCCGGACACACGCGCGGAGGGCGGGCCACCGGATCGGTGGCCCGCCCTCCGCGCGTGTACGCACGGCCTCCCTACGGCTACGGGTGCTCGACGCCGTCCTCCAGGCGCTGACCGCGCAGCAGGAACCAGGCGGCTCCGGCGGCTGCCAGCAGCACCACCGCGCCGACGCCCGAGGCGAGCGTCAGTCCGTCGACGAAGGACTGGCGGGCGGCGTCCAGCAGTGCCCCGGCCGTGTGCGCGGGCAGGTCGGAGGCGGCCTGCACCGCACCGCCGAGCGACTCGTGGGCCGCTTCCGGGGTGCCCGCCGGACCGGTGAAGTCCCGGTAGACGCCGGTCACGATCGAGCCCAGCAGGGCGATGCCGAGGGCCGCGCCGAGCTCGTACGCCGTCTCCGAGACGGCCGAGGCGGAGCCCGCCTGCTCCTTGGGCACGCTGGAGAGGATCACGTCGGCGGTCACGGTGAACGAGAACCCGGCGCCGACGCCGACCACGAGCAGGGCAGCGCCGAGCAGCGGATAGCCGGTGTGCTGGCCGATGACGGTCAGCGCGGCGAGCGCCAGGCCGACGGCGGCGAGCCCGCCGGAGACCACGGCACGCACCGAGAAGCGCCGGGCCGCACGGCCCGCGACCAGGCCGGCCACCACCGCGCCGATCGCGGCGGGCAGTTCGGCCAGCCCGGCCTCGAACGGCGGCCTGCCCTGTACGAGTTGCAGGTACTGCGACAGGAAGAACACCAGCCCGGACAGGCCGAGGACGGTCAGCAGGTCGGCCAGCACGGCGCCGGAGAAGCCACGGCTGCGGAAGAGCCGCATGTCGAGCAGCGGGACCGGCATGGTCAGCTGGCGGCGGACGAAGCCGTACAGCGCGGCGGCGCCCAGCAGGCCCGCGGCGAGCGTGGCCCACCCGAAGCCGTGGGCGGCGGCCTCCTTGACGGCGTACACGACGCCGACCATGCCGACCAGGGAGAGGACGACGCTGGCCAGGTCCCACGGGCCCGGGTCCGGGTTGCGGGACTCGGGCAGCAGCTTGATGCCGACGAGGACCAGGACGACCATCACGGGCAGGTTGATCAGGAAGACCGAGCCCCACCAGAAGTGCTCCAGCAGGAAACCGCCCACGATCGGGCCGACCGCCGTGCCCGCGGAGGCGGTGGCGCCCCAGATGCCCACGGCGAGGCTGCGTTCGCGCGGGTCGTGGAAGAGGTTGCGGATCAGGGCGAGGGTGGCGGGCATCAGGGTGGCGCCCGCGACGCCGAGCAGGGCCCGGGCGACGATCATCAGCTCGGGCGTGGAGGCGTAGGCGTTGAGGACCGATATGAGGCCGAACGCCGTGGCGCCGACGAGCAGGATCCGCTTGCGGCCGATGCGGTCGCCGAGGCTGCCCATGGAGACCAGCAGACCGGCGATGACGAACGAGTAGACGTCGCCGATCCACAGCAGCTGGGTGCCGGAGGGTGCGAGGTCCTCGCTGATGTAGGGGGTCGCGAGACCGAGGACGGTCGCGTCGACGGCCACCAGCAGTACGGCCAGCACGAGGACGGACAGCGCCAGCCAACGGCCGGGGCGCTTCACCGCCTCGGTCGACTGCGCCGACTGCAGGGTGCTGGTCATGGTTCACTCTCTCCGAAGTGCGCCGCCGAGCAGCAGCTCGACGGTCATGTGGGTGAAGTCGTTGCGGGCCACGCGGCCCTCGGTCACCGCCCAGGCGCCGGAGGCCAGCAGGCCGTAGAGCGCCTCGGTGAGCCAGACCGGGGTGAGGTCGATGCGGAACTCGCCGCTCTCCTGGCCCCGGCGGAACAGCTCGGTGAGCAGGGCGTCGATGCGGGCCCAGCCCTCGTTCTGCTGCTCGCCCTCGAACAGCTGGTTCTCGGTGTAGAGGAAGGCGAGCAGGCCGGCGGCCGGTTCGAGCTCCCGCACGAGCCGGCGCACCGCGTCCGCCGCGGGCCCCTCGTGCGGGCGGGCCGCTTCCGTGGCCGCCTCGCACTCGGCGATGCAGTGCGCCTCCAGGGCGCGGACGAGGGCGTCGCGCCCGGCGAAGTGGCGGTGCAGCGTGGCCCGGCTGATGCCGGCGGCCCGCGCGACCTCGTCCATGGTCGCGGTGGCTCTGCGGGTCAGCAGGGCCGCGGCGCTCCGCAGTACCTGTTCTCGATCGACGGCCATGAGACAACAGTAACCCATGTGATACATGCATGTCTCATACTGGGCATGTGTGACTCGCCACCGGCGCACGCGGCACCGGGGCGGTCACACGGGTGCGGGGTTCCGCTCAGTGCCAGGGCAGCTGCCCGCGCCGCTCCCAGTAGGCGCGCGGCTCCTCGGCCAGGGCCGCGAGGCGGGCGATCTGGTCGTCGTCGAGGTCGACGACGGCGGCGTGCAGGTTCGAGCCGAGCTGCCCCACGGTCGCGGCGCCGGAGAGGACCACGCCGGCCCAGGGCAGGCGGAGGATCATCGCGAGGGCGACCGCGTCGCAGCCCAGGGTCGTCTCCTCGGCCACGGCCTTCAGGACGTCCGGCGCGTGCGGCTCGGCGAGGCGGCCGTTGGCCATGCCCTCCTTGACGATCACCGCGACCCCGGCGTCGTGCGCCTCGGCCAGCGCGGGGCCGGCGGAGGTCTCCAGCACGTTGTACGTGGACTGGACGGTGCGGAAGAGGGGCTCGCCGTCGACGGTCACGGCGAGCGCCGCACGGATGGTGTCGGCCTGGGCGGGGCCGCTGGTGGAGAATCCGACGGTGATGCCCCGCGCGGCGGCCTCGGCGAGCTTGGCGTGGAGCTTGGCGTCGGTGAGGGCCGGGCTGTCGGGGGTGAGGGAGTGGATCTGGTAGAGGTCGAGCCGGTCGCCGAGGAGGGCGTCGGTCTCGGCGCGCTGACGCTCGTAGGTGGCGACGCCGTGGTCCTTGACCTCGTGCCGCTCGGCGTCGGCGGACCAGTCGGCGGTGTAGGTGTAACCCCACTTGCTGCCGACGACGACGTCGACCGCGTCGGGACGCTCCCGCAGCCAGTCGGCGAGGAACTCCTCCGACCGCCCGTAGGAGCGGGCCGCGTCGAAGTAGCGCACGCCCTGCGCGTAGGCGGCGTCGAGGAGGTCGTGGGTCCGCTCGCGCAGCGCCTCCACGCTGCGGTCCTCCCCGAGGTCCCGCTCCCGGCCGAGATTGATGTAGCCGGGACGGCCGACGGCGGCGAGGCCCAGGCCGATGTGGCTGGTGGGTGTCGTCACGGCGGCGAGACGGGCGAAGGGCATCGCGGGCTCCGTTCGGTCGGCGCGTACTGCTGCCGACCAACGTAACCGCGATGCCCCTCGGGCACACCGGCTGCTACTTCTTGGCGTTCGCCCACTCGTGCTGGCCGGCCACGTCCGCCTTCACCTCGGCGAGCTGCACGGCGACCGCGCCGGGTGCGGTGCCGCCGCGGCCGCTGCGGGAGGCGAGGGCGCCGGGGACGTTGAGCACCGAGCGGACCTCGGGCGTCAGGTGCGCGGAGATCTTCGCGAACTGCTCGTCGGTGAGCTCGTCCAGTTCCTTGCCCTCGGCCTCGGCGGCCTTCACGCACTCGCCGGCCACCTCGTGCGCGACCCGGAAGGGCACGCCCTGCTTGACCAGCCACTCGGCGATGTCCGTGGCCAGCGAGAACCCGGCCGGGGCCAGCTCCTCCATGCGCTCGCGGTGCACGGTGAGGGTGGCCATCATGCCGGTGAAGGCCGGCAGCAGGACCTCCAGCTGGTCGATGGAGTCGAAGACCGGCTCCTTGTCCTCCTGGAGGTCGCGGTTGTACGCGAGCGGGAGGGCCTTGAGGGTGGCCATCAGGCCGGTCAGGTTGCCGATGAGGCGGCCGGACTTGCCGCGGGCCAGTTCGGCGATGTCCGGGTTCTTCTTCTGCGGCATGATCGACGAACCGGTGGAGAAGGCGTCGTGCAGGGTGACGAAGGAGAACTCCTTCGTGTTCCAGATGATGATCTCCTCGGCGATCCGGGAGACGTTCACACCGATCATCGCGGTGATGAAGGCGAACTCGGCGACGAAGTCCCGGGAGGCCGTGCCGTCGATGGAGTTGCCCGCGCTGCCGTGCTCGAAGCCGAGGTCGCGGGCGACCGCCTCCGGGTCGAGGCCGAGGCTGCTGCCCGCGAGCGCTCCCGAGCCGTACGGCGAGACCGCCGTCCGCTCGTCCCACTGGCGCAGCCGCTCCGCGTCCCGGGACAGCGCCTGGACGTGGGCGAGGACGTGGTGGGCGAAGAGCACGGGCTGGGCGTGCTGGAGATGGGTGCGGCCGGGCATCGCCACGTCGGGGTGGGCCTCGGCCAGGCCGATCAGGGCGTCCTGGAGGTCGGCGATCAGGCCGCCGACGACACGGGCGTGGTCGCGCAGGTACATCCGGAAGAGGGTGGCGACCTGGTCGTTGCGGGACCGTCCGGCGCGCAGCTTGCCGCCGAGGTCGGGGCCGAGGCGCTCCAGCAGGCCGCGCTCCAGGGCCGTGTGGACGTCCTCGTCGGCGATGGTGCCCGTGAAGGAGCCGTCGGCGACGTCCGCCTCGAGCCGGTCGAGCCCGGCGATCATCCGGGTCAGCTCGTCCTCGGTGAGGAGACCCGCCCCGTGCAGCACGCGCGCGTGGGCACGCGAGCCGGCGATGTCGTAGGGGGCGAGCCGCCAGTCGAAGTGGACGGACGCGGACAGCTTCGCGAGGGCCTCGGCGGGACCGTCGGCGAAACGGCCGCCCCAGAGCCGTACGTCACCGTTGTTGCTGCTCACTCGTGTCGCTCCTCACCGTGCAATCACTGGCCTGCATGAGTATGCAGAACTCTGCATGATTCGTCAATCTCGCAGGTAACCGGGGCGCGCCGGGCCCCGCGACCCCATAATCGTTAGACATGGGAAAGACTTATGAGCGCATAGACGGCCGGCTCCGTGACTTCATCGAGGCGCAGCCCCTCTTCTTCACCGCCACGGCGCCCCTGAGCGGCGACGGGACGGTCAACCTCTCCCCCAAGGGACTCACGGGTTCCTTCGCGGTGCTCGACGAACGCACCGTGGCCTACCTCGATTTCGCCGGGTCCAACGCCGAGACCATCGCCCATCTGCGGGAGAACGGCCGGATCACCCTCATGTGGTGCGCCTTCCAGGGGCCGCCGAACATCGTGCGGGTGCACGGCCGCGGGGAGCCGGTCTTCCGCGACGACCCGCGCTTCCCGGAGTTGCTGGCCCGGTTCCCCGGCATCGACCCGAGCGCGCACGGACTGCGCGCCGTCATCGTCGTGACCGCCGAGCTCGTCCGCGACACCTGCGGATACGCCGTCCCCTTCATGGCGTACGAGAACGACCGGGATCTGCACGGCAAGCGGTTCGCGCGGGAGGACGACGCCTCGCTCAGCGCGTACTTCACCAAGAAGGAGCACATCGCGACGAGCATGGACGGCCTTCCCGGGCTGCCGTTGCCGCTGCCCCCGTCTACGGTCTGAGCCATGCGCACCGGTGCCGTTGCCGCCCTCCTCGCCCTGTCCGCCCTCGTCCTGGGCGCCGCGCCCGCCTCCGGGCCCGCGCCCCGGCCGCTGCCGGCCCGGATGGCGGACACCGGCGGCGGCACCCAGCTGATCACCGCGGTCGCCCCGGGCACCGGCTCGACCACGGGCACCGTCACCTGGTGGGACCGCAGGGGCGGCCAGTGGGTCGAGACCGGTTCGGCGCCCGCCCGTTTCGGGGCCGAGGGGCTGGCGGACGGGGCGACGCGCACCCAGGGCACCGACACCACCCCGACCGGTCTGTACGACCTGCCGTACGCCTTCGGCATCCAGGCCGCGCCGCCCGGGACGGCGTACGCCTACCGTCCGGTGCGCCAGGACTCCTGGTGGTGCCAGGACAATGCCTCCCGCGCCTACAACCGCTGGACCGAACCCCGCCCCGCCGACTGCCGCGCCACCGAGGCCGAGCACCTGATCACCTACCCGGCGCAGTACGCACACGCCCTGGTCGTCGGCTTCAACTACCACCGTCCGGTGCGCGGGCGCGGTGCGGGCATCTTCCTGCACGTGAACGGGCGCGGGGCGACGGCCGGCTGCGTGTCGGTGCCGGCGGACGCGATGCGCCGGATCCTGCGGTGGGCCCGGCCGGGGGCCCGGCCGCACATCGCGATCGGCACGTCGGGCGGGGCGACCGCGGTGACCCGCTACTGAACACCGGCGGGGGCTGAACATCCGGGCGGAGCGGTGCGTATCTGTGGGCCAAGGGCCGAGTCCCCACGGAGGAACCGTGACCACCACGCTCGCCGGCGGCCGTGCCGCCCGCCGCCAGACGATGCGGCGCATCCGGCCACGCCGATCACCGGCCGTCCCCCTGCTGCTCGCCGTGTGGGCGGGCGCGGCGGGCGTGTTGTGGCTGTGGTGGCGCAACACGCCCGCCATCACCGACGACACCGGGAAGATCCTCAACGCGGGCCGGATCACCGGGCTGCTCGCCGGGTACCTCATGGCGCTGGTGGTGCTCCAGATGGCCCGGGTGCCCGCGCTGGAGCGGCGGGTGGGCTCGGACCGGGTGGCCCGCTGGCACGCCATGACCGGCCGCTACACGCTCTGCCTGGTCCTCGCGCACCTCGTCCTGATCATGTGGGGCTACGCGGAGCAGTCCGGCAGGGGCCTCGGCGGCATCGTCCAGCAGACGGTCGACTCGATCACCGGACTGCCGGACATGGGCAAGGCGGCCGTCGGCACCGCGCTGTTCCTGCTCATCGGGCTGCTCTCGCCGGGCCCGGTGCGCCGGCGCATCCCGTACGACGCCTGGTACCACGTGCACCTGCTCACCTACGCGGCGGTGTTCCTGACCTTCTGGCACCAGCTGGCCACCGGCAACGACTTCGCCGTCGAGCCGGTCGCCGGCACGGTCTGGTACGGGCTGTACGGGACGGTGACCGCGCTCGTGCTCTGGTACCGCGTCCTGACCCCGCTGCGCCTCAACCTGCGGCACCGGCTGCGCGTCGAGGCGGTGATCGAGGAGACGCCCGGGATCGTGTCGGTGCTGATCGGCGGGCGGCGGCTGCACCGGATGGGCGCAGAGGCCGGGCAGTTCTTCCGCTGGCGGTTCCTGGCGCCGGGGATGCGGTTCAGCTCCCACCCGTACTCGCTGTCGGCGGCGCCGCGTCCGGACCTGCTGAGGATCACCGTGAAGGCGATCGGCGACCACAGCGGCCGGCTGCGCGAGCTGACGCCCGGCACCAGGGTGTGGGCGGAGGGCCCGTACGGCGCCCTGACCGCGCAGCGCCGCAGCCGCGGCAAGGTGCTGCTGGTCGCCGGCGGGGTCGGCATCACGCCGATGCGGGCGCTGTTCGAGACGCTGCCCGGCGCGTCCGGTGACATCACGCTGCTGTACCGGGCCAACAGCACCCAGGACCTCGCGCTGTGGGACGAGCTCGCCAGGATCGCCGACGAGCGCGGGGCCCGGCTGATGTACGCGGTCAACAGCCCGGACGGGGAACGGCCGGACATCTCCGCGGAGAGCCTGAGCCGCAAGATCCCGGACGTCGACCGTCACGACGTCTTCCTGTGCGGGCCGCCCGGTTTCGCCCAGTCGGTGTACGAGGCACTGCGCGGCGCGGGAGTCCCCGCCCGCCGTATCCACCACGAGTCGTTCGCGATGTGAGCGACGGACCTCAGGAGCTCAGCGGAGATGAGGAAGAGCCACCCCGTCCGGCGGGCCGTGCTCGCCGGTGCGGCGACCGTGTCCGGGATCGTGCTGTTGCTGTCGCTGAAGCCGGCGACCGACCCCGCGGCCGCCTCGGCGGCGGGCGGCACCGCGCCTCCCGTGGCCGCGCGGTCGCCGCAGGGCGGGCGGAACGCGGGCACGGGCACGGTCACCGGTGACGTGGCCGACACCCAGTACGGGCCCGTCCAGGTCCGGGTCACCGTCAGCGGCGGCAGGATCACCGCGGCCGAGGCCGTCCAGGCCCCCCGGGGCGGGCGCAGCGACCAGATCACCGCCGACGCCGTACCCAAGCTCAACCAGGCGGTACTGGCGGCCGGCGACGCCGACATCGACGCGGTCTCCGGGGCCACCTACACCAGCGCCGGGTACCGGAAGTCGCTCCAGTCGGCGCTGGACCGGGCCGGTGGCTGACGCGGTGCGCCGGGTGGTGGAGACGATGGGCACCGTCTTCTCCTTCGACGCCCGCGGCGGGGATCCGGCTGCCGTACGGCGGGCCCTGGACGAGGCTGTCGCCGGGCTGCACCGGGTGGACGAGGTGTTCAGCACCTACCGGGAGGACAGCCAGGTGTCCCGGCTGGCGTGCGGCGCGTTGCCGCTCGGGCAGTGCGGGCCCGAGGTAGCGGAGGTGCTGGAGCTGGCGGCGGAGGCGGAGCGGGTGAGCGACGGCTGGTTCAGTCCGTCGTACCGGGGGCGGCTCGATCCGACCGGGGTCGTCAAAGGCTGGGCGGTGGAGCGTGCGGCCCGGCTGGTCGTGGGGGCGGGGGCGAGCGGCGTCAGCGTCAACGGGGGCGGGGACGTGCAGATGCTCGGGACGCCCGGGGCGCGCGGGGCCTGGCGGGTGGGGGTGGCGGACCCGCTGCGGCCGGGCGGGCTCGCGGCCGTCGTCTCCGCCGCCGGAGCGACGGAGCTGGCCGTCGCGACGTCCGGTACGGCGGAGCGGGGGGCGCACATCCTCGATCCGCGCACCGGACGGCCCGCGGTGACGGACCTGGTGGCGGTGACGGTGGTGGGGCCGCGGCTGACGTGGGCGGACTGCTGGGCGACGGCGGCGTTCGCGATGGGGTCGCGGGAGGGGCTGCGGTGGCTGGAGTCCCTGGACAGGGTGGAGGGGCTGCTGATGACGACGGGGGGCGAGGTGCGCCGCACGAGGGGGCTGGCTGGGTTGCTGGGGTGACTGCAGCGCGCCAAGGGGCGCGGGGAACTGCGCGACCGGCCACGGACGGCCCGCACCCGCGTCCCGCAGCAGCCCCCGCGGCGCTGAGGTACCGGCGTGTCACTCCCCCGCGTTGGCGGGGTGCCGCTGCGCCCACCCGTGCCGCCCCAGCGGCACGACTGCCCGCAGCTGGGGCGGCCGGCCGTAGCTCGGCGGCTGGCCGCAGCTCGGGAGGCTGCCCGCAGCTCGGGCGGCCGGCCGCAGCTGGGGCGGCTGGCCGCAGCTCGACGGCTGGCCGCAACCGGTGTGCCCCGAAGGGGCGCGGGGAACTGCGCGACCGGCCACCGACCACCCGCACCCGAGACCGCGGAACAACCCGCGGCGCGCTCAGTGGCCGTTCTGTGCCAGCCGCAGCAGGTGGTCCGCGAGGGCCTGCCCGCCCGTCGGCTCCCGGCTGATCAGCAGCAGCGTGTCGTCACCCGCGATCGTCCCCAGGATGTCGTGCAGCTCCGCCTGGTCGATGGCCGAGGCGAGGAACTGCGCCGCCCCCGGAGGGGTCCGCAGGACCACGAGGTTCGCCGACGCCTCCGCGGAGATCAGCAGCTCCGCGGAGAGCCGCCGCATCCGTTCCTCCTTCGCCGACTCCCCGAGCGGCGCCCGCGGGGTGCGGAAACCGCCCTCGCTGGGCACCGCGTAGATGAGGTCGCCGTCGTTGTTGCGGATCTTCACCGCGTTCAGCTCGTCCAGGTCCCGCGAGAGCGTCGCCTGCGTGACGGTCAGCCCGTCGTCGGCGAGCAGCTTCGCGAGCTGGCTCTGCGAACGCACCGCCTGCCGGTTGAGGATGTCCACGATCCGGCGGTGGCGTGCGGTGCGGGTCTGCGGTACGGCAGGCCCGTTGGTCTGCTCGTGATCCTGCGCCTGGCTCATCGTCGTCTCATTCTCCGGATCGTCCGTCCCCGTGGGCCTCGTGGGCCTGGTCAAGGATGCCGGGCAGCGCCCCGAGGAACGCGTCCACCGCGTCGTCGCCGAGATTCAGCGCGGGCATCAGCCGTACGACATCGGGTGCGGGCGCGTTCACGAGGATCCCGGCTTCCTGAGCCGCCTGCTGCACCGTGGGCGCGAGCGGCTCGGTGAGCACGATACCCAGGAGCAGTCCGGCCCCCCGGACGTGGGCGACCAGCGGGTGGCCGAGGGCCTCGACGCCGCCGCGGAGCTTCTCGCCCTGCCGCTTGACGTTGTCCAGCAGTCCGTCGCCGGCGATGGTGTCGAGGACGGCGAGGCCGGCGGCGCAGGCGACCGGGTTGCCGCCGAAGGTCGTGCCGTGCTGGCCGGGCCGGAGGAGGTCGGCGGCGCGTCCGAAGGCGACGGTCGCGCCCAGCGGCAGGCCGCCGCCGAGGCCCTTGGCGAGGGTGACGACGTCCGGCAGGACGCCTTCGTGGGCCTGGTACTCGAACCAGTGCCCCGTCCGGCCGACGCCGGTCTGCACCTCGTCCAGCACCAGCAGGGCGCCGGTGGCCGCGGTGATGGCCCGCGCCGCCTTCAGGTAGCCGGGCGGCGGCACGACGACGCCGTTCTCGCCCTGGATCGGCTCGATGATCACGAGGGCGGTGTCCTCGGTGACGGCGGCGGCCAGCGCCTGGGCGTCGCCGTACGGGACGTGCGTGACGTCGCCGGGCAGCGGCAGGAACGGCTCCTGCTTGCCGGGCTGTCCGGTCAGCGCCAGGGCGCCCATGGTGCGGCCGTGGAAGCCGCCCTCGGTGGCGACCATGTGCGGCCGCCCGGTGAGCCGGCCGATCTTGAAGGCGCCCTCGTTGGCCTCGGCGCCGGAGTTGCAGAAGAACACCTTGCCGTCGCGGCCGAAGTGCTGGAGCAGCCGTTCGGCGAGGGCGACGGGCGGCTCGGCGACGAAGAGGTTGGAGACGTGGCCGAGGGAGGCGATCTGCCGGCTCACGGCGTCGACGACTGCCGGGTGGGCGTGGCCGAGGGCGTTGACGGCGATGCCGCCGACGAAGTCGAGGTACTCCGTGCCGTCGGCGTCCCAGAGCCGGGAGCCCTCGCCGCGCACCAGGGGCAGGCGGGGCGTGCCGTAGTTGTTCATGAGCGCGCCCTGCCACCGGGCGGTCAGTTCCTCGTTGCTCACGACTCCCCCTGTTCGTCCGGCACGACCATCGTGCCGATGCCCTCGTCGGTGAAGATCTCCAGCAGGATCGAGTGCTGGACCCGGCCGTCGATGACGCGGGCGGTGGTGACGCCGTTGCGTACGGCGTGCAGGCAGCCCTCCATCTTCGGCACCATGCCGCTGGACAGCTCGGGCAGCAGTTTCTCGAGCTGGGAGGCGGTGAGGCGGCTGATCACCTCGTCGGAGTTCGGCCAGTCCTCGTAGAGGCCCTCGACGTCGGTGAGCACCATGAGAGTCTCGGCGCCGAGTGCCGCAGCGAGTGCCGCAGCCGCCGTATCAGCATTGACGTTGTAGACATGTCCGTCGTCCTCGGAACGGGCGATCGAGGAGACGACCGGGATGCGGCCGTCGGCGAGCAGGGCCTCGATGGCGCCGGTGTCGATCTGGGTGATCTCCCCGACGCGTCCGATGTCGACCGGCTCGCCGTCGATCTCCGGCTGGTGCTTGGTGGCGGTGATGGTGTGCGCGTCCTCGCCGGTGAGGCCGACGGCGAGCGGGCCGTGCTGGTTGAGCAGCCCGACCAGTTCGCGCTGCACCTGCCCGGCGAGCACCATCCGCACGACGTCCATGGCGTCCTCGGTGGTGACGCGCAGGCCGGCCTTGAACTCGCTGACGATGCCGTGCTTGTCGAGGGCGGCGCTGATCTGCGGGCCGCCGCCGTGCACGACGACGGGCCTGAGGCCGGCGTGGTGCAGGAAGACGACGTCCTGGGCGAACGCGGCCTTCAGGTCCTCGTCGACCATGGCGTTGCCGCCGAACTTGATGACGACGGTCTTGCCGTTGTGCCGGACCAGCCACGGCAGCGCCTCGATGAGGATCTGCGCCTTCGGGAGGGCGGTGTGCTTCCGAGTGGTGCTCATGAGGAGTACGCGCTGTTCTCGTGGACGTAGTCGGCGGTGAGGTCGTTGGTCCAGATCGTGGCGGTCGCGTCGCCGGCGGCGAGGTCGGCGACGATGTGGACCTCGCGGTAGCGCATGTCGACCAGCTCGCGGTCCTCGCCGACCCCGCCGTTCTTGCAGACCCAGACGCCGTTGATGGCGACGTTGAGCCGGTCCGACTCGAAGGCGGCGGAGGTCGTGCCGATCGCGGAGAGCACGCGGCCCCAGTTGGGGTCCTCGCCGTGGATGGCGCACTTGAGGAGGTTGTTGCGGGCGATGGTGCGGCCCACCTGGACGGCGTCGTCCTCGGTCGCGGCGTTCACGACCTCCACCCTGATGTCCTTGCTGGCGCCCTCGGCGTCCCGGATCAGCTGCTGGCCGAGGTCGTCGCAGACGGTCCGGACGGCCTCGGCGAACTCGTCGTACCCGGGGGCGATGCCGGAGGCGCCGGAGGCGAGCAGCAGCACGGTGTCGTTGGTGGACATGCAGCCGTCGGAGTCGACCCGGTCGAAGGTGACGCGGGTGGCGGCGCGCAGGGCGCGGTCCAGGGTCCCGGTCTCCAGGTCGGCGTCGGTGGTGATCACGACGAGCATGGTGGCGAGGCCCGGGGCGAGCATGCCGGCGCCCTTGGCCATGCCGCCGACGGTCCAGCCGTCCTTGGTCACCACGGACGTCTTGTGCACGGTGTCGGTGGTCTTGATCGCGATGGCGGCCTTCTCGCCGCCGTGCTCGGAGAGCTGACCGGCGGCGGTCTCGACGCCAGGGAGCAGCTTGTCCATGGGGAGCAGGACGCCGATGAGCCCGGTGGAGCAGACGGCGACCTCTCCGGCGCCGGTCCCGAGCACCTCCGCCGCCTTCTCGGCGGTGGCGTGGGTGTCCTGGAAGCCCTTGGGGCCGGTGCAGGCATTGGCGCCGCCGGAGTTGAGGACGACGGCGGTCAGCTCACCGCTCTTGAGGACCTGCTCGGACCAGAGCACCGGCGCGGCCTTGACGCGGTTGGAGGTGAAGACGCCCGCGGCGGAGCGTCGGGGGCCGGTGTTGACCACGAGGGCCAGGTCGGGGTTGCCGTTCTCCTTGATCCCGGCGGCGATGCCCGCCGCCGTGAACCCTTGCGCTGCCGTCACACTCACGGCGCAACTCCGATCGTCGTCAGTCCGGTGGTCTCGTCGAGACCCAGGGCGATGTTCATGCTCTGGACGGCACCGCCCGCGGTGCCCTTGGCCAGGTTGTCGATGGCGCTGATGGCGATGACACGGCCCGCGGCGGCGTCGTACGCGACCTGCACCTGGACGGCGTTCGAGCCGTACACGGAGGCGGTCGCGGGCCACTGTCCCTCGGGCAGCAGGTGCACGAACGGCTCGTCGGCGAAGGCCTTCTCGTAGGCCGCGCGGACGGACTCGGCGCCGACCCCGTCCTTCGCCTTCGCGCTGCACGTGGCGAGGATGCCGCGGGGCATCGGCGCGAGGGTGGGCGTGAAGGAGACGGAGACCGGCTCGCCGGCGACCGCGCCGAGGTTCTGCATCATCTCGGGGGTGTGCCGGTGCCCGCCGCCGACGCCGTAGGGCGACATGGAGCCCATGACCTCGCTGCCCAGCAGGTGGGGCTTGGCCGCCTTGCCCGCGCCGGAGGTGCCGGAGGCGGCGACGATCACGGCCTCGGGCTCGGCGAGGCCGGCGGCGTAGGCCGGGAAGAGCGCCAGCGACACGGCGGTCGGGTAGCAACCGGGCACCGCGATGCGCTTGGACCCCTCCAGCGCGGCACGGCGGCCCGGCAGTTCGGGGAGGCCGTAGGGCCAGGTGCCGGCGTGCGGGGAGCCGTAGAACGTCTCCCAGTCGGCGGCGTCCTCCAGCCGGAAGTCGGCGCCCATGTCCACGACCAGCACGTCCGGCCCGAGCTGCTCGGCGACGGCGGCGGACTGCCCGTGCGGCAGCGCGAGGAACACGACGTCGTGCCCCGCGAGGGCCTCGGGCGTCGTGGCCTCCAGGACGCGGCCGGCCAGCGGCAGCAGGTGCGGCTGCAGCGCGCCGAGCCTCTGTCCGGCGTTGGAGTTGCCGGTCAGGGCGCCGATCTCGATCTCGGGGTGCGCGAGGAGCAGACGCAGCAGCTCTCCGCCCGCGTACCCACTCGCTCCGGCCACCGCCGCACGTACCGCCATGGAAAACCCTCCTCCTGGATGGCATGACTATACGTTTCGCTGCACGTTTATGCAACGCAGCGCGACCGCGGCGGCGGGACCGCCCAGGAGGAGGGGCCGGTCCGGATGCCGGACGGAGCGGTGACCGCGCGGCCCCCGCCGGGGAGACCGCGCGGTCCCGGGGCTCGCCCCTTACCGCTGCTTGATCCGCAGGAACGTCACGGAGTCGGCCGGGAAGGTGTACGTGAACGTCCCCGCCACCCCCGAGAAGGTCGACGTCACCGGTGTCACCGGTGCGTCCGTCTCGGTGTTCACGGCGTCCTGGTCGGCCGCCAGGGTGGTGACCCGCGCCTTGGCCGCGACCTTGGCGCCGCCGAGGTCGACGGCCGTGCGGGCGGCCGTGTCCTGGGCGTTGACGACCTTGACGATCAGCTCGCCGGTCCGCGCGTCCTCGGTGACGATCTGGCGGAACGGCTCGGCCGGCTTGTCGTCGGTGAAGCCGCCCCACTCCTCGCCGTCCAGGTAGAGGGTGACCTGACGGCCCCGGACCTTGACGTCGATGTCGTAGGCACGGCCCGTCTCGATCGAGCCGGCCTTCGACAGGAGCGTCGACTTGCCGCCGTCCGAGGCCTGCTCGACGGCGGACTGGGTGTTGTTCCAGCCGCCCAGGTTCCACCAGTAGTAGTTGCCGGTGTCCTTGACGCCGAAGGCGACGAGGAAGCCCTCCTTGCCGGACTTCTTGGTGGCCCTCACGTGCAGGTCGTAGTTCTGCCAGGCCGGGTCGCCCGCCGTGACCAGGGTGTTCTCGGCGGCGGCGTCGGTCTGCACGTACTGGCCGTCCTGCACGGTCCACGACCCGGCGCCGCTGTGCGTCCACTGCGAGGCGTCACCGGAGAAGTCGTCGGACAGCAGGGTCTTCCCGTCGGCCGAGGTCACCTTCACGTCGTCGTACGCCGCGCTGGTCGCCCAGGTCGACAGGCCGACGGCGCCGGTGATGGGGCCGCTGACGGCCGGGGTGCCGGTGGCCGTGGAGGGGACGACCCGGTCGCCGGTGTTGTTCATGAACAGCTTCTGGACCTCGTAGTTGGCCGAGTTCCAGGAGGCGCGGTTGTTGAACCAGATCAGGTCCGGGCGCCACTGCACGTAGTCCTCGTTGGCGAGCAGCGGGGCGTAGGAGGCGAGCTTGACGACGTCGGCGTTGCGCTCCAGGCCGGTCATGAACGCGGCTTCGGCGAGGGCGTTCTTCCAGGCGTTGCCCTGGGAGGCGTACTCGCCGAGGAAAACCTTCGGGCCACTGCGGTCGTAGGAGTCGTACCGGTCGTTGTTCTGCAGGAACCACTGGGGGCTGTTGTAGTAGTGCTCGTCGACCATGTCGACGCCGGCGTCGCGGTTGAGCTGCCAGGCCGTGTCGAAGGTGGCGCCGGAGTCGTCGGGGCCGGAGTTGGAGACGACCGTGACGTCCGGGTACGTCGCCTCGACGGCCGCGCGGAACTTCTCGAAGCGGGCGAAGAACTGCGCCGGGAGGTTCTCCTCGTTGCCGACCTCGAGGTGAGTGAGGTGGAACGGCTTCGGGTGGCCCATCTCGGCGCGCTTCTTGCCCCACGTGGAGGTCACGGGTCCGTTGGCGAACTCGATGAGGTCCAGGGTGTCCTGGATGTGCCGCTGCAGGAGCGCGTCGTCGTCGACGGCCTTGTTCTGGCCGCACCCGGTGACCAGGGCGGGCACGACGGGCAGCGGCATGGCGCCGATGTCCTCGGCGAAGCGGAAGTACTCGTAGTAGCCGAGGCCGTAGCTCTGGTTGTAGCCCCAGAAGTTGGCGTTGGTGGCACGCTCCTCGACCGGGCCGACGGTGTCCTTCCACTGGTAGGCGCGCTTGCGCTGCCAGCCGGAGGCGGCGCTGTAGTCCTCCATGGAACCCGTGTTGACCAGGCAGCCGCCGGGGAAGCGCAGGAAGCCCGGGTGCAGGGCCTCGATCTTCTCGGCGAGGTCCTTGCGCAGCCCGTTGGACTGTCCCTTGTAGGTGTCGCGGGGGAAGAGGGACACCATGTCGAGGGCGGCGGGCGCGGTCGTGGCGACGGCGAGCCGGCCGCGGTCGCTGGTGCGGGTCGCGGTGAAGGTGGCGGTGTACTTGCGCCAGGCGCCCCGGACGGCCACCTGCCGCACCTGCGCGAGCGTGCCCGCGCTGTCCCGGAGGGAGACGGTGAGGGTGGTGCCGCTCGCGGCGCGGGCCCACACCGAGAAGTCGTACCTCTTGCCCTTCTCGACGCGAATGCCCGTGTTGTAGCCGGCGTTGGCGACCGAGGAACCGGCGGCCAGGGAGAGGTAGTTGCGGTTGCGCTCGTTCAGCCTGCCGTCGTCGTCCACCACCTCGGCCGTGCCGTCGGGCGTCCAGGCGGTGAGCGGCGTGTACGAGCCGTTGTCGGCGGTGGAGTACTCGAAGGAGCGGTTCTGGACCAGCTCGGCGTAGAGGCCTCCGTCGGCGGCGCGGTTGATGTCCTCGTAGAAGACGCCGTACATCGTGTCGTCGATCGCGGGGCCGGTGGCGGCCGGGTCGACGGTGATCGTGTAGTCGGCGACGGCCTCCGCGTGGGCGGGGGACGGCAACAGGGCCGTGGCGGTCAGGAGGGCGGTGGCGCCGAGACCGAGTCTCAGGCGGGTGCGTGACATGGATACTCCGCGGCTCTCGCTCGGGATTGTTCGAAATATCGGACGGTGGTCAGCACTTCGAACGGCAACATAGGGAGGGGGCGGATGCGCGTCAATGGGTCGCGCAGCAACGCACGGGACGGAGAACGGCACTCGATGGGCGAGTTCTGGCCAGTACCGGACGTACTGGCGTACCTGGCGGGGCGGTGGCGCACGGAGCGGTCGGTGCGGGACCTCGCGAGCGGCGACGTCGGCCGCTTCGAGGGGACCACCGTGTTCGAGACGTGCGCGGACGGCACCCTGCGCGGCCACGAGTCCGGTGACTTCACCTGGCGGGGCGTGGCCCGTCCCGCCGAGCGGACGCTGCGCTACGAGCCGGGCGGCGCGCCGGGCACGGCCCACGTGCGCTTCGCGGACGGCCGGCCCTTCCACGACCTGGACCTGACGGCGGGTCGCCATGTGGCCGACCACCCCTGCGCGGCGGACCTGTACCGCGGCGAGTTCACCGTCCGGGGCCCGGACCGCTGGCGGACGGTGTGGCGCGTGGGCGGCCCGGCCAAGGACCTGCTGCTGACCACCGACTACGCGCGCGAGGGCTAGGGCCTGTCGTTTGGATCAGCCGCAGACGCGGGGCCTGGCACGCGCATCTGCCGCGTTGTCGTCGGTTGCCGACGCTCCGCGTCGACGCCCTCCTCCGCCTTGCAGCTGCACGCACCAGGCCCCGCTCACCGGCGCTGACAAGAACCGCCGCTGTCCTGCGACCTGATCCAAACGACAGGCCCTAGCCTCCCGCGGGCGTCAGCCCCGGCCCGGTATCCCGTCGAGGCGGAGGTTCCAGCGGCCCGCGCCGCCCGTCACGGTGGTCGTCGACAGCGGGCGCACGTCGAGGTTCCAGTACGTCGCGGGCGGCGCCTTGAGCGCGTAGACCAGGGCCGCGCGGATCACGGAGGGCTCGGCCACCGCGACGACCCGGTCGCCGTCCTCCCCGGGCCGGGTGTCGAGCCAGCCGCCGACGCGGGTGATGAGGCCGAGCAGCGACTCCCCGCCGTGCGGGGCGGAGCGCGGGTCGGCCAGCCAGGCGTCCACCACCGCCGACTCACGGGCCATCGCCTCACCGAGCGTCAGGCCGCTCCAGCGGCCCATGTCGCACTCGCGCAGGGCGAGTTGGGCCAGCGGGGCGTAACCGAGGGCGTCGCCGGTGGCACGGCTGCGGGGCGTGGGCGAGCAGTAGCGCAGCTCGGCCGCCGCGAGCGGCAGCAGGTCCGGCGCGGCGCGCAGCACCTCGTCCCAGCCGGCCTGGTCCAGCGGCCGGTCGTCCCCGAAGCGCTCCGCGAGCAGGGACGAGCTGCGCGCAGCCGCGACGAACGTGACCCGAAGCGCCATGCGGTGATGGTGGGCCGCGGAAGTGAGCTGGTCAAGAGGTGTTACCAGTGGTTTACCCACAGTTCGTCACGACTCACCGGCCGAAGGCGAGGGCCATCCACTGGTCGGGGCGGTCCAGCGCGGTGAAGCCGATCTTCTCGTAGACCCCGTGCGCGTCGTGCGTGGCGAGCAGGATGCGGCGCAGCCCGTACGGTCTCAGGTGCTCGCGCACGGCACCGACCAGGGCGGTACCGAGGGCCTTGCCGCGCACCGCGGGGTCGACGTACACGTCGCACAGCCAGGCGAAGGTCGCCCGGTCGGTGACGACCCGGGCGTACGCCGCCTGCTCGCCCGTCACCGTGTCGTACACCCCGAAGTTGAGCGAGCCGGCGATCGCCCGGTCCTGCTTCTCGCGGCTGCGGCCGAGCGCCCAGTACGCGTCGGTGGACAGCCACCGGTGCACGCGTCCGGCGTCGATCCGGTCCGGGTCGGTGGAGATCTCGTAGCCCTCGGGCGGGCGCGGGGTGTCGGTCATGCCGGGATGGTCGCAGCGGCGGCCGGACGGCGTCGACAGTTATCTGCGCTCCCCGCCCTGCTCGCGCACCTCGGCCCAGGCCGTGCTCAGCCGCCGCACCCCTTCGGCGATCTCGCCCGTCCCGGCCACCGCGGCGAAGCTCAGCCGCAGGTGGGCGGCCGGGGGTTCGGCGCTGAAGTAGGGGCGCCCCGGCGTGATCGCGACGCCCGCGCGCAGGGCGGCCGCGGTCAGGGCCGCCTCCGCCGTACCGTCGGGCAGGCGCGGCCACAGGTGGTAGCCGCCGGACGGCACGTGGGCCAGGGCGAACTCGGGCAGGTGCAGGCGCAGCGCGGACGTCATCGCGTCGCGGCGGGCCTTCAGCTCGGCGGAGACGGCGCGCAGGTGGCGTGGCCAGGCGGGCGAACCGACGAGTTCGAGCGCCGCCTCCTGAAGGGGCCGGGGCACGAAGAAGGTGTCGACGACCTGGATGGCCCGCAGCCGCTCCAGCACGGGGCCGCGCGCGGCCAGGGCGCTCACCCGGAAGCTCGGCGAGGTCGCCTTGGTCAGCGAGCAGACGTGCACGACGACGCCGTCCGCGTCGTCGGCGGCCAGCGGGCGCGGCAGGGGCCCCGCGTCCTCGTGCACGAGCCGCCGCACGAAGTCGTCCTCCACGACGAAGGCGCCGGCCTCGCGGGCGATGCGCAGTACCTCGCCGCGCCGCTCGGGGGCGAGCACGGCACCGGTCGGGTTCTGGAAGAGGGGCTGGCAGACGAAGACACGGGCGCCGGTCGCCCGGAAGGCGTCGGCGAGCAGGGCCGGCCTCACACCGTCCGCGTCGACGGGGACCGGCACCGGGCGCAGCCCGGCGGCCCGCGCGATGGCCAGCATGCCGGGGTAGGTCGGGGACTCCACGAGGACGGGCGCGCCGGGCGGCGCGAGGGCACGCAGAGCCGTGGTCAGCGCCGACTGCCCGCCGGAGGTGACCAGCACCTCGGCGGCCGTCACCGCGCCGCCGATGCTGCGCGCGAACCATTCCCGCAGCTCCGGCAGCCCCTCCATCGGCGGCCGGCCCCACGCGCCGGGGCGGCGCCCCGCCCGGGACAGTGCCGCCGCCATGGCCCGTTCCGGCTGGAGCGAGGTGTGCAGGTAGCCGCCGTTGAACTCGACGACCCCGGGCGGCGGGGCGGCCAGTGAGACGAGGACGCCGGAGGCGTCCACCGAGCGCGGTACGAGGTCGGCGGCGCCGTCGGCGCTGAGCGCGACCTCCTGCCAGGAGGTGTCCCCGGCCGGGACGGCACGCGGCCGCGAGGGCGCCCGGAAGGCCCCCGCACCGGGCCGGGTCACCACCAGGCCCTCGGCGGCCAGTTGCGCCAGGGCGCGGGAGACGGTCACCGGACTGACCCGGAAGCGATCCACGAGGGCACGGCTGGACGGGAGCTTTCCACCAGGTGAGTAGCGGTCGAGCTCTCGTCGCAGCTGGTTTGCCAGTTCAGCGACACTGCTACGCTCTTGCATGACAGCACAGAGTAGCGCTACCACCCCAGCGAGGATAGCGGTCAGCGGCCCGGCCACGGCATCCGGCGGAAAGTCCTCCGGCACCCTGCTGGCCGCGCTCGGCGTCGTCGCGTTCTCGCTCACCTTCCCCGCCACCGCCTGGGGCCTGGAGGGCTTCGGTCCCTGGTCCCTGGTCGCCGTGCGCAGCGTCCTCGCCGCGCTGATCGCCGGGGGCTGCCTGCTCGCCCTGCGCGTACCGCTGCCCGAGCGGCGGCACTGGTCCGGCCTCGCCGTGGTCGCCGCCGGAGTGGTCCTCGGCTTCCCCCTGCTGACCACGCTCGCGCTGCAGACCTCGACCACCGCGCACGCGGCCGTGGTGGTCGGCCTGCTCCCGCTGACCACCGCGCTGCTGTCCGCGCTGCGCATCGGCACCCGACCCTCGCGCACCTTCTGGATCGCGGCACTGGCGGGCGCGGCGGCCGTGGTGGCGTTCACCGTGCAGCAGAGCGGCGGCGCGCTGACCGCGGCCGACGCCTACCTCTTCGCCGCGCTGCTGGTGTGCGCGGCCGGATACACCGAGGGCGGCCGGCTGGCCCGGGTGATGCCGGGCTGGCAGGTCATCGGCTGGGCGCTGGTGCTCTGTCTGCCGCTCACGGTGCCCGTCACGGCGGTGGCCCTCGCGTACGAGCCCGTGCGGCTGACCGTCCACGGTGTGGCCGGGCTGCTGTGGGTGGCGGTGGGCTCGCAGTTCCTCGGCCTGGTCGTCTGGTACCGGGGCATGGCGGCCATCGGCGTGCCGAAGGCCAGCCAGTTGCAGCTGGCCCAGCCGCTGCTCACACTGGTGTGGTCGGTACTTCTCCTGGGCGAGCACCTGACGGTGGCCGCCCCGCTGACGGCGGCCGCGGTGCTGGTGTGCATCGCGGTCACGCAGCGGTCACGGGGCTGAGCGGCAGACACGTGCGGCACACACGTGAGGAGGCCTCACTGATGCACGCGATGAAGGGTGACCAGCTGGTGCAGCACGGCCGGGTGGTCGGTGAGCACGACAAGGTCGGCGAGATCGTCGAAGTGATGGGCGAGAAGGGCACTCCGCCGTACCGGGTCCGGTTCGAGGACGGGCACGAGGGCGTGTGCTCGCCCGGCCCCGACACCGAGATCCGGCACAGGGAGATGCGGCTGTAGCTCAGCGCGGGGTGTCCGCGGGCTGCCGGTAGTGGTCGGCGGCCACCCGCGCCATCGCGCCGATCCGGTCGTCCGCCACGTCCTTCGCGGCGAAGAACACGTGCCCGCGCACCTCCGGGTGGTCCGCGGCCAGCGCCAGGTGACGGGAGAGCTCGTCCCGGTCCTGCCATGCGGCGGGCTGCGCCGGGTCACCCGCCTTGTACAGCGCCTCGCCCACGTACAGCTGCGTCCTGCTGCCCCGGGCCACCTCGGCCCACCACGGCAGCAGCTTCGCGTAGTCGGCGGCGGGCAGGCCGATGTGCCAGTACAGCTGCGGGACGATGTAGTCGATCCAGCCCTCGCGCACCCACGTGCGGGTGTCCGCGTACAGGTCGTCGTACGTCTGGACGCCCGCGGTCGTCCGCGAGCCGCGCTCGTCGGTGGCCGCGTTGCGCCACACCCCGAAGGGGCTGACACCGAAGCGGGCGGTGGGCCGGGCCTTCTTGACGCGCGCCGCCGTCTCGCGCACCAGCCGGTCGATGTTGTCCCGCCGCCAGTCGGCCCTGGTGGCGAAGCCGCTGCCGTGGGCGCGGTACGTCCCGCCGTCGTCGAAGGCCTGGCCCGCCACCGGGTACGGGTAGAAGTAGTCGTCGAAGTGGACGCCGTCCACGGCGTACTTCTCCACCGCGTCCATCATCGCGTCCTGCACGAAGGAGCGGACCTCGGGCAGCCCCGGGTCGTAGTACAGCTTCCCGCCGTAGGGCACCACCCAGTCCGGGTGCCGGCGGGCGGGGTGCGCGGGCACCAGGTGGGACGGGTCGTCGTGCACGGCGACGCGGTAGGGGTTGAACCAGGCGTGCAGCTCCAGTCCGCGGGCGTGGGCCTCCTGCACGGCCGTGCCCAGCGGGTCCCAGCCCGGGTCCCTGCCCTGGCTGCCGGACAGGTACTGCGACCACGGCTCGTACGCCGACGGCCACAGCGCGTCGGCCGTGGGCCGCACCTGGAAGATCACCGTGTTGAGGCCGTGCCGGACCGCGGTGTCGAGGTGCTCGACGAGCTCGGCGCGCTGCTCGGACGCCGACAGGCCGGCCCGGGTGGGCCAGTCGCGGTTGTTCACCGTGGCCAGCCACATGCCCCGCATCTCGGTGACGGCCCGGCGACGGCCCCCGGGCCTCGCCGGCGGCGCGGGTGGCAGCGGCGCCGCGGACGACGGCGCCGGCGCGGACGCCAGGGTGAGCGCCGACAACGCCGCCACCGCGAAGGTCCGACGCGAGACACGGCCCATGGGAGACCTCCAGAACGCTGCGGATCCGTACCGTCACGGATCGTGTACGGGACCTCAGCATGCCCGACCCGGGGGACGGATCCGCGGCACTGCGGGGGTAACGTGCACGATCGGAGCAGGCGCCGGGGACCCCGGCGGGCCTGCCTCAGCCGTGGAGTCAGCGAAAGGGACGATGTGACCGGCATCTCGGGAGATATCGCACGCGTCGGCGTGGTGGGCTGCGGTCAGATGGGCGCCGGCATCGCCGAGGTGTGCGCCCGCTCCGGCCTGGAGGTGAAGGTCGCCGAGACCACCGGCGAAGCCCTGGAGATCGGCCGGACCCGGCTGTTCAACTCCCTCACCAAGGCCGCCGAGCGAGGCAAGATCACCGAGGAGGAGCTCGAGGCGACGCAGGCGCGGCTGAGCTTCACCACCGACCTGGGCGAGTTCGCCGACCGTGACCTCGTCATCGAGGCCGTCGTCGAGAACGAGCAGGTCAAGACCGAGATCTTCCAGGTGCTCGACCAGGTCGTGACCCGGCCTGACGCGATCCTGGCCTCCAACACCTCCTCCATCCCGCTGGTGAAGCTGGCGGTCGCCACCTCGCGGCCGGACCACGTCATCGGCATCCACTTCTTCAATCCGGCCCCGGTGCAGCAGCTCGTCGAGCTGATCCCGGCGCTCACCACCTCCGAGGGCACGCTCAGCCGGGCGCAGCTCTTCACGGAGAAGGTGCTCGGCAAGCACTCGATCCGCGCCCAGGACCGTTCCGGCTTCGTGGTCAACGCGCTGCTGATCCCGTACCTGCTCTCCGCGATCCGGATGTTCGAGTCGGGCATCGCCAGCCGCGAGGACATCGACAACGGCATGGAGATGGGCTGCGCCCACCCGATGGGCCCGCTGAAGCTGTCCGACCTGATCGGCCTGGACACGGTCGCCTCGGTCGCCCACTCGATGTACGAGGAGTACAAGGAGCCGCTGTACGCCGCTCCCCCGCTGCTCCAGCGCATGGTCGACGCGGGCCGGCTCGGCCGCAAGAGCGGCTCGGGGTTCTACACCTACGGCTGACGCTGAGTGACCGCTTCGCGGGCCCGGCACCCGGTGCGGTGCCGGGCCCGCGGCGTTCGCACCCCGTGTGCGCGCCGGGCCCGCATATGCCGTACGCACACTCTCCCCACACGCCCACCAGGCGAGTTGACTCATCATGCGCATTGCAAGGGATGTGATTCGACCCCCGTTCGACCACGAAAGGAGCGGATTCGTGACCGCCGATCCCGAGCATCCCGCCGTCCCTGGAGAACTCGCAGAGTTACGGCGCCGCCTCGATGTCGCCTACGCCCGCGTGGAGGGCGGGCTGGCGCTGCTCAGCCATCGCACCGAGGAGACCGCCAAGGACCTGGACGAGCTGAGCACCCGGCTCGTGACCCTCGAGCACGCCCGCTGGCCCCTGCCCGCGGTCACCGCGCTCACGGCCGTGGGCGCGCTCGTGGTGGCCCTCTGGCAGGCGTTCGGACGCTGAGCGGCGCGGGGCGGGGCGCAGGGCGCCGGGGATCACGCCATGGCGTCCTGTCCGAGCCGCAGGTGGTGCAGCAGGAGTAACGCGGCCGCCATGTTGGCGGCCGGGACCTCCCCGCGGGCGACCAGGTCGGGGACGAGCTTGAGGGGCACCCACTCCCGGCGGTCCGACTCGAAGTCGTCCACGGGGTGTCCGACGTACTCGCCCTCGTCGGCCCAGTAGATGTGGTGCCGGGCGTCGGTGAGCCCGTTGGACGGCTCCACGCTCATGAGGTGGCGCAGCGGTCCCGGCCGCCAGCCGGTCTCCTCCTCCAGTTCCCTGGCCGCCGCCACCGCGACGTCCTCGCCGTCCTCGACGACGCCGGCCGCGAGTTCCCAGCCCCAGCTGTCGGTGATGAAACGGTGCCGCCACAGCAACAGCACCTCGTTCGCCTCGTTGACCACCGTGGCGACGGCCACGGGGCGCATCCGTATGAGGAAGTGGTCGAGGTGCCGGCCGTCCGGTAGCTCGACATCAGCCAGGTTGACGCTGAACCAGCGATTCGCGTACACATTCTGTTCGTTCTGTTTCGTCCACTGCACGGTTCTGCCACCTTTCTTGAGTAGGTGGCAATATCGCAGCCGGAGCGGCCCGACAGCAGGCGCACGACGGCCGCTCGCGGCGCAGCGGTGGGCGCGGCGTCCCGGGAGGGCGGCGGGCTAGAGCGGTACGCGCAGGGCCCCGTCGATGAGTTCGGCGGCCTCGGCCGTGCCCCCGCAGCCGCTGCGCACCAGGTGCTCGCGCACCGCGCGAAGTCTGTCGCGCAGGCGCTGGGACTCCATTCCGCGGGCCTGTTCCGCCATCTGCACGGCGGTGGCGACCGCCTTGTCGACGTTGCCCCGGCGCAGTTCGACGGTGCTGAGCATGGCGAGCCGGTGCACGCGGCCCCGGTCGTGCGCCGGGTTGTCCACGGCCTGAGCGGCGTGCTCCCCGGCCGCCGCGAGTTCGCCGAGGCTGAGCAGCGCCTCCGCCACCTGGACGTTGACCAGGCCGGGCTGGACATAGCCGGTCTCGTCGGGTTCGTGGCCGCGCCGGATGCGTTCGGCGGCCTGCTCGGCCCGCCGGATGCAGGACAGGGCGCTGCTGCCGTCGCCGAGGTGGGCGTACGACTTGGCCTGCATCGCGTACAGGTCGGAGGCGAGCGCGGGGGTGATGTGCCGGCCGGCGGTGCGCAGGGCCGCCTCCGCGAAGGCGACGGCCTGCCGGTACTCCCGCAGGAACAGCGCCTGGTTGACCAGCAGCGCGATGACGTACGCGCCGAGGCCCCGGTCGCCGCTGGCCTTGGCGAGGCGGAGCGCCTGGTGGAAGTAGCGCTGGGCGAGGCCGTGCGCGTCGGAGTCGTACGCGCAGATGCCGGCGACCGCGACCAGGCCCCCGGTGGCCCGGTGGAGCTGGCGGCCGGTGGCGTCGGTGTAGCCGCCGCGCAGCAGCGGGGCGGCCTCCGCGTTGAGGAAGCCGACGATGCGGGCGCGCGTCGCGACGCCGCCGGCCTTGCGGTACATCTGCTCGTAGTGGGTGCGGGCCGAGCGCAGCATCTCCAGGTCGGCCGTGGTGACCCGGTGCCTGCCGCCGCGGGAGACGTCCACGTCCTCGGGCGGGTTCTCCCACTCCCACACCGGCATCACCGCGGGCGTGCCGGTGAGGGCGGGCGCGCCCAGGATGTGCGGGCGCTGCTGCTGGTCGGAGCGCCACAGGGCGGTCGCCCGCTCCACGAACCCGGACAGCGACCCGGTGTGCGGCGCGGCCGGCTCGCCGGGCACGCCGAGGCCGATGTCGTCGAGGGTGACGGGCCGGTGCAGCCGGGCGGCGAGGACCTCGCAGATCAGGTCGGGCACCTGGCCGCGCGGCCGCTGCCCCTTCAGCCACCGGGCGACCGCGGTGTGTTCGTAGCGCAGCGAGAGCCCTCGCGCCCGTCCCGCCTGGTTGACGTGGGCGGCCAGTCCCGCGTGCGAGACTCCCGCCTCGTCCAGGATCGCGTCGAGCAGAGTGTTGGGCTGCATGGTGCCCCCCGGGTGATTCGGTGCCGACAGCGTAGTGTGTCGGCCTTCACACGGGGTGTGAACGGAGTACGCGCATCCGCACCGTGTGCGCGCTGTCGCGGAGAGTTCCGGACCGGTTGACTGAGCTGCCTCGAAAGAGGCCGGCCGGGCCGCCGGCTCCCCCTCGTACAGTGCGGCGGCCCGTCTCACGCCGTCCGCCCGGCTGCCTGCCCGACACTCCGTGGCGGGGCGGACGGCTCCGCCGGCCCGACCCCTTGCGACCGGACGCCGTTCAGGCTGCGGGTGCGTCGTCGGCTGCCGGTGCGCTGTGGCTGGTCGCGCAGTTCCCCGCGCGCCCCTTGAGGGGCGTTGCCCGCAACGCGTGAAGGGGCGACGGGAACTGCGCGAGCGACCACGACGTACCCGCGGTCGCCACACGCCAGAAGTCCGCGCCCCTTCGGGCGCACCGCCGGCTAGCTGCGCAGCACCGCTCCGACCCGCTCGCCCGCGAGGGCGACCGCCGCGTCGCGGGCCGCGGAGGCCTCGTCGACCGTCAGCGTCCGGTCCCCCGCACGGAAACGCAGCGCGTAGGCCAGGGACTTGCGGCCCTCGCCGAGCTGCTCCGCGTTGTCGTACACGTCGAACAGCCGGATGGACTCCAGCAGTTCACCCGCACCCTCGCGCAGCGCGGCCTCGACCTCGCCGGCCGGGACGAACGCGTCGACGACCAGGGCGACGTCCTGCGTGGCGACCGGGAACGTGGAGATGCCCGGTGCCTGCGGGGTGTCGTCCCCGGCGCGCGCCACCGCGTCAAGGTCCAGCTCCATCGCACAGGAGCGCGCGGGCAGACCGAGCGCCTTGAGCACCCGCGGGTGCAGCTCACCCGCGTGCCCGACGACCCGCTCCGCACCGTCGACCGTGACGATCAGCTCGGCGCAGCGCCCGGGGTGCCAGGGCCCGTACTGGCCCTTGCGGAGGATCAGCTCGGCCCCCGCCGCCCGGGCCACGAGGCGCCCCGCCTCGATCGCGTCGGCCCAGTCGGCCGGGCGGCCCTTGCCCCACCAGCCGGCCTGCTCGCGGGCGCCCGCGAGGACGACGGCGACATGCCGGGGCTGGTCGGGCAGCGCGGCGTCCAGCGCGGCGAGGTCTTCCTCGCTGGGACGCCGGTCGACGGGCAGGTTCACGGCGACGCGCTGTTCGTCGCGCGGCTGGAAGACCAGTCCGGTCTCGAAGAGCGCGAGGTCGTGGCTGCCCCGGCCGTCGTTGCGGCGCAGCGCACCGAGCAGGCCCGGCAGCAGCGAGGTCCGCAGCGCGGGCTCCTCGTCGCTGAGCGGGTTGACCAGCTTGACCACGCGGCGGGCCGGGTCGTCGGCGTCCAGGCCGAGCTGGTCGAAGACCTGCTCGCTGACGAACGGGTAGTTCGGCGCCTCGACGTAACCGGCACCGGCCAGTGCCCGGCCGACCCGGCGGTGCAGCCGCTGCCGGGTGGTCAGGCCGCGGCCCGCCGGGGGGCGGGGCAGCGTGGAGGGCAGGTTCTCGTAGCCCTCCAGGCGGATGACCTCTTCGGCCAGGTCGTTCGGGTCGGTGAGGTCCGGCCGCCAGGACGGGGCGGTGACGATCAGCTCGTCCTGCCCGTACACGTCGCAGCCGACCTCCTGGAGGCGGCGTACGACGGTCTCCCGGCCGTACGTCACGCCCGCCACCTCGTCCGGGTGGTCGGCGCGCATGGCGACGGTGTGCGGCGCGGACGGCGCGCTGATCTCGGTGACGCCCGCCTCGGCGGTGCCGCCGGCGAGGAGCACGAGCAGGTCGACGGTGCGCTGGGCGGCGGCGGCCGCGGCCTGCGGGTCGACGCCGCGCTCGAAGCGGCGGGAGGCCTCGGAGGACAGCTTGTGGCGGCGGGCGGTGCGCGCGACGGAGACCTGGTCGAAGTGGGCGGCCTCGATGACCACGTCACTCGTCGCGGTGCCCCCGTTCTCGGCGGCTCCGTGGTCGGCGATCTCCGTGTTGGCGCCGCCCATGACGCCCGCGAGGCCGATCGGGCCGCGGTCGTCGGTGATGACCAGGTCCTCGGAGTGCAGCTTCCGCTCGACGCCGTCGAGGGTGACGATCTTCTCGCCCTCCTCGGCCCGGCGCACGCCGATGGTGCCCTGGACCAGGCCGCGGTCGTAGGCGTGCAGGGGCTGGCCGAGCTCCATCATCACGTAGTTGGTGACGTCGACGGCGAGCGAGATCGGGCGCATGCCGACCTTCTGCAGGCGCCGCTGGAGCCAGATCGGGGAGCGTGCCTCGGGGCTGAGGCCGGTGACCGTGCGGGCGGTGAAGCGGTCGCAGCCCGTGGGGTCGGCGATCTTCACGGGGTAGCCGTAGGCGTTCGGGCCGGGCACGTCGAGCAGGGCCGGGTCGCGCAGCGGCAGGCCGTAGGCGATGGCGGCCTCGCGGGCGACGCCGCGGATGGACAGGCAGTCGCCGCGGTTGGCGGTGACGGCGATGTCCAGGACCTCGTCGACCAGTTCCAGCAGCTCGATGGCGTCCTTGCCGACCTCGGTCTCCGGCGGCAGCACGATGATGCCGTGGGTTCCGTCGTCGCCCATGCCCAGCTCGTCGCTGGAGCAGATCATGCCGTGGGACGTCTTGCCGTACGTCTTGCGCGCGGAGATCGAGAAGCCGCCCGGCAGGGTGGCGCCGGGCAGGACCACGACGACCTTGTCGCCGACGGCGAAGTTGCGGGCGCCGCAGACGATCTCCTGGGGCTCACCGGTGCCGTTGGCCCGGCCGACGTCGACGGTGCAGAAGCGGATCGGCTTCTTGAAGCCCTCCAGCTCCTCGATGGTCAGCACCTGGCCGACGACGAGGGGGCCCTTGAGGTCGGCGCCCAGGTGCTCGACGGTCTCGACCTCCAGGCCGGCCGAAATCAGCTTGGCCTGCACGTCGCGGCCGGTCTCGGTGGCCGGCAGGTCGACGTACTCCCGCAGCCAAGAAAGCGGGACCCGCATCAGATCTCCATCCCGAACGGCCGGGTGAACCGGACGTCACCCTCGACCATGTCTCGCATGTCCTCGACGTTGTGGCGGAACATCAGCATCCGCTCGATGCCGAACCCGAAGGCGAAGCCGCTGTACTTCTCCGGGTCGACGCCGCAGGCGACGAGCACCCGCGGGTTGACCATGCCGCAGCCGCCCAGCTCGATCCAGCCCTCGCTGGAGCAGGTGCGGCAGGGCCGGTCGGGGTTGCCGACGGACGCGCCCTTGCAGACGTAGCAGAGCATGTCCATCTCGGCGGACGGCTCGGTGAAGGGAAAGAAGTTCGGCCGCAGCCGGGTCTTCATCTCCGCGCCGAACAGCGACTGGACCATGTGGTCCAGGGTGCCCTTGAGGTCCGCCATGGTCAGGCCCTCGTCGATGGCGAGCAGCTCGACCTGGTGGAAGACCGGGGTGTGCGTGGCGTCCAGCTCGTCGGTGCGGTACACGCGGCCGGGGCAGATCACGTAGACCGGCAGCTCACGGGTGAGCGCGGAGCGGATCTGCACGGGCGAGGTGTGGGTACGCAGGACGACGCCGGACTCGGTGCCGCCCTCGGGGCCCTGCACGAAGAAGGTGTCGGCCTCGCCGCGGGCCGGGTGGTCCGGGCCGATGTTGAGGGCGTCGAAGTTGAACCACTCGGCCTCGACCTCGGGGCCCTCGGCTACCTCGTAGCCCATGGCCACGAAGATGTCCTCGATGCGCTCGGAGAGCGTCGTGAGCGGGTGGCGGGCGCCGGCCGGCACGCGGTCGTGGGGCAGCGTGACGTCCACGGCCTCCTCGACCAGCACGCGGGCGTCGCGCTCGGCCTCCAGCTCGGTCTGGCGGGCGGCGAGGGCCTTGTTCACGGCGCCGCGGGCCATGCCGACGCGCTTGCCGGCCTCGGCCTTGGCGTGCGGGGGCAGGGCGCCGATCTCGCGGTTGGCCAGCGACAGCGGGGAGGTGCCGCCGGTGTGGGCGACCTTGGCCTCCTGGAGCGCGTCGAGGGAGTCCGCGGCGGCGAAGGCGGCGAGCGCCTCGTCCCGCATGCGCTCGATCTCTTCCGGTTTCAACGCCTCGACCTCGACAGGGTCGTACGACTTATTCGGTGCCGACATCTCTTCCCGTGCTTCCGATTGGCTGGCTGATGGTCCCCGTCACCGGCTCGTGGACGAAGCGTGTCGCTCTGGGCGTCTCCGTCTGCGGGACACAAAGGTGCCAAAGGCCGAGTCTAACGGGGTGGAGGAACGCGAATGCGCCCGCGGTGCTCAGGCCAGGTAGGCCGGGGCCGCCACGGGCAACGTAAATCGGAACTCGGCGCCGCCCTTGGGGGCGCGTCCGACCGTGATGGTGCCGCCGTGGGCCTCGACGATGCCCTTGACGATGTAGAGCCCGAGGCCGGTGCCACCGCGCTTGCTGCCCCGCCAGAAGCGGGTGAAGACGCGGTTCATGGACTCCTCCGGGATGCCGGGCCCCTCGTCGCTCACCGTGACCGACGTGCCGGTGTCCTCCTCTTCGCGGGGGGACACCGCGGGCGTGATGTCAATGGTGACCGTTCCCTCGCCGTGCCGCACGGCATTTTCGATGAGGTTGCTCAGCACCTGGTCGATCTTGTCGGGGTCGGCCCACAGGGCGGGCAGCGGCCGGCCGAGGCGGAGCAGGAAGCGGTCGGCGGGCTGGCCGGAGGCGACGTAGGCCTGGATGTGCCGGCCGACGGCGGCACCGATGTCGACGGGCTGGCGGCGGACCTCGAGCCGCCCGGAGTCGATCCGGGAGATGTCCAGCAGCTCGGCGATGAGCCGGGTGACGCGGTCGGCGTCGGCGTCGACGGTCTCCAGCATCAGCCGCTTCTGGTCGTCCGTGAACCGCTCCCACTTGGCCAGCAGCGTCGCCGTGAAGCCCTTGACGGAGGTGAGCGGGGAGCGCAGTTCGTGGGCGACGGTGGCGATCAGCTCGGCGTGACTGCGCTCGGTGCGGCGGCGGGCCTCGGTGTCGCGCAGGGTGACGACGACGCGGTGCACGGGGCCGGTGCGCCCGGTGCGGACGTAGCGGGCGGAGACCAGGACCTCGCGGCCGCCGGGGAGCAGCAGGTTGCGCTCCGGCTGACCCACGCGGATGGCCAGCCCGCCGTAGGGGTCGGTCAGCTGCCACCAGCGCCGGCCGTCGAGATCCTCCAGGGGCAGGGCCTCGTCGAGGCGCTGCCCGAGGGCCTCGGCCGCGGGGACGGCGGTGATGCGGACCGCGGCCGCGTTGAAGCAGATCACCCGTCCGTGCTCGTCCGCGACGACGAGACCGTCGGGCAGCTCGTCGGGGCCGATGCCGAGGCCGGTGGGGTCCCCGGGCCGGCGCGGCGCGGGAGGGCGCTCCGCCCGGTGTCCCCCCGGTGCGCTGCTCGTGCCGACGCTCATCCCCGTACCCCACCTCTCAGCCGGTCTGGGGTCCCCGAGCTGGTCACCCTACTAGCCTGCGGTGACGGAGCGGCACCCTCCGGCGGCGCGCTGTGCACGCGCGGACGCGTAGAGACATACGGCCGCGGCGGTGGCGAGGTTCAGACTCTCGGCCTTTCCGTGGATCGGGACGCGGACCACGGCGTCGGCCAGGGCGCGGGTCTCCTCCGGCAGCCCCCAGGCCTCGTTGCCGAAGACCCAGGCGGTGGGCCCGCCCATGGTGCCGGCGTCCAGCTCGGCGTCCAGGTCGTCCTCGCCCGCGCCGTCGGCGGCCAGGACCCGCACGCCGACGTCGCGCAGCTCGGCCACGGCCAGCTCCACGGGGACGCCGACGGCGACCGGCAGGTGGAACAGGGAACCGACGGAGGCGCGTACGGCCTTGGGGTTGTACAGGTCGACGGAGGCGTCGGTGAGGACGACGGCCTCGGCGCCGGCGGCGTCGGCGCAGCGCAGCACGGTGCCGGCGTTGCCGGGGTCGCGGACGTGCGCGAGGACGGCGACGAGCTTGGGGCGCGCGGCGAGGATCGCGTCGAAGGGGGTGTCCACGAAGCGGCAGACCCCGACGAGGCCCTGGGGGGTGACGGTGGTGGAGATGTCCTCGATCACCGCGTCGGCGGCGAGGTGGACCCGCGCGCCGGCGTCACGGGCGGCGCCGATGATGTCGGCGTAGCGCTCGGCGGCCTCGACGGTGGCGAACACCTCGGTCAGGGTGTCCCCGTACCCGGCGGCCTCCCGCACGGCCTGCGGCCCCTCGGCCAGGAACAGCCGCTCCTTCCCCCGGAAGTTCCGCTTCGCCAACCGCCGCGCGGCGGCGACACGGGGGGACCGGGGAGAGATCAGCTCGGGGCTGACGGGACGCACTCTTGCTCACCTTCACATCTGAATCGACGCGGACTGCAACGCGCCCCTTCAGGGGCGCGGGGAACTGCGCGACAAGCCACGACGCACCCGCAGCCGAAAGGGCACGGTGGGGCGGCAACAACAGGACCCGCAGGCTCGAAACCTGCGGGTCCAGTCACGACGGCTCAAAGCCGGCGCAGCGTCACGCGGCCTTCGGCGCGTTGACGTCGCTCGGCAGCGCCTTCTGGGCGACCTCGACCAGCGCGGCGAACGCACCGGCGTCGTTGACGGCCAGCTCGGCGAGGATCTTGCGGTCCACCTCGACGTTGGCGGCCTTCAGGCCCTGGATGAAGCGGTTGTACGTGATGCCGTTGGCGCGGGCAGCGGCGTTGATGCGCTGGATCCACAGCTGGCGGAAGTCACCCTTGCGCTTCTTGCGGTCGTTGTAGTTGTAGACCAGCGAGTGGGTGACCTGCTCCTTGGCCTTGCGGTACAGGCGCGAACGCTGACCGCGGTAGCCGGAGGCCTGCTCGAGGATCGCCCGGCGCTTCTTGTGGGCGTTGACTGCCCGCTTGACGCGTGCCACTTGTTAACTCCTTGTAGCGGGGCCGCGGTGGTCCTCACGCGGCCCGGTATCGATTGGGTCCCGGTCCTGAATGACGTACGGCGCTCCGTGCGGGCGCCGCGGACGTCACTTGCCGAGAAGCTTCTTGATCTTCGCGGCGTCGCCCGGGGCCATCTCGGCGTTGCCGGTGAGGCGACGCGTCACGCGGGACGACTTGTGCTCGAGCAGGTGGCGCTTGCCGGCGCGCTCACGGAGCACCTTGCCGGAGCCGGTGATCTTGAAGCGCTTGCTGGCACCGCTGTGCGACTTGTTCTTCGGCATAGCGCCGTTATCTCCTCGTCGGTGGCACTCCGGTGCCCGGTCGTGAAACCGGGCACGGTGGAGCGTCGCTCTTGTATCGGTTACGTCCTGGGGACTCGCGTCCCCCGGGGTCACGCCTCGGCGGAAGCCTCGGCCGGGGCCTCGGCGTTCACGGCGTCGGCGTCCGCGGCGTTCTGCGACTTGCCGGGGTTGGCCTTCGCGTCCGCCTTGCGGGCTTCCTGCGCCTGGCGAGCCTCGGCCATCGCCTCGGTCTTCTTCTTGTGCGGACCGAGGACCATGATCATGTTGCGGCCGTCCTGCTTCGGGTTCGACTCCACGAAGCCGAGGTCCTGGACGTCCTCCGCGAGACGCTGCAGCAGTCGGTAGCCGAGTTCCGGCCGGGACTGCTCGCGACCACGGAACATGATCGTGATCTTGACCTTGTCGCCCTGCTTGAGGAACCGGACGACGTGACCCTTCTTGGTGTCATAGTCGTGCGGGTCGATCTTCGGCCGGAGCTTCATCTCCTTGATGACCGTGTGCGCCTGGTTCTTGCGCGCCTCACGGGCCTTCATGGCCGACTCGTACTTGAACTTCCCGTAGTCCATGAGCTTGCACACGGGCGGACGGGCGTTCGCCGCGACCTCGACGAGGTCGAGGTCGTACTCCTGCGCAAGCTCCAGGGCCTTGGCAAGCGGGACAATCCCGACCTGCTCGCCGCTGGGACCGACAAGTCGCACCTCGGGAACGCGAATCCGGTCGTTGATGCGGGGCTCGGCGCTGATGGATCCTCCTCGGTAGCACCACGCGACGGTCTGGCGGACAGCCGCGTAACGTCTGTGTTCGATAGACCTAACCGCGCCGGCGCACAAAAAATGCCCCGGACGATCACAGGCGGGGCTCCTCGAACTGCTACCGGAGCACCGTCGCGATGGCCGCGGGGCGCACTTTCGGGCCGGTCGCCGCCGCGTGGACGGGACCGCCTGACCGGTGACCCGCCGTCCCGGGGGACGGTCAGGTGGGAGTTCGAAGCCTCCACTTGTGGGCCGGACCCACTGCCTGAGGCGTGCGTGTCCGACCGGTCGTTACACAAGGTTAGCAGCTCGGCGGGGGAAGGGCTAACCGAGACCGAGTGGGGTCCCGGCTCCGCCTGCGCCTATCGTGAGCTGCATGAGTGAGACCCCTGCCGAATCCTCGGCGAATCCCGACTTCGACGCCATGGCCCGCGACATCGCGGAGGTTCCCGCGGTCGAGGTGATCGTGACGGTCGCCGTCAATCTGATGAGCGCCGCCGCCGTGAAGCTCGGACTGACCGAGGAGGGCGACGCCCACAAGGACCTGGACGAGGCGCGCAAGCTGGTGCACGCGCTGGCCGGTCTGCTGGACGCGAGCACGACCGAGATCAGCTCGTTCCACGCGGCGCCGCTGCGCGACGGGCTGAAGTCGCTCCAGCTGGCGTTCCGCGAGGCGTCGCTGGTGCCGGACGAGCCGGGTCAGGGTCCGGGCGAGAAGTACACCGGCGCCGTCTACGGCTGAGCCGTCCGCGCTCGTCTCTACCCGCGTACGTACAAGGGCTCGCCCGGAGGCGTCGCCCCGGCCGGCAGGAGTGCCAGGTCGAGGCCGCGCACCAGGCGGGCCCTCAGTGTCTCGTCCGCCGCCAGCCGCCCGGCGACGGCGCGGGCGGCCTCGGCCGGCGCCGCGGCGGGGTCGAGCACGAGCGCGAGGGTGCCGTCGGCCTCCCCCGGTCCGAGGTGGGCACGGAGCACGGCGGGCTCGGCGGCCACGGCACCGCGCACCGCCTCCACGACCGCCGGGTCGGCGAGCGGATCGGTCGTCGTGCGCCCCTCGGCCAGCGCCAGCAGGGCCGCCCCGCTCAGCTCGAACGGCACCGGCCCGGCCACGTCCAGCACGACCGCGTCCGCCTTCTCGTGGGCGGCGGCCTGCAGTGCCTGGTGCAGGGGGACGGCGACGGGGCGGGCCTCCGGGTCCCAGCGGGCGAGGGACTCGGTGGAGGTGAAGGCGGGCAGGGCGGTGCGGCCCCGCGCCTTGAGCGTCGGTACGGCCATGTCGCTGGTCTTCTCGCGGCGCAGCCCGTTCTCGTTCTCCTCCACCTCACCGAGAACGGCCACGACGGGCACGAGCAGCCGGGCGCCCTTGAGCGCCTCCAGCACGGGTGCCAGGGCGGTGCGGTCCTCGGCCCAGGTGGCGAGCGCCGCGCTCAGCCGGGGGGCGGCGGAGCCGTCGTCGTCGGAGAAGCCGGAGTCGGGGATGTTCTTGTTCGCCACGGTCCCCGACCCTATCGGGGGATGCGGGTCGGTCCTCACCGGGCTCTCAGGGATCTCTGAGCCGCGTTTCACCTCCGTCCGACGCTGCGCACAGCCGCCGCCCCGAGCATCGCGGGCATGGAGTCCCCCCGAGCCCGGCGGCGCCGTCGCGCCCGCCCGCCCCGGCGCCGCGCCCTGTTGTCCGCCGCCCTCGCCACGGTCGCCGTGGTGGGCGCCACCGCCGCCGGGACGGTGTACGTGACGGCGCGGGCGCACCCGGGCGCGGGCGCCGTATCGTCGACGGCCTCGGCGACCGCGGACGGGGAGGCACCGGTGGAGAGCGCGACGGAGGCGGCCGTGGACGGGGACGCGCTGCTCGCGGCGGCGATGGAGGCGGTGCCCGTGGCGGACGGCGCGGAGGTGTCGGTGGCGGTGCTCGACCCGCGGTCCGGGCAGAGCGCGGCGTACGGCTCGGGGGTCTTCGACACCGCGAGCATCGTCAAGGTCGACATCCTGGCGACGCTGCTGCTGCGGGCGCAGGACGCGGGGCGGGCGCTGACGGCCGGGGAGAAGGCGTACGCCGTCGACATGATCGAGAACAGCGACAACGACGCGGCGACGGCACTGTGGCGGTCGATCGGGGCGGCGGAGGGGCTCGACGCCGCGAAGGAGCGCTTCGGTCTCACCGCGACCGAGGGCGGCGACGGGCCGTTGTGGGGGCTGACGCAGACCACGGCCGGCGATCAGCTCGCGTTGCTGCGGCAGGTGTTCGGGGCGGAGGGCTCGGCGCTGAGCGAGGACTCGCGGGCGTATCTGCGGGAGCTGATGGGGCGGATCGCCGAGGACCAGCGGTGGGGGGTGTCGGCGGCGGCCGACGCCGCCGACGGGGCGTGGGCGCTGAAGAACGGCTGGCTGCGGCGCAGCACCACCGGTCTGTGGGTGGTCAACAGCATCGGGCGGGTGACGTCCGGCGGCCACGGCCTCCTGGTGGCGGTGCTCACGCGAGGCAGCGCGACGCAGGCGGCGGGCGTCTCGCTCACCGAGGCGGCGGCGCGGGCGGCGGTGTCGGTGTTCGCCGGCGCGGACGACGGGCAGGCGGCGCGCGGGGGCGGCGCGGCCGGGGATCAGAAGTCGTCGTAGCGTTGGCGGCGGCCGCGCCACAGGACCACGGACGCGACGATCAGGACGCCGCCGGCGCTGCCGGCCAGCGGGGCCGCCCAGGCCGAGGTGTCGTCGTGGGAGGCGGGGGTGTCCGGTCCCGAGCCGAAGTACTCCTCGCCGTAGGCGGCCGGCTTCAGTCCGCGCGACTCCAGGCGGCCGGCGGCCTCGACGGCGGCGGCGGGGTCGACGAAGCCGAAGCCCCGGGAGTCGTCGCGCCCGTCGGCGGGAGCGTTGCGGGCCGTGTCCTCCAGCAGCTTCTTGACCTGGGCCGGGGTGAGGTCCGGGTGGGCCGACCTGACCAGGGCGGCGGCGCCGGACACGAAGGCGGAGGCGGCGCTGGTGCCCCAGCCCTCGTAGTAGCGGTGGTCCGGGTCGGCGATGATCACGTCGACGCCGGGGGCGCTGACCGTGGCGTACCAGCGGCGGGTGGAGAAGGAGGCGCGGGTGCCGAAGCGGTCGACGGCGGTCGCGGCGATGACGCCCGGGTAGGCGGCCGGGTAGGAGACGTGGTCGCCCTTCTCGCCGCCGTTGCCGGCCGAGGCGACGACGACCACGCCCTTCTTCAGGGCGTACTGGACGGCCTCGTCCTCGGCGGGTTCCGGGTGGGCGGAGGCGGAGTCGTCGCCGAGGGAGAGGTTGATGACGTCGGCGCCGTGGTCGGCGGCCCAGCGGATGCCCTCGGCGAGCGCGTTGCCGCGGGTCTTGCGGGCCTTGGTGCGGGACGGGTCGCCGTCCTCGAGGATCACGCGGACGGGGAGGATCGTGGCCTCGGGCGCGATGCCCATGACGCCCTCGGTGTCGCCGGGGCCGTGGCCGTGACCGGCGATGATCCCGGCCATGGCGGTGCCGTGCCGGGCCCAGGCGCGGTCGCCCTCGCTCGCGCCGAACCCGACCAGGTCGGTGCCGGTGAGGACGTTGCCGGCCAGGTCGGGGTGGTCGGCCTCGACGCCGGTGTCCAGGACGGCGACGGTGACGCCCGCGCCCCTGGTGGTGCGCCACACCTCGTCGGTGTGCATGGCGTCGAGGGCCCACTGCTTGGCGCGGATGCCGTCGGCGTGGGCGGCGGGCGCCGGGGCGAGGACGAGTGCGGCGGCGAGGAGGACGCTGAGGGCGCCGCCGGTGCGGCGGGCGGTGGCGGTGTTCACGAGGGCTGCTCCGTGGCGGGGCCGACGTCCTTGCGCAGGGCGCGTTCGATGCGGTCGGCGAGGCCCTGCGCCTCGTGACCGAGGCCGGCCTGGGCCGGGGCGGAGGTGGCGCCGGACTCCATGGCCTCCTCCGCGGGCTCGGGCCGGTCGACGGTGCGGCCGTCGGCCCAGCCGGAGACGGCGTAGACGACGACGGGGGCGTCGGTGAGGACGGAGACGGTCCACGCGGCGCGCCCGCCGGCGCCGAAACCGGCGGCGACGGTGTCCTCGGCGGCGTAGGGCAGGGGCACGAGGTCGGCGCGCCGGGCCAGGCCCTCCTTCTCGAACCGGTTCGCCAGGGAGGTCATGGCGGCGGCGTCGGCCTTGGTGAAGAGCAGGCCGACGGTGGTGACGTGGCTCTGGGTGGCGTCGGTGTAGGTGGCGCGCAGCAGGCGTGCGCAGCCGGCCGGTGCGAGGGCCTTGGCCAGCAGCGGGTCGAAGGCGCCCGCGCAGCCGCTGTCCGGGGCGACGGCGACGCGGGTCCAGGTGCGGTCGGCGCCGCCGGGGCCGGCGCCCTGCCCCTGCACGGTGGGCGGGAAGAGCCGGTCGACGGGCACGCTGTGCCACAGGTCCCCGGCCGCGGTGAAGGCGCTGCGCGCGTCGGCGTCCCCCGAGTCCCCGGCGAGCCAGCTGCCGGTGGCGGCGCCGGTGACGAGCCCGGCGCCGAGCACGAGGCAGACAGCCGCGGCGACGGCCTGGGGGCGCAGGCGCCCGCCGAGCGGGCGCGGCCGGGCGTGCTCGTCGTACCCCTCGGGCTCCGCGAACGACACGTGGGGGCGGGGTCCGGCACCGGGCACGGAGGCGGTGCCCCACGACCGGGCCGGGCCGGGGGCGTGCGGTTCGGTGGGCGCGGGGATCGGGCGCAGGCGGGTGGTCGTCTCCGACGGGCTTTCCGCGGGGGCGGCGGGACGGCGTTCCGGCGGGGCCTCCGCGGACCGGCGTTCCGGTACGTCACGCCCGCGCGGCGTACCGGCCGCGGCGCGGCCACGACCGACGGTCGGCGGGGCGTCCGGGAAGCGGGCGGTGGCCCGCGGCGGCGGGGGTGTGGAGGGGCCTCCGGGGGCACCGGCGTTCCCCGACCGGTTGCCGGGCCGCCGGTCGGGCCCGCCCGGCGCCTGCGAAGCGGCGGGACGGACCGGCGTGCCCGCGTCGCGCGGGGCGCCCGGAAGGGACGGTGCGCCGGCGTCCGGCGAGACGCCCCGCTCGCGGCGGGCACCGGCGACCGGGGGCGCGTCGGGACGCGGCGGTGCAGCAGGACGCGGCTGCGCCCCGGAGCCCGGCGAGGTGTGGGAACGCGCCGCTGCGCCGGGGCGGGACGGTGCGCCCGCGTCGCACGGGGTGCCGGGGGGCGCCGGCATGGCGGGGCGGGGGGTCGGCTCGGCGTCGGACGGCGCGGTGACCGGGCGCGGCGGCGTGCCCGCGTCGCGCCGGGCTCCCGACCGCGGTGATACGGCGTCGGAGGTCGGCGGCGGACTCGGGTGACGGGGCGTGTCCGAGGTCGGGGAGGTGCCCGGTGAGGCCGGGGCGGGGGGCCGTGGCGGGGTCGGCGGGCGGGAGGTTCCCGCGGTGGGCGGGGTGGTGGGGCGGGGCGGGGGGAGGGGGCCGGGGTGGGGCGGCGGGGGCGCGTCGCCGGCGGGTGGGGCCGACGGGTGTGGGGGGAGGGAGGCGCGGCGTGCTTCCGTGCTCATGCACCCCCCGTTTCCTCGGGCCCGGGCCGGTGGTCCGGCGCGGGCCTGCGTTCCCCTGCCCGGGCCCGGAGCGGACTGGCCGTCCCGGGCACGCATACCCGCACGGGCGGACCGCCATCCCGGCGCGGACCAGGGGCCCTGCTGCCCGGGCCGTTCCGCCGTGCGTGCGCGTCACTCTACGGCGTGCCCCGGCCCGGCGGGGAACCAGTCCGCGGGCCCGTGGCATTGGCCCGGAACGTCCCCCTACCCTGCGGTAATCCCGTCTGGCAGGCTTCGTTCATGACTGCGCGTGCCGCCGACCGGGCCCGTTACGACCGGGCCACCGCCCATCTGGACGCCCCCGTGGCGATCGTGGACCTGGAGGCTTTCGACGCCAACGCGGACGATCTGGTCCGCCGGGCCGGCGGGAAGCCGATCCGCGTCGCCAGCAAGTCCGTACGCTGCCGTGCCCTGCTCGAACGCGCCCTCGCCCGGGACGGTTTCGCGGGGATCATGTCCTTCACGCTGGCCGAGTCCCTGTGGCTGGCCCGCTCCGGGTTCGAGGACGTGCTGCTCGCCTACCCGTCCGCGGACCGTGCGGGGTACGCCGAGCTGACCGCCGACCCCAAGCTGGCCTCCGCCGTGACCGTGATGGTCGACGATCCGGCGCAGCTGGGGTACATCGACGCGGCCCGCGACGGCGGCCGGGAAGTGGTGCGGGTCTGCCTGGAGTTGGACACCTCGCTGCGGCTGTTCGGCGGACGGGTGCGGGTGGGGGCGCGCCGGTCGCCGCTGCACTCCCCCGCGCAAGTCGCCGACCTGGCCCGGGCGGTGGCCCGGCGTCCCGGTTTCCGGGTCGTCGGCGTCATGGCGTACGAAGGGCATGTCGCCGGGGTCGGGGACGCGGTGGCGGGACGGCCGCTGCGGTCGCGGGCGGTGCGGCTGATGCAGACCGCCGCCCGCCGCGAACTCGCCGAGCGGCGTGCCGGGGTGGTGCGGGCGGTGCGGGCCGTGGTGCCGGACCTCGAGTTCGTCAACGGCGGCGGCACGGGCAGTGTGCAGCACACCGCCGCGGAGGACGCGGTCACCGAGATCGCCGCCGGGTCCGGGCTGTACGTGCCGCGGCTGTTCGACAACTACACGTCGTTCAGCGGGCGTCCGGCGGCCCTGTTCGCCCAGCCCGTGGTGCGGCGCCCCGGCGTCGGCGTGGTGACCGTGCTCGGCGGCGGCTATCCCGCCTCCGGCGCGGCCGGCGCCGACCGGCTCCCGGTGCCGTATCTGCCCGAGGGGCTGCGTTACGACCCGCAGGAGGGCGCGGGCGAGGTGCAGACGCCGCTGCTGGGCTCCCCCGCGGACGACCTGCTGATCGGCGACAAGGTGTGGTTCCGGCACGCCAAGGCCGGTGAGCTGTGCGAGCGGTTCGACACCCTGCACCTGGTGGAGGGGGACACGGTGACGGCGACGGTGCCGACGTACCGGGGCGAGGGGCGCACCTACCTGTAGGTCAGCGCGAGGGGCCGATGCTGCTGCCCACGCCGCCGCCGGTGCCCGCGTCGCCGACGGGCCGGATGCCCTCGGTGATCCGGTCCATGTCGGCGAGCGGCGGCCCGTCCTCGCCGGCGTCGAAGACGTAGCGGACGAGGATCGGGGACTCGGTGCCGACGGTGGACGGGAACACCATCGACTGGACGTAGCCGCCGGGTCCCTCGGCCGTCGTCACCCGCCAGCGCACGTAGTACCCGGCGCGTCCCGCGACGGCCACCGGCCCGGAGCCGACGACCTCGTGGGACTCGAGGCCCCCGAACGGCTCGCCGCCGGCCGTGTCGCGGTCGTAGGCGTCGTCGGCCGCGGCCTCGATGTCCTGCTCGGCGAGGGCCTTCGGGGAGTTCTCGGCGGTCGCGGTGACCGTGCGGGAGATGACGAGGCCGTGCCGGCACACGCCGCCGTCGCCCGGGCAGTCGTAGGTGCCGTCCGTGGTCATCATGACGTCGTGCTCGGGGACGTACCGCGGGCGCACCCAGCCGTCCCGCAGCGGGAAGGTGATGCCGTTGAGCTGGTCCTCGACGACGGCGGGGCCGTCCGCGGAGGGTTCCGGCGCGGTCGGCGAGGAGGTCGGTGACGCGGTCCGCGGCGCGGGGGCCGCGGAGGTCGCCGCGGTCGGCAGGGCGTGGGCCCCCGTCCCCGTGTCCTCGTCCTCGCCGAGGAGGACGACGCCTGTGGCGATCGCCGCGACGAGGACCGCAGCGGCGGCGGTGAGGGCGGCGGCCTTCCCGCGCCCGTCGCCGCCGGACTGCCGGCGTCCCGTGCCGCCGCCCGTGGTCAGCGGCACGGTCGGCGGCTCCGGGGGCGGCGGCACGGGCGCTCCGAAGCCCTCGGGCGCGCGCCGGTGTCCGGTCCAGGCCGTGCCGTCCCACCAGCGTTCCTGGTGCGGGGCCGACGGGTCCCGGTACCAGCCGGGCGGAGGGGTCATGCTCATCCCGGCACTGTAGGACGCCGGTGCGGCGTTCTACAGCGGTGTGACGTACGCCCCCGAGATCCCGCCGTCCACGAGGAAGTCGGTGGCGTTGACGAAGGAGGAGTCGTCGCTGGCCAGGAAGGCGACGGCGGCGGCGATCTCCTCGGCCTCGGCGAAGCGGCCCACCGGGACGTGGACGAGCCGGCGCGCGGCCCGCTCCGGGTCCTTGGCGAACAGCTCCTGGAGCAGCGGGGTGTTGACCGGTCCGGGGCACAGGGCGTTGACCCGGATGCCCTCCCGGGCGAACTGCACGCCCAGCTCCCTGGACATGGCGAGAACGCCTCCCTTGGAGGCCGTGTACGAGATCTGGCTGGTGGCGGCACCCATCCGCGCGACGAAGGACGCGGTGTTGATGATCGAGCCCCGGCCCTGGCGCCGCATGTAGGGGATGGCGGCCTTGCAGCACAGGTAGACGGAGGTGAGGTTGACCTCCTGGACGCGTTTCCAGGCCTCCAGGCCGGTCTCCAGGATGGAGTCGTCGTCGGGCGGGGAGATGCCGGCGTTGTTGAAGGCGACGTCGACGCTGCCGTAGGTGTCGTACGCGGTCCTGAACAGCGCCTCGACCTGCCCGGGGTCGGTGACGTCGGCCCGGACGAAGGTGCCGCCGGTCTCCTCGGCCGCCGCCTTGCCCCGGGTCTCGTCCACGTCGCCGCAGACGACGTGCGCGCCCTCGGAGGCGAGCCGGCGCGCGGAGGCGAGGCCGATGCCGCTGCCGGCTCCGGTGACGACGGCGGTACGGCCGGCCAGGCGGCGGCAGATGATCTCCTCGCTCGCTTCGCTCACTGTGCGGGGCCCTCCGTGCTCGACGGGACGTTGCTGAGAAAGACGTTCTTGGTCTCGGTGAAGGCGGTCAGCGCGTCCGGGCCCAGCTCGCGGCCCAGTCCGGACTGCTTGAACCCGCCGAACGGCGTCCAGTAGCGGACGCTGGAGTGGGAGTTGACGGACAGGTTGCCGGCGCGCACGGCGCCCGACACGCGCAGGGCGCGGCCGAGGTCCCGGGTCCAGACCGAGCCGGAGAGGCCGTAGTCGGTGGCGTTGGCCAGGCGGATCGCGTCGGCCTCGTCGTCGAAGGGCAGGACGACGGCGACGGGCCCGAAGACCTCCTCGACGGCCACGCGGGCGACCGGGTCGACGCCGGTCAGGACGGTGGGCGGGAACCAGAAGCCGGGGCCGCCCTCGGGGGCCTTGCCGCGGATGCCGTCCGCGTCGTCGGGGACGTAGGAGCGGACGCGGTCCCGCTGGGCCCGGGAGATCAGCGGGCCCATGTCGGTGCTCTCGTCGGCCGGGTCGCCGACGCGGACGGCCTCGATCGCGGGGGCGAGCAGGCCGAGGAAGCGGTCGAGGGCTCCGCGCTGGACGAGGATGCGGGTGCGGGCGCAGCAGTCCTGGCCCGCGTTGTCCAGGAAGGACATGGGGGCGGCGGCCGCGGCGGCCTCGAGGTCGGCGTCGGCGAAGACGATGTTGGGGCTCTTGCCGCCGAGTTCGAGGGTGACGGGCTTGAGGAGTGCCGCCCCCTCGGCGGCCACGCGCCGGCCCACGGCGGCCGAGCCGGTGAACACGATCTTGGCGACGCCCGGGTGCCGGACGAGCGCGTCGCCGGTGACCGGGCCGTGTCCGGGCAGCACCTGGAACAGGCCCTCCGGCAGCCCGGCCTCCAGGGCCAGCTCGGCCAGGCGCAGCGCGGTCAGCGGGGTGGTCTCGGCCGGTTTGAGGAGGACCGCGTTGCCGGCCGCGAGCGCGGGGGCCGTGCCCCAGGCGGCGATCGGCATCGGGAAGTTCCAGGGCGCGATGACGCCGACGACGCCGAGCGGTTCGAGGATCGTGACGTCGAGGCCCCCGGCGACCGGGATCTGCCGTCCGGTGAGCCGCTCCACTCCCCCGGCGGCGTAGTCGAGCAGGTCGCGCACGTTGCCCGCCTCCCAGCGGGCGTTGCCGACGGTGTGCCCGGCCTCCCGGACCTCCAGCCGGGCCAGCTCCTCCAGGTGGCCGTCCACGGCGGCGGCGAAGCGGCGCAGCAGCCGGGCCCGGTCGCCCGGCGCGAGGGCGGCCCAGCCCGTCTGGGCCCGCGCGGCCCGTACGACGGCGGCGTCCACGTCGGCGGCGGAGGCGGCGGGCACGGTCGCGAGGACCTCTTCGGTGGCGGGGTTCAGTACGCGCAGCTCGTCGGACAACGGGGGCCTCACAGGCGTTCGAAGGAGCGGCGCAGCTCCCAGTCCGTGACCGCGGCGTCGAAGGCGTCCAGTTCGACGCGCGCCATGTTGCGGTAGTGGGCGACGACCTCGTCCCCGAAGGCGGCCTTGGCGATGGTGCTGTTCTCCCACAGCTCGGCGGCCTCGCGCAGGGTGGTCGGGACGTGCGCGAAGTCGGCGGTGTAGGCGTTGCCCGGGCAGGGCTCGGGCAGCTCCAGGCGCTGTTCGACGCCGTGCAGGCCGGCCGCGACCATGCCGGCCACGGCGAGGTAGGGGTTGACGTCGCCGCCGGGGAGCCGGTTCTCGAAGCGCAGGGAACGGCCGTGGCCGACGACGCGCAGCGCGCAGGTGCGGTTGTCGTGGCCCCAGGCGACGGCGGTCGGGGCGAAGGAGCCGGGCTGGAAGCGCTTGTAGCTGTTGATGTTCGGGGCGTAGAGGAGCGCGAACTCCCTCAGCGCCGCGAGCTGTCCGGCGAGGAAGTGCCGCATGACGTCGGACATGCCGCCCTCCCGGTCGCCGGGCATGACGCTGGTGCCGTCGGCGTCCGCGAGGGAGAGGTGGATGTGGCAGGAGTTGCCCTCGCGCTCGTTGTACTTGGCCATGAAGGTGAGGGACATGCCCTCCTGGGCGGCGATCTCCTTGGCGCCGGTCTTGTAGACGGCGTGCTGGTCGCAGGTGACGAGGGCCTCGTCGTAGCGGAAGGCGATCTCGTGCTGGCCGGGGTTGCACTCGCCCTTGGCGGACTCGACGGTGAGGCCGGCGCCTGCCATCTCGTTGCGGATGCGGCGCAGCAGGGGCTCGATGCGGCCGGTGCCGAGGACGGAGTAGTCGATGTTGTACTGGTTGGCCGGGGTCAGGGCGCGGTAGTTCGCGTCCCAGGCCTGTTCGTAGGTGTCGCGGAAGACGATGAACTCCAGCTCCGTGCCGGCCCGGGCGGTCCAGCCGTGTCCGGCGAGGCGGTCCAGCTGGCGGCGCAGGATCTGGCGGGGCGCGGCGGGCACCGGGGCGCCGTCGTCCCAGGCGAGGTCGGCGACGACCAGGGCCGTGCCCTCGTTCCAGGGCAGGCGGCGCAGGGTGTTCAGGTCGGGGTGCAGGGCGAAGTCGCCGTAACCGCGGTCCCAGGAGGACATCGCGTATCCGTCGACGGTGTTCATCTCGGTGTCGACGGCGAGGAGGTAGTTGCAGCCCTCGGTGCCGTGGTCGAGGACCTCGTCGAGGAAGAACCGCGCGGCGAACCGCTTGCCCTGCAGGCGGCCCTGCATGTCGGGGAAGGCCAGGACGACGGTGTCGATCTCGCCGCCCGCGACCAGGGCGTGCAGTTCCTCGACCCCGAGCGGGGGTGTGCGGTCTGCCACGGAGGGGCCTCCTTCCGACCGGGACCCATAAGGTATTGCTGGGAACCATTGGTTGGGAAGGGGGCGCGGCCGTATGCCGGAGGGGAACGGGGGGAGCGTGCCGGACCGGCTCACGCCGGTGCTGCGGCCGGTGCGGGCCGGCAACGGCTTCGAGGAGGCGCTGGAGCAGATCCTCCAGGTGATCAGGCTGGGCCTGGTGCCGGAGGGCGGGCGGCTGCCGTCCGAGCGGGAGCTCGCCGAGCGGCTGGGGGTCAGCCGGGTGACGCTGCGCGAGGTCCTGAAGGTGCTCCAGGACCAGGGGCTGCTGGAGGCCCGGCGCGGCAGGTACGGCGGCACGTTCGTGCTGCCCCGCCCGGACGTCGGCGACGAGGACGAGCTGCGGCGCCGGATCGCCGGGGTCGACCTGGAGGACGTGCTGCGCTTCCGGGAGGTGCTGGAGGTGGGGGCGGCCGGGCTGTGCGCGGCGCACGGGCTGACGGACGGGCGGGCGGCGCGGCTGCGCGCGGCGCTGGCCGCCACGCACGACGCGCCGCTGGCGGAGTACCGGCGGCTGGACACGATGCTGCACCTGGCCCTCGCCGAGCTGTGCGGCTCTCCGACGCTGACGGCGCAGTACGCGGGCGTCCGGGCGAGCGTGAACGGCCTGCTGGACTGCATCCCGCTGCTGGTGCGCAATCTGGAGCACTCCCAGCGGCAGCACACCGCGCTGGTGGGAGCGGTGCTCGACGGGGACGCGGACGGGGCGCGGGAGATCATGCGGGAGCACTGCGCGGGGACGGCGGCGCTGCTCCGCGGGTTCCTGGCGTGAGGGTCGCTCCGCGGGTGTCGCGGGCAGGGCCGGTCTGCAAAGGTACGGATAGGGTCCATTGCCGGGAGGTCGGATGGGCGACAGGCCGCTGATCGGGGTCAGTACGTATCTGGAGGCCGGGGCGCGCTGGGGCGTGTGGGAGCTGGAGGCGGCGTTGCTGCCGGCCGCCTATCCGCGTCTGGTGCAACGGGCGGGCGGGCTGGCCGTCATGCTCCCCCCGGACGCGCCGGAACACGCCGCCGCCACCGTCGCCCGCCTCGACGGTCTGGTCATCGCGGGCGGCCCCGACGTGGAGCCGGTCCGCTACGGCGCGGAGCCCGGCCCCCGCACCGGCCCGCCCGCCCGCGCCCGCGACACGTGGGAGCTCGCGCTCATCGGGGCGGCCCTGGCGGCACGCGTCCCGCTGCTGGGTGTCTGCCGGGGCATGCAGCTGCTGAACGTCGCCCTGGGCGGCACGCTCGTGCAGCACATCGAGGGCCACGCGGAAGTGGTCGGTGTGTTCGGCGGCCACCCGGTCACGCCGGTGCCGGGGACGCGGTACGCCGGCGTCGTGGCGGAGGAGATGTTCGTGCCGACGTACCACCACCAGGCGGTGGAGCGGCTCGGCGCGGGCCTGATCGCCTCGGCGCACGCGGCGGACGGGACGGTGGAGGCGGTCGAGCTGCCGCCCGCCGACGGCTGGGCGCTGGGCGTGCAGTGGCACCCGGAGATGGGCGAGGACGAGCGGGTGATGCGGGCCCTGGTGACCGCGGCGACCGACCCCGACGAGGCCCTGCCGGGCTGAGCACCACCGTGGCCGGGGGCATTCACCCCCGGGTCAGGGACAGAAGCTGCCGTGCCGGGCCCGTGGGGCGGTGGCCCGTGGGCCATACCGCGCGCAGGTCGCGGGCCAGGGCGACGTCCGCCACGGGGACGCTGACCAGGCGCCGTGTCGTGAGCTCCTCGCCGACGGCGAGTTCGCTGAGGACCGCGGGACCGGCCCCGCCGACGGCGGCGGCCTTCACCGCGGTGGTCGACGACAGCTCGATCAGGGGACGGGCCAGGCCGCCCAGGGCCGCGTCCAGGACCTGCCGGGTGCCCGAGCCCTCCTCCCGCAGGATCAGCGGGGTCTCCGCCAGCTCCTGCGCGGCCAGCGGGCGGCGCCGGCGGGCCCACGGGTGGGTGGGTGCCGCCACGACGATCAGCCGGTCGTGGGCGATGACGGCGGAGTCCAGGCCCGCGGGGACGCTCACGCCTTCCACGAACCCCAGATCGGCCTCGTCGGCGAGCAACCGCTCCGCCACGGCTGCCGAGTTCCCGGCGAGCAGCGACACGGCGGTGTCCGGCAGCTGGCCGCGCAGGGCGACCAGCCAGCCCGGCAGCAGGTACTCGGCGATGGTCATGCTCGCCGCCACCCGCAGACGTGAGTCCCGCCGGTCCCGCAGGGCCTGCGCGCCCGCGTCGAACGCCTCGGCCGCCTCCACGATCCGGCGCGCCCAGTCCGTGACCAGTGCACCGGCGTCGGTGAGCCGGGAGCCGCGCGGCGAGCGGTCCACCAGGGCCACCCCGAGCTGGCGCTCCATCGAGCGGACGCGGCTGCTGGCGGCCGGCTGGGTGATGCCCAGCTCCCGCGCGGCCCCGCCGAGGCTGCCCAGCCGTGCCACGGCCAGCAGCAGTTCCAGGGCGCCGAGATCCGGCACCCGGTGCGACAGCGAGCCCGCCGCGTGCCGCCCAGGCTCGCCCGGTCCGTCCGCCCCGTCACCCCTGACATTCCAGCTGCCCATAACTCCAGCTTATGCCCTCATAGGGGCATGGTCCCTGGTCAGGGGCTTCCGGCGCCGAGACCGTAGGACCATGGTCACCGCAGCCCAGCCCCTGTCCCCCGCCTCCGCCCCGGCACGGCGCGTCCCGGCGGTCCGTCATCTCGGCCCGAACTGGTACGCGTGCGTCATGGGCACCGCCGTCGTCGGCAGCGCGGGCGCCGCGCTCCCCTGGCACGTACCCGGTCTGCGTACCGTCTGCACCACCGTCTGGGCCCTGTCCCTCGCCCTGCTGGCGGCCCTGCTCGTCGCCAGGTCGCTGCACTGGCGGCACCACCGTGACCAGGCCCGCGCCCACCTGCTGGATCCGGCGGCCGCCCCCTTCTACGGCTGCCTGTCCATGGCCCTGCTGGCGGTCGGCGGCGGCGCCGTGACCGTCGGCCGGGACTGGACGGGAGAGCCGGCCGCGGTCGCCCTCGGCACGGTGCTGTTCACCGCCGGTACGGCGCTCGGGCTCGCGGCGGCGGTCGTGGTGCCGTACCTGATGGCCGTACGGCACCGCACCGAGCCCGGCCAGGCCGGCCCCGTGTGGCTGCTGCCGCTCGTCGCGCCGATGGTGTCCGCGGCCGTCGGTCCGCTGCTGGTCCCGCACCTGCCGCCGGGGCAGCCGCGCGAGACGCTGCTGCTCGCCTGCGTGGCGATGTTCGGAATGAGTCTGCTCGCGACGCTGGTGACCCTTCCGCTGATCTTCGCAAGGCTGCTCACCGGCGGTCCGCTGCCGCTCGCGCTCACCCCGTCGCTCTTCCTGGTGCTGGGCCCGCTCGGGCAGTCCACGACCGCCGTGGGGAAGTTCGCGGACGTGGCTCCCGGTGTCCTGCCCGGCCCGTACGCCGAGGGGTTCGCCGTGTTCGCCGTCCTCTACGGCGTCCCGGTGACGGGCTTCGCGCTGATGTGGCTGTGCCTCGCCGCCGCGCACGTCGTCCGGGCCCGGCGCCGGGGCATGCGCTTCTCGATGACGTGGTGGTCGTTCACCTTCCCGGTGGGCACCTGTGTCACCGGCTTCGAGGCGCTGGCCCGGCGCACCGGTCTCGCCGCCTACGACGTGCTCACACTCGCCCTGTACGCGCTGCTCGTCACCGCCTGGGCCGTCGCCGCCGTGCAGACCGCGCGCGGCCTGGTCAGCGGCGCGCTGCTCGCAGGGCCGCGCCCAGCCGCCGGGGCGCCTCGACCAGTGACGGCCCGTACCACGTGAGGCACCGCCCGTCGACGAGGGCGCAGGGCAGGCCGGGGAAGGCCTCCGGCCCGTCGTCGGCGGTGAAGCGGTACGGCTCGTCCGGCAGCACCACGACGTCGGGACGGGCCGCCCGCAGCTCCTCGACCGGGACCTTCGGATAGCGCTCGGCGTGACCGGCGTACAGGTGGTCGACGCCGAGGCGGGCCAGCACGTCGCCGGCGAAGGTGTCGCGGCCCAGCACCATCCAGGGCCGGCGCCAGACCGGTACGACGGCCGTGGCGCGGTGCCCCGGGACCGGCGGTGCCGACCACGCCTCCTCGGCCGCGTCCAGCCAGCGGGGCCGGGACGGCGCGCCGCAGGCCGACAGCACCCGGTCGAGCTCCGCGAAGGCCTGCGCGACCGTGCGGACCTCGGTGACCAGGACCTCGACGCCGCCCGCGCGCAGGGCCTCCAGGTCGGGGGCCCTGTTCTCCTCCTCGTTGGCGAGCACCAGGTCGGGGCCGAGGGCGAGGATCCGCTCGACGTCCGGGTTCTTCGTGCCGCCGATCCGGGCTGCGTCGAGGCCGGCCGGGTGCGTGCACCAGTCGGTGGCGCCGACCAGGGCGCCGGGGACGGTGTGCGCCACGGACTCCGTGAGGGACGGCACCAGGGAGACGACCCTCACCGGCGCGGCCGGTCCCGTACGGCCTCGATGTGCTCGGCGACGGCGACGACGATCAGCCGGGTGTCGGGCACCGTCGCCCGCCAGCGGTGCCGCACCCCACCGGTCAGGTACAGGGTGTCGCCGCGGCCCAGCCGGTAGGCGCGCCCCTCCGCCTCGATCTCCACGGCACCCTCGGCGACGAACATCAACTGGTCGTTGCGGTACTGCAGTTCCCGGCCCGCGTCGTGGTCGCCGGTGAACTCGGAGGCGTGCATCTGGTGGTGTCCGCGCACCAGGGACCGCACCCTGGGCGCCAGTTCGGGGTCGGGGTCCTCGGCCCGGACCACGTCCACGCTGCACGCGGGGTCGGCGGCGGCGAGCAGCTCCACGGCGGTGGTGCGCAGGGCGTCGGCCACCTTCTCCAGGGAGGTCTGGCTGGGGCGGGCCCGGTCGTTCTCGATCTGGCTCAGGAAGGGCACGGACAGGCCGCTGCGCTCGGCGACGACGGCGAGCGTGAGCTCCAGGGCGCGGCGCCGTCGCCGTACGGCCGCGCCCACTCGAAGGTGCTGGTCTTTGTGGTCGCCCATCGCTCCGGCTCCCTCCTTCGCCCGTCGCCGTCGTAGCGCCGTCCCGTGCCGGGGCGCCGTCCTCCTGTGGAGTTCTCTGCACCCTACGCATGTTCGGCAAACCGTTTCATGCGGGCGTCACATCGACGTCACGCTGCGGTGGCCGCGACCTCACAGTTCTCGCCACGCGGCGCGGCCGTCCGCGGTGCGCGGCGGGCACCCTACCGGTTCAAGGCACGGGCGGCTCTCCGTGTTCCCCGCTGGTCCACGCTGCCCTCACCGTCCGGGCTCGGGTGGTGGCATGGCGCTCCGTGGTTGTCCGGATCCTGTCCGTGTCCCGGCGGGAACGACCCGAGGGGTGGGGGGGGGGGGGGGGGGGGGGGGGGGGGGGGGGCCCCCCCCCGCCGGGGGGGGGGGGGGGGGGGGGGGGGGGGGCACGACTGCCCGCAGGCTGCGGGGAGGGCGGGGCGAGTGCACGACTGCCCGCAGGCTGCGAAG